>NZ_JAAGBB010000001.1 GCF_018129085.1 Plastoroseomonas hellenica
CGCGGCGCCAAGCCCGGGACCACCCGGCGCGCCTGCCTGCGGCGGCCCACCCTGTGGGGCTCCACCAGGGCCGGCCTGCGGCGGCCCGCCCTGCGGACCCGACGCCGCCTGCGGAACGCCGCCCTGGGCCAGGTCAGGCCGTCCCGCCTGTCCTTGCGGGCCGAAGCCGGGCCGGCCGGCGGTCAACGGCACATGGGTCTGTGGCGGCGGACCGTCGCGGCGCGGCGTCGCCATCACGCTGCCTGGTGGCACCCCGATGCGCCCGGCCACTGCGCGTGTCACGCCCAGGGTCTGGCCGGAAGGCGGCGGCGGCGCGGCAAGCGTCGGCGCCCCGCCGGGACCGCCGGGGCGCGGACCGAAGCCGGGCGGCATGACCACCCCGGCCTGCGGCACGCCGCGCAATGGGCGGCTGCCGGTCATGTCGGGCGCCGACACCGCGGTCAGCGCGACGCGGTTCGCGAAGGGTCCTTCGAAGGCGCGCGGCGGCGGGCCGAAGCCCGGACGCGGACCGGGCGGCCCGCCGAAGCCCGGACGCGGCCCCGCCCATTCGCGGCGATACTCGCGCCAGCGCCGCTCCGGATCGCGGGGATCGCGCACCGCGAAGAAGTTCACCCCCCGCACATAGCGCGGCGAGGCGCGGAACCAAGGGTAGTAAGGCTCGCGCGGGCCCAGCGGCACCCAGGCGACGCCAGGGCCCCGCGGCCCGAGCGCCACGCCGCCCACGAAGGCGACCAGCGCCGGCGCCCAGATCGGGCGCCGCGGGCGCCAAGCCTCCTCGACGACCACGACCCGCTCCGGCTGCGGCGCCCAGGCCCAGCGCGGCCCGATCTGCACCCAGCGGCCGTAGTGGAAGGGCGCGAAGCCCCAGGGGCGGTCGTCGAGCCAGGTCCAGCCCCAGGGATCGCGCCAGACCCAGCGGCCCTGGCGATAGGGAACCCAGCTCGCCTCAACTTCGGGATACCAGACGTCGCCATAGTCCGGGTTGCGGTCCCAGCGACCATAGAGGCCGAGATCCTCGGCGCCGGTCATTTGGCGAGCCACGGCCGGCGTCGGTGCCTTGGCGGAGAGGGCCGTCGCCCAGGCGATCAGCGGCATCGCGACCGCGGCGCGCGCGAGCGTCGGGGCCTCCCTCTCGAAAACCAGCGCCTGCCCGGGGCCGAGCGGCTGCTCCAGCGTCTGCGCCACGAACCGGGCTTCGCCGTCGAGGACGCTGAAGCGGGCCGGACGGAAGCCGCCCGGTGCTTCCGGCGGCTGCCCGGCCTCCACCAGGTAGCGGCCATCGCCGGTGATCACGAGGCTGCCGCTCGGGGTGACGATCTCGATCGTCTCCTGCTCCAGCAGGCCCTGCGCCTCGAAGTAAACGCTGCCGCGCGGCAAGGTCACGACCGTGCCGCCGTCATCGAGCCGCGCGAATTGGAAGTCGCTGCCGCCATCGAGGGCGATGCGGGTCTGGTTCACCTGCAGCGCGGCGCGCGCGCCGGGGGCGGTGTAGATCGCGTTGCCGGCGACAAGCGGGATATTCGCCTGGGCCGGTGTCCAGTCCTCCTCGCCGGAGGGGCGGAAGCCGACATTGCCCTGGATGCGCGCGAGCCGGCCGACGCGGGCCGGCGGCTCCTCCGCGGTCTCGCCATCCTCGTCCGGTGCAGGCTGCGCTGCCTGGCCCTGGGGCGGGGTGGGGCTGCCGGGCACGGGTTGGCCGGGCGGCGGCCCGGCTTCCGCTGCCGGCGGCTCCGCCTCGACCGGCGGCGGTCCGGCTTCGGCTGCCGGCGGGGGAGCCGCTTCCGGCGGCTCCTCCTGCGGCGCGGGCGCGATGCCGCCCGGCTTCGGCGGCCGCTCCGTGGTGGTGGCCGACGGCTGGCCCTTGCCTTGCGCTGCCAGGCCGGGAACACCCGTCAGCAGCGCGATCGGCAGGGCAGCGATGGCAGCCCGCCGCAGGGTGCGGCGGGGTCGGCGATGCGACTGGCTCACGGTTCCATCCTCTTGGCGCCGGGCAAGCCGGCGCGTCATGAGAATCACTTGGAACCGCCATCGTGGAGAAACCATGGCAGCCATTTGGCAGGCGGCACCACAGTGCGGCGATGCGCGCCCTTGTGATGCCGCCGGATTGGGCCCAGCTCGTGCTTGGCTCAGCCCATGCTGATCGGCGTCAGGTCCTGGAACCAGCTCTGTGCCTGCACAAAGCCGCGCACGCGGGTGTTCATGGCGCGCGGATTCATGTCGTGGGCCACGAAGAGCATCAGCGCGTCGTCCAACACCTTGTCGTGCAACTCCTTCAGCAACGCGTCCTGCGCCGCGGGTTCGAAGGTCTGGTAGATGCGGTTGATCAGCCCGTCATAATCAGGGTCGTTCAGGTAGCCCCAGTTGTTCGCCGCCGGCGGCACCAGGTCCGACTTCAGCAGGCGGATCAGCGCCGTGTAGGGATCGAGCGCGGTGTAGCTCACGTTGATCGCGGTGCAGCCGCGCACCGATGGCGACCGCGCCCCCTCCCGCCAGGTCGAGAGCAGGGTGTTCCATTCGAACACCTCGAAGGTGATCTCGATGCCGACTTCCTTGAGCTGCTGCTGCAGGGCTTCGTTCATCGCCAGCGGCTGCATCTGGCCGGAGCCGGAGGAGGAGATCGCGACCTTGGTGCGCATCGGGTTGCGCGGCGTGATCCCGGCTTCGGCCAGCAATGCGCGGGCGGCGTTCGGGTTGTAGGCGAGGCGCGGGCTGCGCACCGGATTCCAGGGGCCGCCGACTGGCACCAGCCCGCCGCCTTCCAGCATCATGCCGCCCAGCATGTCCTTCATGCCGCTGCGGTCGATTGCCAGGTTGGCGGCGCGGCGCACGCGCAGATCGCGCCAGGGCGAACCCTCGAGCAGCGAGAAGTGCCAGGTCCAGTTGTGGCCGTATTGGTTGGAGGTGATGTTGAGGCCCGCTTGCCGCAGCGCCGGGATGGCGTCGGGCGGCGGCGCCTCGATGAAGTCCACCTGGTTGGAACGCAGCGCAGCGACGCGGGTATTGGGTTCCGGCAAGGGCATCAGCGTCACGCGGCCGACCTTCGGGATGCGCGCCGCTTCCCAGTAATCCGGATTGCGCACCAGCACCGCGCGTTCGCGGATGTTGAAGCTCTCCAGCTTGAAGGGACCGGTGCCGACCGGCTGGTTGAGGAAGCGGTCATTGTCGCGCCCCGCCGCTTCCCACGCCTGCTGATTGGTGATGCCGACCCAGGTGGCACCATAGGGCACCAGGCTGTCGACGACGCGGGTCTCGATGATGAAGGTGTTCGGCCCTTCGGCGTACCACTTCGCGATGGTCGGCATGCGGCTGCGCACCTGGGCGGAGCCGCGCGCATCGTAATGCGGCGCGTCGTTCTTGAAGCAGCGATCGTAGGAGAAGGCGACGTCCTCGGCGGTCAGGATCTTGCCGTCATGGAACTTCACGCCCTCGCGGATGGTGAAGATCCAGCGCTTGGGATCGTTGGGATCGATCCGCCACGCGGTCGCCAGGCCCGGGCGCAGCGGCGCCGGCCCATCAGCCTTCGACAGGTCCCACATGACCAGGTGGTCGTAGAGGGTGATGCCCATGAAGCGATGACCTTCGGCGCCCTGGTCGGGCATGCCGTTGGGAAGCGGCACCGCCGACGCCGTCATGCCGACGCGGAGGTTCGTGTTCGGCGTGCCCTGGGCATGGGCCAGATCCCAGGGCAGGGCGCTTGCCGCAGCGACGGCAAGCAGGCCGCGGCGGCTGGTGCGGAGGGTCATCGGATAAGCTCCGGGGTGTTGCGGTGCAGCAAGTCTGCCGTGTTGCCACAAAGAAAGGCAATCCGGTATCGAGAGGCAGTTTTGGATCAATTATAAAGCAATATGGCTAATTCATGAGCTGATCTCGACGCTTGTCTGTCACCGGCGGCGTGTCACTCTCCGTGCCAGATTCGGGGGAAACGCATGACCGACCGTCGCAGCCTGCTGCTTGCGGGCCTTGCTGCCGGCATCCTGCCGCGCGCGGCCAGCGCTCAGGGGGAATGGCCGGCCCGGCCGGTCACCATGGTGACTGGCTATGCACCGGGGGGCGTGACCGACCTTGCCACCCGGGCCATCGCGGAACGCATCCAGCGCGAGCTCGGCCAGCCGATCGTGGTCGATCCGAAGCCGGGCGGCGCCACCTCCGTCTCCGCGACCCAGGTCGCGCAGAGCCGGCCGGATGGCCACACGCTGCTGATGGGCACGACCTCGCTCGCCATCAATCCGGCGCTGCAGCCGGGCCTGACGCCGCGCGATCCGCGGCAGGAACTGGCGCCGGTCGGCATGGCCTATCGCACGCCTTTCGTGCTGCACCTGCATCCGGATGTGCCGGCGCGCAGCACGGCGGAGCTGATCGCCTATGCCAAGGCCAATCCCGGCCGGCTGAATTTCGGCAGCTCCGGCACCGGCGCGGTGAACCACCTCTGCCTCGAGATGTTCCGCCGCGAGGCCGGGATCGATGTCGTGCACATCCCCTATCGCGGCGGCGCGCCGGCGCTGATCGATCTGCGGGCAGGGCGCATCCAGGGCATGTTCGCCGCCGTGCTCGAAGCGCTGCCGGTGGTGCGGGAAGGCGCCACGCGTGCGATCGCCATCTCCTCGAAGGACCGCCTGCCGCTGCTGCCGGATGTGCCCCCGGTGGCGGAGACGCTGGCGGGCTTCGACGGCGTCTTCTGGCAGGGCCTCTTCGCACCGGTCGGCACGCCGCAGCCGGTGCTCGACCGACTCGGTGCCGTGCTGCGCGTCGCGACCGAGGATGCCGGCCTGCGCGCCAGGCTGGCCGAGCAGGGCGTCGCGCTGCAGACCGGCGATGCCGCCTTCCTGGCGCGGCTCCTTGCGACGGAGACGGAGAGCTGGGGCCGCCTGATCCGCGACGCCGGCATCCGCCCCGAATGATGCTGAGAGATCGCTTGGAAACAGCTGCGGGTCGGCCTGTCGGGTCTTTTCCGCCCCTGCCGCGCCGTCTTCCTCGCCGATGCCATCAGCATCGGCTGCGTCAGCCGACACGCCAGGGACGAAAAATCCCTCGTCACGCCTCCGCCGCCGCCGTTTCCAAGCGATCTCTGCGGCTCCTCGCCATCGCCGCCCTGCTGCTGCTCGGCGGCTGTACCTCCTGCGGCCTCAACGGCGGCTGGGAGCGCGCCTTCAATCCCTTCTGCGTGGAGAGCAAGCGCGCTCCCGCGCCGCCGGCCCCGGCCGACCCATGACGGAGCAACGATCCATGAGACCCATCAAGGCCGCGGCGCTCGCCGCTGCCACCGTGCTCGCCATGGCCGTGCCGGCGGCGGCGCAACAGCCGCGGACATTGCGCATCGCGATGACCGCGAGCGACGTGCCGACCACCACCGGCATGCCGAACAACGGCTACGAAGGGATGCGCTTCCTGGGCTATCCGGTGTTCGAATCCCTGATCCTCTGGGATCTCTCGAACCCGGCCCAGGCGGCCGGCGTGCGGCCGGGACTCGCGGAGCGGTACGAGCAGGACGCCAACGACCCCAAAGTCTGGCGCTTTCAGCTCCGCCGCGGCGTCACCTTCCATGATGGCGCACCCTTCAACGCCGATGCGGTGATCTGGAACCTCGATCGCTTCTTCCGCACCGACAGCCCGCAGGCCGATGCGGCCGGCGGCGCGATCGTGCGCGGCCGCGTCGCAGGCCTTGAGAGCTATCGGAAGATCGACGAATTCACCGTCGAGATGACGACGGTGCGGCCGATCTCCTACTGGCCCTACCTCGTGGTCTATATCCTCTACACCTCGCCGCAGAGCTTCGAGCAGGCGGGGCGCGACTGGGGACGTGTCGCATCGCTTCCCGCCGCCGGCACCGGGCCTTTTCGCCTGACCCGCTTCGTGCCGCGCCAGCAGGCGGAGCTCACCCGCCACGACAATTACTGGGACGCCAACAACCGGGCTCGGCTGGAGCGCATCACCCTGCTGCCGATGCCGGAGGCGAACACGCGGCTCGCCGCGCTGCGCTCCGGTCAGGTGGACTGGATCGAGGTGCCGCCCCCCGATGCGGTGCAGTCGCTGCGCGGCGCCGGCTTCACCATCTCGACCGGCAGCTACCCGCATGTCTGGCCCTGGGTCTTCGCAGCCGGCCGCGCCGGCAGCGCGGTCGCCGATGTGCGGGTGCGGCAGGCGCTGAATTACTGCATCGACCGCGAAGGGATGGTGGCGCTGCTGAACGGCCTGGCCGAGCCCTCGGTCGCCTTCTTCAAGCCGAACGACCCGGCCTTCGGCAACCCGCAGAACCGCTACCGGCTGGATGCGGCGCGCGGCCGCGCCCTGCTGGCCGAGGCCGGCTACAATGCCCAGCGCCCGCTGCGGCTGCGCGTCGGGATCTCCAACTCCGGCTCCGGCCAGATGCTGCCGCTGCCGATGAACGAGTTCCTGCAGGCCTCCCTGAAGGAGAATTGCGGCGTCGACATCGCCTTCGAGGTGGTGGAGTGGAACACCCTGCTCGGCGCGCTGCGCGCCGCGCCGGACCAGCCGGCCTGGCTCGGTACCGATGCGGTGAACATCAGCCTGGTGTCGTCGGACCCGTCGCAGATGGCCCGCTGGTTCCTGGGCGTGAACGCCTCCCCGCGCGGCTCCAATGCCGGCCATTGGCGCGACGAGGCCTTCGATGCTGCCTTCACCGCGCTGGAGCAGGAGCGCGACCCCGCCCGCATCACCGAGCTTCTGGCGCGGGCGCATGAGCGCCTGGTCGACAATCCGCCCTGGCTCTGGATCGTGCACGACCTCAATCCCCGGGCCATGTCCCGGCGCGTGCGCAATTTCACCCCGGCCCAGAGCTGGTTCCAGGACCTGACCCGGATCGAGGTGCAATAGACCGGGACGCGCCCGGCCTGCGGCCGGAGCGGCTCCGGCCCACGCCTTGCATGTCTCGTCGCCGGCGGTGTTTCGCCGCCGGTCGGACGAGGAGATCTGGGGATGGTGTTTTCGCCCGTGCGCCTTCTGGGCGCTACGGTCCTAGCCGTGTCGGGTGTGCTGGCTGGCGCTCCGGCCGAGGCGCAGCAGCCGCGCACCCTCAGGATCGCGATGACGGCGGCCGACGTGCCGACCACGAGCGGCATGCCCAACAACGGCTATGAGGGCATGCGCTTCCTCGGCTACCCGATCTTCGAGCCGCTGGTGCAGTGGGACCTCTCCCGCGCCGACCACCCGGCCGATATCCGTCCCGGCCTCGCCGAACGCTGGGAACAGGACGCCGGCAACCCCAATGTCTGGCGCTTCCACCTGCGCCGGGGTGTCACCTTCCATGACGGCACGCCGTTCAACGCCGATGCGGTGATCTGGAACCTCGACCGCTTCTTCCGCACCGACAGCCCGCAATTCGACCAGACCGGCAGCGCCATCGCCCGCGGCCGCATCCCGGTGCTCGGCGCCTATCGCAAGACCGACGACTTCACCGTCGAGATGGAGACCACGCGCCCGGTCTCCTACTGGCCTTATCTGGCAACGCTGATCCTCTTCACCTCGCCGGCCTCCTTCGAGCAGGGCGGGCGCGACTGGTCGCGCGTCGCGGCGCTGCCCCCGGCCGGCACCGGGCCCTTCCGCCTGACTCGCTTCGTGCCGCGCCAGTCGGCCGAGCTCGGCCGCAACGCCACCTATTGGGACGAAGCGCGGCGCCCCCGGCTCGATCGCGTGGTGCTGCTGCCGATGCCGGAGGCGAACACCCGCCTCGCCGCGCTGCGTTCGGGCCAGGTGGACTGGATCGAGGTGCCGCCGCCCGATGCCATTCCCTCATTGCGGCAGGCCGGCTTCCAGGTGGTGACCAATTCCTACCCGCATGTCTGGCCCTGGGTCTTCGCCGCCGGGCGCGCCAACAGCCCGGTGGCCGATGTCCGGGTGCGCCAGGCGCTGAACTACTGCTTCGACCGCGGTGGCATGGTCGCGCTGCTGAACGGCACGGCGGAGCCTTCCACCGGCTTCTTCAAGCCGGACGACCCGCGTTTCGGCAGCCCGCAGAACCGCTACACCCTGGACGCCACCCGCGGCCGGGCGCTGCTGGCCGAGGCCGGCTACACCGCGCAGCGGCCGCTCAGGCTGAAGATCGCGATCTCGCCTTCCGGCTCCGGCCAGATGCTGCCGCTGCCGATGAACGAGTTCCTGCAGCAGTCCATGCGGGAGAATTGCGGCGTCGAGATCGGCTTCGAGGTCGTCGAGTGGAACACCCTGCTGGGCTCGCAGCGGGTGGCGCCCGACCAGCCGCAATGGCTGGGCGCGGATGCGACGAATATCAGCCTCGTCTCCTCCGACCCGTCACAGATGGCACGCTGGTTCCTGTCCTCGAATTTCGCGCCGCGCGGCTCCAATTCCGGGCATTGGCGCGATCAGCGCTTCGACGAGGCTTTCGCGGAGTTGGAGACCGCGACCGACCCGGCGCGTATCCAGGCGCTGCTGCGCGCCGCGCATGAGCGGCTGGTCGACGACGCGCCCTGGCTCTGGATCGTCCATGACCTCAACCCGCGCGCCATGAGCCGGCGGGTGCGCGGCTTCGTCTCCGCGCAGAGCTGGTTCCAGGACCTGACCACGGTCGAGGTCCAGTAGGCGCGCGGCCCAAGCCAGGGCAGGATGCGGTCCTTGCCACTGGAGGAACCGCATCCCGATGATCGTCGACGTCCGCATCTACACCTGCGTGCCGAACCGCCTGGCCGATTTCGTCAAGCTCTATGAGGAAGAGGCCTGGCCGCTGCAGAAGAAGTATCTGGAGAACTGCCTCGGCTGGTACACGACGGTGGAAGGCTCGCTGAACACCGTGGTGCATCTCTGGGGCTATGCTGACCAGGGCGACCGCGAGCGGCGGCGCAATGCGATGGCCGCCGATCCGGCCTGGGGCGCCTATCTGAAGAAGGCGGCGGAGCTGGGCGTGCTCCAGAAGATGGAGAACCGCATCACCAAGCCGACCGCCTTCTTCGAGGCTTTCCAGAAGGCGAAGTAAGGGCGCTCCGCCGCTCCGGCCGCGAGCCTTCCATGCCGGAGGGATCGCGGCCGTCGGGTGTCACCGATTCGGCGGCGCGTAGAGAATGCCGCCATTGGTGTACAAGCGGTTCAGCCCGCGTTCGATGCCGAGCGCCGAGCCACTGCCGAGGTTGCGCTCGAAGATCTCGCCGTAATTGCCGAGCGTCTCGATCAGGCGCAGCCCGAAATCGTCGCTGATGCCGAGACCTTCGCCGAGGCCGCGGTCCGCCCCCAGCAGCCGGCGGATCTGCGGGTCCGGATTGCTGAGCTGCTCGCGCGCATTGGCCTGGGTGATGCCGAGCTCCTCCGCATTGATCAGCGTGAACACCGCCCAGCCGGTGATGTCGTGGAACTGGTCGTCGCCGTGGCGCACGGTGATGCTGAGCGGCTCCTTCGACAGGCGGTCCGGCAGCACGATGTGGTCGGCCGGGTTCTGCAGCGTGGTGCGCTGCGCATAAAGGATGGTCGCGTCATAGGTGATGGCATCGCAGCGCCCGGCGTCATAGGCCCGGGTGAGGTCGACGCGGGATTCGATCACCAGCGGCGTGAAGCTGATGCGGCGGGCGCGGAACCAGTCGGTCAGGTTCAGCTCCGTCGTCGTTCCCGGGGGCACGCAGATGGTGGCGCCGGCAAGCTGCGCGGCACTGGTGATGCCGGCGGAGCGCCGGACCATGATCCCCTGGTAGTCGTAGTAGAGGATCGCCGGGAAGTTGAAGCCGAGCTGGGTGTCGCGCTGCATCGTCCAGGTCGTGCTGTTGGTCATGATGTCGATCTCGCCCGACTGCATCGCCGGGAAGCGCGCCTGGGTCGAGAGCGGGACGACCGTGATCTTGGACGCATCGCCCAGCACCATGAGTGCCACGGCGCGGCAGAGGTCGATGTTGAAGCCCCGCCAGACACCCTGCGAATCCGGGGCGCCGAAGCCCGGATTGGAAGGCCCCTGCACGCCGCAACGCAGCGTGCCGCGGGCGCGGATGGCATCGACCGCCGGCCCGGCCGAGGCCTGCGTCGCGAGGAACAGTGCGCCGAGGGCGCCGAGGCAGCCCGCAATCACCCGTTTCATCCCATGAACTCCCTGCGTTCTTCGTTGGTGGTGTCAGAGGACGCCCTTGCTGTTGAGCGCCGCGAGTTCGGCCATCAAGGGTTGGTCGTCGTAGCGTGCCAGGCTCAGCGCCGGCGCATAGGCTGGCAGCGGCGTGCCCGCGACCCAGGCCGCGCAGAGCGCGCCGGTCGCACATGCGCCCATGGTCCCGAAGCCGGACAGCGCGCCCGCCAGGTAGGCACCCTGCCCGCGCATCGGGCCGATCAGCGGCCAGTTCTCCGGCGTCATGGCGTAGAAGCCGCCATAGTGCCGCGCATTGCGCGGCAGGCGGCCGATATAGGCGGCGAGCATGGGGTTCAGACGGCTCGCCGCGCGCAGCACCGTGTCCGGGAATTGCGGATTGACCAGGGGTTCGCCGGCCGGGTCGCTGGCGGTGCGGTTATAGGCCCAGCCGAGCTTGATCCATTTGCCGAGGTCGCCGCCATCCGGCCGGCAGTGGATGCCGCCGGGCATCGGCGCGAGCAGCGCCGCGGTCTCCGGTTCGGCGGCGAGGATGGCGCGCTCCTCCTCCGTCCAGGGGATCTGCTGGCCGTCGAGATCGATCGCGAAGGGCATGCCGCGCGGGATGGCGGCCTCCCGGTCCTCGAAGGCGATCTTCTGCTGATAGACGCAGGCGACCGGCAGGTTCTCGCCGAGCATCGCGGCGATGGCGCCGAGGAAGGGCCCGGCTGCATTCACCACGCGGTCGGCGCGCAGGGTGGCGGGGCCTTCGGCGGTGTCGAGATGCAGGGCGAAGGGGGTGCCGCCCTCGATGGCGGTGACGCGGGCGCGGCACAGGCGGCCGCCGGCGGCGCGGATCGCCTCGAGCATGTATTGCCCGAGCTGCTGGCCGCTGATGTCGCCGGCGCGGCGGATATGGAGGATGGCGGCGATATCGGGCGCGAAGCTCGGGAAATGCGCCCGGATCAGTGCCGGATCCAGCAGCACGTCCACGCCGTCCGGCGCGGCTTCCCAGTCCGCGGACATGGCGGGCTGGTAGAGCCCGGGGGACGTCCCGTCATGAACCCGGATCCGCTGCCCGCCCTCCGCGCCATAGCCATGGTGCAGATCATCGATGAGGTCGGCGGGATTGGCGCGCCGCGTTGCCAGGGCATAGCCCCGCCGGGTCATGTGAATGCGGTTGCCGGTCTCGCGCGCGATCGCTTCCAACTGCCCGATACTGTCGTCGGTGAAGGCGGTCATCACCGGATGCGGCCACCAGTTGCGGTAATTCTCCCCCGACTGGGCGGAGGTGAGGGCCATGGGGCCCCCGGCCTCCACCAGGACCACATCCTTCAGGCCGCAACGGACGAGATGGTAGGCGACCGCGATCCCGATGCTGCCCGCGCCGATGATGGCGATGTCGGTGCTGGCTGGGGATGCCGCCATCTCTTGGTCCTCCTGAACGGTGCCGGTACCGTCGGTGCAACCTTGCTTGAGAAGGGTTGCGCTTTCTTGGCTGGAATGGGTATCACCCGTGTCGGGTCGGCACAATAGGCTCGGCTGAGGAAGGGCGGAGAATGGCCACCACGACCATCGGGGTGAAGATTGCCGACGACCTGCGGGCGCGGCTGAAGACCGCCGCCGAGGCCCAGGGGCGGACGCCGCATTGGCTGGTCAAGCAGGCGATCATCACGGCGCTCGACGGCATCGAACGTGGCGATCCCTTCCCGGGGGAGGCGGCCGGCGCCGCCGTCGCCATCCTCGATGAGGAGGTTGCGTCGGGCCAGGTGCAACCTTTCCTGGAATTCGCCCAGGGCGTGCAGCCGCAGACCGTGCTCCGGGCGCGGATCACCGAAGCCTATCGCCGGCCGGAGGAGGAGTGCCTCCCCCTGCTGATCGCCAATGCCGCCCTGCCGGCCGCAGCCGCGGGCCAGGTGCGCGAGACGGCACGGGTGTTGGTGGAAGCGCTGCGCGCCAGGCATCGCCATGGCGGTGTCGAGGGGCTGCTGCAGGAATTCTCCCTCTCCTCGCATGAGGGCGTCGCCCTGATGTGCCTGGCCGAGGCGCTGCTCCGCATCCCCGACCGGGCCACGCGCGACGCGCTGATCCGCGACAAGATCAGCGGCGGCGACTGGGCCGCGCATCTCGGCCATTCCCCCTCGCTGTTCGTGAACGCGGCGACCTGGGGGCTGGTGGTGACCGGCAGGCTCACCGCGACCACGAGCGAGGCAGGGCTCTCCGGCGCGCTGACCCGCCTGATCGGCCGCGGTGGGGAGCCGGTGATCCGCAAGGGCGTCGACCTCGCGATGCGGATGATGGGCGAGCAGTTCGTCACCGGCCAGACCATCGCGGAAGCGCTGGCGAACAGCCGCCGCATGGAAGCCAAGGGCTTCCGCTTCTCCTACGACATGCTGGGCGAGGCGGCGACGACCGCGGCCGATGCCGCACGCTACCTCCGCGACTACGAGCAGGCGATCCACGCCATCGGCAAGGCCAGCGGCGGGCGTGGCATCCATGAAGGGCCCGGCATCTCGATCAAGCTCTCGGCACTGCATCCGCGCTACGCACGGGCGCAGCGGGACCGTGTGATGACGGAGCTGCTGCCGCGCGTCCTCGGCCTCGCGGTGCTGGCGCGGCGCTATGACATCGGCCTCAATATCGACGCCGAGGAGGCCGACCGGCTGGAGCTGTCGCTCGATATCCTGGAAGCGCTCTGCTTCGCGCCGGAGCTCGCGGGGTGGAACGGCATCGGCTTCGTGGTCCAGGCCTATCAGAAGCGCGCCTTCTCCGTGCTGGACTGGCTGATCGACCTGGCGCGGCGCAGCGGCCATCGCCTGATGCTGCGGCTGGTGAAGGGCGCCTATTGGGACAGCGAGATCAAGCGCGCGCAGGTCGATGGGCTGGAGGGCTTCCCGGTATTCACCCGCAAGGTCCACACCGACGTCTCCTACCTCGCCTGCGCGCGCAAGCTGCTGGCAGCGGCGGACGCGGTCTTCCCGCAATTCGCGACCCACAACGCGCAGACGCTGGCCGCCATCCATGCCATGGCCGGGCAGAACTTCTACGCCGGGCAATATGAGTTCCAGTGCCTGCACGGGATGGGGGAGCCGCTCTATGAGGAGGTGGTGGGGCGCGGCAAGCTCAACCGCCCCTGCCGTATCTACGCGCCGGTCGGCACGCATGAGACGCTGCTCGCCTATCTGGTGCGGCGACTGCTCGAGAATGGCGCCAATTCCTCCTTCGTGCATCGGATCGCCGATCCGGCGGTGCCGGTGGAGGCGCTGATCGCCGATCCCGTGGAGGAAGCACGCGCGATTCTGCCGCTCGGCGCGCCGCATCCACGCATCGCGCTGCCGCGGGCGCTGTTCGGTCCGCCGCGCGCGAACAGCGCCGGGCTCGACCTCACCAACGAGCATCGTCTGGGCTCGCTGGCGGCGGCGCTGCTGGCCGGCAGCGATGCGCCGCTCGCCGCGGCGCCGATGCTTGGCGGCGGCGAAGTGGAAGGCGAAGGGCGGCCGCTGCACAACCCAGCCGACCGCCGCGACCTGGTCGGCTACGTCGTCGAGGCGACGCCGGAGGTGGTGACCGCTGCACTCGCCCAGGCCGCGGCCGGCGCTCCGATCTGGCAGGCGACGCCGCCGCGGGATCGCGCCGCCTGCCTGCTGCGCGCCGCCGATATCCTGGAAGACCGGATGCCGTCACTGCTCGGCCCCATCGTGCGCGAAGCCGGCAAGTCCCTGCCCAACGCGGTGGCCGAGGTGCGGGAGGCGGTGGACTTCCTCCGCTACTACGCCAGCCAGGCGCGCGACGGCTTCGACAACGCCACGCACCGGCCGCTCGGCGTCATCGCCTGCATCAGCCCCTGGAATTTCCCGCTCGCGATCTTCACTGGGCAGGTGGCGGCAGCACTCGCCGCCGGCAATGCGGTGATCGCCAAGCCCGCCGAGGAGACACCGCTGATCGCCGCCATCGCAGTCCGCATCCTGCGCGAGGCGGGCGTGCCCGCCGACGCTCTGCAACTCCTGCCGGGCGATGGCGCGATCGGCGCAGCACTGGTCGCTGACAGCCGGGTGCGGGGCGTGATGTTCACCGGCTCCACCGAGGTCGCGAAGCATATCCAGGCGAGCCTCGCGCAGCGCCTCAGCCCGGATGGACGCCCGATCCCGCTGATCGCGGAGACGGGCGGGCAGAATGCCATGGTGGTGGACAGCTCGGCGCTGACCGAACAGGTGGTGGCGGATGTGCTCGCTTCCGCCTTCGACAGCGCCGGGCAGCGCTGCTCGGCGCTCCGCATCCTCTGCCTGCAGGAGGAAGCGGCCGATCGCATGCTCGCGATGCTGCAGGGCGCGATGCAGGAGCTGGCGATCGGCAACCCCGACCGTCTCGTGACCGATATCGGGCCGGTGATCAGCGCCGAGGCCCGCGACGGGCTGCTGCGCCATGTCGAGGCGATGCGCGGCAAGGGCCGGACGGTCCATTCGCTGCCGCTGCCGGAAGCCTGCCGCCACGGAACCTTCCTGGCGCCGACCCTGATCGAGATCGACCGCGTGGCGGAGCTGGAGCGGGAGGTCTTCGGCCCGGTGCTGCACGTGCTCCGCTTCCGGCGCGACGCGATGGACGCGCTGATCGCCGATATCAACGCCAGCGGCTATGGCCTGACCTTCGGGGTGCATTCGCGCATCGACGAGACCATCCAGCGCCTGACGGAGCGGGTGTCGGCCGGCAATATCTATGTCAATCGCAACGTCATCGGCGCGGTGGTCGGCGTGCAGCCTTTCGGGGGGCATGGGCTGTCGGGCACCGGCCCGAAGGCCGGCGGGCCGCTCTATCTCCACCGGCTGCTGGCAGCATCGCCGCCGGTCCTGCTGGCCGGCAGCGGACAGCGGCGGGAGCCGGGGCTCGCTGCATGGCGCGACTGGCTGGCGCAGCGGGGCGAGAGCGAGGGTGTCGCGTGCTGCGACAGGCTGGCCATGGGCGTGCCGCCAGGTGAAGCGCTCGATCTGCCGGGGCCGGTGGGCGAGGCGAACCGCTACAGCCTGCATCCGCGTGGCATGGTGTTCTGCGTGCCGGCGACCCGTTTCGGGCTGATGGCGCAGGTGGCGGCGGCGCTCGCCGCGGGCAATACAGTGCACCTGCGGCCGCCTGCAGTGGCGCGCGCGGGCTTCGCCGATCTTGTCGATGCGCTTCCCGCCGCCCTGGCGAAGCGTATTGCGGTCGCTGAAGGCGGCGCGCCGCCACCCTGCGACGCCGTGCTGTTCGAAGGCGATGGCGACGCGCTCTCTGCCCTGCTGGCCGAGGTCGCGGCGGCGCCGGGCCCGGTCGCGCCGGTCTTCGCGCTGGATGCGATGACGCTGCGCGAAGGACGGGAGGATTATCCGGTCGCGCTGCTCTGCCGGGAGCGTAGCGTCAGCACCAACACCGCCGCCGCCGGTGGCAACGCGACCCTGATGGCGATCGGCTAGAGCATTTTTTGGCGCGCAGATTTACGCCTTCGGGTGATCTTCGGCACCGGTCGCCGGCATGCGACCCTGGATCGGGTAGCTCGGGTCGTTGAAGCCTGGCGTGGACGGATGCCCGGTCGGCACCAGCGCGTCGATTAGCAACTCGTCCTCCGCCGTGAAGCGGTAGTTCAGCGCGCCGATATAATCCTCCAGATGCTGTTCGGTGCGCGGGCCGACGACGGCGCCGGTCACCAGCTTGTTGTTCAGCACCCAGTTGAGCGCGAAATCCGTCGCGCTGCCGCCCTTCGCCTCGGCATGCGCCTTGATGCGCTGCGCGATCGCGAGCGATTCCGGCCGCCATTCGGTTTCCATCATGCGCTTGTCGCCGCGGCCGGCGCGGCTATCCGCCGAGGGCTCGCCCTGCGACGCGTATTTCCCGGTCAGCACGCCGCGCGCCAGCGGGCTGTAGGGTACGACCCCCAGGCCGAAATGGGCGCAGGCGGGCAGCACCTCGACCTCGGGCATACGGTTCATGGCGTTGTAATAGGGCTGGCAGGCAATAGGGCGGTCGATGCCGAGGCGATCGCAGGCGGCGGCGACCGCGGCGATGCGCCAGGCGCGGTAGTTGGACAGGCCGAAGGTGCGGATCTTGCCGGCCCGGATCAGGTCGCCGATCGCGGAGACGGTGACCTCGAGCGGCGTATCGTGGTCTTCCTTATGCAGGTAGAGCAGGTCGATGCAATCGGTGCCGAGCCGGCGCAGGCTGGCCTCGACCCCGCGCATCACCCAGTGGCGCGACAGGCCGCGCTCGAAGATCGGCGCGCCGGCGCCGTTCGGGTTGGCGATCTTGCTGGCCAGGAACCAGCGGTTCCGCTCCTTCGCGATGGCCTTGCCCACCACCTCCTCCGACCGGCCGTTCAGGTATTGATCGGCGGTGTCGATGAAGTTGAAGCCGGCGTCGCGGGCGCGGGCGATCATGCGTTCGCTGGTCGGCACGTCGGTCGGGCCGCCGAACAGCATGGTGCCGAGACAGAGGCGGCTGACCTTCACGCCGCTGCGGCCGAGCACGCGGTATTCCATGGTCATTTTCCTTGGGACGGTTCGCGATCAGCGGATGCCGGCTTCCGCGTAGGGTTCGCCAGCGAGGACACGACCATAGCCCATGCGTGAGAGATCGATAGTCCGGTAGCCGCCGTGCAACACCAGTTCCGCGAGCGCGCGACCGACCGCCGGCGCGTGCATCAGGCCATGGCCGGAGAAGCCGCAGGCGATGTAGAAATTCTCCAGCCGTCCCGGCCAGTTGCCGAGGATCATGTTGCCGTCCAGCGCATTGCGGTCGTAGTGGCCGACCCAGCTTTCACGGAGCCGCAACTCCTCCATCGCCGGGAAGCGATGGGCGATGGCCGGCCAGACCACGCGCTGGAAATAGTCGTGGTCGACATTCCAATTGTGCCCGGCGGCGATACCGAAATCGACGACGCTGCCGGCATAGCCGCGATCCCAGGGATGAAAGCCGAGGCCGTTGAGGTCCTTCACGAAGGGCAGGGGCTCGATCGCGGTGCGGCATTCCCAGAAATGGTCGTGCCGCTGCATCGGCTCGACCGGCAGCGCCATGCCGGCCATGGCCGCGATCTCGGCCGACCAGGTGCCCGCCGCTGAGATCACCGCCTTCGGCCGCAGCACGCGGCCTGAGGACAGGGTGACCGCGCGTATGGCCGTTCCTTCGACCATAAGCCCTGTCACCCGCTCCGCGATGTAGTCCGCACCTTGCGAACGCGCCTTGCGGCGAAAGCCCTGGAGCGCGCCGTTCGGCTCCAGGCAGCCATCCTCCGGCGCATGCGCCGCCGCGCCGATATCCGCGACCTGCATCGAGGGAAAGCGCCGCTGCAGGGCGTCGCGGTCGAGAAGGTCCACCCGGACGCCGAGCGAGGTCTGCAGCACGTGGTTGCGCTCCAGGATGCCGACGCCGCCGGGAGGCATGATGAAGAGGTAGCCGTCGCGTCGCCAGCCGATCTCCGGCGCCTCGCCATCGACCGAGCAATGCTCGGCGAAGCTTTCGTAGAAGGGGATGCTGTAGTTCGACATCAGGATGTTCTCGGGCCGCGAGAACAGCCGCCTTGCGCCGCCCGAGGCCCGCGGCGTCGCCGCCCGTTCATAGAGCGGATCGGGCTCGACCACCGCGACGCGGCCGGCGATGCCGCTGCCGGTCAGGAAGAAGGCGGCGGCGGAGCCGATGACGCCGCCGCCGATGATGAGGATGTCAGGGTCGGTCATGGGTCGGCTGCCAGGTTCGCGCGACGGATCGCGGCTGTCCACTTCTCGAGTTCCGATGCGACGAGCCGCCGCAGCAGCACTCGGCCGCTGACGTGACGACGTTCCAGGCGGCGCGGCCGCCGCTCAGCAGGTCGGGCGAGCCCAGGTTGCGGGCGAGCTGATAGGGGCCCGTTGAAGGCGGTGGACAGGGTCGGTGCCAGGCTGAGATGCGTCGTTACCCACGCCATCAGCGGCAGCACCGTCATCGGGTCCAGCAGGCTGATCTGACCGCCGCGGCCGAGATAATCCGCGAAGCTGCTCCGGTAGACATCGGCGAGGGATCGGCCGCAACCCGGCCCTTGCCAACGGCGCGCCGCCGGATTCTGTGATATTGCGTTGCAATATGATCGTTGACGCGCCAACGAAAACTGATCAGTTTCCCGCGCCCAGGATACTGGCCAGTTTTCTCCGGCGAGGCAGTTTTCAATGCACTTCCGATTCAGCCCTCAGGCCCTTCCGGGGGCTTCCATGCCGGTGCGTGCCCGCGTCCGAGGCGCCGTTGCGCTCGTGGGCCTGCTCATGCTCGCGGCCTGCGACGAACCGCATAGCGCTGCTGCCCAACAGGCGGCCCCGCCGCCGCCCCAGGTCACCGTCGTCGCCATTCGGCGCGAGGCGGTGCCGATCACCACCGAGATGCCTGGCCGCACCTCCGCCTACCAGACCGCGGAGGTCCGTCCGCAGGTCGGCGGCGTGATCCGCGAGCGGATGTTCACCGAAGGCCAGGAGGTCAAGGCGGGGCAGCAACTCTATCAGATCGATCCGGCGTCCTATCAGGCGAGCCTGGACAGCGCGGAAGCGGCGCTCGCGAAGGCACGGGCGGCGGCCAGCTCGGCCGAGATCACGGTCAACCGCTACCGCCCCCTGGTCCGCGCCCGCGCCGTAAGCCAGCAGGATCTGGACACGGCCGAGGCGACGCTGCGCCAGGCGCAGGCGGATGTGGCTTCGGCCGAAGCCGCGGTCGATACGGCGCGGATCAACCTGACCTACACCCGCGTCCTGTCGCCGATCGATGGGCGCACCGGCCGTTCCTCGGTGACGCCCGGGGCACTCGTCACCGCCAGCCAGACCACCGCCCTGCTCACCATCACCCGGCTGGATCCGATCTATGTCGACGTGACGCAGCCGAGCTCCCGCCTGCTGCAGCAGCAGCGGGCGGTCGCGAGCGGGGCGCTGCGGCGGGACGCCGCCGACCAGGCGCCGGCCCGGCTGATCCTGGAAGACGGGTCCGAATACCCGCACGCCGGCCGGATGCAGTTCTCCGAGGTCATCGTCGACCAGGGCACCGGCTCGGTCACGCTGCGCGCGCTCTTTCCGAACCCGGACGGCACATTGATGCCCGGCATGTTCGTCCGCGCGCGGGTCGAGGAAGGGGTCACGGACCGCGCCCTGCTCGTGCCGCAGCAGGCGGTCATGCGCACGCCCCGCGGCGAGGCCTCGACTTACGTCGTGAACGCGCAAGGCGTCGTCGAGCCGCGGATCCTGCGGACGGATCGCGCCATCGGCACCAACTGGCTGGTCACCGACGGGATCCAGGAAGGTGACCGTGTCATCGTCGAAGGCGTGCTGCGCGTGCAGCCCGGCGGCCGCGTCAACGCGACCGAGACGACGATGCAGGCGCTGGGCGAACGGAACAACGCAGCGCAGGCGGCGACCCCGCGCGCCGGCGGCTGAGGCGTATCTCCATGGCCCGTTTCTTCATCGACCGCCCGGTCTTCGCCTGGGTGATCGCCATCGCGATCATGCTGTTCGGCCTGCTCTCGCTGCGCACGTTACCGGTCGCCCAGTATCCCGCGATCGCGCCGCCGGCGATCTCGATCACCGTGAGCTATCCCGGCGCCTCCGCCGAGACGGTGCAGGACACGGTGGTGCAGATCATCGAGCAGCAGCTCAACGGCATCGACAACCTGCTCTACTTCACCTCGCAGAGCAGCAAGGACGGCAGCGCCGTCATCACGCTCACCTTCGCCCAGGGCACCAACCCCGACACGGCGCAGGTGCAGGTGCAGAACAAGGTGCAGCTCGCCGTGCCGCGCCTGCCGCAGACGGTGCAGCAGCAAGGCATCCGCGTCGCCAAGGCCACCAGTAACTTCCTGCTGGTCGTCGGTCTGGTGTCGACCGATGGGCGGCTGGACAGGACCGATATCGCGGACTTCATCACCTCGTCGCTGCAGGATCCGCTGAGCCGGACCTCCGGCGTCGGCGACTACCAGGTGTTCGGGTCCCAGTACGCCATGCGCATCTGGCTGGACCCGGCGAAGCTGGTGAATTTCGGCATGACGCCGGGCGATGTCTCGGCCGCCGTCAGCGCGCAGAACGTCCAGATCGCCAGCGGCGAGATGGGGGCCCTGCCATCGGTTCCTGGCCAGCGGCTGAACGCGACCATCGTCGGCCCGTCCTATCTGCGGACGCCCGAGCAGTTCGGCGCCATCCTGCTGCGTGTGCAGCCCGATGGCTCCCAGGTGCGGTTGCGCGACGTGGCGCGGGTCGAGATCGGCAGCGAGAACTACGCCTTCAGCAGCCTCTTCAACGGGCAGCCGGCCGCCGGCATCGGCATCAAGCTCGCGAGCGGCGCCAATGCCCTCGATACCGAAGCGGCGGTGCGGGCGACGATCGAGCGTCTGCGGCCCTCCTTCCCGCAAGGGCTCGAGGTCGTCTATCCCTACAACACGACCCCTTTCGTGCGGCTGTCGATCGAGAGCGTGGTCCATACGCTGGTCGAGGCGGTGGTCCTCGTCTTCCTCGTGATGTTCCTCTTCCTGCAGAACATCCGGGCGACGCTGATCCCGACCATCGCGGTGCCGGTGGTGCTGCTCGGCACTTTCGCGGTGCTGCAGGCGGCGGGGTTCAGCATCAATACGCTCACCATGTTCGGCATGGTGCTGGCGATCGGGCTCCTGGTCGACGACGCCATCGTGGTGGTCGAGAACGTCGAGCGATTGATGGCCGAGGAGCATCTCTCGCCCCTCGAGGCCACGCGCAAATCCATGGACCAGATCACCGGCGCGCTGGTCGGCATCGGCCTGGTGCTGTCCGCGGTGTTCCTGCCGATGGCCTTCTTCGGAGGCTCCACCGGCGTCATCTACCGCCAGTTCTCGATCACTGTCGCGACCGCCATGGCGCTGTCGGTGATCGTCGCGATCGTCTTCACGCCCGCGCTCTGCGCCACCATTCTGAAACCCCACAAGCCCGGTCAGGGAAAGCGCGGCTTCTTCGGCTGGTTCAACCGAGGCTTCGAGCGCACCAACCGCGGCTATGCGCGGGGCGTGCAGCACGCGGTCCGGCGTCCGGTCCGCATGATGGCGATTTACGCCGCCCTGCTGGCCGGGCTCGCGGTGATGTTCCTGCGCCTGCCGAGCGCCTTCCTGCCGGATGAGGATCAGGGCACCGCCTTCGTGCAGGTCATCTCGCCCCCCGGCGCGACGACCGAGCGCACGCAGCGCACCTTGGACGAGATCACCCGCTACGTCCGCGAGCAGGAGAGCGGCGTCGTCGCCTCCATCTTCTCGATCAACGGCTTCAGCTTCAGCGGTCGTGGCCAGAATGCCGGCATGGCCTTCCTCAGCCTGCGCGACTGGAAGCAGCGCCCGGGCGCGCAGAACGGGGTGCAGGCGCTGACCCAGCGCATCATGGCGCGTTTCGCCAACTACCAGGATGCGATGGTCTTCGCCTTCGCGCCGCCCGCCATCACCGAGCTCGGCAACGCCACCGGCTTCACCTTCGAGTTGCTGGATCGCGGCGGCCTTGGGCATGCGGCGTTGATGAATGCGCGCAACCAGCTTCTCGGCATGGCGGCGCAGAGCCCGGTCCTCGCCGGCGTGCGCCCGAATGGGCAGAGCGACGAGGCCCAGTTCCGCCTGGTGATCGACTGGGAGCACGCGAGCGCCCTTGGTCTTTCGATCAGCGACATCAACACCACGCTCTCCGCGGCCTGGGGTGCCACCTATGTCAACGACTTCATGGATCGTGGGCGGGTGAAGCGCGTCTACATGCAGGGCGAGGCCTCTGCCCGCATGCTGCCGGGCGATCTGGACCGCTGGTTCGTCCGCAACGCGAGCGGCCAGATGGTGCCTTTCTCCGCCTTCGGCCGCGCCGAATGGGGTTACGGGTCACCGCGGCTGGAGCGCTACAACGGCGTCGCCTCGATCGAGATCGCCGGCGCCCCCGCGCCCGGCTACACCAGCGGCCAGGCCATGGCCGAGATGGAGCGCCTGGTGGCGCAGCTCCCGCCCGGCTTCGGCTTTGACTGGAGCGGCATTTCCTATGAGGAGCGGCTGTCGGGTTCCCAGGCACCGGCGCTCTACGCGCTGTCGCTGTTGATCGTCTTCCTCTGCCTCGCGGCACTCTACGAGAGCTGGTCGATCCCGGCGGCGGTGATGCTGATCGTGCCGCTCGGCATCTTCGGCGCGGTGGCGGCGATGCTGGGCCGCGGGTTGTCGAACGACGTCTATTTCCAGGTCGGCCTGCTCACCACTGTCGGCCTCGCGGCGAAGAACGCCATCCTCATCGTCGAATTCGCCAAGGAAGGCTTCGACCGCGGCCAGAGCCTGGCCGAAGCGGCGCTGGACGCTGCGCGTCAGCGCCTCAGGCCGATCGTCATGACCTCGCTCGCCTTCAGCCTCGGCGTGCTGCCGCTGGCGATCTCCACCGGCGCGGGGTCGGGCGGGCAGCATGCGATCGGCACCGGCGTGCTCGGCGGCGTCGTCAGCGGCACGCTCTTCGCTATCCTCTTCGTGCCGATCTTCTTCGTCATCGTACTCAAGCTGTTCCGCACCAAGCGGAAGGGCGAGGTGGAGAAGGCGGCCGCCGCGCCGCACGCCACACCGGCCCCGGGAGAGTGATTCTGATGCGGACCCGTCTCCTGGCCCTGCCGCTGGGCCTGTCGCTGCTCGCCGGCTGCAGCCTGATCCCCGACTATCTGCGCCCGGATGCGCCGGTGCCGGCGGCCTGGCCGGACGGCCCGGCCTATCGCCGCCCGCCGACGGAAGCGGCCGCGCCCACCGACCCGGTGCGCGCGGCGGACGCCATCGGCTGGCGCGACGTGTTCCAGGATGCGCGCCTGCAGCGCGTGGTCGAAATGGCGCTGGCCGACAACCGCGACCTGCGCATCGCGGTGCTCAATGTCGCGGCGGCGGAGGCGCAGTACCGCGTCCAGCGCGCCGACCTCTTCCCGCAGCTCGGCGCCACCGGCAGCTACCAGGTGAGCCGCGTGCCTGCCGCCACCGCCGCCACGACGGTGCCGATCGACAGCACCGCCGGCATCACCAGCCGCAGCTACGGTGCCGGCATCGGCTTCAGCTCCTATGAGATCGATCTGTTCGGTCGGGTCCGGTCGCTCAGCGCATCCGCCTTCGCGACCTATCTCGGTTACCAGGAGACGCGGCGCAGCAGCCAGATCAGCCTGGTCGCGCAGGTCGCCAATGCCTGGCTGGCGCTGGCCGCCGATCAGGAACTGCTGGCGCTGACCCAGCAGACCCTGGCCAACCAGGAAGAGTCGCTGCGTCTGACCCGCGCTGGCTTCGACGGCGGCACGGCGACGGAACTCGCACTCCGCCAGGCGCAGACCTCGGTGGAAACGGCACGCGCCAGCCTGGCGCAGTACACGCGCCAGCGGGCGCAGCACGAGAACGCGCTCGTGCTGCTCGTCGGCCGTGCCGTGCCGCCGGAGCTGCTGCCCGCGGAGCCGCTTGCTCGCGCCGCGCCGATCGCCGAAGTCCCGGGGGGCCTCGGCTCGGAGATTCTGCTGCGGCGCCCGGACGTGCTGGCGGCCGAGCAGAACCTGATCGCGGCCAATGCCGAGATCGGCGCCGCGCGGGCCGCATTCTTCCCGAGCCTGACGCTGACGGCGAGTGCTGGCGCCGCCAGCCGCGGCCTGTCGCAGCTCTTCGCCGCCGGCAGCGGCACCTGGAGCTTCGCGCCTTCGCTGAACATCCCGATCTTCTCCGGGGGCTCGTTGCAAGGCAGCCTCGACCTCGCGCGCGTACGGAGCGATATCCAAGTCGCGACTTATGAGCGTACCCTCCAGACGGCCTTCCAGGAGGTGGCGGATGCCTTGGCCGCCCGTGGCACCTACGATCGCCAGATCGCGGCGCAACAGGCGTTGGTCGCGGCCTATGCGGATGCCTACCGGCTGTCGCTGCTGCGCTTCCGCAGCGGCCTCGACACCTACCAGACACCGCTCGACTCCCAGCGCCAGCTCTTCACCGCGCAGCAGGATCTGGTCACGCTGCGCCTGCAGCGGCTGCAGAACCTGGTCTCGCTCTACAAGGCGCTCGGCGGCGGCTGGAACGAGCGCACCGTGACCGCGCAAAGGTCGCCCTCGTGACCGCCGCGGAGAAGGTCGCGCCGCCGCGCGCGCCGGTCTCCGATGGCGATCGTCACCGCCTGCTGCGTGACGCTGCCGAAGCGGTGTTCCTGCGCGACGGCTATGCCGCCGCAACCATGGACGAGGTGGCACGCCGCGCCGGCATGTCGAAGCGGACGCTCTACCAGGTCTTCCCCTCCAAGGCCGCGCTGTTCGTGGCGGTGCTGGAGGACTACGCGGCGCCCATGCATATCGACGTCGCGATCGAGGCAGAGCCGGATGTCGGGAAGGCGCTGACGGCGCTCCTACTGGCGGTGGCGCGGCAGTTGTTGACGCCCCGCGCGAACGGCATCTTCCGCCTGATCCTGGCGGAGATGCCGCGCTCCCCGGACCTTGCCGGTGCCTTCCACCGCGCGAAACTGGGCCGGGGTGCCAGCTCGCTGGAGCGCCGGATCGAGGCCGAGATGACGAAAGGGCGTCTCCGCGGAACGGATCCGAAAGTGGCGGCGGACATGCTGTTCTCGATGGTGGTCACCTCCCTTGCCATCGAAGTGATGCTGGGACTGCGCGATACGCCCGACGACGCCGAGATCACCGGCCGGGTCCGGGAGGCAGTCGAGATCTTCCTCCGTGGCGCGGCCGCCGGAGGGCCATCTGGGGGATAGCCCGCATGTCCAAGGCCGCCCTCCGGCTGCGGGCGGCGGCTGGCTGCCTGGAGGATGCCGAGAGGGCGCCGGCGGGGTGACAGCTTAGCTGATCGATAGGGCATCAGGATTGTTGGGGACTCGACAAGGCCAGCTTATGCTTGGCTCATTGTTGCGACAGGCGACCGCGCCATGCCGAGGGGGTCCCAGGGAATCATGCCGCCGAGACCAGCTTCCATCCGCCTGGCCTGCCTCGCGGGGCTTCTGACGGCAGCACCGCTGGAGGCCGCATGGGCCCAGCGGGAGGTTGACGCGATGCGCGGGGTCACGGTCGCGACCAGGCCGCGGCCCGAATTCGACCCCCTGGGGGTGAGGCTTGGCGCCTTCCGCCTGGACGCCGCGGCCGAGACGGGCATCGGTTATGACGACAACCTGTTCGGCACGGAGCAGAACCGGCGCGGCGACACCTTCATCGGCACCACTCTGACCGCGGGCCTACGCAGCCAGTGGACGACCCATGCGCTCGGCCTCACGGCCCGGGTGGATGATACGCGTTACCTGCAACGGAGCGCGCTGAACTGGCGGGACTGGTCGATCGAGGCCTCCGGCCGTTACGACATCGACTCCGTAACGGCACTGGATATGCGCGTCACTCATCGGCGCGGGCATCTGTCCGTGCAATCCCTCGACGTGCAGCAGGCGGGGATCACGACCCCCGTGGAGTTCGACGAGGATATCGTCAGGCTCGGCGCCACCACCCAATTCAACCGTCTCACGCTGTCGGGCTATGGCCAGGGGCGTTGGGTGCGGTTCGACGGATCGGACGAAGGGTCGCTGACGGCAGACTACGATGCCTATGGGGGCGGGATCACCGCCGCCTATCTGCTGTCCCCCGGCCGCAGTGCGACCCTGGCGGTGCGCGCTGAGGATATTCGGGCCCGCGGCGGATTCGCCAACGATATCAATTCGTTGACCTATGAGGTGCTGGGCGGCTTCTCGTATGATTTCGATGGCGTCTATCAGGCCGCGGTTGGGGTCGGCTACGCCCGGCGCGACTTCGACAACAACAGCCGCAGGGCGCTGTCCGGGATCGGCATCGATGCGCGGCTGACCTACGCGCCCAGCCAGTTGACGACCTTGTCCTTCACCGTGCGGCGCGGTATCGATGATTCGGTTCGGGCCGGGGGGCAGAGCTTCCTGCGCACCTTCGCGTCGGCGCGGATGGATTATGAAGTCCAGCGCAATATCATCGCCGGGCTGGAGATCTCCTACGACCGGCGCGAGTATCGTGAGCCCTCGCAACGGGCCACCGACCTGATCGGGGTTCTGTCGGTGCAGTGGCTGCTCAATCGCAATCTGGCGGTGATCGCCAGCTACCAGCACGTGATGCGCTTCGGCGCCACGGCGGGCATCCAGGAATACGATCAGAACGTCGTACAGGTCCGGCTTCGGGTGAGCCTGTAGGCGCGATGACCTGAGGCAGGCCGCCTGCGCCGATTTCCGGCGCAGGCGGTGCGCCCGGTCAGCGGAAGAAGATTTGGATGATGCCGGCGACGAGCAGCATCCACATGAGGCCGGCGATTCCGAGCCCGATCAGGATGCCACGCGCGGCGGAAAGGCCACGGGACTCGGCCCCTCGGCCCTGATCCTCGTCATAGGCCATGAGAGACTCCGGCAGGCCCGGGAACACGGCGTCTTGGCGCATGCTTCTGAATGCCATCCAGATTGAGCCAGGATGATATGGCGCCCATCACTACCCTTCAACGATGCGGCCAGCCGTCGGTAAGACTCCCTTAGGTTGTATCACGCCTCGCTGAACTGTGCAGAGCCACCTGACAGGGTTCGAGGGACGGTGGTCGTCAGTATACGCACGACACGGCTGGCGAGGTGCTCGGACCCGCCCACAACCCATTGAAAGCACTGATCAAGGCGACAATCGAGACATAATTTGTCTCGGAATCGCTTTGGATAAAATTTGAGAATCGAACCGATTTTCACGAACGTGCTGCGCTGATCATCGAGAATTGGAGGGCAACACGCGTATCGGCACCACCGTATGCGAGCAATTACGGTTTGGTAATTTTCAATCTGAGTTTTTGGGAGATTTTCAGCCCTTAATACGAGTGTCATGTCGTGCTTGATACAACTATCAAGAGTAAATGCGATTGATATACCCCCTGAATTCGATCAATTATCCGTGATAATGGCCCCTCGTTCCGACCTCGCCTTGATTGTCATCCCATGACGTGAGTAATGAGAGACGAACGAGACGATCTCCAGTGATCGATACATTTTTTCCTCAGGCTGCCAACGGCGTCGCCATCCGGCGACGGGAGCAAGGTTTGCGATGACGCCCCCCATCTCCAACACCTTCTTCCATGGGCCGGCCGATCCCGGCCCGGCTGCCGTGGAATCGCCACGTACCCGGCACGATCTCACCGACGCCGGAAAGCGGGCCTTCGACATGACCGCAGCGCTGGTGCTGTGCCTGCTGCTGCTGCCGGTGCTTCTGTTCCTGATCATCGCCGTACGCTGCAGCGGCTCGCCGGTCTTCTACAGCCACCAGCGCGTCGGCCGGCACGGCAAGCCGTTCGGCTGCCTCAAGCTGCGCACCATGCGTCCCGACGGCGACAGGATGCTGGAGGCCCTGCTGCAGAGCGATCCGGTGGCCCGGCAGGAATGGCTCGCGACCCGCAAGCTCCGCAACGACCCGCGCATCACCCGGCTGGGCCGCTTCCTGCGGACCACCAGCCTCGATGAGCTGCCGCAGCTCTTCAACGTGCTGCGTGGGGACATGAGCCTGGTCGGGCCGCGCCCGGTCGTGGCGGCGGAGCTGGCACAGTATTACGGTCCGGATGGCGCCGCCGCCTATGAGGCGGTGCGGCCCGGGATCACCGGCCTCTGGCAGGTCAGCGGCCGCAGCGACACCGGCTATGCCGAACGCGTGGCGCTCGACATGACCTATGTCCGCGACCGCTCGCTGCTGCTCGATCTGAAGATCCTCTGGCGGACCGTGGGTGCCGTGCTGTGCCGTGACGGGGCATGCTGAGCCATGACCCATATGGCGCCGATCGCCGCGGAGGTTCCTGAACGAGCACGTCTGCTCGCCTGGGGGGAGGGGCCGCATCGCGCCCTCGCCTGGACCCATGTCGTCGAGGCCATCGAGGCCCAGGCCGCGCGCACGCCGGATCGCCGGGCCGCGGTCTGCGGCGACACCGCGCTCGACTACGCGACGCTGGATGCACGTTGCAACCGCCTGGCGCGCCATCTTCAGGCACGCGGCGTCCGGCCGGGCGACCGGGTGGCGCTCTGCCTGCCGCGCGGGCTGGATCTGGTGGTGGCGCTGCTCGCGGTGCTGAAGGCCGGCGGCGTCTATCTGCCGCTCGATACGCGCCATCCGGCCGCCCGCATCGCCTTCATCCTGGATGATGCCAAGGTCGCCCTCACCGTCACGGCCACGCCGTTCCGGCATCTGATGCCGGCGGGGCGGCCAGTCTGCCTGGTCGATGCCGAAGCTCCCGCGATCGCCGCCTGCGATGCCGCGCCGCTGCCGGTCGCGCGCGATCCGGACGCACCGATCTATGTGATCTACACCTCGGGCTCCACCGGGGAGCCCAAGGGCGCCGCCGCCTATCACCGCGGCTTCGCCAATCTGGTGCAATGGTATCTCGAGGCCATGGCGGTGACCGCGGCCGACCGCGTGCTCATCATCGGCGCCTTCACCTTTGATGCCTCGCAGAAGAACCTCTTCGCGCCGCTCGTCGCCGGCGGGGAGCTGCACCTGCCAGTGGGCGATGCCTTCGACCCGGAAGCGCTGGCTGCCGCCATCGCCGCCGGCGGCATCACCTGGGTCAACGGCACGCCGAGCAACTTCTATCCGATCGTGGAGGGCCCTGGCGCGCGCCGGCCGGCGCTGCTGCGCTCGCTCCGCTGGGTGGTGCTGGGCGGCGAGCCCATCACCCCGCAGCGCCTGCTGGGCTGGCTGCGCGACCCCGACTGCGGTGCCCGCATCCTCAATACCTATGGCCCGACCGAGTGCACCGACATCTGCGCCGCCTGGGCCTTCGGCGCCGGCGATGCGGAGCCGCCGATCCCGCTGGGGCGGCCGATCGACAATGTCCGCATCGCGGTCCTGGACGAGCATGGCGGGTTGGCCGGGGCGGATGAGGCGGGCGAGCTCTGGATCGGCGGCGCCGGCGTCGGCGCGGGCTACCTCAACCGCGATGCGCTGAACGCCCGGCATTTCGTGGAACTGCCGGTGTTCGGCCAGGTGGAGCGGCTCTACCGTACCGGCGACCGGGTGCGCTGGCGGGCCGATGGCGTGCTGGAATTCCTCGGCCGCATCGACCATCAGGTAAAGCTGCGCGGCTTCCGGGTCGAGCTCGGCGAGATCGAGGCGGCGCTGAAGGCCGTGCCCGCGATCCGGGAAGCCGTGGTGCTGCTGCGCGAAGACACGCCGGGCGATCAGCGGCTGGTCGCCTATGTCGCCGCGGCGCCGGATGGGGTGCCGGGCGGCGAGGCGGCGCTGCGGCGCCACCTGGCCGAGCGGATGCCTGACTACATGGTGCCTGCCGCCTTCGTCTGGCGCGACAGTTTCGCGCTGACACCGAACGGTAAGGTTGATCGCCGTATGTTGCCGCCGCCGGAAGCGGCGCGAGCCTCGGGGGCGCCGGACACCGGGGTCCCGACCGCGCCGCCGATCGCCGGCATGAACGCCACCGAACAGGCGCTGATGGGGATCTGGCAGACGGTGCTGAAGCGCGACGCCATTGGCCTGGACGAGAATTTCTTCGATGTCGGCGGCACCTCGCTCAGCATGGTCGAAGTGCAGGCCGCGCTCGGGCGGCGCCTCGGGCGTCTCATTCCCGTCGTCGCGCTCTTCGCCCATCCGACGATCCGCCGCCTGGCCCGTGCGCTGGACGGTGATGCGGGATCGGCGGAGCCGGCGCGCGGCCGCGCGGCGCGCCAGGTCGAAGCCCTCCGGCGGCTGGCCGGGACCGGGAGAAAAGCAACGCCATGAGCGGGGAAGACGGGCTTGGGGATGAGGCCCTCGATGGCATTGCCATCATCGGCATGGCCGGGCGCTTCCCCGGCGCCCCGGACATCCGCAGCTTCTGGCGCAACCTGTGCGAGGGCCGCGACAGCATCGCTCGCTTCACCGAAGCGGAGCTGGAGGACAGCTTCTCCGCCGCCGAGCGCGCGGCACCGAACTTCGTGCGCGCCCGCGGCATCGTGGAGGATATCGAGCGCTTCGATGCCGCGTTCTTCGGCATGCGCGCGCGCGAAGCGGCGCTGACCGACCCGCAGCATCGCGTCTTCCTCGAGATCTGCTGGCAGGCCTTCGAGGATGCCGGCTACGATCCGGCGCGCTATCCGGGCGCCGTCGGCGTCTTCGCCGGCGCCAGCATGAACACCTATTTCCTGCATCACGTCGCGACCGACCGCGCGGCGCTGGAGCGCTTCACCAGCAACTTCCAGGTGGGCGAGTATACGACGCTGGTGGGCGCGCTCGGCGACACGCTGGCGACCCGCGTCTCGTACAAGCTCGACCTGCGCGGCCCGAGCATGGGCGTGCTGACCGCCTGCTCGACCAGCCTGGTGGCGGCGGCGCAGGCCTGCCAGAGCCTGCTGCTGCAACAATGCGACATGGCGCTGGCGGGCGGCGTCTCCATCACCCTCCCGCAGCGTCGCGGCTACTTCGCCGAGGACGGCGCCATGTGCGCGACCAATGGCGTCTGCCGCCCTTTCGACGCCGATGCCAATGGCACCGTCTTCAGCTCCGGCGCCGGCGTCGTGCTGATGAAGCGTCTGGCGGACGCGATCGCCGATGGCGACCACATCTATGCCGTCATCAAGGGCAGCGCGGTCAATAATGACGGCGCCGGCAAGGTCGGCTTCACCGCGCCGAGCGTCGGCCCGCAGGCGGAGTTGGTGGCGACGGCCCAGGCGATCGCCGGCTTCGACCCGCGCAGCGTCGGCTTCATCGAATGCCACGGCACCGCGACGCCGCTCGGCGACCCGATCGAGGTCGCGGGCCTGACCCAGGCCTTCCGGGAGGGCACGCAGGAATCGGGCTTCTGTGCCATCGGGTCGCTCAAGGGCAATGTCGGGCATATGGACGCCGCGGCGGGTGTCGCGGGCCTGATCAAGGCGGCGCTGGCCGTCGAGAGCGGGACGATCCCCGGCACCCTGCATTTCCGCGCCCCCAATCCGCGACTGGAGATCGACGGCAGCCCCTTCTTCGTGGCCGGTACCACGGTGGGCTGGCCACTCATCCCAGGCCCCCGCCGCGCGGGCGTCAGCGCGCTCGGCGTCGGCGGCACCAATGCGCATCTCTGCCTGGAACAGGCGCCGGCGCGTGACGCCGTGGCCATGGCCGCCCCGCGGGAGGTGCTGCTGCTCTCTGCCCGCAGCGAGGCCGGGCTCGCCGAAGCGCGCGCGGCGCTGGCAGCGCGGCTGGCGGGGCCGGATGCGCCGGCGCTGGCCGATGTCGCGCATACGCTGCGGATCGGCCGCCGCGCCTTCCGCCACCGCTTTGCGGCCGCTGCCGGCAGCCATGCCGAGGCGGTTGCTGCGCTGACCGCCGAAGGCGGCCTCCGGGCCTCGGCCCCCGCGGTGCCGCGCCCGGTGGTATTCCTGTTTCCCGGCCAGGGCGCCCAGTACCCCGGCATGGGCCGTGCCCTGTTCCGGGATGAGCCGGTGTTCCGCGCCGCCATGGAGCGCTGCGCCGCGGCTCTCAGGGCCCATGGCGGCCGCGACCTGCTGGAAGCGCTCTATGGCGAGACGCCGGAGGATGCCGACGCGATCCGCCACACGCTGCTGGCGCAGCCGGCGATCTTCGCCGTCGAATATGCGCTGGCCCAGCTCTGGCTCGCCCGCGGCGTCACGCCGGCGGCGATGATCGGCCATAGCATCGGCGAATTCGTCGCCGCGACCTTGGCCGGCGTGATGACGCTGGAGGCAGCGATCGGCCTGGTCGCGACGCGTGGCCGGCTGATGGAGGCGCTGCCGGGCGGTGCCATGCTCGCGGTGCGGCTGCCGGAAGCGGAGCTGCTGCCGCTGCTCGCCGACGGCGTCGATCTCGCCGGCGTCAACGCGCCGGCGCTTTGCGTGGCGGCCGGCCCGCATGAGGCGATCGCGGCGCTGGAGCAGGTGCTGGAGCAGCGCGGCGCCGGCTATCGCCGCCTGCACACCTCGCACGCTTTCCATTCCGCGATGATGGAACCGGCGGTGGGGCCCCTCGCCGCGGCCGCGGCCGCCATCCCCTTCGCGGCGCCGACGCTGCCCTATGTCTCGACCGTCACCGGCGAATGGATCACCGAGGCCGAGGCGCTGGCCCCCGACTATTGGGCCCGCCACGCCCGTGCCACGGTGCGCTTCGCGGCGGCACTGCAGACGCTCCGCGCCCGCATGCCGGAAGCGGCATTGCTGGAGGTCGGGCCGGGGCAGGTGCTCGGCACGCTGGCGCGGCAGGGCGCCGGCCGCGAGGCGGGCCTGGTCGTCGCGGCCTCGCTGCCCGATCCCGGTGCCGAGACCTCCGACCTCGACACGATGGCGGCGGCACTTGGCCGGCTCTGGGTGTCCGGCGCCGAGATCGCCTGGCCGGCGCGGCCCGACTGCCGCCGGGTGCCGCTGCCGTCCACGCCCTTCGAACGCACCCGCCATTGGATCGACGCGCCGAGCTCCCGCCGGCCCGCGACCGAATCCACCACCGTCGCGCCTCTGCCGGCCCTGGAGATCCCCCCGATGTCCGATACGCGTCTCGCCACGGCCCAGGCCGGAATCGTCGCCGCCATCGAGGCGCTGTCGGGTGAGGCGATGCCGGCCGGGGAGACGGAGACCAGCTTCCTCGAACTCGGCTATGATTCCCTCTTCCTGAGCCAGCTCGCGCAGCAGCTCCGGACCAGGTTCTCGGTGCCGCTGAGCTTCCGCCAATTGACTGGCGAGCTCTGCAACCTGGCGACGCTCGGGGCCTTCGTCGCCGAAGCGCTGCCGCAGCAGGCGGCCGCCCCCGCGCCGGTTGCGGTCCCTGCGCCGGCCGCTGCCGCCGCGGCGCCGCTGCCGACTGCTCCGCCGGCGCTGCCAGCGGCCGCGCCGGGGGTGCCCGGGACGGTCGAGGCGCTGATGCAGGACCAGCTGCGCGCCATGTCGCAGCTCATGCAGGCGCAGCTCGATGCGTTGCGCGGGATCGGCACGCAAGCGGTGGCGCAGCCCGCGGCCCCGACGGCGGTGCCGGCCGCAGCCGTACCCGCACCGGCACCCACGCCCGCCGCGGCGCCGGCGAAGGCGGCGGAGATGATCAACCGCTTCGCGCGCTTCCGGCCCGGCCAGCAGTCGGTGACGAGCGGCGAGCTCTCGCCGGCGCAGCGCGCCTTCGTGGATGCGCTCGCCGCCCGTCAGAATGCCCGGATGCCCGGCTCCCGCCGGCTGACGGAAACCCATCGCGGTGTCCTGGCCGATCCGCGCGCCGCTTCCGGCTTCCGCAAGGAATGGAAGGAGCTGGTCTACCCGGTGGTCGCCGCCGCCGCCGAGGGCGCCCGCATCCGCGATGTGGACGGGAACAGCTATATCGACCTCGTCAACGGCTATGGCGTGACGGCGCTCGGCCACAGCCCGGCCTATGTCGTCGACGCCGTCGCCCAGCAGCTCCGCGACGGCTTCCCGATCGGGCCGCAGGCGGATCTGGCGGGCGAGGTCGCGGCCATGATCGCCGAGATGACCGGCAATGAGCGCGTGAGCTTCACCTGCACCGGCTCCGAGGCGGTGATGGCGGCGCTGCGACTGGCGCGCGCCGTCACCGGCCGCAAGCGCGTGGTGAGCTTCGCGGGCGCCTATCACGGCGGCTTCGACGAAGTGATCCTGCGGGGCGTGCGCGTGGGCGGCGAGCCGCGCGCGCTGCCGGCCGCCGCCGGCATCACGGAGGAGGCGGTCACCAATTTCACCGTGCTGGAATATGGCGACGACCAGGCGCTGGAATGGATCGCAGCGCATGCGCATGAGCTCGCGGCCGTGCTGGTCGAGCCGGTGCAGAGCCGCCATCCGGATCTGCAGCCGCGCGAATTCCTCCAGCGCGTCCGCACCATCACGGAACAGGCCGGCGCGGCGCTGATCTTCGACGAGGTGGTGACCGGCTTCCGCGTGCATCCGGGCGGTGCCCAGGCCCTGTTCGGGATCCGCGCCGACCTCGCCACCTACGGCAAGGTGCTGGGCGGCGGGCTGCCGATCGGCATCATCGCCGGCAAGGCCCGCTTCATGGACGCGCTGGATGGCGGGCAGTGGCAGTATGGCGACGCCAGCGTGCCGGAGGTCGATGTCACGGTCTTCGCCGGCACCTTCGTCCGGCACCCGCTGGCGCTCGCTGCCGCGAAGGCGGTGCTGCTGCATCTGAAGCAGGAAGGGCCTGCGTTGCAGGAAGCGCTGAGCGCCCGCTGCGCCGCGCTGGCCGAAGGGCTGAACGCCATGCTGGCGCGCCGCGGCATCGCGACGCGGGCCGAGCGCTTCGGCAGCATGTTCCACCTCTCGCTCTCTGGCGAGGACCGGCGCGCCGGGCTGCTGCCCTATCTCATGCGTGAGCGTGGCGTCCACTACCAGGAAGGCTTCCCCTGCTTCCTGACGACCGCGCATGGCGCCGCTGAATGCGATGCCGTGCTGCGGGCCTTCGACGACGCGATCGGCGCGCTGCAGGGCATCGGGATCCTCGGCGGCAGCGGCGAAGCGGCCTCGGCGGCGGCAGCGGCCCCGGCGCAGGAAATCGTGGCCGCAGCACCGGCCGAGCGGCCGCTGACCGAGCCGCAGATGGAGGTCTGGCTCGCCGCCCAGCTTGGCGACGAAGCCTCCTGTGCGTTCAACGAATCGGTGTCGCTGACCCTCGAAGGAGCGCTCGATCAGACGGCGCTCCGGGCGGCGCTGGAGGCGGTGGTGGCGCGGCATGACGCGCTCCGCGCCCGCTTCACGCCCGACGGCATCACGATGCGAATCGCGGCACCCACCCCCCTCGACCTGCCGGTGGAGGAGGTCGATCTGGCGCAGGTTCTGGACGAGGAGGCGCATACGCCCTTTGACCTGGAGAACGGTCCGGTCTTCCGCGCGCGCCTGCTGCGCCGCAATGTCGGGACGCATGTGCTGGTCTTCACCGCCCATCACATCGTCTGCGATGGCTGGTCGGCGAATACGGTGATCCAGGACCTCAGCGCCTTCTATGCCGCTGGTCGCGACGGCAAGCCGGCGGCCCTACTGCCTGCGCCGTCCTTCGCGGCCCTCGCGGTGCGCGCCGACGCGCCGGAAGCGACCGCGGCGGCCGAGGCCTATTGGCTGGCGCAATTCGCCGAGGTGCCGGAGCCGCTGGAACTGCCGACCGACCGGCCGCGCCCGGCGGTGAAGAGCTTCCGCGGCGCGACCTTCTCGACCAGCATCGACGCCGGCCTCTATCAGGCCGTCAAGCGCGCCGGCGCGCGGCATGGCTGCACCGCCTTCGCCACGCTCTTCGCCGCCTTTCAGCTCCTGATGGGCCGCCTCGCAGGGCAGGACGAAGTGGTGGTCGGCGTACCGATGGCCGGCCAGTCCCTGCTGGAGGACAGCGGCCTCGTCGGCCACTGCGTGAACTTCCTGCCGATCCGCGGCAAGTGGGACGCGACAACGACGCTCGCCCAGCATCTCGCGGCGACCCGCACCGCGGTGCTCGATGCGCAGGACCATCAGCGCTGCACCTTCGGCACCATCGTGCGGCGCCTCGCCCTGCCGCGCGACCCGAACCGGCTGCCGCTGACCGATGTGCAGTTCAACCTGGAGCGGCTGGCCGAGCCCGAGGCCTTCGGCGGGCTCCGCGCCACGCTGACGCCGAACGCCAAAGCCTTCGTGAATTTCGACCTGTTCTTCAACCTGTCGGAAGGCGCGAATGGCCTGCGCCTCGATATCGACTACGCGACCGACCTCTTCGATACGGCGACGATCGGGCGCTGGGTCGGGCATTACGCGACGCTGCTTGCGGCCATCGCGGAAGATGCCTCGGTTCCGGCGGTGCGTGCGCCCCTGCTGTCCACCGCCGAACGTCGCGCCCTGCTCGCCGACATCGACCGGCCGGAGACGCCGCTTCCCGCCGTGCAGGGCTTCCACACGCTGTTCGAGGGCAAGGCCGCCGCGCGCCCCGATGCCGTGGCGGCGGTCTGCGGCAAGAATAGCTGGACCTATCGGGAACTGGATGAGCGCGCCGATTTCCTGGCTGCCCATCTCGCCGCCCGCATCCCGGGCACCGAGGCACGGATCGGCGTGCTGATGGATCGCTCGCTCGACATGCTGGCGGCGCTGCTGGCGGTGGCGAAGGCCGGCTTCACCTATGTGCCGCTCGATCCGCACCATCCGCCGGCGCGCCTGACGCGCATCATCCAGCAATCCGACCTTGCCGCGCTGTTCACCGACAAGGCGTCGCGCCACCTGGCGCCGGAGGTGCCGACCATCCTGGTCGGGCCGGCGATGCTGCCGCCCGGGCAGCCGCTCGGCCTGTCCTCGGTGCCGCAATCCGGCGACCGGGCGGCCTATGTGATCTTCACCTCGGGTTCGACCGGCGCGCCCAAGGGGGTCGAGGTCGGCCATGAGGCGCTGCTCAACCTGCTCCGCTCCATGGCGCGGGAACCTGGCTTCACCGCCCAGGACACCATGCTCGCGGTCACCACGATCGCCTTCGACATCGCGGCGCTGGAGCTGTTCCTGCCGCTGATCACGGGCGGTTCGGTGGTGATTGCCGACCGCGAGACGACGCTCGACGGGTTCGCGCTGCTGCGGCTGCTGGAAGGCTCCGGCGCCACCGTGATGCAGGCGACGCCTTCGGGCTGGCGGATGCTGCTCGAGGCTGGGTTCCGCGGCCGCCCGGGCCTGACGCTATTCTGCGGCGGGGAGGCGCTGCCGCGCGATCTGGCGGACCGGCTGCTGGAGGGCGGGTCACCGCTTTGGAACCTCTATGGCCCGACCGAGACGACCATCTGGTCCTCGGCCTTCCGGGTGCCGGAGCAAGGGCCGATCGTCATCGGCGCGCCGGTGGACAATACCCGCCTCTACGTGCTCGACCGCCATGATGAGCTGGCGCCGCCGGGGGTGGTGGGCGAATTGCTGATCGGCGGCACCGGCGTCGCGCGCTGCTACTTCGGCGACCCCGCGCAGACCGCCCAGAAGTTCGTCGTGGATCCCTTCGCGGCGGATGGCGGCCGGATGTACCGCACCGGCGACCGCGCGCGGCTGCTGCCCGGGGGCGGCATCGAGTTGCTGGGCCGCAGTGATGGGCAGGTGAAGCTGCGCGGCTTCCGCATCGAGCTCGGTGAGATCGAGACGGCGCTGCGCCGGCTGCCGGAGGTCACCGGCGCTGCCGTGCTGCTCCGCCACGATGCCGGCCGCGCGCCGCGGCTGGTCGCCTATGTCAGCGGCACGGCCGGGCAGGCGCCCGATGCACTGCGCGAAGCGCTGGCGGAGGTGCTGCCGGACTACATGGTGCCCTCGGCCTATGTGACGATAGCAGCGCTGCCGCTGACGCCGAACGGCAAGCTCGACCGCCGCGCCTTGCCGGTGCCGGATGCGGGCAGCGAGGTGCTGGGCGGCCGTGCGCCGGCGGTGCCGCTCGCCACCGACTGGCAGCGCCAGCTCGGCGGCATCTGGCAGGAGGTGCTGGGCCTGGACGCGATCGGTGCGGCGGATGACGTGCTGGCGCTCGGCGCGGATTCGATCCAGCTCTTCCAGATCGTGGCGCGGGCGCGCCGCGCCGGCATCACCCTGTCGGCGCAGGACATCCTGCGTCACCGCACCATCGGGACGCTGTCGCAGGCGCTGGAGGGCGTCGCGGCACCGGCGGAGCCGACAGCCGGGCGCCGGCTGCCGCAGCTTTCCGACTTCCGGCGCAAGGGGCGCAACTGATGAGCGTGACCAGGCACGAGGCGACGATCCTCGAAGACGATATCGTCATGGAGTTCCCGGCGACCCCCGCGCAGCGCCACGTCTGGCTGAAGACCCGGACGCGTGGCGCGGACCCGACGCTGAACGTGGCGGCACGCTGGCATATCGAGGGCAGCATCGATCTGCCGCTGCTGGAGCGTGCCTGGCGGCTGCTGATCGACCGGCACGAGACGCTCCGCACCCGCTTCGCGGAGCGCGGCGCCAATCTGCTCCAGTTGGTTCTGTCGAGCGCGCCCTTCTCGGTCCGCCATGTCGACCTTCGGCACCTGCCGCCCGATCGGCGCGCAGAGGAGGCGGAGCGGCTGGGGCGGGAAGAGGCGGCGACGCCCTTCCTGAGCATGGCGCCGCCATTGCTGCGGATCACCGTGCTGCAGCATGACGACCGCTATGGCGACATGCTGCTGACCACCCATCACCTGGTCGGCGACTGCTGGTCGAACCTGCTCCTGGTGAAGGAGCTCTGCGAGATCTGCGAGGCGATCACGGCCGGGCGCGAGCCGGCTCTCGCGGAGCTGCCGATGCAGTTCGGCGACTATGCCGCCTGGCAGGAGGCTTGGCTTGCCGAGGGCGGTGCCGCCGCGTCGGAGGCTTATTGGGCGCACCGGCTGGACGGCCTCGCGGATTTCGCGGTGCCGGTCGACCGGGTGCCGCCCGCGGTGCCGACGAAGCGCGGCGACATCGTGGGCATGATGGTCCCGGCGGAGACCATGACCCGCGCGCTGGCCGCCGCGCGCGACCGCGGCGCCACTTTCTTCGCCTTCGGCCTCGCCGCTCTGACGGCGACGCTGAACCGCTGGACGCGGCATCCGGACATCCTGGTCACCACCCAGATCGCCGGGCGCGAGGAGTTGGATCTTGAGGCGATCGCCGGCCCCTTCATCAATACCATCGCGCTGCGTACCGATTGCGCCGGTGACCCGGCCTTCGCGGACCTGCTGGACGGCGTGCTCGGCACGGTGGGCGAAGCATTGGAGCACGGCGCGCTGCCCTTCGAATTGCTGCAGGAGCGGCATCCGCCACAGGACAATGGCCGGCGCGGCGCCTTGAACGGCGTGAACTTCCAGGTGCTGAACAGTGCCTTCCTGAAGGATTCGGAGGCCGGCAGCTTCGCGTTGAAGGGCTTCCCCAGCCTGTCGCCGGGCGCCAAGCGCGATCTCGACGTCTATCTCGTGGAGCGGACCGTCGGCTGGCGCGTGCAATGCGAGTACGATCCCGACCTCTTCGACCGCGAGAGCGTCGAATGGCTGCTGCACACCTATGTCCGGATCATGGATGCCGCTGCGTCGCGTCCCGGAGTTCGGCTGTCCGAGCTGCCCTTCGCACCGCGTGAGGTGCCCCAGGCTCCGGCTCTGGTGGCGCCGGCTGCGCCGCCGGTCCCGGTTGCCGCGCCCGTGACCGCTGCCGCGCTGGTCGCGGATCCCGATGGCGCGGAGCGGCTGCTCGCCATCTGGCGGGACGTGTTGCGCCGCGATGTGGTGGCGCCGGACGCGAATTTCTTCGCGCTGGGGGGCGATTCCCTGCGTGCCGCGCAGCTCCTGGCGCGCGCCGAGGCAGGTTTCGGCAAGCGCGTCGGGCTGGCGCAGCTCTTCCGCGCGCCGACGCCCCGGGGCATGGCGGCGCTGTTCGGCATCGACCTTGTCACCGGAGCAGAGCCATCGCCCGCCCCACCGACGGATGCGGAGGATGACTGGCAGGTCGTGCCCCTGCGCGAGGAAGGCGCCGGCACTCCGATCATCGGCATCAACAATATCGGCGTGCTGCACGCGCTGTCGCAGATGCCGGGCATGGACCGCCGCATCACCTGCATCCGCATGTTCGAGCCGGGGCGGCCGCACGGCATCGCCGGGCTGACCCTGGAGGAGATCGCCTCGCGCTATCTCGCCATACTCCGGCGCGTGCAGCCGCAGGGCCCCTACATCCTGTTCGGCGCCTGCGTGCACGGCGTGCTGGCCTATGAGATCGCACAGCAGCTCCGTCATGCCGGGGAGACGGTGGAATTGCTGGCGGTCGCCAATATGTGGCACCCGACCTATGACCAGCGCCTGACCTTCACGCAGCGCTGGCGGATGCGGTTCTCGAACATCGCCGCCAATCTCGCCGAGGTCCGCGGCGGCCAGAAGACCTGGCTGGGCTTCTTCGGCACCTACTCCCTGCCGCACCGGCTCGGGCTGTTCCGCGCGGCCAAGCGGCTCGGTCTGATCCGCGCCATCCCGCCCCGCACCGGTGCCGCGGCGCAGGAGGATTTCCTGATGACCTTGATGGGTGCGCGCAACCGCTATGTGCCGGCACAATATGACGGCCGGGTGGTGCAGCTCACGACCCCCGATGCCCCGAGTGGCCATGGCTTCCAGCCGAGTCTCGGCTGGGAAGGGGTCATCACTGGCCCGCTCAGCGTGCACAAGGTGCGCCATGACGGCGTGCGCCTGCCTGCGGAGGACCGCCCGGCGACGGAGGACGTGATCGCCGCCGTGCTCGCACCAGCAGGACGCGTCGCGACCGCGACGCGATGATGGCGGTGTCGCGCCGCCTCTGGCTCGCGGGCCCGCTCGCCGCGGTGGCCACCACCGGGCTGGCGGCGCTCTCGCCGGGTGCGCGCGACATCGCCAAGGAGCATCTGCGCGCGCTGCTGTTCCACGCCGCCTGGCGGCCGGAGCCGACCGGGCGGCACAGTGTGGGCTTCACGACGCTGACGCTCGACGTCGGCGGAGCGGACGGGCGGATCGCAGTGGATCTCTGGTACCCGGCCGAACCGGCGGTGCCTGGCTGGGCGGGGCGGCTCGACCGCGCTGAAGCGGCCATTGCCCGGCCGACCCTCGCCCGGGCGCAGCGCGACGCGACGCCGCTGGTCGGAGAAGGGCGGGCGCCGGTGATCCTCTTTCAGCCATCCTGGTTCTCGCAGCGGCGCGAGAGCAGCTACATGCTCGCCAATCTCGCGAGCCACGGCTTCATCGTCGTCGCGGCGGATGACCTCGTGCACTACCCCGGTGCCCGGGGGCCGGATGCGGCGGTGCGGGCCGTGGGCCTGGACTATGCCTCGGATGCGGCGTTCCGGCTGTCAGTGGATGCTGCGGCAGCGCGGTCGCGGGCCGCGGCGGGGTTGGGTTCTTCGATCCTGGACGCGGTCGGGGCGGATGCGGCCTGGGGCGCACGGGCCGATCTATCGCGCGTCGGCATTCTCGGCTTCTCCTTCGGCGGCGCGGTGGCGGCGGACATGGCGCGCCGGGATGCGCGCGTCGGCGCCGCCATCAACCTCGATGGCTCAACCTTCGGCGAGACCGGGCAGCGCGGCGTGGAGCGCCCTTACCTCGCGCTGTTCAGCGGCGGCGCCTTCCCCTCGGCAGGAGAATTATCGAGCCCTGATCCGGTGATCCGCCTGGATGCGGGCCTGACCCTGCTGGAATCGGATCGGCAGGTCGCCCGGGCGGACCGTCCGGACCAATGGTGCTTCGTGTTCGAGGACGCCACGCATCTCGATTTCTGCGACCGCCTGGTGATGCCGCCCTTCTCCACGCTGCGCGAACCGCGTGCCCTTGACCGCCGGCGCCTGTGGGGGGCGATCAACGCCTATGTCGTCGCCTTCTTCGATCACACCCTGCGAGAAGATGAGCCGCCGCTGCTCCGCAGCGCGCCGCTGTCCGGAGTAAGGACGGTGCTGGAAGCGCGCGCGCTCGCCACAAGCATGGCCGCGGTGGCGGGGTGACCGTGGCAGGAATGGTGACATTGGCGTGCGCCGCCTGCGGGACATCGATCGTTCCGATCCCTCGCCCTATGCTCGGGCAGGAGCGGCGAAAGCCCCCGGGTACGGCGGAACGTCAATCCTGGCTTCCCTTGCAGCGAACGGCACCGTTGGTGACCTTGGACATGGTTCTATGAACACCGCCATCGGCCTGATCCTGGCGCGAAGCTGGATGAATGTTTGCGGCCTGCTGTCCTTCCTGGTCGTCGCCCGTTTCGTGACGCCCGCGGAGATCGGCATCTACGCGCTGGCCTCAAGCGTCATCCTGCTGCCGACATCGCTGGTCGGTGCCGGCTACTCGGAACACGTCATAAGCCGCGATCCGGAGCGCCACGATACGGCGACCGCCTTCTGGTCGGTGGTCGCCACCGGCGTCATCGGCACGCTACTCGGCCTCGTCGCGGCCATTGTGACCGATGTGCTGCTCGACCAGCCGGAGATCGCGCGGATTATCGCCCTGATGGCGCCGCTGTCCCTGCTCTGGGCCGTGACCGTGGTTCCGGAAGCGGTGCTGATCCGCGATGGACGCGGCAGCGCGCTGGCGGCCGTGCCCTTCACTGCCGATACCTTGGGCCTGCTGGCGCTTGTCGTCGTGCTTCTGCTCGATGGCGGCGTGATGGCGTTGGTCGTGAACCGGCTGGTGAGCAGCGCCGTGCTGCTCGCCGGCTATCTCGGGGCGGCCCGGCTCCCGCCGAGGCTCTGGCATTTCGACCTCGCGGCGGCCAAGCGGATCGGCTGGTTCAGCCTTGGCGTGGTCGGCAGCCGGCTCGCCGGCTGGGCGAACCAGTTCGGCACGGAGCTCATCATCGGCGTCGTCCTCTCGACCACGGCGGTCGGGTATTTCCGCATGGCGTCGCGCCTGGCCGGCGCCTTGTTCAGCATTGTCACCCAGGGTCCGAACCCGGCGCAGCTCGCCTATTTCGGGCGTTCGACGGCGGCACCGCACAAGGCCTATCTGCACGCGCTCCGCCTGCATCTGAGCCTGGTGATGCCGATCCTGATCGGCGCCGCGATGGCAGCGCCGACACTGATCGAGGTGCTGCTCGGCCCGACCTGGCAGCCGAGCGCCCTGGTCTTCTCGATCCTCTGCATCGGCTCGCTGGCGACGATCGGCTCCGGCGTCGGCGCGACCCTGCTGATATCCCGCGGCCGGTCGCATCGCGTCTTCATGATCCACACCGCGACGGCGATCGCGACCGTCGCCGCGATGCTGCTCGGCGCGCAGTTCGGGCTGGCCGCGACGGCCATCGCCAAGCTGCTCGTGGTGACCGTCTTCTTCGGTGTGACCGCTGCCGTGATCGAGGAGCTGCGGCCCACGGGGCTGCAGCAGACGATGCGCATCCTCGGCGCCACCGCCGCGCCCGGCGTCGCCATGGCACTGGCCATGGGGATCGTGCTCCTGCTCTGGCCGGCACCGACGGAGACCGTCGTGAGTCTGCTGCGGATCACGCTCGCCGGCGTCCTCGGGCTTGCCGCCTATGTGGCGGTGACGCTGCTCGCGCTGCGCCGGACCGCGACGCTCTGGCGGGTGCTGCTGCTGAAGAAGTGGGGGCGGCGCCGGCCCCTGCCGCGCATCCTCGGGCGCGGCTGGCGGTTCGGCACCCTGTCGCCATGACGGGTATCGGCTCAGCCCGCCGGCGCCGCCAGGCCGAGCCGGTGCAACTCCTCCGGTGCGGCTTGGGCGAGGCGCCATCCGCGGCGGTGCGCGGCAACCGCGCCGACATAGCCATGGGCAGGCGTGACATGCGCGATCTGCCAGGCTTCAGCCTCGCCGGGTGCCCAGTCGATGTCGCGGAGACGCGCCGGCGCGTCCGGCGACAGCGACACCGAGAAGCGGTCGAGCGGTGCCAGCAGCCCGGATCCCAGGGCCTTCACGAAGGCCTCCTTCCGGGTCCAGCCACGGAAGAAACCTGCCTGTTGCAGGCTGGGCGGCAGCGCGGCGAGCTCTTGCAGCTCGAGCGCCGAGAAGACGGTGGCGGCCAGACCCTCCTCGACCGGGCGCAGCGCCTCCAGGTCGACCCCGATCGGGAAGCGCGCCACGCCGAGCGCCGCCAGGCCTTTCGAATGGCTGAGGTTGAAGTGCAGCCCGGCGCCGTCCGGCGCGGCCAGGAAGGGCTTGCCCATCGGCTCACTGCCGAAGGCCAGCCGCAGCGGCGGAATGCCGAGGCAATCGCCCAGAATGGCGCGGAGCCCGGCATGCGCGGCGGCATGGGCCGCGTGATCGACGGCACGGATGAAGCGTGCCGCGCGCGCCAGCTCGGCCGGCGACAGGATGCCCTGCGGATAGGGCGCGTCTTCGTCGATGCGCCAGATCCAAAGGCGTATCGCCTCCGCTTCGATGGTCGTCACGGCGATGCCGGGCCCTCCTGAGGCGGTTTCCCAGAGCAGATCGCTGAAGGGCGGAATCGCCCGGAGGCGCGAATCTGCTCGCCAAAAAAAGGGGCTAGAGCATTTGACGTAAGCCGAAGCGAACGGGAAGTGCTCTAGCCAGCTGCAGAATGGAGCGTGCCATGATGTGCAGGAATGACAACGGCGGGCTTGGCGAGCGTCGCAACAGGGTGCTGGAGCCATGAACCGGCGCGGCATCATCGCCGGCCTGCCGCTCGCCGCGGCCCCCGGCGCCAGCTTCGCCCAATCGCCTGCCCCAGCCTCGCGCCAGCACGGTGCGATCCTACCGGAGGGCGCGGTCGCGGATGGGGCCAGCCACCCGCTCTCGGAACGCTTCCGGACCTTGGCGGCGGCACGGGCGGTCTTCCCGCATGCGACGGCGCTTACGGATGAGATCGACTGGTGCGCCCTGCAGGGCGCGGTCAACCGCGCCGATGCCCAGGGCGGTGGCGCCGTGCATGTGCCGAATGGCGGGCGCGCCTATGTCCTGAACCGCGGCCTCGTGGTCAATCCGAACAAGGTGACGATGCGCGGCGACGGCAGCCTGCTGGATTTCCGGCGCCTGCCGCGCGGCGGGCAGGGGATCTGGTTCAAGGCCGACGGCGCCCCCCAGTATGGCCATGAGAAGCACGTCTTCGAAGGCTTCGAGCTGTTCGGCCCGGGCAGCGGGGAGGGGGATCGCCACGGCGTCTACTTCGCGACCGACACCGAGGCGCTCTCATCCCGCGTGCAGATGCGCGACTGCGTGGTGCGGGATTTCTACAATGCCCTGCTGTTCGGCAACCGCGCCTATTTCTGCACCTTCTCGCATTGCTCCTTCTATCACTGCTATTTCGTCCTGAACGCGCCCTACAACCTCCAGGACGCGGGGGAGAATGTCAGCTTCAACCAGTGCGCCCTGTTCAATTCCTACTGCCTGATCGCGAACATGGCGGGCTTCGGGCTGCGCTTCATCGCCTGCTCGCTGGACTACGCGCAGCGCGTGGTCTGGGACAACAACGGCCAGATTGATTTCATGGGCTGCCATATCGAGATCTCGCCACCGGCGGAGCCGCCTTTCCACAACGGGACAGGCCGGATGGATTTCCAGGGCGGCTTCTTCCTGATCAACGGCCCGCAGCCGCCGCGCGTCCCCGGGCTCTTCGCCTTCAACGGAGAGACCGAGGTCCATATGGTCGGCCTCCGCGGCTGGAACTGGCGGACGACCACGGGACGCCTGATCTCCGGGCCGGGAAAGATCATCTGGTACGGCGGCACCCCGATCGAGACGGCGCCGCCGGGGATGGGGCATACCTAGATCTTTGGGAGTCCCGGACGCGCCAGTGCCTCCGCCGCTGCGCTCAGCATCGCCTCCCGGAAGCGCTCCCGGCTGAAGCGCAGTGCATTCTCCCGGCAATCCTCCGGCGCGATCGCCGGCGACAGCGCGGCGAAGGTCTCGACCGCGGCGGCGATGGCCTCGGCGCTCTGCTGCGGGAAAAGCAGGCCGGTCGGCTTCGGACTGCCGGCCGGGCGGACGATGTCGCGCGCGCCGCCACGGCCGAAGGCGATGACCGGGGTGCCGCAGGCCTGCGCCTCGACCATGGCGATGCCGAAATCCTCCTCGGCGGCGAAGACGAAGGCGCGCGCCTCCTGCATCAGCCCGACCAGCTCCGCCTGCGGTGCCGCACCGCGGAGCTCGATATTCGGCGCACCGGCGGCGGCGGCGCGCACCGCTGCGGCATCGGGCCCGTCGCCGACCACGACCAGCCGGTGCTGCGGCAGCCGACGGAAGGCCTGCACGACGAGGTCGATCCGCTTGTAGGGGACGAAGCGCGACACGACGAGGAAGGCGCCCGGCTTGTCCGCGCGAAACGGGAAGCCCTCGACATCGACCGGCGGATGCACCACGCGCGCCTCGCGCCGCCAGGTCTTGCGGATGCGTTCGGCGATATAGGTGGAATTCGCCACGATCTCATCGACGCTTTGCGCCGAGCTGCGGTCCCAGAGGCGGAGGCGGTGGAACAGCCAGCGCGTATAGGCGCCGCGCAGGCCGCGCTCGAGCCCGGCCTGGCGCAGATACTGCGCCTGCAGGTCCCAGGCGTAGCGCATAGGGGAATGGACGTAGCTCACATGCGCCTGGCCGGGGCCGGTGATGACGCCCTTGGCGACCGCATGGTGGCTGGAGACCACGAGGTCGTAGCCCTGGAGGTCGAATTGCTCGACCGCGAGCGGCATCAGGCCGAGATACCAGCGGAAGCGCTTCCGTGCGAAGGGCAGGCGCTGGATGAAGCTGGTGCGGACCGGGCGCCCGCCGAGGAAGCCGCGGCCATCTTCGGGCAGGAAGTCGCAGACGGCGAAGAGGTCGGCCTCCGGCCAACAGGCGATCAACTGCTCCAGAACCCGCTCGGACCCGGCGTAGCTCTCCAGCCATTCATGGATGATCGCCACTCGCATGATTTGCCGCCGCATCTTCAATGATGGCAGCGAGGTCGCGCGAGGCGGCGTCCCAGGTCAAGTCCCTGGCGCGGGCCAGCCCCCGGCAGCGGAGCGTGGCGGCGAGGCCGGGCTCATCCAGCAGGCGCCTCAGCGCCGCGGCGACGGCCTCCGGCGACTGCCCGTCGAAGCAGAGCGCCGCCTCCCCGCAGATCTCCTCGACGGCATGGCCGCGGGCGGCGAGCACCGGGCAGCCGCAGGCCAGGGCCTCGACCGGCGGCAGGCCGAAGCCTTCATAGCGCGAGGGGAAGAGGAGGCAGGCGGCGTTCTCGTAGAGGGCGCGCAGCCCATCATCCTCGATGCGGCCGAGCAGCCTGGCCGGAAAGGCGATGCCGTCGGCGCCGGTGCGGAACACCGCGGGGTCGATGGCGCCAGCGACCACCAGCTCCATGTCGCGCTCCGCCAGCAGCGCCGCGGCGCCGGAGAGGACGCCCAGGTTCTTGTGTGCCGCGCGGCTGCCGACGACCAGTGCGAAGCGTCCTGGCTTGAGGCCATGGCGTTCGAGCATGCCGGAATCGGTGGGTTCGCGCAGGATATGGTCGGCGCCTTCGCGCATGACCGCGATGCGTTCCGGTGCGATGCCGAGGCGCGCGACGAGCCGGTCCCGGGAGAAGCGGGACACCGTGACGATGCGTGCCCCGGCGGCGGCGAGGCCATGGTGCAGCAGCCGGTACCAGCTCCGGAAAGCCAGCGAATAGCTCTCCGGCGTGTCGAAGGCGCCGGCGTCGTGGACGACCACGATCTGCCGGCGACCGGCGAGGAGGGGGGCGGTGTTGCCGAGGCTGACCAGCAGCCGCCCCCGGGCCGCGCCGGCGAGCTCGGCCTGTTCCCAAGGGTGCCCGTGCAGGCGCCCCATGGCGCGCGCGGTCAGGCCGGCCAGCGCCGGCACCGGCGTCTCGGTGCGCGGCGTCAGGATCTCGGCGCCGCGCCAGGCGCCCGCTGCGGCCAACTGGTCGAGCCCGTGCAGGATCTCGGTCGCGAAGCGCTGCACGCCGGTGACGGGCTGGGCCAGGAAGCGGCCGTTCAGCACCACCATGGACGGGGGGGGCAGGGTCATGCCGCCGGGCGCCAGGGCACGGGTCGGGTCGGCACGGGCTGCGGCCTGGCGGAGGCAGCATCGGTCGCCATGCGGCTGGCGGCGCCGAGCACCAGGGCGAGCTGCAGATAGAAGCAGAGCGAGGTGATGGTGGGCGCGGAGATCAGCGCGGCACCGAATTGCCCGCAGAGGGCGGCCGCGAAGCCGTCAAGCGCCGGACGCGCGGGGTGATGGGGTGGCGCCGTCCGATTGGCCATCGAGATCAGGCGCATCAACTTGTAGCCGAACCACAGCAGAAGCAGCAGCCCGACCAGGCCGGAATTGCCGAGGATGCCCGGGATCAGGCTGGAGGAGCGGGTGCTGCCCCAGCCGATGCCGAGGCCCCAGGTGCCGATCATGGCATCGATCGCCGTCTGGTCCATAGCGCCACGCTCCTCGAAGGAGGCGCTGTCGCCCTTCTCCACCGTCACGTCAACCACCAGCGACGCGGCGTCGACGATGGCCGGCACGGCGACCGCGAGCGGCAGGACGACGATGACAATGCCGACGGTCATGGTCCCGAGCATGCGCCGGGTCCGCGCCATGGCGACCCGGTCGCCGCCCGCGGTCAGCAGCACCAGGGGAAGTCCCACCACCAGCATCGCGATGCCGGTCGTCGAGGTGGAGAGCAGCATCGACGCCATGGTCAGGGGCAGCAGCAGCATCGGGCGCATCACGGTGTGGCCACGCATGCAGAGCCTGAGGCAGCAGAAGGCAAGGCCGGAGAGGAAGACCGCGAGGCCCGCCGGCTCCGAGAAGGGGCCCTGGATGCGCGGCACCGGGCCGAACCATTGATCGACGATCGCCCAGCCCGGGTTGGAATAGAGGAGCTCCGTCGGGAACCAGAGGCCGCCGAGGCGGGAGGCGAGATTCCAGAAGCAGAGGAAGACGACGAGGTAGCCGCTGGCCAGATAGGCGGCGAGCAGGCCGCGCCAGGGGATGGCGCGGCGGGTCAGAAACAGGCCGCCCAGCACCGCGAAGACGATATTCATCGCGAGGTAAAGGCTCTGCGTCGTATTGCCGGATGTGGGCGCCAGCGGCACGGTCGCGGGTGCCAGCGGGTCCGGTCGCTGCGGCCAGATCATCATCTGCCCCGCGAAGGTCTCCGGCAGCAGCCGCGCGGTCACCAGCGCATAGGCCAGGAAGAACAGCAGCGGCAGCGCGGTGCGCAGCAGCACGGCTTCGCCCGGATAGCGCATGCCGAGGGCGTATTGGGCCGTGACGTAGCCGAGGAACAGGAAGCCCGGGACCATCGCGGTCGGCAGGCCGAAGCCGCCGATATCCAGCGCCGCGCCAGCCTCGAAGACGCCGACGATCAGCGCGAGCTGCAGCAGCCGCACCGGGCTGCCGATGCAGAAAAGGGCGAGCGGCAGGATGACCATGCCGAGGATCGTCGGCTGCATGCGGTGCCTATCATAGCCTCCGGCCGGGTCCGGGCACAGTGCCGGACCGGCGCGCGCGCGGCACCTGTTAGCGGGCGATCATCGCGTTGTAGCCGCGATACTTGCGGTGCATGAAGGCCAGCGGGCTATCGCCATCCGTCGAATAGCGCCGGAGATCCACCTGGGTGAGGGCGGCAAACATGTTCAGCGCACCGGAATTGCGCAGCAGCCGGACCGCGCTCTGCACCACGGATTGCGGGGTCTGGTCCCAGCGGGTGGTCATCAGCACCGCATCCGCCTTGCGGACCAGCAGCATGGTGTCGGTGACCGCGAGCACCGGCGGGGTGTCGAGCACCACGACGTCGTAGCGTGCCCGCACGGCCCGGAGCAGCCCATCCATGCTGGAGGAAGCGAGCAGGTCCTGGGCGCTGCGCGCCGTGGCACCGGTGGTGATGACGTCGAAGCCGCCGGGCGCGCGCCGGACCACCGGCTCCTTGCCGGCGATCATGGTGCCCTGCAGCAGGTCGCTCAGCCCCGGCCCGGGCGGCAGCTCGAGCAGGGAGGCGAGCGTCGGGTTGCGCATGTCGCAATCCACGAGCAGCACCTTCAGCCCCGCCTCCGCGGCGTTCCGCGCGAGGCCCGTGGCCAGCAGGCTCTTGCCCTCCGCAGGCAGGGCGGAGGTCACGATGAGCATCTGCGGCGACCGCCCGTCATGCATCACCTGCAGGGTGCCGCGCATCCGCGAGAGAGCGGCGTCGAAGTCGACGTGCCGCGCTTCGGACGCGACCAGCTTGCGCATCCGGCGCGGCAGCTTCGGCACCACGCCCACGACCGGCAGGCCGGTCTTGGCCTCGAGCTCCTCCGGCGTGCGGAAGCCGGTCCGCAGCCGCTCCATCAGCACCGCGATGCCGACGCCGATCACCAGCGCGATCATGCCGATGACGGCCAGCGCCCGACCCTTCCTCGGGGCCGAGGGGCCGAGCGGGGCGGCGGCGGGCGAGACGATCTCGGCATCCGCTTCCTGGATGCCGGAGACATTGGCGAGCTGGGTCGAGCGGCCGAGGAAGCTCTCGAAGATGCTGCGGTTGGCGTCCGCTTCGGCGAGCAGTTGCTGGAGCTGGATCTCCGCTGTCTGCTCGGCCGCAACCGTATTGCGCAGCCCGTTCAGCGTCTCGCGCAGGCTCGCCTCCTGGGCGCGCGCGGTCGCGAGCTCGTTCTGCAGGCCGGCCAGCGCGTTCTGCGTCTCCTGCCGGATGCGCGCCTGCAACCCGGCGCGCTGCGCGCGTGCCGCGATCAGGTCCGGGCTACGGGCGCCGGCGCGGCTCGCGATCTCGGATTCGCGGGCGGCGGCCGATGCCTCCGCCTCGCGCAGCCGCTGGATCAGGCTGGATCCCAGGACTTCGGGCAGGGTGTCGCGACCATCGGGCGTCCGCAGCATCTGGGCGACCTGCGCCGCCTGGGCTTCCTTGCGGGCACGGTCGGCTGCGGCCGCGGTGACCTGGGCACTGACCGCGGCGAGCTGCTGCTCAGCGACGCTCTGCGTGCGCTGGCCGCGCCGGTCGCCGGCGTTGTCGCGCAGCCCATGCGCCGCTCGGAATTCGGCGACCGCACGTTCGGATTCGCGGACCTTGGTGGCAAGGTCGCGCAGCCGCCCCTCCAGCCATTCCTGGGCGCGCCGCGCCGCGGCGTATTTCTGCCGCCGGCTCGCTTCCAGGAACTCGTCCGCATAGGCATTGGCAACCCGCGCGCTGAGCGCCGGATCGGCGGTCGTGATGCCGATCCGCATCACATTGGACCGCACCTCGTTGGCGATGGTCATGCGGCCGAGCAGGCTATAGGTCAGCAACTCGACCCGCTCATCCTGAGTGAGCTCGCGCGAGGGCGCGGCGGTGATGCCGAAGGCCTGGCGGAGCGTCGCCATCACCGAAGCCGTCAGGCCAGGGGTCGGCTGGAATTCCGGCACGTCCAGGAGGCCGGTCCGCAGGATGACCTGCCGCGCCAGCGCCGGCGACCGCAGGATGTCCATCTGGGTGCGGATCTCGTTCGTCGCGCTGCCCGGCTCCGCGCTGATCGTCTGCAGATCGCTGACGGGGGTTCGCCGCTGCTGTATCAGAATGATGGCTTCGGCCGAATATTGAGGCGTCATCTGCGATAGCACGGCGTAACCGGTGCCAAGTCCGACCGCCAGGATGATCAGGATCAGGGCGGCCCGCCGGCGAAGCAACCCCATCGCCAGCGAAAAGGGCACGCCGAGCGATTCCGGTCGCGCCGGGCCATCAGCCGGGCCGGGGCTGCCAAATTCGATGGGGGGGAACGAGGATCGGCTCAAAGCGGGAACCTCCGGCTCACAGGGCGTGGGCAGATGGGAGGAAGTCTCAAAAATCATTTATTACCGTCTAAAATGTTCTCTCTCGCTCAGGTTGTCAACACACAGTTTGGTATGGCAATCAATGGCAACGCCCTTCGGCACCACGCGGCGACAGGCTGGATCGGACAAGTGAGCGGAGCATCCGGGTGAGCAGCGGGACAGGGGAAGGCGCGGTGCCGCCGTTGCGGCTCGCGATCGGCATCGCCACTATAGGGCGCGCCGCGATTTTGGCCGAGACCATCGCGGAGGTGCGCCGCCAGACGCGCCGCCCGGACCGATTGGTGCTCTGCGGCACGCGCCCGGAGGATGTCGCCGGCATCGTGCTGGAAGGCCCGAACGAGATGGTCGTGATGGCGGCGGCGGGCCTACCCCGGCAGCGCAACCGCATCCTCGACGCCACCGCCGATTGTGACGTCGTCCTGTTCCTCGACGATGATTTCCTGATGCGACCGGACTATCTGGCGGAAACCGAACGCATGTTCGCCACGCTACCAGGGCTCGTCGTCTCGACCGGCACGGTGCTGGCGGACGGGATCGGCGGGCCAGGGCTCTCTCCCGCCGAGGGGCGGGCGATCCTCGCGGCGGACCAGCGGAACCCGTCCCCCGTCGGCGCAAACGAGCCGACCTTCTGCGGCTATGGCTGCAACATGGCGGTCCAGGCCGCCGTTGCCCGCCGCCACGGCATCCGGGTGGATGAGCGCCTGCCGCTCTATGCTTGGCAGGAGGATGTGGATTTCACCCGGCGCCTGGCCGCGCATGGGGCGGTGCTGCGCCTGGCCGGGGCGCGCGGCGTGCATCTCGGCACCAAGCTGGGGCGAGGGTCGGGGTTGCGGCTGGGCTATTCGCAGGTGGCCAACCCGCTCTATCTGGCGCGTAAGACGGCGGGCGGCGCCTATCCCTTCTCCTATGCCCGGACGCGGATCCTGCGGAACCTGAGCGCCAATCTGCTGCGGGCAACCTGGCCGGAGCCGCATGTGGATCGCCGTGGCCGCCTGCGCGGCAACCTGCTGGCGTTGCTCGATCTCCTGCGCGGGCGCATGGCGCCCGAGCGGGTGCTGGAGCTGTGAGCGGCCGTCTCCGGCCGGTCGCCGCGGCCGCCTGGCTCGAAGCGTCGCGGCAATGGGCGCGGTTGCGGCTCGGCCGGCGCCTGCCGCGGCGCGATCTGTCGCACCTCGCGATCGTGGGCGCGCTCCGGCGGCACAACGGCATCGCCCAGGGCGCACTGCTGCAGCATGCCGCCCTGGCCCGCAGCGGCCATCCGACGCAGTTGGTGGACGCCACCGCCGCGCTGCGCAACCCCTTCGCGCGCGTGCCGCACGGCGCCGCCTCCGCCTATGTCTTCCATTGCGGCGGCCCGCAGACGGCGAACCTCCTCCTCGGGGCCATGCCGGGGGCCGCCCATGCCTGGCGGATCGGCTACTGGGCCTGGGAATTGCCGGACCCGCCACAGGACTGGCGGCGCTTCGAGGGGCTGGTGTCCGAGATCTGGACGCCCAGCCGCTTCGCCGCGGAGAGCCTCGGCAAGCTGTTCCGCACCCCGATCCGCGTCATGCCGCATATCATGCAAGCCCAGCTGGCACGGCATCGTGATCCGGCGCAGCCCTTCACCGTGCTGGTGATGGCGGACAGCCGTTCGAGCTTTACACGGAAGAACCCGGCGGCGGCGATCGAGGCCTTCCGACAGGCTTTCGGGAATGCACCCTCGGCGCGACTGGTCGTGAAGCTCAATGGCGGCCGCGCCGCGGTGGAGGCGCTGAGCGCCACGCTGCGCGACCTGCCGAACCTTCGCATCGTCACGGATTTCCTGGATGAGGCGGCGATGGCTGCGCTCTATCGCTCGGCGGATGTGCTGCTGTCGCTGCATCGCGCCGAAGGCTTCGGGCTGCCGATGCTGGAGGCGATGGCGCATGGCGTGCCGGTGATCGGGACCGGATGGTCGGGCAACACCGACTTCATGACCGCAGCGAACAGCCTGCTGGTGCCATTCAGGCTGGTGCCCGTCGAGGATGCGGCAGGCATCTATGCCGGCAGCGTCTGGGCGGAGCCGGATGTGGCCGCCGCCGCCGAGATGCTGCGACAACTGGCGGGGGATGCGGCGCTGCACGCCCGGCTGGCCGGTGCGGCGCATGCGACGGTGTCGGCGTCGCGCTTCGTGTTGCCCGAGGCTGCCTGACGCGATGGGGCGGCCGGCTTCAGGGCCGCCGAACCGCCTCATGATGGCGGATGACTTCCCGGATCACGAAGGCCAGGAACTTCTCGGCGAATTCGGGGTCGAGCTTCGCCGAGACGGCGAGTTCGCGAAGACGCGCAATCTGCGTCGCCTCCCGCTCGGGATCGGCCGGCGGCAGGTCGTGGCGAGCCTTCAGTGCGCCGACCTTCTGTGTGCAGCGGAATCGCTCCGCCAGCATATGGATGATGGCGGCATCGATGTTGTCGATGCTGCCACGCAACTCCAGAAGCTCTGAAAGGGCTTCGGTGGTGCTTCCTGACACGTCTCAATCCCGTTGTGCTGGGCTGCCCCGGGTGGACATGGCACCGCCATCTCCGGCGTCCAGCCCTGGAGCGTCCCAGAGCATTTTCCGTTCGCCCTGGCTCACTTCAAATGTTCTAGCTCATTGTTTTGGCAAGCGGATTCATGCCTCCGGGCGACTCCACCCTCCGGCGATCTGCTCTAGAAGCGCCGCTCGAGGACGTTCACGACATCGCCCGGCTGCAGGATGGCGTCGCGCGGCGCGCGGTACTCGCGGGCTCCCGTCCCGTCCGGATTGGCGCGGGTGACGGAAACGCGATCCTGCACCGCGCGGAAATTGAAGCCGCCGGCCAGCGCGACGGCGGACAGCACGGTCATGCCCGGCTGATAGGGAAACTGCCCGCCGCGATCCACCATCCCGAGCACGAAGATTGGGCGGTAGGTCTGCACCTCGACGGCGACGGCGGGGGTGGTGATGAGTTCACGCCGGCGGAACTCCCGCACCAGGCGCTGCTCAAGCTCCTGCGGCGTGATGCCTGCCGCGGGAAGGCGCCCGACCAAGGGCACCGAGATCTCACCATTGTCGCCGATGCGGTAGCTTCCGCTCAGGCGGGTGTCGTCAAAGACGGTCACGCGCACTTGATCTTCGGCCCCCAGCCGGTAGGCGCTGCGCGTCGGGTCGGGCAGCGGCGGTAGGTTGGCCCCCGGGCCTGCACAGGCGGTGAGGAGTGTCGCGGCGGCGACGAGGGGGAGGAGGAGCCGGTGCTTCAGCATGGCTCATAGGGAAACCCAAGCCGGGCAAAAGGGCAACGACTTCCTTACGATTCTGGCCCACGTCTCCGAAAATGAGACAGTGCGCTCTATCGCAGACGCCCCTATCACAAAAGCTTCAGATGACGCCGAGCTTCTGCACCTCGGCGCGGACCAGATGCTTGAGGTGCCGCTCCAGCGCGATGAACTCGCGCTCGGTGCGCTCCCGCGGATGCGGCAGGTCGGGATCGACAATCTCCTTCACGCTGCCGGGGCGGGTGCCCATCACCACGATGCGGTCGGCGAGGAAGATCGCCTCCGAGATGCTGTGGGTGACGAAGACCACGGTCTTGCGGTCCTGCTCCCAGATCCGCAGCATCTCTTCCTGGAGCACCTCGCGGGTCTGCGCGTCGAGCGCGCCGAAGGGTTCGTCCATCAGCAGGACGGTGGGATCGTTCGCCAGCGCGCGGGCGATCGCCACGCGCTGCTTCATGCCGCCCGAGAGATTGCCGGGATATTTGTGCTCGTGCCCCGCGAGGCCGACCTTGGCCAGGTGATGCATCGCGATCTCGCGCTGCTCCGCCCTGCCGCGGCGCTTCAGCATGGGGCCGAAGGCGACGTTTTCGAGCGCGGTTCGCCAGGGGAAGAGCGCGTATTCCTGGAACACCACGCCACGATCGGCGCCCGGCCCGGTGACCGGCTTGCCATCCACCAGGATCTGCCCGGAGCTCGGCTTCGCAAAGCCCGCGATCATGTTGAGCAAAGTCGACTTGCCGCAACCCGAAGGGCCAAGCAAACAGGTAAAACTGTTCTCAGCGAGGTCGAGATCGACCTTGGCCAGCGCGATATTGTCGCCGAAGACCTTACCCACGCCCTGGATGCTGATCTTGGTCAGCCGGTCGCCGGTGGCGGCCACGGGATCGGCGGTCGATGCGATGTCCATGCCGTCAGGCCCTCGCGACGCTGCGCCAGCGCAGCAGACGCGCTTCCAGCGCGCGCAGCGCGACATTGAAGGTGAAGCCGATGATGCCGATCACCGCGGCGCCCATCAGCATCTGCGAGACCATGAAGAAGGTCCGCGCGTCGTTGATGAGGTAGCCGAGACCGGAATCGGCCGCGATGAACTCGGCCGCCACGATGACGAAGAAGGACAGGCCGAAGCCGAGCCTGAGCCCGGTGATGATCGCCGGCAGCGCCGCCGGCAGCACCACATGGCGGAACATGTCGGCGCGGCTGGCGCCGAGGCTCGACGCCGCGCGGATCAGCAGCGGGTCGACGTACTTGATGCCTTCCAGGGTCGTCGTGAAGATCGGGAAGAAGGCGGCATAGGTGATGAAGGCGATCTTCGACATCTCGCCGATGCCGAACCACAGCACCATCATCGGCAGGAAGGCGAGCGGCGGGATCGGGCGCAGGATCTCGATCATCGGCTCCACCAGCCGCTCCAGCGGACGCCAGGTGCCGACCGCGACGCCCATGAAGACGCCAGCGATCGCGGCCAGGATGAAGCCCTGGAAGACGCGGGAGAGGCTGGCCAGGATGTCGCGCTGCAGGTCGCCGCTGCGCACCGCGTCGATGCCGCTCTGCACCACCTCCATCGGTGTCGGCAGCAGCACCGGATTGAAGACCGGCAGCACCGTGCGGTTGCCGAGGCTCACCGCCAGCCAGAGGCCGAGGAAGATCAGGATGGAGAGGGTGGGCGCCCCCATGGCCACCAGCCGCGCCTTCAGGCCGGTTTGCGTGCTCATGCGCGCGGCCTCCAGGTCACATGGCTGGGATCGACCTGCTCCAGCAGGGTGGTGGAGATACCGGTGTCCGGGTTCGCCGGCGCCGGGATCCGGCGGATGCCGACCGCCCAGTCACTGGTAAAGGTGTAGGTGTTCACCAGTTCGGGGGAGATGGCGACCTCATAGCGGTTCGCCTCGGCCATCACTTCGAGCGGCTCGGGCGGAATGCGCAGCACCTGCTGCATGGCGGCCATGGCGCGCGGACGGTCGGCCCTGAACACGGCATCCGCCTTGATCAGCGCGCGCAGCAGCGCCTTCAGCGTGTTCGGCCGCGTCTCGATCCATTCCTGGGTCACCAGGATGGTGGAATGGGCGTAGAGCAGCTTGTCCCGCTCCGGCAGCACCTCGGGCGGGTTGGCGAAATGCAGCCGGCCGCCAGTGATGTAGAGCGAGCCACCCATGGTCGTCAGCCGGTGCAGGAAGGGCTGCCAGGCGAGCAGCATGTCGACATCCCGCCGCGCGGCGGCGACCACGCCCTCGCTCGGGTTCATGTTGATCATGCGGATCTTGGTGTGGTCGAAGCCAAAGCGCTGGGCGAGCTTCACCAGCATCAGGGGGCTGTTGTTGCCCTGGGTGAAGGCGCAGCGCTTGCCCTCCAGCTCCCGCGGATGGGCGATGGTGACGCCCGGCGCCAGCACCAGGCCCTGCGTGTCGGAAATGTCCGCGAGCCCGGCCAGGATCTTCACCGGCATGTTCTGCGCGGCCAGCGCGATCTGGCCGAAGGGCGAGCCGACGCCGATCGGGAAGCCGCTGCCCATGACGGTCAGCACCTCGCCGCCCGAGGATTGCCAGCGGAAGGTGACGTCGATCCCTTCCTCGCGGAACAGCCCATAATGCTGCGCGACCGCGAGCTGCATGCCGAGCTGCGGATCGCGCACGCCAAGGAACTCGAACTCCCGAACCTCCGGCGCCTCGGCCGCACGACCGAGCGACGGCAGCAACGCGGGAGCCGCGAGCGCGCCGAGCAGAAGGCGCCGGGAGAGGTCGTGCCGCGCCACCACCGTCACGCCGCCGGATGCCAGGTGGCAAGGCCGGGATCGACCAACTCGGCGATCCTGGTGGTGAAGCAGTTCTCCGCCGGCGGCGGTGCCGGCACGCGGCCGATGCTCATCGCCCATTCGCTCTGGAAGCGGTGGCTGGCGATCAGCGCCGGGCTGATGCCGAGCGCGTATTTGTTCGCATTCACCATCACCTCCAGCGCCGGCCCGTCCACACGCAGCACGCGCTGCAGCGCCGTCATGGCGCGCGGCCGGTCCTGGGCCAGGATGGTGTTGGCCGCGACCAGCGCCTTCAGCAGCGCCGCCAGGGCATTCGGCCTGGTGTCGATCCACTCCTGCGACGCCATCAGGGTGGAGTGGTTGAACAGCAGCAGGTCATCGGCCGGGCGCGGCTCCGCCTGGCCATTCACATACAATGTCGCACCCGTGCAGTAGAGCGTGCCGCCCATGGCGACCAGGCGATAGAGGTTGGGCTGCCAGCCCATCAGCCCCTGCACGTCGCCGCGGGAGGCTGCGACGATGCCCTCGCTCTGGTTCATGTTAACGAGCTGCACCTTGGTCGCATCGAAGCCGAACATGCTGGCGAGCTTGGCCAGCAGCACGACCTGCGAGTTGCCCTGGGTGAAGGCGATGCGCTTGCCTTCCAGCTCCCGCGGATGCGACAGGCGTACGCCGGGGCTCAGCACGAAGCCCTGCGTCTCCGCGATGTCGGCGAGCGCCGAGATGGTGCGGATCGGCAGGCGCTGGCCGCCGAAGACCACCTGGGTGAAGCTGCCGCCGACGCCGATATGGGCCGAGCCACCGCCCATGATGGTCAGCGTATCGGCGGCTGACTGTGTCCAGCGCAGATTCACCGTGATCCCCTGCTCACGGAACAGATTGAATTCCGAGGCGATGGCGAGTTGGGCGCCGAGTTGCGGGTCGCGCACGCCGATGACTTCGAGGTTCGTCGTCTCGAGTGCGGCGGAAGCCGTGCGCGCCAACATCGGCGTGGCGAGGCCGGCAGCAGCAAGGGTGCCGATGGCGGCGCGGCGGGTGATCATGGGCTTGCTCATCTCCGGGTCCTTCAGGCGGCTGCGCGCATGCGGGCACGGCTCTTCATCAGGGGCTGGATGCGGGTGCCGAACTGCTCCATGCCGATGACGAAGTCGTCGAATGTGAGCATCACGCCGCGCAGGCCGGGGATCTCGGCCATCTCGTCGAGCATCCGCGCGACCGTGGCGTAGGAGCCGACGAAGACCCCCTGGTTGGTGGGGAAGTTGTCGCTGTTCTGCTTCATGCGGTTCGCGGTGGCGTAGGGATCGCTGCTGACATCGGCGCCGGCCTGAGCGTTGCGGAAGGCCAGCGCCTCCAGGTCGACGCCGTCGCAATAATGTTGCCACTTGGCCATCGCGGCGTCGTCGGTCTCATCGGCGACGATCATCTGCATGACCAGCGCGCCGACATCACGGCCGGTCGCCTGGGCGGCCTCCACCAGGCGCGCGATGCTGGCCGCCACGCGCTGCGGCTGGTTCACGCCGAAGCCCACGCAGAAATTGTAGTCGCCGTATTCGGCCGCGAAGCCCGTGCCCTTCTCGCTCTGCGCCGCGCAGATGATCGGAATGCGCGCGGTCGGCTGCGGCAGCAGGCGGCAATCATCCATCTGGAAGAATCGGCCCTTGAAGTCGGACTGCCCGCTCTCCCAGAGCTCGCGCATGATGGCGACGTATTCGGCGCAGAACTGGTAGCGATGGGCGAAGTGCTCGGCGCCAGGCCAGATGCCCATCTGGGCGTATTCGGCCTTCTGCCAACCGGAGACGATGTTCACGCCGAAGCGGCCGGGGGCGATGCTGTCGATCGTCACCGCCATGCGCGCCGCGATCGGCGGCGGCATAGTCAGCACGGCGATCGAAGCGAAGAGCTTGATGCGCGTGGTGACCGAGGCGAGGCCGGCCATCAGCGTGAAGCTTTCCAGCCCGTAGTCCCAGAATTCGCTGGGTCCGCCGAAGCCGTGCAGCTTGATCATCGAGAGCGCGAAGTCGAGCCCGTAGCCTTCGGCCTTCTGCACGATGGTGCGGTTCAGCTCGAAGCTCGGCTTGTACTGGGGCGAGGTGGTCGAGGTGATCCAGCCATTGTTGTTGATGGGGATGAAGACGCCGACGTCCATCGCGAAGCACCCTGAAATGGCGGTTCGCCTTGTACACAAGCAATCCCTATGCCAAATGCCGCGATGCAGCATCGGCGGCCGCCGACCAGGCGGCACCATCGGACGCGGCAGCCTAAGGCGCGGGCAGCCGCATCATTTGCTGGCGATGAGCTGGCGGTCTGCGTCAGCCGCCGCTGAAGGGGGCAGGCGTCCGGTCGATGCGCGGACCACCAGCGCGGCGGGCAGGGAAAGGCGCTGCGGTGCGGCCGCGATGCCGGCCATCCGCGCGCGCAGCAGACGCACCGCATGCTGCACCATCGCCTCGATCGGCTGTCGCACCGTGGTCAGGTCGAAGGCGGTCCAGGACGCCATGGCGATGTCGTCGTAGCCGACGATCCAGACGGCGCCCGGCACCGCGATCCCGGCGGCGCGGGCGGCATCGCGCGCACCGAGGGCCAGCACGTCATTGGCGCAGAACACCGCATCCGGCCGATCGGCGAGCGCCAGCAGCCGCTGCATCCCCGTGGCACCCGCCGCATAGGTGAAGGCGTCCACGCGCACCGTCGCCGGCGCGGGCCCGCCGCCGCAGCCTTCCAGGAAGCCGGTCTCGCGATTCCGGATGGTGCTGGGCAGCAGGGGGCCGCTCAGCAGGCCGATGCGGCGTCGGCCGGCATCGCGAAAATAGGCCGCGACGATACGGCCGCCGGCGTGGTTGTCGCTCTCCACCTGGTCGCAGGGCCAGCCTTCCACCGTGCGGTTCACCAGCACCACCGGCAGGCGCTGCGCGATCTCCTCATAGAGCGCGGTCGAGGCCTGGGTCGCCGAGGTGAAGATGATGCCATCGACCATGCCCTGGCGGGCGGCATCGGCCGCCGCCCCCTCATCGGTCTCGTCCGAGTTCCAGACGATCATGCGCAGCCCCGCCTGGCGCAGTTCGCGCCCCAGGAGCTGCAGCATTTCCGGATAGATCGGGTTGTGCAGCCGCGCCGTCACCACGCCGATATTGCCGCTGCGGCTGGTGCGCATGGCGCGGGCAGCGGCGTTCGGCACATAGGCCAGGTCCCGCGCCGCCGCCTGCACGCGGCGGCGGATTTCCTCGGTCACCCCTGGATGGCCGGAGAGTGCGCGGGAGACGGTGGACTGGGAAACCCCGGCCCGGTGGGCGACGTCGCGACTGGTGGCCATGGCGATACGTATTCATCCGGCGCACAAACTGCAAGCAATCGACGCTTGCACCAAAGAATACGTATTCATGTCCGTACAGATGGCCGGACGCAGGCGGCCAGGGGGAGAAACGCCATGAAGATCGCCGCCATCGAAGCCTTTCCGATCAGCGTGCCCGTGCCGCCGGACCGGCAGGTCACGCTCGGCATCGGCCGGCAGGTGAAGCGCGACGCAGTCGTGGTGAAGGTCGCGACCGCGGACGGCATCATCGGCTGGGGCGAAAGCCATCATGGCCGCGCGCATCTGGCGATCGCCCAGCTCATCAACACCACGCTCCGCGACCTCGCCCTCGGCATGGATGCGACCGACGTCGTCGGCATCTGGGCGAAAATCTACAAGTTCCAGCTCGGCAGCCACGGTATGGGCGCGGCCTGCGCCATGGCGATGAGCGGCCTCGACACCGCGCTCTGGGATATTCGCGGCAAGGCGGTGGGCTGGCCGCTCTACAAGCTGCTCGGCGGCGCCTCCCGTGCCATCCCAGCCTATGCCGGCGGCATCTCGCTTGGCTACCAGGAGCCGGCCTCGCTGGTCGAGGAGGTGCGGCAGTTCATCGCGCAGGGCTTCACCGCGGTGAAGCTACGCATGGGCGACAGCCCGGAGCGGGACGTCGCGCGGATCGAAGCGGTGCGCGCCGCCTTCCCGGACCTCGTCATCCTCACCGATGCCAATACCGGCTACTCCGTCCGCGACGCGCGCCAGATCCTGCCCGCCTTCGCCGCCGCGCGCGTCGGCTGGCTGGAAGAGCCTTTCCCCGCACATGACCATCGCAGCTACCGCGAGGCGCGGCTGCTGGCGCCGTCCGTGCCGCTGGCGGCGGGCGAGAACCACTACACCCGCTTCGAATTCCATCGCCTGATCGAGGATGGCAACGTCACCATCCTGCAGCCCGACGTTTCGAAGACCGGCGGCGTCACCGAGACGATGCGCATCGCCGCCATGGCCTCGGCCTGGAAGCTACCGATCCACTGCCATTCCAGCGCCGGCATCTGCATGGCGGCGACGCTGCATGTCATGAGCGCGATCGAGAATCCCGGCTATTTCGAGGCCGATTGCGCGCCCGACAACCCGTTGCGCGAAGACCTCGTGGCACCGGTCTACCGCATGGCCGCTGACGGCACTGTGCGGCCGAATGACGGTCCCGGCCTCGGCATCGAGGTCAATGAGGAGCTGCTGCGCCGCTACCCCGGCGTCTCCGGCCCCGGTTACGTCTGACGGGGGACCGTCACAACAGAAGCGGGAGGAAACGCGCATGTTCGAGATCACTCGCCGTCATGTCCTGGCGGCACCTGCCCTGCTTGCCGCCTCCGGCGCCACAGCGCAGGGTTTTCCCGGCCGCGAGATCCGGATGATCATCCCCTGGGCGGCCGGCGGCGGCACCGACATCATCGGCCGCCGCCTGCAGCCGCTGCTGGCGGCACAAGGACTGCAGGTCGTCGTCGACAATGCGCCGGGCGGCAGCAGCGTCGTCGGCATGCAGCGCGTCGCCGCGGCACGCCCGGACGGCTATACGATCGGCCTCGCTTCCACCAGCATTCTCGCGCTGATGGCCTCGGGCACCATAGCGCTGCGCAACGAGCAGTTCGACAACATGGTGCGCATCTCCGAAGATCCGATGTTGCTGCTGGTCTCCGCGCATTCGCCCTGGCGCGACCTTCCCGCCTATCTCTCCGCCTTCCGCGAGAAACGGGGTGGCATGAGCATCGGCGTCTCCGGCACGCGCGGCACCGTCAGCCACATCTTCTCCGTCGTCCTCGCAAAGGCGCTGGGTCAGGAATACATCTTCTCCGGCTATCCCGGTGGCTCGCGCGCCATCGCCGATTTGCTGGGCGGCCATATCGACTCGGTGATCCTGAAGCCGAACGAGACCATGCCGCAGATCCGCGAAGGCCAGCTGCGCCCGCTCGCCACCTTCGCGCCGCAGCGCCTGCCGCTGCTGCCCGACCTGCCCACCTTCCAGGACGCCGGCATCGACGTCTTCCCCTATGGGCCGATCACCCAGATGACCTATCTCGCGGGGCCGGCGGGCATGCCGTCGGCGATCGCCGCGCGCATCAATGGCGGCTTTCGTCAGGCAGTGCTGTCCGCCGAGTTCCAGGCCTTTGCGGCCGAGAACGGGTTCCCGGCCGATGGGCTGTCCGGCGCGGAATTCAGCAAGCTGTGCAGCGATGTGCAGACGGCGATGCTGGCCGTCGGCAACACCCTCGGCGTCTTCAACCCGGAGTGACGCCCAGCGGTGCCGGGCGGGTTCAGTCGCGCCAGGGATGGCGCGACCAGAGCTCGCGATAGCGGACATCGAGCGCGTTCAGCTCATCGGCGAAGGCGTCCGGGCCAAGGAAGCGGAGCGGCAGGTTCTGCTGCACGGCCTGTGCCTGGAATTCCGGGTTCTCCACGGTGCGCTGCACGGCGAGCGCCAGCCGGGCCAGCACCGGCGCTGGCACGCCGGCCGGCGCCGCCATGCCGCGCATCGAGCCTTCCACCACGTCATAGCCGAGCTCCCGCAATGTCGGCAGCTCGGGCGCCAGCGCCCAGCGCGTCGCGCCCATCTGAACCAGCGGGCGCATGGTGCCCTGCCGCCAGTCGGTGATGCAGTCGCCGAGATTGGTGCAGGCGACCGGGATCGTGCCGGAGGCAAGGTTCTGCTTGATCTGCGCCGACCCCGCATAGGGGATGTGGATCATCTTGATGCCCGCGGCGCGTTCCAGCGCCAGCATGGCGAGGTGATCGTCGGAGCCGACGCCGGTGGTGCCATAGCCGATCGTCTCCGGCCGGCGCCTCGCGTCATCGATCAGGTCGGCCAGCGTCTGGTACGGGCTGTTCGCGAGCACCCAGAGCCCATCCGGGTCGTCCACGATGTTTGCGATCGGCGCGAAGTCGCGCAGCGCGAAGCGGGCACGGCGCTCGATCGGGATGGTCGTGATGTGCGGCGTGTTGATGAAGCCTATGGTGTAGCCATCCGGCCGAGCGCGAGCGAGCTCGGCAAAGCCGATCTCGCCGCTGGCACCTGGCCGGTTCAGCACCACGATCGACTGGCCGAGGTCGCGTTCCATGAAGCGGCCGATCAGCCGCGCGGCGATATCGGTGCCGCCGCCGGCCGAGAAGGCGACGATCATCGAGATCGGCCGGTCCGGCTGCCAGCCGGCCGTCGCCTGGGCGAGGGCAGCGCGCCGGAGGCCGGCAAGCGGCGCCAGCGCGCCGAGGGCGAGAAGGCTGCGGCGATGGGGCATGATGTTTCCTCCGATGGTCCGCGCTCTTTGGCCGACGCTGACCGCAGCATTATCGATAATGAATTCCCTGCATAGCGCCGAAGCTGCCGCGGATGGGACGCGCCTGCGCGGTGGACCGGTTTCTTGACCCTGATCTGATTGTCGATAGTTTCTCGATGCGAAGCGCTGCGGCAGGGCAAGAAGTCTGCCGGTGTGGAGGAAGCGATGAAGGTCAAGGCGTTCGAGACGCTGCAATGCGATGCCGGCTGGCGCATCTTCTCCTTCCTGAAGATCGAGACCGATGTCGGCATCACCGGCTGGTCCGAATTCAACGAAAGCTTCGGCAGCCCCGGCCTGCGCGGCGCCATCGAGACCTTGATGCAGCCGGTCATCGGCATGGACCCGCACCAGATTGAGCTGGTCAATGCCGTGCTCGGCTCCCGCTCGGTGCAGTCCCGCGGCGGCATCGCCCGCCAGGCGATCGGCGCCATCGAGAACGCGCTGCTCGATATCAAGGGCAAGGATCTCGGCGTTCCCGTCTATCAGCTTTTTGGCGGCGCGCTGCGCGACCGCCTGCCGGTCTACTGGTCGCATTGCGGGTCCTACCGCCTGCGCAACCCGGACATCCTGGGGGTGAAGCCGGTGCGTACCTACGACGACCTCGCCGAGGTCGGCGCAGAGGTGCGGGCGAAAGGTTTCCGGGCGTTGAAGACCAACACCGCGCTTGAGGTCGGTGATCATGTCGAGCAGTACCGACCGGGCTTCCTGGTCGGCCGCGGCTTCCCGGAGCGCAACTGGGACCGTCACATCGCGCGTTCCGCCGCGAAGACGATCGAGGCCTTCCGCGCCGGCGCCGGCGAGGAGATGGGCATCATGCTCGATCTCAACTTCCACTTCCGCACCGAAGGCTTCCGCTGGGTCGGCGACGCGCTGGGCGACCTCGATCTCACCTGGCTCGAGCTCGACATCCATGACGCGAATGCGCTGGCGCTGCTGCGCCGCGACCTGCGCTGCCCCTTGGCCTCCGGCGAGACCTTGCTGGAACGGCGCGACTTCAAGCCGTATTTCGAGAAGGATGCGATGGACGTCGCGATCGTCGACGTGATCTGGAACGGCTTCAACGAGTCGCTGAAGATCGCGGCGATGGCGGATGCTTATGACATCAACGTCGCCCCGCATAATTTCTACGGCCATCTGGCCAGCGCGATCAGCGCGCATTTCTCCGCTGCGGTCCCCAATTTCCGCATCATGGAAACCGATATCGACAGCGTGCCCTGGCGCGATGAATACGTGATGGCGCCACCGGTGATCGAGAATGGCGACTTCCTGCTGCCGAAGGGGCCAGGCTGGGGCGTCGAGGTGAACGAAGCGGCGATCCGCGCCCGCCCGCCGAAGACGCTGCGCACCACCGTCTGATCAGGGAGGCCTGGCCCAGTTGTCCAGGCCACGCTTCCGCAACCATCGGGCCTGGTGCGCGTTATCTCCGCATGAAGTTCGGCAACCGCATGGCAATCGCCGGCGTCGTCGCCGGCATCGCGGTGGCCTTGGCCGCCTGCGACGGGCCACCCCAGCAATCGCGCCGTCCGGACCGGCCGCCCAGGCAGGCCAGCGGCAACGTCATCCCGCCGCCATCCGGCATCGATCCAGGCATCCATGCACCGATGCCGCCCACCGCCGGGCATCCAATGCCGGTGATCCCGCCCCCCGGCGCGCCTGGTGGCGATCCCCGCGTGACGCCGCGCTGATCCAATCTTGCGGGGGCTAGGCGGTCGGGCGTCAACGGCTTCGACGGCCGGTCTGCTCCATGCTCACCAATGGCCGATATCCCTCCAAGGCGCTGCTTTCGCCACCGGCTGCGGACGCTGGGCAGGGTTGAGCCCGGCGCCATGGCGGTGGATGCTGCACTGCGGTGAGATGGCGACCCTCATCGACCGCCGGTGCCGATGGGCGAACGGGGACCGAGAGACGGATGCAGGCCGCAGACACGCCAACCGCCAACACGCAGACCGAGGTGCCGCCGCGCTTCTCCCACCAGCAGATCCTCCAGGTGCTGAGCGGCATACTGCTCTGCATCTTCCTCGCGGCGATCGACCAGACGGTGGTGATTCCGGCGGTACCGGCGATCGCCGCTGATCTCAACGGCTTCAGTCACCTGGCCTGGATCGTCTCCGCCTATCTCCTGACCTCCACGGCGATGACGCCGATCTACGGCAAGCTCTCCGACATCTATGGCCGGCGGAAGCTGCTGCTGATCGCGCTGGCGATCTTCGCCGTCGCCTCCGTGTTCTGCGCCATGGCGCAGAGCCTCGGCCAGCTCATTGCCGCCCGCGCCCTGCAGGGGATCGGCGGCGCCGGGCTGATGGCCATGGCCCAGGCGGCGATCGCCGATGTGGTGAGCCCGCGCGAGCGCGGCCGCTACCAGGGTTACATGGCCTCCACCTGGGGCATCGCCTCGGTCGCGGGGCCAATCATTGGCGGCTGGGCGACGGAGGCGCTGTCCTGGCGGTGGATCTTCTGGATCAATCTGCCGATTGCGCTGATCGCGATGGTGCTGTGCGACCGTGCGCTACGGGTGCTGCAGCCGCCCGCACGGCGGGCGCGGATCGATTGGATGGGTGCGGGGTTGCTGACCGCGGCGATCACCTGCTGGCTGCTGATGCTGAGCTGGGGCGGGGTCGAGATGCCCTGGACCGCGCCATCGATCCTGACGCTCGGGGCCGGTGGGCTGGTGCTGATCCTGCTGCTGGCTCGGCAGGAGCGGCGCTTCCCGGAGCCGCTGTTGCCGCCACGGCTGTTCACCAATGCGGTCTTCGTGCGCGGCGTGATCATCGCCTTCTTCGCGGCACTGGCGTTGTTCGGCGGCAGTTTCCTGCTGCCGCTGTTCTTCCAGCTCGTGCGGGGCGTGGATGCGGCTGCTTCCGGCGCGCTGGTGGTGCCCTTCCTGGCCGCGAACTGCGCGGGCGCCTGGGCCGCCGGGGCGCTGTCGCGCCGGCGCGGCAAGATGAAGGGGATCATGGTGGCCGGGCTGTCGGGCTGCCTGGTCGGTTTCGCGCTGCTCTCGCTCATCGATGCCGCGACGCCGGGCTTCGTCCTGGTGGTCTTCCAGCTCGTGCTCGGCTTCGGCATCGGCATGGTGATGCCGAGCTGCCTGGTCAGCGTGCAGAACGCCGCCGACCGGCGCGATGTCGGCGCCGCCACCGGATCGGTGCTGTTCCTGCGTTCGATGGGCGGGGCCTTCGGCAGCACGCTGGTCGGCGCCCTGCTGGCCAGCGGCTTTGCGGCGCGCCTCGCCGAGATCGGCATCACCGCGCGCATCGACCTCGGCGAGGTGCGCCAGCATGGCGGTGCGTTGACGGGCGTCGCGCCCGCGATGCTGCCGCAGGTGCAGGCGGCGTTGGCCGGCGCCTTCCACCTCGCTTTCCTGGCCTGCGCGGTCGCGATGGTCGCCGCGCTGGTCGTGGCTTTCGGCATGCGCGACCTGCCGCTGCGCACCGCTTCGGCGAACGAGCCGCCGCCGGAGCCCGCGACGGTGGCGCATTGAGGCCAGGAATGGCCCGGACGCTCGTCCGCTGATGGCGCCGCCTCTGCGCGGAGGCGTTGTCCGGCAGCCCGTGCCTTGGTTTTCGGCATATTGCGCGTTCGCGCGGCGATGAGCCGCCTGCCACTGCACCAGTTGGCAATTTTCCGCCTGCCCTCGCCATTGTCCCCGGTCCTGGGCCGTCGATAGCCTCTTCGCTGTCCGGACGGCTGGAGGAGCGGCGCGTGAACGATGTCGAGCTCGTGGCGGTCACCAAGCGCTATGGCGGCGCTGTCGCCGTCGATGCTATCGACCTCGCGATTCCGACCGCGTCCTACACCTGTCTCCTGGGACCCTCGGGCTGCGGCAAGACCAGCACTCTGCGCATGATTGCCGGCCACGAAAGCGTGAGTGACGGCGATATCCTGCTGGCCGGCCGCAACGTGACCCTGCTGCCGCCGGCGAGCCGCGGCACCGCGATGATGTTTCAGAGCTACGCGCTGTTCCCGCATCTCTCGGCGCGGGACAACGTCGCTTTCGGCCTGCGCATGCGCGGCACCCCTAAGGCGGAGCGTCTGGCCAAGGCGGACCAGTTTCTCGACCTGGTGCAGCTCGGCGCGCTGGCCGACCGATTGCCGGCACAGCTCTCCGGTGGGCAGCAGCAGCGCGTGGCGCTGGCCCGCGCGCTGATCACCGGCCCGCGCGTGCTGCTGCTCGACGAACCGCTCTCGGCCCTCGACCCCTTCCTGCGCGCGAAGATGCGGGAGGAGCTGAAGCGCCTGCAGCGTGAGCTCGGCATCAGCTTCATCCACGTGACCCACAGCCAGGAGGAGGCGATGGCGCTCGCCGACCTTGCGGTGGTGATGGATCATGGCCGAATCGTGCAGGCGGCACCGCCGCGCGAGGTGTTCGAGCGTCCCACCTCGGCCTTCGTCGCCCGCTTCATCGGCGGCCACAACGTGCTGCCGCGCGGCGAACGGGCCGTCGCGGTGCGCACCGACCGCTGCCGACTGGACGCCGGTACGGAAGGGCCACGGCTGGAAGGCCGGGTGCGCGCCCTGGAATATCTCGGCAGCACCGTGCGCGTCGTCGTCGCCACCCCTGATGGGACCGAGGCGGAGGCGCTGCTGCCGGACAGCGCCTTCGCCTCCAGCACGGTAACGCTGGGCGATGCCGCGACGCTCGCCTGGAACGCAGCGGATGAGCACGCGCTGGCCGCCTGACCACTGTGTCCGGCGCGGATCTTGCAACACTTGCGACGCATCTGCCTCAGGAGAGAGACGATGAAGGATCAGAGCCTGCCAGGCCGCACCTCGCTCACCCGCCGCGGCGCCCTTGCCCTCGCCGGCGCCGCCGTCGGATCGGGTGCTGTCACCGGCTTCCCGACCATCTGGGCGCAGAACATCCGCAACATCACCCTGCGCCAGGCGGGCACCGGCGTCTCCGGCCTCAACGCCATCGCCGAACAGTGCAAGAAGGACACCGGCATCACCCTGCAGCTCACGGTGATGGACACCGATGCGCTGGCCCAGCGCGCGGCCACCCAGCCGCGCAGCTTCGACATCGCCGATATCGAGTACATGACGACCAAGAAGGTCTATCCGGTCGGCACCATGCAGGCGATCGAGCGCCGCCGCATCACCCATGCCGACAAGATCGTGCCGATCTTCACCACCGGCCGTCTGACGCCTGCCAGCGCCATCGCGCAGGGTACCGCGCCGCACACCGTGGGCTTCGTCGCGAACCGCCTCGCCACCGCCTTCGAGCCGTCGCAGACCGAGTGGATGACGCTGATCCCGACCATCTACAATGCTGACACGCTCGGCATCCGGCCGGACCTGATCAACCGCCCGATCACCAACTGGAAGGACCTCGTGGACCCGGCCTTCCGCGGCAAGGCCTCCATCGTCAACGTCCCGAATATCGGCATCATGGACGCGGCGATGGTGATGGAGAGTGCAGGCCAGGCGCCCTATGCCGACAAGGGCAACATGACGCGGGCCGAGATCGACCGCACCACCGCCTTCCTCATCGACCTCAAACGCCAAGGCCATTTCCGGGCGTTCTGGAAGACCTTCGACGAGAGCGTGAACCTGATGGCCTCGGGGGAGGTGATCATCCAATCCATGTGGTCCCCGGCGGTGGCGGCCGTGCGTTCGCGCGGCATCGCCTGCACCTACCAGCCGCTCGCCGAGGGCTATCGCGCCTGGGGCGGCGGGCTCGGCATCGCGCGACACGTCTCGGGCCTGCAGCTCGACGCGGCCTATGAGTACCTCAACTGGTATCTTTCGGGTTGGACCGGCGCCTACCTGAACCGGCAGGGCTACTACTCCGCGGTGCTCGAGACCGCGAAGGCGCAAATGAGCCCAGCCGAATGGGATTTCTGGATGGAAGGCAAGCCCGCCGCCACCGACATCCTGGCGCCCGACGGTCGCGTGATGGAGCGTGCCGGTGCCGTGCGCGATGGCGGTTCCTTCACCGAGCGCATGGGCAAGGTGGCGTGCTGGAACTCGGTGATGAACGAGGAGCGCTACATGGTCCAGAAATGGAACGAGTTCATCGCGGCCTGATGCGCGGTACCGTCGTTTCCTGGCTGCTGGCGGCGCCGCTCGCGCTCGTGCTGGCCGTCTTCCTGGTCGTTCCGCTGGTCGTGCTCGTCGCGGTCAGCTTCTACGACTATGACAGCTTCCGGCTGATCCCGGATTTCGTGTTCACCAACTATATCGAGGTCTTCGGCTCCCCGGTCACCTGGCGCACCTATGCGAAGACCTTCTGGTTCGCCGGCATCACCTGGGCGATCACGCTGATGCTCGGCTTCTGGATCGCCTACTACCTCGCCTTCGTGGTGGAGGGCACCGGCAGGCGCACGCTGCTGTTCCTGCTCTGCACCATTCCCTTCTGGACCTCGAACCTGATCCGCATGATCGCCTGGGTGCCCTTCCTTGGGCGCAACGGGCTGCTGAACCAGGCGCTTCTGGGCGCGGGCGTGATCGACCAGCCGCTGGAGTTCCTGCTGTTCTCGGACTTCGCCGTGGTGCTCGCCTTCGTGCATCTCTACACGCTGTTCATGGTGGTGCCGATCTTCAACACCATGATGCGCATCGATCGCCAGCTGATCGAGGCCGCGGTCGATGCCGGCGCGGATTTCTGGCGCGTGCTGCGCCATGTGATCATCCCGCTCTGCAAGCCCGGCATCGCGATCGGCAGCATCTTCGTCATCGTACTGGTGATGGGCGATTTCGTGACCGTGCGGCTGATGAGCGGCGGGCAGAGCGCCTCGGTTGGGCTGATGATCAGCAACCAGATCTCGCTTCTGCAATACCCGGCAGCCGCCGCCAATGCCGTGGTGCTGCTCGCGGTCGTGCTGCTGATGGTGGCCGCGATCCTGCGCGCCATCGATATCCGCAAGGAGCTGTAGTCCCATGCCCGGGCGCTTCGGCCGCGGCCTGCTCACGACGCTGTTCGGTGCCTTCGTGCTGTTCCTTTATGGGCCGACGCTCACCATCATGGTGCTGTCCTTCCAGGGGCCGGATGGCGGGCTCACCTTCCCGATGAACGGGGTGTCGCTGCACTGGTTCGGGCGGCTGTTCGAGCAGCAGGCGGTCGGTGACTTCGGTGCCTCGGTCACCCGCTCGCTCATTCTCGCGGCGCTGGTCACGGCAGCGACGGTGGTGATCTCGCTTTCCGCCGGCATGGCTTTCCGGCGCCGCTTTACGGGATCGGCGCTGCTGTTCTATCTCACCATCAGCAGCCTCATCCTGCCTTCGATCCTGGTCGGCCTCGGCATCGGCCTGTCCTTCAATCAGGCGGAGCTGGAGCCCAGCTGGTGGGGCTCGGCCCTGGGGGCGCAGCTCACCTGGACGCTGCCCTTCGGCCTGCTCATCATGCTCGCCGTCTTCAACCGCTTCGACCACGCCTGGGAAGAAGCGGCGCGCGACCTCGGCGCGACATCCTGGCAGAGCTTCGCCCATGTGGTGCTGCCGATCGTGGCGCCGAGCGTGATCGGCATCGCGCTGTTCGGCTTCACCCTCTCCTTCGACGAATTTGCGCGCACGTTGCTGACCGCCGGCACTGACAACACCTTGCCGCTCGAGATCCTCGGCATGACGACGACGGTGACGACACCGGTGCTCTACGCGCTCGGCAGCATGAGCACGCTGCTCTCCTTCCTGGTGATCGGCTTGGCGCTGCTCGGGCTGCTGCGCTACCGGGCCAGAGCATGATCGCTTGAGGTCGAATCACCGAAAAGCGTGGATCATGCGATCCAACAAAGTGCCTGGGCATGATCGCTTCAGCTTGAGGCGATCATGCCCAGGCGTGGCGGCTGAGGCCGTCCACCCTCAACGCAGCGTCTGCAGCAGGTGCAGCAGCAAGGTGCCACGCGGCACGATGGTCGCGATGTCCAGGAACTCGTCATTGGTGTGCGACCCGCCGCCGAAAGGCCCGAGCCCATCCAGCACGGCGGCAAAGGGGATGCAGAACTGGCCGTCGGAGCCGCCCGAGCCTTCCCCGGTCGGCAAATCCTGCAGCTCGAAGCCGATATCCGCCGCAAGTCCGCGTGCCTGTTCGAACAGCGCCGCCACGTCCGGCCGTTCCTGCTTGGTATAGGGGAAGCGGTTCATCCCGCCGGTGACGGTCAGGGTCACGTCCGGGGTCACAGGCTGCAGGCCCTCGATGCGGGCCACCATCTCCACCGCATCGGCCATGGTCGGCACCCGCAGGTCGATGCTGGCGGCCGCATGCTCCGGCACGACATTGGCTGCGGTGCCGCCCTCTATCATCCCGACGCTGACGGTGATGCCGCGGTCGTAGTCCGTCATGCTCTCGAGTGCAATGATCTGGTGCGCCAGCTCCTTCACCGCGCTGCGGCCCTGCTTGTGCGCGCTGCCGGAATGCGCGGGCCTGCCCTGCACAGTCAGGTCGAAGCGCGCCAGCCCCTTGCGCGAGGTGACGACGCGGCCGCCGCCACGCGCGGCTTCCAGTACCAGCGCATACTTCGCGCGCTTCGCTTCCGCCTCGATCAGTGGGCGGGAGCTCTGGCTGCCGACCTCCTCGTCGGCGACATAGACGATGGTGAGCGGCAAGGGTGTCCTGGTTCCGGTCTCCAGCAGGCGGCGCAGCGCGGCGAAGCAGGCATGCGCGCCGGCCTTCATGTCGTTGATGCCGGGGCCGTGGGCGCGGCCGGCTTCCGTGCGGATCGGGTTGCGCGCCAGACTGCCAATTGGATGCACGGTGTCGAGATGGCCGAGCATGACGATGCCGCGCTCGTTCGACCCGGCATTCCAAGGCGCCCGCACCACCAGATGGTCGCCGCGGCCGAGGGTGCCGGGCACCCGCTCCACGGTCGCGCCGATGCCCTCGCAATCGGTCTGCACGCGATCCATCAGCCGGTTCACCGCAATGGCATCGGAGGTCGGGCTTTCCAGCGCCACCCAGGCGTTCAGCCCTTCCAGGAAGCGTTCCGGGGTGTCGAATGCGAGCAGAGTCACGACGTCTCCTTCAGGCGGCTTGATGCTGATCTTGGCCGGTCAGGTGGCAGGCGGCGCGGCCGCCGCCCGGGCAAGGGAGCAACGCCGGCGCCTCGCGCGCGCAGCGTTCGAACACCGCCGGGCAGCGCGGGTGGAAGGCGCAGCCGGAGGGCAGCGCCAGCGGATTGGGAAAGACGGTGCCGAGCCGCATTGCCGGCAGACCGAGCGACGGATCCGGTGTGAGCGCGGAAGCGAGCAGCGCCGCCGTATAGGGGTGCTGCGGCGCGCCGAGGACGCGGCCGGCCTCACCCTCCTCCACCACCCGGCCGAGATACATCGCGGCCACCCGTCCCGCGAGCATGTGCACCACCGCGAGGTTGTGGCTGATGAAGAGGTAGGAGAGGCCGAGCCGTTCCTTGAGATCGAGCAGCAGGTTCAGGATCTGCGCCTGCACCGAGACATCGAGCGCCGAGGTCGGCTCGTCGCAGACCACGAGGGTGGGGCGCAGCACGAGGGCGCGGGCGATCGCCACGCGCTGCCGCTGCCCACCCGAGAGCTGCGACGGAAAGGCCTCCGCATGGCGTGGCGCCAGGCCGACGAGCCCCAGCATCTCCGCGACCGCGTCGCGCCGCTCGGCCACGGTGCCGACACCGTGCACGATCAGCGGCAGGCCGATGATGGATGCGACGTCCCGCCGTGGGTTCAGCGAGGAATAGGGATCCTGGAACACCGGCTGCACGAGGCGTCCGCGCTCCAGCCGACCGAGGCTGGCGATCGGCCGGCCATCGAGCAGCACCTCGCCCTCACTCGGCGCTTCCAGCCCGAGGATCATACGCGCCAGCGTGGATTTGCCGCAGCCGGATTCGCCGACCAGCCCCAGCACCTCGCCACGCTCCACTCGCAGCGACACGCCGGCGACCGCGGTCAGCGTCCGCCGGCGCGCCATCAGCCCGCCGCCGACGCCGTAGCGCTTGTGCACGCCGCGCAGCTCCAGGATGGGCGAGGCGGCGTTCATGCGGCGCGCTCCAGCGCATTCTCGGGCAGCACGCAGCGCCAGGCATGACCTTCGGCATCGCCGCGCACCGCCACCGGCTCGGTGCAGGCCGGCATGGCATGGGGGCAGCGGCCACGAAAGGCGCAGCCCTGCATGTCGCCCACCAGCGATGGCACCAGCCCGGGAATGGTGCCGAGCCGCGTGCCGGGCGGGGTGCGGCCCGGCTGCGGGATGCAGTCCATCAGCCCGCGCGTATAGGGGTGGCGGGGCGCATCGAAGACCACCGCGGCCGAGCCTTCCTCCACCACCTCGCCGGCATACATCACCGCCACGCGGTCGGCGATGCGCGCCACGATGCCGAGGTCATGGGTGACCAGCACCAGCGCCATCCGCATCTCCCGCTGCAACTCCGCCAGAAGCTGCAGGATGCCGAGCTGGATGGTGGCATCGAGCGCCGTGGTCGGCTCATCCGCCAGCAGCAGGTCGGGGCCGCACATCAGCGCCATGGCGATCACCACGCGCTGCCGGAGCCCGCCGGAGAGCTGGTGCGGGTATTGCCCCAGCCGCCCGGCAGCGCCCGCGATGCCAACCCGCTCCAGCAGCGCCACGGCGCGGTCGCGCGCGCTGCGCCGATTGCCCTTGCCATGGCGAAGGAAGGTCTCGGTGAGCTGGTCTCCGATGGTGAGCGAGGGGTTCAGGCAGGTCATCGGATCCTGGAAGATCATCGCCATGCGGTCGCCGCGCAGCGCGCGCAGCCGGCTGGCCGGCGCGCGCAGCAAATCCTCGCCCGCGAAACTCAGCCGCTCCGCCCGGCGCGCGGCGATCGCCGGCAGCAGCCCCATGAGCGCCAGCGATGTGAGCGATTTGCCGCAGCCGCTTTCGCCCACGATGCAGAGCGTTTCGCCGCGGCGCGCGGTCAGCGACACGCCGCGCACCGCATGCAGCATGCCGCCTGGCGTCGGGATGTCCACCTCGAGGTTCTGGACATCCAGCACGATGTCGCCGGCGCCGCTCATGACCGGCCCTCGGGCGCCGTAATGTCGCGAATGCCGTCGCCCAGCAGGTTGATCGCCAGCACCAGCAGGCAGATCGCAGCCCCCGGCAGCATGATCATCCAGGGCTCGAAGAGCATGAACTCCTTCGCCTCGCTGACCATCAGCCCCCAGGAGGGCAGCGGTGGCTGCACCCCGAGGCCGAGGAAGGAGAGCGCCGCCTCCAGAAGGATCGCCTGCGCCATCTCGTAGCTGGCGATGACGACGAGGCCGGAGAGGACATTGGGCAGCACCTCGCCCCAGAGGATGCGCGGCACCGAACAGCCAATGGCGCGCGCGGCGGTGATGTATTCGCGCCCACGCACCTGCATGGTGGCGCTGCGCATCACCACGGCAAAGCGGTCCCACAGGAGCAGCCCGAGCACCAGCACCACCACCTGCAGCGACCCGCCCAGCACCGCGACGACCGCGAGCGCCACCATAACGACGGGCAGAGAGAGGCGCGTGGTCACCAGGAAGGACACCACCATGTCGGTGCGGCCGCCGAAATAGCCGGCCGCGATGCCAAGCACGGTGCCGATCACGCCGGAGACCAGCATGGTGAAGAAACCGATCAGTAGCGAGATGCGCGCCCCGTAGATCAGCCGCGAGAGGTAGTCGCGCCCGAGATTGTCGGTGCCCAGCAGATGGGCAGGATCCGACCGTTCCGCATCCACGAAGGCGGGCGGCGTCATGCGGGTGTCGAGCGACTGCTCATAGGGATCATGCGGTGCGACCAGCGGTGCCGCGACCGCCATGATCGCGATGAGGCCGAGCACCAGCGCCGCCACGACCAGGCCGGGATTGCCCAGCATGCGCCGCCAGAGCCGGCGCTGCGGCATCGGCGCTGCCGCGTGGGCGGGCAGGGCGGCATCGGCGATGGCGGAGGCAGCGGGGATCGGGTCCATCTCAGGCTCTCATCCTTCCCGGATGCGCGGGTCGAGCCACGCGTTCAGCAGATCCGACACCAGGGTCAGCAGCACATAGAACAGCGCAACCACCAGCAGGATGCCCTGCACCACCGGGAAGTCCTTGCGCGAGATCGCTTCCCAGGCGAGGTAGCCGATGCCCTGCAACGCGAAAACCGTCTCGATCACCACCGAGCCGGAGAGCATGTTGCCGAACTGGACGGAGGCGAGCGCCACCACCGGCGCCACCGCATTGCGCAGCGCGTGCTTCACCAGCACCACATGCACCGGCAGCCCCTTGGCATGGGCGGTGCGGATGTAATCCGCCCCCAGCACCTCCACCATGCCGGCGCGGGTCAGCCGCATCAGCACCGGGGTCGAGAACCAGCCGAGCGCCACCGCCGGCATTACGAAATTGGCGAGGCTTTCGGTGCCGGAGACCGGCAGCCAGCCGAGCGTCAGCCCGAAGAAGAAGATCAGCAGCAGCGCGAACCAGAAGGACGGCATCGCCTGCCCCAGCACCGCAATCCCAAGGGCTGTGCGATCGATCCAGGTATTGCGCCACATCGCTGCCACGACGCCGAGCGGGAGCGAGAGTAGCAGCGCGATGACCAGCCCGAGGCCCGCCAGGATCGCGGTGTTCGGTAGCCGGTCCAGGATCAGATTCGCGACGCTTTCCGGATAGAACAGCGAACGCCCGAGATCGCCGGAGAGCGAGCGCAGCAGCCATTCGCCATATTGGACGACCAGGGGACGGTCGAGCCCGTAGAGCGAGCGGATGCGTTCGATCTCGGCCGGCGCTGCCTCCTCCCCGGCCAGCGTGGTGGCGAGATCGCCGGAGACCCGCAGCAGCAGGAAGGCGATGGCCGAGACCGCGAGGGCGACGGCCAGCGCCAGCAGCAGCCGCCTGGCGGCGAAACGCAGCACGGGGCTGGGACCTCAGCGGCGCCAGCGCGCTTCGAAGAAGCGGGGCACTTCGTCGGCGGAGGGGCGGAACTCCAGTTGGCTGTTGAAGGCGTAAGTCAGCGGGAAGGTCCACATCGGCAGCCAGTAGGCCTGTTCGGTGATGCGCCGGATCGCCGGGGCATAGGCGGCCAGCCGCACCTGCGGGTCGGTCGAGCTGTCGCCGCGGCGCAGCAGCGCCGCGACATCGGGGTCGCGCGCCATGTCGTTCGGCGTGCCGCCGAAGAAATAGGAGGTGATGGCCGCGACATCGTAGAGCGACGTCGATCCCCAGGCAGCCATGTTGAGGCGCACATTGCCGGCCCGGACCTCCGAGGAGGAGGTGTCGGCCTGCACCCAATTGAGGCGGGCACGAATGCCGACGGCGCGGAGCTGGCCGATCACGGCTTCCACCCAGGGCCGCTCGCGATAGGCCATCAGCGATACCTCGAACCCGTCCGGATAGCCGGCCTCGGCCAGCAGCGCGCGGGCGCGGGCGGGGCTGTAGTCGTAGCGGGTGATCCCTTCCTGGGTGCAGCCGAACTGCTCCGGATGGCAGGGCGTGTGCAGCACCTGCGCGCCCTCGCCGACCAGGTTGCGCACGATGCCGACGCGATCGATCGCGTGCGCGACCGCCTGGCGCACGCGGAGATCGGTCATCGGATTGTTCTCACGTCCCGTGCGGCCGCCGGCATCCATGCCCATGTAGACGATGCGCACCGTCTCACCGCTGACGATGGTCAGGTTGCGCCGGGTGCTGAGGTTGCGCGCCTGGTCCGGCAGCACGCGCCAGATCCAGTCGAGGCCGCCGGTCAGGAGCTCGGCAATCCGGGTATTGCCTTCGGGGATGCGGCGGAAGATCAGGCGCTCGATCGCCGGCTGGCCCTTGGCGCCGCCGAAATAGCGGTCGAAGCGCTGCAACACGGTCTGCCGTCCGGGCGCCAGCTCCGCCACACGATAGGGGCCGGTGCCCACCGGCTCGCGCGCCATGCCCTCCAGCCCGACCCGCTTCAGATAGTCGCTCGGCATCACCACCACATTGGTCAGGTATTCCTGCCAAGGGCCGTAAGGCTCCTTCATGATGAGGCGGACGGTGCGCGCATCCACAACCTCCGCGCGCGACAGCCAGGCGACGCGCTGGAAGTTCACGATCCTATTGGCGGGATCGAGCATGATATTGACCGTGTCGGCCACGTCCTGCGCATCCACCACTTCGCCGTTATGGGCGGTGATGCCGTCGCGCATGCGCAGCTCGATCGTGGTGTCGTCCACCAGCCGCACCGATTCCGCCAAATGCATGCGGTACTCGCCGGTCGCCGGATCGCGATAGGTGGGAGCATCCCAGATCAGGTAGCCCATCACCACGCCTTCGCGGACGGTGTTCTGATAGGGGATGATGTTGGCGGGCTCGCTGTCGGAAGCCCAGCGCAGGGTATTGTCGGCGGGACCTGCCTGCACGGCGGCGATGCCGATGCTGCACAGCAATGCGGCGGCAGCGGCGATACGCGCGATGACGCTCATGTTCACATCTCCCTGGACGGGGAACGGTAGTCCGTCGTTCCTCGCTGTCAACGCTTTCGCGCCCCGCATGGCAATGCAATCATCGGACCACGCAGCGGATCGGGGAGGCCAGCGATGTCGGGCAGCAATGACAGGGGCGACCGCGACGGCGCGATCGCGCGCGCGCATGGCTACTTCGACGACGGCCGCTACCTCGCGTCGCTCCGCCGCCTGGTTGCGGTGCCGACCGAGAGCCAGATGGCGGGCAGCGCCGATGCGCTGCGCCGCTACTGCAGCGACGCGCTGCCGCCCGAATTCGATGGGCTCGGCTTCGAGGTCGCGGTGCTGGAAAACCCGCGTGCCGGCCGCGGCCCGGTCATGCTGGCCACCCGCATTGAGGATCCGGCGCTCCCGACCGTGCTGATCTATGGCCATGGCGACGTGGTCCGTGGCCTGCCGGAGAAATGGCGCGCCGGCCTCGACCCCTGGAGCATCGCGGTGGAGGGCGACCGCTGGTATGGCCGCGGCACGGTCGACAACAAGGGCCAGCACCTGATCGCGATCCAGGCGCTGCGCGCCGTGATCGAGGAACGCGGCTATCTCGGCTTCAACGCCAAGGTCTTTGTCGAGACCGGGGAGGAGGCGGGGTCGCCTGGCCTCCGCGACCTGATGCAGCGGGACGCGGCGCGGCTCACCGCCGATGCGTTCATCGGCCTCGACGGTCCGCGCCAGGCGACCTTCCTGCCGGACCTGAAGCTCGGCGCGCGCGGCGGCGTCGCTTTCGACCTGGTCGTGAAGCTGCGCGAGCACGCGGCGCATTCCGGCCACTGGGGCGGTGTGCTGGCCGACCCTGGCTTCATCCTGGCGCATGCGCTGTCCTCCATCGTCACCCGCCAGGGCCGCATCCTGGTCGCTGGCTGGCTGCCGGCCTCGGTGCCGGAATCGGTGCGCCGCGCCTGCAATGACCTGGTCCTGGAAGCGGTGCCCGGCACGCCGGTGCCCGATCCCGGCTGGGGCGAGCCAGACATGAGCGTGACGGAGCGCATCTTCGCCTGGACCAGCGTCATCGTGCTGGCTTTCATCACGGGACACCCGGACGCACCGACCAATGCTGTGCAGCCGGAGGCACGGGCGCGGCTGCAGGTGCGGCACACGGTCGATGTGAAGGGCGGTGAGATCATGCCGGCGCTGCGCCGCCACCTCGACGCCCAGGGCTTCCCGGAGGTGCAGATCGTCCCGGTGATGGAGCGCGACATGTTCAGTGCCTCCCGCACCGATCCTGACGATCCCTGGGTGCGGATGGTCGCCGCGTCCATGCAGCGGACCTGCGGCCGGGCGCCGAACATCGTGCCGAACTCCTCGGGCTCCAACCCGTCCGACATCTTCATGGAGGAGCTCGGCGTGCCGGTGATGTGGATTCCGAACAGCTATGCCGGCTGCAACCAGCATGGACCGGACGAGCACGCCCTGGCCCCATTGCTGCGCGAAGGCCTGGGGCTGATGGCCGGTATCTGGTGGGACATCGGCGGCGGCCACGCGCCCAAGCGCCCGCCCCGCTAAGGCGTGGTGACCTGAAGCGGAATCGCTGAAGGTCTGAATCACGCGATCAAGCATCGGCTTCAGCGCCGGATCCGTGGCAGCACCACGCGGTTCACCTTGCCGATCCCGGAATGAGCGGCGGCATCGGTGATTGTTGTCGATCATCCCGACTTCCGGGGTATCGTCCGCCGACAGGCCGACGGTCGGCGCGATGCAGACGGTGCGTTGCCCTTGGGCAGCGCACCGCATCGGATGGCTGAGCCCGAGTGCGCGTCTTGTCCGCGATGCGCGGATTGGAAAGAGTACCGGACTTGAGCAACGAGATACCGATGCTGGCATCGCCCGCCCATCCGGATGCCGACTGGCTGCCGCGTGGCGCGCGATGGCTGGTGATCTCCGGCGCCGCGCTTTTCGTTGCCGCCTGCATCGCCGCGGGGCTGCTGCTGTCGCATCTGCACCGGCAATTCAATGCGGATGCCCGGCGCGAGCTCGGCAACCTCGCGCTGGTGCTGGCGCGTTACACCGAGAACAGCTTCCGGTCGGTCGAGCTCCTAGAGGATGGCCTCCTGGAAATGGTGGGCAGCCTCAACATCCGCAGCGGGCAGGAGTTCGACGAGCAGCTCTCCACCCTCGGGGTGCACCTGGACCTCCAGGCGCGGATCGCGGCACTGGTTCATGTCGATGCGGCGTTCTTCGCCAATGCGCAGGGTATAGTCGTCGCCTCCTCGCGGAGCTGGCCCCAGACCGCCGCCGCCTCGATCGCCGACCGCCCCTATTTCGAAGTGCTCAGGGACAATCCGGGGCGGCGGCGCTACCTGGCGCCGCCGACGCCGGGTGTTCGGAGCGGCATCCGGAACATCTATCTGACCCGCCGGATCGATACCGCCGACGGACGCTTCCTGGGCGTCGTCGGCGCCGCGCTCAGCCTCTCGGAGCTCGAGGCCTTCCTCAGCCGCATCGCCCTTGGTGCGGGCAGCGCCATCTGCGTCTGGCGGCGCGACGGCGTCCTCATGGCCCGTCACCCGCCCGCCGATGCCATCATCGGGGGCCCGCCACCTGGCAATTTGGGCTTCCAGAACATCCTGCAGCGAGGGGAGAGCGGCATCTACCGCGCCAGAAGCGCGGTGGACGGCGAGGATCGTATCGTCGCTGCCCGTGCCCTTACGGATTATCCGGTCGCCGTGACGGTATCCCGACGCGGGGATGACGTGCTGGCGCTCTGGCGGCGGGAGGCCGGCTATACCGCCGCCGCGCTGCTGGCGCTGGCCATCGCCATCCCCGGGGTCGTCCTGCTCGGCATCCGGGCGCTCCGCAGCCGCGACCTGCTCGAACAGGCCCGAACCGAAGTCCGGGTGCTGGAGGAGCAGCGCCGCAGCCAGGCGCAGATCGCGCATCTGGCGCATCACGACCCGCTGACCGGCCTGGCGAACCGGTTGCTGCTGCGGACCCGGCTCGACGAGGCGGTGGCGCGTGCCCGGCGGGGGCAGGCCTGCGCGGTGCTCTGCCTCGATCTCGACCATTTCAAGGACGTCAACGACACCTTGGGCCACGCCTTCGGCGACATGCTGCTGCGTGCCGTCACCGAGCGCATCCGGACGGTGGTCAGGGAGACGGACACCATCGCGCGGCTCGGCGGCGACGAATTCGCCGTCGTGCAGACCGGGGTCGATCATCCGGACGATGCCGGCGTGCTCGCGCAGCGGCTCATCGCGGCCCTCGGCGTCCCCTTCGACCTCGATGGCAATCACGTCATGGCCGGTGTCAGCATCGGCATCGCGGTCGCCCCCGATGATGGGCTGGACTCGAACCAGCTCCTGCAGGACGCCGACATGGCGCTGTACCGCGCGAAATCCGCCGGCCGCGGCTGCTACCGCTTCTTCGAAGCGGAGATGAACGCACAGGCGCTGCTGCGGCGAACCTTGCAGGTCGATATCCGGCGCGGCCTCCAGGCCGGAGAGTTCGAACTCTTCTACCAGCCGCAGGTCAGCCTCCCGGCGCGGCGCCTGACCGGGTTCGAGGCACTGCTGCGCTGGCGCCATCCCGAACGCGGGCTGCTCACCCCCGACCGCTTCGTCCCGCTGGCCGAGGATATGGGCCTGATCCTGCCGCTGGGCGAATGGGTGCTCACCCAGGCCTGTGCCGAAGCTGCCGCATGGCCGGCCGACAAGAAGCTCGCGGTCAACCTCTCCCCCGTTCAGTTCACCGGCAGCTTGGTCGAGACCGTGACCACCGCCCTGCATGCGGCCGGCCTCGATGCCGCCCGGCTGGAGCTCGAAGTCACCGAGACGGTGCTGCTGCGCGAGACGGAGGCGACGCTCGTCACCCTGCACCGCCTGCGGGGACTCGGTGTTGCCATCGCACTCGATGATTTCGGCACGGGCTATTCCTCCCTCGGCTATCTGCAGCGCTTCCCCTTCGACAAGGTCAAGATCGACCGGACTTTCATCCGGAGCCTCGGCAAGTCCCGGGAGAGCGACGCCATCGTGCGTTCGGTGATCGATCTCTGCGACGCGCTGGACATGGTCACCATCGCGGAGGGTGTGGAGACCGAGGAACAGCGCCGTATCCTGACCGCGCAGGGCTGCGACGAGGCGCAGGGCCATCTCTTCGGCCGGCCGATGACCGTGCCGGAGATCCGGGACCTGCTGCGTGTCCAGATCGCGCCATTGCCGGCGCCGCCCCGAGCTTCGGCCTGAGGGGGCGGCCGAGCAGGCCGGCGACCATCGGGCGGAGGCGACGGATGCCGAGCTGACCTCTATCGCGTTCTATCCGCGCGGCCCTGGGGCGCCGCGGCGCAGCCCGTCCATCAGCAACTCCGGAACCCGCCCGGATCGCAGGCGCCAATCGGGCGCTGAGTAGATGCCCGCCATCGCCTGCATGATGTCCTCTGTCTCGACATCGGCGCGGATCGAGCCTGGGAGCTGCCGATCACGGTCGACCGGCTCGGGGGCCGATCAGAGGCAGCTCTCGGCCACCATCACCGCCGCCCGCGCGTCGAAGCTCACCGCCTTCCCCGCGGCGGCGGAGATGATCAGCGAGAGCTGCGCGCGATCGATCGCGACATCCGGCATCGCGGTGCCAGGCCGTGTCGCATGGGTCTTCAACGCATGGCGGATGCCTTCGACCGCGGCCTGCAGATTGGCGACTTCCATGGCGTCATCGCCGAGCGTGGCGATGAGATCCTGCAGGGTGAGGGCGGCCAGATCGGCGATGGTCGATATGTCTGAGGTCTTGCTTGCGGGCACGAGCACCGAAGCGAAATGGGCGGACATGCAGGCGTACTCCCTGGACCGGACATATGGCGTGCCGCCGCTGAATCCCAAGACGCGGGCGGGCTGCGGCGGAAACGCTGCGAAGGTGTTCCGGTTGCCCAGCCCTGTCCGCCCGCAGGGCGGCCCAGGGATCTCAGGGTTCGGCGACGGTTCCGTCGCATAACGCGCGCCGGCACCAGCCGATGAAGGCCTGGGTGGTGGAGCGCCGCTGTGCCAGCGCGGTGGTCGCGATGAAGTAGCCCGCGCCGTCGTCATGGACGACGTCGAAGGGCCGCACGAGGCGGCCTTCAGCGATCGCCTGTGCAACATGGCTGCTGCGCGCCATGGCGACGCCCTGTCCCGCTTCCGCCGCCGCCAGCGCGAGGGCGGTTTCGTCGAAGCGCGGACCGACCCGGCCCAGCGCCGGGTCGAGCCCGGCGGCGTGCAGCCAGGTCGCCCAATAGGGGCGCTCGGCATAGTGCAGCAGCACCTCGCCGCGCAGGAAGGCGGTCGGATCGGGCATCGGGTCGCGCAGCAGGGCAGGCGCGCAGACTGGGAACATGGTCTCCCGGGTCAGGGGCAGGATGACCGGCTCGCTCCACGACTTGCCGTCGCCCAGGCGGATCGCGAGGTCGGCGTCGGAGCGGTCCAGCGGCGTGTAGTAGCGATGGCTGTCGATGCGCAGGTCGATCCAGGAATGCGCGCGGATGAAGCTGCCGATGCGCGGTGCCAGGACGCGGAGCGCGAAGGTGCGCGAGCAGGAGACCGCGAGCGTGGTCGGCCGCCGCGGCTGGCCGATGCGATAGAGGCCGGTCGAGAGCTCGGAGAAACCGCGCACGACATAGTCGCTGAGGAGGTCGCCCGCCTCCGTCAGCACCAGCCCGCGCGGGCCGCGGCGGAAGAGCTGCTCATGCAGGCGGTCCTCCAGCGCCCGGATCTGGCGGCTGACGGCACCCTGGGTCATGCCGAGCTCCACGGCCGCGCGGACCATGTTGAGATGGCGGGCGGCCGCCTCGAAGACCAGAAGGGCGCGCAGCGGCAGGCGATCCAGCGCCCGCGGGTGATCCGCGTTCATGGCGGCCGAGGCTATAGTGCGCCGCCGGGGGCAGCAATCGCGCGCGCATGCCGCTCATGCGCCGCCAGCGCATGCGCGGCCATGTCGGCGAGCAGCGATCCGCCGCCCCGCGTCCGGTAGGCCATCCAGATCCGCGACACCGCCCGTGGCTCCGCCAGCGGCAGGATGCGCAGCTCCGGCAGGCGCAACCGGCAGAGCGAGCGCGGCAGGATGGAGATGCCGAGGGCATTGCCGACCAGCGCCAGGATGGAGCCGTTCTGGTTCGCCTCCTGCGCGATGCGCGGCGTGAAGCCGGCAGCCTCGCAGATTGCCGCGACATGATCGTGCAGGGCATTGCCGGCGCGCGGTGAGAAATGGATGAAGGGCTCCTCGGCCAGGGCCGTCAGCGGCACCGGCACCCGGCTGCGTGCCAGGCGGTGCGTCCGGTGCAGCACAAGCATCATCGGCTCCCGCATCATCTCCACCAGCCGGTGCCCCTTCGGAAGCTGCGGCGGCGTGCCGTAACGCAGGAAGGCGAGGCCGAGGCTGCCCTCGGCCAATGCTTCGATCGTCGGGTGCGCCGCGGTCTCCCGCAGCACCAGGCGCACCGCGGGATGCGCCTTCCGAAAAGCGAGGATGGCATCGGCGATCGGCGGCGCCAGCAGGGCGGAGGGGAAGAGGCCGATCGCCAGCTCCCCGATCTCGCCGAGATGGGCGCGGGATGCGACCATCCGCGCCCGGTCCGCCTGGGCGAGGGTCGCCCGCGCCTCCGCGAGAAAGAGCCGCCCGGCCTCGGTCAGCGCGACGCGGCGGTTGGTGCGTTCGAAGAGCCGCACGGAGAGCTCGGTCTCCAGCGCGCGGATCTGCTGGCTGAGCGGCGGTTGCGAGATGCCGAGCCGGTCGGCGGCGCGGCCGAAATGCAGCTCCTCGGCGAGGACGGTGAAGTAGCGGAGGTGGCGCAGCTCCATGGAATGATATCTGGCAGATATCATTTTAATTGGAAATCATATTGGAGACTATCGTCTGCCGGCCCCAGACTTCCGGGATGCGCGCCTTCCGCGCCGCCACGGGGACCGAGCCATGCATCTGACCTCCCAACGCCTCGACCGCATCGCCGGATCCGCGACCACGGCCGTGCGCATGGCCGCGGCGCGCCTGGCGGCGGAGGGGCGGGACATCCTGCGCATCTCCTCCGGCGAGCCGGATTTCGACACGCCACGCAATATCCGGGATGCCGCCATCCGCGCCATCGAGGCGGGCGAGACGAAATACACCGACGTCGCCGGCACCAGGGCGCTCAGGGAAGCAGTGGTCGGGTATTTCCGCCGCGAACATGCCCTGGACTACAAACCGGAGGAGATCGTGGTCTCGACCGGCGGCAAGCAGGTGATCTTCAACGCCCTGCTCGCCACTATCAATCCCGGCGACGAGGCGATCATCCCCGCGCCCTGCTGGGTCAGCTATCCGGAGATCGTCTCGCTCGCCGAGGGCAAGCCGGTCATCGTCCCGGCTGGCCAGGACCAGGGCTTCCGGATCACCGCGGCCCAGCTCGAGGCCGCGATCACGCCGCGCACCAAGTGGCTGATCCTGAACAATCCGTGCAACCCGACCGGCGCGGTCTATGACGCTGATGCGTTGCGGCCACTGGCCGAGGTGCTGCTGCGCCACCCGCAGATCCATGTCTTCACCGACGATATCTACGAGAAGCTGGTCTATGACGGGGTGAAGTCGGCGACGATGGCGGCGGTGGAGCCGCGTCTCAAGGGCCGCACCGTCACCATGAACGGCTGCTCGAAAACCTGGTCGATGACCGGCTGGCGCATCGGCTTCGCCGGCGCGCCGCTGCAACTGATCAAGGCGATGGACAAGCTGCAGAGCCAGAGCACCAGCAACACCTCCTCGATCAGCCAGGCTGCTGCCGTCGAGGCGCTGAACGGCCCGCAGGAGAGCGTGGAGGTGATGCGCCAGGCCTATCTCCGCCGCCGCGACATGGTGGTGGCGTTGCTGAACGAGGCGCCTGATGTCGCCTGCCTGACGCCGCAGGGTGCCTTCTACGTCTTCCCCTCGATCCATGCCTGCCTGGGCAAGACCACGGCGGGTGGACGCAAGCTCGCGACCGACGAGGATTTCGTCGCCGCCCTGCTGGAGGAGGAGGGCGTCGCCGCGGTGCAGGGCAGCGCCTTCCTGCTGCCCGGACATATCCGGCTGAGCTACGCCGCCGCGGATGACGTGCTGCGCGAGGCCTGCATCCGCATCCGGCGCTTCTGCGCCTCCCTGGTCTGAGGGGCGTCGCCATGACCGAAGCCTTCGATCCGATCACGCTAGAGATCTACTGGAACCGCCTGATCTCCGCCGCCGACGAGGCCGCGACCGGGCTGCTGCGCACCGCCTTCTCCACCATCGTGCGCGAGTCGAACGACTTCGCGACCGTGCTGATGGACCGGCGCGGCGAATCCGTCGCCGAGAACACCGGCGGCCTCGCCTCCTTCTCCTGCATCCTGCCGCGCACCACGAAGGCCTTTCTGGAGAAGTTCCCGCTGGAGACCTGGAAGCCCGGTGACACCGTCATCACCAACGATCCCTGGATCGCGACCGGACATCTGCCTGATTTCACCGTGGTGACCGGCATCTTCCATCGCGGCCGGCTGGTCGGCTTCGCCGGATCGATCTCCCACTCGCCCGACATCGGCGGCTCGCTCTGGGCCGCGGATTGCCGCGAGATCTTCGAGGAAGGCATCCGCATCCCGATCACCCATCTGCTGCGCGAAGGCCAGTGGAACGAGGCGATGCTGGAAATCCTGCTCGGCAATGTGCGGGTGCCGCGCCAGGTGCTGGGGGACCTGCAGGCCCAGGTGGTGGCGAACGAGGTCGGTGCCCGCCGTATCGCGGAATTCCTCGATGATACCGGCCTCGACGACCTCGAAGGCCTTTCGGCCGCCTTGCAGGAACGCACTGACCGCGCCATGCGCCGCGCCATCGCCGAACTGCCCGATGGCACCTATGCCGCGGAGATCGGCGCCGACGGCTTTGATGCGCAGAAGACCCTGATCGCCTGCACCGTCACCGTGCGCGGCGACACCATGCAGATCGACTACACCGGCACCTCGCCGCAGATCGACCGCGGCATCAATTGCCCGATGAACTACACCCACGCCTATTCGGTCTACCCAGTGAAATGCGCGCTGGATCCCTTCACGCCGCGCAACGAAGGCTCCTACCGCGCCATCACGGTGACGGCGCCGGAGCGGTCGATCCTGAACCCGCTCTACCCCGCGCCAGTCAGCGCACGGCAGCTTACCGGCCATCTGCTGGCGGGTGCGATCTACAAGGCGCTGGCGCCTGTCATGCCGGAGAAGATCATCGCCGAATGCGGCGGCGCGCCGACCATGCGCGCTCTGTTCAGCGGCGCACGGGCCGATGGCGACAGCTTCTCCCAGGTGCTCTTCGCCAGCGGCGGCATGGGTGCGGCGCCGCACAAGGATGGCATGGCGGCGACCGCTTTCCCGACCAATGTCGGCGCCGGCAGCATCGAAGCCTATGAGAGCGTGGCGCCGATCACCGTCTGGAAGAAGCGGCTGCGCCAGGATTCCGGCGGCGCCGGCCGTTTCCGCGGCGGCCTCGGCCAGGAGGTGGAACTGGAGATCCGAACCACCACGCCCGCCCGCCTTTCCCTGCTGTCTGATCGGCATGAGCATCCGGCGAGCGGCATCCTCGGCGGGGAGGCGGGCGGGCCTTCTGTCGTGCGCTTCGCCGACGGCAGCAAGCCACATCCGAAATCCCGCACCACGGTGCCGCCGGGCGCGCGGCTGACGCTGCTCTATGCCGGCGGCGGCGGCTATGGGCCGCCGCGGGAGCGCGACCGTGACGCGGTGCGCGCCGATCTCGCCGATGGCTACATCTCCCCGGGCGCCGCCCGCGATACCTACGGGCTGGAGTGATCGGCATGGCATCCGGGACTGCGACCGCCCGCATCGGCATCGATGTCGGCGGCACCTTCACCGATCTCGTGCTGCACGACGCGGCCCGCGACATCACCCATACCGGCAAGCTGCTGACCACGCCGGACGACCCGAGCCGCGCGATCATCGACGGCACCGTGCGCCTGCTGGAGGAGACCGGGCTGACGCCGGCCGACCTGCACAGCGTGATCCACGGCACCACGCTGGTGACCAACACGATCATCGAACGCACCGGCGCCACCGTCGGCTTGCTCACCACTGAGGGCTTCCGCGACAGCATCGAGATCGGGCGCGAGACGCGCTACGACCTCTATGACCTGTTCCTGGAGACGCCGACCACCCTGGTGCCGCGCCGTCGCCGGCTGGAGGTCCCGGAACGCATCGGCGCCGATGGCGATGTGTTGCTGCCGCTCGACGAAGCCGCGGTCGCTACCGCCGCCCGCCGGCTGGTGGAGGAGGAGAAGGTGGAGGCGATCGCCGTCGCCTTCCTGCATTCCTACCGCGACGCCCGGCACGAGAAGCGCGCCGGCGCCGTCATCAACGCGCTCTACCCGGCGCTGCCGCTTTCGCTCTCGGCCGAGGTGGCGCCGGAGATCCGCGAATACGAACGCGCCAGCACCGCCTGCGCGAATGCTTATGTGCAGCCGCTGATGGCCCGCTACCTCGATCGGGTCGAGGCGGCGTTGATCGAGCGCGGCTTCCACGGTCGTCTCTACATCATGCTCTCGGGCGGCGGCATCACCACGGTGCGGGAGGCCAAGGCCTATCCGATCCGCCTGATCGAAAGCGGGCCCGCGGCGGGCGCCATGGCCTCCTCCTTCATCGCCAGGATGGCGGGGCTGGAGCGGGTGGTCTCCTTCGACATGGGTGGCACCACGGCCAAGATGTGCCTGGTCGAAGGCTACGAACCAAACCACAAGTTCGATTTCGAGGCCGGGCGTGTCCGCCGTTTCCAGAAGGGCTCCGGCCTGCCGCTGAAGGTCTCGGTCGTCGACATGATCGAGATCGGCGCCGGCGGCGGCAGCCTGGCACGCGTCGATCCGGCCTCCGGCCTGATGAAGGTCGGGCCGCGCAGCGCCGGCGCCATGCCGGGCCCGGTCTGCTATGGCCGCGGCGGCACGGAGCCGGCGGTGACCGACGCCGACCTGGTGCTTGGCCGGCTCGATCCGGCCTATTTCCTCGGCGGTGAGATGAAGCTCGACCCGGACCGAGTGACCCGCGCCTTTGCCGAACGTATTTCGGCCAAGATCGGCGTCGATGCGGAGCAGGCGGCACTCGGCGTGCAGCGCATCGTCGATGAGACGATGGCGGCCGCGACGCGCATGCACCTCGCCGAGAAGGGCAAGGATCCGCGCCGCTTCACCATGATCGCCTTCGGCGGCGCCGGCCCGGTGCATGCCTGGAACCTGGCGCGGCTCCTGAAGATGCGGCGCGTGGTGGTGCCGCTCGGTGCCGGCGTTGCCTCCGCGCTCGGCTTCCTGGTGGCGCCGCCCGCGACGGACATGGTGCGCAGCCATGTCGCGCGGCTGGAGCGCCTCGATTGGGATGCGGTCAGCGCCCTCTTCGCGGAAATGGCCGCGGAAGGCCGCGCGCTGCTGACCGAGGCGGGGGCGGCGGAAGGCGCGATCAGCTTCCGCCCGGTCGCCGAGATGCGCCATGTCGGCCAGGGCTTCGAGATACCGGTGCCGCTGCCGTCGATGTCGCTCTCCGCCGCCGACCTGCCGGTGATCCGCGAGGCTTTCTTCGCTGCCTATCGCGACCGCTTCGAGCGCAGCATGGAGGACAGCCCGATCGAAGCGCTGAGCTGGCGCCTGGCCTGCGCGGCGCCGGGCCAGCACATCGACCTGGGTGGCGCGGTGAAGACCAAGCCGGGCACCGGCGGGGCCGTGCCCCGCGCCACGCGGCGCGTGCTGTTCGAAGGCGTGGGCTGGCAGGACTGCCCGGTCTATGACCGCTACGCGCTGGCGCCCGGCGCCGCCTTCGCTGGCCCCGCCCTGGTGGAGGAGCGCGAATCCACCTGCGTCGTCGGTCCCGGCAGCAAGGTCCATATCGATCGCTTCCTGAACCTCGTCATGGACCTGGAGTAGGCGCGCCGCCATGGCCGGGCCGCTCGATGATCCGGCGCCGCTGCCCGCCGTCTATCGCAGCCGCTCGCCCGCGGAGCCGCCGGCACCGCCGCTCGAAGGCGACGCCACGGCGGATGTCGCGATCATCGGCGGTGGCTTCTGTGGCCTGAGCGCCGCGCTGCACCTCGCGGAAGCCGGGCTTGCCGTGGCGCTGCTGGAAGCACGCGGCATAGCCTCCGGCGGCAGCGGCCGCGCCTTCGGCCAGGTCGTGCCCTACGCCAAGCATGGCGAGCCGCATCTCCTCGCGCATTTCGGGGAAGCGGCGGGACTGCGCCTGATCGTGGCACTCGCCCAGGGTCCGGACCTGGTCTGGGATCTGATCGATCGCCACGGCATCGCCTGCGACGCGGTGCGCAACGGCCTGCTGTTTGCCGCGCATGTGCCCGCCGCCGAGGCCGGCCTCGAAGCCCGCGCCGCCTTCTGGCAGGCGCGCGGCGCGCCGGTGGAGATGCTGGACGCCGCACGCACCGCCGAACACATCGGCAGCCTGCGCTACAGCCGGGCGCTGCTCGACCGGCGCGGTGGGCACATCAACCCGCTGGCCTATGCGATCGGTCTCGCGCAGGCCGCGGCGAAGGCTGGCGCCCGTCTGCATGGCGACAGCCTCGCCACGTCGCTGGTGCGGGAAGGCGAGGGCTGGCGGCTGCAAACGGCACGCGGGTCACTTCGCACGCGGCACCTGGTGATCTGCGGCGGGGCGTATTCGGACGATCTCTGGCCGGGGCTCCGCCGCAGTATCCTGCCGATCCGCGCGCATCAGCTCGTCACCGCGCCGCTATCGGACAATCTCCGCGCCGGCATCCTGCCGCAGGGCCAATCTGTTACCGACACGCGGCGGCTCTATTCCGGCCTCCGGATGCTGCCGGGCGGCCGGATGCATCTGAGCGTGGATGGTTCCGGCTTCGGACCCTCGGTGACCTATCGCGAGAAGGCCGCCGAACGCTTGCGCGCCCTCTTCCCTGAGATCGGCGACCCTGTGTGGGAAGAAAGCTGGACCGGCTGGGTGGACATGTCCGCCGATCAATACCCGCATCTGCACCGCCTGTATGACACCGCCTGGGCGGCGATCGGGCTCTCGGGGCGCGGCATTGCCTTCGGCACGCTGCTGGGACGGGAGATCGCGCGCCGCATCGCGCAGCCGGAGCACCCGGCGCTGTTCATGCCGGTGACACCGCTGAAGCCCATGGCCTTGCGCCCGGTTGCCGAGCCGCTGGTTGCCGCTTTGATGGCCTGGTACCGGCTACGTGACCGCGCCGAGCTTGGCGGCAAGGCTTAGAGACCTTTGGAAATGGCGTCGGCGGAGGACGCGCCTCCGCCGACGTTGCGGGCGTTACTGCACCGCGATGCCGTTGCCGCTGACAGTCACCGTGCTGACAGCGCAGAGATCGACGCCACGGCGCTCGAGTTCACGGCCATTGGCAAAGACCACCTTGAAGTCATAGTTGCCGCCCGGGCTCGGGCGGAAGTCGACCGAGTTGCCCGGCGCCAGGACGTTCTGGCCGAGACGGTCGGGGCCCCAGTTCGTCAGGCGCGTCGGGTTGAAATAAAGCTCGTTCACCACCGCGTTCGAACGGTTCGCGATAGTGAAGCTGGTGTCGCATTGCGCGAATGCCGGAGCGGAGGCGACGCCGCACAGAATGGCGGCCGAGAGCACTGCACGACGAAACATCGAATTCTCCATGGTGGACCGCGCGACACCGTGCGGGCGACGGACCCTAGGCGGAGTTCATGCCGGAATGGTTAAGCGTCCGCGGATCGCGACGTTCACCGCGATGATCGGTGCTCGCCCGCCCGTGCCGCCTGGATCGCCGCCCAAACCTTGGCTGGCGTCGCCGGCATGTCGAGGGTCCGCACGCCGAGCGGCGCCAGCGCGTCCAGCACCGCATGCATTACCGTCTGTGGTGCGCCGATGCAGCCGGCCTGCCCGGAACCCTTCACCCCGAGCGGGTTCGACGCGGTCGGCACGCCGGCGAAGGTGACCGCGAGGTCCGGCAGATCCTCCGCGCGCGGCAGGCAATAATCCTGGAAGGACGCGGCCAGGGGCTGCGCGCTGTCCGCGTCATAGGTGACTTCCTCCAGCAGCGCCTGGCCGATCCCCTGCGCGAGCCCGCCCTGGACCTGGCCGCGGGTCAGCATCGGATTCACGAGTGTGCCGTAGTCATCGACGGCAGTGTAGCGCAGCAGCCGCACCAGGCCGGTTTCCGGATCGATCTCCACCTCCGCCACATGGCAGCCATTCGGGAAGGTGATGAGGTCGAGCGGGCTGTCGATTTCGGCATCGATGCTCTCGCCCGCTTCCGCCGCGGCGCGCGCGACGTCGAGCAGCCCGATGTCGCGCGTCTCCCCCGGCACACCGAAACGCCCGTCACGGAATTCGAGTGACGCTTCCTCGGTCTGCAGGAGCTGCGCGGCGAGGCGCTTCGCCTTGGCGATCGCGGCATCCATCGCCTGGACCAGCGCCGCGCCGGCCATGTGCAGCGACCGCGCGCCACCATGGCCCTTGCCGCGCGCCACGGAGCGCGTGTCGGCCTGCACCAGCCGGAACGCCGCGTGCGGCAGGCCGAGGTAGTCGGCCGCGATCTGCGGGAAGCTCGTCTCGTGCCCCTGGCCGTTCGATTGCGTCCCGGTCGCGAGTGCCACCTGCCCATCCGCCTCGAAGCGCACCGCGGCCCATTCGCCGGGCGCGCCGCGCGCCGTCTCCAGGAAGCAGGCGAGGCCGAAGCCGCGCAGCTTGCCCTGCGCCTCCGCCGCCGCGCGCCTGGCGGCGAAGCCGGCCTGATCGGCGGCGTCCAGCACCGCGGCGAGATTGCCCTTCGCGTTGCCGCAGTCGATCGCCATGCCCATCGCGCTGCGATAGGGGAAATCCGCGATCAGGTTCAGCCGCCGCAGCGCCGCCGGATCGCGCCTCGTCTGCCGCGCGGCGAGGTCGATCAGCCGTTCGGTGACGTAATTCGCCTCCGGCTTGCCGGCGCCGCGATAGGCATCGATCGGCACGGTGTTGGTGAAGACGCCGCGCACTTCCATGCACACCGCCGGGATCGCATAGAAGCCGCCCATCGCGGTGCCGGGCGCATTGGTCGAGCTGCCGGGCCCGCTCGGCGAGAGGTAGGCGCCGAGATTGGCGATGGTGCGGACGTCGAGCGCCAGGATGCGCCCTTCGGCGTCCAGCGCCATCCGAGCCTCGGTGCGGTTGTCGCGGCCATGGGCGGAGGAGAGGAAATCCTCCGTCCGGCTCGAGCTCCAGCGCACCGGGCGCGCCAGCCGCCGCGCCGCGACCAGGAGCAGGACATATTCGGGATAGACGAAGTTCTTGGCGCCGAAGCCGCCACCGACATCGGGGGCCATGACGGTGAGGCGCTGCGGCGGGATGCGCAGGATGTGCTGCGCGAGCTGGTCGCGGATGCCATGGACGCCCTGGCCGGTCAGCTCCAGCAGGAAATCGCCGCTGGCCGCATCATGGTAGGCGATGGCGGCGCGTGCTTCGATCGGTGCGGCGGCGACGCGGTTGTTTACCAGCGCGAGGGAGACGGTGGCGTGCGCCGCCGCGAAGCCAGCCTCTACCGCGGCCCGGTCGCCCTTGCGGAAGAGGTAGGAGAGATTGCCCGGCGCCTCGGGCCAGAGCTGCGGCGCATCTGGCGCCAGCGCGGCCGCGGCATCGGCGACTGCCGGCAGCGCCTCGTAGTCGACTGCGATGGCTTCGGCGGCGTCGCGCGCCTGCGCCGCGGTGTCCGCGACGACGAAGGCGACGGGGTCGCCGACATGGCGCACGATGCCGTCGGCCAGCGCGGGGCGCGACGGGATGATGATCGGCGCCACAGTCGCGACCGCCGCCACGCAGGGCAGATCGCCGATGCCTTCGGCGCGCAGGTCGGCGGCGCTCAGCACCAGCCGCACGCCCGGCATCGCCGCGGCCTCCGACAGGTCGAAGCCGATGATGCGCGCATGCGCGTGCGGGGACCGCAGCACCACGCCATGCAATGCGCCATCGGCTTGCATGTCGTCGACGTAGCGGCCGGCGCCGTTCAGGAAGCGCCCATCCTCCACCCGTCGGCGGGACTGGCCTTGCTCCAGGGATTTCTGCATGGGTTAGCCGGTCGCCTCCTGCGTCATCGCGAGCAGACGCTGATAGGCAGCGTCCGGCACCACGATGCCATCCCGGAGCGCCTGTTCCCGGCGCCGCTGGCGCGCCTCGCCCGGCAACCGCTCCGACCCAGCCTCGCGGAGCGCCGCGACCAGGGCCGAAACACGGCCGGCAAATGCATCCCCGGCGCTGCGGGCCGGATCGATCAGCAACAGGAACTGCCCGGCATTGCTCGTCTGTGCGCCGGGGAACTTAGCCGATTCATCCTGGAAGCCGAAGCGCCCGCCAGTGAGGGCGGCGGCCAGCACTTCGATCATGAAGGCGATGCCGGCGCCCTTGTGCCCACCGAAGGGCAGCAGCGCACCACCATCCAGGATCGCCGCCGGATCGGTCGTCGGCTTGCCCGCGGCATCAAGGCCGACGCCTTCGGGGACCCTGTGCCCCTCGGTCCTGGCCAGCAGCACCTCGCCCTGAGCGCGCAGGCTGGAGGCTTGGTCCCAGACGAAGGGCGGAGCATCGGCGCGGGGGCAGGCGAAGGCCATGGGATTGGTGCCGAGCACCTTGCGCTTGCCACCCCAGACCACGATCCGGCTGCGCGTGTTCACCACGGTCAGCGCGACCAGCCCCTGTTCTGCGAAGGGCTCCACGTCCGGCCAGAGGGCGGCGAAGTGATGCGAATCGCGGATGCAGATCGCCGCCATCCCGGCTTCGCGCACCGCGGCCAGGCCAGCCTCCCGCGCCGCCGCATGCGCCACCTGCGCGAAGCCGTTCCGCGCATCCACCATCACGATGGCCGGGGCGGGCCGCTCCACCACGGGCTCCGCGGTGCCATCGACCCAGCCGCTCTTCAAGGTCGCGATATAGCCGGGCATGCGCAGCAACCCGTGGCTCGCCGCGCCGTCACGCTCGGCGGCGGCGACCACGGCGGCAACCAGGACAGCGTTCCGGGCACTCATGCCGTGGCGGGCCAGCGCCTCCGCGATGAGGCCAGCCAGTGCCGCTTCGGTCAGGATCATGGCCAGTCCCCTTCGTCATATCATGGCATGCGGATGCCGCGGGCGCGGATGATCTCGCCCCACATGGCCGATTCCTCGGTGCGCAGCCGCTGGAACTCCTCTGCGGTCGATCCGATCGGGATGAAGCCGGAGCTGTCCAGCCAACCACGCCGCTCCGGCGCCCGCAGCCAGGTGACGACGGCGGCCTGCATGCGGTCCAGGATCGGCCGCGGCGTCCCAGCCGGTGCCAGCAGCCCATAGGCGGTGCTCGACTGGAAGCCGGGCAGCCCGGCGCCATCGAGGGTCGGCAGGCCGGGGAATTGCGGCGAGGGCTGCTTCGAGGTCACCGCGATCGCGCGCACATTGCCCGACTGCACAAGCGTGAGTGCGGTCGTCGTGTCCGCGAAATTGACCTGCACCTCCCCGCTCATCAGCGCCTGCGCGGCGGGTCCACCGCCGCGATAAGGGACATGCAGCATCGACAATCCGGTCATCGACATGAACAACTCCGCCGCCAGATGACTGGTGAAGCCGATGCCGGCGGAGCTGAAGGAAAGCCGCTCCGGATTGCGCCGCACGTGATCCATGAAGCCGGCGAGATCGGTCACCGGCACGCTGCGATGCACGCAGAGCACCTGCGGCGAGCTGGCGATCAGTGTGATCGGCGCGAAGGCGGCCTCCGGATCATAGGTGAGTGGGTAGAGATGCGGCGCGATCGCGTAGCTGCTGTTGGTGGAGGCCAGCAACGTATAGCCATCCGGCCGTGCCCGCGCGACCTGGCCGTGGCCGATGCTGCCGCCGGCGCCGGGGCGGTTGTCGATCACGAAGGACTGCCCGAAGACGCCGGTCAGATGCTGTGCCAAAGGACGCATTAGAGTGTCGGTGGAACCGCCCGGCGCCAGCGGCAGCACGATGGTTACTGGCCGCTGCGGCCAGGCGTCCTGCGCGCTGGCAAGGCGCGCGCGAGAGAGCGACGGCGCCGCAAGAAGCGCGGTGAGCAGCCGGCGTCGGATAGGGGAGGGCATGTCGGGAATTCCGTCGCGGGGCGTGGATGTCACAGTCGGTGGCCGCGACGTGGAGCCGCGGCGGCCTGGAGCAAGCACAGCTCGTGCCATCACGGACGCCGTTTCATGGTGAGGCGCTGGCCGTCTCTGATCGGCCGCCGCTGAAGCGCGACAGGCGGAATGGCGACAGGTCGAGATTGGTGGGCCGCCCGCTCACCAGCCCAGCGGCCAGCCGCCCGGTCGTGGCACCCCAGCTCAATCCCATATGGCCGTGACCGAAGGCATAGATGACGTTGCGGGCCGAGGAGGCGCGGTCGATCACCGGCAGGCTGTCAGGCAGGCTTGGCCGATGACCCATCCAGAAGCGATGGCCTTCGGTCTTCAGCCCAGGGATCAGCGATTGCGCGATGGTCATCAGATTGCGCGCCCGGTCCCAGTTCGGCGGCGCCGTCAGCCCCGCGAACTCCACGGTCCCCGCGAGCCGCAGCCCCTGCTCCATGGGCGAGAGCGCGAAGCCGCGCTCCACATGCGACATGCTGTGGCGCGGCATGATGCCCGGATCGGGCAGCATGACGTGGTAGCCGCGCTCGGTCTCCAGCGGCACCCGGTCGCCGAGGGCGCGTGCCAGCCGATGCGACCAGGCGCCGGCCGCCACCACCACCGCGGATGCGGGCTCGACATGGCCGTCGGCGCAGGCGACGCCACTCACCAGCGCGCCATGGTGGGTGAAGCCAGTGGCGGTGCCGGTCACTTCCCGGCCGCCGCGGGCACGGAACAGGGTGCGAAAGGCGGTCAGCAGCCGCAGCGGGTCGCCCACGGTCAGCCGGTCGAGGGAGGCGACGGCGAAGCCGATCGAGGACGCCAGCGCCGGTTCCTTGGCCCGGAGCGCTTCCCCCTCCAGCAATTCGTGGCGGAAGCCCGACTTGACCCGCAGCGACCAGCGCCAGCCTTCGGCTTCCCAGGCGGCGCGGGAGGCGTAGAGGCGCAGATGCGGGCCAGGTCGCAGCACGTCCTGTATGCCGGCCTCCTCGATCAGCGGCTGATAGTCGAGCGCGATCCGGTCGCAGAGCGCCGCCATGGCCGCGGAGATGCGCTCGACCTCCGACATGCGGCCGGCACGCAGGAAGCGCAGCAGCCAAGGTGTCAGGCGCGGCAGGTAGCGCAGCCGCAGCGCGAGCGGGCCGAGTGGATCGGCCAGCCAGCGCGGGAGCGCGCGGAGCACATGCGGGCCGGAGAGTGGCACGACCTCGCCCACCGCAAGATGGCCGGCATTGCCATAGGACGCCGCGCGCGTGGGGTCGCCGGGATCGAGCAGCACCACATCATGCCCATCGCGCTGCAGATGCAGCGCGCTACCCAATCCGACGAAGCCGCTGCCGATGACGACGACCGGCGCCGAGGAGGCCATCATGCCTTGGGGCCGTCATCCGGCAGCGGTGTATTCTCGACGATGCGGCGATAGGAGAGGCGCGACAGGTCGATGGACCGGGAGCCGCCTTCGAGGATCATCTCCTTCACCGCCCGTCCCACCGCCGGCCCATGCTGCAGGCCATGGCCGGAGAAGCCGGCGGCCACAATGAAGTTCGGCACCGCCGGGAAGCGGTCGATCACCGCATTGCCGTCCAGGCTGTTCATGTCGTAGTGCCCGACCCAGCCGCCCTTCTCCTTCACCGCTTCGAAGGCCGCGCTCTTCTCCGCGATCTGCGGCCAGAGGAAGTCGTTGAAGAGATCGGGGTCCAGCGTCCAGTTAAAGCCGCGCGGCTCATCGAAGCGGGTATAGCCGGTGAGGTAGCCCTTCTGGTGCGGCCGGATCGCGAGGCCGGAGGCATGGCGCATCGCCGGAATGGTCTCGATCGGGTCGCGGGTGTCGAAGAAGAATTGCTGCCGGCGCATCGGCGCGATCGGCACCTGCATGCCGACCATGGCGCAGATCCCGGCGGCCCAGCAATTCGCCACATTGACCAGGGTATCCACGGCGAGCGAGCTGCCGCTTTCAAGCCGCGCCGCCGTGACTTTGCCGTCCGCGACGTCGAGCCCGACGACACGGTCCTGCAGATAGGTGATGCCGCGCCCCTCGGCAGCCCTGCGGAAGCCCATCAGCGCGCCATAGGGGTCGATCTGACCATCGGCCGGCGACAGCGCAGCGGCATCGACATCGTTGAAATTGAAGGACGGGTAGCGCCGGCGCAGTGCCTCCCGGTCGAGCAGATGGACCTCGACGCCGAGCCGTCGCTGCATCGCCGCATTCGCTTCCAGCGCCGCGACGTCGGCGGCGCCGCGGACCTGATAGAGATAGCCAATGCGGCGGAACTGCGGATCGAATTCCACCGTGCCCCCGTTCACATGGGTCGCGAAATCCGAATAGACAGTATCGCCGTAGAGCGACATCGCGACATTCTCAGGCAGTGCGTGCTGCAGCCGAACGCCGCCGACGGCGCGCGGCGTCGCCGCGAACTCGTAGGTCGGGTCGGGCTCCACCACCACGACATCCGCCGCGGCGCCGGCCACCGCCAGGTGATAGGCGATGCTCGACCCCATGATGCCACCGCCGACGATGACGATCCGCTGCATCAGCCTTGCTCCCTGGTGGTGAGGGCGAATGGCCCTGGTGGATCGTCGTGCATCTGCTCCGGCAGGCGAAACAGGGTATGGCTGCGCAGGAAGTCGCGGGTGCGCGGGCGCTGCGGGTTCAGCAGCACCTGCTGCGGGGTGCCTTCCTCATGGATGACGCCGTGCTCCATGAACACCACGCGGTCGGCCACATTGTAGGCGAAGCCGAGCTCATGGGTGACGATCAGCATCGTCATGCCATCCTCCCGGAGCTGCCGCATGGCCAGCAGCACCTCGCCCACGAGTTCCGGATCGAGGGCGGAGGTCACCTCGTCGAACAGCATCATGGAAGGCTCCATGGCGAGCGCGCGCGCGATCGCGACGCGCTGCTGCTGTCCACCGGAGAGCTGCGCGGGATAGCTCCGCGCCTTCTCGAGGATGCCGACCTTCTCGAGATTGGCCGCGGCGACGCGGCGCGCCTCGGCCTCCGACAGGCCGCGCAGCTTCATCGGCCCGATCATGACGTTGCGCTCGGCGGTCATGTGCGGAAACAGGTTGAACTGCTGGAAGACCATGCCAACGCGCATCCGGAGCGCCGAGAGTTCCCGGTTGGGGTAGCGGATGCGGCCGTCTCGGGCTTCCCGCCCAACCAGGCGGCCTTCCAGGTGGATACGCCCTGCACCCGGCATCTCCAGGAAGTTGAGGCAGCGCAGCAGCGTGCTCTTGCCGGAGCCGCTGGCGCCCAGGATCACGACAGCTTCACCGCGCCGCACCGTCAGGTCGATGCCGCGCAGGACGTGCAGCGGACCGTAATGCTTGTGCAGGCCTTCGACGCGCAGGACCTCATCAGCCATGGCGCGCGAGCCTCCGCTCCATCATGCCCGCGATCGCGCTGGTGGGCAGCAGCACCAGGATGAAGGCGGCGCCGACTGCGGTATAGGCCTCGATCGGGCGGAATTCCTGTTCGCTGAGCAGCTTGGCCGAGTAGAGCAATTCGGCATAGGCGATGGTGGAGGCGACCGAGGTGGTCTTCACGATCTCCAGCACCTGGTTGGTGAAGGCCGGCAGCACCCGTCGGAAGGCCTGCGGCAGCACCACATAGCGCATCGTCATGCCATGGCCGAAGCCGACCGCGCGCGCGCCATCCCATTGCCCCTTCTCGATCGAGGCAATGCCGCTGCGAAACACCTCCGTCAGATAGGCGCCGGCATAGAGAGAGGTCGCGATGGCGGCCGCGGCATAGGCGTTCGGTTGCACACCGGTCAGGATGGGGATCGAGAAATAGAGCCAGAAGATCTGCACCAGCACCGGGATGTTGCGGAAGAACTCGACATACCCGGTGCCGACGGCGCGCAGGATCGCGCTGCCGGACAGCCGCGCCGTGGCGCCGACGAGGCCGATCACCGTGCCGGCAACCAGGCTCACCACCGCAAGCCGCAAGGTGCCGAGCAGGCCCTGCAGGATGAAGTGGCGCTGGTCGATCAGGAAGGCGAAATCCCACTCATGCATCGGCGGTCACTCCGGCACCGCGACGCGCCGCTCAATGGCGCGCACGAGCCGGCTCACGCAGAAGATGGTGGTGAAGAAGAACAGCGCCACGATGGTGAAGGTCTCCATCGGGCGAAAGGTCTCGGAGGCGGCGCGGTTCGCCATCTGCACGATCTCGGCATAGGAAATCGCTGCGGCGAGCGAGGTCGCCTTGTAGAGTTCCGTGATACGGGTGAAGAAGATCGGGATCATTCGCCGCACCGCCTGCGGCAAGATGATGGTGCGCATGCGCGTGGCGCTTCCCATGCCGAGTGCGGTCGCCGCCTGCCACTGCCCGCGATCGACCGAGATAATGCCACCGCGGAACACCTCCGCCATATAGGCGCCGGTTTGCAGCCCGAGCGCCAGCGTGACTGCCGTGTGACCGGCGAAGTCGACGCCAGCCAGGATCGGGAAGGCGAAGAAGAACCAGTAGATCAGCACGATCGACGGTGCCGTGCGGAAGATGTCGGTGGTGATCGCCAGCAGCCAGGACAGCACCGGAATCCGCGCCAGCCGCAGCATCGCGACCGCGAGGCCGAGCGGCAGCGCGATCAGCAATGCCGAGCCAGCCAGCCGAAAGGTGTTGGCGGCGCCTTCCAGCAACAGGTCGGAATGGCGGAAGACCGCGGCGAAATCCCATTCATAGGCCATCCGCCCGATCCCCGCCTACCAGAGCTCCCGCTGGATCGGCGTTGCCTTCCCGGCTTCCAGGCCGCGGAAGACCATGAACTCGTCATAGATCTGCTGGGTAATGCCGCCATTGTAGAAATAGCCGACGCAGGTGTTCAGGTAGTTGGCCCAGCGCGTGTCCGTCTCCTTGCGTACCCCGGCGCCGGCGGGGACGGCGACGATCGGGCGGGGCACCAGGCTCTTGCCGCGGCGCATGCGCGCGATGGTGAGGTCGACGGTCGGGCCGGTGGTGACGGCGATGTCGATGCGGTTCGACTGCCAGGACGCCATCAGCTCGCCGGTGGTCGGGTAGCGCTGGATGGCGGCGCGTGGCGCGAGCCGGGTCAGGGTCTGGTCGGTCGAGCTGCCGAGCGCGACGCCGACCCGCGCCGAAGGATTGTTGAGGTCGGTCCAGGTGGTGGCCGTCACGCTCTCCCGCGCCAGGCCGGCGATCGGGTACCAGAGGATGGGGGAGGGTACGAAGTCAACCGCCAGCGCCCGTTCCGGCGTCGGGTCCAGGATGAACATGGTGTCGATCTGGCCGGCCTGAAGCGCCGCGACCGCGGTGCCCCAGGTCACCTCCACCATCTCGAGCTGCACGTTCATCGCGCGCGCGATCAGTTCCCCGATGCGCGGGCCGATGCCGCGCCAGGTGACGTCGCCGACCCGCACGGCGCCGGGGGCGTCGCTGTTGGCGGTGTCCTTGTAGTACCAGGGCTCCGACAACGCCGCGCCGACGCGCAGCTTGCGGCCCTGCATAATGGTGTCCCAGGTCGAGGCCGCGGCCTGGGCGCGCACCAGGCGCGGGGCGGCCAGCGTGCCGAGCGTCGCCAGGCCGGCGGCGAGCCCTGGAAGCAGGCGGCGGGAAATGACGGGGTTCATGGCGGTCGGCTCCTGCACGGGATGCGGATCGGTGAGAGCCTGGGGCAGCGCGGCAGGGTCGCCGGGGCGGGCGACAGCGTTCGGCTCCCGGAAGACCTTCAACGCCACCACACCCAAACCTGCCTGCGTCATGGAACCTCGCTGTCTGACCCTGGTGGCATGCCCATGGGGCGCGGCAACGACGGCACGCGGCACAACGGACATCCGGAGCAGGCTCGTTCGACCCGATCCTGGCGTAGACGGCGTTCCCTGGATCGCAACCGGCAGGCTGATCTGCTCTCGCAGTTCAGCGCGAGCAGGTTGCGTCCTGTGGTCAGGTTCCGGGTCGGAGCGCCGCGAGGGAAGCGGTGATTCCGGACGCGATGATATGATCGGGCCTCATACCGGCGCCGAAGCCGCGTCGGGTGCTCTATTCCCGCCGGTCGGGCACCGGCAGGCCGAGATGCTCGCGGAGCGTGCGCCCGGCATAGCCGCTCCGGAACAGCCCGCGTTCCTGCAGGATTGGCACCACCAGGCCGACGAAATCCACGAGCCCACCCGGAAAATGCGAGGGCATGATGTTGAAGCCGTCCGCGGCCATGCCGGTGAACCAGGCTTCCAGCGTATCGGCGACGCTCTCCGCCGAGCCGCACAGCACCCAATGCCCGCGTGCGGCGGCGATCAGGTTGTAGACGTCGCGGAGCGACATGGCCTCCCGCCGCGCCTTGCTCAGCATGGCACGGGAGAAGCTGTGATAGGTGTCGGGCAGCGGCAGATCCGGGATGGGGCCGTCGAGATCGTAGGGACTCATATCCGTTCCGAACCGGTCCGACAGCAGTTGGAGTGCATTCGAGCCATCGATGTAGCCCTGCAGCAGCGCCAGTTTCTCGAAGGCCTCACGATCGGTGCGGCCGACGACAGGCATGACGCCGGGCAATACCGTGACCGCGCCGGCGGCGCGGCCGAACTTCGGCAGTAGCGCCTTCAGCGCGGCGTATTGCGCCTGGGCTTCGGAGAAATCCTGCACAACGGAGAAGACGACATCCGCGGTGCGCGCGGCCAGCACCTGACCGGGGCCGGAGCCGCCGGCCTGCAGCACGATGGGATGGCCCTGCGGTGCGCGGCCGATGTTGAGCGGGCCTTTGACGCTGAAATGTGGCCCCACGTGATCCAGGGCGCGGATCTTCGCGGGATCGAGATAGCGGCCGGTGACGCGGTCGGCGACCAGCGCGTCCGCCGCCCAGCAATCCCAGAGGCCCTTCACCACATCCACATATTCGCCGGCGATGGCGTAGCGTTCGGCATGGTTGGGGTGCAGCCGGCCGAAATTCGGCGCCGCCTGCGGGCTGGCGCCGGTCACCGCGTTCCAGGCCGCGCGCCCCTTGCTGATGTGATCGAGGGAGGCGAAGGCACGCGCCGTGGTGAAGGGATCGCTGTAGGTCGTCGCGACCGTGGCGCCGAGCCCGATATGGGTGGTGCTGGAGGCCAGCGCCGCCAGCATGGTCAGCGGCTCCAGCCGCAGCGTGTAGGAGGGGTGGGCGGCCGGGTCGGCATAGAGGTTGTCGCCCATGAAGATCAGGTCGAAGCAGCCGCGCTCCGCGACCCGGGCGATCTCGCGCACCGCGTCGATATCCTGGAAACTGTCGAAGGCGCCGGGATACCGCCAGCCCGCGACATGGCTGCCGGTGCCGAGCAGGAAGAGCCCGAGACGCATATGACGGGGCATGGGACTATTCACTTCCAGAAGATCACCCGGCGTTCGACCGCGCCGACCAACCCGAAGAAGGAGAGGCTGAGCGCGGAGGCCACGACGATCGCCGACCAGACCTGCACGAAGTCGATCTGCACCACCGCCTGGTAGATGATCCAGCCGAGCCCGCCATAGGCGCCGAGCATCTCGGTCACGATGGCGACGATCAGGCTGCGCACCGTGGAGACGCGCATCCCCGCCGCGATCAGCGGCATCGCCGCCGGCAGGCGCAGGCGCCAGAGGATGGCGAGATGCCCGGCCCCAAAACTCCGCATCAGGTCGGCGGAGCGCCGGTCGACCCGGTCGAAGCCGGCGAGCGCGCTCAAGAAGATGGTGAAGCCGACCGCGAGGGCGACCATCACCACTTTCGACGCGACGCCGATTCCGAACCAGAGTAGCACCAGGGGCGAGTAAGCGGCGACCGGCACCGAATTGATGGCCATCATCACCGGCAGCAGCCCCCCGCGCAGCGGTGGCAGCAGCACCAGCAGCACCGCGATGCCGATGCCAGCGACGCAGCCGATCGCGTAGCCGGCGAGCGCCTCCGCCGCTGTCAGCCAGCCAGCGGAGAACAGCGGCACCCGATGGGTCCAGACCGCGCCGAGGATGTCGCTCACCGCCGGCAGCGTATAGGCGGGGAGCGAGAGGCCGCGCGCCAGCACTTCCCAGATCAGGAGCAGCAGCACGCCGCCGGCAATGCCGCGGGCCGCGCTGCGGCTCATTGCTCCGCCCCCCAGAACACGATGCGGCGCTCGGCGAGGGCAACCAGCGCATAGAAGCCGGTGCCGAGCAGCGCCGAGCAGAGGATGGCGGCCCAGAGCGCCACGACATTCTCGTTGTACATCGCCTGCAGCAGCAGCACGCCGATGCCGGTGGTATCGCCGAACCATTCGCCGACGATGGCGCCGACCAGGCTGAGAGAGGCCGCCAGGCGGAGCGCCACGAAGATCTGCGGCAACGCCATCGGCAGTTGCAGGCGCAGCAGGACCTGGCGGCCGGAGGCGCCAAAGCTGCGCAGCAGCGCCACTTGCCGTGGATCGACGGCATTCAGCCCGAGCAGCGTGTTCACCGTGACCGGGAAAAAGGTGAGATAGAAGGCGATGACCGCCTTTGCCATCAGGGTATTGCCGAACCACAGCACGACCAGCGCGCCGAAGGCGATGACCGGGATGGTCTGGGAGACGACGAAGATCGGGAACAGCATGTCGCGCAGCACCGGCGCGCGAAAGAAGGCGACGCCGTTCAGCACGCCGATGCCGGCCCCCGCCACGAAGCCGATCAGCGTCTCCGCCAGGGTGCGCAGGAAGCCGTCGCGATAGGCGCCGGGCGTCAGCGCGATGGCGGAAAGCACCTCGCTCAGCCGCGGCAGGATATGCGGGCGGATGCCGAGGAGGATGACTGCACCCTCCCACACTGCGGCCGCGAGCAGCAGGCCGAGGAGAAAGCGCGAGCCGGCCCGGATCGGTGCGGTGAAGCGGGCGCGCGCCGCCGTCACGCCACGCGGTCCGCGACCGGGATGGCATCCAGGAAGCGGCGATCATAGGCGGCGGCGAGGTCGACCGGCTGCTTGATGACCTCGTAGCGCAGAAGGAAATCATGCGCGGACTTCACGGCGTCGCGGTCGATCCAGAACAGGCCCTGTTGCGCGGCCTGCCCGGCGACCATCAACTTCCCGGCTTCCTCCAGCATGAATTCCTGATGCGGGCGGTTCAGCGTCGGCGCCACCGCCATCACGGCGTCGACGCCCGCCTTCGGATCGCGCAGCGCTTCGCGCCAACCGCGCATGGAAGCGCGGAGGAAGCCCTGCACCAGCTCCGGCTTGTCGCGCGCCGTCTGTTCGCTGGTGATGACGGTGTCGCGCGGGAAGGTGACGCCGAAATCCTCCGGCACGAAGGTGCGGAGGTTCTCGCGGCCCATGCGGGTCATCAGCGTGTAGAACTCATTGTAGCGGGTGGCGGTGACGACATCGATCTGGCCGTCCACGAAGGGCGTCACGCTCACCTGTTGCGGCTGCATGGTGAAGTCGCCCTGCCGCAGCCCCGCCTGGGCGAGCATGCCGAGCAGCACGTAATTCGCACCGGTGAACCAGGTGGTGACGGTCCTGCCGCGGAAATCGGTCAGCGCCCGGATCGGCCCATTGGCGCGTGTGACGAAGACGAAAGGCGTCTGCTGATGCGCGACGCCGACGCAGACGATCGGCAGGTTCTTCTCCCGCGCGGCGAAGACGCTGTCGGTGCCGCCCGAGAGGCCGAAGGTATCTGCGCCGGAGGCGACCAGATTCTCGGTCAGCAGATTCGGGCCGCCGGGATTGATCGTCAGGTCGATCCCGGCTTCCCGGTAGTAGCCGCGCGACAGGGCCAGGTAGAAGCCGGCAAACTGGGTCTGCGCCAGCCACTTCAGGCGCAGCGTGGCGCGCGTCAGCGTCTGCGCGCCGGCGCGGCGGATTGCGGGAAAGGCAGCGGCGGTGCCGAGTGTCGCCAGCAGATGACGCCTGTGCATGGTCGGTGTCTCCGGGTTGATCAGCTTCGGTAGGGGTGGTCGCCATGGCGAGGCGGCCGGGCGCTCATGCGCCGGTGCTCGCGATGAAGGACTTCATCGCCTCCTCCTCGATCGCATCCAGGATCTCGCGTTTCAGCGCCACGAATTCGGGTGCGGTCACCAGGTCCGGCGTGCGCGGCCGCGGCAGGTCGACCTGTCGCGCGAGCTTCACGGCACCGGGCCTGGCGGTCATCACCAGCACGCGGTCGCCGAGGAAGATCGCCTCGTCCACGTCGTGGGTGATGAAGAGGATGGTGCGTCGGTGGCGCTGCCAGACATCGAGCAGCCAGCGCTGCATCATCGTCCGCGTCAGTGCATCGAGGGCGCCGAAGGGCTCGTCCAGCAGCATCAGCTCGCGCTCGAAGAGGAAGGTGCGCATCAGCGCCACGCGCTGGCGCATGCCGCCCGAGAGCTGGTGCGGATACTGCTTCTCGAAACCGGCCAGGCCGAATTCCGGCAGCATGGCGAGCGCCCGGGCGCGGGCATCCCGCCGGCTCGCGCCTTCGATCTCATTGGCGAGGATGGCGTTGTCGATCACGTTGCGCCAGGGCAGCAGCAGGTCGCGCTGCGGCATGAAGGAGACCCGGCCAAGCAGCTCCCGCGCGTGGCAGCCGCGATCCTTGAAACGCAGGATGCCCCCGTCATCCGGCTCGTCGAGGCCGGCGACGATGTTGAAGAGCGTGCTCTTGCCGCAGCCGCTGGGGCCGACCACGGTGACGAATTCCCCGCCTTGGACCGAGAGCGCGAAGCCGCGCAGCGCCTGGACGGTCCCGAAGCTCTTGGACACCTCGCGCATCTCAAGCAGCGGAGCCGTGCCTGGAAGGACGGCCTGTGGCTGCGGGCGGCTAGCGGTCTCAATCGACAAGGACGGGGCTGCCTTTCATGTATGGTCAGGCCACAACCGCGCATACAATCGGCGGCGGTGGTGCTTAGGCTCAGCAATCGCTGTGCCATGGCGCCGCGTTGGCCCGGGATATGCACGAGGCCGGCCCGCGGGTCCGGCGTCCTGGATGCAGGAGGTCGGTCTGTGCACACAAAGAGGCATATGATTGTCCACATATGAGCAAGAAGAGTGCAGCCCGGCGGGCAGAATGGTCGGAAAACGAGCGAGATGAGGGGGAGGCAAGGGCCTCGGCCACCCTGGCCAGCACCCTGCACCGGCGGCTGGAGGCGGAGATCGCGGCCGGCCATATCGCCCCCGGCAGCCGCCTCGACGAGCAGGAGATCGCCGAGCGCCATGGCGTTTCCCGCACCCCGGTGCGGGAGGCCTTCCGCCTGCTCGCCGCCGACCGGCTGGTGGAGATCCGCGGCCGACAGGGCGCGGTGGTGCGCAGCATCGGCGTGCAGACGCTGATCGAGATGTTCCAGGTGATGGGCGAGCTGGAGGGGCTTTGCGCCCGCCTCGCCGCCCGTCGGATCAGCCCTGCCCAATGCGAAGGGCTCAGGGCCATCCATGCCCGCCTGGTGGCAGCCGCGGAAGCTGGGGTCGACGTCTTCTACGACATCAACCAGGAATTCCACGAAGCCATCTATGAGGCCGCTTGCAACGCTTTCCTGGCGGATGAGACGCGGCGCCTGCGCAACCGGGTGGCCGCCTATCGCCGCCGCGTCACCCGGATGCCGAACCGTATCGTGGACACGCTGCGCGAGCATGAGGAGGTGATGAACGCCATCTTCGCCCATGATGCCGAGGCGGCACACCGCGCCATGCGGGCGCATCTGACCCTGCTCGGCGAGAACCTCCTGGATTTCATCGCCGCCTTCGAGTGACCTGGGCTCCTGGTATGCAAATTGCTGGAGATTGCATACCCAGAATCTGGAGTGCTCCCTTGCAGCTCGACCTGACCCATAAGACCGCTCTCATCACCGGTGCCTCCAAGGGCATCGGCCTCGCCTGCGCCGAGGTTCTGGCCGCGGAGGGCTGCCATCTGCACCTCGCGGCCCGGAACGGCGCCGCCATGGAGGCAGCCGCCGCGCGGCTGCGGGCCGAGCATGGGGTCAAAGTCACGGTCCATGAGCTCGACCTCTCGACCACCGAGGCCATGGAGCAGCTCGCCGCCGCGGCCGGTGACGTGGACATCCTGGTCAACAATGCCGGCGACATCCCGGCCGGCTCGCTCGCCATCGTGACCGATGAGGCGATCCGGCGCGGCTTCGACCTGAAGGTCTTCGGCTACATCACCCTCTCCCGCCTCTACTACCCGCGCATGAAGGGCAGGGATGGCGTCATCATCAATATCATCGGCAATTCCGGGGAGAACTGGGACGCCAGCTACTTCGCCGGCTCCACCGGCAATGCCGCGCTGATGTCCTTCACCAAGGCGATCGGCGGCCGCAGCCTCGATGACGGCATCCGCGTTGTCGGCATCAACCCCGGCCCGGTCGCGACCGACCGCATGCTGAAGATCATGAAGCGCAAGGCGATCGACATGCTGGGCGACGAGGCGCGGTGGGAGGAGCTGTTCGACAAATATCCCGGCAAGCGCCCCGCGACGGCGCGGGAATGCGCCGATCTGGTCGCCTTCATGGCCTCGCCGCGCGCCGGCTACATCACCGGCACCGTCGTCACCATCGATGGCGGCATCGCGGCGCGGGGCTCGGTCATCTGATGTCCGACGCTCGTATAAGCGAAGCGTCCGATTCAGACCTCCGGGCCATTCGGCCCTCCGATCACCGGACGCTCATGCGCAACCGCTACTTCGATGCGCTGAGCGCGACGCCCGGCCTCGCCTGGATGGGGCAGAACACCAACCACATCCCCGCCCATCCCGCCGTCACCACGGCCATGATCCGCGCGATCGAGGCGGGCGAGTTCAACGCCTATGCCCCCCCGCTCGGCTTCGAGGCGCTGCGCGCCGCGATCACCGCCGATCTCGGCGTGCCGGAGGCCGAGGCGCTGGTGACCGAAGGCGGCGTCAATGCGCTCGCCATGGTTTGCCGCGCCCGCTGCCGTCCGGGCACCACCTTCGTCACCACCGACCCGACCTGGAAATGGCCCTGCCTCTTCGCTCGCCAGGCGGGGGCGGAGGTCATCGAGATTCCGATCTACGATTCCGATTGCGACTACCGCCTGACGCCGAAGGCGCTGCGGGCCCATGTCGATGACCGCACCGCGATCATCTACCTGGTCGACCCGAACAACCCGCTCGGCATCCGCTACACGGCGGAGGAGATCACCGGTTTCGCCGCCATCGCGCAGGAGGCGGGTGCGCTGCTGGTGCATGACTGCACCTATCGCGATTTCGCGGAGGGCCATCATCCGGCGCTGAAGGTGGCGCCCGAGAATGTCGTGGTCTCGCTCAGCTTCTCGAAATGGTTGGGCCTGGCCGGCATGCGCATCGGCGCGCTGGTCACGCCGCGCGCGCTGTTCGAGGAATTCGCGGGGCAGGCGACTAGCGTGCTCGGCGCCAGCGTGATCGCGCAAAGGGCGGCGGCGGCCGGGCTCGCGGTGAAGCCCGAATGGATGGCCAACGTCCGCCGCATCGACGGCGCCAACAAGGCGATGATCCGGGAAGCCTTCCTGGCGCTGCCGGGCTTCGCCATCCCGGTCTGGCCGAGCCATGGCAATTTCCTGGTCATCGAGACCACCGGCGCCGGCATCCGGCCGGAAGCGTTGGTCGAGGCCGCGCGCCGTCGCGGCATCATGATCCGCCAGGGCACCTACCACACCGCCCGCTTCGGTGATCGCTTCGTGAAGGTCAGCACCTCCGTCCCCGGCGAATGGGCGGAGAAACTCTGCACCCTGCTGCCGGGAATGGTCGAGGAAGCCCGCAGCCTGAACGACCTGCCGCCCCAGTTCTGAAGGATCGCACCTATGCCCCGTGTCACAACCCCGGACGGCATCGCCCTGCATTACGAGGAAGCCGGCGCCGGCACGCCGATCCTCTTCATCCATGAATTCGGCGGCAATCATGAAAGCTGGGAGCCGCAGCTCCGCTTCTTCAGCCGCCGTCATCGCTGCATCACCTATGCCGCGCGCGGCTACCCGCCCTCCGACGTGCCGGAGGATGTGGAGCAATACTCCCAGGCCATCGCCGTCGCCGATGCGGTCGCGGTGCTGGATGGGCTCGGCATTGCCAGGGCGCATGTCGTCGGCCTGTCGATGGGCGGCTTCGCGACCGTGCATTTCGGCCTGCGCCATCCCGACCGGGCCCTGTCGCTGACCGTCGCCGGCGCCGGCTATGGCTGCGAGAAGCAGTACGAAGACTATTTCCGCGGCGTGTCCCTGGAAGTGGCGGAGCGCTTCGCGACCGAAGGCGCGCGCGCCTTCGCGCCGGTCTATGCCGAGGGCGCGAGCCGGGTACAGTTCCAGAACAAGGACCCGCGCGGCTGGCGCGAATTCGCCGATCGCCTCGCCACCCATTCCGACACCGGTGCTGCGTTCACCATGCGTGGCGTGCAGGCGCGCCGCCCCTCCTTCTGGGACCTCGAGGAGGAGCTGAAGCAGATGCCGGTGCCGACGCTGGTCGTGGTCGGCGACGAGGATGATCATTGCCTGCTGCCGGGGATCTTCCTCAAGAAGACCATCCCGGCCTGCGGCCTCTCGGTCTTCCCCAAGACCGGGCATACGTTGAACCTGGAGGAGCCAGCCTGGTTCAACGGCCTGCTCGCCGAATTCATCGCGCAGGTGGAAGCCGGCGCCTGGACGCCGCGCGACCCGCGCGCGCTGCCCGGCCAGATCATGCGGACCAGGTGAGGATGCGGATCGATCCCGACCGCCTCTGGCAAAGGCTGATGCGGCTGGCCGAGATCGGAGGCCGGCCGGATGGCGGCGTCGATCGCCAGGCGCTGACCGAGGGCGAGATCGCGGCGTGGCGCCTGCTGATCGGCTGGGCGGCGGAGGTCGGGATGGAAGCGGCGACGGATGCCGCCGGCAACCTGTTCCTGACCCTGCCGGGCCGCGACCGCGCCCTGCCGCCGCTGCTCGCCGGCAGCCATATCGACAGCCAGCCGACCGGCGGCAAGTTCGATGGCGCCTTCGGCGTGCTCGCTGCGCTCGAAGCCGCGACTTTCCTGGCGGAACGTGGCGTGGCCCCGGCGCGCGACATCACCATCGTCGCCTGGATGAACGAGGAAGGCAGCCGCTTCGCGCCGGGCATGATGGGCTCGGAGGCTTTCGCGGGCGTGCGCGACCTCGCCGCCATCCGCGCCGCGCGGGATGCCGAAGGGATCAGCGCGGGCGATGCACTCGATACGCTGCACGCCGCCTTCCCCGAGCTGCCGCGCCGGCCGCTCGGCTTCCCGGTGGGATATTATCTGGAGCCGCATATCGAGCAGGGGCCGCTGCTGGAGCAGGCGGGGATCCCGATCGGGATCGTCACGGGCATCCAGGGCAAAACGACCTGGGAGATCGTGATCAAGGGCGAGGAGGGCCATGCCGGCACGCTCGACATGGCCTTGCGTCGCGACGCGCTGGTCGCCTTCGCGCGCATGGCGGCCGCGATGCAGGCGGAGGTCGGTCTCGCCGATCCGGTGGTGAAGTTCACCATCGGCCGCGTCGAGGTGCAGCCCAACGCACCGTCCGTCGTGCCGTCGCGCGTCCTGTTCCGCATCGACCTGCGGCATCCGGACAATGCCGCGCTCGCGGGATTCGGCCGTCGGCTGGAAGCGCTTGCAGAGACCTATGCGGCGCCATGCGGCGTGAGCGTCACGCGGCTGGGCGAAGCACCCTCCAACGACTTCGACGCCGGGCTGCGCGCGCGGATCGCCGCAGCCGCCGCCCGGCTCGGTCACGCGGTGATGCCGGTCCTCTCGGCCGCCGGGCATGACGCGCGGCACATGGCGCCGCTCTGCCCCGCGGCCATGATCTTCATCCCCTGCCGCGGCGGCATCAGCCACGCCCCGCAGGAATGGGCGGAGCCTGCCCATGTGGCGGCCGGCGCCGCCGTGCTGGCCGAGGTGATCTCGGAGCTCGCCTGAGGCTTCAGCCCTGCACGAGCGCGGCGTCCTGGGCCAGGACAGGCCGCAGGCCCGGCATCGCATCGACCAATGCGCGGGTGCCTGCCGCGCGCGGTGCGCCGAGCACCTCCGCGGTCGCGCCGTCCTCGATGATCCGCCCGCCTTCCATCACCATCACCCGGTCGGCGATATGCGCCACCGCCTCGAGGTCGTGGCTGATGAAGAGCAGCGCCAGGTCCCGCCGCGCCTGCAGATCCCGCAGCAGTTCCAGCACCTGCCGCTGCACCGTCACGTCGAGGGCCGAGATCACCTCGTCGCAGACCAGCACGGAGGGCTCCGCGAGCAGCGCGCGGGCGATCGCGATACGCTGGCGCTGGCCGCCGGAGAGCGCATGCGGGAAGCGCTCCAGGTGCTCTTCCGGCAGGCCCACCTCGGCCAGCATGGCGGCGGCGCACCGGCGACGCTCCCTGGCATCGGCGAGCCCCAGCGCGCGCAGCGGCTCCTCCAGCGCGGCCAGGATCCGGCGGCGCGGGTTCAGCGAGCCATAGGGGTTCTGGAACACCATCTGGATCCGCTGCGCGGCGGGGTCGCGCCGGGCGGCAAGTCCCGGCGGCAGCGGCCGGCCGTTCAGCATCACCCGCCCGGCGGTACGGTCCGCGAGACCCACCAGGGCGCGGGCCACGCTGCTCTTGCCGCTGCCCGAGCCGCCGACCAGTCCCAGCACCTGCCCAGGTGCCAGGGCGAAGCCCACATCGCGCACCACCTGGACCGGGCGCGCGAAGAGGCCGTGGCCAGGATAACCCACCGCCAGCCCGTCCACTTCCAGCACCGGTGCGCGTGCGCGCCGGAAGGCTTGCAGCGGCGGCGTGGCCTGGCCGCGGCGTGCTGCGAGCAGGGCCCGGGCCTCGTCCGATCGCGGGGTCTCCAGCACGGTGGCGACCGGCCCGATCTCAACCAGCGCGCCTTGGCTCATCACGCCGACGCGGTCCGCCATGGCTGCGACCACCGCCAGGTCATGCGAGACGAACAACATGGCGAGGCCACGATCCGCCGCCAGTCGCCGCAGCAGCGCCATGACCTGCGCCTGTACGGTGGTATCGAGGGCGGTGGTCGGCTCGTCCGCCAGGAGCAGCACCGGGTCGCCCGCCAACGCCATGGCGATCATCACCCGCTGCTGTTGGCCGCCGGAAAGCGCGTGCGGAAGCCGCCCTGCCAGCGGCGCCTCCAGTCCGACCTCGGCGAAGAGTGCCGCGACCGCGCCCCGCAAGGCATCGCCGGAGAGGCCGCGATGCTGCCGCACCGCCTCCGCCACCTGGGCACCGGCGGCCATGAAGGGGTTCAGGCAGGCCATGGGATCCTGGAACACCATGGCGATGCGCCCGCCGCGCAGCCGGCGGATGGCTGGTTCCCCGAGGCCGGTCAGCTCCTGCCCTTCGAAGCGGATGCTGCTGCCGGGTGCGATCACCGCACCCTCCGGCAGCAGGCGCAGGATCGAGAGCGCGGTGAGCGACTTGCCGCTGCCGGATTCGCCCACCAGCCCCAGCGTCTCGCCGGGGCGGATGCCGAAGGAGACGCCGCGCACCACCGCCCGTCCGGCGAAGGCGAGAGAGAGGTCGCGGATTTCGAGCAACGCGGCGTCCCTCATCGGCGTGGCCTCGGGTCCAGCAGGCGGTGCAGCAGCTCGGCCGCGGCGTTGATCAGCACGACGCCGGCGGCGAGGAAGACAATGGTCGCCTGCAGGAGCGGCCAGTCGCGCCCATGCATCGCGTTCAGCGCGAGGCTGCCGACGCCGGGCAGGCCGAACAGCACCTCCAGGGTCAGGGTGCCGCCCAGCACACCCGCAAGCACCACGGAGGAGAGTGCCAGCAGCACCGGCATGGCGGTGGGCAACAGATGGAACAGCCCGATGCGCAGCGGGTGCAGCCCCTTGGCGCGGGCGGTGCGCACATGCGGCGCCGCCTGCGCCTGGCGCAGCTCGTCATGGAGCGGCTTCACGAGCTGTCCCGCGATATCGATCCCGAGAATCGCCGCCGGCAGGCCGAGATGCCCGATTGCCGGCAGCCAGCCGAGCCAGATCGAGAAGATCAGGATGCCGGCGATGCCGATGCAGAAGGTGGGCACCGCGATGGACCAGATGTTCACCGCCTGCACCAGCAGCGGCAAGGGCGAGCGCGGCGCCGCCAGCGCCCCCAATGCGAGGGTCAGCGCCAGCCCGAGGCCGATCGCGAAGGCGAGCAGGCCGAGATGCAGCGTCGCCGGCAAGGCGTTCAGGAACAGCTCGCCGACCGGCTTGCCGAAGCGCAGCGAATTCCCGAATTCGCCGTGCAGCGCCCGGCCACCCCAGGTGAGGAACTGCACGATGGGGGAAGCGTTGAGCCCCATTGCCTGCCGCATCTCCGCCTGCTGCGCGGCGGTGAGGTCGCCCTGCGCAGCCAGCACGTCGACCACATCGCCCGGCACCGCGCGGATGCAGAAGAAGGCGATCATCGAGATCGCGAGGATGAGCGCCAGCGCGCGAAGCGGCGGCGCGGCCCAGCCGATGGCGCGGGTCATGGCGCACCATCGCGCAGCGGGTCCGATGCAGCGCGCAGCCGTTCGCCCAGGATCGACAGCGCCAGGGTGAAAACGGAGAGCGCCAGCACCGGCGCCAGCACGGCATGCGGCGCTTCTTCCGCGAAGCCGCCGGCATCGGCGATCATGCGGCCCCAGCTCGGCAGCTCCGGCGTGCCGCCGAGGCCGAGGAAGGACAGCACCGATTCGGTCACGATGCAGCGCGGCAGGATGATCGCCGCGAAGGTCAGCAGCACGCCGGTGAGGTTGGGCAGCAGGTGCCGGCCGAGCACCGCGAGCCGCGACAGGCCGAAGCTCCGCGCCGCGGCGATGTAGTCGGCGGCGCTCTCCCGCGCATGGGTGGCGCGCGCGACTTCGGCCACCATCGGGGCATAGGTCAGGCCGAGGGCGAGCATGACGGAAAGCGGCCCGGGCGAGAGTGCGGCGACCAGCAGCATCGCCAACAGGATGCCGGGCAGGGCGCGCAGCAGGTCGAAGGCAGCGAAGACCAGCACCCGTGCCGGGCCCCCGAAGGCCAGCGCCAGCAACCCGACCCCGGCGCCGAGCAGGAAGGCCAATGCCGCGCCGCCGGCGCCGACCAGCAAGGTCAGCCGCGCTCCGGAGGCGAGGCGCGCCAGCACGTCGCGCCCGAGATGGTCGGTGCCGAGCCAATGCGCGGCGTCAGGCGCCTCATTCAGTGCCAGCAGGTCCTGCGCCAGCGGGTCCTGCGGCACCAGCATCGGCCCCACCAGCGCGAGCAGCACCGTCAGCACGACGACGATGCCCGCCAGCATCTCCGGCAGGCGCCGGCCCCGGACCACGCGGTCCGCCGGAAGCAGCGTCGCGCTCATCCCCGGGGAGCGGGGTTGCGTGGCGCCAGCCAGGCTTGCGCCACGCCGCCGCTCGCCCAATGGCAGGCCCAGGTGAAGCCGGGATCCCAGCCCTGCACCTCGCTGCGATTGGCGATGACGTTCTGGCTATGGCCGAGCACGACCGTGTAGTAGCGGTCCAGCACCCGCTGCCACGCGCGGTTGTAGGCGACGGCGCGGCGGGCCTGGTCGGGCTCGCGCACCGCGGCATTGACCAGGGCATCGAATTCCGGGTCCTGCACCCCGCCCCAGAGCACCGGGTTCGGCCCGTCGCTCATCATGCGGACATAGCGGAGGAACAGATCGGCACGCGGCCCCGAGGAGAAGACCGCGAGGTCCCAATCATACTGGCCGAGGCGGCGCTGCGCGCCGAGATCGTCCAGCGCCACATGGTTCACCGGGAAGCCGAGGCGGGTGACCATCTGCGCCGCGACCTGCGCGTAGCTTTCCTGCCAGGAGACGAGCTCGATCCGCCGCTGCGCGGGCGTCACCCCCGCCTCGCGCAGCAGGGCGCGGGCGCGATCGGGGTCGGGCCGCACATGCGCATCGGCATCGTGCATCGCCCGGTCGAAATGGACATTGCCGGGGATGACCATCTGGTTGGTCACGATGCCGTCCTGCCCGGCGGTGAAGTTCATGAAGGCACGCTTGTCGAGCGAATAGGCGATGGCCTGACGCACGCGGAGATCGTCGAAGGGCGCGCGCGGGGAGCGGTTGTTGAAGGAGACGAAGAACCAGTTGGTGTCCTTGAGCTTGCCGAGCCGGATCGCGGGATCGCGGGACAGCGCGGCCAGCTTGTCCCGGCCGACGCTCGCGACATGCAGGTCACCGGCGCGCAGCGCGAGCGAGAAGTCGGCATCGTCGCGCAGGTCGAACTCGACCGCGGCCAAATAGGGCCGGCCCGGCTGCCAATAGCCGGAGAAGGCCGGCGCCACGAAGCGTGCCTTCGGCCGCCAGTCGCCGAAGGTGAAGGGGCCAGTGCCGATCGGGCGGGTGATGGTGTCGTCCCAGCCCGGCGAGTTCGGCGACAGGATCCAGAGTTCGGAGAGCAGGTTCAGCAGCGGCGCATAGGGCTCCCGCATGCGGATGACGACGGTGCGCGCATCCGGTGCCTCGAAGCTCTCGGCCAACCGCATGGCACTGACCAGCCAGCCGCCGCGCACCCGGTTCTTCACGCGTTCCAGATTGGCGATCACCTCGGCCGAGGTCAGCGCGCTGCCATCGTGGAAGCGCACGCCCTCCCGCAGGCGGAAGCTGTGGACGCGGCCATCGGCGGAGACTTCGAAGGCCTCGGCCAGGAAGGGCTCGACCGTGCCATTGGCGGCGATCGAGGTCAGCGCCTCGACATAGGCCTGCTGCACGGCGATGGAGCCGGTGTGCCGATGCGGGTCGGCAGTGTCGAGGCCGAGCGTCGCGATGCGCAGCGTGCCGCCACGGCGCGGCGTCTCCGCCTGCTGCGCCTGCGCGAAGGACGCGAAGCCGAGGCCGGCGGCGCCGGCGAGCGCGGCACGGCGGCCGAGGGGCGGAAGCATCGTCATCGGGCGGGGTTCTCCGGCGGCAGGCGGTGCAGGGGGCGGCCATCCAGCCCGTCGAAAGCCAGGCCGAGATGGCGGAGGATGGTGGGCGCGAGGTCGGTGATGATGCTCGGCTCGGTCACCACCGCGCCGGCGGGGAAGCCGTCGCCCTCGATCATCAGGAAGGGCATCTGCTCGTAGCGGCCGAGCCCGCCATGCTGGCCGCAGCCGAGGCGGTCGGGCTTGCCCTGGGCCGGCAGCGCGGCGGCGCTGGAGCCCGGCACGCCATGGGTGTTCGGCGTCGCATCGCTCCGCATCGCGATGGCGCAGAGCAGGCCGCCGGTAGCGGCGTGGCCGATCTCCGCGAGCTCCGCGCCAGCCAGCACCCGATCGGCCCAGGGCTGGATGCGCAGCAGGCCGAGGACGGCCGGCGCTTCCGCGGCGCGATCGGGGTGCAGATAGATCAGCGCGCCGGTGCCATTGGCGACCGAGAGCAGGCTGTTATCGGCCGCGTCCCGCTTCAGCCCCGCCGCGATCAGCACGGCCTCGATGTCGACCACCTCGGTCACCGTCTGGTGGCCATGGTCGGAACAGGCGATCAGCAGGATCTCCTCGCCCGCCGCGCGGCGGGCTGCGACGGCTTCCCGCACCCGGGCGAAGGCGGCGTCCGAGCCGGCGATGGCGGCCAGGCAGGCGGGCGAGCCGAGCGGGCTTTCATGCTGCATATGGTCGGGCTCGCCGAGCCAGAGCACGGCCAGCGCCGCTCGCCGGCCCGCGACGGCATCGTCAAGGAAGCGGGTCGTCAACCGGGCGTCGCCCGCGGTGTCGAGCGTGATGTCCGCGACGGCTTCAGCGCCTGTCAGCGGCCGCAGCCCGGGCGCGAAGGAGCAGGCGCGATGGAAGACCCAGCCATGCCCGTCCGGGTCATGCGCGCGCGCGGCGCCGGGGGAGACATTGCTGAACACCATCGCTTCCCGCCCGGCGCGCGCCAGCCGTTCCGCGAGGGTCGGCACGGCAAGGCTGTGGCCGGTGACGCGGCGCTTGTGGTCCATGAAATCTGGGCGGCCGACATCGTGCGGGACCAGTTGCCCGTCTTCCATCAGCGCCACCGAATTGCCCTGCAGCCCATGCTGGGCGGGGAAGCAGCCGGTCGCGAAACAGGCCGAGACGACCCGCGTCGCGGAGGGGAAGACCGAGCGATGCGCCGCGAAGTTGGTCGCGGCCTCTGCGAAGCTGTGCAGCGCAGGTGTCGCCTCGGGGCCCAGCAGGTCGCGGCGCAGCCCGTCCAGCACGGTGACGATGACGCGGCGGGTCATGGCGCGACCGCCGTGCCGTTCAGCGCGGCGTCGAAGATATCGTAGTTGCGCAGCATGGGATGGGCCTCCCGCCAATGGGGATCGAGCGGCTCGGAGAGCAGGAAGGGCACGCGCTGCTCAGCGAGTCCGCCATGCGAGCGCAGGCGCTCGCCCGCGAGCTGCGACAGGTCATGCTCCGCCGCCCGGGCACCGAGCGCCACGCCACGCGCGCCGATGACGGTGACGTCGCCTTCCATCGCCGGCGCCAGGTCGAAGCGCGCGCAGGCCTCTTCGCCGGACAGGACGACCTCGAGTTCCGGGATCGTTGCCAGGAAAGCGATGACATCAGCGACGGAAGGCCCGCCGGGCGACAGATGCACCCGCACGAAGCCGCCCAGCGCCCCATGGTGCCGGACGAAGGGATCGGTGATCGGGCAGATCACGCGCGCGGCCCCGGCGCCGAAGCGGGCATCGAGCAGATCGCCCACGAAGACCACATGCGGCCGCCCGTCCGGCAGGGCCATGTCGGTCATCCCGTGATCGGCGGTCGCCGCGACCAGGCAGCCGGCATCGGCCAGCGCGCCGAGCCTGGCGTCGAGCGCGCGCATGAAGTCCCTTGCCTCCGGGCTCTCCGGCGCGTGGCGGTGCTGCACATAGTCGGAGAGCGACAGATAGAGCAGCCGCGCACGCCCGGTCTCCAACAGCCGCAGCCCGGCATCCAGCACGAAGAGGGAGAGGTCCGCCGAATACTGGTCAGGCGCCGCGCGCCCGACCAGCGCGGTCAAGCCGCCGATGCCATGGGTTTCGGCCTGCGCCGCGTCCGCGCGCTCGGCCGAGACGGCCAGGGCATCCGGCCCGATAGGCAGGCCTTTCCCCAGCGCGGCGCGCAGCTTGTCCTTGGCGGTCACCATGGCCGTCGGCACCCCGGCATTCGCCATCGCGGCCAGGATGGTCGGCACGCGCAGCTCGGCATCGCCGGTGACCATCACCGTCTCGCCGGTCTGCCGGTCGAGGTAGAAATTGCCGGAGACGCCATGCCGCGCCGGCGGCACGCCGGTGACGAGCGAGACGTTGTTCGGGTTGGTGAAGGTCGGCATGGCGGCCAGCGCTTCGCCGAAGAAGCCCTCCCGGGCGAAGCGGGCAAAGGCGGGCAGGTCGTTCGATGCGAGGCCCGCTTCGAGATAGGCCGGGTCGCAGCCATCGAGGCAAAGGATCGCCACCGGACGGGTCGGGATGCGATAGCGGCGGCCATTGACGGCCACCTCGGATCGGGGGGACAGAGAACCGCTCCCGGTCCCAGGGCCTTCGGATCGCGGATGCTGCAGCAGGGTCAAATGCCTATGTCCCGTCGAGACGTCGTCACGGTCTGTAGCGGCATGGGACGTGGTGGCGGAAACGACTTCGCTTCCCGATCGGGGCGATGCCTTTTCCGGTTGTCACGCAACGGACATATCCGTGACGCGGAACCTCAACCATGAAGCCGGAAGCGCGCCGCCGGCTGCCGCCGCTCCGCATGATCGCGACTTTCGAGGCGCTGGCCCGCCTTGGCTCGCGCAGCGCGGCGGCGGCCGAGCTGAACGTGACGCTCGGCGCCGTCGGCAAGCAGCTTCGCGCGCTGGAGCAATGGGTGGGTGTGCCGCTGTTCGAAGGCGATGCCCGTGATCCCGCCATGACGCTGGCCGGCCGGCAGTTTGCGCAGGCGGCGACCGCCGGCATGGACACGATCCTGGCCGGGCTCGAGCAGATCTCGCCCCGCACCGAGGCGGTGGAACTGCGCATCCTGGCGCCGGCGACCTTCGCGATGAACTGGCTGATGCCGCGCCTGCACCGGCTGGAGCGGTTGCAGCCGCGTTTCCGCGTCAGCGTGCGGCCGACCCATACCGGGGAGGATTGGCTGCCTCTGCCGCATGACGCGGCGATCCGCCGCGACGGCTTCGTGCCGGCCGGCTACGCCGCGGAACCCTTGCTCCGCGAACAGCTCACGGCGGTGGCCGCACCCCAGCTCGACACCGTGCAGGCATCGCCCGAAACCGTGCCCTTGCTCGAGAGCCGGTCGCGCCCAGGCGATCTCGACCGCTGGCTGGCTGCCGCCGGCGTCGAACGCCTGGGGCTGCCGCGCCGGAGCTTCGCGCATTTCTACATCGCCTATGAGGCGGCGCTGGCCGGCGAGGGGCTGCTGGTGGCGCCCTCGCTCATCACCGCGGCGGATGTGAAGTCGGGGCGGCTGTCGGAACGCTGGCCGGGGATCGCTGTGCCCGGCGCGACCTATACCTTCGTCCATCCGAATGGATACGGCGTGCGGGACCTGGTCGCGCCCTTCCTGATGTGGCTGCGCGAAGAGTTGGCGCAGCTCTGACGATCCCTCAGATCTCCTGGCGCACCATCGCGGCACCGTCGGCCATGGCTTTCAGCTTTCCGAAGGCGCGATCGCGCGGCAGGTATTTCATGCCGCAATCGGGCGCCACGACGATGCGCTCCGGCGGCAGCACCTTGAGCGCCTGGCGGATCCGGCCCGCGACGATCTCCGGCGTCTCCACCTCGGCCGAGCCGAGGTCCAGCACGCCGACCATCACCGTCTTGCCCGGCAACTCCCGCAGGATCGCGAGGTCGAGCTTCGGCTGCGCGGCTTCGATAGAGATCTGCTCGGCGATGCTGCCGGCGAGCTCCGGCAGGAAGGAGTAGCCGCTCGGCTTCTGATCGACCATCGCCGCATAGCCGAAGCAGAGATGCACGACGGTGGTGCCGGTCACGCCCTGGAAGGCGCGGTTGATGCAAGGGACCGCGAAGCGGCGCGCCTCGTCCGGGAAGGCCTGCATCCAGGGCTCGTCGAGCTGGATGACGTCGACCCCGGCGCGCTTGAGGTCGAGGATCTCCTCATTGAGCGCGATCGCGTAGTCCATCGCGAGCTCCGCCTCGTCATCGTAGAACTCGTTCTTCGCCTGGCGTGTCATGGTGAAGGGGCCGGGCAGGGTGATTTTCAGCTTGCGGTCGGTATTGGCGCGCGCGAAGGCGATGTCCGCGACCTCTACCGGCCGCGTCCGCCGCACCCGGCCGGTGACGCGTGGCACCAAGGTCGGCTTGCCGGTGCGGCCGATGACCTCGGCAGGGGTGACGGGATCGACGCCTTCGAGGGCGGAGGCGAAGTGGTTGGAGTAGCTCTCCCGCCGGATCTCGCCATCGGTGATGATGTCGATGCCCGCCCGCTCCATGTCGCGGATCGCGAGCAGCGTCGCGTCGTTCTGGGCTTCCTGCAGCAGTGGTTCGGCGATGCGCCAGATCTCCGGCGCCCTGACACGCGGCACCATGCGGGTGCGGAGCGCCTGTTGGTCGACCAGCCAGGCCGGCTGCGGATAGCTGCCGACCACGGTGGTGGGCAGCAGCGGAAGCGCTTCAGCGGACATGGCAGGGATCCTTCCCGAATGATGTCAACCCTTGGCCCGGCTCGCGAGGGTGGCAAGCCGCTTCTCCGCCGCGCGCTGGGCCGCGCGCTCGATCGCGCGATAATCCGCGACGAGGTTCCGGCCCGCATCGGTCAGCAGCGCGCCGCCGCCGCGATAGCCGCCGGGGCTCGCTTCCACCGCGGCGGTGCCGAGCAGCGTCTTCAACGCATCGACCAGGTCCCAGGCGCGCTTGTAGCTCATGCCGAGGGCGCGCCCGGCGGCCGAGATCGACCCCTCGCGGTCGATCGCTTCCAGGAGTGCGATCTTCCCAGGCCCGATGCGGCCCTGCGGCAGGTCGATGCGCAGGCTGAGCAATCCGGTCGGCGGCGGCGCGGCACGGGGCGGGCGATTCATGCCACGAGCCTAACACCAGACCCTGCCGATCGGGCAGGGGTGCGAGGCCGAGCTCCTCCATCGCCTCGTCGGTGATCGTCGCGTCACCGCGGTGACGGCGCCGGGCAGGATGCCTGGCGGAGAACTTCAGGATGGCGGCCCGTCCCGGGATGACGCCGGTGCCGGCAGCCCGAAGGCTACGGATTTGACCAGGGCCCAGAGCATCTGCCCCGGCAACAGCCCCAGCCGTTCGGCGCTGTCGCGGGTCACGCGCGCCAGGAGAGGGGTCGGCCCCACGGCGAGGCGCAGGAACAGCTCATGCGGCGTGCCGGTGGGGGCGATCGCTTCCAGCGTCGCGGGCAAGACGTTCTGCATGGACAGGCTGCGCGGCGCCTCGGTCGCGACCGCGACATCGCGGGCCCGTAGCCTGAGGCGCAGCCGGCTGCCTGGCGGTTCCGGCCGCAGCGGCACCAGCAGCTCGCCGCCGCCGAAGCCGAGCCGGGTCAGGCCGCGCGCCGCGTCATGCGCCAGCACCGTGCAGCCGACCAGCACGCCGGCATCGCGCCGTGCCGCCAGCGGCAGGTCGGTGCGGGCGGTCAGCGCCTCGACGCCGCCTTCCGCCAGCACGCGCCCGGCCTCCAGCAGCACCAGGCGGTCGGCCAGGGCATCCACCTCGTCCAGCGCATGGGTGACATAGAGGATCGGCAGCCGCGCCGCATCGCGCAGCCGCGCCAGGAAGGGCAGCACCTCCGCGCGCCGGGTGGTGTCGAGCGCCGCCAGCGGCTCATCCATCAGCAGCAGGCGCGGGCGCGCCAGCAGGGCGCGGCCGAGCGCGACGCGCTGCCGTTCCCCGCCGGAGAGGCCGGCCGGGCGGCGTGCCAGCAGGTGGCCGATGCCGAGCAGTGCCACGACCTCCTCGAAGCCAGGCCCGGTCGCACCGCGTGGGGCGCGGCGCTCGCCGTAGCGGAGATTGGTCTCGACGCTGAGATGCGGGAACAGTCGCGCTTCCTGGAAGACCACGCCGAAGCGCCGGCGCTCCGGCGGCAGGAAGATGCCGGTCGCGGTGTCGAGCAGCGCCTGGCCGTCCAGGACCACGCGCCCGGCCTGCGGCCGCAGCAGGCCCGCGACGGCGGCGAGGATCGTGCTCTTGCCGCAGCCGGATGGGCCGAACAGCGCGGTGACGCCGGCGCCATCCGCCGTGAAGCCGGCGTCGAGCGAGAACCCGTCCGCCGCGAAGCGATGCCGCAGCGCGACCTCCAGCATCAGGCGCGGCCGAGCAGGCGATGCATGCGCCGTGCGACGAATTCCGCCAGCAGCAGCCCACCGATCGCGAGCGCGAAGGAGATCAGCGCGAGCCGCCCCGCCGCGGCTTCGCCGCCCGGTGTCTGGGTGGCGCTGTAGATCGCGAGCGGCAGGGTCTGGGTCTCGCCCGGGATGTTGGAGGCGAAGGTGATGACCGCGCCGAACTCGCCGAGTCCGGCCGCGAAGGCAGTGACCGTGCCGGCCAGGATGCCGGGCGACATCAGCGGCAGGGTCACTGTCAGGAAGCGGTCGAAGGGCCCGGCGCCGAGCGTCCGCGCCGCCGCCTCCAGCCCCGGGTCCACGCTCTCGAGGCCGAGGCGCACGGCGCGCACGATCAGCGGGAAGGACATCACCGCGGTCGCCAGCGCCGCCGCTTCGGAGGTGAAGACCAGGCGCACGCCGAACCACTCGTTCAGGGGCGCGCCGATCGGGCCGCGGATGCCGAACAGCATCAGCAGGCCCCAACCGACCACGACCGGCGGCACCACCAGCGGCAGGTGCACCACCGCATCCAGCAGCACCCGCCCGGGAAAGCGCCCGCGCACCAGCAGCCAGGCCACCAGCACCGCCGGCAGCAGCGACACCAGCACCGAGCGCGACGCCACCTCAAGACTGAGGCGGACGGCCTGCCATTCCTCCGCGCTCAGCCAGCCGGGGTTCACCGCGCGAGGGCGAAGCCGAAGCGGCGCCAGGTCCCGGCGCTGTCGGGGCCGGTCAGGAAGGCCAGGAAGGCACGGGCCTGGGCATTGCCCTGCGCCCGGCGCATCAGGGCGAAGGGATAGGTGATCGGGGGATGGCTCTCGGCCGGGAAGGTGCCAACCACACGCACGCCGCGGGAGGCAGCGGCATCAGTCGAATAGACGATGCCGTAGGGCGCCTCGCCCCGCTCGACCAGCAGCAGCGCCGAGCGCACATTGTCGGCGCGGGCGAGGCGCGGGGAGACCGCATCCCACTGCCCCATCCAGGTCAGCGCCGCCTGGGCATAGCGCCCGACCGGCACGTGCGCGGGATCGCCGGTCGCGATGCGATCCTGCGGCCCGAGCAGCGCCGCCAGGTCGGTATCGCGCGCGAGCGCCACCGGCCGCGCCTGGTCGGCGGGCGCCACCAGCACCAGGGCATTGCCGATGGGACTGACGCGGGTGGCGTTCACGACGAGGTCGCGTTGCTGGACATAGTCCATCCAGGGCTCGTCGGCGCTCATGAACAGGTCGGCCGGCGCGCCCTGTTCGATCTGCCGGGCGAGGGCGGAGGAGGCGGCGAAGGACAGGCGCGGCGCCGGGTTGCCGCGGGCCTGCCAGGCTTGCGCGAAATCGCGCATGGCGTCCGTCAGGCTGGCGGCGGCGAAGACGGTCAGGGTGTCCTGGGCACGGGCGGGGATGGCGGCCCCAAGCGCCAGGAGGGCGGCTCCGGCGATGGTTGTGAAGAAGCGGCGGCGCATCGTGCTGTCTCCCGGCCTCGTCATATGTCATGGGAGATAGCGGATCGAATGCCCGTGGTCCATCGCCTGGCCCCGGCTGCCTTACAGGAGGCCGCTCAGGACCTCCGCATAGAGGGCGCGGCCGGCGGCGATATGGCGGCGCATGCGCGTCTCGGCGCCCTCGGCGTCGCCGGCCGCCAGCGCCTCCAGGATCGCGGTGTGCTCATGGAGCACGCCTTCGGGCCGGGCCGGCGCCTGGCGGGCCAGGTAGCGATAGCGCTCGAAGGCGAGCAGCACCTGCTCGTGCAGTAGCCGCGCCGGCCGGTTGTCGGCCAAGCTGCGCAGCTCCTCGTGGAAATCGATGCCGACGGCCAGCGCGAGGTCGGCGTCGCCGATCGCATGGACCGCCCGCAGCCTTTCATGGATCGATCGCAATCGCGTGAGGTCGACCTCGCCGGCGGCGACGCGCCGCGCCGCGGAAGCCGCGAAGAGCGCTTCCAGCGCTTCCCGCGTGGCCGAGAGGTCCAGCATGTCGCGCATCGTGAGCTGCGCGACCCGGAGCCCGCGGGAGGGTTCGCGGATCAGCAGCCCCAGCGTCTCAAGGCGCCGGATCGCGTCGCGCAGCGGGGTGCGGCTGACGAAGATGCCGGCGGCCAGCCCTTCCTCGGTCACGGTGCTGCCCGGCGCGATGGCGCCATGGCTGATGGCGCGCCAGACATGCTGGAAGGCGAATTCCGCGGCGCTGGTCGTGGCGCGGCTGCGGCGATCGTCGACGGTGTGGGCGGCAGGGTCGAAGGTCATGAAGAGAAGACATACGCAGGGATCGCGATGCCGCCAAGAGATAGCACGCGCCGGCTGCCCGGGACTCCCGTCAGGCCTTGCCGGACCGCGGGGAGAGCCCATCTGGCGCCGGACGGGTAGTCAGGCAGGCCATCGGATGCGCGGCCGCAGGGTCCCGCCTGCGACAAGGACATGACAGGAGGATCCGGGATGGCGGCAGGAACCGGTCTTGCGCGGCGTCGGCTGGGCGGCAGCACCCTCGCGGTCGTGCCGGTCGGCCTTGGCTGCATGTCGCTCTCCGGCGTCTACGGCGCGGCCGACGACGCGGCGTCGGAAGTGCTGATCCAGGACGCCATCGATCGCGGCGTGAACCACTTCGATTCCTCGGACATGTATGGCTGGGGCCACAACGAGACCGTCCTCGGCCGCGCGCTCCGCGCACGGCGGTCGGAGATCGTGCTGGCGACCAAGTTCGGCCAGACCCGCCGGGAAACCGGCCCGAACGGTGTCGACGGCCGGCCCGAATACGTGGCTGCGGCCTGCGAGGCGAGCCTGGCCCGGCTCGGCGTCGAGGTGATCGACCTCTATTACCAGCACCGGGTGGACCCTTCGGTATCGATCGAGGAGACGGTCGGCGCCATGGCGCGGCTGGTGGAGCAGGGCAAGATCCGCTTCCTCGGCCTGTCCGAAGCGCGCCCCGACACCATCCGGCGCGCCCATGCCGTGCACCCGATCGCCGCCGTGCAGACCGAGTATTCCCTGCTGTACCGGCAGGAGGCGGAGGAGACCCGCCTGACCACCCGGGAACTCGGCATCAGCTTCGTCGCCTATGCGCCGCTCGGGCGGGGCTTCCTGACCGGGGCGATCCGCTCGCTGGAGGAGGTCGATGGAAGGCGGGCGGCGCATCCGCGCTTCCAGGCCGAGAACTTCGCCGCCAATCGCCGCCTGGTGGAGCCAGTCGAGGCCATGGCCAAGCGGAAGGGCTGCACGCCGGCGCAGATCACGCTGGCCTGGCTGCTGGCCCAGGGCGAGGACGTCGTCACCATCCCCGGTACCCGCTACCTGCCGCGGCTGGAGGAGAATCTGGGCGCGCTGCGGGTGACCCTCAGTGCCGAGGAGATCGCCGCGCTTTCGGCCGCGATCCCGCCTGGTGCCGCCTCCGGCACCCGCTATCCGGCCGCGGGCATGGCTGCCGTCTACGTCTGACGGCCCGGGCCGGTCTTCAGGCGACCAGTGCCTCCAGCCGTGGCGCGGCATCGAGCAGGGCGCGGGTATAGGCGTGGCGTGGCGCGTCGAACACCGCGTCGCGGGAGCCTTCCTCGACGATGCGGCCTTCCTGCATCACCACCACGCGGTCGGCGATCTCGCCGACCGCCGCGAGGTCGTGGGAGATGAAGAGGCAGGCGAAGCCCCGCGCCCGCTGCAGGTCGCGCAGCAAGGTCAGGATCTGCTTCTGGATCGTCATGTCGAGCGCGGAGACCGGCTCGTCGGCCATGACGAAGGCCGGCTCCCGCACCAGGGCGCGGGCGATCGCGACGCGCTGCCGCTGCCCGCCGGAGAGTTCATGCGGGTGCCGGCGCCCGAACTCCGCGAGGCCCACCGCATCCAGCATGGCATCGGTGCGGCGCGCCCGCTCCGCGGCGCCGAGCCCCGGCACCAGGCGCAGCGGCTCGTCGACGATCTCAGCGATGCGCATGCGCGGATCGAGCGAGGAATAGGGATCCTGGAACACGATCTGGCAGGCCAGGCGGAAGGGCAGCAGCGCCGCGCCGCGTACTGCGGTGATGTCCTGGCCACGGAACAGGACGCGCCCGCCGCTGGCGGGCACCAGGCGCAGCATGGCCCGCCCCAGCGTGGTCTTGCCGGAGCCGGAGCCGCCGACCAGCGCCACCGATTCCCCCGCATGCACCGCAAGGTCGACACCGCGCACTGCCTGCACCGCACGGCCGCGTGCGAAGAAGCGGCGGCGCCCGGCGAAATCGACCGCCAGCGCCTCGGCGCGCAGCAGCGGCTCCGATGGCGGCCGCGGTATCGCCGGCGGCCCGCGCCGCGGCAGCGCATCGACCAGCGCACGAGTATAGGGCTCCCGCGGTGCGGCGAGCAGCGCGCGGGCGGCGCCTTCCTCGATCACCCGACCGCGCCGCATCACCAGCGCGCGGTCGGCGTAGCGCGCGACCAGGCCGAGATTGTGGGTGATCAGCAGCACCGCGCTGCCCTGCTCCCGCGTCAGCCCGACCATCAGGTCAAGGACCTCCGCCTGGGTCAGGGTGTCCAGCGCGGTGGTGGGCTCGTCGGCGATCAGCAGGCGCGGGCGCAGCAGCATGACCGAAGCCAGCATGATGCGCTGGCGCATGCCGCCCGAGAACTCGTGCGGGAAGGCACGCAGGCAGGCGGTGGGGTCGGCGATGCCGACGCGGTCCAGCATGGCGCGGCAGGCGGCGGCGATCTCGGCGCCGCGCAACCTGGTGTGCAGGGCAAGCCCTTCCGCCATCTGCACCCCGATCGGCAGTGCCGGATTCAGGGAGGTCATCGGCTCCTGGAACACCATGCCGATGCCGGGGCCGCGCAGCGGGCGCAGGGTGGCGGGCGTCAGCGGCGCGCCGGCGAAGGCGATGCGGCCGCCGGTGACGGCGAGGCCGGGCGGCAGCAGCCCGATCACCGCCCGCGCCGTCGCCGTCTTGCCGGAGCCGGATTCGCCGACCAGCGCCAGGATCTCGCCCGGCGCCATGCTGAAGGAGACGCCGTCCACCGCGCGGATGTCGGGCTTCGCCCCGACGCGGAGGTCGGAGACGGCCAGCAGTGGGGCGATCATGTCCGCGGGTCCAGGATGTCGCGCAGCGCGTCGCCGAGCAGGTTGGTGCCGAGCAGGCTGAGCGCGATCATCACCCCCGGTGCGATGGAGAGCCAGGTCGCGGTCTCCAGATAGGGACGCGCGGCGGCGAGCATATTGCCCCAGGTCGGCGCCGGCGGCGGCACGCCGAGGCCGAGGAAGGAGAGTGCGCTCTCCGACAGGATCACCCAGCCGAACATCGAGGTGGCGAGGACCGTGAGTGGCGACACGCAGTTCGGCGCCACATGCCGCCAGAGCGTATAGGCCTCCGAATTGCCGAGTGCGCGGGAGGCTTCCACGAATTCGCGCTCGCGCAGCGACAGCACGCTGCCGCGCACCACGCGCGCCACCGCCGGCGCATAGGCGAGGCCGAGCGCCAGCACGATCCCCCATTTGGACGGCCCGATCACCGTCAGCAGGCCAAGCGCGAAGAGAATGCCCGGGAAGGCAAGCAGCGCGTCGTTCAGCGCCATCAGCGCGCGGTCCGTCCAGCCACGGAAGAAGCCAGCGAGCAGGCCGATCGTGATGCCGAGCGCCATGGCGACCAGCACGGTGACCAAGGCGACCGTCAGGCCGGTCGAGGCGCCGACCATCAGGCGCGATAGCACGTCGCGCCCGAATTCGTCGGTGCCGAGCCAATAGGGATCGGTCGGTGCCGCCAGGCGCCGCCGCAGATTGACCGCGACCGGGTTGAAGGGCGTCCAGACGCTGGCGGTTGCGGCCGTGCCGGCCACGGCAGCCAGCAGCAGGCCACCGAGCACGAGGTTGAGGCGGAGCGTCATTCGGCGGTCACCCGGGGATCGAAGACGGGATAGGCGAGATCGACGAACAGGTTCACGGCGACATAGATCGCGGCGACGAACAGCATCACGCCCTGCACCACCGGGTAGTCGCGCTGAAAGATCGCCTCCACCAGCAACCGCCCGAGCCCGGGCAGGGTGAAGACCGTCTCGATCACCGCGATGCCGCCGAGCAGGTTGCCGAGCACCAGCCCGATCAAGGTCAGCGTCGGCGCGAAGGCATTGGGCAGCGCATGGCGCCGCAGCACGGTGAATTCCGACAGCCCCTTGGCGCGGGCATGGCTGATGTAGTCGAGCCGCAGCACGTCGATGGTGGCAGCGCGCGCCATGCGGGTCAGCGCGCCAATCTCGATCAGCACCAGTGTCGTGATCGGCAGTACCACATAGGCGAGGGCGGCCCCGATATCCTCGGAGAAGGGCACGAAGCCCACCACCGGCAGCCAACGCAGCCAGACGCCGAAGACCAGCAGCAGGATCAGCCCGAGCCAGAAGGAGGGGATGGAGAGCATCAAGGTCGCGAAGCCGACCACCGCGAGATCGGCGGGGCGGTTCTGCTTCCAGGCGGCGAGCATGCCGAGCGGGACCGCGATGAGGACGGCGAGGCCGACGGCGACCAGCACGATCAGGGCGGTGACGCCGAAGCGCTCCAGGATCAGCGGCAGCACCGGCAGGCCATTGGTGATGGAGCGGCCGAGGTCGCCCGTCAACGCCGCGCCCGCCCAATGGGCGAACTGCAGCGGTAATGCCTCGCCCAATCCCATGGAGCGCCGCAGCGCCTCCACCTCCTCAGGCGTCGCGGCGTCGCCGAGCATGAGCTGCGCCGGATCGCCCGGGATCAACCGCATCAGCAGGAAGACGGAGGCCGCCACCAGCAGCAGAGTCGGGATCGCCGCGACGAGGCGGCGCGCGGCATAGCCGATCATCTCAGTTGATCCGCACGCCCCAGTAGCGTGGCTGCCCGGTGGACCAGGCGCGGTAGCCCTGGACATTGGTGCGATAGGCGCCGACCGCGGCGTCGTTGTAGAGGACGACCATCGGCACATCGGCCAGCATGCGGCGATGCAACTGGTCGAAGATCGCCTGGCGCCGCCCGGTGTCGCGGGTGACCATACTCTCGCGCAGCAGCGCCTCCACCTCCGGATTGTCCCAGACCTTCCGCGGCTGGCTGGCCTTGGGGCCGGACACCATCTCGTAGGAGAGCGACGGGTCGAGGCGCGCCGAATAGAGGAAAGGCATCATCGCGTAGTCGCCGCGCGTGTAGCGATCGAGCTGGGTCGCCCAGTCGATCACCTCGAATTCCAGGGTGATGCCGGCCTCCGCCGCCTGGGCCTGGATCAGCACGGCCATGTCCAGGATCGCGTTGTAGCGGCGGGTGGCGAGCATGCGGATCGTCTGGCCGCGATAGCCGGCCTGCCGCAGCAGACGCTGCGCCTCAGGGATGTCGCGCGTGTAGCCCTCGCGCTGCACCGCGCCGTGGAAGGGGCTGGCGCTCGGGATGACGGAGGGATTGTAGGTGACGAGCCCGTCTGACACCGCGCGCACCAGTTCCGGCGCATCGAGGGAGAGCGCGATCGCGCGGCGGATCCGCACGTCGCGGAGCAGCGGGTCGTTGGTCTGGAACAGCAACCCCGCCATGCCCATGCTCTGGACCGGCGCCAGCCGGATGTCGCTGCGGGCCCGCATCTCCTGGACATCCTGGGACGCGATATCGTGGTCGATGTCGATGGCGCCCGAGAGCAGCGCCGCCTTGGCAGCGGCGGAATCCGGGATGATGATCCAGCGCACCCGGTCGACCAGCGCGGTCTTGTTGCCGGTGTGGCCGTCGGGCTGCCCCGGCAGGGCGGCGTAGCCAGGGAAGCGGGTCAGCTCGATGAACTGGTTGCGGCGCCATTCGCCCATCCGGAAGGGGCCGGTGCCGATCGGGGCGCGCCAACTGCCGTCGGCATTCAGGGAATCCCGATGGTAGATGCCGGACCCGCCGCAATCCGGGCGCGCCATATTGGTCAGGAACAGCGCGGATGGGCGTTCGATGCGGAACACCACGGTACGCGGATCGGGCGTCTCGATCGCGGCGACCCGGGTCGCGCCGCGGCCGTCGAATTCCGGCAGGCAGCGCCAATTGGTCTCGCGCCGCAGGTAGCGGTCCCAGGCGAACTTCACATCGGCCGAGGTCAGCACGGCGCCATTGTGGAAACGCACGCCCTCGCGCAGCGTAAAGGTATAGGTCAGCCCGTCTTCCGAGGTGTCGACGCGCTCGGCGAGCAGCGGGCCGATCGAGGTGTCCTCGCGGAAGGCGACCAGCCCTTCCACCATGTGCAGCACCACCGTGTCGGTATTGGCGTCACGGTTGGTGCCGGGATCGGTCGACCGGATATCGGCGTTCATCCGGGCACGCAGGGTGGCTTCCTGCGCTGCCGCCGGCAGCGCGAGAAGCAGTCCGCAAAGCGCGAGTGCCGCGCGACGGAGGATCATGCCGCAGCCCTCCCGGAAACCTGGTCCATCGCCAGGGTGTAGGTGGTGAAGCTCCGGTCGAGCGCCGGCAGCATCGCCACCTCCATCACGCCGGTGGCGGGCACCATGATGATCTGTGCGACTGTGGCGGAGAGGTTGTTCGTCAATCCGCGCCGCGGCGGACGGCAGACCGACCAGGGCGTCTGGAAATCGTCGAACAGCGCTGCCTTCACCGCATCCACGGTGATGCGGCCGCGCTGCGGGGCCAGCAGGTCGCGCACCCGGATGTCGCGATAGAGGCTGTCCGGGGTCGCGAGGATGCCGGTGTCGCGCAGCTTGGACAGCGCCACCGGGCTCACCCAGTGATTGGCATGCACCAGCAGCCCCTGATCCGGATGCACCTGGAAGCTCTCATCCGGCGCGCATTCGAAATCGATCGCGACGCCGTCCGCCTGGCTGACGATCATGTTGTTCGAAGCGGATTTGGGCGTGGTGTAGACGGCGTGCATCGCGAGCGCGAGGATCGGCGTCTCCAGCACCTTGCGCCGGATCAGCGCCAGCGGCACGCCGGTCTGGCGATAGTCGCGGTCGCTTTCCAGGTAGTTCGCGGTGATCGCGATGCCGGCCGCGTTGAAGCCGGAGCGGGCCAGGCCGCCGGCTTCGGTGAAGGTCAGGATGTCCGGTCCGTCCTCGCGATGGATCTTCAGCACCACCGCGGTCTCGGCGCATTCCTGTTTCCAGTCCCAGTTCTGCGCATGGATCAGCCGGCCATCCGCAGTCGCGCCCGGCATCGCGACGAGGCCGGTGCAGCCATCGGGGTCGGTGTCCTTCCGCTGCTTGGCGAGCTTCAGGATCTCGGTGCGTGCGTTCAGCAGCATGATCGCCGCGAAATCGACGCCGGCGCCTTCGGCGATGCCGCGCATCTCCTCAGGGAAGCCGGCATCGAAGCGGGCGATCTCCGGCTCGAAGCGCGCAGCGAGGCCGGCAATCCCCGCCCAGTTCAGCCCGTCGCGGCCAAGCTGCTCGGCATAGTGCTCGATGCCGCGCCGGATCCGCTCGGCGGCCTGCTCCCCGTATTGCCGGCCGCGTTCGCGCGACGGGCCGGAGACCTCGATGAGGGGCGCGGGTGTGGCCAAAGGGAGGGCTCCGTTTGGATTTTGATTGCGTAAAATACGGTATGGCGACAGGATGACGGCGCGCAAGTGAAATCGGACCGGCCTTGAAACCCGAACACGCCACTGCCCTGCACCACGACCTCGCCCGTGCGGTGCTGGATCTGCTGGCGCAGGACGGCGCCGCCCCCGGCACCCCGCTCCGTCAGGACGCGCTGGCCGAGCGCCTCGGGGTTTCGCGGACGCCGATCCGCGGCGCGCTGGCCGTGCTGGCGGCGGCCGGCACGGTGGAGGCGCGTGGCCGCGCCCTGGTGCTGCGCGACCTGCAGGCACCGGTTCCAACGGCACCCGGTGAGGATCCGGTCGCTGCGCTGATGGTGCGCATCGCCCGCGACCGCGTCGCCGGCAGGATCGCGGAATCCGTCTCCGAAGCCGATCTGCAGCGCCACACCGACGCCGCGCGCGGCGATCTCTCCCGGGCGCTGCGGCGGCTGGAGGAACTTGGCATCGTCACCCGCAATCGCGGCCATGGCTGGCGCTTCACGCCCGGCCTCGCCACGCCGGAAGAGCGCGCCAGCGCCTATCGCTTCCGCATCGTCGTCGAACCCGCGGCGCTGCTGGAGCCGGGCTATGCCCTGCCGGACGGCTTCGCGGCCGAGATGCGCGCCGGCCACCGCATCTTCCTGGAGGAGCCCTGGCACAATGCCCGTGCCATCGAGTTCTTCGAGCTGAACGCCGCCTTCCATCACGGCATCGTCGCCGCCTCCGGCAACCGCTTCTTCCTGCAGGCGACCGAGCAGCACAACCGGCTGCGGCGGCTGATGAACTATGACTGGCATCTCGGCGAGGCCCGCGTGCACCAGAACGCGCGCGAGCATCTCGCGATCCTCGATGCGCTGGAGGCGGGCGATGCGCTTGCCGCCTCGGACGCGCTGGCGCGGCATCTGCGCGACGCGGCGGCGCTCGGCGACGAGCTGGCGCGGCTCCGCGGTGCGGCATGACGCCGCCCGATGCACCCCTCACGATCACCTGCCCGAAGAGGCCCGCATGACCATCGACCCGCGTCCCAATGCGCTGACCGAGGCATTCTGGATGCCCTTCACCGCCGCCCGCGGCTTCCGCGAACAACCGATGCTGTTCGTGGGCGCGGAGGGCATGCATTACATCGAGGCCGGCGGCCGGCGCGTGCTGGACGGCATGGCCGGCCTCTGGTGCGTCAATGCCGGCCATGCGCACCCGCGCATCGTGGAGGCGATCCGCACGGCGGCCGGACAACTCGACTTCGTTTCCTCCTTCCGGATGAGCCATCCGGCGGCCTTCACCTTCGCCGAACGCCTGGCCGCCGCGGCGCCGGACGGGCTCGACCACGTCTTCTTCTCGAATTCCGGGTCGGAGGCGGTGGACAGCGCGCTGAAGATCGCGCGCGCCTATCACCAGGCGCGCGGCGATGGCCGGCGCACCAAGCTGATCGGCCGCGCCAAATCCTATCACGGGGTTGGGTTCGGCGGCCTCTCGGTCGGCGGCATCGCGCGCCACAAGCGGGATTTCGGGCCGCTGCTGCCGGAGGTCTACCACCTGCCGCTGCCGCATGACCCCGGGCGCATGGGCTTCTCCCGCGGCCAGCCCGCGATCGGCGCCGAATATGCCGATGCGCTGGAGGCGCTGCTCGCGGTGCAGGACCCGGCGACGGTCGCCGCCGTGATCGTCGAGCCGATCACCGGCTCGGGTGGCGTCTACGCACCGCCGAAGGGCTATCTCGAGCGGCTGCGCGCCATCTGCGACAGGCACGGCATCCTGCTGATCTTCGATGAGGTGATCACCGGCTTCGGCCGCATGGGCACCTGCTTCGCGGCGCAGGCCTTCGGCGTCACGCCGGACATCCTGACCTGCGCCAAGGGGCTGACCAACGGCAGCGTGCCGATGGGCGCCACCATCGCCTCCGGCAAGATCTACGAGGCTTTCATGGCGGGACCGCCGGACGTGGTGCAGCTCTTCCACGGCTATACCTATTCCGGCCATCCGCTCGCCTGCGCCGCCGGCCTCGCGGCGCTCGACGCTTATCAGAACGAGGGGATCTTCGCGCAGGCCGCCGCCGTCGCGCCGCATTGGGAAGCGGCGCTGCATGCGCTGCGCGATGCGCCTGATGTCGCCGATATCCGCACCATCGGCCTGCTCGCCGCGATCGAGCTCACGCCCCGCGCCGGTGCGCCAGGGGCGCGCGGCACCGCGGTCGCTGATCGTTGCTTCGCCGATGGCGTGCTGGTGCGCGGGGCGGGCGACACGATCGTGCTGTCGCCGCCATTGATCATCACGCCGGCGGAGATCGACCGCATCGCGGAGGCGATCCTCACCGCCCTGCGGGCGGAGGCGTAGCGCTCCGGCTGGACTAGGGCGGATCGCCACCCAGCCTTCGGGGTCGCCTGGCGGGTCTTTTCCGCGCTGGCGGCGTTGCACGGCTTGCCGATACATCCGTATCGGCGGCGCCGCGCGCCTGGCCAGCACAAAAAATCCCTCGCCAGGCGCCTCCCGGCGCTGAATGGTGATTCCGCCCAGGGCTGCTCTACTCGAGGCTGATCGAGGCCTCGCGGATGATCGGCTCCCAGGTTGCCAGCTCTGCGGCGATCCGTGCGCCCATCGCTTCCGGCGTGCCGCCGCGTGGCGTCGCCCCCAGCCCGGTCAGCAGCGTGCGCGCCTCCGCATTGGCCACAAAGGCGTTGGTCGCGGCATTCAGCCGCTCCGTCACCCCGTCCGGCATGCCGGACGGGCCCAGCAGCGCGAACCAGGAGGTCGCGACATAGTCCGCGATGCCCTGCTCCACTGCCGTCGGCACATCCGGCAGGGCTGACAACCGCTCTGCCGAAGTGACGGCGAGCGCCCGCAAGGTGCCGCTGCGGATCTGGTCGACGTAGCTCGCGACGAAATCGAAGCCGAGGGCGAGCGTGCCGCCCAGCAGATCGGTGTTCAGCGGCGCGCTGCCGCGATAGGGCACATGGTTCATCCGGATGCGCGTGAGGAATTCCAGACGCGCTGCGGCCAGATGCCCCATCGCACCGGCACCCGGCGTGCCGTAGTCCACTACGCCGGGCCTTGCCCGCGCCAGCGCCACCAGGTCCGGCAGGGTTCGCGCCTCGAGCCGCGGACCGGCGATGATGACCAGCGGCACCTCGGCGATCAGCGCGATCGGGGTGAAGTCGCGCAGCGGGTCGAAGGGGAGGTTGCGGAACAGCAACCGGTTGGTCGCGCCGGGGCCGCTGGTCGCCAGCATCAGGGTATGCCCATCCGGCCGGGCGCGGGCCACCGCCTGCGCGCCGATATTGCCGGTGGCGCCGGAGCGGTTGTCGACGACCACCGGCTGGCCTAGCGCCTCTCCGAGGGAGCGCCCCAGCGCGCGGGCGACCACATCGCTCGATCCGCCGGGCGGGAAGGGGACGATCAGCGTGATCGGCCGGCTTGGCCAAGCCTGCGCATGCGCGTCGCGGACCAGCGATGCGGCGGTGAGGCCGCCAAGGATCGCGCGCCCGGCGTGGCGCCGCGTGACGATGGACATTCGGTTCCTCCCGGCGCCGCCGATCGCGGACCTGCGCGAGGCTACGCCGAGCCGGCGGGTCGGGGGCTGCGCGGCGTCTTGGTATTTCGCTTTGTGAAACGCAGGTGCCACATGCAACATTCCCGCATGCCGTCCTACCCGCCCGTCCAATCCGTGCTGCGCGCCCTCGACGTGCTGGAGGAGCTGAACCGACACGGCACCACCAGCATCGCCGAGCTGCACCGCGCCACCGGCCTGCCGAAGCCCACTTTGGTGCGGCTGTTGGAGACGCTGGTCTTCGCGGGATATGCCTGCAGCGGTGATCGGCTCGGCGGATATCAGGTGACCTCGGAGGTCGCGAAGCTCAGCGCCGGCTTCCACGGCAGCCCGCTGGTGGTGGAGGCGGCGCGCCCCTTCGCGCTGGATCTGACGCGGCGTCTGCGCTGGCCGGTTTCCGTCGCGGTGCTGGAGGGCTGCACGATGGTGGTGCGGTTCAGCACGGTGCCCGACAGCAACGTCTCACCGTTCCACGCACCGGTCGGCATGCGGCTCAGTCTGGTGGCGCGCGGTCTCGGCCGCGCCTATCTCGCCTGGTGCCCGGCCGCGGAGCGGGAGATCCTGCTGCGCATGCTGGCCAAGCTTCCCGAAGGCGAGGACAACCCGCCCAATCTCGCCGCCGTGGTGCGCGGCGTGCTGCGTACCGTGCATCGCCTGGGCTATGCGGAGCGCGATCCGGGCGTGGAGCCGCGCAACTCCAACACGCTGGCTCTGCCGATCCGGGCGGAAGGGCGCGTGCTGGCAACGATCGGGATCGGCTTCTACCGCTCCGCCGTGCCGCATGCGGTGCTGATGGATCGGCTGCTGCCGGCGCTGCGGGCGGCGGCGCAGGGTACCGAGCAATCCTTGCTGGCGCTGCGCCCGGCCGCCGAATAGCTCCCCCTCCGGGCGTTCCGCATCGCGAAACACAACGCCTTCGCGTTCGGGCGGCGCCATCGCCGCGCCTAGCCTGCCGCAACAGCAGGAGGAAGGCGCCGCATGCCGGCCGAGACGTCACGCCACGATCCAGCCCGCTTCCGCCAGCGCCTCGCGGCGCGGGAGCGGCTGGTCGGCAGCTTCATCAAGACGCCGACCACCCACGCGACCGAGATTCTCGGCGCGCTCGGCTTCGATTTCGTGGTGATCGATGCCGAGCACGCGCCCCTCGACCGCGCCGCCATTGACATGATGCTGCTCGCCGCGCGCGCCAGCGGCACCGCCGGTCTGGTGCGGGTGGCGGAGCCGAGTGCTGCCGCCATCCTCTCTGTGCTGGATTGCGGGGCGACCGGCGTGCTGGTCCCGCATGTCGCTTCAGCCACCACCGCGCGCGACATCGGCGCGGCGGCGCGCTACCGCGGCGGCAGGCGCGGCTATTCCGGCAGTCACCGCGCCGCCTCCTACGGCGCCGGTGGCCTCTGGGCCTATATCGACAGGGCCGATGCCGAAACCACCGTGATCGCCATGATCGAGGACGCGGCGGCGCTGGACCAGATCGACGCGATCTGCGCCGTGGAGTCGATCGACGCGCTGTTCATCGGCCGCGGCGACCTCACCGTGGCACTCGGCGCCGCCTCCAACACCGCGGCGCCGGTGCAACAGGCGGTCGAGCATATCTGCGCGGCCGCGCGGCGTGCCGGCAAGCCGGTCTGCGTGATGGTGAATGCGGCGACCGAGGCCGCACCCTTCGCAGCGCTGGGCGCCAGCGCCTTCATCGTCGCGTCCGACCAGGGCTTCCTGCGCCGCGCCGCTGCAGATGCGCTACGCGATTTCACCACGGCCTGAGGAGACATCCGGGATGTACGACGCCTCCGACCCGCGCGCCGCGCTTGCCGCCAAGCCCGGTAAGCCCTCGGCCACCCACTTCGCCGGGGCAGAGTATGCACGCTTCCATGAGGGCCCGCCGCAGATCGCAGACGCGGCCGGCCGCACCTGGCTGGCGCGCGGCCAGAACTTCGTCCTCGCCTATACCGAGGCCACACCCGGCGCCGTGCTGGCGCGGGAGGCGGAATGGCACGAATCCGTGGTGCTGCTGCCGGATGCCGGGACATCAGCCACCATCGAGGCCGGTGCCGAGCGCGTGACGAGCACGGGCAGCGCCATCGTCTTCGTCCCGCCGGGACCGAGCCGGATCGTGCTGCCGCAGGGTGGGCGGATCGTGCGGCTGTTCACAGCGAGCGCCGAGGACCTGGCTACGCGCTGCATCAATGCCGCCTCCTACGCGGCACCGCATCCAAACATCCCAGCCTTCGTGCCCTGGCCGACGCCGGAGGGTGGCTGCCGGCTGCGCGCCCATAGCCTGGATGTCGCGGTGGAGCCCGGGCGCTTCGGCCGCATCTTCCGCGGCACGACCTTCATGGTGAACTACCTCGATCCGCGTCATGGGCCGCGTGACGTGACCAAGCTTTCCCCGCATCACCATGATGACTTCGAGCAAGGGTCACTGGCGCTGGAGGGCGACTTCATCCACGACCTCCGCTGGCCCTGGACCACCAACATGAACGAATGGCGGGAGGATGAGCATGCGCGCTGCCCAGCACCCTCTCTCGCCGTCATCCCGCCACCGGCGATCCACACGACGCGAGCCATCGGGCCGGGTCTCAACCAGCTTGTCGACATCTTCTGTCCGCCACGGATGGATTTCGCGTCCAAGCCAGGTTGGGTGCTGAACGCCGCCGATTATCCGATGCCGCAAGAGTGAGATCCACCATGACCGACGCCATCCCTGCGCCCCAGCGCGCCGAAGAGGTCGCCGAGCTTCTCGTCGGCGCTGTCGACCTGCATTGCCATAGCGGCCCGGCCGCGATGCCGCGCATCCTCGATCATCACGAGGCGCTGCTGGACGCCGCGGCGGCGCGGTTCCGTGCGCTGCTCTACAAGGACCATTTCTATCTGGGCACCGCGCACGCCGTGATATTGGAAAAGCTCTTTCCGGAGCTGGGCGTGAAGCTCTTCTCGGGCATCGCGCTGAACAACGCGAGCGGCGGCATCAACCCGCATGCGGTGGACCATGCGGCGAAGCTCGGCGCCAGGATCGTCTGGATGCCGACCCTCTCCGCCGCCAACCACATCGAGCAGGCCTCGGGCCAGGCGAAGACCTTCCCGAAGACCGCGCAGAAGATGCTGGACCCGATCCCGCTGCGCTGCACGGACGGTGATGGCAGGCTGACCGACGCGACGCTCCAGGTGCTGGACCTGGTGGCGGAGGCGGACATCATCCTGGCCGGCGGCCATCTGCATGTCAGCGAGATGCTGGTGCTCTTCGCCGAGGCGCGCCGCCGCGGCGTCCGCAAGCTGCTGGTCAACCACCCGACCTATATCGTCGGCTGTGACGACGGCGACATCCGCGCCCTGGTCGAGCTCGGCGCCTATATCGAGCATTCGATCTGTATGTTCGTGGATGGCCGCGCGAAGAAATACGAGCCGGACAAGCTCGCGCATCTCATTGAGGTGGCGGGGGTGGAGCACACCATCCTCTCCTCCGATCTCGGCCTGCAAGGCTCGCCGCGGCCGGTGGATGGGTTCCGAGGCGTCGTCGGCACCCTGCTCGACCTGCAGATGCCGAAGGCGGCCATCCGCCGCCTGGTCGGCGACAACGCCGCGGAGCTGCTGGGGGTCTGATCCCAGCGTGGAAGGATACCAGGCGCTCCGCCTGACGCCATGTGCTAGAGCGGCCCTCGAAGGACAGGACTACCCGAGGGATATCGCATGAGCGTCGTCGCCGCCTTTCTGTACGAGAACGGCCACCGGACCCGGGCCGTCGCCATCGACGAGCCGAGCCCCTGCGGCGCCGACAAGTCGAAATTCGTCTGGATTGGCTTGATGGAGCCGACCGAGGACGAGCTTCGTACCCTGCAGGAGCAGTATGATCTGCACCCGCTGGCGGTCGAGGATGCGCTGAAGGCGCATCAGCTCCCCAAGGTCGACGTCTATGGCGATCAGCTCTTCGTGGTCGCCCGCACGGCGCATCTTCACGATGGTCAGGTCGCCTATGGCGAGACGGCGATCTTTGTCGGCCCCAACCACGTCATCACCGTGCGCCATGAATCGGCACGCACGCACAGCGCGCTCCGCAAGCAGCTCGAGGCGGCGCCCAAGCTGCTTGCGCATGGGGTGGATTACGTCCTCCACGCGGTGCTCGATTTCATCGTCGACGGCTACCTGCCGATGATGGAGGCGATCGAGGAGGAGGTGCTGGCGATGGAGCAGCAGGCGCTCGACGCCTTCCTCGACCGGGACCAGGTGACACGGATCTTCCAGCTCCGCCGGCAGCTCACCCGGTTCCAGCGCATCGTCGGCCCGATGGGGGAGGTCTGCAGCAAGCTGGTCCGTCTCGACATGCCCTGCATCGATCCCGAGGCCCGCCCCTATTTCAGCGACGTCCTCGACCATGTCCGGCGGGTGCAGGCCCTGGTGGACGGGCTGCGCGAGGTCCTGACCTCGGTCTTCGAGGCCAGCCTGCTGCTGGAGCAGCGGCGCCAGGGCACCATCACCCGTCAGCTCGCCGCCTGGGCGGCGATCCTGGCGGTCCCGACGGCGATCGCCGGGATCTACGGCATGAATTTCGAGAACATGCCGGAGCTGAAGACCGAATATGGCTATTACGTCGTCATCGCGGTGATCGTCGGGCTCTGCGCCACGCTCTACCTGCGCTTCAAGCGGGCGCGCTGGCTGTAGCACGGGGACTCCGGTGATCCGGACACGGGCAGTTGCACTGGTGCGGGTTGCGCGATGCCCGCGCGCCACCGAAGATCCCGTGGCCTCTCCTGGCGCCACAGAGTCGACGGCTGAGCCTGCATGCCTTCAATCCTGTTGCTTCCATTCCTTCTCCTGCTGACTGCCTGCGCGCCGCGCGGGGCGGAAGTCGCCGCCGAAGCAAGACAGCGCCTCATCGGCATGGATGCCGATGATCTGCGATCCTGCGCCGGCATCCCGACGCGGACCCTTCGCTTGGGCGACGGATCCGAGCTGTTCTCCTATGAGCAGCAGAATGAGAATGTCGGCGGTCTGAACGTCAGCATACCGATGGCAGGCGGATTCCGTCTGGCGGGCAGTGGCTCCTATTGTCACGCGCTGTTCCGCGTCGCGCAGGGCCGCGTGGCCGGGCTCGCCTATACCGGCGACAGCGACGATGTGGATGGGCGGGACGGTGTCTGCGCCCCGATCGTCCGCGGGTGCCTGCGCCAGTTGGAAGCCGCTCCCCAGCGATAGGTGCGTGCCGGACCGAAACTACCCGATCTCTTCCCAGCAGGCCCGCGCGATGCCGCCGATGGTCGCGAAGGATGTGACATAACCGGGCGTCCCATCCGGCAGCGTGTCCGGTACGGAATCGGTCGTCGCTGCCAGGATGAACAGCGGCCGCCCGTCGCGGAAGACGATGCCGGCATCCATCCGGCCGCGACGGCCACGGCCGGTCTTGTGCGCGACCTTGGTTCCGTAGGGCAGTTGCGACGGGATCAGGTTCCGCAGCAATTGCCAGCTCAGGATATCGAGCCCGAGAGCGCAGAGCGCGGTGCTGCAGCCGAGCGCCGCCGCCGCCGCGGCGTCCGTGGTGCCGCGCAGGATCAGGTCGAGCAGCAGCACCTGGTCGGCCGGCGTGGTCGCGGTCGTGGCCTCGATCGGGTGATCCCAGGCAAGGCCGAGCGGCGGGATCAGGCCGCGATGCCGCGTCGCCACCATGCCGATGGACCGGCAATAGGCATCCATGGTGCCTTCGCCCAGGCGTTCCAGCACGATCTGGGTGCAGACATTGTCGCTGGTGATGATCATGTTCACCAGTGCGTCGCGGAACGGGATGACGCAGCCCGGCGTCATGTAGCGATAGGTGCCGGACGCGACATCCTTCTGATGCCGCGCCTCGATGGTGACCGGCGCCATCAGCTCGATCCGGCCTTCATGCACGGCCTTCAGCGCCGCCATCAGGATCGAGGTCTTGCGCGTGCTGGCCGACGGCACGGGAACCGCGCCGTCGCGATCCGCGTCCTGGCCGGTGGTCAGATCCTTCAGGAACCAGCTTGTCCGGAACGGCTGCGCATCGCAGATCGCGTTCATCCGCTTCACCAGGGTCTGCATCGTCGTTCCTCCACGGGCCCAGCCGAGACGATCATGCTTCGGCGCGACCGCGGCGTCGACGGAGCCTCCCTCGCGCAGCCGAGGCTGCCTCAGCCAATTGATAGTCATTCTCATCCACGCTATGGGCTGTCTCGCCCGCGCCGGGCCAGGATGCGCCGGAGGAAGACGCCGGGACGCGCGCTGCCCCTCTGGAACCGCTCGCCCTTGCCGAATGACAGCAAACTGGAGCTCTACTTCGCCCACAGGCCGGCGCTGGTCGAGTACGCGGCCGCTCTGCTGGGCGACCGCGGGCACGCCGAGGATCTGGTTCAGGAGGCCTTCCTGCGTTTCGTCCCGGACGGCCGGTCAGGGGATGCGGCGATCCTCAACCCCGCAGCCTATCTCTACCGCGTCGTCCGCAACCTGGCCTGGGACCAGCTTCGCCGGCATGGCGGCGAGCGGCGCCGCGAACAGGAACCGGCCTTCTGGATGCGTCCCGCCGCGCCGCGCACGCCGGAGGAGGACGCGATCCACCGGCAGACCGTCGCAAGGGTTGCCGGTATCCTCGCCGGCCTGCCGGAGAAGGCCAGGATCGCGCTCGAGATGCAGCGCTTCGGTGGCCACACCCTGGCGGAAATAGCGGCGCGGCTTGGCGTCTCCGTGCCGACGGCCCACCGCCTCGCGCGCGATGCCCTGCTGCGCGTCGCCATCGCCCTCGATCAGGATGAGGGGCAGCCGTGAGCGACATGAAAAGGAAACCGGCCTGCCGCGTCATGGGGAGACGCGGACCGGATGGTGCCGGCATCGCGGCGATGCATGGGGTGGGAAGCGGGGCGGCATGAGTATCGAGCATCCATCCGATCCTCTGCTGGAAGAGGCAATGGACTGGTTGGTGCGGCTTCAGGCGTCGCCGGGAGACGCCGCCCTGGCAGCGGCCTGCGAGAGCTGGGCCGGGCGTGACGCCGCACATGGCCGCGCCTGGGCCCGGGCCATGCGCGCCTGGGCGCTGGTCGGTGAGGTGCCGCCGGCGCATGTCGCGCAGTGGTCGGCCGGCACCGCCGCTGGTGGGGGCCTGCCGGCGGCCCCGGCACCGCGACGGCAGGATGGCCGTGCAGCGCCGCGGCGCCGCTTGCTGGCGGGCCTGGCCTTCGGCACCGCGGCGGCTTGCCTGGCGGTTGCGGTGCTGCCGGATGCGGTGCTGCGGCTGCGCGCCGATGAGGCCACCGGCACCGGCGAGAGCCGCCGCGTGACGCTCGCGGATGGCACTGTCATCCACCTGGCCCCGCGCAGCGCCATCGCGACCCACTACACCGCCGCGGCCCGCCGCGTGGTCTTGCTGGCGGGCGAGGCCTTCTTCGAGGTGGCGCCTGCCCCCGATCGCCCCTTCACCGCGTCGGCCGAGGGGCTGGATGTGCGGGTGATCGGCACCGCCTTCGACCTGCGGCTGGCGGGCGACCAGTTGGAGGTCGCGGTGCAGCACGGCCGCGTACGATTGGTCTACGATCGCGCGACGCCGCCGCTGGAGGCCGACCTCGCCGCCGGCGAGCGGATGCGCGTGGCGCTCGGCGGCGGGGCGGCCACACGGGGATGGCTGCCGCCGGCCGAAGTCGCGGGATGGCGGGATGGCGTGCTCTTCGTCCAGGACACGACGGTGGCCGAGGTGGTGGAGGTGCTGCGCCGCTACCATGCCGGCTGGGTGCTGCTGCGGGATGAAAGGCTGGCCGCCCGGCGCGTTACCGGCCTCTACGACCTGCGCGATATCGGCCGCGCGCTCCGCGCCCTGGTGCAGCCCCATGGCGGCCAGGTGCGGGAAGTGACCCCACTGCTGTACATTATGACCGGGAATTCATGATTTTTTGATCATGGCCTCGCTTCGGCGTGAAAAATGCCGGGGCGATCCGCGTCCTTGGGGACATACCGCGAATGACTCGCATTCGCTTCACCCAGGCATCCCGAGGACATCGCTTCCGACATGACGGGTATCTTCCACCGCCGGCCGGGCTGGCTGCTGGCCGGCACGGCCCTCACAGCCATCACCCTGTCCCTGCCTGCGGCCGCACAGCGGCCAGGGTCGGCGCCCGCCGCGACCCGCCCGACAGGGCGTGCCTTCGAGATCCCGGCTCAACCGCTGGCGAGCGCGCTGAACGCCTATGGCCGCCAGTCCGGGCTGCAGGTCACGGCCGAGGCCGGGGTGGTGGCGGGGCTGTCCTCCCAGCCCGTCTCCGGGACCTTCACCACGGAGGAGGCGCTGCACCGGCTGCTCGCCGGCACCGGGGTCACTTGGCATGTCACGGGCGACGGCACCGTGATGCTGACCCGTCCTCCCGCGCCGTCCGGCGCCCTGGCGGTGCCGGAGGTCAACGTCACCGCCGGACGGCTCCGGAGCTGGAGCCCGGTCAGGGGCTACGCCGCCATGATCGGCGCCGCCGGTACCCGCACCGACACGCCGCTGCTGGAAACGCCGCAATCGGTCTCGATCGTCACCGCCGACCAGATCCGCGCGACCGACAGCAGCAGCGTGACGGAAGCACTGGCCTATACTCCGGGCCTGGCGGCGCAGGCATCGACCTATAGCCGCATGGCGGATGATCTCATGATCCGCGGCTTCAACGTCGCCGACGGCTATAGCGGCATCCTGCGTGATGGCATGCGCCTCGGGCCCAATGTCTACGGCACGGTCCAGGAACCCTACGGCCTGGAACGGGTCGAGGTGGTGCGCGGCGCCGCCTCCGTGCTCTACGGCCAGCTCACCCCGGGCGGGCTGGTCAACACCGTCAGCAAGCGGCCGACCGACGAGCCGCTGCACGAGCTGAACATCGGCTATGGCAGCTACAACCGCCGCTTCATTTCCGGCGATTTCGGCGACCGGCTGACCGAGGACGGCACGGTGACCTATCGCCTCACCGGCCTCTGGCGCGATGCGGATAGCTGGATCGATCACACTGAGGACAACCGCCGCTACATCGCGCCGGCCATCACCTGGCGGCCGACCCAGGACACCTCGCTCACCCTGCTCGCGAGCTATCAGCGCACCGAGACGCAGTTCAGCGCGCCGATGCCCTTCGCCGCACTCAACAGCGGCACCGTGCCGCGTGACTTCTTCAGCGGCGAGCCGGGCTTCGACCGCTTCCAGGTCGACGCCTATACCGCCGGCTACCTGCTGGAACACGCCTTCAGCGATCGCGTCGCCTTCCGCAGCAGCGCGCGCTATTTCACCTCCACCGGTCGCTGGGACTACCTGACCTTCCTGTCGCTCGCACCCAACGGCACCCTCTCGCGCGGCCTCAGCCAGCGGGAGGAGAGCTCCACCGGCTTGGTCGCCGACAATTCGCTGGAGCTGCGCTTCGATACCGGCCCGGCATCCCACACCTTGCTGGCCGGCGTCGACTATTTCACCGCGCGTTACAACTCGCACCGCTACACCACCGGCACCGCCTATCCGATCAACGTCAACAACCCGGTCTATGGCCGGCTGCCGATCGTCAACCGCGCGGCCGATCGCGGCAGCCGGGTGAATGGCGATCAGGTCGGGATCTATGCGCAGGACCAGATCCGGCTCTTCGATCGCCTGGTGCTGACCCTCGGCGGCCGCTACGACTGGTCGAGCCGCGAGACGGAGATCTTCCGCACCGGCCAGCGCAGCAGCCAGGACGACAGCGCCTTCACCAGCCGCGTCGGGCTCGTCTATCTCTTCGACAGCGGCTTCGCGCCCTATGTCAGCTTCAGCCAGTCCTTCGCGCCCAATATCGGCTCGGACCGGAACGGCGGCGCCTTCAGCCCGACGCGCGGCACGCAGTACGAGGTGGGGCTGCGCTACCAGCCGCCGGGAACCAGCCTGCTGTTTTCCGCCGCCGCCTATCAGCTCACCCAGCAGGACGCCCTGGTTACCGATCTCGTCGATCCGAACTACCAGGTCCAGGCTGGCGAGGTGCGCTCACGCGGCTTCGAGCTGGAGGCGCGGGGCGATATCGGCCCCTTCGGCTTCGTCGCTTCCTACTCCTATACCGATGCGCGCACGACGGAGACCACCGTCGCGGCGCAGCGTGGCCAGCGCGTGCCCCTGGTGCCCTACAACACCGCGGCGCTCTGGGGCGATGTCCGGCTCGACGGCATCGGCCTTCCGGGGCTGAAGATCGGCGGCGGCGTGCGCTTCGTGGGCGCGGCCAACGTCCCCGGCTTTTCCCGCGACACGCCGAGCTATGTGCTGGCCGACGCCATGGTGCGCTACGATCTCGATCATCTGGCACCGAGCCTGCGCGGCACCTCGATCACGATCAACGCCCATAACCTGTTCGGGGAGAAGTACTTCACCTGCGCGGGCGATTCCGGCGGCTGCCGCTACGGCGCGCCGCGCACCGTACTCGCCACGCTCAGCTATCGCTGGTAGGCGCTGGCCCTTTCGGGCGGCGGGCGATCCCCGCCCCTCGATCGGAGCGCGCCGATTTGTTACGATGACTTCGGGCTACGCGACCTGTTGCGGCCCGGATGCGGATCTGCTGGATGGCACCCTTGTCGAATGGGCAAGGCTTGAACGTTAGCTTGGATGGCTCCCGGTCGCGCCTTATGTCTGCGGCTGGGGTTCAGAAAGCCATTCATCGGGACCGACCATGCTCCGGCACTTCCAAGCCAGATCCGACCAGCCTGCGGCCAAAGCCGACCAGCCATCCCCCGGCCGTCGGGCGCGCTTTCCGGACGAGGTTCGCGGGGCGCTGCGGCTGCTCGAAGGGGCGCTGGCGCGCAAGGGGATGTCGCCGGCGATGCGTGTCGTGGGCAAGGCGGAAGGGCTCGTCGCCGCCTCCTACAACGTTCACAAATGCATCGGCGTCGATAAGCGTTTCGACCCCGGCCGCGTCGCCGCCGTCATTGCCGAGCTCGATGCCGATGTCCTGGCCTTGCAGGAAGCCGATCGCCGCTTCGGCCGCCGGACCGGGCTGCTGGATCTCGGCACCGTCGAACGGCGGGCCGGGCTGCACCTGGTCCCGGTATCGTCGACGCCCGGCGGGCATGGCTGGCGGGGCAATGCGCTGCTGGTGCGCGGTGCCCACGCGACCCATGTCCGGCGCCTGACCCTGCCCGGCGCGGAGCCGCGCGGCGCGTTGATCGTGGAACTCTCATTTCCGACCGGTCCGCTCAGGGTCGTGGCGGCGCATCTCGGGCTGCTCCGCCGCCACCGCATCCTGCAGGCGGCCGCCATCCTGACGGCGATCGCGGAGGGTGAGGCGATGCCGACCCTGCTGCTCGGCGATCTCAACGAGTGGCGCACCGGCGCCGGCTCCTCTCTCTCGGTGCTGGAGCCGCTGTTCGGGCCCTTCGGACAGCCGCTGCCGAGCTTTCCCTCGCGCCTGCCCTTCCTGGCGCTGGACCAGATCCTCGGCCACCCGCGCGGCCTTGTCTCGCAGCTCGAGGTACATGACAGCGCCCTGGCGCGCGTCGCTTCGGACCATCTGCCGCTGCGCGCACGGATCGATCTGGCGGCGGCGCATGAAGCGGTCCAGGCGGCCCTGGCAACGGCTGCATGAGCAACGCCGGAACCCTGCCGAAGCCGGGTTCCGCGCCGTTGCCGGTGGCGGCGGCCTCCAGCCGCGTCGCGCTGCTCTCCGACGGGCATGAGGCCTTCGCTGCCCGGGCCGCCGCGGCGCGAGCGGCACGCCGCAGCCTCGATCTGCAATACTACATGTGGGAGAGCGACCTGACCGGCCAGCTCCTGGCGCGGGAGGTGCTGCATGCGGCGGATCGCGGCGTCCGCGTGCGCCTCTTGCTCGATGACATGTACGCGCTGGGGCGGGAATCCGATCTTACCGCCCTCGGTGCGCATCCGCGAATGCAGCTCCGGCGCTTCAATGCGGCGCGCTGGCGGCGCTGGGGACGGCTCGGGCTGCTGGTGGAGATGCTGTTCGGCAATTGGCACCTGAATCGACGGATGCACAACAAGGCCTGGATCGCCGACGGCCAGCTCGTGATCTGCGGCGGGCGCAACATTGGCGACCGCTATTTCGATGCCTCCGGCGATTTCAATTTCCGCGACCTAGACCTGATCGTCGAAGGCAGGTCGGCGGCCGAGGCGACCGGCGTTTTTGACAGCTACTGGCGCAGCCGCCTGGCGCTATCGATCAAGCGTCTCCGCATCCGGTCCAACGCGCGTGCGCTGAAGCGCCTTCGCGCCGCTCTCGATGCCGTGGCGGCATCGCCGGAGGCCCAGCCTTTCCTGGACCGGCTCCGCGATGTCCAGGCGGAGGACCGGCATGGGCTGGCGGTCGAGGACGAGGCGATCCGCATCCTCTCCGATGCACCCGAAAAGGCCCGTGGGCGCGCCGGCAGCGCCGTGATGTCGGAGTTGACCGACCTGCTCGCCAATGCGCGGCGGGAAGCGCTGCTGATCTCCCCCTATTTCGTCCCGGGCGAAGCCGGCACCGCCCGATTGGTCGACATGGCGCGGGCGGGGGTACGGATCGCGGTCATCACCAATTCCCTCGCGGCGACGGACGTGGTCGCTGTTCATGGCGGCTATGCGCGCTATCGCGAACGCCTGATCGCAGCCGGTATCGAGATCTTCGAGCTGAAGCGCAGCGAAGAGAAGACCGCCGGCGTCTTCGGCTCGCGCGGCGCCAGCCTGCACACCAAGGCGATCGTGGTGGATGACGGGCCGGTCTTCGTCGGTTCCTTCAATCTCGATCCGCGCTCGGCGAACCTCAACACGGAAATGGGCGTGCTGGTACGGCACCCGGCATTGGCGCGCCTCATCCGCTGGCACCACCGGCGGCTGACCGGTGGCGCGCGGAGTTGGCGGGTCCGGCTGACCCCGGCAGGACGGCTGGCCTGGGATGATGGCGTGACGGTGCGGTATGGCCCCACCGAACCCGACGCCTCCGTCAAGCGCCAGGCGCTGGCACGGGTGCTGCGCTGGCTGCCGATCGAATCGCAGCTATAGAGCGTGATGTGATGCGTGAGCGCTGGCGAGCGCATCATGCTCCAGCGACGGCTACGACCGCGCGCTCAGGGCAGGGACCTTTCTGACCCGCCTGCCGACCTCCTCGAAGGAGGTGATCAGGCCTTCCCAGAAACCGTCGATCAGGTCCCGGTTGACCATCACCCAGGCGGAAACCAGGTCGAAATCCTGCTTGTTCAGCCCGCCGCTGATCTGCATGACCATCGGCTCCACGGCGAGCACCGTCAGCCTGTCGGCATCGAAGCGCGTGCCGGGGGTAACGCCGACCAACGGGCTGTCCGGGCCGTGCCCGCGCCGCAGCCAGATCACCTGCGTAAGGCCGGTCATGTGGGATCGCAGGCTGATCGTATCCTGCGCCGTGCCGCCGTTCGGGGGCGGGCTGGTTGCAGCTTGCTGGGCGGGTTCCGGCGCCTTCGGCTCGGCGCTCGGGATCGCGGCGGTGGCGGCCGGCGGGGCTGCCTCGGCGGCCGGCTTGGGGGATGGCGGTGGTGGAGCCGGTACGGCTGGTGGCACGGGTTCCGCTGCCTTCGATGCCGGGGGCGCAGCATCCGGATCGCCGGCGGCAGGGGCTTCCTCGGTCCGCGCCGCAGCGTGCTCGACGCTGACGCCGTCATCGTCCACCGCGAGCGAGATCGAGAGATCCGCATCGAAGACCGCTCGCAGAGCCGCTTCGAAGCCCTGCCTGAATCCGGCCATGTCCTGCGAACTGGTGCCGAATCGCTTCAGCAGCTCATCCCAGGATGTCGTGATGATCGGCCCTGCGGCCTGGCGCCGGAGGGTCTGCCGGATCCACGCATAGGCATCGAGCGCCGCCGGCTGATCCCGCAGCAGCTCCACGATGCGACGCTCGAGCGGCACCACATGGTCGGCCAGGCTCGCGAAGAAGCCGCCATTGAGGCGGATGCTCGGCCGCCAGGCGGATCCGGCGGCGCGCGGCCTGCTCCGCGCGTCGAAGATCGTGAGTGCGGGACCGCCATCCAGCGTCACCGTGATCTTCGCGGCCAGCATGCGCGCCACCTGCTCCGCAAGCTCGCGGGCGTCCACGCCGAGCTGCGCCGCGAGCACGGCGTCGCTCTCGCCGAGATCGACGACGGCGCTGCCGGTGCGGAAGGCCCGGTCGCAGATATGCAGGATGGCGAGTCGCAGGAGCGGCCCGCTCGGCAATGCGTGGCCGGTGGCGCCGGGCTCGATCTGGATGGCGACGGTCGCGACCTCGCGCTGCCAGGCACCCCTCGGGGCGCGAATAGGCAGGGCGATCTCGCAGAACGCGGCATGCTGCCAGATGGTCGCTTCGGCGGAGGGCGTCGCCGCAGGGTCCACCGCCGATGCGCGGGGATCAATATTCAGGCTCATGGTCACGAGAGCTTTGGTTCGGGCGAAACGCTGACCTGCGATCCATACCGCAGAAGGCCGTAGAGGGCTCCGGGTCACGCTACATCTGCGCAGATAGACGGCATCCGTGGGGCAGGCAAGAGCGGCCGTCACGGAAGCGGGTGTCCCCGGAGCAGTCCGGAAGGCCCGACGCCTACCGCTGCCTGGTCGCGTTGCGCAACAAGCCGGCCCGCGAAGGCGGGAAACACAGCGCCAATCGACGCTCAGCGACGGGTCACGCGGGGCACCAGGCGCGGTGCAGCACCGCACCTGGTCCTTCGCCGAACAGGTGCAGCATCTGGCGGTAGCTGCCGGCGCCAGTTTCCAACAGCCGTTCGGGCCGCGCCGCCGGCGGGCCCAGCATGTCCCGGCCGACCATGCTGGGCAACGGCGGCAGGCCCAGCAACCCGAGAATCGTCGGTGCCAGGTCGATCAGGCTGACCGGACGGTCCTCCGTCTCCCCATCCGTCTCGTCGGGCAGACGGAATGCGATCAGGTTCACCATCTCCGCGCGGTTGAGGCCGCCATGCATGCCGCCGCCGAGCGGCAGGTCCTTGCCGGCGATCAGCGAGACGCCCGGCAGCCCGTAGGGATCGGTCGCCCCGCTGGAGCGAAGCTGCACCACCAGCGCCGGCGCCCGCGGATGCGCGGTGCCGAGGAGCGCGAGGTCGAATGCTCCCGGCGTCGTGCCCTCCACGCCATTGCCGCCCAGGGTGAAGAGCGGGCCGCACCAGGGCTGCTCCCGCACCGCTTCGGCCAGCCGGCGCAGCCGTGCGGGATCGGGCTCGCGTTGCCAGAAGCAGCAGGCAGTGCCGGGATAGATCGTGAGGTCGTCATGCAGCGCATCGAGCGCGGCGCCGAAGCCGAGCTCCGCGAGATGCTCGGCCAGCGGCAGCCGCTCGGTCACCGCGATATGGCCATGATCGGAGGCAGCGATGACGGCGGTGCGGGCTCCGCCATCCGGCGCCGAGCGCACCGCGTCCAGCACGCGCGCGAAGGCGGCATCGGACGCGGCCAGCGCGGCGCGGGTGCCGGGCCCGTCGAGGCCGAGATAGTGGAAGCTGGTGTCCGGCTCGTTCAGCCAGAGCACCGCGACATCGGGCTGCGCTTCGGGGAAGGCGACCTCGGTCAGCACCCGCGCGCCGTACTCCATCATGCCAGCCTGCGGCAGGCTCTTCGCCGGCGGCGCGCCGAGCCGTGCCACGGCGCTGTCCCAGGCGGCAGGCGTCTCGGTCGCGGCGCGGCCATGCACCGAGAAGACCCAGGACCCATTGGCCCGGGCGCGCGGGTCGAGCAGGAAGGCACCGCCGGCGGAACCGGTGTGCACGATAGCGAGCCGCCTGCCGGCGGCCGCCAGCGCATCGGCGAAGCGCGGCGCTGCGACGAAGCCCGGGCCATGCGTCGCGACGGCGTCGCGCAGATCGTCCGGATTGGCGGTGTCGACCAGCCGGTCGCCGCGCACCGCGCGGTCGGGGAAGGCATTCTGCACGATGCCGTGCACCGCTGGCGGCGCGCCGGTGCCGATCGAGCTGGCGCAGACGCGGGTGATGGAGGGAAAGACCGAGGATGCGCGAGTGAAGCGCCGCGCCTCGCCGAGGAAGGCAGAGAGCGTCGGCATGCGGTCCGGCGTCACGACATCGGGCCTGAGCCCATCGAACACCACCATCACGATGCGGTCGGCAGTGCGGGTCACATCCGGTCTCCCCAGGGCGTGGCGCGGCCATCCATGACGGAGGATGGCGCCGGGCGCCAGCCACGGTCGCGCCGCGTTGCGACAGTCACGGCGGTCATCCGTTCAACCCTGCGCCAGGGCCGGGTTGAAGGGGCCGAAATCGAGGTCGAGCGTCTGCCCCGGCGCCCAGCGCAGCGATCGCCGCTTCCCGTAGAACTGGCCGGAGGTGTGCAGCACCACACAGGACGGATCCTCCACCGTGATGATCTCCAGCATGCGGCGATGGATGCGTCGGCGTTCCGCCGCGTCGGTCGCGTCCTGCAGCCGGGCGCCGAGCGCGAAGTACTCAGTGTTGCTCCAGGTGCCGGTCATCTGCGGCGCGGTGCCGGCGGGCCCGAACTCGCGCCAGGCATGGCCGAGCGGGTCCGGCATGATGGCGGTGGAGGAGCTGTCGAAGATCGCGTGGATCGGCTTGCGGTAGATCTGGGAGAAATTCTCCTGCATCTCGATGCGGACATTGAGCCCGGCCGCGCGCCACATCTCGATCATCGCCTGCGCGCCCGAGACCTGGTTCGGATAGTAGTTGGCCAGCAGCTTGTAGGTGATCGGCTGCCCGGCATAGCCGGCAGCGCGCAGCAGCGCCCGCGCCTGCTCCGGATCATGATCGAGTGCCGGGAACTCCGCGACATGGGCGGCGCCGTAGCTCGGCAATTGGAAGCCGTTCGGCACCGGCAGCCGGTTCTGCCACAGCGCTTCGATCAGCAGCCGGCGGTCGAGGGCGAGGCTGAGGGCACGGCGGATGCGGGCATCGCGCAGCACCGGGTCGTTGGTGTCGAGCATCAGGTAGCGGATGTTCTGCACCGGGCCGCCGGTGACCTGCAGCTCCGGCCGCCGCTCGATATCGGCGAACTGGTCGGGCGCCAGGTCGGTGATGAGGTCCACCTCGCCGGCAAGCAGCGCGTTCACGCGGGAAGCAAGCTCGGGGATGATGCGGAACTCGATCGCGTCATGCGGCGGGCGGCCGCCCCAATAGGCCCCATGCGCGACCAGCGACACATTGCGGTCCAGCCGCTGCTCGACCAGGCGATAGGGGCCGGTGCCGACCGGCGCCGCCATCCAGCGCTCCCAGGAGCCCGCCGCCTCGAAAGCGCGGCGGCTGACGATCTCGGAGGCCCAGGCGGCCAACCGCTGCTCCAGCAGCGCATCGTCGCCCTTGGCGTGGATGATGACCTCGTGCGGGCCGACCACCTCCGCCCGTTCGATCCGCTCCAGCGTCTGCATGGAGACGACGCGGCCTTCGCGGCCCGGCCCGAGCAGATGGTCCGGGCTGAAGGTGAAAGCGACATCCTCGGCAGTGAAAGGGCTGCCGTCGTGGAACACGACGCCTTCACGTAGCGCGAGGCGCAGGCGGCGCGCATCCAGCCGCTCCCAGCGGGTGGCGAGCGACGGGCGCAGTGCCATGCCGCGCGTATGATCGAAGGCGATCAGCGTGTCGAAGATCTGCGGCACCACGCGGCGGGTCGCGGTCTGATTGGACAGCACCGGCTCCAGCGATTGCGGAAAGCCCGACATGCCGATCGTGAGGCGGCGGGATGCCGCCGCCTGGGCCGCGGCGCGACCGGGGAACTGCGCCGCGGCGACGGACAGGGCGGCACCGCCGATCAGGTGGCGGCGCGTGGGGGTAGGGAGCGCCATGGCAAGTCTCCTCGATAAGGTCGGCACCGGACCATAGGGGCGGGCCATGACGTCCCAGTGACCGTTGCCCGATGCCGGTGTGACTGATTGCGTTCGAATCTGACCGATAGAGGCCAGATTTCCCGGAACTGTCCTTTGATTCGGGCGCATCCGAACAGCAGGCTGCGCCCATGTTCGATGGCCGCCGCCGGCAACGCATCCTCGAGCGCCTGGCCGCTGCCGGCGAGGTCGAGGTCTCCTCTCTCGCGGCCGAGTTCGGCTGCTCGGCCAAGACCATCCGTCGTGATCTCGCGGCGCTGGCGCGCGCGGGGCATCTCCAGCGGCAGCACGGCGGGGCGATCGCCACGACGCCGCCGGACCTGCCGCCGGTGCTGCGCCGCGCCGACCGCGACCGGCAGGCGAAGGACCGCGCGGCGGCGCTGGTGCCCGGGCTGGTGCCGCCCGGCGGGCTGGTCTTCCTCGGCGGCGGCTCGACCATGCTGGCGGTCGCCGCGCGGCTGCGCGAGCTGCCGGCTTCGGTCGGCTTCGTGACCACCATGCCGGACATCGCGCAGCTTCTGGCCACGGGTGATCGGCATGAGGTGCATCTCGCCGGTGGCCGCCTCGATCCGGCGACGCGCACGGTCGAAGGGCCAGAGGCGCTGCGCTTCCTGGAGGCGCGGCGCTTCGACCTGGCCCTCATCGGCGCCAGCGCCATCGATGCCGAGGATGGGGTGATGGGGCCGAGCGCCGGCCATCTCGATCTGGCGGAGGTCGTGCGCCGCCGCGCGCGACGCCTGGCAGTGGTGGCGGATGCGTCGAAATTCGGCCGCGGCGATCGCTACGCGCTCTACGGCTTCGACCGGATCGCGGCGATCGTCACCGACCGGCTGCCACCGGATCCCTTCCCGGAGTGCGCCCGCGCGGCCGGCGCCGCGCTGATCCTCCCAGGCCTATGCTAGTGGCCTTGATCAATAGCCGATCAAGGCCCCCTCAAACGCCGGGCGCCGGCATCCGCCGGCTTGGCTTCGCGCGACTACGCGCGGGCCGCATTCGCGGCCTCGGATCGGTCAATCGACCGATCCGCTGACATTATCTCGGGCCTTCTCAGTCTGCTCAATCCAGGGTGTAGCGCGCGTAGAGCAGGCCGCGCGCCTCGTTGTAGTCGGCCGAGCGGTCGAAGCTCAGCAAGCCGCCGAGCCGGAGCTGCTGGGTGATCCGGTATTCCAGGTCGCCGCGCAGGCCGACCACGACGCCGCTCTGGCTTTGCCCGTCATAGCGGGTGCGCAGCGTCGGATCGCCGGCCGCTCGGCCTTCCAGCGTCGCCTGCAGCCCGGCATCGTTCGGGAAATAGGGCGCGGAATCCTCGCGGAAGGACGCGAAGCCGATGCTGGCGCCGAGCCGCCAGGACAGATCGCCCTGGCGCACCCGCCAGTCGATCGGCACCGTCAGGGCGGTGTAGCTCTGCGGGCTGAAATAGCCGCCATGACCGAGCGTGAAGTAGCGCAGGTTCCGCTGATAGCCGAAATGCGTGACGTTGAAGCCGGTGGTCAGCTCCTCCTCCGGCCGGTTGATGATGCGATAGGCCATGCCGGCGCCGACCTCATAACGCGTGTTGTCGCGCACATTGTCGCCATCGAAGATCGAATAGCCGCCGCCGGCATAGAAGGTCGCATCGCCGGCGCTGAGCTCGAGCTGCGCATGGCCGCCGCTGCGCGTGACATTGCCCCAGCGGGTGCCGGTCCGTCGATCTTCCATGCCCGCCCAGGACAGCACGCTGTCGGTCACCGATCGCCGCTCGCCGGTCACCCGCAGGCGGAGATTCGGCCCGAGCGCCGGCGCCACTTCGACGCCGCCGAGGATGGTCGTGTTGCGGAAGCCGACCGGCGAGGACGCCACGTCGGCCGAGAAATTGTCCCGGCGATACACAAGCTGGAAACCGACGCCGCTCGCCGAAGGGTCGCGCGGCGCCGGTCCGCCGGTGGTCCCGGCGAGCGCATTGGTGCCATAGCGCCGGTTGGTGTTCACGTCGCGGTCGATGGCGCCGGCATCGATGGTCACCGGCGTGGCGCGCACCGTCACCGCACCGCCTGCTGCCGGCAGGCGCGCTTCCGCGCTCGCCCCGATCTCGGTCAGACGGTCGAGGCCGCTGCTGCCGCTCCGCGTCCGCACACCCGGTGCGAAGGCGATCTGCGAGGCCGTCTCGTCGCGCAGCCGCTGCGCCTCGCGCGCGATCTCGGCCGCGAGCGGATCGGAGGGCGCCACGGTCGACGCCGCGAAGGTCGAGCCGGAACGGAACGGGTTATCGGACACGGCGGCCGTCCTGACCGGTGTGCCGAGCCCGCCGCCGGTCGCGGAGCGGCGCTGCTCGGAGGCGAGCTCGAGGCTGCGCATCGCGCGGCGCGGATCGCCCGCGGCGCGCGCGACGCGCGCATCCATGATCGAGACGCGCGCATCGGAAGGCGCCAGGGCGCGGGCTTCCGCGATCAGCGCCTCGGCCCGGCGAAGATCGCGGGACGCGATCGCGGCATCGACCGCGGTGCCCCGCGCATCGAGGTTGCGCGGATCGCGCGCCAGCAGCGTCTCCGCCACCTCCGCCGCTTCGCGCGGGCGCTGAGCCCCCTGGTAGAGGCGCGCCAGTGCGGCATTGGCTGCTGGGTCCATCGGGTCGCGCGTCAGCACCGGGCGCAGCGCTTCGAAGGCCGCCGCCTGGTTGCCCTGCTCGTTCAAGCGATCGGCGGTGCGGATCGCGGCGCTGGTCTGCAAGGCCGCCACCTGCCGGCGCTCATCGGCGGAGAGCCGCGGATCGCCGGCCAGCTCGCGCGCCATGGCGATGGCCTGCTGTTCCAGGCCGGCACCCACCATCGCGCTTGCGATGACCAGGCGCGCGGAGGGCGTCTGCGCGCGGCCGGGGAGGGAGGCGATGCGCGCGGCTTCCTCGGCGCCGCGGACGTCGTTCAGGCGGCCGAAGCCACGGATGACCGCCGCCACCAGCGCGCCGGTCGGGTCCGGCCGGGTGGCGATGGCGAGCAGGCGCTGGCGGCCTTCGAACATGCGGCCCGCGGCGGTGGCCGACACTGCGGCCTCCACCTCCGCCGCGGCGCGGGCGCGGGCCGCGAGGGCCGCCATTTCCGGGCTGCGGCCGCGCAACGGCACGCGGTCGAGCCAGGCGGCCGCGTCGGCCAGCCGGTCCTCGCTTTCGGCGAAGAGCGCCGCGGCAAAGGCGGCATCGGCGCCGCCGCCGCGCAGCGCCAGATCCTCGACGATGGCGCGGCCTTCGAGACCCTCGCCCTGGCGCGCGAGCAGGCGCGCCAGATCGAGCCGCGCCCAGGGATCGCTGGGGTTTGCCGCGACCGCGCTGCGCAGCAGGGCGGTGGCGGTCGCCGGATCGGATGCCGCCGCGGCCCGTCGCCGGATGCTAGCGCTGGCGCTGCCCGGTTCCTCGCCACCGCGTGGCAGCCGGCGCTCGATATCACTGGCCTCCGCAACGCGGTCCTGGCGCCGCAGCGCGCGCGCCAGGCCGGCCAGGGCCTCGCGCGCATCGGGGCGCCGGGACAGCACGGCGCGATAGGCCTCCTCCGCGCCGCGGCCATCACCGCGGCGGAGCAGCATGTCGCCGAGCGCGATCTGCGCATCGGCGGGGTCCGACACCTGGCGCGCGGCGGCGCGGCGGAACACGGCCTCGGCGCCGGCGGTGTCACCGCGCTGGGCGAGCCTTCGGCCCTCGGCGAGGTCGAGCCCATAGCCGGCGCCGTCCAGCGCCTGCTGCCATTGCCCGGCGCGCTCCGGCGCGGCGGCGATCGCGCGGCGCAGCAGGTCCTGGGCTTCGGCCGCCCGCCCTTCCCGCAGGCGCACGATGCCGAGCCCGCCGAGCGCGTCCGGATCCGATGGGTTGCGGGCCAGCGCATCCTCGAACTGGCGGGCCGCGTCCCGGGTCTGGTTCGCCTCCAGCAGCGCGAAGCCGCGCTGCCGCTGCTCGCCGGCCTGCATGGCGAGGCGGCGCGTCGGATCCTGCGCCTCGGCCAGTCGGCTGCGCACCGCGGCATCATCCGGGTATTGCGCCAGATAGGCCTGGAGCTGCGGCACCGCGTCCTCGGTCGGGCCGGACCAGAGCACCGCCTGCCGCCAGGCCTGCTGTGCCGCCGCGGCGCCCTGCGGCAGCCGGGCGAGCGCCTGCAGCCGCTCGATCCCCTGGGCGCGCGTCGCGGATTGCCAGGTCAGCGCCTGGGCGTAGGCGAGCTGGGCGCGGGCATCGGAGGGCGTGCGACGCGCGACGCCCGCGAGGCCCGCGACCCCGGCGCGGTAGCCATCCTCGGTGCCGGCGAGGGTGCTATAAAATTCGACGGCGAGTTCGTCCGGCGGCGTGCCGCCGCCGAACAGCGTTCGGTACTGGCTGATCGCTTCGCGGCCCCGCCCGGTTTGCGCGAGGCGTCGGGCTTCGGCCAGCGCTTCCGGCCGGATACCCGTCGCGCGGGCTGCGCTTTCCAGGCCGGTGAGCCGGGGATCATCCCGCGTCGTCACCTGCCGCAAACGGGAGGTAAGGGTCTCGGCCGCCGCGGTGTCGCCGAGCGCGAGCTGCACCTGCGCGGCGCCCGCCAGCGCCGCGGCATTGTTGGGATCCACGCTCAGCACGCGCTGATACCGCGGCAGGGCCAGCTCGGGGCGGTTCTGCTGCCGCCAGTAATCGCCCTGTGCGAGCAGCGCCGCGATCGCCCCATCGGCGGCTGGGCCCGCCCCTTGGGCAGCGGCTTCGCCGCAGACAAGCAGCGCGACGCCGCAGAGCAGGCGAAGGCTCGGCTTCATGACGCTCTCCCGCGCAGTCGGCGCGCAGTTCGCCGCCGCAGTGCCCAGTGGATCGGCGGCGCCAGCACCAAAGCCGCACCAAGCGCCGTGAGCAGCAGCAACTCCCAGCGGCCGGCCAGCAAGTATTGCGGCCAGAGCCAGAAGGGCAGGCTGCCGACGGTATAGGTGTCGCCGGCCTGGAAGCTCTCGACCAGGTTGTCGTTCAGCACCGCGAGGTCGCCCTGGATGCGCGCGCCGAGCGCCGGGTTCCGCATCGCCGCCGCCATCGCCTCCACGCCGCCGGGTGTGGCGCCGGAGATGATGACGACCGAGCGCCCGGGCGCAGCCGGATGCTCGAGCCCGATTATCGTCCCCACCTGCTCCGGCGATGCGGCGAGCAAGGTCGAGGCGCGGCTGCGCTGGCCACGGCGCGTGGCCGGCAGGAAGAGCTGGCGGAACTGGCCCAGCATGTCCGGCATCGCGACCGTGAGCCGGTTGGCCTCCATCCGGATCGGCCCATCGCTCATCAGCGCGGCGATGGCCGGCTGCCGGCTGAGGGCACCGAAGACCAGCAGGTCCTTGTCGTGCGTGGTCTGCACCTGGCCGGGGCGGATCACGGTGAGGCCGGTTGCCGGTAGGCCGACCTGTGCGGCCATGCGCCCGGTCACCGACAGGAAGGCCGCGACCTCCGCCGATGTTGGGCGGTCCGGCAGCACCGCCGCAGTCCCGGAGAGATCGGCCATGCGGGTGAAGGGGAAGCCTGAGGTCACGAAGAAGCCGAGGTTCGGCAGTTGCGTGAAGCGGTGCGCGCCGGAGATGTCGATGGTGCTCTCCGGATCGATCGCGGCCCGGATATCGCCCGGCACCGCCGTGCAGTCGCCGCGCGCCAAGGGGCGCATGTCGAAGCGGAGCTGCAGCTCGTTGTCGCCGGACAGCAGGTAGGGCGGGATGCCGACGCTCGCATGCGAAGCGCGCGGCTGGATCCCGGCCCAGCGCGCGACGATATCGAAGGGCCAGGTGAAGTCCTGGTCCCTGAGCGTCACCGAACGCACGTAGCTGTCCGAGACCCCGACATCGAGGCGCGCCGCCGCGAGATCCAGCAGCGATGCCGGCGGCGAGCGGTAGCTGAGCGAGACCGGCAATTGGCCGCTGCGCCCGGTATAGAGATCGGGCGCGGTGCGCAGCGGCACCGCAATGGTGCCAGGCGCATAGCCATAGGCCTGGAGATCGCTCGGGTCGACCAGTTCGCCGAAGCGCATCGCCCGATCGGCGCGCAGCCAGCGCGGTGCGTCGTAGGGCGCCCGCGTCGCCGGTTCCGCGGCTTCGACCTCGACGATGGTGCCGGTCAGGGCCGCCTGGCCGACCGCCAGCGCGGTCGCCGCGCGCCCCGCTTCGGCCGGAGTGCGGCCGCCGATCACCAGCAACTGCCCCTCCGGGGCATTGGGATTGGGGATCAGTGCGATGGTCGGACCGCTGAAGCGAGGCAGGTCCAGGCCCGGTACGCCGGTCTGGCTGGTGGCGATCACCACCCCGTGGCCGGTCGGCGGCGCGCCGGCGGCAACCGGGAAGGAGGCGCCGCGGTAGCCGGCGCGCACGGCGAACCAGGATGCGGCGATGGCTGCGGCGCGCAGCAACTCGGGCGGCGAGGATTCCTGCACGACGAAGGGCAGCGTCAGAGGCAGGCGGAGCTGCCGAGGATCGAAGAACGGCTCCGGCAGTCGCGCCAGGTCAGGCGGGATCGGCAGCCGCGCGAGGGTGAGATGGATCGTGGACAGGTCGCTGACCGTCGCCCAGAGCAGTCCCGACAGGCTGTCGTTGCACTCCGGCGCATAGCGGCCGGTGAACCGAAAATTCAGCCGGTTGACGTCGGAGAAGGCCAATGGATTGAGCGGGAACTCGGTCGGCCCGAAAGCGGGGCGGTTGCGCTGCGGCTGCACCACGCCAACGAACTGGTCGTTGAGCGTCACCACGACCTGGCTGAGCTCGGGAATGAGGGCGGGGGAGGTGGCACCGCTCACGACCAGCCGGGCATTGGTGACGACCTCGTCCGCGCGGGTGCCGAAGACGACGCCCTGCAGGTCTGAGGTGCCGCGAAGCTGCATCGGCCCGCGCAGCCCGCCACCCTGTCGCAGCGTGAAGGTGAGTTCCCGGGTGCTGCCGGTGGGTGGCGGCGGCGCTTCGGCGGCTGGGGCCACCGCCGGTGCGGTGGGCAATTGGGGGAGCGGCACATCCGGTTCCGGCATCTGCGCCGGCGGCAACTGAAGGCGGAGCTGCTGCGGGGGCTGCTGGCGTGGCTGAGGCTGCGCCTCGGCGGCGCCGACGAGCAGCAGGGCGGCGAGGATGCCGAGGGTCGTGGCACGCGGACGGATGACCTCGGTACGGCTGGGCAGCCGGCCAGGTTGCGCGACCGTCTGCCGGCGCTGTCCGGTCGGGCGCCCGCGCAATGCCCGCAGACTGACCCCGGTGAAAACGGCGCCGACGCCGCGGACCACCTCACCGAGGGAGCGTAGCGGCTTGTCGTGCCGATGCTCGTCCCAATCCACCCAGGCATCGGCGCGGCCCATGACCGCGCGCACGATCTCGGCCTCGTCCGCGAGGTCCGCCGGCTCGAAGCGCAGATGCCCCTCGAGGCCGTCATTGTCGAGCAGCATGGCTGGGATCGACACCCACTCCGACCCCGCATCCAGCTCGACCCTGACCGGCGTCATGGGATTGAGGCCGGCTGCCTCGTCCAGCATGATCGCGAGGCCGCCGAGCGAGAGGTCGCGCGTCACGCCCGGCAGCCTCTCCCCGTTCGGCAGGATGATCGTGGCGGGGATCGCGGTGTTGAGGCGGGCGCGGCTGCGTCGCTGCCGCCGCTCTCGTCCCACCGCGATGCCGGCCAGCACCGGCACCAGACAGAGCAGCGCCCAGGCGCCATTCAGCGCATAGGCCTGGAACTCCAGGCTGCCGGCCGGATTGACCAGGAGCCCGCGCACCCCGCTCGCGACGCCGAGGAGCAGGAAAGAGGCGAGCACCACGCTCGGCCAGACGGCCTGCCAGTCGTAATAGCCTTCCTGCAGCACGCCGCCCTTGTCAGTCACGTTGAACTTGCCCTTCCTCGGGTTCCAAAGGGTGGCGATGGTGATGGGCACCAGCCAGAGCGCGAGCACGACCTCGTAGATCTCGCTCCAGAAGGAATGCCGAACGCTGCCGGAGATCCGGCTCGCGGTCGCGACTGCGTGGATCATATGCGGCATCGCGTAGGCGATGATCGCGAGCGGCGAGGCCGCGATGACCGAATGCCCGAGCAGCAGGAAAGCGAGCGGTGAGGTCAGGAACACCACGCGCGGGATCGCGAAGCCGTAGTAGAACATCGCCGAGAAGTAGCAGAGCCGCTGCGGCAGACTGAGGCCGGAGACGAAGAGCGGATTCTCGGTGCGGGCGATCTGCAGCATGCCGCGGGCCCAGCGCATGCGCTGCCCGATATGCATGATCAGCCGCTCTGTCGCGAGGCCGGCGGCGAGCGGCATCCTGAGATAGGCCGTGCTCCATCCCTGCCGCTGCATGCGCAGCGACAGGTGGCAGTCCTCCGTCACCGTCTCGGTCGGTACGCCGCCGGCGCCGATGAGTGCCGTGCGCCGGATGATCGCGCAGGAGCCGCAGAAGAAGGTCGCATTCCAGAGATCGTTGCCGGGCTGCACGGCGCCGTAGAACATCAGCCCTTCGTTCGGCACATCGAGGCCGGCCGAGAGATTCCGCTCGAAGGGATCGGGCGAGTAGAAATGATGCGGCGTCTGCACCATCGCGAGCTTCGGGTCGCGTACCAGCCAGCCCATGCCGAACTGCAGGAAGGCGCGCGTCGGCACATGGTCGCAGTCGAAGATCGCGATGAATTCGCCATCGGTGAGGCGGGTGGCGTGATTGATGTTGCCGGCCTTGGCGCCCTTGTTGTCCGGCCGGATGATGTAGCCTGCGCCGCAGGCCTGGGCGAAGGCGCGGAATTCGGCGCGGCGGCCGTCATCCAGGATGTAGACCGAGAGCTTTTCTGGCGGCCAGTCGAGCGAGAGCGCAGCGAGCACCGTCGGCTTCACCACATCGAGGCTCTCATTGTAGGTCGGGATGTAGATGTCGACCTTGGGCCAGTCGGCCGGGTCCTTCGGCAGTGGCACGGACCGGCGCGGCAATGGCCAGAGCGTCTGGAAATAGCCGAGCAGCAACGCGATGCCCGCGTAGATCTCGGCAAGCACCAGGCCGGTCATGAAGAAGCCCTGCCAGAAGCCTTCGTATTCAATGGTGTCGAACAGCCGCCAGGTGAGATAGCGGGCCGTGACTGCGACTGATAGAACCGCCAGAAGCACTGAGATCCGGCGGCCCTTGATCCTGTTCAGCAGCACGAAGGCCAGAACGGTGCCGGCCCCGATCCAGGCCTGCTCGGTGGCCGTCACGGATGTGGTCACGAAGGCATATAGCAGGGTCGCGCCGGCCAGTATGGCCAGCAGGATGAGCAGGCGAGCGTGCAGCGGCACCCGCAGGGCAGTCACCATGATCGCTGTCCCCAGCGCGACGGATCCAGCAGGGGCGGCGGTCCGGCCGCTGGCTGAGAGGCGGCGACGGGTGTCGGCAGCAGCGCGACCAAAGCCTGGGCAATGGCGCCGAGATCCGTGGCTGCCCGGCTGGCGGGCGCGAAGTCGAGCAGCAGTCGCTGGTAGGCCAGCGCCTCGCTCATTGCTTCGTCGCGCGCGACGGCACCGAGCAGCTTCGGCCCGAGATGCCGTGCGACCGCCTCCGCCGCGGTGAAGCTGAGGCGGGAAGCCTGGTCCACCTGATTGATGATGATCCTGAGACGCGAGGCGAAGAGCGAGGCAAGCGTGCCCTGGCCGAGGAAGGCACCGGTCTCGACCTGGGGAAGCAAGGCGGTGCTGGCGGCATCGGCGAGCAGGACGGCGACGAAGGTGTCGACCAGCGGGATCACCGCCGCAAGCGCATGCGACGGGCCGGGTGGTGTATCGATGATGATGACGAGCCCAGGATCGGCCATCAGCCGCCGCAGCGGCGCGGTGATCTGCTCGGGATTCCGCTCTATGGCGACAGCGAGAGCCAGGCTGCTCGCCATATCGAGCGCGCCATGCGGCAGCAGCGCAACCCCGGACGCGGTCTCGCGCAGCGCGCCTCCCGGATCGACGCCGGCCGTCAGTCTGGCCATGAAGCCGCCGGTATCCTCAAGGGGGACGCCAAAATGCAGCCGCAAGGCGTTCTGCGGATCGAGATCGATGGCCAGCACGCGTCGGCCGGCGCGCTGCAGGGCATGCGCGAGATTTGCGGACATCGTCGTCTTCCCGACGCCACCCTTCGGCGAGGCGAGGCAGATTACTGGCACAGCGTCACTGTCCGACCGGTTGCGATGCGCCCGTCAGGCGGTCGCGTAGTGCTGCGAAGGCGGGCCCGCCCGCAGGCGGCATCGCCGGCCGTGCCGCCAGTGCGGCGTCGATCAGCGGAAAGCCGCCGGGCGGCGGCGCGCTCGGGGTCGACGGCGGTTGCGGCGGCGCGTTCGAGGTCGGGGCCGTCAGCAGGGCTTGCAAACTTGCCATGCCGGCAGCCACCGGCGCGGCGGCGGTCGGCTCTCCATCGGCCGGCGGGGATGGCGTCGGTGCTTCCGGCAGCTCTGCCGCGGGCGCCATCGGGGTCCATGCCGGGCGGTTCCGGAAGGAGCGGTAGGCTGGCAGCGCGGCACCCATCCGCACCGCGAGGCGACGGACATCCAGGTCGGAATTCTTCTGTATCACCGGCTTGTCGCTGTCCCCTGTCGTTCGCGGGCGAATCGGAACCGAAAGCTAGCAGGAATACTTAATCAACATCCCTGGATCGGACTCTCTCGTGAACGAGGTAGTACGGTATCGGACACCCTGGGCGCAAAAAGCGCTGCAGGGATCACATATTGAGATCGGCTGCGGCCGCGTGGCTGAGCAAAATCAGGGAGGATGCGTAATAATCATCCTCCCTGCTCGGGGCCGGCAGGACGAGCCCGGACCGCGCCGCACCGGTCGCGGCCGTCAGTAGGCGCATGATCGCGATGACGCCGTTCGACGCGGCGAAATCCGCCACGGCATTGGTCTGCAGATCGGCCCAGGCGGGGACGCGCGCATGGGTGCCGTCGAGCCAGAAGCGCAGGCTTGCACTCACGGAAGGCGCGGTGACTTGGCCGGCCCAGGCAAGCAGCAGGGGCGTGCGCACCGCGTCGAAAGAGAAGCGTGGTGGCCAGCCGGCAGCAATCCGGGCCTCGCCGGCGGATTTCGGCAGCTCCAGCCAATCCGGCGTCAGCCCCCAGCGGCCGAAGCGTGCCTCGCGCAGCAGTGCCAGGCCGTCCGCCTCCAGCCTCTGCCACAAGGGGTCGGGCGCGATGGCGGCCAATTGCCGAAGCGCCGGGAAGACGTAGTAGGACGGGTTGATCACGATTCGATCCGCGTGATCGAAGCCATCCGCGCCCGGCAGCAGGAGCGTCCGCCCGCGGAGATCCCGCACGCAGTTGCGCAGGATCTCACGCGCGATGCTTGCCGCCTGCTGCCGCCAGACCACCACGCTCCAGCGTTCCGCCGCGATGGCCAGTGCCCAGGCGATATAGAGATCGCCGTCGGTGGCGTTGTTCAAGTCGTCGACGGGCGGCTGCGCCATAGGACGATAGCGCCAGGCATGCAGCGTGTCGCGCGGACGCCGAAGGCTACGACGGGTCCAGTTCCAGATGCGCTCGAAAGCCTCCCGATCGCCGCTCCGTGCGGCAAAGATCATGCCGAAGCCCTGGCCCTCCGAATGCGAGACGTTCTGATTGCCGGTGTCGATCACCCGGCCATCCGGGGTGAGGAAGCGTGCGCGGTAGGCCCGCCAGGACGGCGCCAGGGATGCGCCGGCTGCGTCGCTCTGCGCCTGCGCCGGCCGAGGGCGGGCGCCAAGGGTAAACGCGGCCGCTCCGGCACAGGCCGCCAGCAGGGATCGACGGTCCGCCGGCAGCTGTCCGGTGGGGTCGCAGCGGGCTGAAGGGTTGTCTGGCATGGCGAGGGTTCCGGAACCGTCCTTTGGATGTCGAAAGCCCGCGCCGCGTCCCGGCCCGCCCGCGATCACCGTGTCCGGAGCGGGCGCGACAGACCGGTGGTCCCGGTCTGATTTCCAAGGCGAAGTCGTGCCGGTTGTATTCTAGGTTCCGAAATGATCCGTAAAGCGGCCGTCCGCGCCATCACGGAGGACTGATGGAGCGGGCCCTCGTCATCGATCAAAACCCGGGTCCCGGGCGGCCAACCGGAGGAACCGGCCGAATCTCGCCAGCGCTTTGCGGCACCAGGCAGCAAAGACGGAAATCGCCGGGCAGACAGCGCCGGAAGCGGATGCGTGAGGGCAAGTCTCTGGAGCGCGGCCAGCAGGAGGGCAGCGGCGCGTACGGCCTAGTTCTTGGCCCCGCTCGCAAGGAGCGCGACCACGCTGATCGCCATCAGGATCCAAGGGCCAGCTTCAAACACCTGGGAGAGGGCGACCGCGCTGGACATCTTTTGCTCCGGGGTTGACGAGGATCTTTTGCCTCGTCCATGCATATCCCTGTCGCGTTACTGAGCCGTTAAGCCAGCGTCCGGCGGCGCCGATGGCGGAAGGCACTGCCGGACGGCGCGCTCGGGTCCCTTGGTCAGCCGTTGATGCGTGGCATCAGGATGTCCTCGAGACCGATGCGGCGGAGCAGCTCCGCGCGCACCCGATCCGCGACGCCGTTCACGATCTCGGCGCCGTCCTGCGACGGATCGACATGGACGCGGAAAGGGCGCTTGCCGAAGGGCATGTCCACGACCTGCACGATCGCCCGGGCCACCTCGGCGGCATCGGCGTCTCTGGGCTCCAGCGCCGCGAGGCCCTTGAGGGCCCGCTCCGCGAGCCCGGCATAAGGACCCGCGTCATACTCGGCCGCCCGCGCCTGATCGGCCGGCGTGCCGGAATGGGCGAAGTGGTTGGTGCCCTTGGTGAAGGCGCCCGGCACGATGATCGAGGTCTCGATGCCCCAGCGCGTCAGCTCGCCGGCATAGGAGACCGCGAGGCTGTCCATCGCCGCCTTCGCCGCGAAATAGGGCGACAGGTAAGGCGGCGTGCCGCCACGCGCGCTGCTCGACGATACCCAGACCAGCAGGCCGCGGCCCTGCCTGCGGAGCTGCGGCAGCGCCGCCCGGTTCACGCGCTGGGTGCTCAGCACGTTGATGTCGTAGAGCGCCGCGAACTGCTCCGGCGTGAAGGCCTCTGCCGGGCCGAAGGACATGTGCCCGGCATTGTGCATGACGACGTCGAGCCGCCCGGCCTCGGCGATGATCGCAGCGATGCCGGCCTCGACCGAGGCATCGCTCGCGACATCGAGCTCGACTGTCCGCAGGTCGGCCTTGTGCTCGGCCGCGTATGCGGCGGCCTTGGCGACCTGCGGGGCGTTGCGGCCGGCGGTCTCGCGCATGCCGGCGTAGACGATATGGCCGGCATCCGCGAGGGCGCGGGCAGTCAGCGCCCCGAAGCCGCTGGAGGCGCCGGTGACGACGATGACCTGTTGCATGACACGATCTCCGAAAGGCGTGTTTCTGGACGGGGGTTCGAGGCTCAGACCATGCCGCCATTGGCGCGCAGCACCTGGCCGTTGACCCAGCCGCCATCCGGGCCGACGAGGAAGGCGACCACGGCCGCGATGTCCGCGGGCGTGCCGAGCCGCTCCAGCGGGTTCATCTTCGCCATCCGCTCGATCACCTCCGGCGACTTGCCGGTCAGGAACAGGTCGGTCCCGACCGGTCCCGGGGCCACGGCGTTCACCGTAATGGCGCGGCCGCGCAGTTCCTTCGCCAGGATCCCGGTCATGACCTCGACCGCCGCCTTGGTCGCGGCATAGACGCCATAGGTCTCGAGCCTGGTGCCGACGACGCTGGTCGAGAAGTTGACGATGCGGCCGCCGTTGCGCAGCCGCCGCGATGCCTGGCGAAGCGTGTTGAAGCTGCCTTTCAGGTTGGTCGCGATCTGGCTGTCGAAGAGCGCATCGTCGCTGTCGGCGAGCGTTGCCAGCTTCATGATGCCGGCATTGTTCACGAGAACGTCGACGCCACCGAAAGCGGCCTCGGCCGCGTCGAACATGCGGGCGACGGCCTCGGCATCGGCGACATCGGCCTGGGCGGCGAGGGCATGGCCGCCGGCGGCTTCGATCTTGCGCACCAGCGCCTCGGTGGGGGCCTGGCTGCCGGCATAGTTGACGACAACCGTGAAGCCGTCGCAGGCCAGGCGCTCGGCGATCGCGGCGCCGATGCCGCGGGAGGCGCCGGTGACGATGGCCACCTTGCTGGTTTCGCTGGTCATGGGTCGATCTCCTTCGTTCGTGCCGATCACCTCGGCTGGTGGGTGGAGAATGACCCTTTCTGTTCAGCGGATAATCATCTAAGATTCGGGAGATCTATCCGGTAATTTAGAACAATAAGATGGATCGCCTCGACGCAATGCGGGTGTTCACGCGTGTGGTGGAACGGCGGAGCTTCACCCTCGCCGCCCAGGACGCCGGCCTGCCCCGGTCCACCGTGACCGACGCCGTGCAGCAGCTCGAAGCGCGGCTCGGCGTCCGGCTGCTGCAGCGGACGACCCGGCATGTCAGCCCCACCCTGGATGGCGAGGCCTATTACCGCCGTTGCCTGGTGCTGCTCGCCGATCTGGAGGAGGCCGAGGGCGCCTTCGCCGGCACCAAGCCCAAGGGGCCGCTGCGCGTCGAGGTGCAGGGCACGCTGGCGCGGCATTTCCTGCTGCCCGGCCTGCCTGGCTTCTTCGCCGCTTATCCGGAGATCGAGCTCATCATGAGCGAGGGCGACCGCTGGATCGATGTGGTGCGCGAAGGCGTCGACTGCGTGCTGCGCTATGGCAGCCTGCCGGACAGCGACATGGTGGCGCGTCGCGTGGCGCTGCTGGAGCGGCTCACTTGCGCGGCGCCGGCCTATCTCGACCGTTTCGGCATGCCAACCGATCCCGCGGCGTTGGATGGGCATCGCATGATCGGCCTGCGCTCATCGACGACCGGCATCCTGCGGCCGCTCGAATTCATCGAAGGCGGCGTGTCCCGCATGGTCACGCTGCCGGCCACCCTGTCGGTGACGGGGCCGGAGAGCTACCTGCCATCCGCGCGCCTCGGGCTCGGCATCGCGCAGGTGCCACGCTTCCATGCGGAAGCGGATCTCGCGCGCGGCACACTCGTCCATCTGCTGCCGGATTGCCCGCCGGCGCCGGCACCGGTCTCGCTGCTCTACCCGCGCAACCGGCAGCTCACGCCGCGGGTCCGGGTATTTCTCGACTGGGCCGTGCGCGAATTCGCCGCCAACAACCGCGTGACGGCATCGGCCTGACAGTGGCGAGGCGGTGCCGCTTCAGGCGGCGACCGTGCCGCTGAGATCAGGCGGGGTCCAGCCCCGGCCCGGGATGCTCTCCAGCAGTTGCTTGGTATAGGCGTGCTGCGGTGTGCCGAAGACCTGTGCGGTGCTCCCGAGTTCCACGATGGCGCCGCGCTGCATCACCGCGATGCGGTCGCAGATCTGCGCCGCGACACGCAGGTCATGAGTGATGAAGAGCATGGTCAGGCCCAGCCGCTTGCGGATATCGGCCAGCAGATCGAGCACCTGCGCCTGCACCGAGACATCGAGCGCACTGACCGGCTCATCGGCGATCAGCAATTCCGGCCGCATGGCGAGCGCGCGCGCGATGCCGATGCGCTGGCGCTGGCCGCCGCTGAACTCATGCGGGTAGCGCCCCATCGCCCCGGGATCGAGCTGCACCAGGCGCAGCAGGTCCCGCGCGCGATCCAGTGCCTCGCTGCGGGACACGCCGTGCGTCATCGGGCCTTCGGTGATGATGTCGCCCACCGTGCGGCGCGGATTGAGCGAGGCGAAGGGATCCTGGAAAACCATCTGGATGCGCCGGCGGAAGGGCTTCCAGGCGATGCGGGTGAGCGGCCGCAGATCGGTGCCGTGGAAGGCGATCTCGCCCTTCTCCGGCTCGACGAGCCGCACGATGCAGCGCGCGAGGGTGGACTTGCCGCTGCCGCTCTCGCCGACCAGCCCCAGGGTTTCCCCGCGCGTCAGGGTGAAGTCCGCGTCATGGACGGCGCGCAGCGTGACGGGCTTGCCGAACCAGCCGCCACCGCGGCGATAGGTCTTCTCGACGCCGCGCGTCACCAGCACCGCATCCTTCGCCATCGGACCCCGGGCGTCGGATGCGGCAGTGGCCTGCTCGCCGCTCGGGAAGCCGGGAACGGCCGCGATCAGCGCCCTTGTATAGGGGTGCTGCGGATGGTTCAGCACCTCCTTCGCCGGTCCGGTCTCCACGATGCGGCCGTGCTGCATCACCGCGACACGGTCGGCGATCTCCGCCACCACGCCGAAGTCGTGGGTGACGAACATCACGCCTGTCCCGCGGCGCGACTGGATCTCCTTGATCAGCCGCAGGATCTGCATCTGCGTCGTGACGTCGAGCGCGGTGGTCGGTTCGTCGGCGATCAGCAGGGCGGGCTCGAGCGCCAGCGCCATGGCGATCATCACGCGCTGGCGCTGCCCGCCGGACAGCCGGAAGGGATAGCTCCGCGCCAGGGCCTCCGGATCCGGAAGGTTCACCGCGGCCAGCAATTCCGGCACGCGCCGCGCAGCATCCCGGCCTGCACCATGGACCCTGAGCGCTTCGGCGATCTGATCGCCCACCCGCATGACCGGATTCAGCGCCGTCATCGGTTCCTGGAAGATCATCGCGATGCGCGCCCCGCGCAGGCGGCGCATCGCTTCCGGCTCCAGGGCGAGAAGATCCGTGCCTTCGAACCGGATGCGGCCGGAGGTCACCGGCAGGGACTTCGGCAGCAACCCCATCATGGCATTGGCGGTGATCGACTTGCCCGACCCGCTTTCCCCGACGACGCAGAGGATCTCGCCCGGATCGACCGACAGGCTGATATCCGCGATGGCGTGGGGACGGTCACCGCCGGGGGGCAGGGCAACGGTCAGGCCCTCGATCGACAGCAGGCTCATGCCGCGCCTCCCGCCATCAGGCGCGCCGCCGCGCGAGGCGGGGGTTCAGCGCGTCGGACAGGCCTTCGCCCACCAGGTTCAGCGCCAGCACGGTCAGGAAGATCGCGAGGCCGGGAAAGACGCTCATCCACCAGGCGATGCGGATCACGGAGCGTCCGGCGCCAATCAGGAAACCCCAGGTCATCAGGTTGGGATCGCCGAGGCCGAGGAAGGAGAGGGCGCTCTCGGTCAGGATCGCGGTCGCGACCATCAGGGAGGACAGCACGATGATCGGTGACAGCGCATTGGGCAGGACATCGGTCAGTAGGATGGCGAGCGGCGCCTTGCCCAGGACCTCAGCGGCCTGCACGAATTCGCGTGACCGGAGCGAGAGGACCTCCGCCCGCACCACGCGCGCCACCGGCGGCCAGGACACCACCGCGATGGCGAAGACGATGGAGCCGATCGAGGGCGAGAAGATCGCGACCAGCAGGATCGCGAAGACGAAAGAGGGAATGGTCTGGAAGAACTCCGTGAAGCGCATCAGGGCGTCGTCCACGATGCCGCCCGCATAGCCCGCGATGGCGCCCAGGGTGACGCCAATCAAGAGCGCTGCAGCGGTGGAGACGGCGCCGACCAGCAGCGAGATTCGCGCCCCATGCGCGATCCCCGCCGCGACATCGCGCCCAAGGCTGTCTGAGCCGAGCAGCATCCCCATCTCCCCGGGTGGCATGAAGGGGGCGGCCGCCATGTCCCAGGGGCTGTCCGGAAACAGCAGCGATGCCGTGGCGGAGAGCAGCAGTACCAGCACGAGGATGCAGAGCCCCACCACCGCGCCGCGGTTGCGGCGGAAGCGCCGCCAGAAATCCATCATCCCACCGCCTCCACGCGCGGATCGACCACGGCATAGAGCAGATCCGTCACCAGGTTGAATGCCACCACCATCACGCTTGTGCAGAAGAAGACGCCAAGCAGCACCGCATAGTCCCGTGCCAGCAGGGCATCGAAGGCGAGCCGCCCGATGCCAGGCCAGGCGAAGACGGTCTCCACCAGGATCGCGCCGCCGACGAGCTGGCCGGCCTGGATCCCGGCGAAGGTGATGACCGGCAACATGGCGTTGCGCAGCACATGCGCCCGCAGCACCCGCCCTTCCGGTACGCCCTTGGCGCGCGCCGTCTTCACGAAATCCTGGTCGGCGACCTCCAGCATCGTCGCCCGGGTCAGCCGCGCATAGACGGCGAGGTAGAAGAGGCCGAGCGTCAGCGCCGGCAGCAGCAGGTGCTGCGCGACGTCGAGAACAACCGCCATGCCGTGCAGCTCGACACCGACGGAGGACATGCCGAAGGAAGGCAGCCATTCCAGCCAGACGCTGAAGACCAGCACCAGCATCAGCCCGATCCAGAACAGCGGCGTCGCGTAGAAGGTGAGCGCGATCACAGTGATCAGGCTGTCGGCCCAGCGCCCGACGCGGCGCGCGGCCAGCGCGCCGAGCGTGACGCCGGTCACGATGGCGAAGACGAAGGCCGTGCCGGTCAGCAGCAATGTCGCCGGCAGCCGCGCCTGGATCAGCGTCCAGACCGGAAGCTGCTGGCGGTGGCTGAAGCCGAGGTCGAGGGTCAGCACGCCCTTGAGATAGATCCAGAGCTGCACATGCAGCGGCCTGTCGAGGCCAAACTGCTCCCGGAGCTGGGCCAGGAAGCGTTCGTCCGCCGCGCCGGACTGGCCGGCGATGACGCTTGCGGGATCGCCGGGTGCCGCGTGGATCAACAAGAAATTGCAGACCACAATGGCGAGGATGACCACCGCCGCCTTCGCCAGGCGGGCGGCCAGGAAGCCGGGCAACCGCGTCAGATCCATCGGTCAGGCGATGAACACGTCATCGAAGCTCTTGTGCACCCCGGTGCCCGTCGTGATCACGTTCTGTACCTTCCGATCATGGATCGCTGGGAAGCCGATCGTCACCCGGCCAGGAAGACATCGTCGAAGCTTGTATGCACGCCGACGCCGGTGGTGATGACGTTGTTCAGCTTCTTGTCGTGGATGGTCGGGAAGGCGAGCTCCGTCAGCCAGATCTGCGGCACCTCCTCGACCAGGATCTTCTGGGCGTCGGTGAAGGCGCGTTGCCGCTCCGTCGCATCCGCGGCACTGCGCGCCGCGAGGAACAGCTCATCCACCCGCGGATTGGCATAGCCGCCGGTATTGGTGAAGGTCACCCGCTGGATGTTGGAGGAGACATAGGTCCGCTCCACGCCGAGCGTGGGATCGCCATACTGATAGACGAAATTGACCGAGGTCTCGTATTCCCAGTTGCCGATGCGCCGCGCCCAGGATCCGGCGTCGACGCTCTCCATCTCGAGCTGGATGCCGATCTGCCGCATCGACTGGCGGAGATATTCGGAAAGCCGCGTCCAGATCTCGCCATAGGGCAGCGGAATGTGCTTGAGCGTCGCCCGGATCCCCTGCGCATTCGGCCGCAGCCCCGCGGCGTCCAGCAACTGGTTCGCGGTCCGCACGTCATGCCCGGCGATCTTCACCGCCGTGTCGTGGAAGCGCGTGGTGCTGGCGATGGGATTGGTCGCCGGCTTGCCCACCCCGAACCACAGCCGATTGGTGATGAAGTTGCGATCGATCGCCATCGACATGGCGCGGCGCACGCGCGGGTCGCCGAGCGGGGCGACGCGGTGGTTGATCTCCATCCAGGAGAGCGGGGAGAAATACTCCCACCCCTTGGTCTCGACCGTGAGATTGGGCCGCTGCCGCAGGCCCGGCACGTCGAAAGGCTCGATGTCATTGGCCTGGGTCATCTGCACCTGGCCGGTCTCGATCGCCAGCCGACGGCTCTGGCTGTCCGGCACGATGCGGTAGATGATCCCGTCCAGATAGGGCTGACCCGGCTTCCAGTACTCCTCGAACCGCTCGAGGCGCACGAAATTGCCGCGCTGCCATTCGACGAAGCGGAAGGGGCCGGTGCCGACCGGGCGCTGCACCGTTGGCGCGGTACGGAAATCCTGCCCGTCGAACAGTCGCTTGGAGACGATGCAGCAGGCGGTGACCTCGAACATCAGCAGGAAGGGCTGGAAGGGCTGCTTCAGCGTCAGTCGCACCGTCAGCGGATCGGGCGCCGTCGCGCTGTCGATCATCTGGAAGATGGCCCGCGCACGCGGCGCCAGCTCCATGTGGAAACGCATGATGGAGAAGATGACGTCATCGGCCGTCATGGGCGTGCCGTCGTGGAACTTCACATTGTCCTGGAGGCGGAAGACATATTCGCGCCCATCGCCGCTGACCTCCCAGGATTTCGCCAGGACCGGGATGGGCTCTAGCGTCGGCGAGAAGGTCAGCAGGCTCTGGAACATCTTCGACGCGGCGACCAGCGTCGGCCCCTGGTTGTTCACCCCGAGCTGCAGGATCGGTGGTTCGGGTGTCAGGATGGTCTGCAGGATGCCGCCGCGTCGCGGTTGGATGCCCTGTGCCAAGGCGTCTGCCACGCGCATGAGCACAGGCGCACCGGCAGCGGCCATCAGGCCGCGACGCGAAAAAGCCATTTCTGTCTCCCAGAAAGCCTCGCGGGAATGGAAGCGTATCGCCCGCCCGCGGCAGGGACAAGCAAGATGCGGGCCTCACCTTCCTCGACCGGCTGGGGGCGGATCAGCCGCCAGGAACGCCGCGTCGTCTCCGCCGGGCAGTTGCCGGGTGGCGCTGTCAGCCGAATGGCGCCACCATGTGCGGAATCGAGGAAACGCCCAAAGTGACCGCCGCTGCGGCGCCTTCGCCGCGTCTGCTCCGTGAACCGGATTTCCTTCGCCTCTGGGGCGTCGGACTGATCGTCTTCCTGGTGCGCTGGCTGGAGATGCTGGCGGTCAGCCTGTTCATCTATGAGCGTACGGGCTCGGCCTTCCTCGTCACCATGATGGGCATGCTGCGCATCCTGCCGATGGGGCTGTTCGGCGCCTTCCTCGGCGCCCTGGCCGAGAGGGTGGAACAGCGCACCGCGCTGCTGACCATCGTGCTGATCAGCCTGATCACCTCGGCCATCCTCGCCCTGCTTGCCAAGGCGGGCATGCTGGAGATCTGGCACCTGGCCACCGCCAGCGCCATCAACGGCATCGCCTGGGCGGCCGACAACCCGGTACGGCGGATGATGATCGGCCAGGTGGTCGGTGCGGCGCGTATCGGCCAGGCGATGTCCGCCGATGTCGGCAGCAACAACGCGAGCCGCATGCTAGGCCCGACGCTCTCCGGCGTCATCTTCGCGGCGGTCGGCGTCAGCGGCGCCTTCTTCGTCTCGGTCGCACTCTACGGCGTGGCGCTCTACGCCGTGCTGACCCTCCGCTACCGCAGCGGCGTCGAGCCGGCGACCGGGCAGGGCGTGCTGGAGCGCATCGGCCAGGGCCTGGCGGTGGTGCGGGCCGATGCGCGGCTCAAGGGTACCCTGGTCGTCACCGTCATCTTCAACATCTTCGGCTGGCCCTTCACCAGCCTAGTGCCGGTGGTCGGGCTGGAGCATTGGCGCCTGTCCCCGGAAGCGATCGGCGTCCTCTCCTCAATGGACGGCGTCGGCGCCTTCGTGGGTGCGCTCGCGATGGCGGCCTGGGCGCGGCCGCCGATCTATCGACGCTGCTATGTCGGCGGCGTCGCGCTCTATCTCGCGATGCTGACACTGTTCGCGCTGTCGCCATCGCCGGCGTTGGCCGGCGTTGCGCTATTCATGACCGGCTTCGGCCAGGCGGGCTTCTCGGTCATGCAGGCGACCCTGATCTATCTCCTGGCGCCGGCGGAGATGCGCAGCCGGGTGCTCGGCCTGCTCTCGGTCTGCATCGGGCTCGGGCCGATTGGCTTCGTCCATGTCGGGCTGCTGGCCGATGCCATCGGCGCGCATTGGGCCTGCGTTGTCACCGGGGTGGAGGGGCTGCTGGCCCTGCTGCTGACGCGCCGGCTCTGGCGGCACATCTGAGAGCCCCGGCTCGGGCGCGCCCACTCAACGAGCGAGCAGACCGAGCCGCCCCAGTACCTGCCGGTTCTGCGCCATGGTCTGGGCGACGCTCGCCGCGTACTCCTCCGGCCCGAGATACTCCACCTGCATGTCGGCAGCCGCCAGCACCGAGAGATGTCCGGGATCCTGCAGCGAGTCCCGGAAGGCCTCATGCAGCGCCGTCAGCGCATTGGCCGGCAGGCCCTTCGGTGCCGCGAAGCCGTAGGCACCGGTCTGTACGATGTCCACACCCAGCTCCCTGAGCGTCGGGACTTCGGGCAGCGACGGCAGCCGCTGCCGGCCCCAGTGGCAGAGCGCCCGCATCTGCCCCTGTCGCACGAACTCGTTCCAGCCGCTGCCGACCATGACGGTGACCGTGTTGCTCAGCACCGCGGTCAGGGTCTCGTTGCCACCCCTGAAGGGGACATTGGTGAGCTCGACGCCGAAGCGTTCCGCGATGCGCTCCATGGTGATGTGCGGCACACCGCCGACGCTGGTGGTGCCGTAGCTGACCCGGCCGGGATTGGCCTTGGCATGCTCCATGAGGTCGCCGAGCGTCCGGAACGGGCTGTCGGCCTTCACCGCGATGCCGAAGACATAGCCCGTCATCTGCATGACCCAGGTGAAGTCGGTCAGCGGGTCGTAGGGCGCGTTGCGCACGGTCAGCGGATAGCTGAACACGTTGGACGGCATCTGGCTCAGTAGATGCCCATCCGGGGTGCGGTCGTTCACCAAAGCCAGCGCGCCCAGGATGGCGCCGGAGCCGGAGCGGTTCTCGATCACCACCGGCTGGCCGAGACGGCGCGAGGCGGCCTCGCAGAGCGCCCGCATCTGCAGATCGGTGCCGCCGCCCGGGGCGAAGGGCACGATCATCCGCACCGGGCGGTTGGGAAAGCGCGGCTGCGCCTGGATCGCGGGCGCGAACAGCAGTCCGGCGCCGGCGGCGAGCGCTGCCCGGCGGTTCAGTCTTGCATTCTTCTTCATGGACGTTCCCCCGGATTCCCGCTCAGCCGTATTGCTTTAAGGTTCGCTTGGCGATCGCCATGCGGTGCACCTCCGTCGGTCCTTCGTAGACGCGCATGACGCGCACCTGCTGGGCCAGGAGCTGCAGCGGCAGTTCCTTGGTCATGCCCATGGCGCCGAAGGTCTGCATCGCGTGGTCCACCACTTCGGTCGCCATCTCGGTGCCGAAGACCTTGATCATGGAGGCCTCGTTGCGGACATCGCCGCCGGCATCGAGCGTCGCCGCACCCGCCTGCACCATCAGGCGGCAGGCATGGATCTTGGTCGCCGCATCGGCGATCCACCATTGGATGGCCTGGCGGTCGGCCAAGGGAACACCGAAGGTGCTGCGCTGCTTCGCCTGCACGCACATCATCTCGAGCGCACGGGATGCGATGCCGATGCAGCGCGCGCCCATCTCCAGTCGGCGCACGTTCAGGCGGAGCTGCATCGGCTCATAGCCCTGGCCGACCTTGCCGAGCACGTTGCGCACGGGAACGCGACAATCCTCGAACACCAGCTCATAGGTGCGGCGGCCGCCGATCATCTGGATCTGGCGCTCGATCGTGAAGCCCGGTGTACCCTTGTCGACGATGAAGGCGGTGACGCCCTCGGCCCGCTTGCCCGGGCTGGTGCGCGCCATCAGGATGATGAAGTCCGATTTGGGGACGCGGCTCACCCAGATCTTGCGGCCGTTGATCACCCAGTCATCGCCTTCCTGCACCGCGCGGGTCAGCATGCCCGCGGGATCGCCGCCGGCGCCGGGCTCTGAGATCGCAACGCAGGAATTCATTCGACCATCGGCATAGGGCGCCAGGTAGCGCTCGCGCTGGTAGTCGTCGGCGACCGCCAGCATCATGTGCAGGTTCGGGCTGTCCGGCGGGAAGGTGAAGGGCGTGACCGTGCGGCCGAGCTCCTCCTGCACCGCGACCAGCGCGACGGTTGGCATATTGGCGCCGCCCAGGCTCTCCGGCACATCGAGGCCCCAGAGGCCGAGCTCCCGGCATTTCGCGAAGAGCGGCGCTTCCTGCTCTTCGGTCAGGCTGTAGGATTCGCCGCCGGCCTCCCGCGCCAGCACCGCGGGCTCCAGCGGCATCAGCTCGCGGTCGACGAATTTCCGCACCAGCTCCTGGAGCATGCGGTGCTCTTCGAGCATCTCGGCCTGTGCCATACCAAAGCCTCCTCATCCAGCGATCTCGTACCAGCGGACCGGTCTCTTGACCGGTCCGAGGCCGCGAATGCGGCCCGCCGGTAGTCCGGCGAAGCCAAGGGCGGCGGATGCGGCCCGCCGGCGTTTGAGGGCCTCGATCGCGGACGCGATCGAGGCAACAGAAATAGTCAGCGCAGCGTCAGCAGGCCGTCGACGGCGACGGCGCCCTTGCCTTCGGCGCGGATGATCAGCGGGTTGATCTCGGCATCCTGCACCGGCCGATCCTTCAGGGTGGCGAGCAGGGAGATCGCGCGGACGGCGCGCGCCAGGGCATCGACATCGCCCTTCGGCAGGCCGCGGAAGCCCTGGATCAGCCTCAGCTCCGGCAACTCCGCGATCATGCTCCGTGCTTCCTCCAGATCGACCGGCGCCAGGCGCACGCTATAGCTGCGCTTCAGCTCCGCCATGACGCCGCCGATGCCGAGCATGACGATCGGCCCGACCTCGGGATCCCAGCGATAGCCCAGGATCACCTCCTGCAGGCCGCGATGCATCGGCGCGACCAGCACGCCGTCGACGCGCGCCTTCGGGAAGTGGTCGCGCGCCACCACCAGCAGCTCCGTCACCGTGGCGCGGATCGCGGCCCCGCCTTCGACATTCAGCCGCACCATGCCGGCATCGGTCTTGTGCAGGATGTCCGGCGACAGCAGCTTGACCGCGACCGGGCCGGCAATGTCGCCCACCTGCTCCGGCGCGGTGACGATCGCACTCCCCGGCGGTTCGATGCCGAGGGCCGCGAAGACCGCGCAAGCTTGCACTTCGTTCAGCGAGGTCGCGCCGGCTTCAGCCAGCAGCCGCCCCGCGGCATCGGCCTCGCCCGGGGCCGCAATGCCGTCATGCGACCGAGGCGCGCGCCAGTTCAGGAAGGCGTGCACGGAATCCGCGCAGGCCTCCGGCGTGCGGAAGGCGGCGATGCCGTGCTCGCCCATCAGGCGCAGTGTCTCGTCGGCCTGCGGCGCCGCGAAGACCGCGATCGGCTTCGGTGCCGGCATCGCCGGCGTGATATGGGCCAGCGCGGCTTCCGGCTCGAGCCGCGCCGTGGAACCGAGGACCGCGACGACCGCATCGCAGTGATCGGAAGCGACCAGCGCCTTCAGCACCGTGCTGTAGCGGACCGGACCGGACATCCCCATCGGCAGATCGACCAGCGGCGCGTCCGACACCTCGATGCCCTGGCCAGTCAGCGCTGCGCGGACCTCCGTCGGCGGCCCGACCACCGCGTCGCCCAGCGTGCCGAGCCGGTCCACCACCATCCCGGCGCCGCCGCCGGTCGCGGTCAGCGCGGCGGCGATGCGGCCGCGCGGCGGCCGGTGGCCGAGCACCAGGCGCGGCAGCTCCACCAGCGCTTCCAGCGTATCGACGCGCAGGATGCCATGGTCGCGGAAGAAGGCATTGGCCAGCTCGTCACCGCCCACCATGGCGCCGGTATGCGACAGCGCTAGCTGCCGGCCGAGCTCGGATCGCCCGAGCTTGTAGGCGATGACGGGCTTGCCGAGGTCATGCGCCCGTCGCGCCGCGGCGGCGAGCCGGTCGGCATCACGGAAGGTCTCCAGGAACAGCAGCAGGGCCTTGGTCGCGGGATCCTCGACCATGAATTCGGCAAGCTCACCGACGCCGAGGTCGCATTCATTGCCGACCGAGACAATGCGCGAGAAGCCGAGGCCGCGGGCGGCGGCACGCGAGAAGATCGCGCCCATCATGCTGCCGCTCTGCGAGATCAAGCCGAGCCAACCGGGCTGCAGTGTCTCGGCCTCGATCGCTGCGTTCAGGGTCAACGGCAGCCGGTCGGGCACGCTCAGCAAGCCGAGGCAGTTCGGGCCGATCAGGCGCAACCCGCCGGCGCGCGCGGTCGCGACCAGCTTCTGCTGTAGCGCCGAGCCTTCCTCGCCCAGTTCGGCGAAACCGGCGCTGAAGATGGTCGCGACCTTCACGCCGATCTGGCAGCAGCCCTCGATCGCCGCGAGCACTGCGGCGGAGGGGACCATGATGAAAGCGTGGTCGACCGGGCCGTCGACCTCGCGGATATCGGCGAAGGCGGGGACGCCCATCACCTCGCGGCGGCCCGGGTTCACCGGGATGATGCGGCCGGCGAAGCCCTCCCGCTGCAGCAGGCGCTGGGCCCGGGAATTGTTCTTCGTCGGATCGGCGGAGGCACCGATCAGCGCGACGGCGCGCGGCGCGAAGAGCGCTTGCGAGAGATCCATATCCGTCATGTCAGCGCCCCATGAACTGTGGCGGACGGCGCTCCGCCATCGCCTTCACGCCTTCCCGGAAATCCTCGGTCTCGCGCAACCGAGCCTGCTCGGCCAGCTCATGCGCGGTCGCGCGCTCGTAGAGCTCGGGGAGGCCGCGGCGCATGGTCGCGCGGGTGGCGGCGATCGCGAGCGGCGCGCTCTCCGCGATCTCGCGCGCCAGCGCCGTTGCGGCCGCGCGGACCTCCGCCTGCGGCACCAGCAGATCGGCGAGGCCCATCGCCGCGGCTTCGTCACCCGCGATGCGGCGGCCCGTGTAGAACAGCAGCGACGCCTTCTGCGCGCCGATCAGCCGCGGCAGGGTCTCGGTCAGGCCGAAGCCGGGATGGTAGCCCAAGCGAGTGAAGTTCGCGCTGAACCGCGCTTCCGCGCAGGTCACCCGGAAATCCGCGACGACCGCAAGGCCGAGCCCCGCACCGACCGCCGCGCCATGGACCGCGGCGATGATCGGCTTCCTGGTGCGCAACAGGCGCACACCTTCGGTGTAGATGGTGCGGCCGGTGCCGGCCTCGGCATCGCCGGCGCGGCGGTCGCGGCGGGAGAAGTCGGCGCCGGCACAGAAATGCTTGCCTTCGGCCGCGAGCACCACGGCGCGGCAGGCCGGGTCTTCGTCCAGCCGCTCCAGCGCATCCGCGATCCCGGCGGTCAGCACCAGGTCGATGAAGTTGTTGGGCGGGCGGCAGAGCTCCACCGTCGCGACGTGATTTTCGACGTGCACGCGAAGGTCAGGCGGGCTTTCCGCTTCCATCCCATTCTCCTTGGCCTGCGCCCTGATGGCCGGACTTAGGCTTCATCGGCGGCCTGGGCGGATCGGGCAAGTTCCTGATTGGTATGGGGGCATTCCTGATTGGAATGTCGGCGACGGCCCTCTTGAGCGTCAGCCCTGGGCTGCTTCCTGCTCCAGCCAGGCCAGGAAGGCTCGCAGCCGATGGTCGGCGCCGCGCCGCGCCGGCCAGACGGCGTAGTGTGCCAAGGGTCGGGTCACTGGCCGGTCGAACAGCGGCACCAGGGCGCCGGAAGCGATCTCCTGCCGCAGCAGCGGCAGTTGTCCCATCGCGACGCCGAGCCCTTCCATTGCCGCCTGGTAGGCCAATACCGAGCCGGGCAGCACCATCCCGGTCTCCGAGATGTCGGGTCCATCAACCGCCTCCAGCCAGTCATGCCAGTCGTTGCGGCGATACTTGGTGTGCAGCAGCGTGCAGCGCTTCAGGTCCTCGATCACCTTCGGTGCATTGCGGCGACGGAGCAGCTTGGGGCTGCAGACCGGCTGGATGATGTCGCCGAGGAGCCTGCGCTGCTCGAGCCCCGACCAGTCGCCGGCACCGAACTGGATGGCGACGTCGAGCTCCTCGCGCCCGAAATCCACCAGCGCGATGCCGGTGCTGAGCCTGACTTCGATCCCGGGATGGCTGGCATGAAAGCGCGGCAGCCGCGGCAGCAGCCATTTGGCCGCGAAGGTGCTGTAGGAGCGGAGCCGGAGCGGGTTCGCATCCGCCGCATCCAGCAGCCGCCGGGTCGCGGCATCGATGCGCGCGAAGGCCGGCGCGATCTCCCGCCGATAGTCGTCGCCGTCGCTGGTCAGCGTGATGCCATGCGGGTCGCGGTGGAACAGGCGCCGCTTCAGATAGCCTTCGAGCACGGCGATCTGCCGGCTGACCGCCGACTGGGTGACCTGCAGCTCCTCCGCCGCGCGGGTGAAGCTGCCGAGCCGCGCCGCGACTTCGAAGACGTGCAGCGGGTTGAGCGGGGGAATGCGCCGGGACATCTAGGCGGGCCGCACTACCCAGGCTCGCGGTTCCGCCATCACGCCCGGAAGGACATGGCGCAGGAAGATCGTCTCCTCGAACGGCAGCGGGGTCAGGGGCATGGCCGCGAAAGCGAACGACGCGACCGCCCCTTGCGTCAAGCTGCCGCGGCGATCGTTCCCGTTCGATCCGAAGCCTTGGCCGCAGCGGTGGCTATCGCGGATAGCGTGGCGCTGGGGCTTCCGCCGTTCGATCCGTCGCCCGGCCGCGGTCCGACAAGGTCCCACACCAACTGATCCAGCGCCCATGGGCTGGCAGGTTTGGGAAGCACCTCGCGGCCGGCGAAGCGGGCGGGCAATTCATCTCTCGGGGTGGCCGTCACAAAGGCAAACGGGATGCCGCATTCCGAGAGGGCATCGGCGATGAGGTAGCTGGTTTCCACCCCCAGCGTGACGTCGAGCAGCGCGGCGTCCGGAGCCTCGCTGTACAGAAGCGCAATGGCGTGAACCACGCTCGCTGCCGGACCGACCACGCGGCAACCCAGCTTCCTGACGCCGTTCGCAATCAGCGTCGCGGCGGCCCACTCATCCTCGACGATGAGAACGGAGCGGGCAGGGAGGCGGCTGGAGCCTGTCATCGCGGCGGATCCCTTCACCTGGGTGGCACGCCATGCCTGTCTCGCACGAAGGGCTCAATGCCCGGTAAAAATCGCCTTAAGCAATCGTCTTCGAGCATGGCCCCGGCGTCCGCTTGCCAGCTTCGGCGCCGAAGCCGCTGCGACCATGGTCACAGTGCCGGCGATGGGATTGGCCATGCCGGTTCGCGGAAGGTCCGTCCGGCGTCACGGCCTGGGTCCGGCTGCCGGGATATCCAGAAGGGGCGGTGCTTCCAGGGTCTTCCGATCGGCCGCCGCCGCGAGCAGGAAATCGCGGAGCTGCGCCACATGCGGGTCGCGCGCCAGCCCGGGCCGGGTGCGCAGGGTGAAGACCCAGGAGCCGGGCAGCGCGATGGGCGCAAAGAGCCGCACCAGCCGCCCGGCCGCCAGCTCCGCATCCACCATCGGCGAACGGCCGAGGGCGACGCCGGCGCCGGCGATCGCCGCGCCGATCGCCTGGTTGAAGCCGCTGAACCGCACGATGCGGCCGCGGGCGGGCGGCAGGCCGAGCAGGGCCAGCCAGTGCCGCCAGGCCTTCTCCGGGCTGCTGCTTTCCTCCTCCAGCAGGTTCAGGCGCAGCAGCGCCTCCGCGCCGGTGGCAACGAGCGCCGGGCTGCAGACCGGGAAGACCGTCTCCTCGAACAGCAGCCGGTCGGGCGGCAGCACCGCGCCTGGCCGTGCCCGCAGGATGGCGAGGTCGATCCCTTCCGCCACCAGGTCCGGCGCCTCGGCCTCGACGGCCCGCATGTGCCAGGCGACAGAAGGATGCAGGCTCGCGAAGGCGGCCAGCCGCGGCGCCAGCCAGAGCGAGGCGAGCGAGCCATTGCCGCAGACGATCAGCAGCGGCCGCGGGCGCTTCGCCCGGTCTCTGACCGTGTCGCAGGCATCGGCCAGGCGGGCCAGCGCTTCCTCCACCGCCGCCAGCAGCCCGGCGCCGGCTTCGGTGGGCCCGGTGCGGCTGTGGCCGGCGCCATTGCGGGCGCGGGTCAACAGCGGCGTGCCGAGCTGGTCTTCCAGGGTGCGGATCTGATGGCTGACCGCGCTGGTGCTGACATTCAGCGTCGCGGCGGCCCGGGCGAAACTGCCTTCGCGGGCGACGGCGGCGAAGGCGCGAAGCGCCGGGAGGGGGGGCAGGGCGGCGGGCATCGCCGTTCAATATAGCTCAACAGCTAATGAAAAGCATGCGTTTGCCGCGGGGCGTCCCGGCGCCCAGCATCCTGGCAGGGGCGCCCGAGTCACGCGGGCCGCGATGGGATTTCACGCATGTATTTCGATCTTCGCCTGTGGCGCCTGACCGAAGGCCTCAGGCTCGCGATGCTGGGTGGTGCCCTGCTCGGGCTGCTGGCGCTGGCCGCCGGCATCGCGCGCTTCGCCTTCCTGGGTGTCGTCCTGGCCCGGGTCTTCGGTGGCGCCGGGCTGGCCGAGGTCCTTTGGCCGCTGGCCGGCGCGGTCGCGGCGGTGCTGCTGCGTGGGCTGCTGGACCATGCCCGCACCGCGGCGGCCCATCGCACCGCGGCCGCCGTGCAGACCCGGCTCAGGACCGCGCTGTTCGACCGCATCGCGGCGCTCGGCCCCGCCTGGTTCGCGGGTGAGCGCACCGGCGGCGTCATGCTGTCCATGGTCGATGGGGTGGAGCAGCTCCAGACCTTCTTCGGCCAATACCTGCCGCAGCTTGCCATCGCCGCCTGCGCGCCGATCGCGATCTTCGCCTTCATCGCCTTCTGGGATGTGCCGGTGGCGCTGGTGCTTCTCTCCGCCGCGCTGCTGACGTTGGTGCTGCCGGCGCTCGTACACCGCGCGGACCGCCGCGCCGCGATGGTCCGGCAAAAGGCCTTCAAGGCCTTCGGTGCGGAGTTCCTGGACGCGGTCCAGGGCCTGCCGACCTTGCAGGCCTTCGGCCAGAGCCGGAGCTACGGCGAAAAGCTCGCGACCAAGGCGCGGGCCCTCTACCAGAGTACCTTCTGGGTGCTGGCGCTCGGCGTGGTGACGCGCGGCATCACCGATACCGGCATGGCGCTCGGCGCCGCGGTGGCGCTGATCCTCGGCGCGCATCGCGTCGGTGCCGGCGAGATGAGCCTGGAGGCGTTGCTGGTGGTGTTGATGGCCGGCACCGAGATCTTCCGTCCGCTGCGCGACCTGCGCTCCGTGCTGCACCAGGGGATGGTCGGGCAATCCGCGGCCATCGGCATCCATGCGCTGCTGGACGCGACGCCGGCAGTGACGCCGGGCGGTGCGGCGCTGCGTCTCGACGGCGGCGCCTCCATCGCCTTCGACGGCGTGCGCTTCGCCTACCCCGGCGGGCGCCAGGCGGCGCATGACGGCTTGTCCTTCACGATAGCGGCCGGCGAATGCGTCGGCATCGTCGGGCCGAGCGGTGCCGGCAAATCCTCGATCCTGCGGCTGCTGCTGCGCCAGCATGATCCGCAGGCGGGGGTGATCCGCATCGCTGACCAGGATCTCAGCGGCATCGATCCGGCCAGCATCAGCGCCCAGGTCGCGATCGTCGCCCAGGACAGCACCCTGTTCCACGGCACGGTGGCGGAGAACCTCCGTCTCGGCCGGCCGCAGGCGACCGATGCGAAACTGGAGGCCGCCTGCCGCGCCGCCAATGCGCATGACTTCATCCTGGCCCTGCCCGGTGGCTACGACGCGGTGATCGGGGAACGCGGCGCGCGCCTGTCGGGTGGCCAGCGGCAGCGCCTCGCGATCGCGCGCGCCCTGCTGCGCGACGCGCCGATCCTGATCCTGGACGAGGCGCTTTCGGCCGTGGATGCCGAGAACGAGGCGGTGATCCAGCAGGCGCTGGACCGGCTGATGCAAGGCCGCACCACGCTGATCCTGGCGCATCGCCTGTCCAGCGTGATCGGCGCCGACCGGATCCTGGTGCTCGACCAGGGCCGCGTCGTCGAAAGCGGCACCCATGCCGCGCTGATGCGCCAGGGCGGCACCTATCACCGGCTGATGGGTGGCCAGGCGTCGGAACGGGCGCCGTCCGACAGCCTTGTCCTCGACCGCATCACCACCGCGCCCGCCACTGCGGCGAACGAGGCCGCAGGACCAGAGCCGCGCGACATCGCCGCCGACGCCGCGGCGATCGGCTGGCGGGAGACCTTGGCGAGCCTGATCCGCTACATCATCCCCTGGCGCGGCAAGCTCGCATTGACCGTGCTGTTCGGCATCGGCCGCGTCATTGCCTTTATCGGCGTGGGCGTGCTGGGCGCGCTGCTGATCGCCGCCTTGCGCGACAATGCGCCGATCCTGGCACTCTCGGTCGCGTTGCTGGTGGCGGCGCCGCTGGCGGGTGGGCTGCACTGGCTGGAGTCCTGGCTGGCGCATGACATGGCCTATCGGCTGCTCGCCGAGATGCGCATCGCGCTTTTCGCGCGGCTGGATGCGCTCGGCCCCGCCTATCTGCTGCGTCGCCGCGCCGGCGACCTGGTGTCGCTGGCGACGACCGATGTCGAGACCGTGGAGTATTTCTACGCCCATACCATCGCGCCCGCGGTGGTCGCGGCTCTGGTGCCGGCAACGGTGCTGGCGGTGCTGGCCATCGCCGCCTGGCCGCTGGCCCTCGCGCTGCTGCCTTTCCTGCTCTACGCCGCGCTGTCCCCGCTGCTCGGCCGCGCCCGGATCGACCGCATGGGCGGGGAGGCGCGGTCGGCGCTCGGCGGCATCGGCGCGCATGTGACCGAGACCATCCAGGGCCTGGCCGACCTGCTCGCCTTCCAGGCGGTGCCGGCGCGCCGGCAAGCCTTCCTCGATCATGTCGCGGCGTATCAGCGGCGGCGGCTCGCGCTGCTGCATGATCAGTCGCGCGCCTCGGCTGGTCTGGAAGTCGCGACCGGCCTTGGCGGGCTCGCGGTCGCGGCGACCGGTGCGGCGCTGGTCGCGGCCGGGCGGCTCGACGCCGCGCTGCTGCCGCTGCTGATCCTGCTGGCGATCGCCGCCTTCCTGCCGGTCTCCGAGATCGCGCAGGTCGGACGGCAGCTCGCCGACACCATCGCGTCCACCCGTCGTCTGCGGGTGGTGGAGCGGGAAGAGCCGCTGGTGACCGATGGCGAGCGGGAGCCGATGGCGCCCAGGGGTGGTTCGGCGGTCGGTTTCGAAAGCCTCCGCTTCACCTATCCGGGCCGGGCGCGGCCGGCGCTGGCCGGCCTCGATCTCGTGGTGCCCGCGGGGCGGACGGTGGCGCTGGTCGGACCTTCCGGTGCCGGCAAGTCCACCGTCGCCAATCTGCTGCTGCGCTTCTGGGATCCGCAGGAGGGGCGAGTGACGCTCGATGGCGTCGACCTCCGCCGGCTGACCTTGGATGGGCTGCGGCGCCACGTCGCGCTGGTTGCGCAGGACACCTACCTGTTCAACGACACGCTGGAAGCGAATATCCGCCTGGCCCGGCCGGAGGCGAGCGCCGAGGACCTGGTCCGCGCCATCGGGAATGCCGCGCTGACACCCTTCGTCGCCGGCCTGCCGCAGGGTCTCGCCACACCGGTCGGGGAACGCGGCGTGCAGCTCTCGGGCGGCCAGCGCCAGCGCATCGCCATCGCGCGCGCCTTCCTGAAGGATGCGCCGGTGCTGGTGCTGGACGAGGCGACCTCCCACCTCGACGCCATCAGCGAGGCGCAGGTGCGGGCGGCGCTGGAGGCGCTGATGCAGGACCGCACCGTGCTGGTCATCGCGCATCGCCTCTCCACCATTCGCAATGCCGACGCCATCCTCGTCATGCAGGATGGAAGGGTGGTGGAAAGCGGCAGCCACGCCGAGCTGCTGGCGCGCGGCGGCGCCTATGCCCGGCTGGTTGCCTGGCAGATGGCTGGAACAATAGCCGCGGAGTGACGCAGGCGGCCGGAGGCCGCCATCAGCCTCTGCGGAGCGAGCGTAGCGATGCTCCGGGGCCGCGAAGGCGGCCCCGCGCGCGACCGACCGTTGTCGCCAGCGCACACCCGACAGCGCGCAAGCCAAGCCGGCGGATGCCGGCGCCGGCGATTGAGGTCAGAAAAACTTCGCCGCCAGGTCGGTCGTCGAGCGCGCTCCGAGATCGTCGAAATGCTCGGCGAGGAAGGCGTCGGCCCGCGCCACGCCAAGCGTGTACAGCGCCTTCAGGAAGGCGGCGTCGGCATTGAGCTTGGAGGAAGCGCCGCTGCGCGCCAGCTCCTCCTCGGCGCTGATGGTATGGATGTTCACCCGCGTGTGGCGGCTGCCGTCGAGCTCGCCACGGTCGATCAGGTCGGTCATGAACTTGATCATCCGCATCTCGCGCATCAGGCTCGAATTGAAGGACAGCGTGTTCACCCGGTCGAGAATGGCGCGCGCGTCGCGTGGCACCTCCGGGATGTTGATCGGGTTGAGCTGCACGATCAGGATATCCGGGGCACCCCCCATGTAGATCAGCGGGAAGATCGGCGGGTTGCCGCAGTAGCCGCCATCCCAGTAATGCTCGCCATCGATCTCGACGGCCTGGAACAGCATGGGCAGGCAGGCCGAGGCCATCACCGCCTCCGGTGTCATCTCCGCATGCTCGAAGACCTTGAGGCGGCCATTCAGCACATTGGTGGCACAGACGAAGAGACGCGGCGTGACGGCGGCGCGGAGCCGCGGGAAATCCACCACGCTGGCGATCAGGTCGCGCAGCGGGTTCTGGTTCCGCGGATTCAGCTCGTAGGGCGAGAACATGCGCGACAGCAGGTCGGCCGCATGCCAGGCCGGGGAATACTCCAGCCCGCCATGGCCGGCCGCGCGATCGAACGGCGTCGGCTGGATCGGCGAGCGGGCGGCCAGCGCCGCCGCGCCATTCCAGAAACGGCGCAGCATGTCGCGCGCCAACGCCGGTCCGCCGGCCCCGAGCCCGTCGGTCAGCACCGTCGCATTCATCGCGCCGGCGCTGGTGCCGACCACCGCCTCGATCTCGATCCGGTCATCGGCCAGCAGCCGGTCCAGGACGCCCCAGGTGAAGGCGCCATGCGAACCGCCGCCCTGCAGGGCGAGCTTGATGCGTTTGCGCGTCTGCACGGCTTGATTGCTGTCGGGCATGGTCGTGCTCGCCTCGGTCATTTGTCGTTGAAGCCGATCACCGGCGACCAGCCCTGCGGCGGTGGGTCCGCCAGCAGCGTTCTGAGCCGCGTGACATAGGTGGCGCGCAGCGGATCGGCGCCATCGGCTGGCAGCGCCTCGATCCCCGCCAGTGCCGCGGCGAAACGCCCGGCCCGGTATTCGGCGACCGCCGCGGCCCAGCCATCGAGCCCGGCGCGGATCGAGGACGCGACGGCAAGGGCTGCATCCTCCGGCGCCGGCTCGGCGAGGCCGAGCAGCTCGAAGATCTCGATCGGCCGGCGCGCGCCCTTCGGCAGCACCAGATCGACGGGACGGCACAGGAACGCCGTACCGGCACCGCGCCGCGTCGCCTCTGAGATCAGGATGCCGGTGCCATAGAACTTGTTCAGCCCCTCGAGCCGGGAGGCGAGGTTCACCATGGTGCCGATGGCGGTGTAGCTGAGCCGGTCGGAGGAGCCGATATTGCCCACCACCGCTTCCCCGGTATGGACGCCGAAGCGGGTGTGCAGCGCCGGCCAACCGCGCACCACGAACTCGGCTTCCAGCTCCAGGCTCACCTGCCGCGCGCGCAAGGCGGCGAGGCAGGCCTGCGCGGCATGGCGAGGTTCGCGGCGGGGCGCGTTCCACAGCGCCATCACCGCGTCGCCGATGTATTTGTCGATCGTCGCGTGGTCGGCCAGCAGGCGCGTGGTCAACGCTTCGAAATAGGCCGAGGTGAGGCGCATCACCTCTTCGGGCTCCAGCGCTTCGGCGAGCGTGGTGAAGCCCTCGACATCGGTGAACATCACGGTCAGCGGCCGCCGATCGCCGCCGAGCCGCGCCGCCTCGCCGGTGCTGACCAGCTGACGCACAAGGTCATGCGGCACATAGGCGGCGAAATTGGCGAGTGCTGCCTTCATCGCCGCCATCGCGCCGCCGAGGCGCTGCACCTCGGTGATGCGGCTGTCGAGGCGGAGCGGATTGTCGAGCTCGAGGCGGCGGATTGCTTCCGCCTCCCGTGTCAGCCGGCCAAGCGGGCGGCCGACGCGCCAGGCCAGCAGGGTGATGCCGGCAAGGCCGATCGCCAGCGCGCCGAGGGCGAAGAACGTGCCGCGCCGGACCCCGTCCAGCACCGGGGCGGTGAAGTCGTCGAGCGGTGCCGCCACCACGGCGAGCAGCGGCGGCCCGGCGATGTCGATGACGGGCTCCATGCGCACCAGGATCGGCTGGCCGGCGAGGCTGAGCCGCGCATCCTCGCCGGGACGGAGCGCGGCCGAGGCATAGGCGGTCCAGAAGGCACGCAGCAGCGGATCGGCGGCGTTCGGCAGCGCGAGCCAGGTGGTCCGCGCGGTGGCACCCTCGCCCAGGCGCTGCACGGCGCGCGTCGGATCCTGGTGGGCCAGCAGGATGCCGTCGGCGTCGAACAGGAACAGCGTGGCATTGGGGCTGACGCGCTGGGTTGCGAGGAAGGCGCTCAGGCCTTCCAGCGTGATGTCGAGCGCCAGCACGCCGCCGCTCGGCAGCGCATTGCTGACGCTGAGCCCCGGACGGCCGAGCAGCGGCAGATCGTAGAGCGGCGAGACCCGAACCGCCCCCGGCCCGCGCGCCTGGCGGTACCACGGCGCATCGCGCGGATCGCCGGCGGTGCCGGTGAAGCGACGCTCCCCGATCGGCAACAGGTCGTCACCGAGAAAGATCCAGTGCTCCCGGCGCGGTCCTCCGGCCGGATCCCCCTCGCTCTCCCGCAGGACGAAGCTTGTCCCGATCGGCGGGCCGGCCGGGCGCGTGACCTCGGGCGCCAGCGCGGCGAAGCGCAGCACCTGCCGCAGCGTGCCGTCGGTGAAGCCAACCGAGACGCCCTGCACGGCCGGTTCGACCGCCAGGATGCGCAGCAGGGCCGCCACATCGCTCTGCCCAGGCGTGGTCGCCTCCGCCAAGGGGTGGAAATCGGGCAGTACGCCGGTGGTGGTCAGCACCGGGCGCAGCAATGCGCGGCTGCGTGCGGCGACGAGCTGCGCCGCCTGCGCCAGGCTGCGCTCGGCGGTCGCGACCGCGACCTCGCCGCCGGTCGCGCGGAACACCAGCACCACCGCCGCCACGCCCAAGGTGAAGATCAGCGCGAAGGCGGTGAGCAGCGTGACCGTGAAGCTGAGGCGCAGCCGCGGCATCAGGCGCCACCCTCGCTCTGGGCGAGTGCCGCGTCATAGAGGGCACGGGCCTGGTCGCGCGGCAGCCTATCGAGTGCCGCAGCCGCCGCATCCGGTGCGGTGTCGATGAGGCCCAGGCGCTGCGCCGCGCGGCCGAAGGCGGCGATCTGTGCACGGCCCGCGGCTTCCAGCCCGAAACCCACTCCGATCGGCGTCGCCGTCGGCAGGATATGGAGGAAGCCGAGCCGGCCGGCGAAGCTCGCGACATGGTCCGGCGCCGGGTGGCCGGCGGCGCGGCGCTCGGCGGCGAGTGCCTCGCTCAATCGCCAGCCGAGCACCGGGCAAAGGCTGCCCATCAGGTCGGCCTCCCGCGCCAGGTGCGGCAGCAGCTCAGGTCCGAGCGGCCGGGTGAACTCGGTCGAGAGGATGAGGTCATGCACCAGGGCCGCGGTCGCGGGCACGACGCCGCTGGCCGCGGCGATGGCCGCGGTCGCAGCGGCGGATTGCGCCTCCAGCCGGCCGGGCGGGCCGGTCTCGGTCCCGTCATGCAGCAGGTCGTGCCCGGCCATGGCGAGCACGCCGATCCCCGCCTGCTCGGCGCTCAGCAGCCCGGCGGCGCGGGCGGCGCCGCAGAGCCAACCCATCGCCAGTCCGGCCTCAGCCTGGTGATGACGATCGTGATAGGCGGGTTCCGCCCCGGGCGGGAAGCCCGCGCCATGCCGCTCCACGGCGGCGCCGATCGCCTGCGCCGCGTGCAGCAGCGCTGGCCATGCCGGCAGCGCATCGCCGAGCGCCCAGCGCATCGCCGCCTCGCCCGCCGCCGCGGCATCCGGCGGGCCGGCGCGGCGGGCAAGGAAATACGCTTCCGCCTCGGCCAGCGAGGCGGGCGCGGCGGGGAGGATGGAGGGCGTCAGCGCGACCAAAACGCCATGATACAAGCTCGCCGCAGCCCCGCTGTCACGACGGCGGAACGGGATTTCCGGCGGTTTCGGGCAAGCTTCATGGCGCTGTCATCGGACGTCGCCCGCGGCGCGCCGCGTCAGCCCGCGCAGACCGTGTCGCGAAGCAGCGCGAGCGCGTGCCGGGCGATCATGCGCTCCTCGTCAGTGCGGCGGATCAGCACCCGGACGGTGGCGCCTGGCGCCGTGATCTCCGGCGCATTGGCGCGGTTGCGCTCCGCGTCCACTGCGATGCCGAGGAAGCCGAGGCCCTCGCAAATCTGCCCGCGCAGCGCGCGCGCATTCTCGCCGATGCCGGCGGTAAAGACGAGCGCATCGAGGCCGCCCATTGCCGCGGCCAGGGCCGCGATCTCGCGCCGCACGCGATAGGCGAAATGCGCCAGCGCCCCCTCGGCCTCCGGCGTGCCGGCGGCCTCGATCTCGCGCACGTCCTGGCTGACGCCGGAGAGGCCCTTGAGGCCGCTCTCGTGATACAGCAGGCGGGTCAGCGCATCGGTGTCCATCGACTCTGCCTGCATCAGATGCAGCAGCACGCCAGGATCGATCTGGCCGCTGCGGGTGCCCATCGGCACGCCGTCGAGTGCCGTGAAGCTCATGCTGGTGTCGACGCAGCGCCCGCCGGCGATGGCGCAGAGGCTGGCGCCGTTGCCGAGATGCGCGACGACCAGGCGGCCGGCGCCCAGCGCCGGATCCTCGGCGGCAAGGCTGGCGGCGATGTATTCGTAGGACAGGCCATGGAAGCCGTAGCGGCGGATGCCTTGCGCATAGAAGCGCTGAGGCAGGGCGAAGGTATCGGCTACCCAAGGCTTGGCGCGGTGGAAGGCAGTGTCGAAGCAGGCGATCTGCTTCACGCCTGGGAAAGCCTCCGCGGCGGCACGGATGCCGGCCAGGTTGTGCGGCTGGTGCAGCGGCGCCAACGGCACCAGTGCTTCGATCTGCGCCAGGATGGCGGCATCGACCAGTACCGGCGCGGCGAGGTCTGGCCCGCCATGCACCACGCGGTGGCCGATGGCGATGATCGGCCGCTCGCCGAGGCTGTCGTCGAGCCAGCCGATCAGCACCGCGAGCGCCGCGGCGTGATGCCGGGGCGCATCCTCCCCATCCCAACGCCGATCCACCAGCACCTGCCAAGCCGCGTCGCGGGCGAAGAAATGCGGCGCGGCGCCGATGCCTTCGATCTGCCCGCTGGCGATCGGCTCCGGTCCCTCAGGCGCCGCGGCGAAGACCGTGAACTTGATCGAGGAGGAGCCGGCGTTGAGCACCAGGACGAGGCCCGTCACGATATGGCGCTCCCGACCAGGGAGGTGCCGGTGCTTCGCCAATGCTGGTACAGCACGGCGAGGGCGGCCGACATCAGCCGCGCATGCTCGTCATCGGCGCGGCTGGTCAGCATCACCGGGACCTTGGCGCCGCAGACCAGGCCGCTCGTGTCGGCGCCGGACATGAACACCAATTGCTTGGCCAGCATGTTGCCGGCTTCGAGATTGGGCGCCACCAGCACATCGGCGCGGCCGGCGACCGAGGAGTGGAGGCCCTTGGTCTGCGCCGCCCCGAGATCGACCGCATTGTCCATCGCCAGCGGCCCGTCGACGATGCCACCCTTGATCTGCCCACGCTCCGCCATCTTTGAGAGGATCGCGGCATCGAGGGTGGAGGGGATCTTGATATTGATCGTCTCGACGGCGGACAGCACGCCGACGCGCGGTTCTGCCAATCCGATGGCGCGCGCCAGGTCGATGGCGTTCTGGGTGATGTCGACCTTGGTGAGCAGGTCGGGCAGGATGTTGATCGCCGCATCGGTGATCGACAGCAGTGCCTCCCGCCCCGGCACGTCGAGCACGAAGACATGGCTGATACGGCGCCCGGCGCGCAGCCCGCCTTCCGCTTTGGTGACCTCGGCCAGCACCTCGTCGGAATGGATATTGCCTTTCATCACCGCCTGCGCGGTACCTTCATGCACCATGGCGACGGCCCGTGCGGCGGCGGCATGGGCGGTCACCGTTGGCTCGATGCGCACGCCGTCGAGGGGCCAGCCGATCGCGTCGGCGGCGGCGCGGATGGCGGCTTCCGGCCCGACCAGGATCGGCTCGATCAGCCCTTCCTTCGTCGCCTCCCAGGCGCCGCCCAGGGAATTGTCGTCGGTCGGCGCCACCACCGCGGTTGGCAGCCGCGGCGCACCGCGGCAGGCAGCCAGGAGCTGCTCGAACTTGCCGCGCTTGCGCAACGCCAGCGCCGGCAGCAGCACGCCGTCGGTGATCAGCCGGGCAGCGGGCGCTTGCACCGTCGCTTCACCCCCGACGACCAGCCTGCCGCCCGGCCCAGTGAGCTGGCAATCGAGCACCACCACACGATCGGCCCGCTTCTCGCGGACCTCGACGGCGACGGTGACCTCCTCGCCCGGATACAGGCGGTCGTGGAAGCGGAGCGTCTGGCCGAGATAGATCGTGCCCGGCCCGGGGAGCTGATTGCCGAGCACCGCGGAGAACAAAGAGCCGCCCCACATCGCGGGCGCGGCCGGCGCAACGCCGGCTTCCTGCTCGGCCTCATCCGGCAGATTCAACGGGTTCACATTGCCCGAGGCATGCGCGAAGACGACCAGGTCGTTCGGCGTGCAGGTGCGGACGAGGTGGGCGCTCTCGCCGACCGCGATCTCATCCCAGGTGCGGCCGATCAGCGAAGGCAGGCGGACATGCTTGTCATCGGTGCGCGACATGATCAGGCAGCCTCCACCAGGATGGGCATCTCGGGCACGTCGCCCTGGATCAGCAGCGCCGCCGCGGTCGCCGCCACCACGGCTTCGATGCTGACACCGGGTGCGCGTTCGTGCAGCACCAGGCCATCATCGGTCGGTTTCAAGACGGCGAGATCGGTCACCACCAGGCTGACACGACGGCCGGCGGTCGGCGGCAGGGACAGCTCCGGCACGATCTTGGACACACCGCGCGCCGCATGCTGCACGGCGACGATCACCCGACGCCCATGAAACCGCCGACCATGATACTGGCGCCATCCGGCACGAGGGACGCGGCTTCGGCCGCCGGGATCGCCTTGCGCATCGCCTCGCCTCCTCAGCCGACGGACCGTGATGGCTGGAGGCTAGGGCCAGCCTTGCGGGGGCGGCGCCCAAGGCGCCGCCCCGTCTGTGCCTTACTCCGCCGGCACGGCGGCGACGCCGCCGAAGCTCGGGTCCCGGGTCTCGTCGGCAGCCGTGCTGACCACGCGCGGAACCGACCGACGTTCGGCATCGAGGCGGGCGATCAGCAGCGAGGCGCGTTCCGCGCTGCCCAGCAGGGTCAGGATGGCCCCCCGCTCGGCCGGCTTCACGGCGTCGCCCAGCCGCAGGCAGCGGGCGCGTAGGTCGAGTAGGTCCTGGTCACGGCTCTCGGTCCGGCCGGCCGAGGGGGCCGCGCCCGGCAGCACCGAGCGCAGCGCATTGCCGATATTGTCCAGCGCCGCATCGACCAGCTCCCGCGCATCCGGGGAGAACTGCTCGCGCTTCACCCGGCGGGCGGTCTGGTGCAGCGTCTCGCCGACGCTCGCCGCAAAATCGGCCTCCTCGATCAGGCTGGCGACCAGATCGGCATGGGCATGCGGCATGCCGGGCACGAAGAGCCGCGAGGCGAAGGTGCGGGTGTCGCGGCTCAGCGTGTCGAGCGCCAAGTGATGCTCGTCCAGGTCCTTCGGGGCGTTGGGCGCGCCGCGGGCGCTATCGAGATAGAGCGCGCTGCCCTGCAGGTAGCGGTCGATCTCCTGCTGCAGCGCTGGCACCGCCACCGGCAGGTTCCCGAACATCTCCGCCTGCAGGTACTTCGGTACCGAGTAGTCCTCCTCATCCTCCGAGGCATCGCGGCCGACGCGGGACAGCACGCGCTCGAACACGCCGGTGAAGGGGAACAGCAGCGCGGTGTTGAAGATGTTGAAGAAGGTGGAGTAGAGGCCGACCGCGACCGGGACCAGCGGGAAGGTCTCGCGGCCGTTGATCACCACCGGCACGCCGGGGTCGCCGCCGAACCAGCCCATCGCCCAGCGCAGCACATCCATGGAGATGAAGAAGAGCGGGATGGTGATCAGCACGCCGATGATGTTGAAGGAGATATGGGCATAGGCCGCACGCTTGGCGTTGCGCGAGAGGTTGAGCGAGGCCATCCAGGAGGTGATGGTGGTGCCGAGGTCGGCGCCGAGCGAGAAGGCGACCGCGGTCTGCCAATCCAGCACGCCAGCCGAGCCGAGGCCCATGACGATGCCGATCGTCGCCGAGGAGGAGTGGATCAGCGCCGTGATGAAGGCCGCGGTGCCGACGCAGATCAAGAGACCCATGAAGCTGTCGGCGCGCAGGCCCGAGATGACGGACATCACCTCCGGCATCGCGCGCAGCGGGCGCAGGCCGCCGGTCATCAGGTTCAGGCCGTAGAAGATCAGCGCGAAGCCCATGCAGGCGAGCGCGATGTTCTTCATCTTCTCGCTTTTGGCGAAGATGTAGACCAACGCAAAGATGCCGCCGAACAGCAGCCCGAGCGGCCCGAGCGGCAGGGCGATGAGGCCGTTGCCGAGGGTGGTGCCGATATTGGCGCCCATGATGACGCTGATCGCCGGTCGCAGCCCGACGACGCCGGCATTGACCATGCCCACGACCATGACCGACATCGCGGTCGAGGACTGGATGATGCCGGTGATCAGGGTGCCGGCCAGCACGCCCTTGACGGGGGTTCCGGCGAAGCGGCCGAGCAGGTCGCGCATCCGGTTGACGGCGAGCGCCTGGATGCCGTTCGACATGAATTCGAGGCCCAGCATGAAGATGCCGAGGCCGCCGATGACAGGTACTAGGACCTGTGTGAAGAGATCGACTTGCATGGGGAATCAAGTCTCCTGGGCGGCGGTTGAAGCTTATGGGCGAAGGCGGGCCGATGCGCGCGTCAGCGCGCGCCGGCCTGGGCGGTCCAGTAGGCGGTGACCTGGCGCACCACCGGCTCCGGCAGCGGGACGTAGCCAAGGGCAGTGGCATCGCCGCCGCGCTCGGTCAGCGCCATGCGGAAGAATTCCTGGGTCATGCGCGCGCGGCCGCGGGAGGAAGGGCGCCGCGGCATCAGCGCGAAGACGGTGGCGGTGATCGGATAGGCATCCTCGCCGGCGGGGGTGGCGAGCGGCTGATGGAAATGCCGTGCCGGATCCCAGGCGGTGGTCGCCATCGCGGCCTGCAGGCTCTGCGCATTGGGCGCCACGAAGCGGCCGGCGCGGTTCTCGACCAGCACGGTGCGGAGGCCGAGGCGCGCCACCTGGCTCGCATCGACGAAGCCGATCGCGTTCTCGGTCGCCTGCACCCGCTCGGCGAGGGCGCTGTTGCTGCGGGCACCGGTGCCGGTCGGCCAGCGAAGCTGGGTGTCGACGCCGACCTGCTGGCGCCAATCCGGGCTGGCGCTGGCGAGATAGGCGGCGAAATTATAGGTGGTGCCGGACCCATCCTCGCGCCGGATGACCGCGATCGGAGCATCGGGCAGCGTGACATTTGGGTTCAGCGCCCCGATCGCCGGATCCGACCAGCGGGTGATGCTGCCGAGATAGATGCGGGCCAGCACCGCGCCGGAGAGGCGAAGCTGTTCGGTCGCCACGCCACGCAAATTCGCGACCACCGCGATGCCGCCAGTCACGAAGGGGAACTGCATGAGCCCGTGCCGGGCCAACTCCTCGGGCGAGAGCGGCACGTCGGTCGCGCCGAACTCGACGGCACCCTGGATGACGCGAAGGACACCCGCCAGAGAGCCGACCGGTTCGTAGTCGAAGCCGCCATCGACCGCGACGGCGCCACCGCCTTCGCCCTGCAAGGTGGAGAAGACCTGCCCCCAGCGCGCGAGGATCGGATGAGCGAAGGTCGAGCCCGCCCCTACAAATCCTTGGGCTTGCGCGGGGATCGCCGCGAGCAGAGCGATGGTCAGGAACAGGGCCGCCACGAAAATCCGCCTTGCCATCACATCCTCCGTTGGGCGCAGAGGACGCCACGCGCGGCCATCTGCCGCAGCGCGTTCCGGTCATGTGGACCGGCTTTTCCTAGCGCTCTCATGGAGTTGTGGTTAAGGCGACGCAACAAAGCGGGCAAATGATGCTTGGATGAAACCGTGCCGGATGCAGGGCAATATGGCAGGATATGCGCGCGTGATGCGTGTATCTGTATATGCTGACGCAACCGGAAAATCCCGATGCCTGTCGAAATCGAGCGCAAGTTCCTCGTCATTGGTGAGACGTGGCGGGATGCCGCGATCGGCCCGGCATTGCGCATGCGCCAGGGCTATATCGCGACCGGCGGCGACGGCATGACGGTTCGCGTCCGCCTCGAAGGTGATCGCGGCGTGCTGACCCTCAAGGGGCCGGGGCTCAAGACCCGCGCCGAGTTCGAGTACGCGATCCCCGCGGCGGATGCAGAAGCGCTGCTCGCCGAACACTGCGCCGGGCCGCTGATCGAGAAGCAGCGCACCCGCGTGCGCCACGCCGATCTGGTGTGGGAGGTCGATGAATTCGGCGGCCACCTCGCTGGCCTGGTGATGGCGGAGGTCGAGCTCACCGATGCCGATCAGGCGATCGCGCTGCCAGGCTGGGTCGGGGCGGAGGTCTCGGGCGACGCACGCTTCCAGAACGCCAACCTCGCACGCGCGGCTCGGATTCCGACACTCTGAGCCGACAGGGCCGATTGCTTCGGCAAGGCGCGCCGCCACCAGGCCGTGCTTCGGGTCGTTATCAATAATTCCATCGCCACGATTGGCAGTATCGACCGTCTAGCCACTCCGGAGCGATGCGCGCAAACCCTTCGCCAATCGCAAGGAAGGGGAACGTCTTGAGGAAAATCCAGCGCCGCTCATTCGGCGCGCTCTGCGGGCTCGGGCTTCTCGCTTCCCCGGCCGGTGACGCCCGGGCGCAGGCCTATCCGGCGCGGCCAGTGCGCTTCATCGTGCCTTATCCGGCCGGTGGCGCCACAGATGTCGTCGCCCGCCTCCTGTCCGAGAAGCTGACGACCAAATGGGGTCAGCCGGTGGTGGTCGAGAACCGTGCCGGCGCCGGCGCCACGATCGGCGCTCAGGTGGTCGCGCAATCGGCGCCTGATGGCTACACGCTGTTCGAGACCACCTCCGCCCACACCATCAGCGCGAGCCTCTACCGGACCTTGCCCTACAACCCGATCCGCGACTTCACGGCGATCACGCTGACCGCCACGGTGCCGCTGGTCATGGTGACTGCGAAGTCGGTGCCGGCGAATACCCTGCAGGAATTCATCGCCTGGGCGAAGGCGCAGCCGCAGGGCGTGACGGTCGCCTCCACCGGCAACGGCACGGCGCAGCATCTGACCGCGGAGCTCTTCAAGGGCAAGACGGGCATCACCTCGGAGCACGTGCCCTATCGCGGCGATGCGCCCATGATCACCGACCTGCTCGGCGGCCTGGTGCAATTCGCCTTCGCGACCCTGTCGGCCGTGCTTCCCTACATCAACAGCGGGGAGCTGAAGGCGATCGCGCTCGCGCATGGGCGGCGCATGAGCGCGCTGCCCAATGTGCCGACCTTCGCCGAGGCCGGAATGGCCGAGTTCGAATTCGCCACCTGGTTCGGAACCTTCGCGCCCGCGGGGCTGCCGGGGGCGCTGCGCGAGCGCATCTACCAGGATATCTCCGGCATCGTCGCGGACCCCGCCATGACGCGGCGGCTGGTCGAGATGGGCGCCGAGGTGAACAACCTGGCGCCGGCACAGTTCGACGCCTTCATTCAGCAGGAAGCCGCGCGCTGGGCAGAAGCCGTGCGGATCTCCGGCGCGCAGATCAATTGACCAGGCAGGAGATGGAGCCGATGGACGCGACCGAGACGGAATTGCTGGCCCGCTGCGCGGGCATCGGCGTCAGTACCTGGTCCGATGCGCTGGACGAGCTGGGCGTCGAAGGGGTCCTGCAGGGCATCACGCAGCGGAGCGGCAGCGGCCGCATCTGCGGCTTCGCGGTCACCGCACGGCAGGTGCCGGGCCGCTTCGGCGATTTCGACAAGGCCGATTTCGCGGTCGGCACGCTGGTCGCCGCCACCGGCCCGGGCAAGATCCTGATGGTCGATGTCGGCGGCGCGCCGATCTCGACGCTCGGAGGCCTCGCCTCCTTCGCGGCCAGCCAGCGCGGCGCAACCGGCGTCGTGATCGACGGCGCCTGCCGGGATGTCGATGAGATCAAGGCGACCGGCCTCTGGCTCGCCAGCCGCTGGGTCGCGCCGACCACCGGCAAGCGCCGGCTGCGGCTGCAGCCGATGGGCGGTACGGTGACCGTCGGCGGCATCCGCGTGTCGCAGGGTGATCTGGTGGTCGGCGACGATACCGGGATCATCGTGGTGCCGCGCGGCCGATTGCAGGAGGCACTGGAACAGGCCGAGCGCATCAACGCGGTGGATGCCCAGGTGGAGGAGCGGCTCAGGGCCGGCGAGAGTTTCGCCGCGGCTGCGGCGGCGGCCGGCTACCTGCCGCCGCAGAAGACCGGCGCAGCCTGACCGCGGCTATGCAGCGAGTGAGGACCGATGCCCCGCTCGTCCTCCAACTCGCCCCGATCGGCCCCTTGGCGGATCAGGGTCTGCGGGAGGAATTCGCCGCCGTGCGCCTCTGGGAACAGGCGGATGCCGAAGCCTGGCTCGCAGCGCATGGTGCCGAAGTGACCTGCGTCGCGACTTCGGTCCGGCGTGGCTGCGACGCCGCGCTGATTGCGGCGCTGCCGGCGCTGCGGGCGATCAGCAGTTGGGGCGTCGGCTTCGAGACCATCGCGACAGATGCCGCGCATGCGCGCGGCATCCAGGTGGCCAATACCCCCGATGTCCTCGATGACTGCGTCGCGGACCTCGCCTGGGCGCTGATGCTCGCCGCGGCGCGGCGGATCGGCGCCGCTGACCGCTATGTTCGCGATGGGCATTGGCGCGCGCTGGGTGAATTCCCGCTCTCCACCCGCGTCTCCGGCAAGCGCCTGGGCGTGCTCGGGCTGGGGCGGATCGGCGCCGCCATCGCGCGGCGTGGCCAGGGCTTCGCCATGGAGGTCCGCTATCACGGCCGCGCGCCGCGACCGGATACGCCATATGGCTTCGAGCCTTCGTTGATGGCATTGGCGGAATGGAGCGATTTCCTGATCGTCGCCTGCCCCGGCGGGCCGCAAACGCGCCACCTGGTCTCCGCTTCGGTGCTGGAAGCGCTGGGGCCGCGGGGCATCCTGGTCAATATCGCGCGCGGTTCGGTCGTCGACCAGGCGGCGCTGATCCGCATGCTGGAGGAAGGCCGCCTCGGCGGCGCCGGCCTTGACGTAGTGGAGGATGAGCCTGGCGCTCCGGCGGCGTTGCGCGCGAGCGACGACGTCGTGCTGACGCCGCATGTCGGCAGCGCGACGCGGGAGACGCGGGAGGCGATGGAGCGGCTGGTGCTGGACAATCTCCGCGCCTTCCTGCGCAGCGGACGCGTGCTGACGCCGGTGCGGTGAAGCGCCAGCCATTGGCCTTCTCACTGGGGTCGGCCACTCTCTCTCCGCGACAAGGGTGGGAGGAGGTCTCGTGGACAACACGCGGGTCACGTTGATCGTCGGAGCGACCGGCGCCGCTGCCAGCCGGATCCTGGAGCACGGCCAGGCGACGCCCGGCAACACGGTGGTCGGCCTGTCCCGGAACCGCCCGGATCCATCGGTCCCCTGGCTGACCGCTGATCTCAACAGCGGCTCCGGGCTGGCCGAGGCCCTGGCGACGCGGCCGGACATCACGCACATCGTCTACGCCTCCCGCGCGCCGCATGGCGAAACCGGCGTCGAGGATGTGGCGGGCAATCTCCGCATGCTGCGCAACCTGGTGGATGCCGCCGAAGCCAGCCTGCCGCGCCTCGCGCATATCCACCTGGTGCATGGCGGCAAGTGGTACGGGCTGCATATCGGCCCCTACCGCACGCCGGCACGCGAGGACGACCCGCGGCACATGCCGCCCAATTTCTACTACGATCAGCAGGACTTCATCGCCGCACGCCAGCACGGCAAGGCCTGGGTCTGGAGCGCGAGCCGGCCGAACTTCGTGCTGGATGTGGCGCCGGGCCGTGCGCGCAACATGGTCTCGACGCTCGGCGCCTATGCCGCGATCTGCCACGAGCTGCGGGTGCCTTTCGATTTCCCGGGCAAGCCCGGCACCTGGGGCGCGCTGCACGAGGTGACGGATGCCAGGCTGCTGGCCGAAGGCGTCCTGTGGATGCTGGGCGAGCCGCGCTGCGCCAATCGTGCCTTCAACATGACCAATGGCGATTGCTTCCGCTGGTCCGATCTCTGGCCTTTCCTGGCCGAGCAGTTCGGCGTCAGGGCCGGTACCGTCCGCAGTATGTCGATGGCGCACTGGATGGCCGACAAAGAATCCGTCTGGGAGGCGATCCGGCAGCGCCATGGCCTCGCCTTGCCGCTCGACCAGGTCGCGAGTTGGAGTTTCGCCGATTTCTTCTTCGGCATGGATTACGACGTGCTCGCCTCGATGACGGCGGCCCGCGCCGCCGGCTTCACGGGCTTCGTCGATAGCTGGGCCATGTTCGCCGGGCAGATCGCCGGCTACCGGGCGGCGGACATCCTGCCCCCTGCCTGATCGTCAGTGCGTCAGAGCGGTGAAGCCCGCGACCGTATCAGCCCCGGGCAACCCCAGAATGGCGGCGTGCAGCCGGTCGATCGCCGGCTTGTTCAGCAGCCCCGCGCAATTGGCGCGGAACTTGTCGTCGAGCTCGTCATCGCTGAGTGGCGCGCCGGGATCGCCCTTGGGCAGCATCACGGTCTCGCTGAAGGCGCGACCGTCGTCGAGCGTGATCGTGACCCGGGCCGGGAACTTCGCCGGGTAGAGCTTGTCGAGCTCCGGATCGGCGATGACCTCGGTGCGCGACAACACTTGGCGGACCATCGGATCTTCGATCCGCGCCGGCGCGAATTGCGCCTGGGTCAGTGTCCGGTCCACCGCCGCGACCGCAATGCAGTAGGGCACCGAGACGCGGGCTGCCATTACCGAGCCGACATCCTTGCTGGAGAAATGCGTGCCGACCGTCCTGTAGGTCTCGTTGGTGATGCGCGTGATCCGCGCGGGATCGATGGCCTCCCGCTGCACGATCGCGAGGGTCGCCTGGATCGGCGAATGGCTGGCGAGGATCGAGGGGAAGAACTTGAAGCCGTTCTGCAGGATCTCCCAATCGGTGCCGAGGCCGGCGGTGAGCGCTTCCGGCTTCGGCTCCAGGGAGAAGGCGGCGAGATAGCCCTTCGGATGCTCGAGGATTCCCGGGGGGCTGGTGGCGCCGAGGCGGGCCATCTGGGCGGAGAGCACGCCGTTCAACGCCGCCTTGCCGGGATGGATGCTCTTGGTCATGTCGCCGGATTCGAAGAAGGTGTTGAGCCCGGCGGCCTGGGTGCCGGCGAGGCCGAGCGTCCGCCGCACGCCCTCGGCATCGAGGCGGAGCGCTTTCGCTGCCGCCGCGGCGGCGCCGAAGGTGCCATTGGTCGCGGTCGAATGCCAGAAGCGGTAGTGGCTTGGCATCACCGCCATGCCGATGCGCACCGCGACCTCGTAGCCGGCGACGAGTGCCAGGATCAGCTCGCGGCCGGAGAGGCGCTCAGTCTCGGCGAGGGCGAGGGCCGTCGGCACCACGACGGAGCCGACATGGAGCAAGGCGCGCTTGTGGGTATCGTCATTGTCGGCGGCGTTGATGAGGATGCCGTTGGCCAGCGCCGCGAAGGCGGGCTGGGCGGCGATGCCGGAAGCGCCGATGACGCCGGCGCCGGGCGAGGCGGGATAGAGCGCGGCGATGTCGCGGGCGATGCGGGCCTTCCCAGGATCCTCGGCCCAGGCGGCGACGGCGCAGCCGATGGCGTCCAGGACCAGCCGGCAGGCCTGCCTGATGACGACCTCGGGCAGGTCCTCGTAGCGTAGCCCGGCGACGAATTCGGCCAGTGCCTTCGTGGTCATCACTCTCTCCGGAATATCGCGTAATCGCGGGTTCAGTCGCGGATGGCGCGCGCGACGGCCCGGACGGGCGAGCCGTCGGAGCCTTCGATGTTGAGGGCGTTGAACATGAACTCGGCGCGTCGGCCGGCCAGCGCGCCTTGGCCGCGCAGATGTTCGCAGATCAGAACGCCGTCGCGCAGCAGGCGCTTGTGCACCGGCCAGTCGAAGCCGAGCGGGCGGCGATGCACCGGCATGTCCGGCGTCGGGATGTCGCAGGCGAGAAGCTTGACGCCCTGCGCCACGAGCCACTCCGCCGCCTCTGGCGCCAGGCTCGGGTGATCCTCATAGGCGTCGCTGCCGGCGAGCAGCGACCAGCCGGTGTCGAGCGCCAGGATATCGCCAGGACGGAGCAGCGGACGCGCCGCTTCGAGCTGCGGCACGCCGATCAGGCTGTCGGGCCTGAGGCCGTCGAGCTTCCAGACGACGCCTGGGCCATGCAGGCGGGGCAATGGAATCGCGTCCAGCGCCGGTCCATCCATGAAGAAATGGCAGGGTGCGTCGATATGGGTGCCGATATGCACGACCATGCTGAACTCGGTGACGTTCAGCGGATCCGCGGGCATGCATTTCAGCCGTCGGAACACCGGGGCCGGGAAGACCGGCACCCGCGGCATGGCCGCGTTGAGCGGGTGGGAGAGATCGAGCCAGGGGCCGTCGGGGATGGATGCGGCCGGCTGCGGCAGGGCCTGCCAGCCGCGCCATCCCTGACCGCGGGTTTCCTTCGGGTCACACATCGCAGAACCTCCGCTGCGCAGTCAGCGCCGCAGCGCCGGGCATTCGCTTTCCCCCGCAGGTCGGAAGGCCTGGTCACCCGGAATGGTCTGCACCACCTCCAGCAGGTCCCATTCGCTGCGTGAGTCTGCGGGGCGCTTGGCGCGCATCAGGTACATGTCGCGGATGACGCGGCCATCCTCCCGGATGCGGCCATTGCGCGTCATGAAGTCGTTGATCGGCAGCTCCCGCATCTTCGCCATGACCGCTCCCGCCGCGTCGGTGCCGGCGGCCTGCACGCCCTTCAGGTAATGCGTCACTGCCCCCCACATGCTCGCCTGGAACATGGTCGGCGGCCGGCCATGCAGGCGCGCGAAACGGGTGGCGAAGGCGCGGGTCTCGTCGTTCTGATCCCAGTAATAGGCCTCGGTGAAGATCAGCCCCTGCGCGGTCTGCAACCCGATCGCCCGGACATTGGTCAAGAGGCAGAGCAGCGCCGCGGGTTGGATGCCGCGGCGGAGCAGGCCGAATTCGCCCATCTGCTTCACCGCGTTGATCAGATCATTGCCGGCGACCGCGAGCCCGACCACCTGGGCGCCCGACTGCGCGGCGCGCAGCAGATGCGCGGAGAAGTCGCTCTCGTTGAGGGGCGCCCGAGTTGAGCCGAGCACCTCGCCGCCGAGCTTGCGGACGGCCTCCGTGCCATTGGCCTCCAGGGAGTGGCCGAAGGCGTAATCGGAGGTGATGAAGTACCAGCGGCGCTTGCCCTCCGCGACCATGGCGGAGACGGTGCCGCGCGCCAACGCGTAGTTGTCGTAGGTCCAGTGCACGCCGTTCGGCGTGCAGCCACGCCCCGTGAGCTCGGTCGTGCCTGCGGCGACCGAGATGTTGATGCGATCCTTCTCCCGCGTGAGCTGCTGCACCGCGAGGGCAACGGCCGAGTTGCCGAGGCCGAATATGGCATCGACCTTCTCCTGGTCGTACCAGCGGCGTGCGATGCCCATGCCGACATCGGGGCGGTTCTGCAGGTCGCCGAAGACCAGCTCGACCGGCGCGCCCAGCACCCGGCCGCCGAAATCCTCGATCGCCATGCGCGCGGCGACGACATCGCCCATGCCCTGCTGGTCGGCGAAGACGCCGGACATGTCGTCCAGCACCCCGATCTTGACCACATTATCGGATGCCTGGGCCAGCACGCGTCCGGCGGGCCAGATCGCCGCGGCGGCGAGCCCGCCGCTGGCCAGCATCAATGTCCTGCGGCTTGCGCCCTCATTGGCACCCATCGGCCCGTTCCCCTTCCCTGATGCCCGCGCTTCGGTGCGGTGCCCTGCACGGCATCATGGGGGTGAACGCGCGGCTGGGGAATAGCAGTGGGTGATCAGCGCCCCGCGAGGGCGCGGACAGCAGCGCCGCGTTCCACCTCGGCGGCGGCGATCCCCGCGCGCCAGCCCGCGGTCAGCGCCTCATCCCTCGCGAGGCTCTCCGCCATGCGCGCGGCCATGCGGCGGACCTCGGCAGGGGCGGTGCCGCCGGTCACCTTGCGCGCCGCGACCGAGCGCACGGGATCGAGCGCCTCCGCCACCGTCTCCGCATCCAGGCCCGCCGCCCGGCCGGCAACCTCCTGCGCGGCGGCATCCACCATCGCGACCGTTGCCTCATGCGCCTGCAGCCCGGCATCCATCAGGTGCCGGACCACGGCGCCGGCCACGTGATGCGCCGTCCGGAAATCCAGCCCGGCGCGGCGCACCAGGGCATCGGCGAGATCGGTCGCGGTTGAGAAATTCGCGCGCGCTCGCGCCAACAGCAGATCCGCCTTCGGCGTCACGGTCGCGGCCGCGATGCCGGCAAGCGCAAGTGCACGTCTGGCCTCGGCCAGCGCCGGCCAGATCATCGCCTGGCCCTCGCGATGCGCATCCAGCGTGTTGGTGAAGTGGCTCGCGCGGATGCAGGCGCCGGCCGAGGCGAAGCCCGCCACCACATGCGCTGCCTTGGCCTTCAGATGCTCCAGCACCACAGGATTTTTCTTCTGCGGCATGATCGAGGAGGTGCCGCAGACCGAATCCGGGAACTCGACCGAGGAGAATTCGTGCGAGACCGCGACATGCATGTCTTCGGCGAAGCGGCTGAGCGTGAGGCTCATCTGCGCGGCCGCGGCGACGATCTCGACCGAGAAGTCACGGCTCGCCACGCAATCCAGCGCATGCTCCAGCACGCCATCGAAGCCGAGGAGCCGGGCAGTGAGCGTCCGGTCCACCGGGAAGGTCGTGGTCGCCAGCGCGGCGGCCCCCATGGGCGAAAGGTTGAGGCGCGGCCAGGCATCGAGCAGCCGCGCCGCGTCGCGCTCGAGCGCGGAGGCGAGGCCGGTCAGATAGAAGCCGAAGGTGATGGGCTGTGCCGGCTGCAGATGGGTGTAGCCGGGCATGACCACATCGGCGAAGGCCGCGCCGCGCGCGATCAAGGTCCGCCGCAGCGCCGTGGCCGTATCCAGCAGATCCAGCAGGATCTCCCGCATGCGCAGCCGGTCGACCGCGGCCGAGAGGTCGTTGCGGCTGCGCGCAATGTGGAGACGGCCGCCGGTGTCGGCGCCGATCAGCGTCACCAGCCGCGCCTCGATGTTGAAATACGCATCTTCGAGCGCGGGATCAGGCGTGATCGCATCAGGCCCTTCCTCGGCGATCTGCAACAGCCCCGTGGCGATGGCGCCAGCCTGCGCCGGCGTCAGGATGGCCTGCCGTGCCAGCATGACGAGATGCGCCGCGTTCAGGGCACCCAAGTAGGGGAAGGTCGCGGCCAGCTCGCCGGCCAGGCGCGGGCCGTAGATATGTTCGATGACCTCCGGGGCGATGCCCTCGGCGAGGCGGCGGCTGACCTTGGACGCGACGGACATGGCGCTTCTTCTTTCGTCGGGGTGGCTTAGACGCTGGAGGGGTCAGGCGCGTGCACCGCACGGGCGCCGCCCTGGGTTGCGAGGCGCCGCTCCAGCCGGCGCGACAACGCCGTGAGGACGGAGCAGATCGAGAAATAGACGAGCAGGATGAAGCCGTAGATCGCGAAGGCGGGGTTGATGCCCTGCATCACCGTGCTGCGCTCGATGATCAGGCCACCTGCCTTGAGGAACTCGGTGACGCCGACCAGGGCGCCGAGCGAGGTGGATTGCACGATGAGCGCCAACAGCCCGGTGAAGGCCGGCAGCAGCACGCGGAGCGCCTGCGGCCAGAGCACCAGCAGGTAGATCTTCCAGGCATGCAGGCCGAGCGCGGTCGCGGCCTCGATCTGGCCCTTCGGGATCGACTGGATGCCGCCGCGCACGATCTCGGCGCCATTCGCCGCCCCCCAGAGCGACAGGCCGAGCGCCACCGCCGGGAAGGGCTGCAGCGGCACGCCGAGGAAAGGGGCGCCGAAGAAGATGGTGAAGATGGTCACGATCAGCGGGATGTCGCGGAAGGTCTCGACATAGAAGGCGACCAGCCAGCGCACCGGCCGGGCACGCACGGTGGCGAGCGTGCCGAGCAGCACGCCGAAGACGGTGGAGGCAAGCAGGGTGACGGCAGCGAGCGAGAGTGTCGCGCGCAGCCCGATCAGCAGCAGCGGCCAGTTCTCGACGAGCAAGGAGAGATCGTGGATCATCGGCGAAACGGCGCCTGGAGCCGGTGCTCCAGCAACCGCACGGCGGCACTGAGCGAAAGCACGAGGGCGAGATAGCCGACGAGCAGCACGGCCAGCATCTCGAAGGCGCGGAAATCACTGGCGATGCGGTCGAAGGCGACGCCGGCCAGGTCCTGCAGCCCGATCGCGGAGACATAGGCGCTGTTCTTCACCAGCGAGACGCCGGTGTTGAGCATGGCCGGCAGCCCGCTCCGGACCGCCAGCGGCAGGCCGACCAGGCGCAGATATTGCCAGCGCGTGAGGCCGAGGGCGCGCGCCGCCTCGCCCAGCCCGGGCGAGACCGCCGCCAGGCCGCCCCGCACATTCTCGACCTGGAAGGCGCCGGCCCAGAGCGTGAGTGCCAGCACGCCCGACCAGAACAGCGACAGGGTCAGGCCGAAACTCGGCAGGCCGAAGAAGATGAAGAAGAGCTGCACCAGCAGCGGCGTGTTGCGGATGAACTCGACATAAGCGGCGATGAGCGGGGAGAGCAGCGGCAGCCGCAGCACCCGCGCGCTGGCGCCGAGCAACCCGACCACGACCGAGAGCAGGATCGCGATCGCGCTCACCTGCATGGTGAGCAGGAGGCCGGCGCGGAGCGCCGGCAATTGCTGCACCAGATAGTCGAGGTCGAATTCCATGCCGCTGGTTCAGCGTGCCGCGGGACGCGGCTCGTTGAAGGCCGCGGTGTAGGGGGCGCGGATCTCGGGCGCGACATGGCGCTCCAGCCATTGGGTATAGAGCCCCTCGGCCTTCATGCGGGCGAGCGCGGCATTGATCCAGGCCATCCACTCCGGCTCGTTCTTCCGCACCCCGACCGCGGCGTCGGAGACCGCGAAGGGCTCGCCCACCAGGCGCAGGCTCGGGTCGCGGGCGGCGATGACGATCAGTGTCGCCGCGTCATGCGCATAGGCCTCGCCGCGTCCCTGCAGCAGCGCCTGCAGCGCATCGGAGGCGGTGTTCAATCGCATCGCGCTGAGGCCGGGCATATTGGCGTCGAACCACAGCGCCTGGGTAGTGCCGCGCAGCATGATGACGGTGCGGTTGCGCACGTCGTCCAGGGTGCGGATCGGGCTGTCGCGCCGCACCAGAAGGTCGGAACCGCCCCAGCGATAGGCGTCCGAGAAATCGATGACGCGGGCGCGTTCCGGCGTGACGCCGAGGGTCGCGATCAGCAGATCGACGCGCCGGGCATTGAGCTGCGGGATTCGATTGTCGGCGGTGACGCATTGCAGCTCGATACGATCGGCGCTGCCGAAAGCCCAGGCGGCCATCTGGCGCGCCATGTCGGTCTCGATGCCCGCGAAGCCACCATCGGAGCCGCGATAGCCATAGGGCGGCTGGTCGCAGCGCACGCCGGCGCGGAGCAGGCCGGCGTCCCGGACCGCCTGCGGCAGCGGCGGCATCTGTGCCTGGGCCACGCCCATACAGAGCAGCAGCGCGGCGCCCGCCGCGAGGGTCCGGCGAAAGAACGTCATTCCTGTGCCTCCTTGCTGGATGGGGTGGTCGCATCACGTCCCGGCCTGCCGAGCCGTTCGCCCATGATCTCGCCCGGGTTCGCGGCGAGGTCGCGCAGGTGATAGGCGGCGCTCGCCAGCGGCACGGTCCAGGGGCCGCGCGCCGGCGCCGGCACGGCCGGGAAGGGAATGTCGGCGAAGAAGGCGCGCCGGTTGGTGCGGCCGAGCATGAGCTGCGCCGCATGCCAGCCGAGGAAGGTCATCAGCGCGACGCCATTGCCGTTGCAACCGGCGGCATGCATCACGCCGTCCTGTTCGGCGATATGCGGGATGCGATCGGCGGTCATGGCCACGAAGCCGCCCCAGGCATGGGTCAGCCGGATCGGCGCCAGCTCCGGCCAGATGCGCAGCATGCGGGCGCGCAGCGCCAGGGCAAGCCGCTCCGGCGCCGCATCCAGTGCGCGGGGCCGGCAGCCGAACAGGATGCGCGTGCCGTCCGGGGAAGGGCGGGTATAGGTCAGTTCCTTGCGGCTGTCGGTGACCATGCGGCGGCGCGGGATCAACCTGTCCATCATGCCCGGTGGCAGCATCTCGGTCGCGATCTGGTAGCTCATCACCGGCAGCACGCGCTTGCGAAGCCAGGGGCTGGCGCCATCGGTGTAGCCATTGGTCGCGAACAGCACATGCGCGGCGCGGAGCGTGCCGCGTTCGGTCGTGACCTGGTGGCCGCCGCCGTCGCGTTCGGTGCCCAGCACCCGGGCATGGCTGAACAGCCTGGCCCCGGCGGTGCGCGCGGCACCACGCAGCGCCTGGTTGAGCTTCGCCGGATGCACGCCGCCGTAATCCTCGACCACGAAACCGCCGTGGAAATAGGCCGATCCCACCTCCTCCCGCTGCTCGTCGCGGGAGAGGATGCGGATGGTGACGCCGGTGCGGGCATGCAGCGTCTCGGCATTGCGCTTCAGCGTGTCGAGATGCGCTGATGTGAAGGCGCCGAAGAAGCGGCCGCAGAGCTGCAGGTCGGCATCGAGCCCTTCGCGCGCCACCAGCGCCTTGAGGAATTCGAAGGTGGCCCTGCTGTCCTCGAGCGCCGCCGCCTGCTTCGCGGCGGGCAGGTCGGCAAGCGCCGCGGTCAGCACCAGCTTCTGCCCGGAACTCACCATGCCGCCCGAGCGGGAGGAGGCGCCACCGCCGAGCGGCCCACCATCCAGCACCACGACATCCGCGCCGCCGCGCGCGGCCTCAAGCGCCGCCGAGAGGCCGGCGAAGCCGCTGCCGATGACGGCGATGTCGGCGCGTTCGGGCAAGGGCGCGTCCCGCGCATCTTCCGGCGGCGCGGCGTCCCACCAATAGGGTGCGGCCTGGAACTCCGGATGGAAGGCGGGGTGCGTCATGCCTGGGCTGTCCCTGCCGGAATGGGATCGGGGTCGCGCATGCCGCCATTGACACGCAACCGACATCATGCCGTCAAATACCTTGAATCGCAGTATCCATGCGGTAGAGGCATGGAGGATCAGGATTGGAGCTCCGACAGGTCGAGGCGTTCCGGGCGGTCGCGCGCTATGGCGGGTTCTCCCGCGCCGCGCGGGCGCTGGCGGTCGCGCAGCCCTCGCTGACCCGCTCCGTCGCGCGGCTCGAGGCAGTGATCGGCTTTCCGCTCTTCCTGCGCGGTCAGGGTGCGGCGCGGCTGACGCCGGAAGGCGACGCCTTTCTGCGCGAAGTGGAGCGCGCCTTCACCGGGCTCGACCGGCTGCGCGTCGCGGCGCAGGACATTCGGAATTTCGGCACCGGCCGGCTGCGCTTCGCCTGTCTGCCGGCGCTCGCGGGTGGGCTAATGGCGGATGCGCTGGCAAGCTTCCTGCAGAGCCGGCCGGAGGCGACCGTCTCCCTGCAGGTCAATCCCTCGAACACGATCTATGAATGGGTCGCGTCGCGGCAGGTAGATCTCGGCCTGGCTTCGCCGCGCAGCGGCTTTCCCGCCGTGGAAGAACAGGAATTCCTCTCCATCCCGGCGGTGCTCGTGGTGCCGCGCGGGCATCCGCTGGCGCGGCTGCGACGCCCCGCCGGCCCACATGATCTGGCGGAGGAGCGCTTCCTGGCACTCAGCCTCGCCGACGGCGCGCGGCATGCGGCGGAGGAGGTCTTCCGCGGCGCCGGCGTCGCCCCGCGGCTCAGGCTGGAGACGCCGAACAGCGAGACGCTCTGCCGCTTCGTCGCGGCGGGGCTCGGCGTGGCTCTGGTCAATCCACTCGTGGTAGCCGATGCCGCCAAGGGCCTAGCCATCGCGACCTTGCCGTTCGCGCCGGAGGTGCGGCTGCGCTACCTGCTGCTGCGCCCGCGCGGTGAAGTGCCGGACCGGCTGAGCGAAGCCTTCGCGGCCGAGCTGCTGGCGCAGGCTGCCGCGCTGGCCGCACGCCCGTCGCGGCGGCAATGACGGGTGCCGTTACCTATCTCATGCTTCGAGATGCTCGGGACGGAAGCCCATCCCGAGCAGCCGCGCCGGAATGCGGCGCAAGGCTGGGAAGCGGCTGAGCAGGCGGAAGGGCAAGGGCAGCTTGCCACCGCCGCCGGCCAGGACCGGGCGGATGATCCTGTCCTGCGCCAGGATCTGCAGGCGCTGGGTCGCGCGTGTCGGCCAGCTCCGCCGGTGCTGCACGCGCCGCAGGGTGGCGATGTCGGGGGCGCCGCTCCGCAGCGCCGGCGCCAGGATCCGCGCCGCGGCCACCGCATCCTGGATGGCGAGATTGATGCCGACGCCACCAATCGGCGACATCGCATGGGCGGCATCGCCGATGCAGAGCAGGCCCGGCCGGCACCATCGTTCCAGCCGGTCCACGGAGACGGTGAGCACCTTCACCGCGTCCCAGTTGTCCAATGCCCCGGTTCGCCCGGCCAGCAGGGGGGCGGTGCGCATCAGCGCCGCGCGGAAATGCTTCAGCCCCGCCTCACGGACAGTCTCGAAGCCGCCCTTCCGAATCACGAAGGCGCATTGCCAGTAATCGCCGCGGTTGAGCAGCACCAGCAGGTGACCGGCCGCGGCATAGCCGAGGACCGCCTCGGGATCCGAGCTGCGTCGTGGCAGCTTCATCCAGAGCACGTCCATGGATGCGCCGAGATCCCGCACCACGAGCCCGGCAGCGGCGCGCAGGCGCGAGTGGCGCCCATCGGCGGCGACCACGAGATCGGCGCGCACGGTCAGCGGGCCGTCTGCGTCCTCGACCTGCACGCCAGCGACGCGCCCCGCTTCCATGACGAGGTTGGTGGCCTCGGCCTGCTGGCGCAGCCGGAAGGCGGGCAGGGTGGCGCCGCGATCCGCGAGGAAATCCAGAAAGTCCCATTGCGGCAGCAGGGCGATGAAGCGGCAACGCACCGGGAGATGGGAGAAATCCGCCACCGTTACCCGCGTTCCGGCGATCTCGACGCCGATCTCCCGGATCGTCTGATGCGGCAGACGCAAGAAATCCTCAAGCCAACCGAGCTCGCTCAGTAGCTCCAGGGTGGAGGGATGGATGGTGTCGCCGCGGAAATCCCGCAGGAAATCGGCATGCTTCTCCAGGACGACGGTGTCGATGCCCGATCGCGCCAGCAGCACGCCGAGCATCATTCCGGCCGGTCCGCCGCCGACCACACAGCAGCGGGTGGTGAGCTCGCGCCCCATGATCCGACCCTCCCTGGCCGGCGTGCCGCCGAGAGGATGGGGCTGGCCGGCTTCTTCTGTGCCTTGCCTCGGAGTGTAGCACGCAATTGCTCTGCTGGAACGAAAGTCGCGGGTCCTGCCAATGCGATCTGCTTTCGCTCCAGATCGCTCGTGCTGCTGCCGTTCACGACCCCCGCGGCAGGGCGAAGGCGATCGTGTAATCGCCGTAGCGGGTCGCCAGCGCGCCATGCCCGCCGGCGGTGATGACGACATACTGCCGACCATCTCGGCCCGTATAGGTCATGGGCGTCGCCTGCGGGCCGGCGGGCAGCCGGTGCCTCCATAGCTCCCGGCCACTTTGCAAATCAAAGGCCCGCAGGTACTGGTCCGTCGTCGCGCCGATGAAGATCAGGCCGCTGCGCGTCACCGTGCTGCCGCCGATATTCGGCACCCCCGTCGGGAGCGGGATGTTGGCCTGGCTGCCGAACAAGCCGCTGTCGCGGGAGGTGCCGAGCGTGACCTGCCACAACAGCCGGCGCGTGTGCAGATCGACGGCGGAAAGCTGACCCCAGGTCGGCGCGCTGCAGGGCGCGCCGAAGACGCCGATCCAAGGCCCGACTGCTGCCAGATAGGGCGTGCCGAGCTGCGGATAGTGTTGCACATCCATCGGCCCGAGCGGCGCATCGCCTGGCTTCTGCGGCGCCGACGCGCGCTGCCCTTCGGGAGATTCGCGGGGCACCAGGCGGATCCGGAAGGGCATGGTCATGGTGTTCAGCACCATGATCCCGCGCTCGGGGTCGATGGCGGCGCCGCCCCAGTCGCTGACGCCATCGAAGGCCGGATGGCCAATCATCTGCTGCAACCCCGGCAGCGTGAAGATGCCCTCATGCCGGCTCCGGCGGAACTCGATGCGGCACAGGAGTTGGTCGATCGGCGTCGCCCCCCAGGCATCCCGCTCGGTCAGCGGTGCCGGCGTGAAGGACGGCATGCCTGTGGAGAAGGGCTGCGTCGGCGCGACCCTGTCCTCGGCGACGCCGCCGGCTTGCGGGGTTGGCCGTTCCTCGACATCGGCGACCGGATGGCCGTCGCGGCGATCGAGCAGGAAGATCTGGCCTGTCTTGGTGGTCTGCAGCAGCGCGGGGATCGTGCCACCCTGGCCATCCGGCAGGTCGACCAGCGATGGCCCGATCGGCAGGTCGAAATCCCAGATGTCGTGATGCACGGTCTGAAAGGACCAGCGCAGCCGGCCGGTTTCGATCTCGAGTGCCACGATCGCGCTGCCGAAGCGCTCGTCGAAGGGGCGGCGACGGCCGCCGAAATAGTCGGGCGTCGGATTGCCCATCGGCAGATAGACCAGGCCGAGCGCCGGATCGGCGGTGAAGGCGCTCCAGGCATTGGGCGTGCCGCGCGTGTAGACCTCTCCCGCCGGCAGGCCGCCGGGGATAGCATCTTCGCCGCGCCCCATGTCCCAGGCCCAGATGAGCCGCCCGCTCGCCGGATCGAAGGCGCGCACCACGCCCGAAGGTTCGTCGACCGCACGGTTGTCGCGGATGCGGCTGCCGATGACGATGCGGTGGTTGACGATCATGGGCGGCGAGGTGGTCAGCACGAAGCCGCGCGGCGCGTCGCCCATATTGGCGGCGAGGTTGATGAAGCCGCGTTCGGCGAAGCCTTCGCAGGGCCGGCCGGTCTCGGCATTGAGCGCGACCAGGCGCGCATCGAAGGTCGGCGAGTAGATCCGATGCGGGCAGTCGCTGTCCGTCACCTCGTCATAAGCAACGCCGCGGCAGACCAGATAGGGATGGCCGGTGCGGTCGATCTCCGGATCGAAGCGCCATTTGACCGCGCCCGTGGTGGCGTCGATCGCCAGTACGACACTGTGCGGGGTGCAGGTGTAGAGAGTATCGCCCACCTTCAGCGGCGTCGCCTCGCTGTGGAACTCGCGGGCATGGCGGATTTCTTCCGCATCGGCGGAATCGCCGCTGCGTGCGATCCATGCGACCTCGAGCTGACCGACATTCTGCGGCGTGATCTGCGTCTGCGGTGCGAAGCGATCCCCGGCCGGTGTACGGCCATAGAAGCGCCATTCATCCTCGTCCGCCAGAGCGGCGGCCGGCTGCGGAGCATTCCTGGCGAGTGGTGGCGGATCCTGGGCGGCGATCTGGGGGCCGGTGACCGCGGCGACGCCGATGATCAGAAGAAGCACCACAGCCCCTCCCGCCGCCACCACGCCCATCGCCCGGCGCGGCGGCCAGCCACTGAGCTTCCGTGTCACCCAGGGCAGCAGGAGGTAGATGCCGAGGACGGTCGGCGCGAGAAGGCGCGGCAGCAAATACCATGGCCGGAACCCGCTTTCGGAGAGCGCCCAGAGCACCGTGCCGAGCCAGACTGCGCCATAGACGAGGAGGCCGGCGCGCTTGCCCATCATGAGGAGAGCGCCCGCGCAGAGCAGGCCGGTCCCGGCCAGCAGATAGTACCAGCTCCCTCCGAGCCAGGCGAGATAGGTGCCGGCGCCCGCGAAGAAGAGGCCCAGCAGCACGACGACGAGGCCGGAGACCAGCGGCCGGGATTGGACGAGCTGGCGCATGAAGGGGCGCTCCCTGAGGATAAGCGATCTTCAGCCCGGTCCCGGTTCCTGGCCTGCGGAGCAACGTGCCCGCGGCATCAAGGGTTTCGGCGCGGGATGTGACCAGCGTCACCGCTCGTCGGAACGGTCACCGATAACGTCCGTGCAGCGGCGGCCGTCTTCCGTTCTGGAAGCAGCTTTCTGCGAGGCGCCGGCTTCGCCGCCGAAATCATCAGTGACCACCACAGCAACCGCTCAGGAGATGGCACGATGTCGGCACCAAAGACCGAACCGGGATATCACGGACACGCTCAGCGGCACGAAGTGCCGCCGCCCCTCGGTCAGGCGATACCCGCCGGGCGCTTCGGCCGCATGTTCCCCGAACTCTCGACCCCGCTGGAGGTACCCGACGCGGCCCTCGTGGCGCTCGGCCTGGCAATGCGGGATGATGATGCCCCCGCCGGCGAGAACTCCGGCAATAACGAGGAGATCCCGGCCGGCTACACCTATCTCGGCCAGTTCATCGATCACGACATCACGCTGGACACGACGACCCTGACCGAGATTGTCGATGACCCTATGGCCGTCGAGAATTTCCGCACCCCGCGGCTCGACCTCGACAGCGTCTATGGCTTTGGGCCGCGGGCGCAGCCCTCGCTCTACGATCGCACCACCAAGGGGATGGGCGGCGATCCCGCGCCGGTGAAGCTGCTGCTTGGCTCGACCGCCATCGGTGGTGCGGAAGCGGCCTTCGCCGGACTGCCGCACGACCTGCCACGCAACGCCCAGGGCTTCGCGATCATCGGCGATGAGCGCAATGACGAGAACCTGCTGGTGGCCCAGACGCATCTGGCCTTCCTGCGCTTCCACAACGCGATGGCTGACCGGCTGGAGGGCAAGGTGCCGCGCGGGCGGCTCTTTGATTCCACACGCCGCGCAGTCGTCGACCTCTATCAGGCGATGGTGTTGCGCGACTTTCTGACCAAGCTCTGCGACGTGAACGATATCGCGCTGGCGGTGAAGCAGCGCGAATTCTTCCGCTTCGAAACCTTCGGCGCTTTCGGCCAGCCCTACATGCCAACCGAATTCTCCGTGGCCGCCTATCGGCTCGGCCATTCCATGGTGCGGGAGGTCTACAGCCACAACCGCATCTTCACGCCGGGCGGGGTGGTCGCCGCCAATTTCGACCTGCTCTTCCAGTTCACCGCGAAGTCCGGGCTGATCGGCACGCCGGGGGACACGCCGGCGAACAAGCCGACCTTGCCCGGCGACTGGATCATCGACTGGCGCCGCTTCCTGCGCTTCGAGGCGCCGCAGCCGCCCGGTCCCGTACCGCTCAACCTCTCGCGCAATATCGACCCCTATCTGGCGAAGGAACTGCATGAGCTCGGCCTGCCGCCGAACACCTCCGGCGCGGCGCCGGATGGCAGCAGCAGCCTGGCGGTGATGAACTTGCGGCGCGGTGCCAAGATGAAGCTGCCCGCAGCGCAGGACATCGCCCGCTTCATGGGCATTCCAGTGCTGAGCCCGGATGAGATCGGCGACGATACGTCGGACGGCAGGGCCGCACGCAAGCACGGCCTGCATCAGCGCACGCCGCTCTGGTACTACATCCTCAAGGAAGCCCGGAAGACGCAGGGCGGGACGCGGCTCGGCCCGCTCGGCAGTCGCATCGTCGCCGAGACCTTCGTCGGGCTGCTCGACGGTGACCCGACCAGCATCCTTGGCCGCGCGCCGAGCTGGCAATTCGGTGATCCGATCCCCGGCCTGGCGCTGGATGGCGCCGACCGACGTTTCACCTTTGCGGACATGGTGATGATCGCGGCCGAGCATCGCGAGAACGGTGCGACCACGGTCAATCTCAGCCCGATCGGCTGACGCGCCGATCCAGGCGCATGCCTGCTCGTCCGGGTGCTCTCACCCGGACGAGCGAGGGCGATCGCCGGCACCGAGAAGCGAGAGCGTCGCTGCGTCGGGCCGGCCATCGCACCAGCGGTCGAGTGCCGCGCTGAAGGGGTTCGCCGCATCCTCCGCCGCAAGCGAGAACAGCGTCATGGAGGAGCGGAACTTCATGTCGTCCGGCAAACCGAAGATCGCGTTGAGCGATCGGCCCTCAACGGCTTGCACCGTCCGCGTGACCAGCGCGAGCCGCGGCCCGAGCACCGGATGGGCGAGATAGGCCCGCGCCTCGTCGAGGGACTGGATGCCGTAGAACTGCGCCATCGACGAGTGGCCGAGCCCGCGTAGCTGCGGGAAGATGAACCACATCCAGTGGCTCCGCTTCCGCCCGGCGCGCAGCTCCTCAAGCGCCATCTCGAAGATCGGCGCCTGCGCCGTCACGAAACGGGAGAGATCGAAAGGATCATCCGGTTGCACGGCAGCCCCCATTCTGCGGACATCCCGGTCAGGCCACCCGCCAGAGCCTGGGAAGCGGGCCTTCCGCACCGAAGACTGGATCGGACTCCGGGACCGGCAGCGTCATGATGCGTTCGATCATGGCCGCCGTCGGGGCCGTGCGGCAGATATCGCCATCCTGGCCGGGCGGATAGGCCCCGACCACCAGGAAGTCGGGGCTGGCATTCAATCGGCAATGGCCGGTGCCCGCCGGCAGAACCACGACGTCGCCTGCCGTGACCTGGACCTCCTGCCCCTTGGGCCCGCCCAGCATCAGCCTTGCCTTGCCGCCGGCGAAGCCCAGCACCTCATGCCCCGCGGTGTGGTAGTGGTGATAGGCATAGACGCCATCGCGCCACTGGGCCGGCCAGCCGGTGCGTTGAAACAGCGCCTCGAACAGGGCGGCGGGATCCTCTCCGGCGACTGGCACGGCGCTGCGATAGAGCAGCACGGGCAGGCGGGGATTGTTCGGCATCCACCCATTCCGGCCCAGCTGCAGCACCTCCGGCATCGCTCCACCGCTTTCGGGCGAGGTCGACGGAGCGGTGAGCCTGGCGTCGATGTCTTTCCGGTCGCTGTCGGCCATCATGCACTCCGCATTCGTATCGATCCCGGTCGGGAGCGGCGCCTGGCCTTCCTGAGCAGGGCACCAGAAGCATCGGCTAACCGGTTGGCCCGGCCAGATGATTGCGGAACGCTGCGTCGATGGTGAAGTTTGCCCGGCTTCCCGGTAGCCCTCGAAAAGGATGCGAATACCGCGGATTCGCTGGGCTTCGGCGGCGGCGCCATGTCCGGGTGGTTCAGCCCTCCAGCCCCGCAATGGTGATACCGCGGGCCTTCAACTCCGCGATCACCTCCTCCAGATGATGGAAAGCGGTATTGGCAGCCGGGAAGCCGCAATAGATCGACTGCTGCAGGAGAAGCTCCTTGATGCCCTCGATGGGCATCCGGTCTTCCAGCGCGGCCCGCACATGCATGCGGAACTCCTCCCAGCGGCCGAGGGCGACCATGGTGCCCATCACCAGGATGCGCCGCGTCCGGTGGTCGAGGCCCGGGCGGGTCCAGATCTCACCCCAGCCGAAGCGGGTGATGAAGTCCTGGAACTCGCGGTTGACGGCGTTGCTCCGGCCGATCGCGCGATCCACATGCGCATCGCCGAGGATAGCGCGGCGCGCCTTCATTCCTGCCTCGTAGTTGTCGGTCATCGACCTCTCCTCCGGATTCGAATGCGCATTGTTCAGGATTGGCCGGTGCCGGCCTGGCGCGACGCCAGCAGCCGGTCGACCATCTGCGGGGCTAGCCCGAGATAATTGGCCGGGTCGCAGTGGCGCTCCACGCCGTCAACGCCGCCGAGTGCCGCGACCACTTCGGGCATCCCGGCGAGCACCTCCGCCAGCCGACGGCCCGAGGTGATCGCGGCGCGGCAGGCGTCATAGACCACGTCATGCGCGTGCTGCCGGCCGAGCGCCGGCGCCGCCGCCATCATCACCGCCTCGGCGACGACCAGCCCGCCGGTCAGATCCAGATTGGTGCGCATGCGTGCAGGATCGACCACCAGCCCGCCCAGCATGCCGATTGCCTGCCGCAGGCAGCCGCCGGCCAGGATGAAGCTTTCCGGCACTGCCACCCATTCGAGGTGCCAGGGCCCGGTCGCGCGCTCGAAATCCTGCACCATGCCCTGGAGGATGAGCCCGACCTGCTGGCGAACCGCGGCGGTGCCGGCCAGGATCAGCTCGCAGGAGATCGGGTTGCGCTTCTGCGGCATGGTGGAGGAAGCGCCACGCCCCTTCACGAAGGGCTCCTGCACCTCGCCGCCGAACTCGGTCGACATCATCAGCATGATATCGGTGGCGAGCTTGGCGAGCGACCCGGTGACGAGGCCGAGGAAGCTGACCGCCTCGGCGATGCCGTCGCGCGCGACATGCCAGGTCATGGCAGGCTGGCCGAGGCCGAGCTCCTCGCAGAAGCCTGCCTGCACCTCGAGCCCGGCCTGGCCGATCGAGGCTAGCGTGCCCGCGGCACCGGCGAACTGCCCGACCAGTACCCGCGGGCGAAGCTGTTCCAGCCGCTCGGCGTGGCGGTCGAACATGGAGAGCCAGATCGCGACCTTGTAGCCGAAGGTGATCGGCAGGGCCTGCTGCAGATGGGTGCGGCCGGCCATTGGGGTGTCGCGGTAGCGAAGCGCCAGATCGGCCAGGATCCCGCGCAGCACCCCGATGTCCCGCCCCACGATGTCGAGCGCGGCGCGGAGCTGGAGCACGCTCGCGGTGTCCATGATGTCCTGCGTCGTCGCACCCCAATGCAGGAAGCGGCCGGCCTCGCCCGCTGCTTCGGAGAGCTGGTGGACCAGCGGCAGGATCGGGTAGCCGACATTCTCCGTCTCGCGCTGCAGGCGCGGCCAGTCGATGGCGAGGCTCTGCGCCCCGGCCGCGATGCCCGCCGCGGCGGCGGGCGGGATGACGCCGAGCCTGGCCTGCGCCCGGGCCAGCGCCACCTCCGCTTCGACATAGCGGCCGATCACCGCTTCGTCGGAGAAGACCGCGCGCATCTCCGGCGTGCCGAACATGTCGCGGAAGAGCAGGCTTTCGATGGGTGTGCTCGGCACGGTCCGATCCCTGATGGCTGGGGTCTCGGCGTCGGTCGCCGCGGGCGGGGGCGCTGCCTTCGAAGCGCCTTGCCACCCTCGCGAAAACGCCACCTCGACTGGAGACGATGGGGCCATTTGGTGGCCGGGCGAGATCGCCGTCAATCGGCCCGCATGGGCAGGGGGATCAGGCGGGCCGCTCCGGCATCAGCAGGCAGACCGGAAGCTCCGACAGCAGCCGCGCCACGGCGAGGCCGCCATCCTGCGCAACATGCACCGTCCCCGTCATGACATCCCGCCAGGCTGTCGCTGCGTCGTCGGCCAGGCGGATCGCGCTGCCTTGCCAGGCCGCCGCCGGCGCCAGAGGGCGCGGCTCCTGGCCGAGCAGCGCCGCCGGCAGGCGCGTGGTCACGACGATCGCCTGGGCATCGCCCCATCGACGCCGGAAGCCGAGCACATGCGCGCGCCGCGGTCCCTCGACTGCGAGCAGCTCATAGCTGCCGCGTTCGAAGAGGCTGCCCGCCTCGCGCCGGCAGTGCAGGGCTGCGCCGATGACCGCTTGCTTGATATGGCCATCCCGCCAGTGGTGCATCGCCGCCCCGGGGGGCACGGCGGCATCCAGCGCCCGCTCCCGTGCCGCCCAATCGACCGCGCGCCGGTTGTCGGGATCGACCAGGGACAGGTCCCAGAACTCCGTGCCCTGATAGAGATCCGGCACGCCCGGAGCAGTGCAACGCAGCAAGCATTGCGACAGGCCATTCACCGCGCCTGCCGCCGCGATCCTGTCGGCAAAGGCGGCGATGTCGGTCAGCAGGGGGCCTGGCACCAGCAGCCGCCGCAGATAGTCCTCGCAGACCGTCTCATAGGCTTCATCCGGCAACGTCCAGCGGGTACGGCGCTTGGCCTCGCGCAGCGCCTTGCGCTGCCAGGCGGCCAGGCGGTCGGCAAAGCCGCGTAGCCCCGCCGCATCCTCCGGCTGCAGATCGAGCGGCCAGGCGCCGACCATCATCTGCAGCAGCATCGCGGCAACGGAGGTATCGGGCGGTGATGATGTGCCGATCCAGGTGCGCAGCGAGCGTTCCCATGCCTCCGGCATTTCGGACAGCACCGCGAGGCGGGCGCGCAGATCCTCGCCACGCTTGTGATCATGGGTCGCGGTGGCGAGCAGCGCACGGGGCAGGGCGGCGGCGCGCGCCGCCTGTGCTGCGTGGAAGCGCTCCGGAGTGGTCGCGAAGATCGCGGGATCGGCACCGACCTCGTTCCTCGAAAGCAGGCGGCCGTAGCGGTAGAAGGCCGTGTCCTCCATGCTCTTCGCGGCGAGCGGTGCCGTCAGGTGCTGAAAACGCCGCTGCGCCATGATGCGCGTCCGTCGCTGCGCTGCCGGCAGCACGGAGACGGGCTCTGCCCCGAGCCAGGCGTCGAAGGCCGCCAGCAACGCGCCGTCCGTGGCTGGCAGCCCAGGCCGAGCCTTGGCGATCGCCTGCCGGATTAGCTGCGTGTCGGTGGTGCTGCGGGGACCGACGCCTAGATACGGTCGATATGTGACGATATGCACCGCGAGCTCCATCAGCACGCGCCGGATGGCGTGCAGGCCGAAATCGCGCTGCCGCATATCGGCATCGGCCGTGCGCTTGAGGGCAAGGGCAGCGAGCGTCACCTCCGCGGCCAGGCTCTCGCGCAGGATCTGCCGCCGCGCAGCCAGTACCTCGGTCGGGAAATCCGCGTCGCAGCCGCTGATATCTGCCCAAAGCCGGCCGAGCGGGTCCGCGCCGGCCGGATCATGCAGCACCGCCGCGACCTCATCCATAAAGTCGTAACCGCTTGTGCCATCGGTCAGCCAGGTTGCCGGGAGCGTCTCTCCCGGAGCCAGGATCTTCTCGACCCAGATGAGCGGCTCCATCCCCGGTCGCGCCGTGCGCAGGCGCCGCCGCAGCTTGCGGCAATAGCCGCGCGGGTCGGCGAGGCCATCGACATGGTCAATGCGTACGCCGTCGATCACACCTTCCGCATGGAGGCGCAGGATCAGCGCATGCGAAGCATCGAAGGCCGCCGGCACCTCGACCCGGAAGCCAGCGAGGCCCGTGATGTCGAAGAAGCGCCGCCAATTCAAGGCATCTGCCGCGAGGCGCCAGAAGGAGGGCCGATAATGTTGCCGCTCGAGGAGGGCATGCAGGCGTTGGCGGCCATCCTCCCGCATCGGATCATGCATCGCGAGCACCGTCGCGGGATCACCCACGAGGTCCCGCCGGCTTTCCGGGGAGAGCGGGAAGCGGTGATCGTGATAGGCCACGAAGAATGCACCCGACCCTTCGTCGAAGCGCAGCACGAGTTCGCCCGATTCCAGGACCTCGCCATAAGGTCCGCCCAGGAAAGGCACCAGCAGCTTGCCGGCCAGGCCCGGCTCGACCGGTTGCCAGTCGATGTCGAACCAGCTTGCGTGCGGGCTGGCGCGGCCATGTTCCAGCACGTCCAGCCACCAGGGATTGTCACTGCCGCCGACCGCCATGTGATTCGGCACGATGTCGAGCACCAGGCCCATTGCGTGTCCGCGCAGCGCTTCACTGAGGCGCCCCAGCGCGGCTTCGCCGCCGAGCTCCGGATTGACACGCGTCGGGTCGACCACGTCGTAGCCGTGGGTGGAGCCGCGCCGTGCCGTGGTGATTGGCGAGGCATAGATATGGCTGATGCCGAGCCGCGACAGGTAAGGTACCACGCCGACCGCATCGTCCAGCGTGAAGCCGGCGTGGAACTGCAGCCGGGCCGTGGCGCGCGGCGTCATGCGACTGGCCTCGCGGCGGCGAAGCGGGCGATGCGGGCGGCGACATCCGGCGCATCAAGCAGGCTCGCGGCGTCGTCCGGCGTGCGGCGGCGCCAGTTCGGGTGCTCGGTGGTGGTCCCCGGGATGTTCGGCTGCTCGGCCAGGGCCAGCGCGTCCTCGATCGGCAGGATGGCGAGGCGGCACGCGGCACTGCCGACATGCGCGACGGCCGCATCGACGGCGGCTGCTGGGGCTTCAGGCGGTGGCGCTTCGCCGCTGGCGGCACCGCTGGCCCGGAAGCCGTTCCAGAGCAGCCTGCGTCCTGCGGCACGGCTGGCCTCCGCCGCTTCCATGCCATGATCGCCGGCCAGGCGTCGGCGCCAGGCGAGATCGGTTCCGCGCCACCAGCCCGCGATCGTCGCCAGGTCATGGGTCGTCGTCATCGCGACCGCCTCGCGCGTCCAGTCGCGTGGTGGCAGCGGCACGCCTTTCGCGTCGCGCTCGAAGTCGAGCACCCGCATGCCGAGGATGCCGCCGCGCCCGATCCGGCTGCGGAAGCCGGGCGGCACCGTGCCGAGATCCTCACCAATGACCACTGCCCGATGGCGATGCGACTCCAGCGCCAGCAGCCGCAGCAGATCCTCGCGCGGGTAGCGGAGATAGGCGCCGGCCGAAGCCGGGCTGCCTTCCGGGATCAGCCACAAGCGTTCCAGCCCCATGGCGTGGTCGATGCGGATCCCGCCCGCATGCCGCATCGCCGCCCGCAACACCTCCAGGAACGCCGCATAGCCACCGGCCAGCAGCGCCCGTGGGGAGAAGGCGGTGAGGCCCCAGTCCTGGCCGGCGGGGTTGAAGAGGTCGGGCGGCGCGCCCACCGCGGCGCCACGCATCACATCGGCCGGGCGCGACCAGGCATGGCTGCCGCTGCCATCGGTGCCGACGGCGATATCCGCCAGCAGGCCGACCGTCATGCCGGCGGCGCGGGCCCGGCGTTGGACATCGGCGAGCGAGGCATCCGCCAGCCACTGGCAGAAGGCGTGGAAGGCGACTTCATCGGCATGGGCAGCGGCGAAATCCGCCACCGCCGGTGCCTCAGGATTGGCATAGCCGGCCGGCCAGTCGCGCCAGTGGCGGAATGCGCCGTCACGCGCCCTGAGATGCAGCGACAGAGCTTCGAAGCGCGCGTGCCGCTCCAGCGCTTCGCCCTGCGCGGTGCGAAATTGCAGGAAGCGCAGGTCGTCCGCATGGCGCGCGAAGAGGGCGCGGAACCAAGTCATGCGCCGCGCTGTCGCATCCTCCCAGTCGATCAGCGATGCCGCCTGGGCTTCGGCTCCGGCGGCATCGGCACGCGTCATCGCATCCCCGCCAAACAGGAGCGTCGGGTCGGCGTGCAGAGCATTCAGGAACAGACGGCTCGACGGTGCGTAGGGGCTGAACCGATCCGGCGCGGCGGCGAACAGGGCGTGTACCGGGCTGATGGCAAGGGTCGCCGCCCCGAGCCGCCCCGCTGCCTCCGCGAGCATCGCCGCGGCACCGAGGTCGCCGAGGCCGAGATCCCCGGTGCGGCGCAGCCCATAGACCTGGGCGGACAGGCCCCAGGGCAGCGGCCTCCCGGCGGCCTCCGCACCGGCATCGGCCAGGCTGAAGCAGCGTGATGGCGCCACGGCGAGAACGGTCTCCGCGTCGTCGAACTCCAGGCGGTGATAGCCGCTGCGGCTCACTGCCGGCAGCCGGCCGGCGTCATCGAGCCGCCCTTCGATGACCTTGCCGTCCTCCGCGTGCAGCCGGAACCGCTCGGCGCGACGCCGGCCGGGCGGTCTTGGGCCCCGGCTGCGCCGTACGGCCGTCAGCAGTGGCGGCAGCACATCGCGCTCGGCGGCCAGCAGCGTGCGGGATTCCTCGATCTCCACCAGATCGCTGGCAGGCAGGCCGATGCGGGTCAGCAGGGCCCGCAAGGTCTCGACGTCGACATCCCGCCGCATGCCGTGCACGTCGTGCCAACGGACCATGAAGCCCGCCTCGGCGGCCAGGGCGCGCAGCGCCGCGTCCTGGCTCACGGTGCCTGCTCCAACAGTGCAACTGTGCAGAAGCCAGGCAGGTGGCCGCCAGCGAGCGCGGCGGTGGCACCAGGACTGGTCTCGAAGAGCAGCGTGCCGGCAGCACGGCAAGGGACCACCTGCGCACCGCAGTTCATCGCGATGGTGAGCAGGGCGCCGTCGCCGAGGCTCCAGCGCGCCAGGACCGATGCCGGGCCGGTCGCTTCGGCGCCAAGTGCTCGCGTGCCCTGCAGCCGGGGCATGATCTCCCGATGCCGGATCGCCAGCAGATGGCGATGCAGCGCCAGGATCTCTCGATGCGGCGGCCCATCCGCCTCCGCAGGGTTCGGGATGCTGGCGGTGAAACTCGCCTCGGCATTGGGATCCGGAATGCGATCTCGGATCTTGGGATCCGAGAAGGCAGCAAAGCGTGCGAATTCGCGACGCCGGCCTTCCCGCACCAGGGGCGCGAGCTCGGCATTGTGGTCGGTGAAGAACAGGAAGGGGGATGTGGCACCCCATTCCTCACCCATGAACAGCAGAGGGATCTGTGGCGCCAGCAACAGCAGCGCGGTCGCGGCGGCAAGCGCGCCCGGCGGCGCGAGCTGCGTGAGCCGCTCGCCAAAGGCCCGGTTGCCGATCTGGTCGTGATTTTGCAGGAACAGCACGAAGGCTGTTGGCGGCAGGTGCGCGGATGGCTCGCCACGCGCCGCGGGTGGGCCCTGGAAGACGAAGCCCTCCGCCAATGCGCGTGCCACCTTGGTGGAAGCGTGCTCGGCGAACGGAGCATAGTAGGATTCGTTCTCGTCCGTCAGCATCGCATGCAGCGCGTTGTGGCCGTCGTCATTCCATTGGGCGTCGAAGCCATCCGATGCCGCGTCCGGTCGCAGCAGCCGCGCGGCGTTGTGCTCGTTCTCGAGGATCAGATGGATATGGCGGCCAGGACAGGTGGCACGCAGCTTGGCCGGCAAGCTGCGCAGCCAGGCTTCCGGCTCGATCGCATGCACGGCGTCGAAGCGAAGGCCGTCGAAGCGGAATTCGTCCAGCCAGTACCGTGCGTTCTCCTCGAAATAGGCAGCGACAGCGGGTTCGCTGAAGGCAATCGCTTCACCCCATCCGGTCTGTCGTGCCGGATCGAAGAAGCGCTTCGCACAGGTATGCAGATAGGCGCCGTCGGGCCCGAAGTGATTATAGACGACGTCGAGGATGATCATCAGGCCGAGGCCGTGCGCGGCATCGACGAGCCGCTTCAGCGCCTCGGGCGTGCCGTAACCGGGATGCGGCGCGAACGGCAGCACGCCGTCATATCCCCAGTTGCGCTGCCCCGGGAAGGCGGCGACGGGCATGAGCTCGATCGCGGTGACGCCGAGATCACGGAGCCTCGGCAGCGCCTGCTCCACGCCGGCGAAGCCGCCCATCGCGCCGACATGCACTTCATAGAACACGGCTTCGTGCCACGGGCGACCGCGCCAGTCGCGATGCTGCCAAGCGAATTCCGTGGGCGCCGTCACCACCGAGAAGCCATGGACGTCAACCGCCTGCCGACGCGAGGCAGGATCGGGTATCGCGAGATCCGGCGCGATTCGAAAGCGATAGCGAGCGCCGGGACCGATCGGGGCTTCGGCCACGAACCAGCCGTCCGGCGCGCGCGTCATCGCCAGTGCTGGCTGCCCCTCGATTTCGAGCGCGACGGCATCACAATCCGGGGCCCAGAGCGGGAAGCGGGTGATCCCTGGCGCCGTGGGGCGCGGCCCCCAGAGCATGGGCGCGCTCATGGCAGCTCGGCGACCAGGAGCATGACGGCATAGGCCGCGACATGGACTTGATCGGCGTTCAGCGAGCCTTCAGGCTGCCGCGGCTCGGCGCTGTAGATCAACATGGTCCAGGCCAGGGCTGGTGTCGGCAACACGAAATCCTGCCCGGCCGAATCGGCGTTCAGCAGGACCAGCAATACTTCGACGCCACCATCGGGCAGCGCGGCTGCGCGCCGCAGGATCAAGGTGCGGGCTTCGGTCTCGCCCCAGGCGTCCCGCGTCATCGGCTGGCCATGCTGATCGAACCAGGCGATGTCGCGAATGCCCTCGCGGAGCACCACGTCGCCATGCCGGTAATAGACAGGACGCAGGCTTTCGTGACGGTGACGGAGTGCGATCAGCCGTGCCACGAAATCACGGAGCTGCAGCGCCTCCTCGCCGATCGCCCGTTCCCAGTCGACCCAACTTACCGGGTTGTCCTGGCAATAGGCGTTGTTGTTCCCTTCCTGCGTGCGGTTCATCTCATCGCCGGCCAGCAGCATCGGTGTGCCGGCGGAGGCAAAGAGCGTGACCAGCATCGCCCGCTTGACCATGCTGCGCGTCGCATTGATCTCGGCATCCTCCGTCTCGCCCTCCTCGCCCCAGTTCCGGGAGTAATTGTGCGGGTGCCCGTCCTCTCCGTTCTCGCCATTCGCCTCGTTGTGGCGCTGCTCATAGGTGACGAGGTCGTGCAGCGTGAAGCCGTCATGGCTGGCGACATAGTTCACGCTGGCGGCGGGGCGGCGCAGGCGATGGTCGAACAGCTCCGCCGATCCGGACAGACGCGCCGCCAGATCGGCCCGCTGCCCGGGGACACCGTTCCAGAACTGCCGGACGCCATCGCGAAAGCGATCGTTCCATTCCGCGAAGCCCGGTGGATGATTGCCGAGCTGATAGCCGCCGGGCCCGAGATCCCAGGGCTCCGAGATCAGTTTCACGCGTGACAGGACCGGATCCTGCCGCACGGCGTCGAAGAAGCCGGACCCCGGATCGAAGCCCGCAGCCTCGCGCCCCAGAATGGTGCCGAGATCGAAGCGGAAGCCGTCGACATGATAGCACTCGACCCAGTAGCGCAGGCTGTCCATCACCATCTGCAGCACCCGCGGATGGGTGATGTTGAGCGTATTCCCGGTGCCGGTGTCGTTGATGTAGTGCTGTTCCTGACCGGGGACGAGACGGTAGTAGGACGCGTTGTCGATGCCGCGCCAGGAGAGTGTCGGCCCCATTTCACTGCCTTCGCAGGTGTGGTTGTGAACGACGTCGAGGATCACCTCGATCCCTGCCGCATGCAGACGACGTATCGCGACCTTCACCTGGTTGCGCATCCAGGGATCGACCAGGTAGCGCGGCTCCGGCGCGAAGTAGGCTAGCGTGGAATAGCCCCAGTAGTTGCGCAGGCGGCGCTCGACCAGAAAGCGATCCTGCAGGAAGGCCTGCACGGGGAGCAGCTCGATCGCCGTGATGCCGAGGCGCTGCAGATGTTCGATGAGATGCGGGTTGGCGAGTGCCGCAAAGGTGCCGCGCTCCCGGAGCGGCACCCGGTCATGGGCAATGGTCAGGCCGCGCAGATGCGCTTCGTAGATGATGGTGCGTTCCCAGGGAATCATGGGCGGCCGGTCATCGCCCCAGTTGAAACTGTCATCGACGACGACGCCCTTCGGCATCGCGCGGGCGCTGTCGCGCCGATCGAAGGTGAGATCGGCGCGCGCGCTGCCGACCCGATAGCCGAACAGGGCGTCGGACCAGATCAGGTCCCCCTGGAGCTCACGCGCATAGGGATCAAGCAGCAGCTTGCTCGGGTTGAAGCGGTGCCCGGCGCGTGGCTCATAGGGACCATGAGCGCGATAGCCGTAGAGCAGGCCGGGCTTCGCATCCGGCAGGTAGCCGTGCCACACCTCGTCTGTGCAATCCGGCAGCGTGAGGCGCGTCAGCTCCCGCCGGCCGGATGGATCGAAGAGGCAAAGCTCGATCCTCTCGGCATTGGCGGAAAAGAGGGCGAAATTCACACCGAGCCCGTCCCAGGTCGCGCCGAGCGGGTAGGGCCGTCCGGCCGTCAGGCGCTCCATGCGATCAGGCCTCCGGCATCAGCATGATCGTCGCAAGTGGCGGCAACACCAGCGGCAAGGATGTCGGGTGGCCATGCGCAGGCTCTGTCTCGGCGTGGACGCGGCCGGCATTGCCGATGCCGCTGCCGCCATAGACCTCGGCATCCGTGTTCAGCACTTCGCGCCACCAGCCGGCCTGAGGAACGCCGAGGCGATAGCCGTAGCGGGGCTCGGGCGTCAGATTGGTGATCATCAGCACCGGCGCCTCGGCTTCCGCAAGCCGCAGCCAGGCGAAGACGCTCTGTGCGCGGTCGTCGCCGACCACCCACCGAAAGCCTTCCGGGCTGGCGTCCTGGCGGTGCAAGGCGGGCTGCGTGCGATAGAGCGCATTGAGATCGGCGACCAGCCGCTGAACGCCGCGATGGCGGGGATCATCGAGCAGGTCCCAGGGCAGGCCGGAATCATGGTTCCACTCGCCGGGCTGCGCGAACTCGCCGCCCATGAACAGCAGCTTCTTGCCTGGATGCGCCCACATGAAGGCGAGATACGCGCGCAGGTTGGCAAAGCGGCGCCACGCGTCACCGGGCATGCGTCCAAGCAGCGACGCCTTGCCATGCACCACCTCGTCATGGGAGAGCGGCAGGATGAAACGTTCTGACCAGGCATAGACCAGGCCGAAGGTCATGCTGTCATGGTGCCAGCGCCGATGCACCGGGTCGTGCTTCATGTAGTCCAGGCTGTCGTGCATCCAGCCCATGTTCCATTTGAAGGAGAAGCCGAGCCCGCCTTCCGCGACCGGCCGGCTGACGCCGGGCCAGGCGGTGCTTTCCTCCGCGATCATCAGGGCGCCGGGGCAGCGTTCGGCGACCACGGCATTGACCTCACGCAGGAAATCCACGGCTTCCAGATTCTCGCGTCCGCCATAGCGGTTCGGGATCCATTGGCCTTCACCACGCGAGTAGTCGCGATAGAGCATGGAGGCCACCGCATCGACGCGCAGCGCGTCGACATGAAAGGTCTCCAGCCAATGGATCGCGCTCGCCATCAGGAAGCCACGGACCTCGTGACGGCCGAAATTGTAGATCGCCGTATTCCAATCCTGGTGCAGGCCTTCGCGGGGATCGCCATGCTCGTACAGCGCCGTGCCGTCGAAGCGGTACAGGCCATAGGCGTCGGTCGGGAAATGCGCCGGCACCCAGTCGAGGATCACGCCGATCCCGGCCTGATGCGCGCGATCGACGAAACGGGCGAAGCCTTGCGGATCGCCGTGCCGCGCGGTCGGCGCGAAGAGACCCAGCGGCTGATAACCCCAGGATCCGCCGAAAGGATGTTCGCCGATCGGCAGCAGCTCGACATGGGTGAAGCCAAGATCCACGACATAGGGCAGCAGACGGTCCGCCAGGGCGTCCCAAGACAAGGGGCGCCCCTCGGCATCGTGCCACCAGGATCCCGTATGGACCTCGTAGATGGCGATCGGCGCCCGCACGTCCTGGCGCGCCGGCCGCGACTGCATCCAGACCGCGTCCTCCCAGGCGTGGGGAAGGGGATGCGCGACGCGTGAGGCGGTGCCCGGCGGCAGCTCGGTCTGCAGAGCGAGCGGGTCGGCCTTCAAGGGCAGCAACCTGCCTTGGGCATCGAGCAGCTCGTATTTGTAGAGGGTGCCCGGACCGACACGCGGGATGAAGATCTCCCACAATCCGGCCTCCACGCGGCGGCGCATCGGATGCCGGCGGCCATCCCAGCGATTGAAGTCGCCGACCACCGAGACGCGGCTGGCATTCGGCGCCCAAACCGCGAAGCGCACCCCAGCGACGCCATCAACCGAGACGCATTGCGCACCGAGTACGCGCGCCAGCTCGAAATGCCGCCCTTCGGAGAAGAGGTGCAGATCGATGGCACCGAGCTGCGGGCCGAAGGCGTAGGGGTCTTCTGTCTCCTCCACACCGTCGGGCCACAGGATGCGAAGGCGATAGCGCTCCTCCGCCGGGATCGGTCCCTGGAAGAAGCCCGCCGGATGTCGCCGCTCAAGCCGTATCGGCGCGGCCCCTCCGGAGGTGATGACCTCGACCGCTTCGGCACCGGGGGCGAGGCAGCGCAGCCCGCCCGCATGGCGGCCAAGGATCGCGAAGGGGTCGCCGTGACGCCCCTGCACCAGTGCCTCGATCGTCGCATCGTCCAAGGCGTTCATGCCAGCAGCCGCCGTGCCAGCCGGTCCAGGCCGCGCAACGGCACGGGAAGCCAAGCCGGCCGATTGGCGATCTCATAGCCGATCTCGTAGGCGACCTTCTCCAGAAGGAAGATGCTCATGATGTCCTGCTCCCCGGAAGCGCGCAGCCAGGGATGCGGTTGTCCCTCGGCCACAGCGCGGTAGGCGTTGAGGAAGGCGGCCGTCGCCGCCTGCTGCCAGGCATCGAGCGCGGCCTGGCGCCGCTCCGGTGCCGGCATGTCCGCCATCGCGCTTTCCATCGGCAGCATCGCGGCGGCGTAGTCGAAACTGCGCAGCAGGCCCGCCACATCCTTCATGGGTGAGGTCTTGGCGCGACGCTCGTCAAGGCTACGCGCCGGTTCTCCCTCGAAGTCGACGATGACAGCGTCGCCCTGCACGACCAGCACCTGGCCGAGATGGAAGTCACCATGCACGCGCGTCTTCAGGGCAGCGCCATCCGTCAGCCGCAACCGGTGCAGGGCGTCGAGCAGGGGCTGCCGGCGCTCGATTAGGGATTGCGCCAGCGCGGCGGTCTCCTTGTCGTCCCAGGGGTCGCGGCGTGCGAGGGCCTCGAATGCCGCCTCCAGCGAAGAAGCGGTGGCGGCCACCCAACGGGTGGCATCCTGCGATGTCGCGGCCTCCGGCGCGAAGGCCGCATCCTCGTTCGGCCTGGCAAGTGCCGCGTGCATTTCTGCAAGACGCCGGCCGATGGCAGAGGCGAAGCCGATATAGCCTGCAAAGGGATCGCCAGCCTCGGCGTGATCCGCCTCCGCCTCGTTCATGGCTCGGCGCAGCCAATCGAGCGTCCAGCCCCAGCCGTCGCCCTGGTTGCGCACGAAGGCTTGCATGATCAGCAGCGTGCTCGGCACGCCGTCGGTGCCCGCGCGTTCCGCGTGACCGAGCAGCGGTGCCACGCCTTCGACACCGGCTTCGGTCAGGAACCGGGTCATCTCCACCTCGGGGTGGATGCCGGGCGCGGTGCGGCGGATGATCTTCATGACCATCGCATCGCCGATCACCAGGCTCGAATTCGACTGCTCCGCCGAGAGGCGGCGGATCTCGGCATTCTCGGGCAGCGATGTCCGCGACAGCAGCGAGGTCGGCTGGAAGCGCAGCTCCCCGTCGCTGCCGGGGATCGAGGCGCCGGCGCGAAGCGCTGCGACGACTGCCGGCGCGAAGGCATCGGAGGCGAAGGCATCGGTGATAAAGCCGACCCGTCGGCCGAGGCGGAAGCGACCGAGCGCAAGCTGGGACGGTAGCGGGGAGATCGCCTCGGCCTCCTCCACCATCGCGAGTGGCAGGCAGAAGCGCTCGGTGCCTCCGCCGACGTCCACATCGACCTCGGCCATCGCGACGCGTCCGCCGGTGCCGGGTATTGCCGCGATGCCAGCGAAGCGCGCAGAGCTCACCGCCCGGTCCTTGGCCGAGAACCAGCGGCGCTTCATGAGGTATTCCTTGAGCTCGTTCTGCTCCAGGTCGGCGCGCAGCGGGCCCTCTAGCATCTCGGCGAGCGGCGCCTTGAAGACCCGGGTCCGAAGCTCCGGCATCGGCTCCGGGGCCGGCGTGTGCCAAGCCGGCAGCGCGCCCTCGTTCGGCAGTGCGAACCAGTAGAAGCCGTAAGGCGGCAAGGTCAGCAGATAGGGGAGTTGCCCGATCGGCGGGAAGATGCTGCCGCCGAGCATCTCCACCGGCACGCGGCCTGCGCAGCCCGACAGGTCGAGTTCCACGGCCTGGGCCGAGCGTGAGAGGTTGAAGACGCAGAGCGCGGTGCTGCCGTCAAGCTCGCGCAGATAGGCCAAGACCTTGCGGTTGCCGGGATAGAGCAGCCGCATGCTGCCGCGCCCGAAGACGCTGCTGCGGCTGCGGACGGCAAGGATGCGCCGCATCCAATGCAGCAGCGAATGCGGATCGCGGATCTGCGCCTCCACATTCACTGCCTGGAAGCCGTAGAGCGGATCCTGCAGCGGCGGCAGCACCAGGCTCGCCGGATCGGCGCGGCTGAAGCCGCCATTGCGGTCCGGGGCCCATTGCATCGGCGTACGAACACCGTCGCGGTCGCGCAGGAAGATGTTGTCCCCCATGCCGATCTCGTCGCCGTAGTAGATGACCGGGGTTCCCGGCATCGACAGCAGCAGGCCATTCATCAACTCGATCCGCCGCCGGTCGCGCTGCAGCAGCGGCGCCAACCGCCGCCGGATGCCGAGGTTGATGCGCGCGCGCCGATCGGCGGCATAGGTGGACCAGAGGTAGTCGCGCTCCTGGTCGGTCACCATCTCGAGCGTCAGCTCGTCATGGTTGCGTAGGAAGATGGCCCATTGGCAGGCCGCCGGGATATCGGGCGTCTGGCGCAGGATGTCGGTGATCGGAAAGCGATCCTCCTGCGCGATCGCCATGTACATGCGCGGCATCAGCGGGAAGTGGAAGGCCATGTGGCATTCATCGCCATCGCCGAAATACTGCTGCGTGTCCTCCGGCCATTGATTGGCTTCGGCGAGCAGCATGCGGGCGGGATAATCCTGATCCAGCCGTGCACGGATCCGGCGCAGGACCGCATGCGTCTCCGGCAGGTTCTCGTTGTTGGTGCCATCGCGTTCGATCAGATAAGGCACGGCGTCCAGGCGCAGCCCATCCACACCGATGTCCAGCCAGAATTTCATCACGCTGAACACGGCTTCGAGCACGCGGGGGTTGTCGAAATTCAGGTCCGGCTGGTGGCTGTAGAAGCGGTGCCAGAAATAGGCCTGGGCGACCGGATCCCAGGTCCAGTTCGACTTCTCGGTATCGAGAAAGATGATCCGCGTATCGAGGTAGCGCTGATCGGTCTCCGACCAGACGTAGAAGTCACGCGCGGAGGAGCCGGGCTTGGCCAGCCGCGCCCGTTGGAACCAGGGATGCTCGTCGCTGGTGTGATTGATCACCAGCTCCGTGATGACGCGCAGCCCGCGCGCATGCGCCTCCTGCACGAAGCGTTTGGCGTCGCGCAGTGTCCCATAATCCTGATGGATGCCGCGATACTCGCTGATATCATAGCCGTCGTCGCGGCGCGGGCTCGGGTAAAAGGGCAGCAGCCAGACCGTGTTGACGCCGAGCTCCACGATGTAGTCCAACTTCTGCAGCAGCCCGGGAAAATCGCCGATCCCGTCATCATTGCTGTCGAAGAAGCTCTTCACATGCAGTTGGTAGATAACGGCGTCCCGATACCATTCGGGATCGCCATCGACCGCCGTCGGATGCGTCAGGGATGCGGTGGCCGAGGCGCGTGAAAGCCGGGTGGTGCGGTTCATCGGGCTGCCTCCGGCCGCGCACGCCATATGCCGAAGGGAAGCATGCCGGGGTTGAGGGTAATGGTCCGGTGCTTGCCGTGCCAGGTCGCGGTACCGCCATGCATCAAGTCGTCCACAAGCAGCACGGCATCGTCACCGAGCCCCCATTCCCACAAGGGCACTTCGACGGCGGCGGATTGCGGCGCGAATGGATCGAGGCTGACCGCGACCAGCACGACATTGCTGCGGTCCACATTCGCCTTGCGATACCAGAGCACGCGATCATTCGCGGCTGTGTGGAAGGCGAGCCCGCGATGCCATTGCAGTGCCGGGTTGGCGCGGCGGATCACGTTCAGTCGGGTGATCTCTTCGACGATATCGCCCGCCGCGCGTGCCGGGCGGGCGCGAATTTGGTACTTGTCGCTGTCCTTGTACTCTTCCTTGCCCGGCATCGGCTCCGCCTCGCAGAACTCATACCCCTGCAGCATTCCCCAAAGACCGGAGAGCGTGGTCGCCAATGCGGCGCGGATCAGGAAGCCAGCGCGCCCCGAGCGTTGCAGGAAGATCGGGTTGATATCCGGCGTGTTGACGAAGAAGTTCGGCCGGAAGAAGTCGACCAGGTTGGAGCCGGGCGTGCTCGCGGTCAGTTCCCGCAGATAGGCCTCGATCTCCTGCTTTTCGTTCCGCCAGGTGAAGTAGGTGTAGGATTGCGAGAAGCCGAGCTTCGCCAGCCGCTGCATCACTTTCGGCCGTGTGAAGGCCTCGCTCAGGAACAGCGCGTCGGGATACCCGGCGCGGATGTCGGCGATCAGCCATTCCCAGAAGGGTAAGGGCTTGGTGTGCGGGTTGTCGACACGGAAGATGCGCACGCCTTCCTTCGCCCAGAAGGCGACCACGTCCCGCAGCGCCAACCACAGGCCCGGGATCGCACCCGGCCGGTAGAAATCGACATTGACGATGTCCTCGTATTTCTTCGGCGGGTTCTCCGCGTAGCGGAGGCCGCCATCGGGCCGCCAGTCGAACCACTCGGGATGGTCGCGCAGCCAGGGATGGTCGGGGCTGCACTGGATGGCGAAATCCAGTGCCAGCTCCAGCCCATGCGCCGCGGCGGCATCGCGCAGCGCGCGGAAGTCGTCGAGCGTGCCGAGGTCCGGGTGGATCGCGTCGTGGCCGCCCTCGGCAGCGCCGATCGCGTAGGGGCTGCCCGGATCATCCTCGGCCGGCGTCAGCGTATTGTTGCGACCCTTGCGGTTGATGCGGCCGATCGGATGGATCGGCGGGAAGTAGAGGACATCGAAGCCCATGTCGCGGATCGCGGGCAGCCGCTGCATCACGTCCCGGAAGGTGCCGTGGCGAGCGGGATCGCCGCTCTGGCTTCGCGGAAAGAGCTCGTACCAGGATGCGAATTGCGCCGCGCGCCGATCTGCGTCGACCGGCATCTCCTCGCTGGCCGCCTGACCCGGGCGCTGGTCGGCCCGGGTGATCAGCGTGGCCGTCGCATCGTCGGTCAGCAGGGTGATCCGCTCGGCGGCGCTGCCGGCATTCAGCCTCGTGAGAAGCGCGTCGAGTGTACCCGCTGCCACCTCCGCCATGGCCTCGACCAGCAGCCGTCCTTCTTCGATCTCCAATGTTACGTCGAGGCCCGCGGCACGCTTCTTGGTGAGTTCGTCGCGATAGGTCGCGAAGCGGTCCGGCCAGCCCAGGACCCGGAACAGATGCGGACCGACGCGCTCCGGCAGGAATTCGCCGGACCAACGGTCGTTTCCGATGTGGCGCATCGGGGCCTCGCGCCACGCGGCCTCGTCCCGGGCACGCCACTGCAGGGCAGCGGCGATCTTGCCATGCCCGTCGGCGACGATATCGGCTTCCACCCTAACACGCTCGCCGACCACGCGCTTCGCGGCGAAGCGCCCGCCATCGACCGCGGGCGTGACGGCTTCGATGGCGACGCGGGGGGCAGCGGCCGCAGCAGCGAGACGCGCCGTGCTGGGATCACGCTTCCGCTTCGGCTCGCGCGGCGCGGCTGTCACGATGGGGCTGCAGGGTGATCCGACAAAGACGCGTATGCCGCCCGGCGGCAACAGGATAGGGGTGTGGCCGAGTTCTGTACCCTCCGCGTCGCTGAAGCCGGCCAGGCGTCCATCCAGCATCGGCAGGATGCTGGATGGATCGAAGCTGGCGGGCCTGTCGAGATGGCGGTTGGCGAGGGTGAGTTGGCCGGGCGCCTCGAACAGCACCGCCACGGCCGCGTCCTCGCCGCTCAGGATGTCGAATGTCGATGCTGTGGGTGCCGGGCGCGCCGAGAGACGGCGGTTCGCCTGCCGCACGGCCGCGGTAAGGTCGAGCTGCGCATGACTGCGCAGGCGCTGCCAGTCGTCGGCGCCGAACTCGGGATGGGCCAGGTCGGAGGGCAGGCCGAACTCGAAGCCCATCGGCAGCAGCAGACCATGGCCATTGACGGTGGCGACGCCGAGAAGCCGCTCCGCCGCGCATTGCATCGCCGGGCCAGGTGCTGGGGCGGGCTGCAGCCCGACCGCATGGGCGACCGGGGCAACCGGCTGGAGGCGCATCAGCTCCTGCCGCAGCCAGGCGGCGCCGAAATCCCACCAGGCCAGGCTGCTGTAGGTGACATCGAAGCAGCCTCGCGGCAGCCGGCTGACCGTTTCCGCAGCTTCGCCCGGCGTCCAGGCCGAGAAGGACCGCCCTGGCAGCGCCGCCGCCAAGGCTTGCCACACGGCGGGTGGCGCCATGCCGATCGCCTTGCATCGGTAGCCGTTGACGCCGCGGTCGCCCCAACGCCGCAGCACAGGGATCCAGTATTCGGCGAGGGCATCGCCATCCGCGGCTTGAAGATCGAGTTGCCGCAGCCCCGGCGGCGGCTGGATTTGGCGCGGATCGGCGAAGCGCCTGTCCGGCGCGCGATACCAGTCCGGATGGCGCTGCCGGAGGGCAGCGGCTTCGCCCGCGATATGGAGCGCGAGATCGAGTTGCACCTGAAGGCCAGCCGCAGCCGCTGCCTCGACGATTGGCGGCAGCGTGTCGACATCGGCGCTGCCGAGATGCCGCGGCAGGGCCAGGAGCAGCGTGTCGAAACCGAGCTCCGCGATCGAGGCGGCAAGATCGGATGGCGCCTCATGCCAGGAGCGGATCAGATTCAGCGCGTAGATGCGTCGGGGCCTGGCCGACGGTCCGCGGTCGACGCCCTGGGTCATGCTTTGGAGATTCGGGCGAAGGGCCGGTGGCGAGGCTTGCGTCATGGGGTAGTCAACGATGCGTCGCACGATCGGTTTCGCGACGTTCTGCTGCGAAGGGGCGTGGGGACGCCCCAAGTGAGGCCGTGCAGGACGTTAGGCCCCCGTGAAACTTTCGGGTCAGCAACTGGTTATTATGGCCGTCACGATGAGCAGGCTGTCCATGAGCGTCCAGACCTCGTCTCCCCAGGACCGCATCTGCGATGTGCTGCAACTCCTTCCGCGACTGATCGCCTATGCGCGAGGTCTCGGTTGCTCCGAGGAGGATGCGCCGTCACTGGTTCGGGATGCTGCCCTCGAAGCGCTGACCGGAGCGCCTCCGGACATGTCGCTTGACGACATCGGGGAGGTGCTGCGCCGGGGTATCGGCATCCGATGCCTGGCGGCCGGTCACGCCCCGCAGCGCAGTGCCTCGAGCGAGTATCTGGAGGGAACCCGTCTTGCTCATCAGGAACTTCAGCTCAACCTGGAAGCCCTGGACCGGATCGATCCCAACCTGCGGCGGGTCTTCGTTCTTCGGATATTCAACCGAATGGGTTTCAGCGGGATCGCGAAGGCACTTAAGATCCCACTTCGCCAAGTGAAGACAATGGCCGAGCGTGCTGTGCGGGAGATCGCCTCGATGCGCGGCGGCGACCGGCTTCCCGCTGCCACGCTGCGCATCGCACCGACCACCGCCCGCATGGCGGCGGCGAGCGCTCCTCTGGTCGGACGCGTGAAGCAAGCCCCGGTCGTGAAGCCTTTGCCCTCGCCGCGACAGTCGCCGGCAGCCGAGCTCAGGGTGGTGAACGGAGGCAAGAAGTGGAACGGTTCCGGCATGGCGTGAGATCGCCTCGGAACCAAAAGCCCCGCCCGTCGCCTCGAATTCTTCACATGACGTCCGCACGGATCGGCGCCATCGCGGGTGGCGATGCGTGCCTCTGTCCTGCTGTTCGTAGCCCTCCTGACCGTGCCGATGACGGCGCATGCCTGCCGCGCTGCCGTGCAGAGCGCTGAGCTGCGGCATCAGATCCCACCCGGCCTGCTGATCGCGATCGCGGAGGTCGAGAGTGGCGGGTATCCCTGGGTGCTCAACACCGCCGGCGAAGCGCGCCGCTATGCGAGCCGGGAAGCGGCGCTCGCTGATGCGGGGGCATTGCTGGCCCGTGGGATTCTGCCGCTCGATGTCGGCTGCATGCAGATCAGTCTCGGCTACCATCGCGGCGCCTTTCCGAACCTTGAGGCCGCCTTCGATCCCGACGGGAATGCCGATTACGCCGCGCGCTTTCTGATGTCGCTGTTCCTCGAGAACGGGGATGGGGACTGGGGGCGGGCGGTGGCGCAGTACCATTCGCGCACCGCCTGGCGCGGCGACCAGTATCGGCGCCGCGTCGCCGCGGCCTTTGGCCAGCAACCGCGGCCTCGCGTCGCGGTACGCCAGGCGCCACCGCGTCCGGCGGAGCCGCGGCAGGTGACGATGCGCGTGGTCCGCGTCGGGCAATGATGCGTCGCCGCGCATTGCTGACCTTCGCCGTACCGGCCTGCGCCGCCGGTGCGCAGGCTCAGGATGACGGGTCCGACGATATCCTCGCTTTGGTCGAGCTCGTCGGCGGTCAGACCCCGGACGGCACCGCGCGCGTGGCGATCGCCGAGGCGGCGCTTGCTGCACAGCATCGTGACCCCGTGGCGCAGGCCCGCGCGCGGCGTGAGAGACTGGCCTTCCTGGAACAGCTCCGCGGGGCGGACGCGATCGAACGCGCGCGCCTGCGCATCCACGCGCGCGGGACCCTGTGGTTCGAGTGGAACAATGCCGATGGCGGCGTCGCCAGGCGGACAGCCTTCGCGCTCGACCCGGTCATCGCTGTCGCGTCGCGCAGCCGCCTGGTGGTGACCGAGCAGGAGCTCTCGGCATTGCTTGCGGCCAATGCCCGCGCCGGCGAGGTCGCCGGAATCACACCGCCGCCGGTGGATCGGCAGGCGCTGACGATGGAACTGGCGCGCGAATTTCCGGCATGGCCGCTCACGCGCCAGCGCGGCTTCGCAGTCGCGAGCTTCCGTCTCGCGCAGCTCGATCGCGCATGGCAGGCGGCGACGGCGGCGGAGCGGGATGCCGCGACGCGACAGGCCCGGCAAAGTGTCCGGCAGCCGCAGGAGGTGCCGCTGCTCGCGCGCGCGCTGGAAGCCGCCGCCGCAGCCGGCCGCCCCCTTTCGGAGTTCGGCCGCGTGGTCACGCCGCCGCTGCCGCGAATCGGGGAACAGCTCGGTATTATCTCCGGCATGAGCGGGGCGCTGCGCAGCTTCAATCCCTGACAACAATCGCGCGAGCAGCCGCAGCAGTGTCATGCGTGCCAGTGCAGCTATCACCGCGCCTTCTGGTTAGAACATTCCGGCTTCGGTCACCTCACGCCGGCGTGGTCATGGAGCTGTACCGAAGCTGAGATGGAGCGGATTGCTGCAGCTTGCGAAGCGATGCGTCGAGAATCGCCAACAGGAGGAGCGCAGGATGCCGCCTCTCGACGCCACGTCGCAGACGAACAAGCCCGACCCCAGCGAAAGCACCGGTGGTGCGCCGCCGCCCGATACGGCACCGGACAGCACTGCCTTCGATGCCGCAGCCTCGGAAGCGCGGGCGTCGAACCCGCCGCCAGCCGACCCATCCGCATCCTCCGGCCAGCCCGCTGCGCCGGCGCCGGCCAGCCAGCCTGGCGCGCCGGCACCAGCGGACCCCTCCGCCTCATCCTCGGTCGGTCAGCCGCCCGCCGGAACAGCGCCGACCGACCCGTCCGCGAGCCAGACCACCTCCGAACCGCAAGACCCCAGCGCGAGCGGCGTCGGCGATGCCGTCAACGGCACGGTCCGCAACGGCACCGATCCGCTGGAGGCGATCCAGCGCCTCGACAGCACCGGCGACACCGCGCAGTTCAACGCAACCGCCGAAGGCAAGGTGCTGGTGCCGGTCCCGACGCCCCGCGGCGTCGTGCAGGTCGGCGGCAAGGGCCAGTACGGCTACAATATCGGTGTCGAGCGCACAGGAGAGACTGGCCAGCCGCCGAGCTACGACGTCACCTTCGACAAGCGCCTGCTGGCAGGGCCGCAGATCGAGACCGGCAAGGGCATGACGCCGGAGGGCACCAGGGTCGGTGCCGAGCTCAATTTCGGCACCGCCGATCGCGTGCGCATGCAATTCGACAACCCGGAGGATGCGGCCCGCGCCGTCCAGCTTCTGGAGCGCACCGCGCTCGCCGAGACGGCACGCGACGCGGCCCGGCTGACCGATCCGTCGCTGAGCAACCCGGCCGGCAATCCGCTGAACGGCTCGGAAAGCAGCGACAACAACACCAACGCCCAGGACAGCTATGCGCCGGGCGGCGATCTCAACCCGGCGACGCATCTGCGCAACTTCGCCGACCAGGTCGCACCTTCGGCGGCCGATCAGCAATTCCTGCAGGACCATGTGACCGGCTATGGCCAGGAAGTCAGCGGTCAGTTGCGGGTGCGGGCGGAAGCCAAGTTCGGCCAGTTCGGTCTCGAAGGCCGGCTCGACGGCAATACGAGAGTGATGCGCGAGGTGACGCTGCCGCAGGACGGCCAACCCGGCACGCTCTCCTATTCGATCGAGAACGGCGTCGAGCTGACTGCGAAGGAGAAGGTCGATCTCACCGACGGCCTCTTCACCGGCCAAATCTTCCACAACAACGGTGAGCTCGGGGTCGTCGCGAACAACGTCGTCGATATCGGCCAGGTGAACAACCGGCTGACGCTCTCCTGGGATTTGCCGGACAGCGCCTTCGCCGGCGGTGGCCAGCCCTTCCCCGATGCCGATGTGCTGGGGAATGAGGCGCTGCATCCGGACCGCGTCTCGCTCTCCACCACCGCCGAAGGGACGATCCAGAACCCGCTCGATCCCTCGCGCACCGATCTGGTGCGCGGCGAGAGCACGATCAGCCTCGACAACCCCGATCATCACGCGATGGAGCTGATCAAGGGCGGGATGCGCGGCGACATCCGCGGTGCCCTGAACGGCCTGTCGCAGGATGTGGAGGCGAGCCAGACCGCGGAGATCGTGCGTCGTGACGGCAGCCAGACCCAGACCGAAATCGGCGTGAAGGTGGATGGCATTGGCGAGGCCAAGGGCTCCCTGATCCTCGAGCTCGGCAATGACGATGTGGTGTCCCGCGCCACCCGCTCGACCCCGCCGCCCGCCGATCCGACGACCCCCACTGATCCGGCGGATCCCACTGATCCCTCGCAGCCGGCACAGCCTGAGCAGGTCGTGGTGGTGCCGCATGACGGGCTGAATGTGCGCGCCGAGCCTGGCGCCGATGCCGCGCGCAACGGCGTCCTCTCGCATGGCACCTTCGCGCAGCCGACCGGTCAGACGGCGACGGATGTGGAGGGGCGCCCCTGGATCGAGGTGACCTCGACCGACACCAATGATCGTCCGGTCACCGGCTGGGTGGCGCAGGAATACACCCAGGCGCATCCCCAGGGTGCAATGGACGCGACCGGCCGCATGAATCCGGAGCTGGAGGCGGCTGGCTATCGCGAGGTGAAGGTGGCGGAAGGCGACACCGTCTGGGATATCGCAAAGCGCGAAGGCGCCGATTTCCAGGAGACAGTGGCGCTCAACCAGGACCACCTGATCGACCCGAACATGATCTTCGAGGGCGACACGGTCTATGTCCCGGGCACTGGTCGGCCGCCGGTGGCCGAGCCGCCGGCAGAGCCGCCCGCACCGCCTGTCCAGGATCCGAGCGGTTCCTCGGATAGCCAGCCGGCGCCGTCCGATCCGAGCGGCTCCTCGGGCAGTCAGCCGGCGCCGTCCGATCCGAGCAGCTCCTCTGGCAGCCAACCCGCGCCGTCCGATCCGAGCAGCTCCTCTGGCAGCCAACCCGCGCCGACCAATCCGACGGACAGCCAGCCGTCTGATCCGAGCAGCTCCACGGGCGGTCAGCCGACGCCGCCGCCCTCCGACCCGAGCAGCTCTTCTGGCAGCCAACCCGTGCCGACCAATCCGACGGAGGGTCAGCCGGCCAACACCGCCGGCCGGCCGGACATCGCCGGCATCGAGAACCAGTACCGTGTCGCGTCGGACGGCAATGAGCTGGTCGATTTCCAGGCGAAGATCCTCGGCATCTCCGTGCCCGGCGGCTCGGTCGAGGGCATCACCCCGACCGAATCGCGCCTGCTCGGCAATCTCGGGCCGCTGGAGCTGAACGACTTCAAGGGCGTGGTGGACGGCGCGCGGGAGAAGGCGGCCGAGGTCTATTCCGGCGACGGCCACCCGACCCCGCCCGGCATCGGCGAGGAGAACCGCCAGAGCTGGGTCTACAATGACGGCCACCAGGACGCCTTCCGCCATGCCTACTGGAACGCGACCATGGCGAAACACCAGGGCGCCGACTTCGCCGAGCAATATGCGACGGCGCATGAGGCGCTGCCGGCGGACAAGGTCAACCAGACGCGCGAGACCATGGACCTCTACAACAACGAGGTCGGCCGACGTATCCAGGCGGAGAACCCGGATGCCTCGGATGGGGAGCTCGCGACCTTGGTGCAGCAGTCAATCGAGCGCGGCGAGATGCTTGTCGTGGATTCGCATGGCAACCTCGCCTGGAGCGATCAGGTGCCGGTCGGCGAACATGGGCGGGCACCGGCCGGGGGCGATCGCCCGGGCGGCATGAACGTCCCGGCTGGCGACGCCTCCGAGAGCTGACCGGGTGAGGAAGAGTGTGTGGATCGCGGCGGCGGCGCTCATCATCGCCGTCGCCGGCTATGGAGGATACATGAGCACCACCACGACCGGCTTCGACGCCGAAACCTGGCGCGCGCATCGCAACGCCAGCCCGCAGGACAATCCCCGGCGCGAGATGCTGCGCGCCGTCCAGGAGGATGTGCTGCGCCCGGGCCGCGGCCGCGACGAGATCCTCGCCATCCTCGGTGAGCCGGAGCGCCGCAGCAGCCAGGCGGACCAGTACGACATGGGCCCACACCGCTACGGCATCGACAACGAGACCCTGGTAATCGAATACGACGGCGAAGGTCGGCTCACCGGCGCGCGCGTCACGCGCGGCTGAAACACCTCCGCCGAAGCACCAATCGCCGCACGGGCACGCGCCCATGCGGCGATCGCGTTCATCAGCCCGTCCGTCGCTGCGCCTGGTCGCCATCCTCCGGCGCCGTGTCGTTCATGCGGCCGAGGCGGAGATACGGCGCCAGATAGCCGCGCTCCACATCGGTCTGCGCCGCATGGCCCAGACGCGCGGCGAGCGCGCCCTGATCGCCATGCACCAGCGGCGCACCTTCGGTGAGATGCACGAGCGCGGCCTGGCCATAGGCATCCAGCGCCGCCTCCAGCGCCTCCCGCGGCAACGTGCCGCGTTCGGTCTCCACCACGGCATGCAGGAAGGCTTCGCGCGCCGCCGCGAGTGCCAGCTCGGCAGGCTCCGTGCCACCGGCGGTCGCGCGATCCGCCGGCACGCCGAGCCGTCCGGCGGCGAGCAGTGCGCCCCCGGTCAGCGCTTCCGACAGCGCTGCGCGATGATCGCCCGCCGCGTCCAGGAGCGCGCCGAGATCGAAGCCGGACGCCTGGAAGGTCGCCCAGGCGGCGGCGCTGCCCTGCCGCGCCGCGATCCCGAGCAGCGCCTCGGCCGGCGGCACGCCCGGCTGCAGCACCGGCGGGCCTGCGGCATCGAGGCCGGCGAGCGTCGTCGCCCATTCGCGGGCGACGCCGGCCCAGGCCTCCTGGCGGCGCGCCACCTCGCCCGGCGGCAGCCACCAGGCGAGGCGCACCCGCTCCATCTGCAGCAGCGCATCGGCGAAGCCGGTCCGCGCCTGCTCGGCGAGCCCGCCCTGCGGACCCTTGCCGGCGGCATGCGCGGGATCGAGGCCATAGGCCAGGAACAGGCGCAGATCCTCGCCGGCCGCCGTCGCGGACACGTCGCGTGGGCCGCGGCTGGCGCGCCAGGTATCGTTGTCGAGATGCAGCGCCCGCACGCGCGGCGGCATCTCCTCCGCCGCCGCGACCGAGGTCTTGCGGATGCCGGCGAGGCCCAACGAGAGCAGCGAGCCATCCCAGGTCTCGAAGCCGCTTCCGGGCGGCATCTCGTCGAGCGTCAGGGTGCCGGCGACAGCGGCGCGATGCAGCCGCGCCGCTTCCAGCATCGCCTCGGTGGCGCCTGCGGTGCCGAGGGCGACGAAGATGCGCGTATCGTCCATGCGCCAGAGCCGCGTGTCGTCCGGCAGCGCCTCGGCGCCCGGGCCGGTTGCAAGATCGAGCGGCACCGGCGTCGGCCGCATGTACTCGATATAGGGGCCGAGCAGCCCGGCCAGGCTGTCGGCGCCTGCATCGGCGCCACCCGAGAGGTGCAGCACCGCGCTCGCCGGCATCTCCTGCGGGGTCGCGGTCGGCCCGCCTTGCGGCGCAGCGAGTGTCGGCGCCGTGCCGAAGGTCTTCACTGTCCCATCCGCTAGCGCCAGCTTGCCCGACACCGTGAGTGCCGACGGCATGCCGTCGGCACCGAGGGTCATGCTGACCGAGATGTCGATGCTGCGCGGCGCCCCCTGCACCCCGGCCAGGGCCTCCGCCAAAGCGGGGGCGAGGGCTGCCGCGACCTGGGGCGCCAGCGGGCCCAGCACCTGGCTGGCGCCGGCCGCCTCGAAGCCGACGATCACGGCACCGGTGCCGGGATCGTGCTGCAGCGTCAGCCCGGCGCCGAGCGGCGTCGGCGCCGGCAACGCGATCTGGTCCGCGATCTCGCGCGATATCGCGACCGGGGTCCGGTCCGGCAGCGCCGCGACCGCGGTCGCATTGGCAGGCAGCGGGGCGGGCCGCGATTCGCCGGCCGGCGTGGTCTCGCTGGTAAGCGGCGTCACCCGCGTGCCGCCGAGGGCCATGATCGCCAGATCAGTGCCTTGCAGTGGCATCGCGCGCGGCGCGGTGCCGAGGATCGTGCGGGCATCGCCGGCGGTGCTGGCCCAGCCGGATGCCTGATGGCTCGGCAGCAAGGTCAGCCCGGACTGTTCCTCGACCTTGCTGTTCAGCGCCACCCAGCGCTCCTGCACGGCGAGTGCGGCGCGCGGCTCGGCGCCGGCGCGCAGCAGCCCGGCGAGCGGGCCGGGCATGGCCTCGATCTGCGCGAAGGCGGCGGCGTCCAGCGCGCCCGGCGCGCCGAGCAGCCTCGATGCGACCTGCCATGGCCGTTCGGCGGCCAGGGCGGCATAGGCCGTCTGCGACATGCCGAGGCTCTGTGCGGGCTGGGTGCCGAACAGGAGGTTCAGCAGGTCGCCCGGCAGTTCCAGGACCTCCGGAACGAGATCCTGCGGCTTGTGCTTCTGCTGGCCGGGGGCCTTGTCCAGGCCGGGGGGCGTCGCCGGCGCCGATGCGTGGGCGGCGGCGTGGGGGTGTGCCGGTCCCGCGTAGCCGGGATCGGGGCCGATGTAGTTCCGCGCCGTCGCCCAGTCCTGGCTGCCCGGCGCGAGCGGTTGCGGCGTGGCGGCGGGCCCGGTGACGCCGATCGGGTCAGTCGTCATCGCGTTCCTCCTCTCTGCGGATGCGGGTGGCCCGGCGGATGGGCCGATCTGCGCGGAAGCCGCGGCGGCCAGTATGGTCGATGCGGCAGTCGGGTTGGCGGTGGCCTGCTGGGATGGCGCCGCCACCGGTCCCAGGGGGGCCTTCGGCCCCAGGCCTGGGACCTGCATGGGTTCCGGCTCGGAGAGCCGGTTCAGAAGATTGCCTGGCAATTCCAGGACCTTCGGGACGAGGTCCTGCAACCGATGCTTTTCCTGGCCGGGCGCCTTCTGCAGACCGGGGGGCATCGCCGGCGCTGCGGAATGCGCCGCCGCCGGGGAGGGCGCGGCAGGCCCGGTATCGGGCCCGATATAGTTGCGCGCCGAAGCCCAGTTCTCGCTGCCCAGGACCGAGGTGGCGGGCGGCCCGGCGGGGCCGATTGGTGCGGTGGCCATTGTCGTTGTCCCCGTTTTGGGTTCGGGCTGCGCGGTCATCGGGCCAGGCCTGGGCGCGGCGCCCGGCGCCGGCTGAGGCCCCGACAATGCGCTCAGCAAATTGCCCGGCACTTCGAGGATTCTCTGAACGAGGCCCTGCGAGCCGGGATTTGCCATGGCGGGTGACTTGGCAGTCGCTGCCGGGCCAGTCGCAGCAGAGGAAGTCGGCACCGTCGCCGTCGGCTGCGTGGTGGAATCGCGCCCGATGTAATTGCGCGCCCCTGTCGAAGTCGCGCCACCTGGCATCGGGCCCTGCGGCGCGGCGCCAGGACCGATTGGTGCCGAAACAGTCATCGTCATCCCAGCGGCCGGTTCGGCCCGCGCGTTCATCGGGCCAGGCTTGGGTGCGGCGACCGGCGCCGGATGAGGCCCCGACACCAGGCCCATCAGATTGCCCGGCAACTCGAGGATCTTCGGGATGAGGCCCTGCGCCCCGGGATTCGCGGCGGTGGATGGCTTGGCTGTCGCCGTCATGGGCGCTGCGGGGCCTGCCGCGGCGGAAGGCGGCGCAGCCGCGGTGGGCGCCGTGGCGGCATCGCGCCCGATGTAGTTGCGCGTCCCTGCCGGAGCCTGGCCACCCGGCATCGGGCCCTGCAGTGCGGCTGCAACCGATCCGGCGACACCGTTCGGATTGGCCGCGGAGGGCATGCCGGGCTGGGTCTTCGCAGCAAGCCCGGGGGCCTGGGCCGCAGGCTTGCCGAGCAGCAGGTTCAGGAGATCGCCCGGCACATCCAGGACGGTTGGGATGAGTCCCTGCTGCCCGGGCGTTTCCGCGGCCGCGGGCTTCGCCGCCGCCGGCGTCGCGACGGGCGCCGATGCCGGCGCATCGGGCGCGGCGCCGGGGTCATGCCGGACGTAGCTGCGCGCGCCCGGCCAATCCGCGCCGCCCGGGAAGGGCTCCTGCGCCGCGGCGGCGGATCCGGTGAGGCTGATCGGACCAGTCGGCATTGCGTTCCTCCCTCACAGGGCACCGACGCGCACCAGCGCGGCGGCGACTTTCTGGAACAGGTCCTGCGGTACGAAGCTGCCGGGCGGCGCGCGGCGCGCCAGCGCAGCCGCCAGCGCCGCGTCCTCGACGGTGGGGATGCCGGCGCGCGCGGCTTCCGTGACCAGATGCGCGCCGCGCGCGACGACCGCGGGCACCGGCGTCTCGCCGCGCACGAAGCGGATCGCGATGGCCGGGCCGTCCGGCTGCGTCACCAACAGCGTCGCGTGACGCAGGCCGGTCCTGACCGGCGGTGCCCCCGCCGCGCTCCGCATCAGCCGGCGCCGCGCATTGCGCACTAGCGGATCGCCCTCCTGCTCCTTGCGCTCGCGCTTCTGCTCGGTGAGCGACATCCGCATGTCGCGCCGGAACAGCCAGTTCTGCAGCCCGACATCGGCAAGGCCGGCGACCAGGAACAGCGCGATGGCAGCGACCAGCATCGGCGTGAACAGCCCCTGCACGGCGCCGCGCACGCCCTCCATCCCATGCGCGGGCACCTGGACCAGCGCGCCGAGGCCGCCGATCAGGATGCCGGTGAGCACCGCCGCGATCAGCAACGCCTTGAGCATCGCCTTCACGAGCTCGATCAGCGACCGCATCGAGACGATGCGCTTGGCACCCTCCACCGGATTGAGTTTGCTGAGGTTGGGCGACACCGGCTGCATCGAGAAGGGGATGCCCTTCAGCACCACGATGGCGCTCAGCACCGCGAGGCCGAGCGCGATGCCAAAGGCCGGCACCACGGTCGCTAGGGCCGCATCGCGCGCCGCCGCGCGCAGATGGCCGAGCCCCACCAGCCCATGACCGGCGGCATGCTCGTCGAGCGCGATGCCGGCCGCCCGCAAGAGGCCGGTGCCGGACGCGACGAAGCCCGCCGCACCGAGCAACAGGAGGCAAAGCACGCCGGCCAGCGCGGTGCCGCTCACCATGTCGCGGCTGCTGGCGACCTGGCCCTTCTTCCGCGCATCGTCGAGCTTCTTCTTCGAGGGCGGAAGCGGCCTTTCCTCGCTGTCGTCCTGCCCGCTCATACCGGCCAGCCTTTCGGCTGACTCGGTATGAGAGTCCTTGTTTGGCGCGCGGCCGCCCCACCAACCCCGCGCGCGATACCGCCGAGCTTCATCGCCAGCAGCTCAGCATTGAAGCTCGGCGGTATCATGGCGCAAAGGGCCTGAGCAGCGCCGCGCCGCCGCCGAGCGGCACGATCAGGTCGCGGAGATATCCCGCCAGGAACAGCGCGTAGACCGGCATCGCGAGCACGAAGACGATGCCCTTCACCGCCATCGCGAGGTCGAAGACATTGAGCGCCGGCGCGAAGCGGCCGATCAGTGCCAGCGAGAATTCCGCCAGCAGCAGTGCGACCAGTACCGGCCCCGCAATCACCAGCCCGAGGCGCAGCATGCGGTCGAGCAGGCCGATGGCGTGCAGCCCCGCCTCCGCCGAGAGCCGCGGCAGCGGATCGAGCGCCGGCCAGATCCGCCAGGATTCCCAGGCCGCGTCCAGCAGCAGCCGGAGGCCGCCGCCGGTGAAGAAGATCACCGCCAGCGACAGCACCAGCAGCGTGCCCATGATCCCGGCCTCCCCGGCCTGGGACGGGTCAGGGATGGTCGCCGCCTCGCTGCCGCGCTGCTGGTCGATCAGCTCGCCCGCCGTCTCCGCCGCCCAGAAGGGCACCGCGAGGATGGTGCCGATCAGCAGCCCGACCATCGCTTCCTTCGCCAGCAGGAAGGTCAGTGCGGCGCCGCCGATCGCCGGCGCCGCTTCGATCGCCGGACGCAGCATCGGCACTGCCGGCAACGCGAGTGCCAGCGCGGCGCCGCCCCGCAGCAGCCCGGTCAGGCCGAGCCGCGTGAAGACCGGGGAGACGGCGATGATGCCGAACATCCTGGCCGCCGCCATGGCCCAGGCGAGCAGCGGCCCCATTGCCTCCCGCATCAGATCGAGGAAGCTGGTGCCGGCCATGGCGCGCTACCGGGACAAGGTCGGAAAATCGGTCATCACCCGCTCCGCCTGCCGCAGCAGCGGGCCGGCCAGCAGGGGCCCTGCGATGACGATGGTGAGCAGCACGGCGATCAGCTTCGCGGTCTGCGGCAGCGACTGGTCCTGGATCTGGGTCACCGCCTGCAGCAGCCCGACGACCAGCCCGACCGCCGCCGCGACGCCGAGCACCGGCAGCGAGAGCCAGAGCACCAGCGTCAATGTCTGCTGCAGGTGGGAGACGAAGGCGCCGTGATCCATCGCGTCAACTCCCCGCATAGGATAGCAGCAACCCGTGGGTCAGCCGCGACCAGCCATCCACCAGCACGAAGACGAAGAGCTTGAAGGGCACGCTGATCACCAGCGGCGAGACCATCACCATGCCCATCGCCATCAGCACGTTGGAGACGATGAGGTCGATCGCGATGAAGGGCAGGTACAGCAGGAAGCCGATCTCGAAGGCGCGGGTCAGCTCGCTGATCGCAAACGCCGGCACCAGTACGATGAGATTGTCGGAGGTGAGCTGCGCCGCGGTGTCCGGCGGCCAGAGGCGCTGCGCCGCCTGCACCAGGAATTCGCGCTCGCGCGGATCGGCGAAGCGCTCGAGGAAGGCGCGCAGCGGCTCCGCCGCGGCCTGGGCGATGCCGAGAATGCCCTCGGCCGAGGCGAGATTGCCCTGCTGCCCGGCGACGGCGGCGTAGATCGCGGCGGTCAGCGGCGCCGAGACATAGAGCGTCAGGATGATCGCGATCGCATAGAGCACCAGGTTCGGCGGCGTCTGTTGGGTGCCGAGCGCATTGCGCAGCAGGAAGAGCACCACGGAGATCTTCAGGAAGGCGGTCAGCGTCACCACCGCGAAGGGCACCAGCCCGACCGCGGCGACGCCAGCGATGATCGTGAAAAGGTCGGGGCGCAGTTCCATCCGCGATCAGCCGCGCAGCAGCGACAGCACGCGCACCGCGAGCGTGCCGCCGACCTCGACCAGCTCGCCCTGCCCGATGCGGCGGCCATTGGCGAGGATGTCGACGGGCCCGGCCAGCGGGTCGCGGCCGAGCGGGAAGATGTGGCCCTCGCCGACCGCGCCGAGCTCCGCCAGTGACATCTCCGCCCGGCCGACCTCGAAGGCGAGGCGGATCGGGATCTCGTCGAGCGGCAACTCGTCGGCCGGCTGTTGTTCGGACATGGTCCACTCCTGAAGGCCGAGGGCGGCGGCGCGGCGACGCGGGCCGGCGGCGCGGGCGCGCTCATCCAGGCGCACCGGCCAGGCGAGGCTCTCCGCCGCCACCGCCACGGCCTCGTGGCGGCGCGGTCGCAGCGCCGATGGGAGGATGGCGTCGCCGGGGCGGAGCGTGGCGAGCGCAGCGCGCGGCAGATCCGCCATTGCGATGCGCAGCGAGACCGGGATCGGCACCGGCGGCAGCGCCGGTTCGGCCGGCAGGGCGCCGAGCAATTCGATGGCGGCCGCCAGCAGCGGTGCCGGCAGCTCGAGCGCCACCCGGCTGCCATCCGCCAGCGCGAAGCCGAGATCGGGCCGTGCCTTGCCGGCGCCGAAATCGCGCGCGGCGAGCGGGCCGAGGCCGGATTCGAGGGGGACCAGCACCAGTTCGAGCGCCGCTTCCGCGAACAACGCCCCGAGCGCGCCGCGTGCAGCCACCGCGGCGGGATCGAGCGTCGCCAGCAGTGCGTCCCAGGCCGCATCCGGCGCCTGGATCCGCAACGGACCTTCGGCGCTGTCGAGCGTCAGCACCGCACCGGACGCAGCGCCGGGCGCCGCAGGGCGAAGCGACAGGCCGCCCGGCAGCATGACCGGCGCGCGGCGCCGCGCCAGCCGGTTGGCGGCGCGCATCGCATCCGGGGTAAGGGCGGGCGCGCGCCAGCGGCTCACGGGCGGCGGGGTCAACCCGTCCATCGCGTCGCCCGCGTCTCCGCGGTCTCCTCGTTCACCGCCTCGGCTTCGCGCTCCGCCGCCGCGTCCTGTTGCGTCGCGAGCTCGGCGCCGAGTGCGTCCCAGGCTGCCAGCCGCCGGGCCGCCAGCGCGTGACGCTCCTCCGCGCGATTGCCAAGGCGGATCAGCGAAGCGGCTTCGGCACCCGCCACGCGCGCGCGTTCCGTGAGCCGACCGGCGCGGGCGGCGAGATCCAGCAGCTCGGCCTGGGCGATCGCCAGCGGCGCCGGCCCTTGCGGCGCCGCGAGCAGGCGGCGCGCCAGGATGCCGCCGCGTGCCTGACGCAAGGCGCCGAAGGATCGCGCCATCAATGCCGCCCGCTCGGCATCCTGCCGCGCGGCTTCCGCCTTGGCGCGGGCCGCCGCCAGCGCCGCCGCCTCGCGCCGTTCGCGCAAGGCCTTGAGCGCCCGCAGCGTGGCGAGATCCTCGGCCGTCACGCGGCGAGCTCGCCGAGGCGCCGGACCGTCTCGGCGAATGCCGTCGGCGCCTCCTCCGGTTGGCGGAGGAAGGCTCGGATCGCCTCGATCTTGCGGATTGCCTCGTCGGCCAGGGGATCGGTGCCGGCGCGATACTCGCCGACCCGGACCAGCAGCTCGATCTCCGCATAACGCGCCAGGAGGCGGCGCAGGGCCCCCGCCGCGGCCCGATGCTGCGGCGTCACCGCCGCCTCCATCACCCGGGACCGGCTGGCGAGGATGTCGATCGCCGGATGGTGCTCGGCCGCCGCCAACGCCGGCGACAGGATCACATGCCCGTCGAGGATCGACTTCACCTCCTCCGCGACCGGGTCGGAGGCGAGCTCGCCTTCCAGCAGCACGGTGTAGAAGGCCGTGATGGAGCCGGTCGCCGCCGGCCCCGCGCGCTCCAGCAGGCGGGGCAGGGCAGCGAAGACGGAGGGTGGGAAGCCGCGCCGTGTCGGCGGCTCGCCGGCGGCGAGACCGACCTCGCGCAGGGCTCGGGCCAGCCGCGTCACGCTGTCCACCAGCAGCACCACGCGCATGCCCTGGTCGCGGAACCACTCCGCGATGGCGGTCGCCACCTGCGCCGCCTTCATCCGCTCCAGCGCCGGCCGGTCGGAGGTGGCGGCGACGACGACCGCCCGCCGCCGCGCCGCCTCCGGCAGATGCCGCTCCAGGAACTCACGCACTTCACGCCCGCGCTCGCCGACCAGTGCCACCACGAAGGCGTCCGCCCGCGCGCCCTGTACGATGCGCGCGACGAGGGTCGATTTGCCGGCGCCGGGCGGCCCGAAGAGCCCGACGCGCTGCCCCTCGGCCGCGGTCAGCAACCCGTCTAGGGCCCGGACGCCGAGCGGCAGCGGCCGCGACACCAGGCTGCGCGACAGCGGTGTCGGCGCCGCGGCATCGACCGGCACGCGCGGGCCGGGCGGCAGCGGGCCGCGGCCATCGATCGGTCGGCCGAGACCGTCCAGCACCCGGCCGAACAAGGCTTCACCCGCCGGCGCCTCGAAGCCGCGCCCGGTCGGCGTCACCAGCATGCCGGCGGCCAGGCCCGCGACCTCGCCGACCGGGGTCAGCACCGCGCGGCCCTCGGCGACCGACACGACCTCCGCCGCCAGCCCGTCGCCGACCCGGCAGAGCTCGCCCAGGCGCAACCCGCCGAGGCGTACTTCCAGGGCCGTGCCGAGCACGCGTTCGACGCGGCCGAAGCGGGCACGGGTCTGGGCGGTCGCGATCCGTGCCCGCAGCCGGTCCAGTGCCGGCCTCATGGCGTCAGCGCCGCGCGCAAGGCGGCGATCTGCGGCGCGATGCCGGCGGCGACGCTGCCCGCCGCGCTCTCCACCACGCAGTCATCCTCGGCGAGCGACGCATCCGCCAGCAGCACCAGCGTCTCGACCGCCGGCGCGATCTCCGTCCGCACCCGCTCCACCGCGACCGGGTGCACGCGGAGCGTCACGCGCGACCGCGCACCGAGTTCGGAGATCGCGACCGCCGCCGCCGCGGCGACCCGTTCGGCGGGCGGCATGGCACCGATCACCCGCGCGACGCCGGCGACGATCGCATCGGCCAGCGCAGCCTCCAGCCCCTCGGCCTCCGCCCGCACCCGCATCGCGGTTTCGGCGAGCAGGCGGGTCACCGCAGCCGCACCGTCGCTGCGTCCCCGCTCCAGCCCTTCCTGCCGCGCGGCGGCGCGGATCGCGGCGGCTTCGCTCCGTGCCGCCTCCAGAACCGCATTGGCTTCCAGGCGGATGCCGAGTTCGGCGGCAGGGATGACGCGGCCGAGGGGACGTGGGGCGGTCATGCCAGCGCCTCCGGCGCGATGGCAGCGAGGATCGCACCCGCATGGGTGCGGTGCGGCTCGCCGGGCTCGACGTCGAGCTCGGGCGCCAGCCGGATCGCGATCCAGTCGGGCAGCGGCGCGGGCAGTGCTTGGCGCCAGGCGGCGAGCAGCGCGGCGCCATCCGCCGCGATGCCGCCCTTGCCGGGGTCGGCCGGCGCCAGCGCTGCATGGGCCAGCGCTACGCGCCGCGCGGCCTCGCCATGCTCCGCGACGAAGGCGGCGACATCGGCGCCGCGCAGCAGGGACCGGATCTGCGCCGCGTGCCAGACCGCGCCGGCCAGGATCGCGGCACGCCCGAGCGTTGCGGCCGGTGCCCCAGCCAGCATCGCCTCCGCGGCCGGCAAGCCGGCCAGGGCCGCTTCCGGTGTGCCAAGCCGCGCGGCGACCAGGGCGATGGTGCGGGCACCGAAGCGCGGGGAGGCCAGCAGCCGCGCGGCGGTCGCCGTCGTGACGCCGCCGAGCAGCGGGGCTGCGCGCCCGGGCTGCATCAGCGTCCGGTCCTGGCCGGCAGGCCGGTCGTGGTCCTGGGCCGCGCCCGCGACCAGCCGAGAAGGCCCAGCAGCAGCACCAGCAGGGCGGCGCCGGCGGCGAGCGCCATGCGCAGCGGCCCGGCGCTGTCGGCCGAAACCCAGAGGCCCAGCACCTGCTCCATCGGCGGCGGGGCCGCGACCGGGGCGGCGACGGCGGCGGGCACCAGCGTGACGGTCACCCGATCATAGGAGAGACCCGCGACGGCGCTCGCGACCATCAATTTGATCTGCGGCACCAGCGCCGCGACCGGGGCATCCGGCACGTGGCGGATGAAGACGGCGGCGGAAGATGGCGTCGCTTCGCGGCGCAGCGCGTCATTCTCCGGCAGCACGAGATGCACCCGCGCCGCCAGAACGCCGTCGATCTCGGCGACCGTGCGCGACAGCTCCTGCCCCATGGCCCAGATCAGTCTGGCGCGCTCCTCGGTTGGCGAGTTCACCAGTCCGTCGCCGCGGAACACCTCGCCCATGGAGACGAAGGACTGGCGGGGCAGGCCCTGCGCGCGCAGGGCCTCGACCGCTTCGGCGAAGCGCGATTGCGGCACCTGCACGATGACGTTGCGCCCGCTGGTGTCGCGCGCGGCGGGATCGGTGTGGCGCTCGGCGGGGATGCCCTGGCGCAGCAGCGCGGCCACCACCTCATTCGCCTCGCGCTCGCTCAGCCCGCGGTTCAGCTCCACCTTGCAGGCCGTCAGCGCCAGCAGCAGCGGGATCAGGATCAGGATCAGGAGGCGCGGGCGCATGGGCGTCACTGTCCGCGCAGCAGCGTGTTGAGCGAGCCGGTGAACTGCGTCGCCGCCTTGGCGACCAGATGCGTCTCCATGGCGAAGTCGAAGGTGCGCACCACCGCCTGGTACATATGCGACATGTCGCCGCTCGGCACCGCCGGCGCGGCGACGGCGGGCTGTGCCGGCTGCGCCTGCATCGCCTGCTGCATGTCGTCGCGCAGCGCATTGGCGCGCGCCGAGAAGCCGCGCAGCACCTCGCCCACACGGGCGCTTAGCGCCGCGGGATCGGAGGCGCGGGCGGCCGCCAGGCTCTGGTCGAAGACATTGCCCGCCGACGGCGTCGGCATCGCGGGCTGCGCCGGCTGCAGCGCGGCGGTGTCAATGGGGGGCAGGGAAGCGGGTGGGATCTGCATCACGCGTATCTCCGTTCAGGGGCGTCGCCAGCCGGCTGCCCCGCTCTCCCTCGCCGACCGATGCGCGCGGCGCGGACCCCGGGGGAGAGGGAGAGAGGAGAGAGACCCCGGAGCCTGCCGCAGTCGCACCGGCCCCACGCGGGAGGCGGCACGGCCTGGCGGACGGCCGGGAGCGATCCCGGCCGTCAGCGGCAGCCCGGCCCGCCGCCGCCCGCCCCGCCGCCCGCGAACCCCGCCCGATGGCGCGGCAGCCGCGCCATCGGAGTGGGGAAGGCGAGGAAGCGCGGACGCGCGGCGACGGCCGGCGGGTCCAGGGTGGCGAGCACGGCACCCACCAGCCCGCTGGACGCGGCCAGGTCGAGCCACGCCGTGGCCGGGCCCTCCCAGAGCTGGTCCAGATCGGGGGTCATGTGCCGTGCCTCGCCCTGTCGACGGTTCAGGCCGCCTGCGCGGTGCTGCCGCCGGCCAGCGACTGGGTCAGGCTGGCCACCAGGTCGAGCAGACGCGACTGCTGCTCCGGATCCTCGACGGTCTCCATGATCATGCCCGGCATCTTGCCGAGCAGGCTCAGCAGCTCCTGATCCGGCCCTTCGGACCCACCGGTGCTGCCGCCCGCCGGCTCAGCGCCGCCGGAGGCCGGGTTCATCGTCACCGACCCCAGCGTGAAGTCGGAGTTGTCGGAGGAATTGCCGGCGCCGTCGTCGATCGGCTGCACCTCGACGCGGGCGAATTGCTTGTCGGTGCCGACCGAAACCGAGCCATCCGGCGTGCCCTGGACGATCTTCTCGTCCACGACACGGCCGTCCTCGTCATAGAAGGTGACCTTGGCCTGCTCGACATGCCCGCCATCCGGGCCATTGCGATACAGGTTGTTGAGCGTCACCTCGCCACCGCCATTGGCCGACTGTCCCGGCGGGACGGTGAAGGTGAGGCTCTGGCCGCGGTCGATCTCGCCGCTGACGACATCGGTGCCATCAGCGCCATTCTCGACCGAGTAGCCGTTCTTGCCTTCCTCGACGGTGCCGCCCTCGGCGGAGAGCCATTCGCGGAGGTCGTCGCCGGAGAAGGTCTTCGGTGCGCCGGAACCATCGGCCGGCGCCGCCGGCGGCTCGCAATCCGGCGCTGATGGCGCCGGGGTGGCGGCGCCGTCGCCGGCGTGATCGACATGCACCGCCTTCACGGTGAAGTCGGAACCCTTGCCGCCCGACTCGAATTCCAGCGTCGCGAAGGGCTTGTCGATGCGGACCGAGAGCTCGCCCGGCTGATTCGGGCCTTGGCCCTGCACGTCATAGACGCCGACGACATTGCCGTCCGCATCCTTGGCGATGATGCGCCCGGTCTCCTGCCGGCCCTTGTCGGGGCCGCCATTGTAGATGTCGCCGAGCAGCACGGTGGCGCCCTGCGCTTCACCGGCACCGGCCGGCGGCGTGAAGGTGAGGCGCTCGCCCGGATCGATCTCGGCGCCGGCCTTGCCGCCGGCGACGCCATAGCCACCGTCTTCCTCGCCGATGCTGCCCTTGCCGCCCGAGGCCTTCAGCAGGTTCTTCAGCGACTCGCCTTCATAGGAGGTCACCTGGGTATCGCCGTCGCCATGCGCGGCGTCGCTGCCGCCGCAAGAGCCGCCACTCGACGGCGCCTCGCCGCCGCCTGGGCCTTCGGCGCCGGTCTCGCCGCCCAGCAGCTCGATCGCCGCCTTGATCAGGTCGGCCTTCTGCTTCGGGTCTTCCGCGTGCTGCGCCATCTCCAGCAGGCTGGTCGCGAGCTCCACCGGGCTCTCATTGCCGCCCGCCTCGCCGCAGCCGCAGGCACCGCCATTGATGTTGACGTCCCCATTGATGGTCACGTCGCCGCCATCCCGTCCGCGGAACGCGGAGGCGGGCAGATCGAAGCTGCTGGCATTCGGCTTGGTCAGGCCCTCGAACAGGGCACCGCCGATGGCGGCCCCGACCGGGCCGCCGAACAGGCCGCCCGCGATGGTACCAAGATTCATCGTCTCTCTCCTTGCGCTCTCTCTCGAAGAACCCTGCTCTCTCAGGGTGTGGGGAAGGCCGCCTTACTCGTCCTCGGCCCCCAACTCGCTCAGCATGTCCTGCAGGATCGGCTGCGCGATGGTCTGCATGACGAAGCCGCCGACCTGCGTCATGCCCTGCAGCATCTGGTCGCCCAGCACGCCCTCGAACAGCGAACCGGCGATGCCGCCGCCGCCGCCACCGCCGCCAAGGACGGCTCCCGCGATCGAACCGAGATCCATGGTGTCTCTCTCCTCTCCGTTGCTCTCTCGAAGACCCCTGCTCTCTCGTTCAGGGGCGGACCGGCTGTCCGGCGCGCTGCCGGATCGCCGTGCCTATGGTCATGGCCAGCCGCCGCGATGCGCCGTCGGGGCCTGCCAGGATGATGTCGAGCTGCCGTGCCGCTTCCGCGTATCGGCCGCCTGCGGCGAGCGCCATCAGCAGCAGCCCCTGCACGGGAACGCGGCCATGGCGCTTACCGAGCGCCTCTCGCTCGAGGATGCGCACCGCGTCGTCGGCGCGGCCGGCATGCAACGCCATCAGCGCGCGGCCGACGGCGGCGATCGGGTGATCGGGCGTCTCGTGGTCGAGCGCGTCGAGGATCGGCAGCGCCTGCTCGCCGTGGCCCTGCTGCACGGCGGCGAGCGCGATCTCGGCCAGCATCCGCGCATCGCTCCTCGAGAGCAGCACGGTGCGGTCGCGGTTCGGCGGAAGGATGTGGTTCATGTGCCTCGCTCCGTGCGGCCGCGGAAGATGCGAATGGAGCCGGCCGGCGCCACGGTCGCGGCCGGTGTCTCGCGCCGTGCCAGGGCAGCGAGGGTCTGCTCGATGAGTGCGACATAGCGCGGCGGGCCTGCCAGGATGGCGAGGCCGAGGCCACCGGATGCGATGCGGATCGGCCAGCGCTCATCGACGATGCCGAGGCTGCCGAGCGCCGCGCCGAGCGCGCGGGGGCTGACGCGGCCGAGCTCGACGAGTCGCGACACGGCTTCCGAGGAGGCGGAGATGTGCAGCGTCGCGCCGTCACTGAACCAGTCGAAACCGTGCATCGCCGCGAGCTGCTCAAGCAGCCCGCGCGCCGGCAGCGCGGGCAGGCGGCCGCGCACCCGGCCGCGCACCGCGTCGCTGATCGCGACCGAAAGCCCGACCCGGCGCCCGAACTCGGTCAGCACCTCGCGCAGGTCCTGGTCGACGACGGCATAGTCGAAGCGCCGCCCTTCCCATGGCACGGCGGGGCGCGGGACCGGCGCCGAGATGGTGAACTCGAGCTCGGTGCCGGCGCTGGCGGTGCTCTCGGGCAGCGCTGGCGGCAGTGCCTCCTCCGTCGCGGCGGGTTCCGGCGGAGCGGGCTCCTCGGCCCGAGTCGGAACAGGCAGCAAAATCACAAAGATAAATACTGAAAGTAATCGCGTTAACGTGATCGGAATATTCTGGCTCGCCTCACGGTTGCCGCGGGGGTCGGCAGGTTGCGTGAGCGTATTCATGCTTGCCACCGTAGAAAAGAAGTCCAGACCCGCCAAGCACACGCATATTAAATAGAAATGTCACTTTCATGATGGCGAATGAGTGAGCTTGATATTGCCCAGTCGCGGTTGACCGCCGGTCCATTCTGCCGCGAATAAATTGGCACCCGCGGTGACGAGGCGTCGCGGCGTTGGTCGGTGGAGACGGGTCTTGTCCATGCACGGTCGGGGTCAGAACAGCGCGCAGGCGACGCAGGGCAATCCCGCCCGACACGTGCCGCGTCTGGCGGCGGGCGAAGCCCGCTGCCGCGTGCTGTTCGAAGCCGCGACCGACGCGGAGGACCAGGTGCGGCTCGGCCGGCTGTTAGGCGCGTGGCGCGCCGCCCTCGATCTTTCGCCCATCCTGGCCGAACCACCAAAACGGAGCATTTGACCCATGTCTGGCATCAGCGCAGCCCCGTCCGCCCCTGCCATCGGTGGCGGCGACGCCTCCGGCGCCATCGGCGACATGCAGGCCGCCTTCGATCAGGCCATCGCCAAGGCCGCCGAGATCACCGCGATCACCACGGTGAAGAAGGCGGAACTCGACGCCGCCAAGCAGCGTCCGCAGAACTGAACCGGGACGGGGCCGGCTTCACGCCGGCCCCTCTCGCCCCGCCCGCCGGCCCCTTCCACAGGGCCTTCCGGCGGGCGCGGCGAGGATCCGATCCATGCGCGAACACGCCCCCCCTGACACCGCGTCCGGCGACAAGGCGCCCTGGCGCATCGAGATTCTGTCCGGCCCGCACGCTGGTGCGGTTCTGCCATTGCCGGCCGGCGCATTCCGGCTGGGTGGCGCGCCGGAGGACGACCTGGTGTTCGCCGATCCCGGCGCGCGACCTGGCCATGCGCTGCTGACCCTTGGCCACGACGGCGAGGCGCGGCTGGCCGCGGGAGCGGAGATCATGGCCGCCGGGCGCCGCATCGCCGCGGGCGCCGAACGGCGCCTCGCCGCGGGCGCAGAGATTGTGCTCGGCGCCACGCGGCTGCGTGTGGCGGGGCCGCCGCGCGCGGTGCGGTCGCGAACTTGGCTCCGGCCCGTGACCGCGATGGCGGGCGGTGCGATCGCGGCGTTGATCGCTGGCTTCGCCTGGTTGCAGCCCGGCCCGTCGGCTGCCGTCGCCGGACCGCCCGCGGCGGCTGCGCCACGCGCGGCGGTGCCCGACCCAATGGCTGCCGCCGCCGCGCTGCAGGCGAAGCTCGACGAAGCGGGCCTGCCGCTCACGGCGCGCGCCGAAGGCGGCGCGGTACTGGTCGCGGGCGCACTGCCGACCGGCGAGGATCGCCGCTGGGCCGCGCTGCGCGCCTGGTATGACGGGGCGCATGGCGCCGGCCCCGCGCTGCTCGTGCGCCTCGGCGCCGCGGTCCCGGCGGAATTGCCCCGCCTCGCGGTCCGCGCGGTTTCCCTGGCGCCGATCCCCTTCGTCATCGCCGCCGATGGCGAGCGTTACGGCGAAGGCGCGGTGCTGCCCGGCGGCTGGGTGCTCGACGGCATCACCGCTGAACATCTGGTCTTCCGGCGCGGGGACCGCACCGTGACGACGGGCCTCTGACGCGATGCCGCCAGTCATGCGGACGCCGGGCAGCGGCGAGGCGGTGGCGCCGGCCCAGCCGGCCGGCGTCGCCGGCGAGCCAGCCGAGGGCGCCATCCCCGCGGCCGCCGCGCGCATCGCCGCGCTGCGGTCCCGCCAACCGCCGGCGGATGCCGCCGGTGATGCCGGCGGGATCGGCACCGATGCGATCGCCGAGCTTGCCTTCCTCACCGGCGGCGAGGGTGCGGGACGGACGCCGCGCAATTCCTCCGGCCTTGCCGCCGCGCTGCTCGACCACGTGGCACCCACCGCCGCCTCGCTCGGGCGGCTCACTCCGGGCCGCATCGTCACCCTGCTGGAACTCGCCGCCGGCACGCTGGAGGCGGCATCGGAAGACGACGTCCTGGCCGCCCTCGGGGCCGAGGCGCTGCGCCACGAGCTCGATCGCCATCGCGATCTGGCCGAGCGGCGCGGCACCATGGTCGAGAGCTGAGCCGCCGTGCGGACCGAAATCGCCGAGCTGCTGCACTGCCTGGGCTATGTCTATCTGCGCCAGGGGCAGCTTCGCCGCGCCGCCGTGCTGCTGATGCTGGCTGCGCGCGATCACGCCTCCGCGCCGCTGCTGCGCACCCTGGCGCTGGCGCTGATCGGCTGCGGCCTCGGAGAGCAGGCGACGCAGGTGCTGGACCGCGCCGAGGCGCTGGACCCGGCCGGTGCCGCGCTGCCGCTCAACCGAGTCCTGCGCGCCCGCGCCCTGCTGGCGCTGGGCCGGCGCGAGGAGGCGCGGGCCGCCTTCCGCGCCGTCCGGGACGCGGCGTGATGCTCGGCCGCACCCTCGCCAGGCTGCCCTTCCGATCCGACCTCGCCGTCGCCGCTTTGCTGCTCGCCACCGTGGCGATGATGGTGGTGCCGCTGCCGACCATCGCGGTGGATGCGCTGCTGACGATCTCGATCAGCGGCGCCGTGCTGCTGCTGATGGTCGCCTTCTATTTGCGGACGCCGGTCGAATTCTCGACCCTGCCCGCGGTCATCCTGGTGATGACGGTCTTCCGCCTGGCGCTGTCGATCGCGACCACGCGGCTCGTGCTGCTGCAGGCCGATGCCGGCGACATCGTCCGGACCTTCGGTGAATTCGTGGTCGGCGGCAATGTCGTGGTCGGGCTGGTGATCTTCCTGATCATCACCGTGGTGCAGTTCGTCGTCATCACCAAGGGCGCCGAGCGCGTCGCCGAGGTGGCGGCCCGCTTCACCCTGGATGCGCTGCCCGGCAAGCAGATGGCGATCGACGCCGATCTCCGCTCCGGCGACATCGACCAGCAGGAGGCGCGCCGCCGCCGCCGCGGGCTCGAGCGGGAAAGCCAGCTCTATGGCGCCATGGACGGTGCCATGAAGTTCGTGAAGGGCGACGCCATAGCCGGCCTGGTCATCATCGTCGTCAACCTGATCGGGGGCCTGGCGGTCGGGGTCATGCAGCACGGCATGTCGATCGGCGCGGCGGGCAGGACCTACGCCGTGCTGACGGTGGGCGACGGCCTGGTCGCGCAGATCCCGGCACTTTTCGTCGCGATCACCGCCGGCATCGTCGTCACCCGCGTCGCCACCGCCGAGGCCGATGGCACGGATAGCCTGGGGGCCGAGATCGTCGGCCAGGTGATGGGTGACGCCCGCGCGTTGTGGCTCGCCGCCGCCGCGGCCGCGCTGCTCGGCCTGGTGCCGGGCTTCCCGGTGGTGCTGTTCCTCGCGCTGGCCGCAGGCTTCGCCCTGCTGGCGCGCCGCGCCGGGCGCGCGCCGGCGATCGCACTCGCCAAGGCGGAGCAGGAGGCGCTCGCGATCGTGACGCCGGAGGTGTCGCGCATCCGCCTGCTGCTCTCGCCGGGCCTCGCCGCGGCGCTGCCGCGGGAGCGCCTGCGCGACGCGCTGGCGGCAGCGGTGAACGAAGCCGCGGACGCGCTCGGCGTATCAGTTCCGACGGTACTGCCAATAGCGTCCAACGCGCTCGAGGGGGAGCGCTTCCGCCTTGAGATCGATGGCGTGCCGGTAGCGGAGGGCGTGTTGCCACCGGATGCGGTGCTGCTGCGGGACGACCCTGAACATGCGGAGCTCGCGGGCGTGGCGCTGATCCGGGCGGAGCCGCTGCCAGGCCAGCAGGGGTTCTGGGCGTCGCGCGCCGACGCTTCGCGCCTCGCGGCATCCGGTGTCGGCCACGCCGTGCCCGAGCAGGCGCTGGCCATGTGTGTCGCCGCCGTGCTGCGCGCCCAGGCGGCGCAGTTCGTCGGCATCCAGGAGACCCGCGCCCTGCTGGCGCGGCTGGAAAGCGAATATGGCGACCTGATCCGCGAGACGCTGCGCGTGGTGCCGCTGCAGCGCATCGCCGAGGTGCTGCGCCGCCTGCTGGAGGAAGGCATCGCCGTGCGCAACCTGCGCGGCCTGCTCGAGAGCCTGCTGGAACATGGCGAGCGCGAGCAGGATGTCGCCGCCCTGTCGGAAGCGGTGCGGGCCGGGCTGCGGCGCCAGATCTGCCATCGCCATGCCGACCACAACCGCATCATCGCCGCCTTCATGATGGACGCGGACGCCGAGGAGACGATCCGCTCGGCGGTGCGCACCACACCGGCGGGCACCTTCCTCGCCCTGCCGGAGGGTGTCACCGCGGCGCTCGCCGAACGCCTGCGCATGGAGCTCGCCGCCTCGCGCGGGCCGGCGCCGGTGATGCTGTGCTCGCTCGATATCCGGCGGCACGTGAGAACCCTGCTGGCCAACAACGGAGCGGACGTCGCCGTGATCTCCTACCAGGACCTGTCGCCGGATTTCACCGTGCAGCCGCTCGGCACGATCCACCTCCCCGGTGGCATGGCGGCCCGCGCCCGCGGCCCGCAGCCCGAACGGGCGGTCGCCTGATGCGCGGCCTGCTGCACGCGATCGCCATGGTGGCGATGCTGCTCTCAGCCGAAGCGGCCCTGGCCCAGGGCAGCACGGGCGCCGCGGTCAGCGGTGGGTCCACCAATGTCGGTGTCGGCGAAGGCACCATCCTGCGCATGCCGCGCGACATCACCCAAGTCTTCATCGCCGACCAGGCGGTGGCCGATGTGCAGATCGTCTCGCCCCGCGTGGTCTATGTCTATGGCCGCCGCATCGGGCAGACCTCTCTGCATGCCGTCGACGGCAGCTCGGGCGTCGTCGCGCAATTCCAGGTGCGGGTGGAGCGCAGCGCCGCCGCCGCCCGCAACGCGCTTCCCACCCGACGCTCGGGTGTCGACATGGAATTCGTCGGCGACCGGCTGATGACGCAAGGTCGGGTCGGCAGCGTCGGCGAGGCGATGGAGGTGGAGGCGACGGCCCGTGCCTATTCGCCGGAAGGCCAGGTGCCACTCGACCGCACCAGGCTCGGTGGCAGCCAGCACGTGGCGCTGCGCGTGCGCTTCGCGGAGGTGTCGCGCAACGACCTCGAACGCCTCGGCGTGAACTGGCAGGCGCTGCTTAACCCCGGCAACTTCGCCTTCCGCGTGGTGACCGGCGGCTTCATGCAGGGCTTCAACCCGGCCGAGGCCTTCGGCAGCATCGGCGGCGGCTTCAACGACGGCAGCAACAGCGTCGATCTGCTAGTCGATGCGCTGCGGCGCGAGGGCGTGCTGAGCCTGTTGGCCGAGCCGACGCTCACCGCCTTCAGCGGCGAGCGGGCGCGTTTCCTGGCGGGCGGCGAGGTGCCGATCCCGGTGCCGGTGCGCGAAGGCATTGTCGGCATCGAATACAAGCGCTTCGGCGTGATGCTGGATTTCACCCCGACCATCCTGCCCGAAGGCCGAATCGGCCTCAGGGTGCGGCCGGAGGTGTCGGAGATGGTCGATACCGGCAGCCTCACCATCCAGGGCTATCGCGTGCCGTCCTTCACGACGCGCTTCGCCGAGACGACGGTGGAGCTCGGCTCCGGCCAGACATTGGCGATCGCCGGCCTGTTCCAGCGCCGCATGTCGGACAATACGGACCGCCTGCCCGGCATCGGCAGCCTCCCGATCCTTGGCGCCCTGTTCCGCTCCACCCGGTTCCAGCGTTCGGAGACCGAACTCGTGATCCTGATCACCCCGATCCTGTCCCAGGCCGTGCGCGACCCCACGGCGATCCCGACCCCGATCGCGCCGGCGCGTGCGGCACTCCGCCGGGAGCAGGGGCTGGTCGGCTTCGTGGTGGACTGATGCGCACCCTCCTCCTGCTGCCGCTCATCGCGGCCTGCACCTATTATCCGGAGAACGACCGCGCCCGCGGCTTCTCCGATCGCACCATCGAGTACCGGGAGACCATCACCTTCGTGCGCGACAGCGCGACGCTGGTGACGGAGCCGCAGCTGCGCGGTCAAGTCGCCTTCATCGTACCGCCCGGCCCGCTCGCCGAGAGCCGCGCCGTCAGCCTGCGCGCCGCGACCGGCCGCCCGCAGGCGCCCTGGCGAGCCGACGCGGAAGGTGCGCTCGGGCGCGACGAGGCTATGGTGGTGCTGCGGCGCCGGATGCGCATCGCGGATGCCTGCCTCGGCACCGCGGAACCCGGCCGCCACGCCTCCGTCCCCTACACGTTCCGCGCCGCCGGGGGGCGTGAGCGGGACGACCTGCTGCCGGCCGGCTGCGCGCTCGACACGGCGATGCTGCAGCAGGCGGAGAATCCCGACGACCTGATCCAGGGGCGCGCCCATGCGCCGACCGCCGCCGGCCCGATCGCGCGCGCCGCCGAACGCTGGCTGGCGCGGAGCGATGCCCAGCCGCGCCCCGGCCAACCGCGCACGCCGCAAGCCCGCACCGGCGAGAACGAGCGGGAGCCCGCCCAGCCGAACGAGGAGGGTGGGCCTAACCCGGCGGCACCCGCGCCGGCACCGAACCCGACTGCGCCGGCAGGGTTGTTCCGCTGACCAGCCCGACGGCGGCGGCACGCCGCGCCGGGTCGCTCTCGGCCCGCGCGGCGGCGACGCGCTGCAGGATCTCCTCCCGCTCCTGCGGCGGCAGGCGCTGCGCCTCGGCGGGGCCTGCCGGATCGCCGGCGAGCAGCAGCACCAGGGCGAGCAGCCGCCGGTGGCGCGCCTCATTGGCGGGCGAGCTCGGCACGCGCCGCACTTCCGCGATGGCCGCCGGATCATTCGCCAGCGCGAGCGAGAGCGCGAGATTGCCGCGCAGATCCGCATCCTGCGGCGCCACCGCCAGGCCGCGCCGATAGGCAGCCGCTGCTTCCGCGGGCCGGCCGAGCCGGTCGAGCGCAACCCCATGGACGCGCAGCAGCCGTAGATCCTGGGAACCGGCAGCGAGCGGTGCGAGGAGGGCTTCCGCGCCAGCCGCGTCACCGCGCCGGAGCAGCACCGCCGCGAGGCCGGTGCGGCCATCGATGCTGTCGGGCGTCAGCGCAAGCCCGGCACGGTAGGAGGCTTCGGCCTCGGAGAGCGCGCCGACCGCAGCCTGCGTCGCGGCCAGGCGGAAGCGCGCCTCGGCGCTGCGCGGATTCTGCTCGGCGGCGCCGGCATAGAAAGCGGCGGCGCTGGCCTCGTCGCCGCCCGAGCGCATGCGGTCACCGAGACGCAGCATCGCCGCCGCGTCGGTGGAGCCGCCCTGCTGCTGGCCGGCACAGCCGACGAGGAGGAGGAAGGGGATGAGGGTGATGCGTATCGCCAGCATGCGCGTGTGTTAGCCGCAAACCGCGCGCAGCGGAACGCGTCGCGGTGGATGATCGGCCGGGCAACGCGCGCGACGGCGCATCATCGAGTGAACGTGACCGGGCGGCCGATCGGCCGGACACCAGCATAGTCCTTGCTTTGCTCGCTGCCGATGCAGCGTGCTGCGTGCCGTCATCATACTGCAATGCCGATGGCATTTATCGCCGCCATCCGACGACGCGACACTGCGCCCGCGATCGAGGAGGGCCTGCGCAATGGGATGGTCGATCTCCGATATCGGGCACACGGTGCTCGATGCCGCCGGCATGGTGCCGGTCGTCGGTGAGGTGGCGGATGGCGCCAATGCCCTCTGGTATGCGGCGGAAGGCGATGCGGCGAATGCGGCACTCTCCGCCGCCAGCATGATCCCGGTCGCCGGCAATCTCGCGACCGGCGCCAAATGGGCCAAACGCGGCGTTGAGGCCGCCGATGCCATCGCCGACACTGGGCGCACGGCGAATCGCGCCACCGATGCCGCGCGCCATGCGGATGAGGCCGTGGACGGCGCCCGGGCGGCCGGGCGCGGCGCCGAGGCGGAGACCCTGACGCTCCGTGGCACCAGCTATCGACTGCCGGGGTGGGAGATGCAGCCGCTCTCCTATACGAAGCGCGCGCCGGAGGAGACCGCGGCGCTGCGCCAGGCCTTCGACGGCGGCATCCGCAAGGACTTCCTGCAGGATCTCGGGACCCGCAATGCCGACGACCTGCGGGCCGCCGGGATGACCGATGCGCAGATCACGCGGGTCGCGGGCGGCCGGGTGCCGCAGGGCTACCAGGTGCATCACCTCAAGCCGCTGGACGATGGCGGCACCAATGCCTTCGACAATCTTGTGCTGATCAGGAACGATCCCGACCATATGCTGGTCACCAACCATCAGAACGCGGTGACGCGGGGGATGGAGCCCGGCGATACCCGCCAGGTGGAGTGGCCGATGCCGTCGCAGCCGACTACTGTATGGCCTGACAGGCCGGGTGGCGGTGCCGTGCCCCTGGATGGTCAATAGGCCATGGAGGCGCTGGAGATGGACCGCGAGGCGGCCGAGTGGTTGGAGCGCATTCACGCGGAGCAGCGCGAGGTGGGCGAGCATGTCGCGCCGCCCGCCGCCGAGGAGGCGATCGCCACGGTCGCCGATTTCTCGCTTCGTTCGCTTGGGGCGCCACTGCCCGAAGGCTACGTCGCATTCCTTCGCGTCTGCGACGGCCTCGATTTCAACGGCACCACCCTCTACGCCACGCGGCAGCGGAATTTGGGTGGTGGGGTGACCATGCTGGGCCTGCCGGAACAGAACCATATCTTCCGCGCGGATAGCCCGCGCCATCATCTGCTGCTCGGCGAGAGCGGCGACGAGCTTTTTGCGCTCGATACTCGGGATGGCAGCTTCGCGATTCTCGATCGGGGCTCGCTGTCGGAAGCGGAGCGCTTCACGGGTTTCGATGCGCTGCTGACTCGGGTCTTGAAGCGCGCCTTCGAGAGCTGAGAGGGCGACCACGGGCTGCATCCCGCCTTCCGATATTCCTGCGCCTCCGCCATCCCGTAGACATCAAGGCCTATGTGAAGGAGAACACGGATCCCGCCGTGGTGATGCGCAAGACCATGGCGAAGTCCGAGCGCGTCGGCACCAATGGCGGCACCGCAGCCGGCCTCGTCGGCAGCTACGACCAGGTCGCGGAGCGCATCGCGCGGTTCCATGAAGCGGGCATCGAGACCCTGCTCCTGCAATTCCAACCCTTCGAGCCGGAGATGCGTCGCTTTGCCGAGCACATCATGCCGCGTCTCAGGGAATTGCGTTGCCGTTAAAGGCCGCGTCCTTCAGCCGGCGGCGATCTCCATCGCCGCGCTGGCGCGCCGCAGCACCGGATCGAAGGGGTTGATTTGGGCCGCGACCGCCGCGGCCTCCGCCTTCATCAGGGTGGCGATGATGCCGCTGCGTTCGGCCGTCAGATGCTCGATCGTGCTGCCGATGCTCAGCGCCGCGACCGCCCGGCCTTCGCGGTCGAGGATCGGCACGGCGAGCCCGGTCTGGCCGGGGATGATGCCGAAGGCCCGCCCGCAATGGCCGGCACGCCGGACCTGGGCCAGCTCAGCGCGCAGCGTCGCCTCGTCGGTGCCGTCGAGTTCGCGCAGCCGCGGCAGGTTATGGCGGATCACCTCGTCCTGTTCCTCCTGCGGGAGAAAGGCGAGCATCACCATGGCGCCCTGGCCGATGCCGAGCGGCACGCGCCCGCCGATATCGCCGGTGAAGGAGCGGATGGCGAAGGGGCCGGTGCTGCGGTCGATGCAGACCGCCTCATAGCCATCGCGCACCAAGAGGAAGAGCGTCTCGCCGAGGGATTCAGTCAGGCGCAGCAGCACTGGGCGGCAGATCTGCCGCAACCCCATCCGATTGCCGGCGCGGGCGGCCAGCTCGAACAGGGCCAAGGCCAGGGTGTAGCGTTTGCTGCGCGCATCGAAGTCGAGCAGCCTTTCCTCGACCATGCTGCGCAGCACGCGATGCACGCTCGGTCGCGGCAGGGCGATGGCTTCGGCCAGCTCGGTCAGGCGCATGCCGGAAACACCGCCCTCCGCGAGAATGCGCAGCAGACAGGCCGCGCGATGCAGGACGCCAGGCGCTTCGGTCATCTCGTTCGCGCGACCTTCATGTCCGTTTTCCTCACTCATGTACGCCTTCTGATCAGCATATTATCGATATACGATATTCTTACGGAATTATGCTCGTATAGAGAAATTTGGGCTTGCTCGCCTGTACCGCTCGGCAAACCATGCTCCCAGGCGATCCCAATGGAGTGAAGCGGCATGGCGCGTTGGCGTGTCGGCGTGGACTCGGGTGGAACCTTCACCGATGTCTGCCTCTTCGATGAAGAGGCAGGCCGGGTCGACGTCTGGAAGGTGCCATCCACGCCGGATGATCCGTCGCGCGGCATTGCCCAGGGGGTCGAGGAAGGCATGCGCCGCGTTGCGCCGGATGCGGCGGAGCCAGGGGCGTCGGTCGCCTATTTCGGCCATGGCACCACGGTCGCGACCAATGCGCTGATCCAGCATCGCGGCGTGCGCACCGGCCTCGTCACCACCGACGGCTTCCGTGACCTGCTGGAGATCGGCCGCCAGAAGCGCCCCGACCTCTATGACATGCAGGCGGACAAGCCGCCCACCCTGGTGCCGCGCGACCTGCGCATGGAAGTGCCGGAGCGCGTGCGCCACACCGGGGAGATCGACACCCCGCTGGACGAGGCGCGGATGCGCGCCGCCGCGGAGGCCCTGAAGGCGGCAGGGGTGAAGGCGATCGCCGTCTCCTTCCTCTACGGCTTCATCCGCCCCGAACATGAGCAGCGCGCCGTCGCCATCCTGCGCGAGGCGATGCCCGACGCCTTCATCAGCGCGGGGCACGAAATCGCGCCGGAATTCCGCGAGTTCGAGCGGCTCTCGACCGTGGTGCTGAACGCCTATCTCGGCCCGATCATGCGCAACTACATCGAGCGCCTGACACCGCGGCTGCAGGCGATCGGCATGCGTGCGACGCCGCATCTGACGCAGTCCAATGGTGGCGTCATCGGCTTCGGCACGGCGGCCGAGATGCCGGTCCGTGCCGTGCTCTCCGGCCCTTCGACCGGCGTGGTGGGTGCGCAGGCGGTCGGCAACCTGGCGGGCTTTCCGGACCTCATCACCTTCGACATGGGCGGCACCTCGACCGATGTCGCGCTGCTGAATGGCGGGGTCTGCAAGCTGACCTCGGAAGCCATCGTGCATGGCTATCCGATCAAGGCGCCGATGCTCGATATCCACACCGTCGGCGCCGGCGGCGGCTCGATCGCCCATATCGACAGCGGCGGGCTGCTGAAGGTCGGCCCCCGGAGCTGCGGCGCCGACCCCGGGCCGGTCTGCTACGATCGCGGCAACACCGAACCTGCCACCACCGATGCCAATGTGGTGTTGCAGACGCTGAACCCGGAATACCTGCTCGGCGGACGCATGCGCGTGCGCCAGGATCTGGCGAAGCAGGCGATCGGCCGGCTGGCGGACCAGCTCGGTCTCGGGCTGATGGAGACGGCGCAGGGGATCCTCTCCGTCGTCACCGCCAATATGGCCCGCGCGATCCGTGTCATCTCTGTGCAGCGTGGCTATGACCCACGCGACTACACGCTGATGGCCTTCGGCGGCGCCGGCCCGCTGCATGCGGCGCGCCTCGCCAAGGAACTCGACATGACGCGGGTGCTGGTGCCGCGCAATCCCGGCATCCTCTGCGCCATGGGGCTGCTGCTGACCGATCTGCGCGCCGATTTCGCGGCCACCAGGCTGCTGCCGGCGACAGTCGCGTCGGTCGACGAGGTCGCCGCCAGCTTCGACGGCCTGGCGTTACGGGCCGAGGAATGGTTCGTGCACGAGGGCATCTCCGACGCCGATCGCCGCCTGACCCGCACCGCCGACATGCGCTACGCCGGCCAGAACTACGAATTGCCGGTGCCGCTGCCGGAAGGCCCGGTGACCGAAGCCACCATCGCCACGCTCGCCGAAGGCTTCGCCGAGGCGCATCGCCAGCGCTACGGCTTCATCGCCGAGGAAGAGCCGGTGCAGATCGTCACGCTCCGCCTGGAGGCGACCGGGCTGGTGCGCAAGGCGGAGCTCAGATCCTACCCGGATGCCGGACCGGACGCCTCCGCCGCCATCATGGGCGAGCGCGATGTCTGGTTCCCCGAAGCCGGCGCCTTCGTCCAGACCCCGATCTACAGCCGTGACGGGCTGCAGCCCGGCAACCGCTTCGCCGGCCCGGCGATCGTCGAACAGATGGACACCACCACGGTGGTGCCGCCGGGCATGACCGCCCGTGTCGATCCCTGGCTCAACCTGATCCTGGAGGTGTCGGCATGAGCCAGGCCGCGAAGCCGCAGCAGGCGCCGGTACTCGACCCGATCACCGTCGAGGTGATCGGTGCCGCCCTTTCCTCCATCGTCGAGGAGACCGGGGAAGCGCTGATCCGCGCCTCCTACTCGACCAACATCAAGGAACGGCGGGACTGCTCGACTGCGCTGTTCGACATCGCAGGCAATACGCTCTGCCAGGCCGAGCACATCCCGATCCATCTCGGCAGCTTCATCGGCATCGTCCCGCATGTGCTGCGCCTGCATCGGGTGGAGGATATGCAGCCCGGCGACGTCTTCGTCGGCAATGACGCCTATGAGGGCGGCGGTACCCACCTGCCCGACATCGTCCTCGCCGAGCCGATCTTCGTCGATGGCCGCATCGTCGCCTGGACGGTGAACCTGGCGCATCACTCGGACTTCGCCGATCGCGGGCATGCCCATATTTACCAGGAAGGGCTGCGCATCCCGCCGGTCAGGCTCTATCGCGCCGGCGAGCTGCAGAAGGATGTGCTCGACCTCATCCTGCTGAACTGCCAGGTCCCGCGCGAACGCCTGTCCGACCTGCGCGCGCAGATGGCGGCGAACCGCGTCGGCGTGCAGCGCTTCCAGGCGCTCTGCGCCAAATACGGGACCGGGACGGTACTCGCCGCCGGCGCTGCGCTGCTCGACTATGCCGAGCGCAAGATGCGTGCCGGCATTGCCGCCATTCCCGACGGCACCTGGCACTTCGAGGATGTGTTCGAGAGCACCGAGGTGACGACGCCCCTGCCTTTGTCCGTCGCGGTGACGGTCAAGGGCGACAGCATGGCGCTGCATTTCGAATCGCCGGACCAGCTCCGCGCCGGCCTGAACATGACCTACACCGCGCTGCTCGCCACCGCCTACTACGTGGTGAAGTCCGTGGTGGACCCGACCATCCTGCCCAATGCCGGGCTGGCGCGGCCGCTGACCATCACCGCACGCGAAGGCACGGTGCTGCGCTGCCGGCATCCGGCGGCGGTGAATGGCCGGGTACAGACCTGCCAGCGCGTCTCCGACCTCATTCTCGGCGCCTTGGCCCAGGCGGTGCCGGACCGCGTCACCGCCTGCTCCAACTCCGTCTGCACGGTCGCGACCTTCATCGGCGAGGGCAAGAAGGATGGCGCCATCTGGGTCTACCTCGAGACCATGGGCGGCGGTGGCGGCGCGCGTGCGACCAAGGATGGGCTGGACGGCGTGCATGTGCATGTCACCAACACCTCCAACCTGCCGGTCGAGGCGCTGGAGATCGAATATCCCCTGACCCTGCTGCGCTATGAGCTGGTCGAAGGCTCGGGCGGGGTCGGCACCTGGCGTGGCGGCATGGGGCTGCGCCGGGTCTATCGCGCCGATGAGGATTGCCGGGTGCGGGTCGATGTCTCGCGCCTCTCCTCCCGCTCCTGGGGGCTGCTCGGCGGCGGGGCCGGCGGGCATGGCGCGGTCGAATGCGGCCCGGGGGTGGTGTTCGACCGCGACAACGCGGTCCTGAAGGCGGGCCAGTGGTTCGCCGTGGTCAGCCCCGGTGCCGGGGGCTACGGTCCGCCGGAACAGCGCGATCCGGCCGCCATTGCCCGCGACCTGGCCGAGGGCGTGATCGACGCCGCCACCGCCAAAGAGGTCTACCGCCACACTGCCTGACCGCCGCTCGTCCGGGATCGAGAACAGGAGAAGATCGCATGGGGCCGCCCATTTCCCGCCGTGCCGTCCTGGCCGGCACCGCCGCTACGGCGATGCTTCCCTTCTTGCGTGCCCCGGGGGCCCGCGCGGCAACGCCGGGCATGCTGACCTTCGCGCTGTCGAGCTTCCCGCCCACCATTCAGCCCTGGGCGAACAGCGGCACCGCGGCGGCGACCGTCAAGCTGATGATCTATCGCGGCCTGACCTCCTACGGGCCGGACGGCGCGCTGCGCGGCGAGCTCGCGGAATCCTGGAGCCGGCTCGGCACCGAGGGCTGGGAGTTCAGGCTGCGCGACGCGAATTTCCAGAACGGCGAGAAGGTCACCGCCGCGGATGTGAAATGGACCATCGAGCAGATCGCCGCCGAGCGCTCGACGGCCTATTTCCGCGCGGAGATGCAGGGTGTCGCGCGGGTGGATACGCCCGATGAGCGCACGGTGCGCATCTACACCCGCCAGCCGGTGGCGACGCTGCCGATCTGGATGGCGAGCTACCATATGCCGATCATCTCGCGGAACTCGCCGCGCGGCAGCTCCATCGGCGCCGGTCCCTTCATCCTGAAGCGGCAGGAACGCGGCGTCTCGCTGGAGCTGGAGCCCTTCGCCGGCTACCACCGCCCCGGCCTGCCCAAGCTGCGCGGCATCCGGGCCGTCGCCTATGCCGATGAGAATCTACGGGTCGCGGCGCTGCGCGCCGGCGATGTCGATCTGATCGAATACGTCCCCTGGCAGGCGATGGACGCGATCGCGGCCGATGCTGCATTGAAGCTCGAGACGGTCGACGGCGCCTTCATGTTCCTGCTCTTCAATGCGACCCGACCGCCCTTCAACGATGCGCGGGTGCGCAAGGCGGTGGCGCATGCGATCAAGCGGGACGAGCTGGTCCGGGCCGCCTTCTTCGGCCGCGGATCGCCGCTGATGCAGCTTCCCATTCCCGAAACCAGCCCCTTCTACAACCGGGAATTCCACGATGGCTGGCGCTACGACGCCGATCTGGCCAAGCGGTTGCTGACTGAGGCGGGGCACCCGAACGGCTTCTCCTGCTCGCTGCTGTCGACCGCGCAATACGGCATGCACAAGGACACGGCAGAGGTGGTGCAGCAGCACCTCGCCGCCGTCGGCATCCGTGCCGAGCTCAACCTGCCGGACTGGGCGACGCGGGTGACCGCGGGCAATCGCGGCCAGTACGATATCGCGGTGCAGGGCACGGCCGCCGACAGCAACGACCCCGACGGCATCGCCAATTTCATCGACGGCTCCCTGGCCCCTTCCTACGTGCGCAGCCACGGCCTCAAGATCGACCGCATCACCGAGTTGCTGGCCGCCGGCCGCGCCGAGCTCGACGAAGGCAAGCGCCGCGACATCTATCGCGAGATGGAGCAGGTCGCGATCGAGCAGGTGCCGCTGGTCGGCCTGACCTGGCGCAGCCAGGGCTATGCCATGCGCCGCCAGGTCACGGGCTTCCGCAACCTGCCGGGCGCCCTGACCTTCTATTCCGGCCTGACCTTTGAGACGACCGAGGTCGCCTGACCGGATGCTGGGTTTCGCCGCCCGCCGCCTGCTGGTCTCGATCGGCCTCGTCTGGCTGGTGGCCTCGCTCGTCTTCCTGGTGATCCACCTGATCCCGGGTGACCCCGCGGAGCTGTTGCTCTCCCAGGGCGGCATTGCGCCGGATCCTGCGGCGGTGGAGGAGCTGCGGGAACGGCTCGGCCTCAACCAGCCACTCTGGCAGCAATACGCCACCTATCTCGGCGGGCTGCTGCAGGGGGATTTCGGCTATTCCCTGCAGGACGAGCACCCGATCGCCGAGGAGATCGCGCTCCGCCTGCCGCGCACGCTGGAGCTGGTGGGGGCGGCGGGGCTGATCGCGGTGCTGCTCGGCCTGCCGCTCGGCACCGTGGCGGCCCTACGCGCGGGCGGGCTGCTGGACCGGATGCTCTCGGCCGTTGCCGCCCTGGCGCTCTCCGTTCCTGTCTTCGTCGTCGGCACGCTGGCGGTGCTGGTGCTCGCCCAGCAGCTCAAGCTGGTGCCGGCCGGCGGCTATGTGCCGCTGGCCCAGGACCCGCTGCGGCATCTCGGGCTGCTGCTGATGCCGGCCGGCACCATCGCGGTTGGGCTCAGCGCCGTGGTGTTCCGCGTCACCCGCTCCTCGGTGCTGGAGGTGCTGCAGCGCGAGCATGTCCGCGCCGCGCAGGCGCGCGGCACGCCACCCGCCGCGATCATCCGCCGGCATGTGGTGCGCAATGCGCTGACGCCGGTGGTGACGGTGATCGCGCTCCATCTCGGCACCCTGCTCGGCGGCACGGTGCTGGTGGAGTTCGTGTTCAACTGGCCGGGCCTCTCCGGTTACCTGGTGCGGTCGGTCGAGGCGCGGGACTACCCGGAGGTGCTCGGCATCGTCGTCGTCATCTCGGCGTTGTTCGTGCTGCTGAATTTCGTGGTCGACCTGCTCTATGCGGTGATCGACCCGCGGGTGCGGCACGGCTGATGGGGCACGGTGGGCTCCGGCGCCTGGCACTGCCGGGCGGCCTGCTGGCAGGGATCCTGCTGCTTGCGCTGATCACGCCATGGCTGCCGCTGCCGGATCCGGTGCGGCAGGATATCGCGGGCCGGCTCGCCGCGCCCGCCGCCGCGCATTGGCTCGGACAGGACGAGTATGGGCGGGACGTGCTGTCGCGCATCCTCTGGGGGGCCAGGGTGTCGCTCAGCGTCGCCTTCGCCGCCTCCTTGCTGGCCGCCGTCGCCGGCACGCTGCTCGGTATCCTCGGCGGCTACTTCCGTGGCGTGGTGGAGCTGCTGACGGTGCGGGTGGCAGAGGTGGTGCTCTGCTTCCCACCCTTGCTGCTCGCGCTGCTGGTGGTCACGCTGCTGGGGCCGGGGGCGACGACCCTGATCCTCTCGCTCGCCATCCTCTTCGCGCCCGGCTTCGCCCGCGTGGCCTATGCCGAGACGCTCTCGGCCCGCGCGCTCGACTACGTCACCGCGCAGCAGGCGCTGGGGGCGCGCAGCGGCCGCATCCTAATCCGCACGCTGCTGCCCAATATCGCGCCGCCGCTGATCGTGCAGTTCTCGTTGACCATCGCCGCGGCGCTGCTGCTGGAGAGCGGGCTGTCCTTCCTCGGCCTCGGCGTGGTGCCGCCCTCTCCCTCCTGGGGGCTGATGATCCGGGGCGCACGTGCGACGATGGAACAGGCGCCGCTGTTGCTGCTCTGGCCGTGCCTGGCGCTCAGCGGTGTCGTGCTGGTGCTGAACCTGTTCTGCGACCGTCTGCGGGACGTGCTGGACCCGCGGGGCAGGACGCAAGGGCGGCCGGGTTTCCTGCGACGCATCGCCGCGCTGCCCACGCCGGCCTCGCCCGCATCCGCCGTGCCCGGATTGCTGGCTGTCGAGGGCCTGACCGTCGCCTTGCCCGGCCCCGCTGGGGCGCCGCTGGTGCGCGATGTCGGCTTCACCCTGGCGCCCGGGGAAACGCTGGCCATCGTCGGCGAGAGCGGCTCCGGCAAGACCATGACCGCGCTTGCGATCATGGGCCTGCTGCCGGGTGAGCTCCGCGTCGTCTCCGGCCGCATCCTGCTCACCGATGACGACGGCCGCGCACGCGATCTGCTGCGCCTGCCGGAGCAGGCGCTGCGCCGGCTGCGCGGCAACGATCTTGCCATGGTCTTCCAGGATCCCTCGGCCAGCCTCAACCCACTGCTCCGTGTCGGCGTGCAGGTGGCAGAGAGCCTGCATGCGCATGGCGCGACGGAGGATGTGCAAGCGCGGGTCGTCGCGCTGCTGCGCGAGGTCGGGTTGCCCGATCCGGAACGCGCGGCCCGGGCCTATCCGCACGAGCTTTCCGGCGGCCAGCGGCAGCGCGTGATGATCGCGGCGGCGGTGGCCAACCAGCCGCGCCTGCTGCTGGCCGACGAGCCGACCACTGCGCTCGACGTGACGGTGCAGGCGCAGATCCTGGCGCTGCTCGCCGCGCTGAAGCGGGCAGGGGGTGCGATGGGCATGGTCTTCGTCACCCACAACCTCGCCGTGGTGGCCGAGATCGCCGACCGGCTGGTGGTGATGTATGCCGGGGAGGTGGTGGAGGAAGGGCCGGTCACCGAGGTCTTCGCCGCGCCGCGCCACCCCTATACCGCCGCGCTGATGGCCAGCATGCCGGAAGGCGAGGCCGAGCGCCTCTCCGCCATTCCCGGCGCGGTGCCGCAGCCCTGGGCCATGCCCGCCGGCTGCCGCTTCGCCCCGCGCTGCGATTTCGCGATCGAGGCCTGCCGGACCGCGCCCCCCGCGCTGGTCGCGCCGGCGCCGGGCCGCAGGACGCGCTGCCTGCGCTGGAAGGAACTGGCATGAGCGCCGCGCCACTCCTGCGCGGTGAAGGCCTGACCCGCGCCTTCCATCGCCGCGGCGGGCTGTTCCGCCGTGGCGCACCGGTGATGGCGCTGCGCGGCGTCGATATCGCCGTGCATGGTGGCGAGGCGGTCGGTGTCGTCGGTGAAAGCGGCTGCGGCAAGAGCACGCTCGGCCGCATCCTGCTGCGCCTGATGCCGCCGAGCGCGGGCCGCGTGATCTTCGAGGGCGAGGATCTGGCGGCGTTGCCGGCAGCGCGGCTGCGGGCGCTCCGCCGGCGCATGCAGATGGTCTTCCAGGATCCCTATGGCAGCCTCGATCCGCGGCGTTCGGTCGGCGCCCAGATCGCCGACGGGATCCTGATCCACGGCCTGGCCGGCAAAGCCGAGGCGGGAGAACGCGTCACCGCGCTGCTGCATCAGGTCGGGCTCGATCCGGATCACGCGCGGCGGCTGCCGCATGAATTCTCCGGCGGCCAGCGCCAGCGCCTGGCAGTCGCGCGGGCGCTGGCGACGCGGCCGGATTTCATTGTGGCGGATGAGCCGGTCTCGGCGCTCGACGTTTCGATTCAGGCGCAGGTGGTCAATCTGCTGGCCGATCTCAGGGCGGAGCTCGGTCTCGCGCTGCTCTTCATCAGCCACGATCTGCATGTGGTGCGCCATCTCTGCGACCGGGTGGTCGTGATGTATCTCGGTCGGGTGATGGAGGAGGGGAGGGCCTCTGAGGTCTTCCATGCCCCCCTGCACCCCTATACTCGCGCGCTGCTCGCCGCTTCGCCCTCGCTGCGTCGGCGCGGCAACCCGGTGGCGCCGCTGGCGGGCGAGGTGCCGAGCATCGCCAACCCACCGTCCGGCTGCGTTTTCCGCACCCGCTGCGGCCTCGCGCAGCCTGCCTGCGCGGAGGCGGTGCCGCCGCTCGAGCCTATGCCGGGCGCGCCGGGCCGGCGCCTGGCCTGCCGGCGCGCTGCCGAGCTCGGATGACAATGGTGGGGGAGGAGACGCCGTGAACATCACCCGTGCGCAGATCTACCTGGCGGAGGTGGATGGCCGCCGCCCGCTGATCCTCAGGCTCTGGACCGATGACGGGATCTCGGGGCTGGGCGAGGCCGCGCTCGCCTATGGCATCGGCGCGACCGGCGCCGCGGCGCTGCTGGAGGAGATGCTGCAGAAGCTCGTGCTCGGGCGCGACGCCTCGGCGATCGAGCCGATCTGGAGCGACCTCTACGACCACAGCTTCTGGGCCAAGGGCGGCGGCCCGATCATCTACGCCGCGATCAGCGCCATCGAGACCGCGCTCTGGGACATCAAGGGCCGTGCACTCGGCGTGCCGGTCTACCAGCTCCTCGGCGGCGCCTATCGCCGCGATGTGCGGTGCTACGCCAATGGCTGGTCCTTCCGCGCGGTGACGCCGGCCGAGACGGCGCGCGCGGCGGAGATCCCGCTCAAGGCCGGCTATGACGCGATCAAGTTCTATCCCCTGGCGACACCGATCCGGAACCATCCGAACGGCGTCTTCGCCCATGTCTCGCGCCGCGAGTTCGATCGCGACTTCGAGGATCTGGCCGTCGAACGCGTGCGCGCGGTGCGCGATGCGGTCGGTCCCAAGGTCGACATCATGGTGGACATGAGCGCGGAGCTGACCACCGACGCGATCCTCCGCCTCGGCCGCCGGCTGCAGGAATTCGACCTGATGTTCCTGGAGGAGCCGGTCGATCCTTTCGACACCGACGCCATGAAGCTGGTCGCCGACGGTCTCCATGTGCCGATCGCAGCCGGCGAGCGGCTCTATACCCGCTACGGCTTCCGTCGCCTGTTCGAGCTGCGGGCGGCGGCCATCGTGCAGCCGGACATCGGCACGGTCGGCGGCATCATGGAGACCAAGAAGATCGCGGCGATCGCCGAGATGTACAACATGCGGGTGCAGCCACATCTCTGCGCGGGTCCGGTCGCGACCGCGGCGGCGCTGCAGCTCGATGCCTGCATCCCGAACTTCCTGATCCAGGAGCTCTACCCGTTCCGGGTGCCGGACCACTTCGACCTGGTCGATGCGCCGCTGGAGCCGCAGGTGCGGAACGGCCGCCTCGCCGTCCCCGACCGCCCGGGCCTCGGCGTCGAGCTGGTGGAGGCGCGGGTCGCGCCCTTCCTGCGCGCCGATATCCACCACACCCCCTGAACAGGATCCCGCCCACCATGCAGATGGACATCCTTCCCGGCGTCTTCGCGCGACGCGATCCCGCCGACCCCGCGCCGGTGCTGTTCGAGATCCCGCGCAGCGGCACCGAATACCCCTGCGACTTCCGCAGCATCGCTACGCTGACCGACCTGCAGCGCTCCGTCTCGAGCCATGTCGAAGCGGCCTACGCCGGTGTGGTCGGCGCCGGCGCGACCTGGCTCTACGCCTTCTTCCCCAACGCCTATATCGACGCCAACCGGCATGAGCTGGACATCGATCCCGACAGCCTGGACGGGACCTGGCCGGAGCCGCTGCAGCCTTCCCCCAAGACCAAGACAGGCGTCGGCCTGATCCCCACGGTCTGCGCCGGCACCAAGCCGATCTATGACGCGAAGCCGACAGTGGCCGAAATCCGCCATCGGCTCGATCACTACTACTGGCCGTATCACAACGAGGTCGCGCGGCTGTTGAAGGACTTCCGGGACGCGCATGGCGCGGCTTGGCACCTGAGCTGCCACAGCATGACCTCGCTCATCGCCAGCGGGCCCGATGCGGGGCAGCACCGGTCGGATTTCGATCTCGGCGATCGCAATGGCACCACCTGCGACACCGCTCTGACCGATCTCGTGGCGGAGGTGCTGAGCGGCTTCGGCTACAGGGTCACGCGCAACACCTACTTCATCGGCGCGGAATCGGTGCGCAAACATGGCGATCCGGCCAAGGGCATCCACAGTCTGCAGATCGAGATGAACCGCAGCCTCTACATGGATGACGCGACGCGCATCCGGCGGCCGGATTTCCCGCAGGTGCAGGCGCATCTGGCGACGCTGGCGGAGCGGGTCGTCGGCTTCGCGCGCGATCGCGCGGCAGCGCGGGGCTGATCAGGAAGGACCCAAGCAAGCATGTCGCCGCCCGTCGATCGCATCGCCAGCGATCCCACGCTTCCCGCCACAGCCGATGTCGTCGTCATCGGCGGCGGCATTATCGGTGTCGCCGCCGCCTACAATCTCGCGCGACAAGGCCATTCGGTGGCGCTGGTCGAGAAGGGCCACATCGCCTGCGAGCAATCGAGCCGCAATTGGGGCTGGTGCCGGCAGCAGAACCGCGACGAGCGGGAATTGCCGCTGGTCCGCCACAGCCTCGAGATGTGGGGGACGCTGGATGCGGAGATCGGCGCCGATCTCGGCTTCCGCCGCAACGGTCTGCTCTATGTCACCGAGAATCCGGCCGAGCTCGCCGGCTGGGAGGCCTGGGTCAACATGGCGCGCGGCCATCAGGTGCACAGCCGCCTGCTCACAGCGGAGGAGGCGCAGGCGATGACGCCGGGCGCCACCGGACGATGGATCGGCGGCGTGCATTCGCCGAGTGATGGCCGTGCCGAACCCGCCAAGGCGGCACCGGCATTGGCCGAAGCGGCGCGCCGGGCGGGCGCCACCATCCACCAGGCCTGCGCCGCGCGCGGGCTGGAGACGACCAGCGGGGCCGTCTCCGCCGTGGTGACCGAGAAGGGGCGTATCCGCGCCGGGGCGGTGCTCTGCGCCGGCGGCGCCTGGGCGTCGATGTTCTGCCGCCACCACGGCATCAAGCTGCCGCAGGCGGGCGTACGCTCGACCGCTTTCTACACGACGCCGGCGGCCGAGGTGACGGATGGCGGCCTTTCCATGCCCGGCGCCGTCATCCGCCGCCGCGTCGATGGCGGCTATACCGTCGCCATCCGCGGCCGCGGCCGGCTGGAGCTGACGCCGCAGGGGCTGCGCTACGCGCGCGAATTCTGGCCGATGTTCATGAAGCGCCGCTCCGCCGGCCTGACCATCCGCATGGGCCGGTCCTTCTTCGCGGGACCGGAAGCCCTAGGGAACTGGTCCATGGACGGCGTTTCGCCCTTCGAGAAGATGCGTGTTCTGGACCCCGAACCCGACATGGGCGTCGTGCGGGAGGGGCTGCGGGGCCTGGTCCAGGCCTATCCCCAACTCGCCGGCATCCAGGCGGCGGAGAGCTGGGGCGGCTGGATCGACTGCACGCCGGACGCGATCCCGGTGATCTCCCCGGTCGAGGCGCTGCCCGGCTTCTTCCTGGCCACCGGTTTCAGCGGGCATGGCTTCGGCATCGGCCCGGCGGCCGGCCGGCTGGCGGCCGATCTCGTCACCGGCGCCGCGCCACTCGTCGACCCGCATCCCTTCCGCTATGCACGGCTGGTGGACGGGTCGGATCTGGGACCGGTGGGGCCGATGTAGCAGGCCGCTTCCGCGTCGTGCTCAAGCCGGATGCGAAGCCCGGCTCATCTGCATGCTGTAGGTGTAACGGCCTTCGGGATGGGTCGTGACGGTGATCTCGAACAAGCCGTTGCGGGCGCCGTAGTAGCGTCGCACCACGGTCAGCGCCGGCGACCCGGCCTCGGCTTCCAGGCTCTCGGCCAATGCGGCGGGGATGCGGCTCGCGAAGATGTCGAGCTCCGCCTGCTCGATCGCCTCACCGAACATCTTCGCGACCTGCTGGTGCACCGGCGTGCGGCCGTGGTCGCGGCGCTTCGCCACCGCGGCATACTTCGGCAGCACGTAGATCTCGGTCCAGGCGAGGGGCGTCGTGACGCCGCTGCCGCGGCGGATGGAGGAGATGCGGAACCAGCGCCGCCCCACTTCGCATTTCAGCAGAGCGGCGAGGGTGCGGTCAGCGGTGATCTCCTCGCTGTGCTGGGTCTCGCGCCAGGTCTCGGTCGGGTAGCGGAGCCATTCCGACAGGGAGGTGACGCTGTGCGTGAACAGCGCCGGCGGCTCGCTCGCCACGACGAGCGAGCCGAGGCCGGCGCGGCGGATGATCAGGCCCTGCTCGGTCACGATGCGCAGCGCCTCCCGCACCGTGTGGCGGCCGGCGGCGAAGCGCAGGCCGAGCTCGACCTCGGTCGGTAGGAGCTGGCCGGGCGGATGCACGCCGCGCCGGATCTCCTCGGTCAGCGCGGCCGCCATCGCGCGATAGAGCGGCGCCGGCTTCGTCCTGGGCTTGGTCGTCTCACGGGGCATCGCAGTCGATCGTGGTTCCGGTCTCGACCGACCTTACCACGGCCTCGAAGCCAAGGACGGTCGCGAGGATGTCGCGCTCTGCGATCGCGGGCGGCGCGCCCGTCTCGACCTGGGCGGCGAAGGCGTCGAGCTCGGCCCGCAACGCGTCCTCGGGCGCGAAGCGGCGTGTCTCGGGTGGCGCGCTGGCCCGCCGCAGCACCAGCTCCGTCTCGCCCAGTACCTCGGCGGAGGCGAGGGTGCCGAAGGCGTGCACGCGCAGGAACAGCGGCGTGGCGCGGATGGTCGCCATCAGCCCGCTGGTGCCGTTCGCGAATTCCAGCAGCACGGAGACCGAATCGCGCGGCGCCGGGGCCGGCGGATGCGTGAGCAGGCGCGCCGTGACGCGCCGCACCGGCCCGAACAGCCCGATGCAGGCATCGAGTGCGTGCAGCCCCGCCCCGGTCATGCCGCCAGCGGGCGATTCGCCGGGCGCCAGCCGCCAGCCGCCGGTCACCGCGTCTGAATTGAGGTTGCTGTTATGCGCTTCGACATGCAGGAGCTGGCCAAGCGCGCCATCGGCGATCAGCGCGCGCAGCGCGCGCATGGCCGGCCAGAAGCGCCGGTTGTGACCGACCGCCATCGGCACACCGGCGGCACGGCAGGCGGTCAGCATGGCCCTTGCATCGGCGGCAGTCAGCGCGAGTGGCTTCTCGCAGAACACCGCCTTGCCGGCCGCGGCGGCGGCCAGCACCTGCTGATGGTGCAGCGAATGCGGGGTCGCCAGCACCACGGCGCGGATCGCCGGGTCGGCCAGCACCGCCTCAGCCCCCGCATGCAGCGCCAGCCCGTGCCGCGCCGCGAAGCCTCGCGCGCCCGCGGTATCGGGTTCGACCGCGTGGGTGAAGCGCAGCGCACCCCCGGCGGCCTCGACCAGGCTGCGGCCCCAACGGCCGAGGCCGAAGATCGCGGCCTCGATCATGGCATCCCCTGACAGGGACGGATCGCCTCGATGATCGCGGCGCTATCGGCAGCTTCGCCAACCGTGGTGATCGCATCCCGCAGCAGCGCGCGCTGCACCAGCATCAGCGGCAGCGCCTGGCCGGCAACGAGGGCCGTCTGGAGGATCATCTCGGCATCCTTCAATGTCTGGGCGAGGTGGGATTCGGGTGCGTAGTCGCGGGCGATCATCTTCGGTCCCTTGCCCGCCATGACCTGGGAGGCGGCGGCGCTCCGCTGGAGGGCGGCGAGGAACGCGCCCGCATCGAGCCCGAGCGCAGTCGCATAAGCCAGACCTTCGGCCAGCGCCGCGCGGTTCAACTGCAGGACCAGGTTGATGGCGAGCTTGGTGCGTGCGGCGTCGCCGGCCGGGCCGAATTCCAGGCGCTCTGGACAGAGGAGCGCGAGCAGCGGCGCGGTCCGTTTCCGCGCCGTGGCATCCCCGGCGACCAGCCCGATGGCTTCGCCGCGGCGAAGCTGCGCGCTGGTGCCGGAGATCGGGAATTCCACAAGCCCATGGCCGGCTGCCGTCAGGCGGGCAGCGAAGTCCGCCATCTGGTCCGGCGGGCAGGTGGTGATGCAGATGATGTCGATCGAACGCCTGGCGTCGGCGATGCCGCCATGGCCGAGTAGGACCTGCTCCGTCTGCCCCGCGTCGTAGACAGCGACCAGCACCGTCGCGCAGCTGCGCGTGACCATATCGAGGTCGTCGGCGATCGCGCCGCCCTTCGCCGCCAGCACGGCGCCCCGTGCCGGATCGACATCGAGGCCGACCACGCGCTGGCCGGCGTCGAGCAGCCGCTCGGCCAGCGCCATGCCCATCAGCCCCAGGCCGATGATGCCCGTGGTCACAGCCGATAGACCCGCAAGGCGGTGTCATGCAGCACTGCGGCGCGCTCGGCCGGCGTCAACCCGATCAGGCATTCGCGCATGACCCGGATGATCTCGGGATAGCTGGTCCAGAGGGTTTCGATCGGCCAGTTGCTGCCGAACAGGCAGCGTGAGGGGCCGAAGAGGTCGAGCGTCCCCAGCACCACCGGGCGCCAAGCTTCCACCGAGCAGATATGCGTGAAGGTGCCGAGGCCGGAGAGCTTCGACACCACATTCGGGCAGGCGGCGAGCCCGCGCATGCCCTGGCGCCAGGCGGCCCAGCCGGCGGCGCTGCGATCCTCCAGCATGCCCGCGTGCTGCAGGATGAAGGTCACCTCCGGATGCGCGCGCGCCAGCTCGGCCGCATCCGCCATCTGCCCCGCGAAGACCTGCAGCTCGAAGGCAAGGCCGCGGCGGCCCAGCTCCGCCAGGCCGCGGCGCCAGGCCGGATCGCGCATCACGTCCGGGCGTGCGGCGAAGCGATAGAGCGGCGTCTCATGCCAATGGAGCTGCTGGCGGATACCGCGCAACCCGGCATGCGCGCCTTCGCCGTCGAGCACGGCTGCGAGCCCCGGCGCGGCGAGGTCGGCGAAGCCCACGATGCCATGCGGGAAGCCGTGCCGATCGGCGACCGACTGCGCCCAGGCGACCTCGGCCACCTCCGCGGCCGGGGCGACGTTGATCTGGATGTAGACGGAGCGCATCACGCCTTCGGCGCGGCAGGTGGTGATGAATTCCTCCGGCCCGTGGTCGCGCCGCAACGGACCGTAGTCGCCGAAGATGCGCGGCACCGGCGGGCCGGAGAGCCACGGCACCGCATCCAGGCGCCAGAGATGATGGTGCGCATCGATGATCGGCTGATCCATCGCGCTGCCTATTGCGGCTCGATGCCGGCCTCGCGGGCGGCGGCGGTCCACTTCACGATCTCGCTGCGGATGAAGTCGCCGAAGACATCTGGGGGCTGCGGCGCCGGGTTGAGACCCATTTCGCTGAGGCGGGAGCGCGTGGCGGGACGGGTGAGGAATTCGGCGGTCAGCACAGCGAGCCGGTCGATAATCGGGCGGGGCGTGCGCGCCGGCGCCGTCAGCCCATACCAGATGGTCACGTCGAAACCCGGCAGTACCTCCGCGATCGCCGGCAGGTCGGGCATCAGGTCGCTCCGCTCCGCAGCGGTGACGGCGAGGCCACGGAGCGTGCCGCCCTGCATCTGCGCGAGCGACACAGCGTAGTCACCGAGCGAGAAGGCGAGGTTGCCGGAGATGACGTCGGTGAGCGCGATGGGTACGCCGCGATAGGGCACCGGCACCGCCTCCACACCGCCGAGGCTGCGGAGCCGCGCCAGCGACATCTGCGATGCGCCGGAGCCATAGCCGGCGGAGAGCTGGCCGGGATGGCGGCGCGCATAGTCCAGGAAGCCGGCGAGATCCCGGGCCGGGAAATCCGGCCGCACCAGCAGCACCATGGCGGTGGTGATGATGCGGCCGATCGGTGTGAAATCGGCCACCGGATCATAGGCCAGGCGCCGGAACATCGAGACGTTCGAGGCGTGGGTGCTGTTGGTGATGATGCCGATGGTGTAGCCGTCCGGCGCCGCCCGCGCGATCTCGAGCGCACCGATGCTGCCGAGTGCGCCGGGCCGGTTCTCCACCACGATCGGCTGACCCAGGGCGTCCTTGAAATACTCGGCGATGAAGCGCGCCACCTGGTCGGGGCCGGCGCCGGCCGGGAAGGGCACGATCATCCGCAGCGGGCGGGTCGGATAATCCTGCGCCGCGGCTGGGAGCACTGCGCCGAGCAGCAGCAACGACAACAGGCATGGCAAGGCGCGGATGCCGAACCAGCGCATGGCGTATCTCCCCTGTGGCGGGATCGGTTCGAGCGCGACCCTCATTCGCAATTATCCGGACATTTGAGAATTGCGCAATGCCGACGAAACGCACACCATTCCTGAGTAACGAGATAAATGACCGGACCTCAGTTCCGGCCAGGGGAGATTGCCAGCCATGGATGTCAGCGAGTTGCGCGAGCGCGGCCTGGCGTTGCGCAAGGCGATGTTCGGGGAAGCGGCGGTCGAAGGCCGCATGCAGGCCGCCGGTGATTTCGGCGCGCCCTTGCAGGATATCATCAACGCTTATGTCTACGGCGATGTTTGGAGCCGCGCAGGCCTGGACCCGGTCGTCCGCAGCCTGGTGATGCTCGGCATCACCGCCGCCAGCAACCGGCCGGAGGAGTTCCGCGTGCATGTGAAGGGAGCGATCGCCAATGGCGCCACGGCCGAGCAGATCCAGGGGGTGCTGCTGCTGGTCGCCATGTACTGTGGCGTACCCGCCGCGATCGAGACCCACCGCATCGCCGCCGAAGCCCTGAGGTCCGTGCCATGAACGACAACGAAGCATCTCCGGTCCGGCTCGGCACGGCGACGCCGGGCGGCGGCTTCCCGGCCTATGGCGCGGCCTTCGCGGCCGCGGTCAACGCGGTCGATCCCGGCCTCGCCGTGACGCCGCAGCACACCAAGGGCAGCGCGGAGAATGTCCCGCTGCTGATCGCTGGGGCGCTCGACATCGCGCTCGTCGCCGGGGAAACAGCGGTCGCGGCGCTCGGCGGCCCTTCGCCGCTCACCGTGGTGGCGGCGATGTACGCGACGCCGGGCCTCTTCGTGGTGCGCGCGGATGCGCCATGGCTGAGCATCTCCGATCTTCGCGGCCAGCGCATCGCCTGGGGCGCGCGCGGTTCGGGCTTCATCGTGCTCGCGCGCCAGATGACGGCCGGTCTCGGCCTCGACATGGAGCGGGATTTCGCGCCGGTCTTCCTGGACCACGCCGGCGACGGTCCGGCGATGGTCCTGGACGGCAGCGTCGCGGCGCTCTGGGGTGGCGGCGCCGGCTGGCCGGGCTTCACGGCGATCGCTGCTGAGGGCGCCCGCTTCATCGCGCCCGATCCCGGCGAGCGGGCGCGCATCCTCGCCGCCGAACCCGGGCTCAGGGCCATGGAATTGCCGGCCGACAGCTATGCCGGCCAGCCGGCGCCGATCGCCTCGGTCGGGACCTGGAGCTATGTGCTGGCCCGCCCGGATCTGCCGGAGGCGCTGGGCCACCGCCTCGCCGCGGCGCTGCACGAGGCCGGCCCCGACCTGGCGGCGCGCCTGCCGCAGGGGCGCGAGACGACGCTCGCCAATACCCTCGCCGCCGCGCCGTCGCCGGAGACGCTGCACCCTGGCGTGCGGCGCTACCTGCGGGAGATCGGCCTCGGCCGCTGAGCCGGCGCTCCCGGCCGCGACATCCGCCTGCGCCTGCACGCTTGCCTCGGCCAGCCGCATGGCTTAGATGCGAATAATTATCAATGGCACAATGTCGCACAGGCGGTGCCATGGGTCGGCCTGCGGCGATTGTGGCCCAGCCGAGGATCCGGCGCTCAGGTGGCGATGCCCGATGATCTCGATGCGCTGTTCCGCCTCCATCACCGGGAGCTGCGGCAATTCGCCTATCGGGATCTCCGCTGCAGCGACGGCGCAGGCGATGTCGTGCAGGACACGTTCCTGCGCTACGCGACGGTGCTCAACCGGCCCGACGCGCCGGGCCTGATCGCCAATCCGCGGGCCTTCCTCTGGCGGATCGCCACCAACATCCTGCGCGACCATCGCGCCCGGCTGCGCCGCCGCGGCTTCCACGCGCGCATCGAGGATTGCGCCGAGACGCAGGCCGACCCGCGCCCCGGCGCCGACCAACATATCGAGGCCCGGCAGCGCCTGGCGCGGCTGCGCATGGCGCTTGCGGAGCTGCCGCCGGATTGCCGCACCGCGCTGCTGCTCAGCCGTCTGGACGGGCGCGGCCACCACGAGATCGCGCGATGCCTCGGGATCTCGGTCAGCATGGTGAGCAAGCACATCATGCGCGCGTTGCGGCACTGCCTGCGGCGCCTGGCAGCGGCGTAGCCTCCGTCGATGAACGCGCCTCCGGCCACGCCCGGTCTGCTCGACGATCCGCTTCCGGCTTTGGAGGAAGCGGCGCTGGACTGGGTCGTGCGGCTGCATTCGGGCAGTGCCACGGCCGCCGAGCGCGCGGCCTATGCGGCCTGGAAGGTGGCGACCCCGGAGCAGAACGCCGCGGCGCTCGCCGCGGAAGCACTCTGGGACGGGCTCGGCAAGGCCGCGAAACCGCGCCGCCGCCGCGCGCTGCTGCGCGGGGCAGGGGCCGGCGCCGTCATCCTTGGTCTGCTGGCGCTCGGGGCCGGCAGCGGGTTTCTGGATCATCCTGCGACCCTGCTGGCAGACCATCGGACCGGCATCGGGGAACGGAGGTCGCTGATCCTGCCGGATGGTTCGCGGCTCGATCTGGACAGCGCCACCAGCCTGGATGTCGCCTTCGATGCAAGGCGCCGCCGCATCCGGCTGCATGACGGGCGGATCCATGCCGAGGTTGCCGCCGATCCCGATCGGCCCTTCGAAGTCGAAGCGGCCGGCGGCCGGGTGCTTGCCCTCGGCACCGGCTTCGATCTCCGGCGGGACGGCGATGCGGTGCAGGTCGTGGTCACCGAGCACAGTGTCGAACTTGCCGTTCCCGGCCAGGCGCCGGTGCAGGTCGCGGCCGGGCAGCGGGCCGGCTATGGACCTGGCCGCCTCGATCCGCCGGCGCCGGCGGACCTGCGCAGCGAGACCGCCTGGCGGCGCGGGCAACTGATCTTCCATGGCCGGCCGCTTGGCGAAGTGGCGGCGGAAATGGGGCGTTACAGCCGGGGCTGGATCGTCTTCACCGATGCCGCCCTGCGCCGCCGGCCGGTGACCGGCGTCTTCCCGACTGACGATCCTGTCGCCTTCTTCGACGCCATCGCCGCCGCCCTGCCGGTGCGGCTGCGACGCCTGCCCTGGCTCACCATCGTCGAGCCCGATCCGCTGCGTGCCGGACGTCTCTGACGCAGAGTTTTCGTTCCGGAAACGCATCTTCGCTGTCGAGCTTCGCTGCCGCCTCGTCCTAGCCTTTTGAGAGCGAAGACCGGCCGCATTCCGTGGTGTCGCGCTCGGGCCATGAGGGGGCGACAGGGTGCGCAAGGGACAGTTGGGCTGGCAGCCGGCACGGGCGGCCGCCAGAGGGATTCTGCTGACGGCGGCGACGGTGGCCTGCGTCGCGAAGGGCGTGCCCGCCCGGGCCCAGGACAGCGGCGCTCCGACCCGGGCGGAGGCGGGGGCCGAGCGCGTCTTCGATATCCCTGCCGGCCCCCTGGGCACGGTGCTGACCGCCTTCGGGGAAGCGGCGGGCTATCGCGTGCTCGCCGCGACTGAGGCCATCGGCAGCCGGCGGAGCCCCGGTGTCTCCGGGCGCATGGCGCCGGAACAGGCACTGCGGCGGCTGCTCGCCGGCACCGGCATGACCTATCGGCTGACCGCGCCTGCGACGGTGACGCTGATCCCTCTGCCGGCCGGCAGCACCGATGAGAGCGGCGCCGTCAACCTGCCGGAGATCAATGTCAGCGCCGGCCTGGATCGTGGCTGGAGCCCAGTGCGCGGCTATGTCGCGCCACTGAGCGCGACCGGCACCCGCGCGGACACGCCGATCATCGAGACGCCGCAATCGATCTCCGTCATCACCCGCGACCAGATGGATGCGCAGCGTGCCGACACCATCGGCGAGGCGATCCGCTACACGCCGGGCATCATGCTGAGCCAGGGCTTCCGGCGCAGCGACGAGACTTTCGTGCTGCGCGGCTTCCAGGGCTCCGAGCAGCTTGGCACGCTGTATCGCGACGGCATGCGCTGGGGCGCCAACAACTATGGCCTCGGCCTGACCGAACCCTATGGGCTGGAGCGTGTGGAGGTGCTGCGCGGTCCCGCCTCCATCATCTTCGGCGCCACCGAGCCGGGCGGCATCGTCAACCTGATCAGCAAGCGGCCGAGCTTCACGCCGCTGCATGAGATCGAGCTGAGCGCCCGCAGCGACGGCAATTACCGTCTCGCCTTCGATCTCGGTGGGCCGCTCGATGCCGAAGGCACGCTCGCCTATCGCCTGACCGGGGCGTGGCGTGAGGGCGACACCATGATCGACCACATCCCGGATGATCGCCGCTTCCTGCAGGGCGGCCTCACCTGGCGGCCCGGCGCCGATACCTCGGTCACCTTCCTCGCCAACTACTACAATGGTGAGACGCGCTACAGCTACGGCTATCCCTTCAGCGGCACGGTGCTGGACAACCGTAACGGCCGTATCGCCAGCAACCGCTTCGTGGGCGAGCCTGGCTTCGACTACTACCGCACCGAGAACCTGGCGCTCGGCTACCTCGCCGAGCACCGCTTCGACGATGTCTGGACGGTGCGGCAGAACGTCCGCTACCTGACCGCGAGCGCGGATATCCGAGACCTGCAGTTCCTCACCCTGCTGCCGGACCAGCGCACCGTCACCCGCTCGGCCGAGAACCGGCGCACCAGCTCCACGCAATTCGTCATCGACAACCAGGTGCAGGCGCGGCTGGTCTTCGGGCCGGTCGAGCAGACCATCGTCGCCGGCCTCGAATACACCGACACGCGGCTGGTCGATATCCGCGGCGTGGCGCGGGTGGGCGTGCCGACGCTCGATCTCTTCGCGCCGCGCTACGGCACCGCGGTGGTGCCGGTCGCGCGGCTCGGCAGCACGCTCAACACCCTCAATCAGACCCGGCAGATCGGCCTCTATCTGCAGGACCAGGTGCGGATCGCTGATCGGCTGATCCTGTCGCTCGGGGGGCGCTATGACTGGGTGGAATCCGACATCACCAACCGGCTGGGGCGTACCGCGCTCTCGGTCAGCGATGGCGCCTTCAGCGGGCGGTTCGGCCTCGTCTACCTTTTCGACAGCGGCTTCGCGCCCTATGCGAGCTATGCGGAATCCTTCCAGCCGACGACCAGCGGCACGACCTTCGATAGCTCCGCCCTGCGTCCGACGCGCGGGCGGCAATACGAGGTCGGCATCCGCTACCAGCCGCCAGGCCGGCAGAGCCTGATCACCGTCGCGGGTTATGAGCTGACCAAGGAGAACGTCACCACGGTCGACCCCGCGCATCCCGGCTTCGTGACCCAGGCGGGCGAGGTGCGCGCGCGCGGCGTCGAGGTGGAAGGGCGCTTCAGCCTCGACAACAATATCGGGCTCATTGCGTCCTACGCCTATACCGATGCGCGGATCACCCGGTCGAACGGTCCCGATCTCGGCCGCATACCGGCGGGCGTGCCGACCCATCAGGCAGCTCTCTGGGCCGACTACACGGTGCGCGAGGGCGCGCTGGAGGGGCTCGGCTTCGGGGCCGGGCTGCGTTACATCAGCACCACGCGTGACACGGCGAATTCCGTCCGTGTGCCGGACTACACGCTGGCGGATGCGATGGTCCGCTACGACTTCGCGGAGCGCTGGCGCCTGTCGCTCAACGTCACCAACCTGTTCGACCGCCGCTATGTCGCGTCCTGCACCTATGCCTGCTTCTACGGCGACCGGCTGACCGCGACGGCGGCGCTGCGCTATCGCTGGTGACGGTCGCCGTGATCATCCCGGCTCGGCGGCGATCAGGTAGTCATGGCCGTGCACCAGGCCGCCTTCCTGATCGCAGAGGAGCTGGGCATGCCGGCGCAGTTCGGCCGCCTGCCCGGCGAGCGCTTTCGCCAGCGCAGCGTCGGCGGTCCGGGCGATGAGGGCGCTGGCGGTCGCGATCTGCAGCTCGACCCAGCGCATGTCGTAGTGGTTGGGGAAGCGCTGCGCGAAGCGGATGCGGAGCCCCGCCCCGGCTAGCCGGTCCGCCACCCATTCGGCGGGATATTCCCGATAGGGCGTCTCACCCGCCAGCAGATGGCAGGCATCGCGGAAGCGTCCGATTTCCTGCACCAGACGCCCCGCCGCATCCTCCGGCCGGCCGAGGACATAGGGATCGAGCCCGATCACATAGAGCCGGCGCCGGACCAGCGGCCGCAGGCGCAGGAAGAGGTTTTCTTGGAAATAAGGCGCATAGGCTTCGAGCGCCCCGAGCAGATACTCCGCGATGACCGTGTCATGCGCTTCGCCGGCCAGCAGCGCCGGATCGGCCCAGTTGCCGGCGATCAGGCGGTCCCCGGCGCGCATCTGGTGCGCCACGGCCGCACGCGTCTTGGCCAGCAGGTCGGGATCGGCGCTGACGCCGGTCCAGCGCAGGCTCGGCAGGAAGCTGATCCAGCCTGCCGATCGGGCGCCGGTGCCGGCGTCGAGGACCGATCCCCAGGGCATCCCGCCCTGCAGCCGCTCGATGACGCCGAACAGCCCGGGCGAGGGCACGCCCACGCCCGCGTCAGAAGCGCAGCGTCAGACCGCCGATGATGGTGCGGCCACGACCGCCATCCACGGTCTCGGAGGCGGGCAGGGTGTAGGTCTGGTTGCTGATGTTGGTCACGTTGAAGAAGGCGGTCAGGTTGTCGTTCATCCGCCAGGATCCGTAGAGGTCGCCGGTGGTGTAGGAGTTGATCGGGACCGCCGTCGCCGCCGTGCTGGCCGACTGCGTGCGGCCGACGACGCGCAGTCGGGCGCCGAGCGTGAGCTGGCGTTCGAAGAGGCGGACGCCGGCATCGAAGGTGAGGTTGCTGCGCGGCAGATAGCTGCGATCGGCGCCGTCGGCGTAGTCGATGCTGGTATGCGTGTAGGCGACGTTGAAGTAGGCCAGGCCGGTGTCGTAGCCGCCCTCGATCTCGACCCCGCTCAGCCGGCTGGTGCCGGGTACGTTCTCGTAGAAATTGAAACTGCGCGATGCGCCGGTGATCGAGGAGCCGCGCACGGCGACCAGGTTGATCAGGTCCTCCACGTCATTGTCGAAATAGGCGACCTTCACGCGCAGCCGATCGCCATCCATGAACAGGTTCCGCCGCAGCACATTGGTACCGATCTCCCAGCCTTGCGAGCGCTCCGGCTGCAGATAGGGATTGGGATAGAAAGTGGAGGTGCCGCCAGCGGAATGCGGGCCGGAATACATGGTCTCGGAGATGGTGGGTGGGCGGAAGGCCCAGCCATAGGTGGCATAGAACTGCAGCCCCGGCAGCGGTCGCACCGCGAGCGTCAGGCGCGGACTGACCCGGCCTTCACCGCGGTCGACGCTGTAGGGGCCGGTCACCGGCACGCCGATCGCCGGCGCGGCATAGCCTTCCGCGTCGATGTCGAAGCGGTCGTAGCGCAGGCCGAGGACCGCGTCGAAGATGCCGCGGGTGACGGTGGCCTGGGAATAGACACCGGTCATGCTGAGGCGCCCGTCACCATTGACGCCGCCCTTGCGGGTTTCCGTGTCGTCGGTCGCGTATTGCGCGCCGTAGAGCCACTCCACGTCGGCGCCGCCGAGGGCGAAGCGCGAGGTGTTCGAGAGGCCGACCTCATAGGCGCTGTTGACGATGCGCCGGCCGGAGGCGGTGGTCGAGAAGGCGCCGGCCTCGGTCAGGTAGTTGTTCATCCGGATCTGGTTGTAGGAAGCGCTGGCCTGCAGATCGATCCAGGGATTGTCCGATGGGCGGAAGTTGTAGGCGAGGCGGATCAGGTTCGATTGCATCGTCTGGTCATAAAAATTCGAGACGAAGCGGTTGGTGTAGACGCTGCCGGTCAGGGCCAGCCGGTGCTCGGGATTGGGATCCCAGTTGAGCCGGAACAGGCCGGAACGCAGGGATTGCTCGGTGTTCGGTACGGTCTGGCCGCGGCCATTCTCGTAGGCGGAGTTGGTGCGGCCGCTGGCGCCGGCCAGCACGCTGATGCCTTCGCCGAGGCGCGCCGCACCAATCAGGCTGGCATTCCACTGATAGCCATTGGTGCCGGTCATGCCGGTGAGGCGACCGCCCATGGTCTGACCGGGGCGCAGGATGTCCTCGACATTGAGCAGGCGGAAATTCACCGCGCCGACCAGCGCGCCCATGCCGGACGGTCCGCTGATCGCGCCGCGCTCCACATCGATGCCGGAGAGGAAGGCCGGATCGATATAGGCGAAGGACCCGCCTTCATGGCCGGCCGGCCGGAAGTTCTGCCGCACACCTTCAACCATCATGTTGACGCGGCCGACGCCCTCGAGCCCGCGAATGTTCACGGAGACGCCGGGCTGGGAGGAGAAGCCGCCGGCCGCGACGCCCGGCACCGTCTCCAGCAGGCGGTTGGTGTCGCCGCCTTCGCGGATCTGCTCGGGCGTCACGCGGCTGACCGCGGCGGGCGTCTCAAAGGGCGCATCGGCGGCCTGGCCTTCGGCGGTGACCGGCTGCAGGCGCGTGGCCGCCGGAGCAGCCTCCTGCGCGGCCGCGGCGAGCGTGCCGACGGCATAGAGCGCGGTCGTGGCCAAGAGACCGCGCAGCACATTGAATCCCATTCTCGTCATGAGATGCCCCTTCCACCCGACGGTCGCCCTTCCCGTCAGTGGGGGTTGCACCTTTGGTTGATGGCGGCGCATTTAATGCAAGTGATTCTTAATTGCAATACTGTAAGTGATACAATCTGCAATCCGGCGACGGGACGAGCAGCCAGGCAGCGAACCTATTGCGAATGACTCTCATTCGCGTTAACAAATCCGGCATCCGATAACCAACCGCAAGAGGGCGTCCATGACGATCCGCCTTTCGCTCGCCTTAGGCGCCTGCATTCTTGGGCTCGCCACGCCAAGCCTCGCACAGGCACCTGCCGCACCCGCCGAACGGCCGAGCCCAGAAGCGGCCGCCGCCGCACAGCAGCGCTTCCGCGAGCGCTTCTTCCGGCAATACGACAGCAACCGCGACGGCAGCGTGACCCGCGCCGAATACGATGCCGCGCGCGAGGCGCAGTTCCGCGCGACCGATCGCGATGGTGATGGCGCCTTGTCCCAGGTCGAATACGTCGCCGAATATGAAGGCCGGCTCCGCGCCGATTATGGGCAGCGGCCGCTGGACGATGATTTCCGTCGCGCCATCGAGCAGGCGCACCGGCGCTTCCGCGCGATCGACCGGGATGGGGACCGCAGCATCAGCCGCGCCGAATACGACGCCGTGGCCGGCCGCACCTTCGCCCAGGCCGACAGCAATGGCGATGCCACCGTCACCGCCGCCGATGCCGGGGCGATCCATCCGGTGTCGCAGCCGCGGCGGGACTGAGCGCCGGCCGCCTGGTCTTCAGCCGACCGCCGCGCGCGTCTTGCGCGCGGTGACCGGCACTGCCTCGGTGCCGATGATGCCGGCCGCTTCCAGCCGCGCCAGCTCCGCGGGTGAGAGGCCGAGCTGGCCGCCCAGCACGGCCGCGTTATCCTCGCCGAGCGTCGGCGCCGGGCGGCGCACCGCGTAAGGGCCGCGCCCGGCTTCGCGGAAGGGCGCCGAGGGCTGCGCATGCGGGCCGAGAAAGGCGCGGTCGATCGGCTGCCAGAAGCCGCGGGCGCGCAGATGCGGGTCGTGGTAGAGGCCGGTCGGCCAGCGCAGCGCGCCCGCCGCGACACCTTCGGCCTGCAGCGCGGCCATGGCACCATCGGCCGTTCGTCTGCGTGTCCAGTCGGAGAGCGCCGCCTCCAGCGCGGCTTCCCGCTGCCGGCGGCCCGCCGCTGTCGACAGCGCAGGATCGGCCGCGAGCTCCGGCCGACCGATCGCCCGGCAGAGACCCTGCCATGTCGCATCATCGGTCACCGCGACCGCGATCCAACCATCCGCCGCGCAGGGGAAGCAGCCATGCGGCACCTGGGCCGGGTGCCGGTTGCCGAAGCGGGGCCCCGGCGATCCCGTCGCCGATTGCGCGACGATCCAGGGCGCCACCAGGGGGAACATGCACTCCACCTGCGCGAGGTCGATATGCTGCCCCTCGCCGGTGCGGGCGCGGTGCAGCAGCGCGGTCAGCAGCGCCGCCGCGGCATTGAGGCCGCCGACCGGGTCGCCATAGGCGAGCTGGTTGGTGGTGGGCGGCCAATCCGCCTCGCCCGAGACGCTGGGCAGGCCCGAGGCATGCTCCAGGGTGGAGCCATAGGCGCGGGCATCCCGCCAGGGTCCGCTGCCGCCGAAGGCCGGCATGGAGACCATTACCAGATCCGGCCGCTCGGCAGCGAGCGCGGGGTAATCGAGTCCGAGTTTCGGCAACACGTCTCGCGCGTAATTCTCGACGACCGCATCGGCATCCTCCACCAGGCGCTTCAGCAGCGCGGCGCCCTCCGGCACCGAGAGGTCGAGGGTGACGCCGGCCTTGTTGCGGTTGAGCACGCCGAAGCGCAGATCCTTCTCGTATTGCCGATCGGTGAAGAAGGCCTCGCGCGGATCGACGCCGCGCCACCAGTCCGGATACTGCCGTGCCTCGACCTTCACCACCTCGGCGCCGAGGTCGGCGAGCTGGCGGGTGCAGAGCGGCCCGGCCCAGCCCATGGAGAGGTCGACGACGCGCAGCCCCGCCAGAGGCAGGCCGGTACTGCGGCCGGGCACCGGCGCGACGCGAGGCGGGAGCGGCATGCCGTCATGCGCACCGGGGCACGGCGCGGTGCCGCCGGCCCGCGGCGGCGTGCGCGTCAGGTGTTGCGGCAGGGTAGGGCCTTCGAAAGCCGCATCGCCGATGCGCACTGTGCCGAAGGCATTGCGGGCGCGGTGCATCGGCGTGGCGAGGAGCGTCGCCATGTCGGGCACCACCGCGAAAGGCAGGCGGCGCGCCAGCGCCTCCTCGAACCATGCGGCGGCGCTGCGTTCGGCGAGGCGCGGCACGAAGAGCGCCTCGAGCTCCGTCACATGGCGCAGCCGGTCGATGCCCATGACGAAGCGCGGATCCCGTCCCACCTCCGGCGCGCCGATCATCTCGCAAAAGGCGCGAAACTGCGCCGGCGTCACGACGGTGACGCCGAGCCAGCCTTCGCGGCAAGGATAGACGCCGAGTGGACAGGTGGGGGCGAAGCGGTTCACGCCATGCCGGCGATCCACTTCGGGATGGGTCAGGCCCTGCGCCGCCTGGTACTCCGCGACCGTGACATTGGCCTCGTGGATGCTGACCTCGAGCCGCCGCGGCGCGCCCGAGAGCAGGGCCGCGGTGACGGCATTGAAGGCGGCGATGCCGCCCAGCACCGCACCCGCAATGCCGCCCAGCATGGAGGGCGGCCCTTCGGCCGGACCGGTGCCGGTGAAGACGCCGGCGAGCGCGCGGCAGGTGACGTCGGTCGCGGCGAAGCCGGCATAGGGGCCGCTCTCGCCGAACCAGGAGATCAGCGCGGTGATCGGCGCTTCCGGGCCGCGCGCTCCGGGCGGCCGCGCCTCCAGCAGCACGTCGAAACCCGATGCCGCGGGCGGCGCCGTCACGCTGCGCTTGTTGGTGTTGAGCCAGGCGAAGAGGGCGGATTCCGCGCCGCCATCGCCGGTCGCGACCAGCGGCGGCTCGCGGCGCAGCGCATCGCCCTCGGGCGATTCCAGCTTCACCACGGCGGCACCGAAATCCGCGAAGAGCTTGCCGGCATAGGCCAGGGCGACGCCGCTTCCGGCCTCCATCACACGAAGATGGGCAAGCGGAAGGGCGTCGCGGTCAGGCGGCATGGGAACGGTCTTCCTCCTCGCCGGGACCTTCTGCCGGGCCCGCCATATTTGTGATCATAGAATAAGGTGGCGGCTCGGGCGTCAAGCCCTGGCGGTGACGTTGATCTCCGGCAGCCGGCGCAGCAGCGCATCGGAATAGACGGCGATGTCGCGCTGCATGGCGAGGCGCGCGAGCGTCGGGTCGCGTTCCCGCATCGCGCGGATCACCGCATTGTGCGGATGCTCTTCCGGCTTGTGCAGGAAGCGCATCTGCTTCAGCGCGAAGTTCAGCGGGCCGCATTGCAGCCAGAGGCCTTCCACGATGCGCAGCAGCACCGGCATGTCGGCCAGCGCGCAGGTCGCCATGTGGAAGCGCTCGTTCTCGATCATCATGTCCTGCATGCGGCCTTCGAGCCGGGCCTCGGTCATGCGGGCATGGATGGCGGCCAGGCGATCCGCGTCGGCGGAGCTGGCGCGCTCCGCGGCGCGTTCGGCGGCCTTGCCTTCCAGATCGATGCGCAGCTCGCAGACCTCGCGCAGCCGCTCGTCGGAGAGCACCGGCACGCGCGCCGAGCGGTGATCGATCTGCTCCAGCGCATTCTCGCTGACCAGCCGCGCCAGCGCCTCCCGGACCGGGGTCAGACTGACGCCGAGTTCCTCGGCGAGGGTGCGCAGCTTGAGCTTCTCGCCGGGGCGGAAGCGGCTGCGCATCAGCTCCGTGCGCAGCCAGTGATGCACGCGGATGGCGACACGCTCATGGCCCTCGGCGCGGGGCTCGGCATCCATGGGCGGCTTCCCTCGGTCTCTTGACAGGCTCCGGCGTCAGGCGCGGAATATGTGATAACAAAATTCGGACGCTTTGGGGAGACGTCATGGCCGAGAGCCCTGTCAAAGCCGAGATCACTGCGGCCGTCTGGAAGATCGAGGCCGGGCCGGGCACGCGCGTCGCTGAGGGCGACGCTATCCTGCTGCTCGAATCCATGAAGATGGAGATCCCCGTCGCGGCGCCGCGCAGCGGCCGGGTGAAGGCCGTGCTGGTGGCCGAGGGCGACCTCGTGGAGGAAGGCCAGGTCGTCGCGACCTTGGAGGACTGAGAGCCTGTCTCGAAATGGCCGCGGGGCGATCTGGCGGGCCTTGTCCGCCCCTGCCGCGCCGGCTTCCGCCGATGCAACCAGCATCGGCTGCGTCACCCGCCACGGCAGGAACGAAAAATGCCTCGCCAGCTCACCGCCACGCCATTCCGAGACAGGCTCTGATATGCAGGGGCCGGTCCTGATCGCCAATCGCGGCGAGATCGCCTGCCGCATCGCCGCGACCTGCCGGCGGCTCGGCCTCTCGACGGTCGCGGTCTTTTCCGATGCCGATGCTGGGGCGATGCATGTCGCCGCGGCCGACGCCGCCGAGCGCATCGGCCCGCCATCGCCACGCGAGAGCTATCTCTCCATATCAGCAATCATCGACGCCGCGCGGCGCTCCGGCGCGCGCATGGTGCATCCGGGCTATGGCTTCCTGAGCGAGAATCCGGATTTCGCCGGCGCCTGCACCGACGCCGGGCTGGTCTTCATCGGGCCGCCGGAAGCCGCGATCCGCGCCATGGGCGGCAAGGCGGCGGCCAAGGCGGTGGCGCGCCGGGCCGGCGTACCCTCGGCCCCCGGCTATGAGGGGGAGGATCAGGCGCCGGAGCGGCTGGCGGCGGAAGCCGCGCGCATCGGCTTTCCGGTGATGATCAAGGCCGTCGCCGGCGGCGGCGGCCGCGGCATGCGGCGGGTGGAGGCGGCGGAGGATTTCGCCGCGGCGCTGGCCGCCGCACAGCGGGAAGCCGCGGGTTTCGGCGACACCCGCGTCCTGGTGGAGAAGCTGGTCGCCAGCGCGCGCCACATCGAGGTGCAGGTCTTCGCCGATGCTCATGGCAATGTCCTGCATCTCGGTGAGCGCGACTGCACCCTGCAGCGGCGCAACCAGAAGCTGGTCGAGGAATCCCCAGCCCCTGGCATGGATGCGGCGCTGCGCGCCGAGCTTGGTCGCCGCGCCGTCGCGTTGGCGCGCGCAGTCGGCTATGTCGGCGCCGGCACCGTCGAGTTCGTCGCCGATGCCGCGGCACCGCTCGCCGCCGACCGCATCTGGTTCATCGAGATGAACACGCGGCTGCAGGTGGAGCATCCGGTGACCGAGATGGTCGCTGGCCTCGACCTGGTGGAGTGGCAGCTCCGCGTCGCCGCCGGCGAGGCGCTGCCGCTGACGCAGGCACAGGTGAGGCTCGAAGGCCATGCCATCGAGGCGCGGCTCTGCGCCGAGGATCCGGCGCGCAATTTCCTGCCCTCGCCCGGCCACCTCGCCATGCTCGATCTGCCGGAACCGGGGCCCGGGCTGCGCATCGATGCCGGGGTGCGCGCGGGCGACACGCTGACGCCCTTCTATGATCCGATGATCGCCAAGCTCATCGCCCATGCGCCGACGCGGACGGAAGCGCTGGAGCGCCTCGCCGCCGCGCTGGATGCGGTGCGGGCCGAGGGGGTGCGGCTGAATGCCGGCTTTCTCGCACGCGCGCTGCTGAGCCCTGAGATGCGGGATGGCGCCGTCGACACGCATTTCCTCGACCGTTTCCGTCTCGATGAGGCCGCCGCCACGCACGGCGCCGCCTGATGCAGGGAGATCCCGCATGAACACCATCACCCGCTCCACGCTGTTCCGCCCGGCCTTGCTGGCACTCGGCGGCAGTCTCGCGATCGCCGCCTCCGCGCAGATCCAGGTGCCGATGCAGCCGGTGCCGATGACCCTGCAGAGCCTTGTCGTGCTGCTGGTGGGCGTCGCCTATGGCTGGCGACTCGGTGCCGCGACGGTACTGCTCTATCTGGCGGAGGGCCTCTGCGGCTTGCCCGTCTTTGCCAGCTTCCGCGCCGGGCCGGCAGCGCTCATGGGGCCGACAGCGGGCTTTCTGATCGGCTTCGTGCCGGCGGCGGCGCTGGCCGGCTGGCTCGCCGCGCGCGGCTGGGCGCGGGGGCTCTGGCGACCCGCCGCCCTCTTCGCCGCCGGTCATATCGTGCTCTTCGCGACGGGTACCGCCTGGCTTGCCTGGCTCTTCGGCCTCGATCGCGCGGTCGCGGTAGGGTTGCTGCCCTTCCTGCCGGGCAGCGCCGTGAAGGTGGCACTCGGCGTAGCTCTGCTCGCCGGGCTTCGCGGCCTGCGCCGGGCCTGACGCACGAAGGAAAGAGGGAACCGCAAGATGGTGTGGCAGGCGGAACTGGAGGAGTTGCGGCGGCGCGAGGAATTCGCCCGTCGCATGGGTGGCGCCGACAAGGTCAAGCGCCAGCACGATGCCGGGCGGCTCACGGTGCGCGAACGAGTGGAGACGCTCGCCGATCCCGGCAGCTTCCACGAGATCGGCGCGATCGCCGGCCGGGCGGGCTATGACGCCGAAGGCCGCCTCACCGAGCTCACCCCGTCCAACTGCGTCTTCGGCCGCGCCACCTTGGATGGCCGTCCGGCGGTGCTGGTCGGCGACGACTTCACCGTGCGCGGTGGCTCCGCCGATGCGACGATCCGCGAGAAGCCGCTGATGGCGGAGCGGATGGCCAATGAATTCCAGCTGCCGATCATCCGCATCATCGAAGGCTCCGGTGGCGGCGGCTCGGTGAAGACCATCGAGACCACGGGCCGCGCCAACCTGCCGGGCGGCGTCGGCGGCACCGGCCTCTTCAACTACACAACGCTCAATCTCTCGGCGGTACCGGTGGTCGGGCTGGGCCTCGGCTCGGTCGCCGGCCTCGGCGCGGCGCGTCTGGCCTCGAGCCATTATTCGGTGATGACCAAGAGCTCGGCGATGTTCGTCGCCGGCCCGCCGGTGGTGGCGCGGCTCGGCGAAGATTTGAGCAAGGAACAGCTCGGCGGCTGGGAGATCCAGACCCGCAGCGGCGGCGTCGACCACGCCGTGGAGACCGAGGAGGAAGCCTTCGCCTGCGCGCGGCGCTTCCTCTCCTACCTGCCCTCCTCGGTGCATGGTCTGCCGCCTGCCATTCCCTGCGAAGACGATCCGGGGCGCCGCGACGAGAAGCTGATGGCGGCGGTGCCGCGCGACCGCCGCCGCGTCTACCAGATGCGCCCGATCATCGAGAGCGTGGTGGACCGGGGCAGCTTCTTCGAGATGGGGAAGATGTTCGGCCGCTCTATCATCACCGGCCTCGCGCGGCTCGATGGCCGCGCCGTCGCGGTGATGGCGAGCGATCCCTTCTTCTATGGCGGGTCCTGGACCAGCGATACCTGCCAGAAGGTGGTCCGCTTCATCGACCTGGCCGAGACCTTCCACCTGCCGGTGGTCTACCTGATGGACTGCCCGGGCTTCATGGTCGGGCTGGAGGCAGAGCGCAGTGCCACCATCCGCCACGGCGTGCGCGCCATGGCGGCGATGAACCAGTGCACCGTGCCCTGGTGCACCATCGTCGTGCGCAATGCCTTCGGCGTTGCCGGCGCGGCGCATCAGCCGGCCGGTCGCCTCTCGCTGCGCTACGCCTGGCTCTCCGCGCGCTGGGGCTCGCTGCCGCTGGAAGGCGGCATCGAGGCCGCCTACCGCGCCGAGATCGATGCCGCCGAGGACCCTGCGGCGAAGCTCGCCGAGATCGAGGCGCGGCTGAACCAGCTCCGATCGCCTTTCCGCACGGCCGAGACCTTCTGGATCGAGGAGATCATCGACCCGCGCGAGACGCGCCCGCTGCTCTGCGATTTCGCGCGCCTGGCTGATCCGCTGCGCCGGCCGGAGCCGTCGAGGCTGCAGATGCGACCGTAAAGCGCGCGGCGCGGTAGCGCCTTGGGAGGAATACCAATGAAAAGACTTCTGGTCGCGGCTCTGGCGTTGCTCAGCCTCGGCAGCCTGCCCGCCGGCGCTTTCCCGGACCGCCCACCGCGCATCCTGGGCGGCTTCGCCGCTGGCGGCACCAGCGACATCGTCAACCGGCTGCTGGCCGAGGCGGTGGCGCCGCATCTCGGCCTACGCCCGGTGGTCGAGGTGCGGACCGGCGCCAATGGCTTCATCGCCGCCGAGGCCGCGGCGCGCAGCGCGCCCGACGGCCACACCGTCGTGCAATGCGCGACCGGGTTGCTGACCGTGACCCCGAACCTGCCGGGTGCGCAGCTCCCGATCGACCCGGCGCGCGACCTGGTGCCGATCGCCAACATCGTCCACTCCACCCAGGCCATGGTCGTCGCCGCCCGGTCGCCCTATCGCAGCGTGGCGGAAGTGCTGGCAGCGGCGCGGGCGCGGCCCGGCACCATCACCTATGCGAGCGCCGGCATCGGCTCCGTCTCGCATCTGTCGGGCGCGCGGCTGGCGCAACTCGGCGGGCTCGATCTCGTGCATGTGCCCTATCGCGGCGCAGCGCCGGGCGTGCTGGACGTGGCAGCGGGACGCACCGACCTCATCATCACCAATCTCGGCGATGTCGCCGGGCAGATCGGCGAAGGGCTGCGGCTGCTCGCCTTCGCCGACGGCATCGGGTCGCCGCGCTACGCCGGCACAGGACAGGTTTCGGACGCGCTGCCCGGCTACGCGGTCAGTGGCTGGTTCGGCCTGTGCGGCCCGCGCGGCATGCCGGAGCCGGTGATCACCCGCTGGGTGGAGGCGATCCGCGCCGGCTTCGCCGACGCCGCGATCCGGCAGCGCCTGCAGGAGAACGGACTGACCCTGCGGCTGGAGGACAGCGCGGGCTTCGCGCGCACCATCGAACAGGACAGCCGCTTGTGGCGTGAGGTGATCCGCGCCGCGAGCATCCGCGTCGAATGATGCACAGCCACGGAGGGAAGCCGATGACGAGAAGAATGGCGGCGGCGCTGCTGGGCGCCGCGCTGCTGGCGGGCCCGGCGCTGGGACAGACGGCGGACCGGCCACTGCGGATCATCGCCGGCTATGCGCCGGGTGGCACCTCCGACATCACCGCCCGGCTGGTGGCGGAAGGCGTGGCCGCGACGCTCGGCCAGCGCCCGGTGGTGGAGAACCGCACCGGCGCCAACGGCTTCATCGCCGCCGAGGCCGTGGTGCGCGGCCCGACCGACGGATCGACCGTGCTGCAATGCCCGATGGGCAACATGACCATCAGCCCGGAAATGCCGGGAATGCACATCCCGATCGACGTGGCGCGCGACCTGGTGCCAATCGCCAATGTCGCGCGGTCGAGCTACGCGGTCGTGGTCGGCGCGCGCAGCCCCTATCGCAGCATGGAGGATTTCCTGACTGCCGCCCGGGCACGGCCGGGCGCGCTGAGCTATGCCAGCGCCGGCGCCGGCACCGCCCAGCACCTCTCCGGCGAACGGCTGAAGGCGATGGCCCGGATCGATCTTCTGCATGTGCCGTATCGCGGCGCGGCGCCGGCGGCGCTCGACATCATCGCCGGGCGCGCCGACCTGCTGATCACCAATCTCGGCGACGTCATCCGCCAGATCCAGGGCGGCGAGATGCGGCTGCTCGCGATGGGCGATGCCGACGGCTGGCCGGATTTTCCCGATGCGCCGCGCCTGCCGTCTCTGGTGCCCGGGCTGCAGGTGCTGGGCTGGTTCGGCATCTGCGGCCCGCGCGGCATGCCGCAAGAGGCGGTGTCGCGATGGGCGGAGGCGATCCGCGTCGCGCTGCAGGATGCAGGTTTGCGCCGGCGGCTGCTGGACAATGGGCTCGCGCCCTTCTTCGAGGATCCGGAGAGCTTCGGCCGCACCATCGCGCGCGATCGCGCGGTCTGGGGCGAGGCGATCCGCGCGGCGGGGATTCGCGCGGAATAGGCGCGGCTCCGCCGCGCCAATCCCAAACGGGCTCTCAGCTCCCCATGATCAGGTTCGGCAGGAACAGCGAAACCTGCGGCAGGAAGGTGATCAGCCCGAGGACCACCAGCATCGCGCCCAGGATCGGCAGGATCTCCACCGTGTAGACCTCCATCGGCACCTTCAGCACGGCGCAGGAGATGAACATCATCTGTCCGACCGGCGGGGTGATGCCGGCGATGGTCAGGTTGGTGACAAGCAAGATGCCGAAATGCACGGGGTCGATGCCGAAGCGCAGGATCACCGGCACGAAGATCGGCGTCAGGATGATCAGCGCCGCCGTCCCTTCCACCGCCGTCCCCAGCACGATCAGCAGGACATTGATCAGCAACAGCAGCGTCATGGGGTCGCTGGTCAGCCCGACCATCCAGGAGGCCATGGCCGGCGGCAGCCGCTCCCAGGCGAGATAGAAGCCGAAGGCCGAGGCGGCACAGATCAGCAGCATCACCGAGGAGGTGTCGAGCACGGTCTCCCGCAGCACGCCCGGAAGCTTCGCCCAGTTGAGCTCGCGATAGATCACGGCGCCGATGAAGATGGTGACGAACACCGTGATGGCGCCGGCCTCCGTCGTGGTGAAGAGGCCGTAGCGCAGCCCGACGATGATGAAGACCGGGATCATCAGCGCCCAGACCGCGTCGCGCGCCGCGCGCAGCACCTCGCCGAAGCCGACGAAATGCGGCCGCACCGGCGCGTAGCCGCGATGCCTGGCGATCATCCAGGTGGTGACGAGCAGCGAGAGGGCGAGCAGCAGCCCCGGCACCACGCCCGCGAGGAACAGCCGCCCGACCGAAACATCGGCGAGATAGCCGTAGATGATCAGGCCGATGCCGGGCGGGATCAGCGCGGTGATGATCGCCGCCGAGGAGGTGATGGCGGCCGCGAAGGCGGCGGAGTAGCCGCGCCGTACCATCTCCGGCCCGAACAGCTTGGCAAGCATCGCGGCATCGGCGGAGGAGGAGGCGGTGAGCCCGCCGAGCAAGGTGGCGAGCACCGTGCAGGCCTGCGCGAGCGCCCCAGTCATGTGCCCGACCAGCGCGTCCGCGAGATGCAGCAGCCGGCGCGTGATGCCCGCGGCGTTCATCAGGCTTCCCGCCAGCACGAAGAAGGGCACGGCGAGCAGCGGGTAGCTGTCCGTCGCCGCCACCATCTTCTGGAAGAAAATGTCGATCGGCAGGCCGTCGGCGAGGAAGAAGAAGGAGAGGGCGGAGATGGCGATGGCGAAGGCCACCGGCACGTTCAGCGCGAAGAGCAGCACGAGCAGGAGGGAGGGCAGCGCCGCGGTCATGCCATGGCCCGCTCGACGATCGGCAGAGGGCGGCGGAGATTGGCGAGGTGGCGCGCCAGCATCATCAGCGTGGCCACCGTGATCGGCCCGTACACCACTGTCATCGGCAGGCGCAGCACCGCGGTCGGGTTGTCCCAGGCAGCGACCGAGAAGTGCAGGCCGATCCAGGCGAAATAGCCGAGGAACACCGCGACCAGCAGGTCCACCGCGAGGCGCACGGCGCGCTGCGGCCCCGTAGGCAGCCTGGCCACCAGCATGTCGATCGAGGGATGTGCGCGGTGGCGGAAGCAGGCACTGGCGCCGAAGAAGGTGAGCCAGGCGAAGGCGATGCCCGCGACCTCGCTCGCCCAGACCGCCGGCTGTGCGGTGATGTAGCGCGTGATCACACCCCAGGTGACGGCGCCCACCGTCACCAGCAGCGCGGCAGCCCCGATCGCCTCGTCCGGATAGCGCAGCGCCTTGCCGAGCAGGCGCATCACGCCAGGATCCTCCGCACCGTCTCATGCAGGCCCGGCGTCCAGCGCGGGAAGGCACGGTAGGTCGGCTCGCTCGCGCGGCGGAAGGCGGCGATGTCGACATCGGTCACGATCTGCACGCCCGCGGTCCTGAAGCGATCGACGAAGCCCGCCTCCTGCTCCAGGGTCAGACGGGTCTGCTCCTCGCGCGCCTTGGTGCCTTCCTCCAGCAGGATGGTGCGGATCTCGGCGGGCAGGCGGTTGAAGAAGCCGTTGTTCATCGGCCAGCCCAGGATCGCCTGGAAATGCGCGGTGTTGGAGATGACCTTGCGCACCTCCTGCAAGCGCGAACCCCACAGGCTGCCATAGGGCGCCTCCGCCGCCTGCACCACGTTCTGCTGCAGCGCGTTGTAGATCTCGCTCCATTGCACCGTGGTCGGCCTGGCGCCGAGCGCGCGGAAGGTCTCGATCCACATCTGGTTGGGCGGCACCCGCACGGTCATGCCGGCAATGTCGGCGGGCTGGCGGATCGGCTTCTCGGCGATCATGTGCCGCGCGCCGAAGAAGCCGCCCATCATCACCATCCGGAAGCCCGCGGCCTGCAGCCGCTGATCCACGCCGCGATACCAGTCGCTGTCCAGCAGCTTCGCGAACTGCGCGGGCTGGTCGACGATATAGGGGCCGTTGAGGATGCCAACATCCGGCACGAAATCCGAGAGATAGCCGGGATCCGTGATGTTCATCACATTGGCGCCCTGGCGGATCATCTCGTTCACGTCGCGCCCGGAGCCGAGCTGTTCGCCCGGGAACACCTCGATGCGCACGCGGTTGTTGGTGCGCTGGGCCACGTTGCGGGCGAAGAATTCTGCCGCCTGATGCGCGGGCTCCACCGTCGAGAGGCTGTGGGCGAAGCGGATGCGGATCTCGGCTTGCGCTCGCGCTGGCCATGGGCGGGCGAGCGCCGCCGCACCGATGACGCCGCCCAGAACGGCGCGCCGACCTGTCGCTCCCATCCTCGCCTCCATCCCTGTCCCGGCCTGTGCTCGGCCGGTGTCTGGTTTATCAGCCTATCTCCGCCGGGCGCCGGGAGCCATCGTCGCCCGCCGCGTCAGGCGGCGGCCGTCCGCCCTGTCCCGCGCATCAGGATCTCCTGATGCGCGCCGGTGATCTGCGTGTGGAAGGCGAGCGCGGCGGGCGAGAAATCCGCCTCGGGCCGCTGCTCCGGTGCGAAATGGTGGAACGCGTCCACGCCGCGCACCAGCGTCGCGCTGTCATGCGTGCCGGCGACCTGGCGGACATGGGTCGGCAGGTAGCGGATGGCGAAGCCGATGCGCCTGCTGTCCGAAGGATTCGGATCCGAGCCATGGATCAGCCGCACATGGTGGAGCGACATCTCACCCGGCCGCAGCTCCAGCATGTGCGCCCGGGCCTCCTCCACCTCCACCGCGATCTCCTGGCCACGCGACAGCAGGTTGCCCGCGGCGAAGGTGTCGCGGTGCGGCACCTGCTCCAGGAGGTGGCTGTCGGGGATCACGCGCATTGCCCCGTTCTCCGCCGTGCTTTCGGACAGCGCGACCCAGGCGGTCACGATTTCAGCCGGCTCGAGGCCCCAGTAGGTCGAATCCTGGTGCCAGGACACGTAGCTCGGGTCCCGCGCCTCCTTGATGAAGAAGCTGGTGCCCCAGGCGAGGATGTTCGGCCCGATCAGATCCTCGACCGCATCCAGGATGGCCGGGTGTCGGATCAGCCCGTCGAGCCAGGTGAAGAGCAGGTGGGTCTTGTGCCGGAGTGGGCCGCGCAGATGGCCATGGGCCGTCTCATGCGCTTCCAGCTTGCGGCGGAGCTCGGCGACCTCCGCGGCGGGCAGCGCCGGCACCGGGGCGTAGTAGCCATGCGCCTGATAGAAGGCGACGGCCTCGGGCGTGAGCCGCTTCAGGGGCCGCTCGCCGGGCGTTGTCCGCTCCATGCACGTCTCTCCCTCGGGCCTGTCGTTGCTGCGGACTTTGCCCGCTGATTTCGTTAGTGTGGCTCCGATTTCAAATCTGAAAGCCGATGGACCAGGAAGTCAACCGCAAAGAATCCTCCGCTGCCGGCGGCGCGCCGGCTCTGGACAAGGGGCTCGATCTTCTGGAAGTGCTGGCCTCGGAACCCGGCGGGCTGACCCAGAAGCAGCTCGCCGCCCGGCTCGGCCGCTCGGTCGGCGAGATCTTCCGCATGCTCGGCGTGCTCGAGCGCCGCGGCTACATCGCCCGCGAGCCGCGCACCGGCGAGTACAGCCTGACCCTGCAGCTCTTCCGCCTCGCTACCCGCTATCCGCCGACGCGGCGGCTGCAGCAGGTCGCACTGCCGGTCATGGAAACGCTGGCGACCGAGACCGGCCTCGGCTGCCATCTCGGCATGCTGAGCGGCCAGCACCTGCTCATCCTCGCCCAGGCCGACGCCAACATGACCATGGGCTGGATGGTGCGGCTCGGCGCCGTCTTTCCCTTCGGCATGCAATATGTGTCGGCGCGCATCCTTGCCGCCTTCCAGAGCGGGCGGAAGCGCGAGGACGCGATCGCCATCCTGGCCGCGCAGAGCGGCATGCCGCCGGCGCTGATCACGCCGCGCCTGGACCGCATCGCCGCCACCGGCCACGACATTTCCCCGAGCGAGGTCGCCGACGGCCTGGTGGACCTCTCCTGTCCCATCCTCGATGACCGTGGCCATGCGGTGGCGGCGCTCACTTTGCCTTTCCTGCCGCGCTTCGGCACCAAGGCGGAAGCGGCGGATGCCCTGCCGCTGCTGCTGGACGCCGCGCGCGCCATCTCCACGCGCATCGGCGCCGTCATCGAGGATTAGATGCTCGCCCTGACGTGGCCCGTCCTCGCTTCGCCGCGACCCGATGCGCCGCCGCCAGTGCTGCCCGCGCCCAGGTGACGAGCTCATCGGGCTCGTCGAACAGCCGCTCCGGCACGCGCCAGAAGGCGAGATCTATGCTGCTGCCCTGCTTCTCGTAATTGAGGGGTGGATGGGATGCGGCTTCTTGGAAGGCCGCGCGGTTGTGGTCATCGACCCGGACATAGAGCGTGTTCTCCGTCACCATCCCGAGCATCACCCCATCGCAGAACACGCCGGTCTTCCCGAACATGCGCCGCATGGTGACGCGGCCGAGCGGCGCGAGCTGCTCGCGCAGGAACTCGGCGAAGTTGTCGCTTGCGACCATCACGGCGTGCCGCTGCGTTGCGCCTTGTCCGCCTGGTTGCGCGCGGTGATGCGGGCCTTGGCCTCCGCCCATTCGGCATCGCCCCAGGCGAGGTAATCCTTGAAGCCGCCGCCGCCGGTCAGCCATTGCCCGCCATCGAGCGCGATGGTCTCGCCATTGATCCAGATCGGGCTCAGCAGGAAAGCGGCGATATCGCCGATATCCTGCGGGGTGCCGATCCGTCCCATGGGATTGGCGGCCGCCTGACGCTCCGCGGGATCCGCTTCGCCGGGCCGGAGGCGCGCGAACATGCCTTCGGTCGGGATGGTGCCGGGCGCCACCGCGTTCAGGCGGATACCATGGCGGCCCCATTCCACCGCGAGCGACTTGGTCATCGCGTCGATGCCGGCCTTCGACATGGCGGAAGGCACGACGAAAGGCGCGCCGGTGCGCACCCAGGTGACGACGACGGAGAGCACGGCGCCACCGGTGCCGTCCTTGATCCAGCGCTTGCCGACCGCCTGGGTCACCTGGAAGGTGCCGTGGAAGACGATGTCGGCGATGGCGTGGAAGCCGCGCGGCGAGAGGTCCTCGGTGCGGCTCACGAAATTGCCGGCCGCGTTGTTGATCAGATGCGTGCAGGGGCGCCCTTCCGCCCAGATCGCGGCGACCGCCGCTTCCACCGCCTCCGGGTCCTTGATGTCGACGACGCGGCTGGCCACGCGGCCGGGATGGATGGCATTCAGCTCGGCCGCGGTCTGCTCGACCACCGGCCCGCGGCGGCCCCAGATCTCGACTGCGGCGCCGAGCGACAGCAAGCGCTCCGCCATCATGCGGCCAAGCCCGGTGCCGCCGCCGGTGACCAGCACGCGCTTGCCGGCGAAGAGATCGTCACGGAACATGTGTGTCGCTCCTTGTTGGCGCTCACGCGCTACGCTGTGCTGCCTTCACCTCGCGCCGCAGCAGCTTGCCCGCCTCGCTGCGCGGCAGATCCTCCGCGAAGACCACGCTTCTCGGCACCTTGGGGCCGGCGAGCCGCGCCTTGCAGAAGGCGATGAGCGCCGCCGGCTCCACCGCCTCCCGCGTGACGACGACGGCGCGAACCGCCTCCCCGAAATCGGGATCCGGCACGCCGACCACGCAAGCCTCGGCCACCGCCGGATGCTGCGCCAGCACCTGCTCGATCTCCCAGGGATAGACATTGACGCCGCCCGAGAGGATCAGGTCGGCGCGCCGGTCGCTGAGATAGAGATAGCCTTCGGCGTCGAGATGGCCGAGATCGCCATAGGTCGCGAGGCCATCCGCGTTGTAGGCGGATGCGGTCTTGTCCGGCGCGTTGTGGTAGGCGAAGCGGGTGCCGCCGGAGAACCAGATGCCGCCGACTTCGCCCGGCGGCAGCGGCCGGCCCGCATCGTCCAGGATATGCACCGCACCTTGGCGCGGCCGCCCGACCGAGCCCGGATGCTTGAGCCATTCCTGGCTGTCGATCACCGTGATGCCGACCGATTCCGATCCCGCATAATATTCGTGGAGGATCGGCCCCCACCATTCGATCATCGCCCGTTTGAGCGGGACCGGGCAGGGCGCCGCGGCATGGATCGCACAGCGATGGGAGGAGAGGTCATGCGCGGCACGCCGCGCCGCGGGCAGCGCCAGTAGCCGGGAGAACATCGTCGGCACCCATTGGCTGTGCGTCACCCGATGCTGCGCGATCGCGGTGAGTGCCGCTTCGGCGTCGAATTTCCGCATGATGACGGCGGTACCGCCCAGCATCAGCGTGCGCAGCACATAGCGGTGCGGCGCTGCGTGATAGAGCGGCGCCGGCGAGAGATAGACGGTGTCCTCCCCGAAGCCGTAAAGCGGCAGCCAATAGTCGGGCCAGTCGGGCGTCAGACGCTTCTCGAAGGGCGTCAACGCGCGACGGACCCCCTTCGGCATGCCGGTGGTGCCGGAGGAATAAAGGAAGTCGCGCCCGACCGGCCGTTCCGGCAAGGGCGTGACATCGGAATATGCTGCCAGCGCGGCCTCGTAGCCCTCCTCCACGCCGATGCGGGGGATCGCGGTATCGAGCTGCGCGGCGAGGTGCGGGCTTTCGATCAGCAGCTTCGCGCCGCTGTCCTTCAGCACATAGGCGATCTCGGCTGGCTTCAGGTGCACGCTGAGCGGGGTGTAATAGAGCCCGGCGCGCCGTGCCGCCCAGGCGAGCTCCAGCATCGCGATGCGGTTCTCGAGCAGCAGCGCGATGCCGTCGCCCGGCTGCAGCCCGAGCCCGATCAGCCATTGCGCGGCGCGATTGGCGCGGGCGTCGAGCGCGGCATAGGTGATGGCCTCTCCGCTTTCGTGGATGAGGAGCGCGACATGCGTCGGCCGCCGCGCCGCCCAATGCGTGAGCTGCGGCATCAATCCGGCCGGATGTTCATGCGGGTGACCAGGTCCAGCCAGGTGGCATGGGTGCGTGCGATCTCGGCCTGGAATGCCTCCGGTCCGGCATAGCCGATGATGACGTCGACCTCCTCCAGCCGACGGATCACCTCCGGCCGGGCCATGGCGGCGCGATAGGCGTCCACCAGCGCCGCGCGGGCCGGCGCCGGCACGCGCGCCGGCGTCCAGGCGCCGAAGAAACCGCTCCAGCCGAAGACATCGGGATAGCCGAGCTCAAGCAACGTCGGCACGTCGGGGAAGGCTGGGGAGCGGTCGCGGCCGAGAAAGGCGAGCGGCTTCAGCCGTCCATTGCGCAGATGCTCCTTCACCAGGGTCAGGCTGTGGAAGGCACCGGCCACGCGCCCGCCGAGCATGTCGATCAGCAGCGGCGCCTCCCCCCGGTAGCCGACATGCGTCATGCCGAGGCGTTCATGGTCCGAGAGGATCTGCGCGAAGACATGCCCGGTGGAGCCGGTGCCGTAGGAGCCGAAGCTGAGGTCCTGCCCGCGCGCCCGCGCCACGAATTCGGCGAGGCTGCCGACCGGCATGGCCGGGGAGGCGCAGAAGACCAGCGCCGTGGTGCCCATGCGGCCGATCGGCGCGAAGTCGCTCAGCGGGTCATAGGCGGTGCTGCGGAACAGCACCGGTGCCTGCACGAAGCTGGATATGCTGAACAGGATAGTGTGACCGTCCGCAGCGCCCTTCGCGACATGCTCGGTGCCGATCATCCCGGATCCACCGGAGCGGTTGTCGATCACGACCGGCTGGCCGAGCCGTTCGGCCATCGGCGCGGCGACGACGCGCGCCCAGACATCGGTGGCGCCGCCGGCCGGGAAGGGCACGACCATGCGGATCGGGCGCGAGGGAAAGGCCTCCTGCGCGCGCGCCGGCAGCGCGGCGAGGGCGGGCAGGGTGAGGAGGGTACGGCGGCGCATGGGCTCAGTCCGTGCTCAAGCCGAGCCGGCGGACCGCCGCGACCTCATGCGCGTTCAATTCGCGCGCGAAGGCGGCATAGGTTTCGCTGTCCATGTAGCGCGGCACCATGTCGAACCGCGCCAGCATGGTGATCACCACCGGATCCTCCAGCGCCGTCTTCAGCACGTCATGCAGCCGCCGGATGATGGCGGGGTCCATGCCCTTCGGCCCCACCACGCCGAAGGGGCTCTCGGAGACGATGTCGAGGCCGAGCTCCTTCAAGGTTGGCGCATCCGGGAAGCGCTGTGCCCGCGCAGCACCCCAGGTGCAGAGCAGGCGGAAGCGGCCTTCCTGCACCAGCGGCGCCCAGCCGGTGCTGTCGGCAATTGCCGTGATGTCGCCGGCGAGCAGCGCCCGGAACCCGTCCGGCCCGCCGCGGAAGGGCACGTGGGTGAACTCGATGCCGGTCCGTCGCCCGATCTCCTCCATAGTGATGTGCAGCGTGCTGCCGACGCCCGGCGTGCCATAGGTGACCCGGCCGGGACTGGTACGCGCATGCGCGATGAAGCTTGCCCAGTCCTGCCAAGGGCTGTCGCTGCGCACCACGACGCCGAACAGGTAGCCGGTCAGGTGGATGATGTAGCTGAGGTCGCGCAGCGGGTCCCAGGTCGGGCGGCGCGTCATCGCCGGCAGGCGGAAGGCGGTCACCGGCATCTGCCCGATCAGATGCCCGTCGCCGCGCGCTTCGCTCGCCATCATCTGCATGCCCATCGTGCCGGAGGCGCCGCTGCGGTTCTCCACCAGCACCGGCTGCCCGAGCTGGCGCGATGCCATCTCGCCGATGGTGCGGAACACCGCATCCGCCGATCCGCCCGCCGGCCAGGGGCAGATCAGCCGGATCGGCCGGTTCGGAAAGCCTTGCTGCGCGATCGCCGGCCGCGCCAGCGCCGCGGCGCCGATGGCCAGCGCCGCGCGGCGGCCGATGAATGCCCGACCCTCCATGGACTCTCTCCCCGGTGTTTCTTTGCTGTCTTCCCGTTACCGTGACCTTATGGGCGACCGCCGCCCACCACCAAGGTTTGTCCACTGACGTAGTTCGATTCCGGGATGCAGAAGAGGTAGACGGCGCCCGCCGCTTCCGAAGGACGGCCGCCGCGCCCAAGCGGGATCAGCGCTTCGGCATTCTTCAGCACCTGCGGGTTGACGCCGACCTTGATCTCCCGCCCGGAGATGTCGATCGAGGCGCCGTCGCCCGCTGCCGCCTCGGTCAGCCGCGTCATGATCAGGCCGAAGGCGACCGCGTTCACATTCACCTTGTAGCGACCCCATTCCTTGGCGAGCGCCCGCGTCATGCCGCTGATGCCGGCCTTGGCCGCGGAGTAGTTCGCCTGCCCCGCATTGCCGTAGACGCCTGACGTGGAGGAGATGTTCACGACCTTGCGGAACACCTCCTGCCCGGCCTCGGCTTCCTTCTTCGCGGCTTCACGGATGAAGGGGGCTGCCGCGCGCAGGATGCGAAAGGGCGCGGTCATGTGCACATCGATGATCGCGTACCATTGCTCGTCCGTCATCTTCTGGATGACGTTGTCCCAGGTATAGCCGGCGTTGTTGACGATGATGTCGATGGCCCCGAAGCCATCGACCGCGGTCGCGACGAAGCGCTCGCCGAAATCCTTGTCCGTCACGTCGCCATTGCAGGCCAAGGCCTCGCCGCCGAGTGCCCGGATCGCGGTCAGCGTCTCCTCCGCTGGTGCCGGGTCGAGGTCGTTGATGACCACGCGCGCCCCTTCGGAGGCGAGCTTCAGCGCGATCTCGCGGCCGATGCCGCGGCCCGAGCCGGAGACCAGCGCGACCTTGCCGGCAAGCTTCTTCGACATTCCTCATCCCTTCCATGCGTGTCAGCCGAGCCAGCGAGCGCCCGCAGGCGCCGCCGGCGTCACAAGGTCCGCGCGATGATTTCCTTCATGATCTCGGAGCTGCCGCCAAAGATGCGGCCGACGCGCGCATCGGCCCAGGCGCGGCCGATCGGGTATTCCGCCATGTAGCCATAGCCGCCATGGATCTGCAGGAAATCGTCCAGCAGCCGGTTCTGCATCTCCGTCGCGTTCAGCTTCGCCGCCGCCGCGAGCTCCACCGAAAGCTCGCGCTTCAAGTGCAGCGCCAGGCAGTGATCGACGAAGACGCGCAGCATCGCAGCCTGGGACTTCGCATCGGCCAGGCGGAAGCGGTTGTGCTGGAAGTCGAAGACTGCCTGGCCGAAGGCCTGCCGCCCCTTCGCATAGGTCACCGTCTCCTCGAGCATCGCTTCGATCGAGGCGGCGGCGCGGATCGCGATCATCAGCCGCTCCTGCGGGAGCTGGTGGATGAGCTGGGAGAAGCCTTCGCCTTCTTCGCCGAGGCGGTTGCCGACGGGGACGCGCACCTCGTCGAAGAACAGCTCCGAGGTGTCCTGCGCGTGCAGGCCAATCTTCTCGAGGTTGCGGCCCTTGCTGAAGCCAGGCGTGCCTTCCTCGACGCAGATCAGGCTGATGCCCTTCCGGCCGGCGGCGGGATCGGTCTTCGTCACCACAATGACCAGGCCGGCATTCTGGCCATTGGTGATGAAGGTCTTCTGGCCGTTGATGACGTAGTGGTCGCCGTCGCGCCGCGCACTGGTGCGCACCGCCTTGAGGTCGCTGCCCATCCCGGGCTCGGTCATCGCGATGGCGCCGATCATCTCGCCACGCGCCATGCGCGGCAGCCAGTCGCGCTTCTTCGCCTCGGTCGCATAGGCGAGGAGGTAGGGGGCGACGATGTCCGAATGCAGCGTGAAGCCGATGCCGGAGGTATTGCTGCGCCCGATCTCCTCGAGGATCATCGCCGAATAGCCGAAATCGGCGCCGGCCCCGCCGTAGTCCTCCGGCATGCCGGTGCAGAGCAGCCCTTGCTTGCCCGCTTCCAGCCAGACCGAGCGCGGCACCACGCCCTCGGCTTCCCATTGCCGGTGGAAGGGGATGATATGGCGTTCGAAGAAGCGCCGCACCTGGTCGCGGAACAGGGCGTGGTCGCTGCCGATCACCTCGCGCGGGCCGGCGAAGCCGATTTCCATCAGAATGCTCCTTCGCTGCGGGCGCGGATCGCGCCGGCCACGTGCAGATCGGTGATCTCCGAGGCAGAGAAGCCCCAATCGGCCAGTGCCGCATCGGTGTGTTCGCCCGCGTGCGGCGGCGGGCGATCCAGGGCGGCAGGGGTTTCGGAAAAACGCGGCGCCGGTGCTGCCTGCACCACGCCGTCCCGCGTCACAAACGTGCCGCGCGCGCGGTTGTGTGGATGCGCCGGTGCCTCATCGAGGTCGAGCACCGGGGTCACGCAGGCATCACTGCCGGCGAAAGCGGCTGCCCAGTCATCACGCGTGCGGATGGCGAAGGCAGCGGCGATCTCGGCCTTCAGGACCGGCCAGCGCGCCGGGTCCATGCGCTCCGCGAAGCGTGCGGGATCGAGGCCGAGGCCTGCCAGCAACGCGGCGAAGAAGGTGGGCTCGATGGCGCCGACCGCCACATGGCGGCCATCGCTGCAGCGATAGCTGTCGTAGAAGGGGGCCGCACCATCCAGCAGGTTCGCCCCGCGCGCGTTGCGCCAGCGGCCTTGGGCGGCCATCCCTTGGAACATCGCCATCAGCAGAGCGCTGCCATCGGTCATCGCCGCATCCACGACCTGGCCGCGGCCGGTGGCGCGCGCGTTCAGGATCGCCGCCAGCAGCCCGACCGCGAGCAGCATGCCGCCGCCGCCGAAATCGCCCACTAGGTTGAGTGGCGGCGGCGGTGGATCATCGGCGCGGCCGGTGGCCCAGAGCGCGCCGGTCAGCGCGATGTAGTTGATGTCGTGCCCGGCGGTCGGCGCCAGTGGCCCGTCCTGCCCCCAACCGGTCATGCGGCCATAGGCGAGGCGCGGATTGCGCGCGAGGCAGGGCTCCGGGCCGAGGCCCATCCGCTCCATGACCCCGGGGTGGAAGCCTTCGATCAGCGCGTCGGCGCGGTCGACCAGCCGCAGCGCCGCGGCGGCGCCCTGCGGCGACTTCAGATCGATGGCGACGGAGCGGCGCCCGCGCTTCAGCACCTCCGCGCGATGGCCGGGCGGTGCGTCCGCGCGGTCGATACGCAGCACCTCGGCGCCGAGATCGGCCAGCAGCATGGCGCAGAACGGCCCGGGGCCGAGGCCCGCGAACTCCAGCACCCGCAGGCCTGCCAACGGACCCATGGCCTCCCTCGTCTGTCGTTGAGGGGAAGCCTAGGACGCAGTGCCCAGTACTGCCAAGCGGAATAATGGCCGGAATTCCGGTGTCTCGCCGCCGTCATTGCCGCTCGGCCGGGACCGCCGACATGGTGACCGGGCGCCTGTGGCAGGCGCCGCCGAGGGCAGAGCGATGGTCGTCTCCTGACCCGCCGATCGACCGAGGGACGCGTCATGGATCTCCCGCCAAAGACGGCCTTGCTGCCGATTGACATGCAACAGGCCTTCGATCACGCGCCCTGGCCGCGGCGATGGAACCGTGATCTGGACCGCAACGGCCGGGCGCTGCTCGCTGCCTGGCGCGGCGCCGGCCTGCCGCTGATCCATGTGCGGCATGATTCCGTGCAGACGGGATCATCGCTGCGGCCTGGCCTGCCGGGCCACGCCTATCGACCTGGATTCCAGCCGCTTCCCGATGAACCCGTGGTCGCGAAGAGCGTGAACGCGGCCTTCATCGGTACCGACCTCGATCTCCGCCTCCGGAGGCTTGGGATAGAGGCGATCATGGCCTTCGGCATCTCCACCGACATGTGCGTCTCGACCAGTGTCAGGGTCGGCGCCAATCTCGGCTACCGCATGATCGTGGTGGGCGATGCGTGCGATTGCTTCGATCTCACCGGCCAGGCCGGTCAGACGATTCCAGCGGAAGCCATCCATGCCGCGCATCTCGCGACACTCGCCTATGAGTTCGCGACCGTTTGCACGACGGAGGAAGCCCTGGCGGCGATCACCAGCTCCGCCGGATGAGCCTGCATGGCGGTGGCACCGGGCGCGCCATGCGCGCGCCCGGCGGCGCCATCAGTCCGGCACCGGCAGGGCGCGCTGATTGTAAAGGATCTTGCGGATCCGCTCCTGCTCCTCGGGCGGCAGCGTGTTCCTGTCGGTCGAGAACTCGGCGCCGACGGCGAGGCCGCGCTGCACGGCCGGCCGCGCGCCGATCGTCTCGAACCAGCGCTTGAAATGCTTGAACTCATCGATCTCCTGCCCCTGCGCCTTCCAGTTGACGGTCCAGGGATAGGCGATGATGTCGGCGATCGTGTAGCTGTCGCCGGCGAGGTATGGCCGGTCCCGCAGCCGTGCATTGAGCACGCCATAGAGCCGATTGGCTTCGTCCGTGAAGCGGCGGACGGCGTAAGACTGGTCGCCTTCGCGATCGCCGAGCCGCCGGAAATGTCCGGCCTCGCCGAGCTTGGGGCCCTGGTTCGCCATCTGCCAGATCACCCATTGGCTGACCTCGATCCTGGCCCGGAGATCCTGCGGCCAGAGCTGGCCGGTCTTCTCCGCGAGGTAGAAGAGGATCGCGCCGGATTCGAAGATGGAGATCGGCGCCCCGCCATCGGCCGGCGCATGATCGACGATCACCGGCATGCGGTGGTTCGGGTTGAGCTTCAGGAATTCCGGCGAGAACTGGTCGCCGCGCCCGATATTCACCGGCACCAGGCGATAGGGCGTGCCGGTCTCCTCGAGGAAGATCGTGACCTTCTTGCCATTCGGCGTCGGCCAGTAATGCAGATCGATCATGGGGGCTTCCTTCGCTGAAGACGTGACGGTCCGGAACGAGTGACATGGGTGCGGCTGGCCATCGCGAAAGACCGATACGGTCCAGGCGCAGGTAATGCAGCGCGGCGCCGATGGCCGTGACGTGACCTTGGCCGGGTTAGGGCGCCATCGCCTCCGGCCGGTCATGTTGCGCCGCAAGGCGCCTCCTTCCCACCATTGCGCGCGCGCCATGCAAGACACGCGGAGAGAGTCCTGCGTAGAATCGGATGGGAGGAAACACTGATGGCGGGCTCATGAAGAGCGTCGATCTCGGTCGGGTGCCGGCACGCGAGGGCGCCCCGCCACGCGGCCCGCGTGGGCGGCAACCGAGCGCGGAGGACCGGGCCGCTGTCGCCGTGGCAACCGAGGCGGTCCCGCTCCGCCGCGAGTTCCTGATCGAGCACCTGCACGCGTTGCAGGATCGGTATGGTGGCTTGCGCCCCGGTCACCTGGCGGCGCTGGCGCAGGCGCTGCGGCTCGCCTCCGTCGAGGTCTTCGAGGTCGCGAGCTTCTATCACCACTTCGATCTTCTCGACGACGACATGCCGGTCGCCTCCGTGCCCATCCGCGTTTGCGATGGATTGCCCTGCAGGCTCATGGGTGCCGATGCACTTCTCGCTGCGCTGCGGGCCGCGCCGCCCAGGCCCGACATGCGGGTGATCGCCGCGCCCTGCATGGGGGCCTGCCACCGCGCTCCGGCCTGTGCCGTTGGCCATGAGCTGGTCGAGCACGCGACATCTCGGTCGGTCGCGTCCGCCGTGGCGCAGGGGCCACCGGCAATGCCGGCTTCGCCTGGGCTCGACGCCTATCTCGCACGTGACGGTTATGCCGTGCTGCGCGCGATCCGCACCGCCGGCGGAGATGAACGGGAGCGGATACTGACGGCGCTCGAGGCGGCGTCTCTGCGCGGCCTCGGTGGCGCCGGCTTTCCCGCCTCCCGCAAGTGGCGGCTCGTCCTGTCGCAGGCGGCGCCGCGCCATCTGGTCGTCAATGCCGACGAGGGCGAACCCGGCACCTTCAAGGACCGCCACTGCCTCGAGACCGAGCCGCACCGCGTGCTCGAGGGCATGCTGATCGCTGCCCATATCATCGGCGCCGAGGCCTGCTGGATCTACCTGCGCGGCGAGTACCCGCACCTCCATCGCGTGCTGGCACGCGAGATTGCGGCACTGGAGTCGGCCGGCATCGCGGCCGGGATGCCGATCCATCTGCGCCGCGGCGCCGGCGCCTATATCTGCGGTGAGGAGACGGCGCTGCTGGAGAGCCTGGAGGGGCGCCGCGGCTGGCCGCGCCACAAGCCGCCTTTTCCCGGCGAGCACGGCCTCTTCGGCCGACCGACCCTGATCCACAATGTCGAGACGCTCTGGTTCCTGCCGGAGATCCTGGGCTCGCCCGAGGGCGCGTCGGGTTTCGCAGCGAAAGGCCGGCGCGGCCATCGTGGCCAACGCTTCTTCAGCGTCTCCGGCCGGGTGCGGCGGCCGGGCGCGGTGCTGGCGCCGGCTGGCGTCACGGCGCGCGAGCTGATCGAGGAGTTCTGCGGCGGCATGGCGGACGGGCACCGCTTCGCCGCCTATCTGCCGGGCGGCGCCTCGGGCGGCCTGCTGCCGGCAGCACTCGGCGACCTGCCGCTCGATTTCGGCGCGCTGGATGCGCAGGGCTGCTTCGTGGGCTCAGGTGCCATCGTGGTGCTCTCGGACCGGGACGACCTCGCCGATGCCGTACGCAACCTGGTGCACTTCTTCCGCGACGAGAGCTGTGGCCAGTGCACGCCCTGCCGCGCCGGCACTGCCAAGGCGGCACGGCTGCTCGAGGCGCCGGTGTGGGACCGTGCGCTGCTGGAGGAGCTGGCGCAGGTGATGGCGGACGGCTCGATCTGCGGGCTCGGCCAGGCCGCGATGAATCCGGTCCGCAGCCTGATGCGCTTCTTCCCGGAGGCCGTGCCGTGAGCAGCATCGGTCAGGGCGCCGGGCACGTGCCCTTCCTACTTGACGGCCGCACCGTCGAGGCGGCGCCGGGCGAGACGATCTGGGCAGCGGCGCGGCGTGCGGGGGCCGAGGAGATCCCGCATCTCTGCCACCTGCCGCGACCCGGCTACCGTCCCGACGGCAATTGCCGCGTCTGCCTGGTCGAGATCGAGGGCGAGCGGGCGCTGGCCGCTTCCTGCATCCGCACGCCGCGCGAAGGCATGGTGGTGCGCAGCGCGGCCAGCGCCCGCGCCCAGGCGGCGCGCCGCATGGTGCTCGAGCTGCTGCTGGCGGACGGCCCACCGCGCGACGCCGACGGCATCCTGGCGCGCTGGGCCGGGCAGCTCGGCGTGACGGGGTCGCGCTTCGCGCCGGAACTGCCGCCGCCATCGCCCGACCTCTCGCATCCCGCGATCGCGGTGCAGTTCGATGCCTGCATCCGCTGCGGCCTTTGCGAGCGCGCCTGCCGCGAGGTGCAGCACAACGACGTCATCGGCATGGCAGGACGTGGCATGGCGACGCTGCCGGTTTTCGACCTGGCGAACCCGATGGGCGCCAGCAGTTGCGTCGGCTGCGGCGAATGCGTGCAGGCCTGCCCGACGGGTGCTCTGCTTCCCAGATCGGTGCTGGCGGCGGACGGGCACCGCGGTCCCGCCGCGGAGCGCGAGGTCGCCAGCGTCTGCCCCTATTGCGGCGTCGGCTGCCAGGTCGGCTTCCGTGTCCGCGACGGCAGCATCGAGGAGGTGGTTGGCCTCGACGGGCCCTCCAACCAGGGGCGGCTCTGCGTCAAGGGACGGTTCGGCTTCGGCTACCTCACTCATCCGGACCGGCTGAGGCAGCCGCTCATTCGGCGCGACGGGGCGGCCAAGGATCCCTCCGACTGCCGCGACCCGCGCGGCGCCCTGGCGAAGTTCCGCGAGGCGAGCTGGGAGGAGGCGCTGGATCGCGCGGCCGAAGGCCTCCGCCGCATCCGGGACGGGCACGGGCCGGACGCGCTGGCGGGCTTCGGGTCGGCCAAGGGCTCGAACGAGGAGGCCTATCTCTTCCAGAAGCTGGTGCGCACCGGCTTCGGCACCAACAACGTGGACCACTGCACCCGCCTCTGCCATGCGGCGTCGGTCGCGGCGCTGCTGGAGGGGATCGGCAGCGGCGCGGTCACCGCACCCTTCACCGCGGCGCTGGAGGCCGAGGTGATCATCGTCATCGGCGCCCGCCCGACCGAGAACCATCCGGTGGCCGCCACCTTCCTGAAGGAGGCTGCGTCGCGCGGCGCGCAACTGGTGACCATGGACCCGCGCGGCAGCGAGCTCGACCGTCACGCGACGGAGGTGGTGCGCTTCGCGGCCGGGCGCGACGTCGCCGTGCTGAACGCCATGCTGCACACCATCGTCACGGAGGAGCTCTGCGACCGGCAATACATCGCCGCCCACACGGAGGATTTCGGGCTGATCCGCGACCATGTCGCGGCCTATGCGCCGGAGGCGATGGCGCCCATCGCCGGCGTCCCCGCGGAGCAGCTTCGCCGCGTCGCCCGGCTCTATGCCCGCGCACGCACGGCGATGATCCTCTGGGGCATGGGCATCAGCCAGTCCACCCACGGCACGGACAATACGCGCTGTCTGATCGCCCTGGCGCTCCTCTGCGGCCAGGTCGGCCGGCCCGGGACCGGGCTGCACCCGCTGCGCGGACAGAACAACGTGCAGGGTGCCTCCGATGCCGGGCTGATCCCGATGATGTTCCCCGACTACCACCGCACCGGCGATGACCTCTTCCGTGCGCGGCTGGAAACGCTGTGGGGCGCCGCGCTGCGGCCGGAGCCGGACCTGACCGTGGTCGAGATCATGCACGCGATGACGCGCGGCCAGGTCCGCGGCATGTACATCATGGGCGAGAACCCCGCGATGTCGGACCCCGACCTCGCGCATGCGCGGGCGGGCTTCGCCCGCCTCGAGCATCTGGTGGTGCAGGACCTGTTTCTGACCGAGACGGCAGCGCTCGCCGATGTGGTGCTGCCGGCGAGCGCTTGGCCGGAGAAGGATGGCACGGTGACCAACACCAACCGCCAGGTGCAGATAGGCCGTGCCGCCGTCACGCCGCCCGGCGCGGCGCGGCAGGATCTGGCGATCATCACGGAGATGGCGCGCCGGCTGGGCCTCGCCTGGAGCTACGCCCATCCGCGGGAGGTCTTCGCCGAGATGGCCGCGGCCATGCCCTCGCTCGCCAACATCACCTGGGAGCGGCTGCAGCGCGAGGGCAGTGTCACCTATCCCTCACCAGCACCGGATGCGCCGGGCGAGGCGATTGTCTTCGGCGACCGCTTCCCGACATCGACCGGCCGCGCGCGCTTCGTGCCGGCCGGCCTCTCCGATCCCGCCGAGATGCCAGACGAAGGCTTTCCCTTCGTGCTCACCACCGGCCGTCAACTCGAGCACTGGCATACCGGCACCATGACCCGCCGTGCCGAGCCCCTCGACATGCTCGAGCCGGGGCCGACCGCCTCGCTCTGCCCGGCCGATCTCGAACGGCTCGGCATCGCCGCGGGCGACAGGCTGCGCCTGGTCACGCGGCGCGGCGCGATCGAGCTCTCCGCGCGCGTTGATCCGATGCTGCCTCCCGGTCTGGTCTTCGTATCCTTCGCCTTCGCCGAGGCCGCCGCGAATCTGCTGACCAATCCCCAACTCGACCCGTGGGGAAAAATTCCGGAGTTCAAGTTCTGTGCGGTCCGCGTGGAACGGGCGGTCTGACTTCCGCCCCGCGGCTCCGGGCGACCGTCCCTTTCGCACAAAGTTGATATGGGACAGATGCATGCACCACTGCGCAGCGGCGCATGCTTCGACCCGCCCGGTCGCGCTTGATTGCGACGACGGTGCAGAGGGAAGGAGACACTGATGCGTCAATTCGGTCTCGTTGCGGCTGCGGTTGTGCTTACGGCAGGGCCGGCGCTCGCACAGCTTCCATCCAGTCAGACGCCCGCGCCGCTGCCGCAAGCGAGCCCCGCACCGATGGCGACCCAGTCGGGTGCTGCGGCCAGCGAAAGGCGGCGACCTGTGCGGCAGCCGCGGAGGGCGGCAGCCGATCGTGGAGCGAATAACCCGAATGCGGCCTTCATGGGCGGCGGTGCGATCCTGGAGGGGGCGCCCGGCGCGCCAGCCCCCGCGCCGCAGGCGATCACGACTCAGCCTGGGCCCGATGGCGTGATCCGGATGGGCCCTGCCGGCGCCAATTGAGCAGGGACAGCCGGGCGCCCATGCGCCCGGCCGCCACAGCCATTCCGATCGGCCGGACGGCGAAGCGCGCATCCGCTCCGGAGGGATCACCGGCGCTCGCCATGCAGACGCAGCCAAGCTTCGCCGTGCTACGTGGCTGGCGGTCGTCGCGGATGATGCGCGCCTCCATCAGGCGCGGCGCCTTTGATCATGCATCTCGCCGCGTCGATCCCGCGCCCTGCTACCGCCGCGTGGCGATGCCGATCGATCATTCCAGCCTGGGCGTCACAGGAAGGGCTTACCGCCGGTCACGGCAATGGTCGCACCGGAGACATAGCTGGAGAGCGGATCGGCCAGCATCACATAGGCGGTGGCGAGCTCCGCCGGCTGGCCGGGCCGCTCCATCGGCACCTGCTTCCCGAAGCTCGAGACCGTGTCCTCGGGCATGGTCGAGGGGATCAGCGGTGTCCATATCGGGCCCGGTGCCACGGCGTTCACGCGAATACCCTTGCGGGCCAGCATCTGCGCCAGCCCGCCGGTGAAGTTGTGGATCGCGCCCTTGGTCGTCGCATAGGCGAGCAGCGTCGGGTTCGGCGTGTCGGCGTTGATCGACGCCGTGTTGATGATGGCGCTGCCGGGTGGCATGTGCGGCACCGCCGCCCTGGTCAGGCGGAACATCGCATGGATATTGACGTTGAACGTCATCTCCCACTCGTCGTCGGAAATATCGGCGATCTCCTTGAAGCTCGCCTGGTGCGCCGCGTTGTTGACCAGGATGTCGATTTGGCCGAAGGCCTCGACCGCCCTCTCCACTACCTGGCGGCAATGCGCCCGTTGCCCGAGGTCGCCGGGCACCAGGATCGCCTGACGCCCGGAATCCTCGATCAGGCGCTGTGTCTCCCGCGCGTCCTCATGTTCTTCGAGATAGGCGATCAGGATGTCGGCGCCTTCCCGCGCGAAGGCGATCGCAACCGCGCGACCGATGCCGCTGTCGCCGCCGGTGATGATCGCCCTCCTGCCCGCGAGCTTGCCCGACCCTTTGTAGGTGCTCTCCCCGTGGTCGGGCACCGGCTGCATCTTCGCGGTATAGCCCGGCATCGCCTGCTGCTGATGCGGGAATGGCGGCTTCGGTCTGTCGACCATCGAAAGCTCTCCCTCGAAGAGGGGCAGGCACGAACGTGCCCGCCCCGCGCGCCGTCTAGTCGTCCTTGTGGCTGCTGTGGCCGCCCTTCCGGCCCGCTGCGGCGGCGCGCTCGCGGTCATTGGCGAAATTGTTCGGATCCGAGTTCTTGCCGCTGGCGACGGTCTCTTGCGAGACACCCTTCTTGCCCTCGGCCCGCTTGCCATCCGTGCGCTCCTGGCTGCCGGTGCCCTGCTGATGCTGTGCCATGGCTGTCCTCCTTTCCCGGGCCCCATCGCCCGTCTGGAGAACGCACCACTTCGGGCGCCGTTGACACGCATTCGGGTGATCGAATGCTCGGCTGCTCCCTGCGGCGCAGCCAGGGGCTCACGCCCCTTTGGTTCGCCTCGCTCGCCGGCGCCATAGCAGCAGAATGAATGCGCCGCTTGCCAACAGGGCCGTCAGCACGCCGCCACTGATGACGGATCGCCTCCAGACCGCCCAGTCACTGTCCGGCTCCACACGGTCGGGGTTAGAGCGCCAGTAGCGTATCCGCATGGTCTCGCCGAGCGCAGGCTCTCTCCTCGCGCTCGACCGCTCCACCTCGATCTGAACGACACGCCCATCAGAGGCGGTGAAGCGGGTGATCGGGTTGTAGGCCATGGACCAGCCGGAACCCTGAGCATTTCCCCGGGTCATCTCCCGATGCGCCACCACCGGAGCATCGACGAGCGCGGTGTTTCTGAGCAGGTTCTGCGCGACCGCCGCTTCCGAATAGACGATGATCGCGGCGACCCAGACCACGAGGAGATAGAGCGACACCAGGGCGCCGGCTACGGCCCTCATACCGACCCAAGGCGCTGCCCCGAAGCACAGAAACACCAGGCCGAACGGCACGGCCGCGAGCGGGAGCAGCACAAGGATCGGCAGCGGCTCTGCTTCCGCCCGATCAGGATTGACCGGATCGTAGCGCAACCGCAGTTGTTCGCCTTTGGTGTACCGCAGCCAACTATTGCCGGCGCGCGACCTGGCGACGACCTCGCGTCCTTCGCGGGTCGTGAAGCGAAAGACGGGGGTCAAGGTGATGCCCCGGCCGCGCCCGTCGATGTCGATCCGCTCGACGGTCCCGACGACGCTCTCTGCCCGTGTTGCGAACGGGATCCATTGCCCCGAGCCGTAGAGTCCGGCGCCGATTATCGCGAGGCCGATCGAACCCAACACGCCCCCCCAGACCAGCGCGCCGCGTTTGTTGCCCGGCGATATGGCCGGTATCCGCAGCCTCCGCCGGATCACAGGAGATGCCGCCCGCTGGGCGCCTGGACGGGTGGCGATGAGCACCGAGACGAACACATCGTCCTAAATGCCGCAGAGCGGCCAGCCCCGGCTGAACATCGGGCATCGGCCTCCGCAAGCCGCCAGCCCGAACGCTACGATCAGCAGCAGACAGAGCCGTGGTACGGCTCGCGACATGGTCTTTGCCACACGAGTTGTCCTTCGATCGCAGCGGGCTTTCGGGGTGTAGGTCTGGCAGTTGCCTCGAGATCGGATGGGCTTCCCACGGCAGTGAACGGCGACCAACCATGTGCGTCACGCCGGCCGATAACCAGTACGTAACAGTATCAGACAATTCGGGGGATCTGAAACACCCGCGGCGACTGCCGGCGTGCATCCGGCGGCGCTGGACCGCCGGGAGCCTATGCTTCAGGGGTTTCGCGGCGTTCGGTTCCGCGTTTGCGGCGGGGAGCGCAGGCGGCCAGGCCAGCGACGAAGCAGTCCACGAACATCGCGAATGCGTCGTGCATCGGCGCTTCCACGCCGTTCTGCCAGCGGAGGATGAAGGCCTGGTTGGCCAGCCTCGGCATCTCCCGCGCGAGGATGGGATGCGCTTTGGCATCGGCGCGCGCCAGGTGGTCCTGCATCTCCGTCCGCCACCCGGCCAGGTCCTCCGACGGCATCTGCGCCAGCTCCTGCGTCGTGAAGCCGACCAGGGCGGCATGCGTCGCATTGTAGGCGTCGCGCAGCGCCGCGCCTTCGAATCCTGCCTCGCACAACGTCTCCAGCAGGGCTTCGACGAGGCCGAGGTCGGGGCGAGCGTTCGAGACGATCTCCGCGCCGATCAGCGGCGCCACGTTCGGGTGCTGCCGAACGGCGTCGCGTGACCGCGCGAAGATCTGGCGGAGCCGCTCCTGCCAGGTCTGGCCGGGCGGGCGCGGCGGCACGAGGTCGCGCTGCACGGCCTTGACCACTTCCGCGAGCACGGCATTGCGGTTGCCGAGGTGCCAGACGATCACCGTCGCGTTCACGCCGAGCCGGCGCGCCAGGCTGCGCATGCTGAAGCCGTGCAGGCCGCGACTGTCGATCTCCTCCAGCGCGGCCGCGATCACCGCCTCCCGCGTCAGCCCGATCGCCCGCGGCGCCGCCCGCTTTGGTCGCCTTTGCTCCGCCGTGCCCGCCGTCATGGTCCCCGTTCACCTTCGTGCCTGGGCGCCGCGACGGGCCAGGCTGCTCCTCGAATACCGCCATGCCGCAAGGTGGCGGCGCACGCCATTCACGCCTCTGCACCGAATTGCCTCTTGTGCACTGCTCAAGAGAGCGTCAGCATAGCGCCAGCCACGGGAAGAAGCGATCCATGAACCAGATGCCCCCTTCCGGGCTTGGCGGCAGCCACCAGAGCTTCACGCGACCGCCGGGCACGCCACGCCTGCCGCGCATCGCCCGCGGCGAAGGCGTCTGGCTCTTCGACACCGATGGCAATCGCTATCTCGACGCCTCCTCCGGGCCGGTGGCGAGCAACCTCGGCCATGGTCATCCGCGGATCCTCGCGGCCATGGCAGCGCAGGCCCGCCAGGCCGTCTTCGCCTATCCGAGCCAGTTCGAAAGTGCGGCGAACATCGAGTTCAGCGACAGGCTCGCCCGCCTCGCCGGGCCGGGACTGGAGCGCGCCTGGGTCGTCTCCGGCGGATCCGAGGCGGTCGAGAGCGCCATCAAGTTTCTCCGCCAGCACGCTGTTGTCACCGGGCAGGGATCGCGCTGGAAGGTCATCGGCCGCCAGCCGGGCTACCACGGCAACACGCTCGGCGCGCTCGCCATTTCCGGCGACGATCATGCGCATGAGGTCTTCGGCCCCCTGCTGCAGGCCGTGCCGCGCGTCCCCGCGCCGCTCTCCTATCGCCTGCCACCGAACCATACGGTCGAGACCTACGCCGCCGCCTGCGCCGCGGCGCTGGAGGCGGCGATCCTGCGCGAGGGGCCGGAGACGGTGCTCGCCTTCATCCTCGAGCCGGTGGGCGGGCTCGCGACCGGCGCCCTGGTCGCGCCGGCCGCCTATTACGAGGAGGTGCGGCGCATCTGCACGGGGCACGGGGTCGCGCTGATCTATGACGAGGTGATGAGCGGCGCCGGACGGACGGGCAGGTTCCTCGCCGCGGATCACTGGCCGACGGCGCGACCCGACGTGGCGGTGCTCGCCAAGGGCCTTTCCGCTGGCTACGCGCCGATGGGCGCGGCGCTGTTCCCGGCGGCGATGGTGGACCGCATCGCCGCTGCCGGCGGTTTCATGCACGGCTTCACCTACAGCGCGCATGTGATGAACTGCGCGGTCGGCGCTGCCGTGTTGCGCGAGGTCGAGGAGGCCGATCTCACCGGCAATGCCGAGCGCATGGGCTGCCTGCTGCGGGCGAGGCTCGATGCGATCGCCGCGAACTCACCGATCATCGGCGAGGTGCGCGGGCTCGGCCTGCTGCTCGCGATGGAGCTGGTCGCGGACCGCGGCAGCAAGGCGATGATCCCGCTCGAGCGCGTGGCGCCGCAGCGGGTCGGCGAGCTCGCGCTGCGTCACGGGCTGGCGCTCTACTGCCGCCGCACCTCGCGCGGCGCCTATGGCGACTGGCTGATGGTCTCGCCGCCGCTGACCATCACCGCGGAAGAAGTCGGCGAGCTGTCCGACCGCCTGGCCGCGACGCTGGCCGAATTCACGGATGAACTGCGTGCCGACGGCGTGATTGTCTGAGGGCAAGAGGGGGATTGCATGGCCATTCAACTCACCCGCCGCGCTGCGGCGCTCGGCACCGTGGCGGCACTCGCCGCACCCGGCCTGTCGAAGGCGCAGCGCGGCGCCGATCCGCGCGTGCTGCGCTTCGTGCCGCAGGCCGCGCTGTCGAACCTCGATCCCATCGCCTCACTGGCGAGCGTCGCGGTCAACCACGGATACTATGTCTTCGATACGCTCTACGGCATCGACGCGCAGATGCGCCCGCAGCCCCAGATGGCCGAAGGCCACAGCGTGTCGGAGGACGGGCTCGCCTGGACCATCCGCCTGCGCGAAGGCCTCCTGTTCCACGACGGCGAGCCCGTGCGGTCGCGGGATTGTGCGGCAAGCCTCCGGCGCTGGGGCAGCCGCGACACCTTCGGCCGCACCGTGGCGGCGGCCGTGCGCGAATACGAGACGCCGGACGACCGGACGCTCGTGATCCGCCTGAGCCGGCCTTTCCCCCTGATGCTCGACGCCATCGCCAAGGCCGGCACCTCGCCGGCCTTCATCATGCCCGAGCGCCTGGCGGAGACGGATCCGGTGCGGCCGGTGGCGGAGATGATCGGCTCCGGCCCCTATCGCTTCCTCGCCAATGAGTATGTCTCCGGCAGCCGCGCCGCCTATGCGCGCTTCGACCGTTACCGGCCGCGCCAGGAAGCGCCGGAATGGACCGCTGGCGGCAAGGTCGCGCATTTCGAGCGCGTCGAATGGCACATGATGCCGGATGCGGCGACGGCCTCGGCGGCGCTCCAGGCCGGTGAGGTCGACTGGTGGGAGCAGGTCGCTGCCGACCTGATTCCGATGCTGCGGCGCTCCCGCGACATCACGATCGCGAACGGCGACCCCGGTGGCTATCTGGGCGTGCTGCGCCTCAACCATCTGCATCCGCCTTTCGACAAGCCGGCGGTGCGGCGGGCGGTGCTCGCGGCGGTCAACCAGGCCGACTTCATGGCGGCGGTGACCAACAATGATCCGACCGCCTTCAACATCTGCCATTCCTTCTTCCCCTGCACCACGCCCTATGGCCGGGCGCCGTCGCCGGACCCGATGGCCGCGCCGAGCCTTGAGCGTGCGCAGACCTTGCTGCGGGAGAGCGGCTATGCGGGCGAGCGCGTGGTCATGTTGAATCCCGCCGACTTCTCCTCCATCGCGCCGCTCGGTTTGATCGGCCAAGACCTGCTCACCCGGATCGGCTTCAATGTGGAATTCGTCACCACGGACTGGGGCACGGTGCTGGGCCGCATGCTGAATCGCAATCCTCCCGCGCAAGGTGGTTGGAACGTCTTCCCGGTCTGGTGGACCGGCATGGGTATCGTGACGCCGACCCAGAATGCGCTGATCCGTGGCCAGGGCACCGCTGGCTGGAGCGGCTGGTACGAGAGCGCGGAGATGGAGGCGCTGAACGCCGAATGGCTCAGCGTGCCCGACGACGCCGCGCGGCTCGCGATCGGCGCGCGCATGCAGGATCTCGCCTTCCGCGACGTGGCGAGCGTGCCGCTCGGCCAATTCTTCATCCGCACCGCCTATCGCCGCTCGCTCACCGGCCTGCTGGAAGGACCCCGCCCCGTGCCCTGGAACCTGCGCCGCGCATGATGGACCCGTTGCCGCCCGTCACGGGCTATCTCGACCGGCTGTCGCGGCGCCCGGGCGGGCGCTTCACCGCCCATGTCAGCCTCCGGGCACCGGGGCCGTGCCGGGTCAGGGTCGTGCGGGTGGTGTCCGCCGATCCCAATCCCGCGGGGCCGGGGATGGATCTGCGGCCAATGCCGGAGCTGCTGGACCTGAGCTTCGAGGGCCGGCACCAGCCGGTGCAACTCGGCTCCCATGCGCTGATCCACGGCGGCCCGCGCTTCGGCGCAGAGGAGCCGCGCTGCTGGTCCGCGCTGGTCTGGATGCGGGGCGAGCAGCCGGCGGCAACCGTACTCTCCGCCGAAGGCGGCGGCGGTGCCGTGGCGCTGCGTGCCGGCACCGCGGGCGCCGAGGCGGAGGTGACGCTCGGCGGCGCGACGCATCGCCTCGCCACCCAGCAGCCGCTTGCGCCGCGCGCATGGCATCGCCTCTGGCTCGCGCATGATCCCGGCACGGGGCGGCTGCTGCTCGGCCAGACAGGCCCCGGCGGCGCGGCAACGGCGGAGATGCGCCTGCCCGCCGGCCCGATGCCGGCCGTGCAGGGCGTGCTCATCGCCGCACGCGGCATCGACGCGCCCTGCGATCACTTCACGGGCAAGATCGAGGCGCCGCTGGCCGCGGCTGCCTTCGCCGAATCCTGGCCATCGGCGCTGGACATCCCGCCAGTCGCCGCGGCCGCGATCCGCGCCCATTGGGACTTCGCCAGGAGCATCGGGACCGACGCGGTGGCCGATATCGGACCCGATGCGCTGCACGGCACGCTGATGAACGCGCCGACCCAGGCGGTGGTCGGGGCTTGCTGGAGCGGCCGGGAGACCTGCTGGCGCCATGCGGCCGAAGACTATGCGGCCATCCACTTCCATGCCGACGACATCGAGGATTGCCGCTGGGCGCCGTCCTTCCATTTCGACGTGCCGGACGGCATGGCGAGCGGCTGCTACGCCTTCCATCTGACGGCGGAGGGCGGCGAGGACTGGCTGCCCTTTTACGTGCTGCCGCCGCGCGGGCGTGCCACCGCGCCGGTCGCCTTCCTCGCCTCCACCTTCACCTATCAGGCCTATGCGAACCACGCCCGCGGCAATGCCGATGCGGCCTATCACGCGCGCGTCGCCGACTGGGGCGCCTATCCGCACAATCCCGACCAGGTGCGCGGCTTCGGCTTCTCGACCTACAACCGCCACCCCGATGGCAGCGGCATCGCGCTCTCGTCGCGGCTGCGGCCCATCCTGACGATGCGGCCGGGCTATCTGACCTTCAACGACGCGCGCGGCTCCGGCCTCCGGCACTACCCGGCCGACACGCATCTGCTGGCCTGGCTGGAGGCGCAGGGTATCGCCTTCGACGTCATCACCGACGAGGACCTCGACGATGAAGGGCCAGGGCTGATCGCGCCCTATCGCGCCCTGCTCACCGGTTCGCATCCCGAATACCACACTGACCGCATGCTCGATGCGCTGACCGATTATCGCGATGGGGGCGGCAAGCTGCTTTACCTCGGCGGCAATGGCTTCTACTGGCGCATCGCCCGCGATCCCGCGCGGCCGCATCTGATCGAGGTCCGCCGCGCCGAGGGCGGGATTCGCGCCTGGGACGCGGAGCCGGGCGAGTACCACCACCAGCTCGACGGGCAGCTCGGCGGGTTGTGGCGGCGGAACCGCCGGCCACCGCAGATGCTGGTTGGCGTGGGCTTCTCCGCCCAGGGGCTGTTCGAGGGGACGCATTTCCGGCGCCTGCCGGATTCCCACGCCCCGGAGCATGCCTGGATCATGGAAGGCGTGCCCGAGCAGTTCGGGGATACCGGGCTGTCCGGCGGCGGCGGCGCCGGCTTCGAGCTGGACCGCGCCGACGTTCGGCTGGGAACGCCGCCCGAGGCCGCGATCCTCGCCCGGTCGGGGCCGCCACCTTCCTCCTTCGTCACCGTGCCGGAGGAACTTCTGTCGCATGTCGCGACGGTGACGGGCGAGCGCCCCGCGGATCTGCAGCGGGGCGAGATCGTCTATTTCACCACTCCCGGCGGCGGCGCGGTCTTCTCCGTGGGCTCCATCACCTTCTGCGGCAGCCTCTGGGATGGCCAGGCCTTTGCCGGCCCGGTCTCGCGCCTGCTGGAGAATGTTCTGCGGCGCTTCATGGCGCCGTAGAGTGTGATGATTCGAGGCGGCATCGCCGAAAAGTCTGAATCACGCGATCAAACAAGGGTTGGAACATGATGCGTGAGCGCTTGCGAGCGCATCATGCTCCAGCTGTCCGGAGGGGCGCCGCTACTCCGGCTGCACGCCCGCCGCGCGCAGGATCGCCGTGTAGCGCTCGACACCCTCGCGGACCAGAGTGATCACCTGCGCCGAGGTCTCGAAGCCCGCCCGCGGCGCGACCCCGGCCAGCTCATTGAGCTTCGCGACATTCTGCTGGATCGCGCCTCGGAAAGCGGCGCCCAGCGCGGCGACCACGGGCGCCGGCGTGCCGGCGGGGGCGAGGATGGGGAAGAACTCCTCATGGATCAGCCCGGGCAGGCCGGCCTCGGGCGCGCTCGGCACGTCGGGCAGCGCCGGGCTGCGCTGCTCCGCCAGCACCGCGAGCGCGCGCAGCGCCCCGCCACGGACCTGCCCGATCGAGGAGGCCATCGTCGGCGCGCCGATCTGCGCTTCTCCGGCGACCAATGCTGCGACGCTCGGGCCGCCGCCGCGGTAATGCACCAGCTCGGCCTCCACCCCGGCGACGGAGCGGTATAGTTCCGCCCCGACGTGCACGCCGCTGCCGGTACCGGCCGTGGCGATGTTGTAGCGGCCCGGCGCGGCCTTCAGCAGCGCCAGCAGTTCCTGCGCCGTCCGGGCCGGAAGCTGCGGATTGACGACAAGCACATATGGCGAGAAGCCGGCCACCGCCACGCCGACAAAATCGTCGACGGCGTTGTAGGGCATGCGCGCGACGATCGCCGGCACCGTGGAATGCGAGCTGTTGATCAGCACCGTGTAGCCATCCGGTGCCGAGCGCGCGACATGCTCGGAGCCGATCACGCTGCCGGCGCCGGCGCGATTCTCGATGACGACCGTCTGGCCGAGCGCCTGGCTTGCCGATTCCGCGATGATCCGCCCGACGATGTCGTTCGAGCCGCCGGGGGCGAAGGGGACGATCATCCGGATCGGCCGCGTTGGCCGCCAAGCTTGCGTGGACTGTGCACGGACGACTGACGGCGCCAGCCCGGCGGTAAGGGCGAGCGACAGGGCTTCGCGGCGAGTCTGCATTGGACGTCTCCCAGTTTCGGCCGTGCAACACCCTGAAGGGGCGCGCATCGCGGTGCTTTTGCCCGGACCATACCGCGACCGGGAATAAACGACATCATCTCCGTGAGTATTGGGCAGGGATGACCGTCTGCTGGCCCGGGGTTCGCGTCGGCGGTACCGAAGATCACGAAGGGGCGCCTGGCCGCTTTCGCAGCGCGTGCAGGGTTGGTGTGGCCGCCGCGAGCAAACAAAAATGGCGGATGGGGTGGGATTCGAACCCACGATACGCTTTTGACGTATACGCACTTTCCAGGCGCGCGCCTTCGACCGCTCGGCCACCCATCCGCAAGGCATCCGTCATCCGGGCGCCGTAAGGGCGCGGACCATAATCAGGCCGCGCCCTTGCATCAACCCACCTCTATCAAACTAGTCGGCGTATTGTCCGGCCGCCTGGATCAGTGGCCGCCACTTCTCGATTTCGGCCAGCCAGAAGGCCCGGTGCGCCGCCGGCGTCGCCTGGTCCTGCGCCACCGGCGCGGTGCCGAGCTCATTGAAGCGCGTGATCAGCCGCTGGTCCCTGAGCGCCGCCTGCAGGGCCTGGGACAGGCGCTGGATCACCGGTGCGGGCGTGCCGCGCGGCGCATAGAGGCCGTGCCAGATCGTCACCTCCAGCCCCTGCAGCCCGGCCTCGGCCGCGGTCGGCACATCGGGCAGCGCCGAGACCCGTTCCCGCGTCGTCACCGCGAAGACCTTCACCGCGCGGGCGCGGATCTGCTCGGTGGTGTTGGTCGTCTGGTCGCACATCAGGTCGACGCGGCCGCCCAGGATCTCCTGCATGGCCGGGCCGGTGCCGCGGAAGGGGACGGTCGTCATCGCCGCCTCGATGCGACTCATCAGCAGCAGGCCGCAGAGGTGGCTGGCCGCGCCGATGCCGGCATTGGCGTAGTTGAGCTGGTCGCGCCGCTGGCGCATCACCGCCACCGCCTCGGCCAGGGTATTGGCCGGGAAGTCGGGGCGCGCGATCAGCGTCATCGGCACCTCGGTGATCAGGCCGATCGGCTCGAAGCCGTTCACGGGGTCGTAGGGCAGGCGGCGATAGAGCGCCGGCGTCGTCGCCATGCCGATGTGGTGCAGCAGCAGCGTGTAGCCATCCGGCCGGGCCTGCGCCACGCGATTGGCGCCAAGCGTGCCGCCGGCGCCGCCGACATTCTCGACCACCACGTTCTGGCCGAGGTCGCGGCCCATGACCTCGGCGACCAGCCGCGACACCGTGTCGGTCGGCCCGCCGGCCGCGAAGGGCACCACGATGCTGATCGGACGCGTGGGATATTGCTGGGCCGCGGCAGGAGCAGCGGCGAGCGCGCCAAGTGCCAGCGCACCCAGCAGGCGACGGGTCGGGGACATGGTTCCTTGTTTCCTCCGGCTTATTCGAGTTCCGAATCAGGCATCCATCCTGGATTCAGGCATCCATCTTGAGCGCGGCGATGAAGGCGCTCTGTGGTATTTCCACCTTGCCGAACTGCCGCATGCGCTTCTTGCCCTCCTTCTGCTTGTCGAGGAGTTTGCGCTTGCGGCTGATGTCGCCGCCATAACATTTTGCGGTGACATCCTTGGACATGGCGCTGATCGTCTCGCGCGCGATCACGCGCCCGCCGATCGCCGCCTGAATGGGGATCTTGAAGAGCTGGCGGGGAATCAGCTCCTTCAGCTTCTCGCAGATCGACCGCCCGCGCCGGTCGGCCTGGCTGCGATGCGCCATGAAGGACAGCGCGTCCACCGGCTCCGCATTCACCAGGATGCTGATCTTCACGAGGTCGCCCGCCTCATAGCCGTCCATCGCATAGTCGAAGGAGGCGTAGCCGCGGCTCACGGACTTCAGCCGGTCGTAGAAATCGAACACCACCTCGTTCAGCGGCAGCCGGTAGACCGCCATGGCGCGGTTGCCGACATAGGTCAGCTCCACCTGCTGCCCACGCCGCTCCGAGCACAGCGTCAGGATCGAGCCGAGATACTCGTCCGGCACCATGATGGTCGCCTTGATCCACGGCTCCTCGATGGTGTCGATCAGCGACGGGTCCGGCATGTCGGCCGGGTTGTGCAGGTCGCTCAGCTCGCCCTTGGTGCTGCGGATCTTGTAGACAACCGAAGGCGCGGTCGCGATCAGGTCCAGGTCGAACTCGCGCGACAGCCGCTCCTGGATGATCTCGAGGTGCAGCAGGCCAAGGAAGCCGCAGCGATAACCGAAGCCGAGTGCGGCGCTCGACTCCGCCTCGAAGTGGAAGCTGGCATCGTTCAACCTGAGCTTGCCCAAGGATTCGCGCAGCTTCTCGAAATCAGCGGCATCGACCGGATAGAGGCCGCACCACACCACCGGGACGCTCGGCTTGAAACCTGGCAGCGCTTCGGTGGCCGGGTTGCGGTCATCGGTCAGCGTGTCGCCGACATTGGTGTCCGCGACCGTCTTAATGGCCGCGGTAACATAGCCCATCTCGCCCGGGCCGAGGCTGTCCACCGCCACCATCTTCGGCGTGAAGACGCCGACCTGCTCGACGACGTGGGTCTGGCCCTTGGCCATCATGCGGATTTTCTGGCCGCGCCGCAGATGGCCGTCCTTCACCCGCACCAGCACGACGACGCCGAGATAGGGGTCGTACCAACTGTCGACCAGCAGCGCGGTCAAGGTCTTGCTCGCGTCGCCGCTGGGCGGCGGCAGCCGCGTCACGATCGCTTCCAGCACGCCTTCGATATTGAGGCCGGTCTTGGCGCTGATCTCGACGGCGTCATCGGCCGGCAGCCCGACCACATCCTCGATCTGCTGGCGTACCCGATCCGGCTCGGCCGCCGGCAGGTCGACCTTGTTCAGGATCGGCACGATCTCATGCCCGGCATCGATCGCCTGGTAGACATTGGCCAGCGTCTGCGCCTCGACCCCCTGGGAGGCATCGACCACGAGCAGGGAGCCTTCGCAGGCAGCGAGGCTGCGGCTCACCTCATAGGCGAAGTCGACATGGCCCGGCGTGTCCATCAGGTTGAGGACGTAGGTTTTGCCGTCCTTGGCCGGATAGGTCAGGCGCACGGTCTGCGCCTTGATGGTGATGCCGCGCTCCTTCTCGATATCCATGTTGTCGAGGACCTGTTCGGTCATCTCGCGCGCGGAAAGGCCGCCGGTGAGCTGGATCAGGCGGTCGGCGAGCGTCGACTTCCCATGGTCGATATGGGCGATGATGGAGAAGTTGCGGATCAGGCTGAGCGGCGTGTCGGTCATGGGCTTCCGGGAGCGGGGGCGGGCGCGGGCTCGTCCGCCGGCGTTCTGTCGGGTCAGATAGTGCAAAAGCGCCGGAAATCAAAGCCGTGCCTGCGATCCCGCTATTCGATCCGGGCGCCCGAAACCTCCACCATCTCCCGCCAGCGGGGCGCGTCGGCGGCAATCTTGGCCCGCGTCGCCACCGGTCCGTCAGTCGTGGCGGGCACCAGGCCGCTGGCGTGCAGCCGCCGCTCCAGCCCTGGCGCCCCGGCGCTTCGCCGCACTGCCACGGCGATCTGCTCCTGCATGTCCGCCGGCAGCCCGCGCGGGCCGGTCAGCGCGTTCCAGGATTGCAGGTCGAGGTCGCCGATACCGAGGTCGGCGAACTCGCCGAGGCCCGGCACCCCCGGCATCAGCGGGCTGCGGGCGTTGCTGCCGACCGCCAGCGGCAGCAGGCGGCCGGCCGCGACCTGCGGCATCAGCGCCGGCATGAAGTCGAACACCATGTCGATCTGACCGGAGAGCAGGTCGTTCAACGCCGGCGCGCCGCCGCGATAGGGCACATGCTCGATCTCGGCGCCGGTGCGCCGCGCGATGGTGGCGATCAGCAGATGCGCGGCACTGCCATTGCCGGCGGAACCCTTGATCAGCCGGTTGCCGGGCCGCTTCGCCCAGGCGATCAGGCTGCGAAAATCCGTCCAGCCCCGCTCCCGTGCCCGCTCCGCCGTCACGCAGCACATCACCGTCGAGGTGACGAGCTGGATGATCGGCGTCAGGTCCCGGTCCGGGTCATAGGGCGCGCGCGCCATCATCAGCGGCAGCGCGGTGAAGAAGGCGATGCTGAAGACGCCAAGCACCGATCCGTCGGCCGGCGCCTGCTGCACCGCCTGCACGCCGAGCACCCCGCTCGCGCCGCCCCGGTTCTCGATGACGATCGGCTGGCCGGTGGTGGTGGTGACCGCATCGGCCCAGAGCCGCCCGATCGCGTCCGCGGCGCCGCCGGGCGGGAAGGGCACCACCCAGCGCATCGGCCGTCCGCCCGGCAGGATCTGCGCGATCGCGGGCGCCACGAGGGGCAGGGCAGAAGCGCCCAGCAGGAAAGGGCGGCGCGCGATCATGGAGGTCCCCGGATGTTTGGAGTTTGTATTCAGAAGCTCCGGCCCCGGGCATGATCTGTCAATCACCGCTCCGCCGCGCAGCATCGCGGCGCCACCGCATCAGGATGGGTCATCATGCCGAAGCGTGCCATCGCCTCCGACAAGGTCTTCAAGCCCTCGCTGCCCTTCGCCCAGGCGACCGTCGCCGGCGGCTTCATGTTCGTCTGCTCCACCGGCCGCGACGTCGAGGGGCGCTTCGCCATCGGCGATGTCCGCGCGCAGACGCAGCAGACGCTCGACAATATCCGCGCCCTGATCGAGGAGGCCGGCGGCACCATGAAGGATGTGGTGAAGTGCACGGTCTACGTGACCGACCGGGCGAACTGGGCGCCGATGAACGAGGTCTATTTCGCCAATTTCGCCGAGGACCCGCCGCACCGCGTGTCCTGCATCGTCACCGGGCTTGGGTCGCCGGACTGCCTGGTCGAGATCGACGCGACCGCTTACCTGGGCGAGGCGTGACGCGAAGGACCAGGGAACAGCGTTCCCTGGCGCTTCGGACGCTTCACGCGCGCAGCGATGCGCCTGTCGCCTTGGTGACGGCGGCCACGATCTTCGCTGCCACCGCCTCGATCTCTGCATCGGTCAGCGTCGCCTCCCGCGGCTGCAGCGTGACCTCGATCGCGAGGCTGACCTTGCCTTCCGGTAGCTTGTCGCCGGCGTAGCGGTCGAACAGCGCGACATCGGCGATCATCGCCCGCTCGGCGCCGCGGGCCGCGCGCAGCACCGCCTCGGCGGCGATGCCGGCATCGACCAGGAAGGCGAAGTCGCGCCGCAGCGGCTGGAGGGTCGAGAGCTCCGGCGCGGACTTCTTCCGCCGCTTCGGCTCCGGCACCGCATCCAGGAACACCTCGAAGGCCACCGCCGGCCCGGCGATATCGAGCTGGGCAGCGACATGCGGATGCACCTCACCGAAGGTCGCCAGCACCGTCTTCGGCCCCTGCCGCACCACGCCCGAGCGGCCCGGGTGATAGAAGCCCGGCGCATCCGCGGTCACGCTCAGCGCCGCCATCGGCACGCCGAGCGCCGTCAGCACCGCCAGCGCATCGCCCTTCGCGTCGAAGGCATCGACCGCCCGCGCCGGCGCCGCCCAATTTCGCGGCGTCTCGCCGGTACGCACGCCGGCCGCGACCTGCAACTGGCCATCGAGCCCGGTGCCGCGATAGGCGCCGCCGAGCTCCGACAACGCCACTGCCGGGTAGCCGCGCGCCGCGTTGCGCGCGGCCGCCATCAGCAGGGAGACGACCGGTGTCGGCCGCATCTGATCGAGATCCGCCGCGATCGGGTTGGCGACCCGCAGCGTCTCCGGCGTCTCGCCGAACAGCACTGCCGTCGCCTGGTCGAGGAAGCCGTAGGTCACGCAATCCTGCATGCCGCGCGCCGCCAGCACCCGCCGCGCCAAGGCCGCACGCGCCTGCCTGGCGCTCAGCGCCGCCGTCGGCACCGGGGATGCGACCGGCAGCGACACCGGCGCGATGGTGTCGAGGCCGCGGATGCGCAGCACCTCCTCCACCAGGTCGGCCTCCGGCTCGATGGCCGCACAGCCTTCGGCTGCCTTCGCCGCACGTTCGGGCGAGAGGCCCGGCGCCTGGGTCAATGCGCCGCTGCCCGCGATGTCATTGCGCCAGGACGGCACCGCGACCGTCACCTGCGCCGCGTCACGCGCCTCCACTGCGAATCCGAGGCGTTCCAGAATGCCGACCGCCTCATCTGCCGCAACCTCGGCGCCGCCGAGACCCGCCAGCCGCTCGAAACGCAGGCTCGCGCTGCGCCGCCAGGCAGGCTCAGCGCCGGCCTCGCTCACGGCACTGGCCTCGCCGCCGCAGAGCGCGATGATCATCCGCGTCGCCGCCTCCAGCGCCACCGGCATCAACGCCGGATCGACGCCACGCTCGAAGCGCGCCCGCGCATCGGTATGGACGGCGTGGCGCCGGCCCGACAGCGCGATCCGCACCGGGTCGAACAGCGCGCATTCGATGAAGCACTCGGTCGTCGTCTCGTCGCAGCCGGACGGCTCGCCGCCGACCACGCCGCCCAGCGCCTCGGCGCCGGCCGCATCGGCGATGACGCCATCCTCCGCGGTCAGCGCATAGGTCTTGCCGTTCAGCGCGACCAGCTCTTCGCCCTCGCGCGCCATGCGCATCGTGAGCGTCTTGCCCTTCACCTTGGCGACGTCGAAGACATGCAGCGGCCGCCCCAGGTCGAAGGTGAACCAGTTCGTCACATCGACCAGCGCGCTGATCGGCCGGAGCCCGATCGCGGTCAGCCGGTCCCGCAGCCATTGCGGGGAGGGTCCGTTTTTCAAGCCGCGCACCGCTCGCCCCAGCACCCAGCGGCAGGCGCGCGGATCCGCGATCTCCCAGGCGAGCGGTGCGGGATAGGCCGGCTTCACCGGCTCTGCGCCCCAGGGCTTCAGCGTGCCGAGGCCCGCCGCCGCCAGGTCCCGCGCCACGCCGCGCACCGAGAGCGCGTCGCCACGGTTTGGCGTCACCGCGATCTCGATGATCGGATCGTCGAGGCCCGCATACTGCACATAGGACTGGCCGAGCGGCGCATCCGCCGGCAGGTCCACGATGCCGCTGTGATCGTCGCCGAGGCCCATCTCCCGCGCCGAGAGCATCATCGCCTCGCTGGCGACGCCGCGGATCTCGCCCTTCTTCAGCGTGATGCCGGTGCCGGGGATGAAGGCGCCGGGCAGCGCCAGCACGCCCTTCATGCCGGCGCGCGCATTCGGCGCACCGCAGACGACGCTGAGCAGCTTGCCGTCGCCGCCATCGACCTTCAGCGCCCGCAGCCTGTCGGCATTGGGGTGCTGCACCGCCTCCACCACCTGCGCGATGCGGAAGGAGGCGAGCGCCGCGGCGCGATCCTCCACGCCCTCCACCTCGAGCCCGATGGAGGAGAGGGTTGTCGTGATCTGATCCAGCGTCGCGCTGGTCTCGAGGTGCTCGCGCAGCCAGGACAGGGTGAACTTCATCGCCTCAGATCCCTTCTGCCAGCGAGGGCGGCGCCAGCGGGTCCGCCGCGTAGTGCTTCAGCCAGCGCAAATCCGCCTCATAGAAAGGGCGCAGATCGTTCATGCCGTGCTTCAGCATGGTGATGCGCTCGATTCCCATGCCGAAGGCGAAGCCCTGCCACTCCCGCGGGTCGAGGCCGGCATTGGCCAGCACCTTCGCATGCACCATGCCGCTGCCCAGGATCTCCAGCCAATCGCTGCCCTTGCCGAGCTCGCCGGTCTTCCGGTTCCACCCGATATCGACCTCCATCGAAGGCTCGGTGAAGGGGAAGTAGCTGGCGCGGAAGCGCACCGGCAGGTCAGAGATGCCGAAGAAGCTGCGCAGGAAATCCACCAGGCAGCCCTTGAGATGCGCCAGCGTGATGCCGCGATCGATCACCAGGCCTTCGACCTGGTGGAACATCGGCGAATGCGTCGCGTCATGGTCGGCGCGCCAGGTGCGGCCCGGCGCGATGATGCGGATCGGCGGCTCCTGCCCCAGCATGGTCCGCACCTGCAGCGGGCTGGTCTGGGTCCGCAGCACGATCTGGTGCCCCTCCGCGTCGCGGCCGGGCAAATAGAAGGTGTCCTGGTCCTGGCGTGCCGGGTGATGGTCCGGGATATTGAGCGCACCGAAATTGTGCCAGTCGCTCTCGATGTCCGGTCCCTCGACGACTGCGAAGCCCATGGCGCCGAAGATCGCCGTCAGCTCCTCGATGGTGCGGCTGATCGGGTGGATGCCGCCCTCTGCCGCCGTTCCCGGCGCCTGTGGCCGCGGCGGCAGCGTCACATCGACCCGCTCCGCCGCCAGCCGCGTGTCGAGCGAGGCCGCCTCCAGCACGGCCCGGCGCGCATCGAGCGCCGCCTCGATCACCGCCTTGACCCGGTTCACGGCGGCGCCGCGTTCCTTCCGCAGTTCCGGCGCCACGGCGCCCAGGCCCTTCAGCAGCCCGGTCAGCGTGCCGTTCCTGCCCAGCACTGCGACGCGCACGGCATCGAGTGTCCGGAGGTCGGCGGCGGTGGCGATCGCCGCTTCGGTATCGGCGCGGAGCGCCTGGAGATCATCGGCGGACATCGGGGTCGTCCTTGCGCATGGCACAGAAAAACGAAGGGCCGCGCCCCTGGTGGGGTGCGGCCCTTCGCCGGTTAGGAAACCCGCCGGAAGCTTAGGCGGGGCGGCCGGCGCGGGCCTTTTCGACCAGCGCCGCAAAACCCTTCGGATCGTCAAAGGCGATGGCGGCCATCACCTTGCGGTCCATCTCGATGCCCGCCGCCTTCACGCCGGCGATGAACTTCGAATAGGTCAGCCCATGCTCGCGCACCGCTGCGTTGATGCGCTGGATCCAGAGTGCGCGGAACTCGCGCTTCTTGTTCCGGCGGTCGCGGTAGGCGTAGCGGAGCGCCTTCTCGACCCGCTCCAGGGCGGGGCGGTAGGCGTTGTTCGACCGGCCCACATAGCCCTTGGCCAGCCGCAGGATCTTCTTGTGCCGGGCGTGCTTGGTAACGCCGCGCTTCACACGTGCCATGGCTGCGTCTCCTTACCGCGCGCTGCCGTAGGGCATCCACTGCAGGACGGTCAGGCCGTCCTGGTGGCGGAGCACCTGGCTGCCGCGGTTCTGCCGCTTCGCCTTGCTGTCACGTGCCGTGAGGCAGTGCCGCTTCTTGCCGGGACCCGCGAGCACCTTGCCGGTGGCGGTCAGCTTGAAGCGCTTCTTCACGCTGCTCTTGGTCTTCATCTTGGACATTTGGCCCTCCTCGGGGATGGCCGCCCTGCCTGCCGCACCATGCGGCAACGGGCGCTCCTCCGGCCGGGCATGTCCATAGTGGCCACGGCGCGGGGAGCGGGGCGTATAGCGGGGCCGGGGAGGGGGCGCAACCCTGCGCTGCCGAACCACCCCTTGGATGCGGCGCGCCGGCAGGGCATATCCCTGCCATGGTCGCCTTCCGCAAGATGCATGGGCTGGGCAACGACTTCGTCGTGCTGGACGAGCGTGCCGCGCCGCTCGGCCTGACGGATGCGCGCAGCCGCCTGATCGCCGACCGGCATTTCGGCATCGGCTGCGACCAGCTCATCAGCCTGGAGCCGGGGGGCCAGGGGGCGGATGTCTTCATGCGCATCCGCAACCCGGATGCCTCCGAGGCGCAGGCCTGCGGCAATGCCACGCGCTGCGTCGCTTCCCTGATCGCGGCGGAGACCGGGAAGACGCAGGTCGTGGTCCGGACGGTCGCCGGCGACCTGCCCTGCACGATCCTGGGGCCGGACCGGGTGGTCGCCGACATGGGCGCCCCGCGCCTGGGCTGGCGGGACGTGCCGCTGGCGCGCGAGGCGGACACGCTGGCGCTGGATATCGTGGAGGGCCCGGTCGCGGCGCCGGCCGCCTGCTCCATGGGCAATCCGCACGCGACCTTCTTCGTGCCCGATGTCGCGGCGCTGGATGTGGCGACGATCGGGCCGCGCCTCGAGCATCACGCGGCCTTTCCGGAGCGGGCGAATATCGGCTTCGCCCAGGTCCTGGCGCCGGACCACCTGAAGCTGGTGATGTGGGAGCGCGGCGCCGGCATGACCTTGGCCTGCGGCTCCGGCGCCTGCGCCACCATCGTGAACGCGCATCGCCGCGGGCTCACCGGCCGGCGGGCGACCATCACCATGCCCGGCGGCGACCTGGTCCTGGAATGGCGGGAGAGCGACGGCCATGTCCTGATGGAAGGCCCGGTCGCCACGGCCTTCACCGGCAGCCTCACCCTGCCATGACCGGCGAGCACAGCCTGGAGGCCGAGGAGAGCGGCGGCGCGGACGGCCCGCGCATGCTGACCTTCGGCTGCCGCCTCAACACCTATGAGAGTGCGGCGATGCGGGACCTGGCGACCAGGGCCGGGCATCGCGGCGCCATCATCGTCAACACCTGTGCCGTCACCGCGGAGGCCGAGCGTCAGGCGCGCCAGGCGATCCGCCGCGCCGGCCGGGAGAATCCCGGCACGCCGATCATCGTCACCGGCTGCGCCGCGCAGATCGCGCCCGATGCCTGGGCCGGGCTGCCCGGCGTCACCCGCGTCATCGGCAATGCCGAGAAGCTGAAGCCGGAGACCTGGGCGCTGGACGCGCCACCGACGCCGGTCACCGACATCATGGCGGCGCGCGAGACAGCGGCGCACCTCGTCACCGAATTCGCCGGTCGGGCGCGGGCCTTCGTGCAGGTGCAGCAGGGCTGCGATCACCGCTGCACCTTCTGCGTCATCCCCTATGGCCGCGGCCCGTCGCGCAGCGTGCCGATCGGCGCGGTGGTGGAGCAGGTGCGGGTGCTGGTCGCCGCCGGCTACCGCGAAGTCGTGCTGACCGGCGTCGATATCACCAGCTACGGCCCGGACCTGCCGGGCCAGCCGCGGCTCGGTCAGATGGTGCGCCGGCTGCTGGCCCTGGTGCCGGAGCTGCCGCGGCTGCGGCTTTCCTCCCTCGATCCAGTCGAGATGGATGAGGATCTGTGGCGCCTGGTCGGCAGCGAGCCGCGCCTGATGCCGCATCTGCACCTGTCATTGCAGCACGGCGCCGACCTGATCCTGAAGCGCATGAAGCGCCGGCACCTCCGGGCCGACGCCATCGCGCTGGCGCGCCGCGCGCGCGCGCTGCGCCCCGACATCGTCTTCGGCGCCGACCTGATCGCCGGCTTCCCGACCGAGACCGAAGAGCATTTCACCGAGATGCTGGACCTGGTCGAGGCCTGCGGCCTGTCCTTCCTGCACGTCTTCCCCTTCTCCGCCCGCCCCGGCACACCGGCCGCCAAGATGCCGCAGCTTCCGGTGGCGCTCCGGCGCGAGCGCGCGGCGCGGCTGCGGGAGGCGGGCGCGCGTGCCGCCCAGCGCCTCTTCACGACCCGGCTGGGGCGGGAAGAGAGCGTGCTCCTGGAGAAGGGCGATCGCGGCCACACCGAGCACTTCGCGCCGCTGCGCCTGCTCGGCGCCGCCGGGACGCCGGGTGAGCTGCGGCGGCTCCGCGTCACCGGCCTGGAGCCGCAAGGATTGCTGGCGGAGGCTGCCTGATGGCGCTGAAATCCCTCTGGAGCCGCTTCACCGGCCGTGAGGAGGGCAAGCCCGCCCCGGACGGCCAGGCGCCGGAGCCGCCGCCCGCCGAGGCGCTGCCGCCGGAGCCGCCTGCGCCGGAACCGGCATCGCCGCCGCCGGCCCCCATCGCGGCTGAGCCTCCGCCCGCCCCGCTGGAACCGGAGCTTCCGCCACCGCCCGCCGTGGAAGAGAAGAGCGGCTGGTTCTCCCGTCTCAAATCCGGCCTGTCCCGGTCCGCCGCTCGCCTCACCGAGAATGTCGGCAGCCTCTTTGCCAAGCGCCGCCTCGATGAGGAGGCATTGGAGGAGCTGGAGGAGACGCTGATCGCCGCCGATCTCGGCGTCGCCGCCGCACGCCGCATCGTGGGCGACTTCCGCAGGACCCGATTCGGCAAGGAAGTGACCTCGGAGGAGGTGAAGCAGGCACTGGCCGAGAGCATCGCCGCCATCCTCGCCCCGGTCGCGCAGCCGCTGGTCATCGACCGCGCGCTGAAGCCGCATGTGGTGCTGGTGGTCGGCGTCAACGGCACCGGCAAGACCACCACCATCGCCAAGCTCGGCCAGCAATATCGCGACCAGGGCCTCACCTGCACCTTCGTCGCCGGCGACACCTTTCGCGCCGCGGCGGTCGAGCAGCTCCAGGTCTGGGCGGACCGCACCGGCGCCGGCCTCGCCGCCCCGGCCAAGCCCGGCGCGGATGCCGCCGGCCTCGCCTTCGATGCGCTGACCGCGGCGCGCACCGCCGGTACCGACGTGCTGCTGGTCGATACCGCCGGGCGCCTACACAACAAATCGGCACTGATGGAGGAGCTGCGCAAGATCGTCCGCATCATCAAGCGCGTGGACGAGACAGCGCCACATTCGGTGCTGCTGGTGCTGGACGCCACCACCGGCCAGAACGCGATCCAGCAGGCCAAGGTCTTCTCCGAGATGGTGAACGTCACCGGCCTCGCCGTGACCAAGCTCGACGGCTCGGCCAAGGGCGGCGTCGTGGTGGCGCTGGCGCAGGAATTCGCCATTCCCGTGCATGTGGTCGGCGTCGGCGAGAAGGCCGCCGATCTCCGGCCCTTCGAAGCGAGGGATTTCGCGCGGAGCCTGATGGGGGTTGAATGAGCGCGATGGCCGGAGGCCGATAGGCCGAAGGTCTGAATCACGCGATCAGAGAAAATCGCGATGCGTGACCGTGAGCGGACGCGAACGGATCATGCATCGGGCCAGTCCCAAGGAACCGCTCCATGGCCAAAGCGCCGCCCGTCAGCCGCTATCCCGTCCCCAAGCTGAAGGACATGCCGGACGACATCCGCGCCCGTATCGAGACGGTGCAGGAGAAATCCGGCTTCATCCCCAACGTCTTCCTCATGCTGGCCTACCGGCCCGAGGAATTCCGCGCCTTCATGGCCTATCACGACGCCCTGATGGACAAGAAGGAGGGGCTGACCAAGGCCGAGCGCGAGATGATCGTGGTCGCGATCAGCGCCGCCAACCAGTGCCAGTACTGCGTCATCGCGCATGGCGCGATCCTGCGCATCCGCGCCAAGAATCCCCTGATCGCGGAGCAGGTCGCGGCCAATTGGCGGAAGGCCGACATCACGCCGCGCGAGCGCGCCATGCTGGAATTCGCCATGAAGATAACCCATCGCGCGAACGAGACCGACGATGCGGATCGGGCGGCGCTGCGCAAGGCCGGCTTCACCGATGACGAAGTCTGGGACATCGCGGCGATCGCCGCCTTCTTCGGCATGTCCAACCGTCTCGCCAACTTCACCAGCCTCCGGCCGAACGACGAATTCTACATGATGGGGCGGGGCTGATGACCGAGGAGGTCCGCTGGGAACGCCTGACGGCGCCCGAGATCAACGCGCTCGCCGCCCGCAATGCGCTGGTGGTGCTGCCGGTCGCCAGCCTGGAACAGCATGGCCCGCATCTGCCGGTCTGGACCGACAGCGCGCTCGGCCACGCCATGGCGGTTCGCGCCGCGGAGATCGCGCGCGATGTGCCGGCGGTGGTGCTGCCGCCGATGTGGATGGGGCTTTCGGAGCACCATTTCCCCTTCGGCGGAACCATCAGCTTGGACTACGCGACCTTCGCCGGCGTGCTGCGCTGCGTCGCGCGCTCGATCATCGCCTGCGGCTTCAGGCGCCTGTTCCTGGTCAACAGCCATGGCGGCAATATCGAGCCGCTGGCCGTCGCTTCCCGCGAGATGGCGCATGAATTTGGCATCCCCGTCGCCACCACCTCGCTGCCCCGGGTCGCGGCCCAGGAGATCGCGGAAATCCTGGAAACCCAGCCCGGCGTGCAGCATGCTTGCGAGGCGGAGACGGCGCTCTGGTTGCATCTCGACGCCGCGCAGGTCCGCCAGGACAAGGTGGCGGGCGCGGCGTCCCAGGGCGGCAATCTCGGCAATCCCCTGGTGACCCGCTTCTGGTCCTTCGAGGAACGGGCCCCGGTCACCGGCGTGCGCGGCAACCCGCCGGCCGCGACCGCCGAGAAGGGCGCCCGCCTGGCGGCCGTGATCGCCGAGGGGCTGGCGCGCGCCATGCGCGACGAAGTGCTCTGGACCACGCCGGACCCGGTCTGGGCGCCTGGCCGCGCACAGGGGCGGCGCTGAGCGATGCGGCGCATCCTCCTTGCGCTACTGCTGGCGGCGCCGCTCCCGGCCCTGGCGCAGAATGCGGATGTCGAGCTTCGCATCCGCTATTCGCCGGCACTCCAGGCCTGCCTGGACAAGGCCGGCAGCACGACCGCCGCCATGGTCGATTGCCATGGGCAGGAATACGCCCTCTGGGATGCGCGCCTGAACCGGGCCTATCAGAGGATCATGAGCGCCCCGGAAGTCACCCCTGCCGCCAAGGACCAGTTGCGGGACGCGCAGCGGGCCTGGATCGCCTATCGCGACCGCGCCTGTGCGGCCAGGGCGGGGGTGGAGTCCGGCGGCGGCTCGCTTGGCCTCATCACTGCGGCTGCCTGCCGGCTGGAGATGACCGCGCTCCGCGCTCACGAGCTGGAAGTTCTTCAGTAACCCTTGTTTCACCCAGGCGTGGTCCACTGCGGACGTGTCTGCTGCCCCTCCCCCCATCAAGCCTGACCGATCGGCGCGTGGCCTGCGGTCGCTGCTCGGGCGCTCGGCCGTCGTGCCGGCCTCGGCGCCGCTGGTCGCGGCGTCGCGCAGCGTCGCGCAGGCACCGGCCGCGCCCCCGCCTCAGTCGCCGCTGCCGATCGAGCAACCGGCCTGGGGCGATCACCTCTGGGGGGCAGGCCTCGCGACACCGGGTGGTGCGGAGGCGATCATGCGCCTCGCCGCCCTGCTGCCGCTTTCGCCGGCAACCACGCTGCTGCTGGTCGGCCGCGGCGCCACCGCTGCGGGCAATATCGTCGCCGAGGCACGGGGCGCCTGGGTCGCCGCCCATGACACCGAGGCGGAGCCGACCCCACCACCGCCGCCCACCATCGGCCGCCGCGAGCCGCCGCAGCGCGTGGAGGCGGCCAAGTGGACCCCGATCGCCCCGAGTTTCCGCCAGGGACGCCAGAATCACGCCCTGCTGCTGGAGCCGTTCCGCGACGGTGCCGCGCCGCCCCGGCTGCTGCCCGCCGTGGCCGCCGCGCTGCGGCCCGGCGCGCAGATCGTGCTGTTCGACCTGGTCGCCCGGGACGGCGCGGCAATCGACCCCGGCCATAGCCGCTGGTTGCGCATGGAGCGTCGCGGGTCGCCGCCATCCGAACGCGCCGCCGTCGCCGCTTTCAGCGCTGCCGGCTTCCAGACCCATGTGGTGCAGGATGAGGGTGCGGCCCATGCGGCGGCGGTTCTGCAAGCCTGGACCAGGCTGCTGCGCGTCCTGTCGGAGTCTCCCTCGCGCCCGACCCGCCTGCAGGCGGCCGCCCTGGTCGCCGAGGCGGAGGCCTGGCTGTTGCGGCTGCGGCTGATCGAGAGCGGAGCCCTGCGCCTGCTGCGCTGGCACGGATCCCTTAGGTGAGGCGTAGCCGCACCTAAGGCTTTTCTTGGGCCTCAAACGCCGGCGGCCGCATCCGCGGCCTTCTTTCGCGCGACGCCGCGCGGGCCGCATTCGCGGCCTCGGTCTGCATCGGCTGCGCCTCGCAGCCCGCCGGAATGGATGGCGGCCTGCGGCCGCGATTGCTTGAGAGGTTGTCAGCCCGTCTTGCTTTGCGCCGCGCTCTGCAGCGCTGCGACGCCTGGCAGGGTCTTGCCTTCCAGCCATTCCAGGAAAGCGCCGCCGGCGGTGGAGACATAGGTCATCCGCTCCGCCACGCCGGCGTGGCGGAGTGCCGCCACGGTGTCGCCGCCGCCGCCGATCGATTTCAGCCCGCCCGCGGTGGTCAGCGCGCCCACGGTCGCGGCAACCGCCACCGTCGCCGCGTCGAAGGGCGGGGTCTCGAAAGCGCCAAAGGGCCCGTTCCACACCAAGGTCGAGGCCTGGCGCAGCCGTGCCTCGACCGCCGCCGCCGTGTCCGGCCCGACATCGAGCGCCATCATCTCCGCCGGCACGCCGTCGACCGGCACCGTCTGCGTCGCCGGATTGGGTTTGAACTCGGCGGCGACGACCAGGTCGCTCGGCAGCAGGATGTCGCAGCCGGCACCCTGCGCCTCCTCCAGGATCCGCCGCGCCGTATCGTGCATCTCGGCTTCCTGCAGCGAGCGGCCCATGCCGTGGCCCTGGGCCGCGAGGAAGGTGTTGGCCATGGCGCCGCCGATCACCAGCACATCGACCCTCTTCGAGAGGTTCCCGAGCAGGTCGAGCTTGGTGCTCACCTTGGCGCCGCCGACGATCGCGACCACCGGCCGCGCCGGATTGCCGAGCGCCGCGTCCAGCGCCTCCAGCTCCGCCTGCATCAGCCGCCCGGCATAGGCCGGGACCAGATGCGCCACGCCCTCCGTGCTCGCATGCGCGCGATGCGCCGCCGAGAAGGCGTCGTTCACATAGGCGTCCGCGAGCTTCGCGAGGCCGGCTGCGAGCGCCGGGTCGTTCTTCTCCTCCCCGGCATGGAAGCGGGTGTTCTCGAGCAGCAGCACCTCGCCATCCGCGAGCTTCGCCACCGCGGCTTCGGCGGCTTCGCCGATGCAGTCCTCGGCGAAGCCGACCGGCCGGCCGAGCGCCTGGGCCAGCGCCGCGGCCATCGGCCGCAGCGACATCTCCGGCACGCGCTTGCCCTTGGGCCGATCGAAATGGCTGCACACCACGACCCGGCCGCCCTTCTCCGCCAGCTCCAGGATGGTCGGTACCAGCCGCTCGATCCGGGTGCGGTCGGTGATCTGCCCATCCCTCACCGGCAGGTTCAGATCCGCCCGCAACAGCACGCGTTTCCCGCGCGGATCGAGGTCATCAAGCGTCAGAAAAGCCGGCATTCCCAACTCCAATCACGAGCGAAACCCCGCGGCCGCAGGCCGCTACTGGAAAGGCCGGGCTGCGAGGCGAAGCCGATGCAGACCGAGGCCGCGAATGCGGCCCGCGCGCGGCTGTCAGCCGCGCCGGGCGCACACCCGACCGCGCGAAAGCCAAGCCGGCGGATGCCGGCGCCGGCGCCTGAGGCCTAACAAAGACCCGGCGGCGCCGGCAGGACCCTCACGAACTCAGAGCGACCCAAACAAAGCCGCCGTATCGCTCATGCGGTTCGAGAAGCCCCACTCGTTGTCGTACCAGGACATCACCCGCACGAGCCCGCCATCGACCACCTGCGTCTGCGTCGCGTCGAAGGTCGAGGAATGCGGGTCGTGGTTGAAGTCGATGGAGACCAGCGGCGCCGTATTGTAGGCGAGGATGCCCTTCAGCGGTCCGCTCTCGGAAGCGGCCTTCATCGCGGCATTCACCGCCTCCTTCGTCACGCCCTCGGCGCGCGGCACGAAGTCGAGCGAAACCAGGGAGACGTTCGGCGTCGGGATGCGGATCGCGGTGCCGTCCAGCTTGCCCTTCAGCTCCGGCAGCACGAGGCCGACCGCCTTCGCGGCACCCGTCGAGGTCGGGATCGCCGAGACCGCCGCCGCGCGGGCGCGGTGCAGGTCCTTGTGCAGCGTGTCGACGGTGTTCTGGTCGCCGGTATAGGCGTGGATGGTCACCATGTAGCCGCGCAGGATGCCGAACTTGTCGTGCAGTACCTTGGCGATCGGCGCCAGGCAGTTGGTGGTGCAGGAGGCATTCGAGATCACCGTCATGTCATTGGTCAGCGTCTGGTGGTTGACGCCGTAGACGATGGTCGCGTCGGCATTGTCGCCCGGGGCGGAGATGATGACCTTGCGGGCGCCGGCGGTCAGGAGCGCCGAGGCCTTCTCCTTCGAGGCGAAGATGCCGGTGCATTCCATCGCGACGTCGACGCCCTGGAAGGGCACCTTGGTCGGGTCGCGTTCGGCCGAGACCTTGATCGGCGCATAGGTGCGGCCATTCGCGGTGATCAGCAGGCTGTTGCCTTCGACCGCGACCTCGCCGGGGAAGCGGCCATGCACGCTGTCGTAGCGCAGCAGGTGCGCGTTCGCCTCGACCGAGCCGAGGTCGTTGATCGCGATGCACTCCACGTCGCGGCGCCCGCTTTCGATCATCGCGCGCAGCACAAGGCGCCCGATGCGCCCGAACCCATTGATGGCGACCTTCACGGCCATGGCGAAGAACCTTTCCCGTCCGATGCGCCGCGAGTGTACACGCGGCCGCTTCGCCGCGCTAAGCGGCTCAGATGCCCTGAGCCCCTAACGTCGGGACCGGGCAAAAAGATGGCGTTTAGCCCAGCTTTTTCCGCACGGCAGCCACGATAGCGTCAGTGGTGATGCCGAAATGCTTGAACAGGTGCTCCGCCGGCGCGCTGGCGCCGAAGCCGGTCATGCCGATGAAGACGCCGTCCGGTCCCAGCCAGCGTTCCCAGCCGAAGCCGATCAGCGCCTCGACGCCGACCCGGAGCCCGCTGCCCAGCACCTCGGCCCGATAGCTCTCGTCCTGCAGGGCGAACAGCTCCCAGCAGGGGAGGGAGACCAGCGCGGTCGGGATGCCGTCCGCTTCCAGCGCGGTGCGGGCGGCCTGGGCCAGGTGCACTTCGGACCCGGTCGCGATCAGCGTCGCCCGGCGGGGGCCGGAGGCCTCCTCCAGCACATAGCCGCCGCGGGCGCAGCGGTTCTCGCCGGCATCGGTCCGGAGCGCCGGCAGGTTCTGCCGCGACAGCGCGAGCAGGGACGGGCCATCGGCGCGCCGCAGCGCCAGCTCCCAGCATTCGGCCGTCTCCATGGCGTCGGCCGGGCGGAAGACGAAGACGTTCGGCATGGCGCGGAAGGAGGCCACGTGCTCGACCGGCTGGTGTGTCGGCCCATCCTCGCCGAGGCCGATGCTGTCATGGGTCAGCACATGGATCGCCCGCTGGCGCATCAGCGCCGCCAGGCGGATCGCCGGCCGCATGTAGTCCGAGAACACCAGGAAAGTGCCGGAATAGGGGATGATGCCGCCATGCAGCGCCATGCCGTTCATGGCCGCCGCCATGCCGTGCTCGCGCACGCCGTAATGGATGTAGCGGCCGGCGAAATTCCCCGGCGCGACGCTCGGCACGCCCTTCACGTTGGTGTTGTTGGACCCGGTGAGGTCGGCCGAGCCGCCGACCATCTCCGGCACAGCCGGCACCAGGGCCTCCAGCGCGCGCTGCGACGCGATCCGGGTCGCGATCTTGGGCTTCTCCTCGGCGAGCCTGGCGCGCAGCGCCGCGAGCGGCAGGTGCCAGCCCTCCGGGAGCTTGCCCACCACGGCGCGCTCGAACTCATCCCGCTGCGGGTGGTTCGCCAGCCGCTTCAGCCAGCTCCGCCGAGCGCCCGCGCCGCGGCTGCCGACCGTGGCCCAGCGCTCGCGCAGCCCTTCCGGTACCTCGAAGGCCGGGTGGTTCCAGCCCATCGCCGACTTGGCCCCCGTCGCTTCCTTCTCGCCGAGCGGCGCGCCGTGGCTGCCGGCGGTCCCCGCCTTGGTGGGGGCGCCGAAGCCGATGATGGTGCGGCAGGCGATCAGGGTCGGCTTGCGGGAGCGCTGCGCCCAGGTCAGGGCCGCGGCGACCGCCTCATGGTCATGTCCATCGACGCGGCGGACCGCCCAGCCATAGGCCTGGAAGCGCTTCAGCGTGTCGTCGGTAAAGGACAGCGCGGTGTCGCCGTCGATCGAGATCGAATTGTCGTCCCACAGCACCGTCAGCTTCGACAGCGCCAGATGGCCGGCGAGCGAGGCCGCCTCATGGCTCACGCCTTCCTGGAGGTCGCCATCCGAGGCGATGACCCAGGTGCGGTGATCGACCAGCGACTTCCCGAACCGCGCTGCCAGCAGCCGCTCGGCGAGCGCCATGCCGACCGAGGTCGCGATGCCCTGGCCGAGCGGGCCCGTGGTGGTCTCGATGCCCGGGTGCTCGCCGAATTCCGGATGCCCGGCGGCAGGCGAATGGAGCTGGCGGAAGCGCTTCAGCTCCGGGATCCCCATGCCGGCATGCCCGGTCAGGTGGAGCAGGGAATAGAGCAGCATGGAGCCGTGGCCGGCGCTCAGCACGAAGCGGTCGCGGTCCGGCCAGCGCGGATCGGCGGCGTCGAACTTCACGAAGCGGGAGAACAGCACCGTCGCGGCATCGGCCATGCCCATCGGCATGCCGGGATGGCCGGATTTCGCGGCTTCCACGGCATCGATGGCGAGCGCCCGAATGCAATCCGCCATGCGGCGCTCCTCGCTCGAGGGGCGGGCCAGCAGCGCGGCCTGGGCAGAAAGGGCGGGGTTGGGCGTATCGGAGGCAGGGGCGATGCTGGCCACGGGGCGGGAAACCTCGGTGGTGAAGGGCGCCGCCGCTATAAAGCCCTGGGCCCACCCCGGCAACGGCACCCGGCCCACGAAGCACGCATGGCCGCCGCCACTCGTCCGCCGCGCCGCTCCCAGACGGGCTCTCAGCGTGCGGTGGCGGCAAGCCCCAGGCGAGCCAGCACGGCCTCGACGCTGTCCAGCCCCGGATCTTCAAAGGCGGCAAGCCCTAAGGGCTCCGGCGGCCGCGCTGCGACCTCCAGCTCCTGCACCTGGCCGCTCAGGAACAGCTTGGCTGGCGTGAGCAGTGGCCTGAGCGCCGGTCCCTCGAGCAGGGCGGCGAGCTGGGCGATGATTTGGGCGCGGAAGGCCGGAACAGTCATGCGCCCCTGCCTGGCCAGCATGGCGAAGAGCCGTGGCAGCAGCCCGTCGTCGCGATATCGCACCATCAGGCTGAGCAATTGCATCTGCGCCGCGGCCACCTCCGGCGCCGCCTGGGGGTCGAATCCATCCCCTTCGAAGCCGAAGGTGATCTGGCCGAAGCCCGGCAGCGTGAACGCGAGGCCGGGGAGGGCGAACCGGCCACCCTGCTGCTCGAAGCGGGATTCCAGCGCGATCTCGCCAGGCAGCGCCTGGTAGCCGAGTTCCGTCAGGAGCTCCTGCACCGCCGCAACCCCGTCCAGCGCCAGCCCCTGCAGCACCATCCGGTCCGCCGAGGTGATCCGGCCATCGGCCGCGATCTCGAAATCGCTCTCGCCGCGCAGGCTGCCGGCGCTGGCGACGCTGCGGCCGGCCTCATCCATGGCGAAGGCTTCGGCCAGGAAGCTGCCGCGCATCCGGGCCGGGCCCGCAGGCGTGCCGGTCACCTGCAGCAGCGCCAGGGCGGCGATGTCGAAGCCGTCCATGCCGGCGCGGGCCAGGTTGAAGCCGCCGAGCCCCTCGCTGCCCCACGGCCCGGCGAGATTCTCGAGCTGCACCCGGCTCAGCCGGCCGAGGCCGTAATCCTCAAGGGTAAGGCGGCCAATGCTGACCTCGCCGAGCCCATGCGCCGCCCCCTCGAGCGACAGGTGATCGACCCGGACCGCCCCGATCAGGCCGACCAGGTCCATCGCCTGACCGGCAGCAGGCTGACGAATGGCGAGGCCGGAGAGCCTTGCCTGCCGAACCGACAGCATCAGCCCGTCATCCCCGTGCCAGGTGACAGGATCGAGCTGCCATTCCCGCGCTCCATCCTCGCGCTGGCCCAAGGCCGTCCATGTCCGGACCAGCATCTCGAAGCCCGGTCCGCGGAGCCGCACATCCTCGAGTCGGACATCGCCGGCCGCGCCATCGAGCACGGTGGCGCTGCGATAGCGCAGCCCGATCTCCGGCCCGAGGAGCGCGCGCAGATGCTGGATCGCCGGGGCCTCGCCTGGCAAAGGCGCGGCTGCCGACGGGACAGGCGCCGGGTTCGAGGCCTCGGCCAGTGCCGTGCCGGAGACCAGCAGCAGTGCGAGGACGGTCCTCAGGACGCGGATGGACACAGGCGGCTCCCGGACCTTGGTGACGGGCGGGGGAGGGCGCTCCTCCCCCGGGGGCTTTCAGCGCGCCGAGGCAGTCAGCCCGTAGCGGCGCTGCGCTTCTTCCGCATTGCGCGGTGGCTGGGCGGAGAGCGCCGTCAGCGGCACCGGCTGGGGCGGCCGTGCCGTGATCTCCAGCTCCTGCGCCTGGCCGCGCACGAAGCGTTCGATCGGCTCACGCAGCGCGGCCGCCGCCGGTCCGCCGATCACCGCATTCGCCATGCCGATGATCTGCTCGCGGAGCTGGGTCTCGTTCACCCGCTGCTGCGCGGCCTGCATGCGGAGCGCGCGCGGCAACAGGCCCTCGTCGCGATAGCGGATCGCCATCGCCAATAGCCGCATCCGTGTCATCAGGGTCTCCGCCGGGGCGTCGCGGTCGACGCCGTCCATGTCCATGGACAGGCTGATGCTGCCGAAGCCGGGTGCGGCGATGACGAAGCTCGGCAATGTCATCCGGCCACCCTGCGGCTGGTAGCCGCCTTCCAGGGTGATATCGCCGACCAACGCCTGGTAGCCGAGCCGGGTCAGGAAATCCTGCAGTTGCGGAACGCCGTCGAGCCGCAGCCCGCGGAGCGCGGCCCGGCCGGTTCCGGCAAGCTGCGCGTCGGTCTCGGATTCTATGCGCAGGCTCTCGGCGCCACCGAGCACGCGGCCGCCTTCCGAGAGGGTGAAGTTCTCGGCCAGGGCCTCCAGCCGGCCGGGCGTCGGTTCCGGCCGGCCTCCGGCGATGAGCTGGGTCCAGATGGTGGCGACATCGACGCCGCTGACGGCGAGCCGCGCCAGGCCGAAGGCGTCGGCGCCGCTGCCGCGCTGCCTTTCGCCCGCGAGATTCTCCAGCCGCAGCCGGGTCTGCCGGCCGGGGCCGTAATCCTCGACCGTCAGGCTGGCGACGCTGACGATCGTGTCGCTCTCGACGCGCAGCCCCTCGAGAGAGAAGCGGTCGAGGCTGACGGCATCGGGCGTGATGTTCTGCCCGGGCACCGCCGGGCGGCGGATGGTCAGGCCGTCGAGGCGCGCCTGCGCGACGGTCACCCGGGGCCCGCCCTGTTCGGTGGTGACGAGGTTCCGCAGCTCCGCCTGCCGCACGCCGTCCTCGCGCTGGCCGGTGATGGAGAGCGCATCGACCGTCGCCTCGGCGCCCGGACGGCGCAGCGTGACGCCGTCGAGGCGAAAGCTGCCGGCGCTGCTGTCGAGCACGGTGGCGCTCCGGTAGGCCATCTGCACATTGGGACCGAAGGTCGCGCGCAGGCGCCGGATCGCCGGATCCTCATCGGCCGGGGGCGGCGGCAGGGGCGCCACGGCCTGCGGCGCGGGAACGGCCGGCGGGCGACGGGCGGCGTCGGGGGCGGGCAGGGATGGCGCTGGCACCAGCGGTACCAGTGGCGCCGGCGTCGGCGTCGCGCCAAGCGCCGGGGGCTTGCCGCCTTGCGGCGCGCCTGGCGGGGCGAGCGGTGCCGGCTTCTGGGCGAGTGCCGCCCCGGTGGCCAGCAGCAGCGCGAGGGCGAGTTTCGGCGCAGCGGGAATGGGCGGCATGGGGCTTCCGAACTATCGATAACGGGGCGCAATAATGCCCGAGGAGCGCCGGCGGCGCCATCCCTGGCGATCGGGGTGGGCCATGCCCAATATCTCACAAATGCCTCAGCCGCCCGCCAAACCCGGCAATCGTGATGTCGCCGCCTTCCTCGAACGGCTCGGCGCCATGCCGGCGGTGCGCCCTGCCTCCGGCCGGCCGGCCCGGCTGCTCTTCGCGGTCGATGCCACCGCATCCCGGCAGCCGGCCTGGGACCGGGCCTGCCATCTGCAGGCGGAGATGTTCGCGGCCGTGCAGGGATTGGGCGGGCTCGCCATATCGCTCTGCTACTGGCGCGGCTACGGGGAATGCGCCGCGACCCCCTTCCTGGCCGATGCCGCAGAGCTCGGCCGCCGCATGGCGGGGGTAAGGTGCCTCGGCGGCCAGACCCAGATCCTGCGGATGCTCGGCCACGCGCTCAACGCCACGCGGGCGGAGAAGCTCGCCGCCATCGTCATGGTGGGCGACGCCGCCGAAGAGCCGCCGGATCCGATCTGCCACGCCGCCGGCGAGCTCGGCCTGCGCGGCGTGCCCATCTTCGCCTTCCTGGAGGGCGAGGATCCTGCCGCGTCGTCGCTGTTCCGGCAGGTCGCGACCCTGTCGGGCGGCGCCTTCGCGCCCTTCGACCCCGCGAGTGCCGCGATGCTGCGCGACCTGCTGCGCGCCGTCGCGGTCTTTGCCGCGGGTGGGCGCGGGGCGCTGGCGGCGCTTCCGGATGCGGCGGCACGGTGCATCGCGGGCCAATTGCCCGCGCCCCGCTGATGGCCCTCGCCGCACTGCTGCTCGGCTTCCTCGCGCTGCTGCTGGCGCTGGCCGTGCTGCGCGTCTTTGCCGGTGCCTCGGTGGAAGCAGTGAAGAAGGGGCTGGCCTCTGGGGCCGCCGCGCTCGGCGTCGTGATGGCTGCCTTGCTGCTGGCCACCGGGCGTGGACCCCAGCTCGTCTGGGCGCTGGCGCTCTTCGCGCCGGTGCTCTGGCAATGGTGGCGGGGGCGCCGCTTCGCCCGCCGGTTCGGCGGCGAGAGCGCGTCCGGACAGGAGACACGGGTCGCGACCGCGATGCTGGAGATGGTGCTGGACCACGCGACCGGGCGGATGACCGGGCGGGTACTGGCCGGACGCTTCGCCGGCGCGGATCTCGCGGAGCTTGGGCGGGCGGCATCGCTGGATCTGCTCGCCGAATGCGCGGCCACGGATCCGGACAGTGTGCCGCTGCTGGAGGCCTGGCTCGATCGTGCCCATCCGGACTGGCGGGATGCATCGCAATCGCCGCCGCCGGCGTCCGACGCGCCGATGACCCGGACCGAGGCGCTGGCCATTCTGGGCCTCGCGGAAGGTGCCAGCGAGGACGCCGTCCGCGCCGCGCATCGCCGGATGATGCGCGCCGCGCATCCCGACCAGGGCGGCAGCGACTGGCTGGCCGCCCGCCTCAACGCCGCACGCGACCTGCTGCTCCGGCGCTGAAACTCATTCGTCACGAAGCGTGGAACCCTGGACCCTGCGGGGCGTTCCATGCCCTGATCGTGATGACGGTACGGGATGCGCGGCGATGCCGATGAATCCTGGGCCGTCCGGCCTTTGCATTGCAGCGAGGCAAGCACGGGTTGGTTGTGCCTGCCGGACGGTGCTGCCACAAATTGGACGCCGCGCCGTGTTCCCATCCGTCTTCAGACGCTACGCCGAAGGAATCGCCGCATCGTGAGTCTTAAGCCCCTCAAGAAGGCCGTCATGCCCGTCGCCGGCTTGGGCACCCGCTTCCTTCCCGCCACCAAGGCGATGGCGAAGGAGATGCTGCCCGTCGTCGACAAGCCGCTGATCCAATATGCGGTCGAGGAGGCGCGCGCCGCCGGCATCGAGCAATTCTGCTTCATCTCCGGTCGCGGCAAGACCGCGATCGTCGAGCATTTCGACGTCGCCTACGAGCTTGAGCGGACGCTCGCCGAGCGTGGCAAGCAGGCGGAGCTGGATGCGCTTCGTGCCCAGGCGGTGCAGCCCGGCGCCATCGCGACCGTGCGCCAGCAGGTGCCGATGGGCCTGGGCCACGCCATCTGGTGTGCCCGCGCCTTCGTCGGCGATGATCCCTTCGCCATCCTGCTGCCCGATGACCTGATGATGTGCGACGTCTCCTGCACCGCCCAGCTCGCCGAGGCCTATCGCGAGACCGGTGGCAACGTGGTCGCGATCGAGGAGGTTCCGCGCGAGCGCGTGAACCGGTACGGCGTGCTCGATATCGAGAAGGACATGGGCCGGCTGGTCTCCGTGAAGGGGCTGGTCGAAAAGCCGCCGGTCGATCAGGCGCCGTCCAACCTCACCATCATCGGCCGCTACGTGCTGATGCCGGAGGTGATCGGCCATCTCGCGAAGATGGAGAAGGGCGCGGGCGGCGAGGTGCAGCTCACCGACAGCATGGCCAAGCTGATCGGCCAGCAACCCTTCCACGGCGTCCGCTACGAGGGCCGCCGTTTCGACTGCGGCGACAAGGCCGGTTTCCTGGAGGCGCAGGTCGCCTTCGCGCTGAAGCGTCCTGACCTGGCGCCGGCGATGCAGGCGATCCTGCGCCGCTACGCCTGACCATCCTGAGCGCCCATGCGGCGGCCGCGGCCGCATGGGGGCGGCATGGCGTCAGGCGGGCGGCGCCGCGACGCTCACCCGCTCCTGCTCCAGCGCGCGCTGCACGGCCGGCCGCGCGAGGATGCGCGCGCTGAGCCGGGCCCAGGCCGGGTAGTGGCCTGCCATCTCGATCCCGATCCTCTGGCCCCAGAGCCAGAAGACGAGCAGGAAGGGATCGGCGATGCTGTACTGGCCCGGCACAGCCCAGTCCCGGCCATCCGCCAGCAGCGCCTCGATATGCGCATATTGCCCGCCGAGATTCTCCTCGCCCTTGGCGATGATGGCGGCGTGCTGCACCGGATCTGCGGTGAAACGGTGCGCGCGCCAGATCTGGCCAAAGGACTGCCCGTGCACGGTGCCGGACAGCCAGTTCATCCATTCGAGGCATCGCGCCTCGGCCGCGGGGTCACCGGGCAGCAGCCTGGCCTCCGGATGGCTGCGCGCCAGGAAGAACAGGATCGCCGGGGCTTCCGTCAGGAGGCCAGTGGCGCCGCCAGCACTGCCCGGCATGCCAGCCAGCGCGGGCACCCGTCCCTTCGGGTTGAGCGCCAGGTATTCGGGCGTGCTGGTGCCCTCGGCATTTCGCGCGGAGCGCAGCTCCAGCGCATAGGGGATGCCGATCTCCTCCAGCACGATATGCGGCGCGAGGGAGCAGGCGCCGGGGGAATAATAGAGGCGATGCATCGGAACTCCTTGCCGCAGTGGATGGCTGCCGGGCGTCATGGCTCGCCGCCGGTCCTCTGCGCGGCGCGCAGCTTGGCGAGCTCGGCCTCCGCCGTTTCCAGCCGCGCCACCAACGGCGCGAGTTCGGCCGCGCTGTAGCGCGGCGTGATGTGCTGCGGGCAGTTCCACTCGAAGCCCGCGATATCGATCAGGATCGCGCGCTCTGCCCGGTCCTCGATGCCGGGCGGCGCCAGGTCGGCGACCAGCGCGGCATCCTCGCCTTCCCGCACCACCCGCGCATGGCCGAGGATCTTCAGCCGCCGCCGCGCCGGGTAATCCATCAGGAACAGCGCGACGCGGTCGTCGCCGGCGAGGTTGCCGACGCTCACATGCTGGCGGTTGCCGACGAGATCGGCGAAGCCCAACCGGGTCGGCGACAGCACCCGCAGGAAGCCGGGCGGCCCGCCGCGATGTTGAAGGTAGGGCCAGCCGGTTTCCGAAACACTCGCCATGTAGACGCTGTCGCGCGCCGCGACGAAGGCGGTCTCGTCCGGGCCGAGCTGGCCGTCCTCCCGCCCATCCCGCGCCACGCGCTCGTAGCGGCTGCGGGACCCGATGCGGGTCTGTTCCGCCTGCACGGCGGGGGTGAAGGCGATCTCGGCGTAGTGGCGGCCCATGGCGGCAGCTCCTGTCCGGTGCGACGCGGCGCCACCATCACACTTGCTTCCAGTGTGGAGAATGCCAGGAGTGTGGCATTGATAATTCCTGCTACTGGAATTCTGGCATGGACCGCCTCGACGAGCTCCGTCTCTTCCTTGCCGTGCTCGACAGCGGCGGCCTGGCGGCTGCCGGTCGCCGGCTGGGCCATTCGCCGCCCGCCGTTACCCGCATGCTGGCGGGGCTGGAGGCGAGGCTCGGGGTCCGACTGATCGAGCGCACCACCCGCCAGATCGCCCCCACGGATGCCGGCCGCCGCCTGGCCGACCAGGCGCGGCGCCTGCTCGCCGACTATGCGGAGGCGATCGAGGGCGCGGCGCTCGAGGCGGTGACGCCGCGCGGCCGGCTGCGCATCGCGGCCCCCCTGGTCTTCGGCCGACTGCATGTGGCGCCCGTCGTCACCGCCTTCCTCGACGCTTTCCCCGAGGTGCGGGTCGAGCTGCTGCTGTCGGATGCCGTTGCCGATCTGCTGGAGGAGGGGATCGACATCGCGGTTCGCATCGGGGCGCAGCCGGATTCCGGCTTCACGCTGCGCAGGCTGGGCGCCATCGGGCGGGTGGTGGTCGCGAGCCCGGCCTATCTGGCGCGCCACGGCACGCCTGCCCGGCCGGAGGAGGTAAGGGGGCACGCGATCATCCACTTTGGGCGACCGGGACCAGCCCCGGAATGGATCTTCGCGATGCCGTCAGGCGCGCCCCGCGCCATCCCCGTCATGCCGCGCCTGACGGTGAACCTGGCCGAGGCGGCGGTGGAGGCGGCGATCGCGGGGCGCGGCCTGCTCGCCGCGCTTGGCTATCAGGTCGCCGCGGCGGTTGCCGATGGCCGGCTGGTGCGGCTGCTACGCGACCATGAGATGCCGGCGCGGCCGGTTGCGCTGGTCTTCCCGAGCGGGCGCCTGATGCCGCGCCGCCTGCGGGCCTTTATCGATTTCGCGGCGCCGCGCCTGGAGCGCATCGCCGGGGAGGTGCATCTGCTCCTGGGACCGAAGGCAGGTGGATCGTCGGCGGCGTGAAGCCGTCTCCAGGAGCCAAGGGCCGCGATCCGCGCCGTCTCGGATAGAGCGTGATGACTTGAGGGTGGAATCGCCGAAAAGTCTGAATCACGCGACCGAACAAAGGGCTGGACATGATGCGTGAGCGCTTGCGAGCGCATCATGCTCCAGCGGGGAGGCTGTGCTCAGCGCTCCGCGACGCGCCGCCGACGGTCGTTGCGCGGTGGCGAACGGTCGCCCTGCTCCACGCGGGTCGCGCGCCGTGCCGTCGCCTGCCGCGGTGGCTCCAGGCGCTGGCTGCGTGCGCCGAGGGCGGTGCGCGTCGCAACGGTCCGCCGCGCTGGTGCCGCTGCCATCGGGGGCCGCGGCAGCGACCGGGCCGCGGCGCGCGTGGTCACCATCGCCCGTGTCTGGCGTGTGGCCTGGCGCACCGGCACCCGCGCCTCGATCACCCGGCGCCCGGACAGCGTCGCCGCCCGCGCTGCGGAAACCAGGCCGACACCGCCCCGCGATGCCAGGAGCGGCTCGCGCGCTGCGACGCCGAGACGGGCGAAGGCCTGGTCCAGGATCGCCATCATGTGCCGGTCGCGCTCCCGGCCGGTGGAGCCGCCGAACACCGCTGCCACCAGCCGCTGCCCGTCGCGCTCCACGCTGGCCACGAGGTTGAAACCGCTGTCGTTCACATAGCCGGTCTTGATGCCGTCGGTGCCCTCATACTCCGCGAGCAGGCGGTTGTGGTTGGCGATCACCTGGCCGCGGTAGCGGAAGCTGTCGGCGGAGAAATAGTGGTAGCGGTTGGGGAAATCCTCCCGCAGGCGCCGCCCGAGCAGGGCCATGTCGCGCGCCGTCGTCACCTGGTCAGGGTCGGGCAGGCCGGACGCGTTGCGGAACGTGGTCCGCGTCATGCCGAGCGCCCGGGCGCGCAGCGTCATCATCTGCGCGAAACGCTGCTCATCGCCGCCGCCCAGGCGTTCACCGATCGCCGCCGCCACGTCATTCGCCGATTTCGTCACCAGCGCCAGGATCGCCTGTTCCGCGGTCAGCGAGGCGCCGGCCGGGAGCCCGAGCCGCGAAGGCGGTTGCGACGCTGCCTCGCGCGACATCACGATCGGCGTGTCGAGGCTGATACGGCCGTCCCGCATCGCCTCGAACAGCATGTAGAGCGTCATCATCTTGGTCAGCGAGGCGGGATGCCGCTGCTCATCCGCATTCGCCGCCATCAGCGTGGCGCCGGTGCGCGCGTCCTGGACGATGGCGGCGTAGCGGTCGCTGCCGATCTGCGCTTGGGCGGCACCCGGCAGGGCAGCAGCCAGCAACCAGGCCCCCAGCAGACCGAGCGCGCGGCGAAGTGGGAAAGGCCGGCCCGGCCGGGCGGCGCTGTTCGTCATCATGCAAGCTCCCCAAGGGCGCGGGCGGCCCCCCTCGGCCGCGTCGCACCCTTCCCGCGCGCAGCTTAAGCAATCGGAGGCGTGGCTGTCCACCGTCTCGCTACGGAAATGGGGAAGGGACAAGGGGTTAAAACAACACCTTAAACGCCGACGGCAGCGCCCATGGAGGCGGGCGCAGACTTCACGCGACGAAGTCACCAGGGCGTTATGTTGCAGCGCAAAAAAACTCTTGCATCGCTGTCATCCGCTGCTCTAAAAACCGGCATGTTGCACCGCACCATGGCAATCCGGAGAGCCGGATGAGCCCGGTTGCGGTCGAAGCGGAAGGCGATCCGATGGGCGACAGCACGACACCACGCATGACGGGCCGCAAGCCGGCGAAGGCGCAGGCCGCCGCGCCGGCCCCGGTGCTGGAGGCTGTGGCCCAATCATCATCGAACGGAAAGGACGCGACGATGGCTGGCGAGAGCAAAGTGACCAAGATTGCGGCCGAGGCGGTCCAGACCGGCGAGGCCAAGGCGAAGAGCGTGATCAACGAGGGCGCCACCCAGGCGCGTGCATCGATGGAGAAGGGTATGGAACAGGCGACGAAGGCTGCCGAGACGATGTTCAAGGCGGCGGAAGAGGCGGTCGAGTTCGGCCGTGGCAACATCGAAGCGGTGACGAAGTCCGCCCAGCTTTGGGCGACCGGCACCCAGGACATCGCGCGCCAGTACGCCGCGCTGGCGCAGGGCTTTGCCGATCATGCGATGGAGAGCGCCAAGGCGTTCGCCTCCGTGAAGAGCCTGAAGGAAGCCACTGAGCTGCAGACCTCCTTCGCGAAGGCCGCCTTCGAGAAGGCTTCCTCGGAGACCTCCAAGTTCCAGGAGGCCTTCCTGCGCCTGAGCGAGAGCGCCTCGGCCCCGATCACCGCGCGCGTCCAGCTCGCGGTCGAGAAGTTCGCGAAGCCGATCGCGGCTTGATCCCGGGCGGGGCCCCGCGCCCCGCCCGCCGGCCGTACCCCTCACCCCAACGGCCGGCCGACGAGGCCCGGTACCGCACCCTTTCCGGGATAGCGGTGCCGGGCCTCTGCCGTTCAGGACCCCGCGCTCCGGCGCTCCTGAGCAGATCGCTGGAGGGCGGAAGCGCCCGAAAGCGTGAATCTGCTCGGCAGAGCAGGCGGAGCAGATCGCCGGAGGATGGGGTGGCCCGGAGGCATGGATCGGCTCGCCAAATCAAGTCGCCGGAAAGGATCGGCAGGTTACAAGGGGGCGAGGATCAAGCCCGGCGGGGGGCTCCCGCGCGGCAAATGCTGCCATCATTGTCACCGTGGCCCTTCACCTGATGCCACGCGCTCCGATATCCTAGACCCGGCGGGGCGCCGTTCGCGCCTTCCCACCACTTCCCGGATGAGACAGCCTTCAGGCCATGAGCGACCAGGACAAGCGGAACAACGGGGTGGGCAACGGTGACGGGCCGGCGACCGGCGTCGTCGTCAAGGCGCGCCCCCGCACCAAGAAGCCCGCCATGTACAAGGTGCTCATGCTGAACGACGACTACACGCCGATGGAGTTCGTCGTGCATGTGCTGGAACGCTTCTTCCAGAAGAACCGGGAGGAGGCGACGCGGATCATGTTGCACGTCCATCGTCGCGGCGTCGGCGTCTGCGGCGTGTTCACCTATGAGGTCGCGGAGACCAAGGTGACTCAGGTGATGGATCTGGCCCGCCAGAACCAGCACCCGCTCCAGTGCACGATCGAGAAGGAATAGCGGCGACGCTGCCCTTCCCCCTCCTTCGTCACTGTTTGCAACGCAGTGCTTCAGGGGATGCGGAAGCTGCTTCGCCTCCCATATGATGATGTGATGACGGGCCGGGGCGACGGATGCGCCCGGCTCCGACAGGGGAGCCTCTGACCATGCTGTCCCGCAACCTCGAACAGACGCTCCACCGGGCCCTCGGCTTGGCGAATGACCGCCGGCACGAATACGCGACCCTCGAGCATCTCCTCCTCGCGCTGGCCGACGATGCCGACGCGACCACGGTGCTGCGCGCCTGCGGCGTCGACATCGACAAGCTGAAACGCGATCTCGGCGAGTTCCTCGACAAGGACCTCGCCGGCCTCGTCACCGACCGCTCCGGCGACCCGAAGCCGACTGCCGGCTTCCAGCGGGTGGTCCAGCGCGCCGCCATCCATGTCCAGTCCTCCGGCCGCGATGAGGTGACCGGCGCCAACGTGCTGGTCGCCCTCTTCTCCGAGCGTGAGAGCCATGCCGTCTACTTCCTGCAGTTGCAGGACATGACGCGGCTCGACGCGGTGAACTTCATCAGCCACGGCATCGCCAAGGCCCCGGGCCGCAGCACGCCGCGCCCGGTGCAGGGGACCCCGCAGCCGGAGGAGACGCCCGAACGCGGGGAGGAGAAGCCTCAGCGTGCGCCGCGCGGCCAGGACGCGCTTTCCAACTACTGCGTCAACCTCAACAAGAAGGCGCAGCAGGGCAAGATCGACCCGCTGATCGGCCGCGACAGCGAGATCGAGCGCACGATCCAGATCCTCTGCCGCCGCACCAAGAACAATCCGCTCTATGTGGGCGACCCCGGGGTCGGCAAGACCGCGATCGCCGAAGGCCTGGCCAAGCGCATCATCGAGGGCGACGTGCCGGAGGTGCTGCTGAAGTCGACCATCTATGCGCTCGACATGGGCAGCCTGCTGGCCGGCACCCGCTACCGTGGTGATTTCGAGGAGCGGCTGAAGGCCGTGGTGCAGGAGCTGGAGAACCAGGCCGGCTCCATCCTGTTCATCGACGAGATCCACACGGTGATCGGCGCCGGCGCTACCTCCGGCGGCGCCATGGATGCGTCGAACCTGCTGAAGCCGGCGCTGGCCCAGGGCACGCTGCGCTGCATCGGGTCGACCACCTACAAGGAATACCGCAACTACTTCGAGAAGGACCGCGCCCTGGTCCGCCGCTTCCAGAAGATCGACGTCAACGAGCCGACGCTCGAGGATGCGGTGAAGATCCTGCAGGGCCTGAAGACCAACTACGAGAAGCACCACAAGGTGAAGTACACGCCCGAGGCGATCCGCGCCGCGGTGGAGCTCTCGGCCAAATACATCCACGACCGCAAGCTGCCCGACAAGGCGATCGACGTGATCGACGAGGTCGGCGCCAGCCGCATGCTGCTGCCCGAGAACAAGCGGCGGAAGACGGTGACGCTGAAGGACGTAGAGGACATCGTCGCCAAGATCGCGCGCATCCCACCCAAGTCGGTCAGCACCGACGACAAGGAGGTGCTGAAAAACCTGGAGCGCGACCTGAAGGCAATGGTGTTCGGCCAGGACAAGGCGATCGAGGCGCTTTCCGCCGCGATCAAGCTGTCCCGCGCCGGGCTGCGCGACCCGGAGAAGCCGATCGGCAACTATCTGTTCAGCGGCCCGACCGGCGTCGGCAAGACCGAGGTCGCGAAGCAGCTCAGCAAGACGCTCGGCATCGAGCTGATCCGCTTCGACATGTCCGAATACATGGAGCGGCACAGCGTCAGCCGCCTGATCGGCGCGCCGCCGGGCTATGTCGGCTTCGACCAGGGCGGCCTGCTGACCGACGCCATCGACCAGCATCCGCATGCCGTATTGCTGCTCGATGAGATCGAGAAGGCGCACCAGGATCTCTTCAATATCCTGCTGCAGGTGATGGACCATGGGAAGCTGACGGACCACAACGGCAAGACCGTCGATTTCCGCAACGTGATCCTGATCATGACGACGAATGCCGGCGCCGCCGACATGGCGAGGCCTACCATCGGCTTCGAGCGCACGACCCGCATCGGCGAGGACACGGAGGCGATCCAGCGGATGTTCACGCCGGAATTCCGCAACCGCCTCGATGCCACCGTCCCCTTCTCCAGCCTCTCGCAGGAGATCGTGGCCCAGGTGGTCGAGAAGTTCGTCATGCAGCTCGAGGCGCAGCTCGCCGACCGCAACGTGACGATCGAGCTCTCCTCCGCGGCCAAGGAATGGCTGGCCGAGAAGGGCTACGACCCGCTCTATGGTGCGCGGCCGCTGGCGCGCGTGATCCAGGAGCACATCAAGAAGCCGCTTGCCGAGGAGCTGCTGTTCGGCCGGCTGACCAAGGGTGGTTCGGTCAAGGTCGGCCTCAAGGACAATGCCCTGTCCTTCGATTACGTGGAGGCGGCGCCCCCGGCGCTGCCGAAGCCGGAGGAAGGCGAGGGCGACGCCGAGGCGACGGCCGAATCCGCCGGCTAGAGCGTGATGACTTGAGGGAGCATGATGCGTGAGCGCTTGTCAGCGCATCACGCTCTAACGCGGCGCTCCTTCGGGGCCTATGGACAGGGAAGGGCGCGGGCCGCAGGCTTCGCGCCCTTTGCTTTTCCACATCAGGGGCACCGCAATGACCGCCGATACCCGCATCGAGAACTGGGATGAGTACAGCGCCGGCCTCCGCGACCGTGGGAAGGATCTGCGCGGCCTGCATCCGGAATTGGTGAAGGGCTTCGTGGCGCTGAACACCGGCGCCGCGACCACCAGGCATCTCGACGCCAAGACGCGTGAGCTGATCGCGCTGGCCGTCGCCGTCACCACCCGGTGCGAGGGCTGCATCGACAGCCATTCGCGCAAGGCCCGCGCGGCGGGCGCGACGAAGGAGGAGGTGGCGGAAGCCCTCGGCGTCGCCATCGCACTCAATGCCGGCGCCGCCTTTACCTATTCCCTGCACGTCCTGGACGCGTTCGACGGCGCCGGGACCTGAGCCGAGGCGCGGTTATCCTGGAACAGATCCCGTTCAGGCGGAATCGCCCGGACGGGGTCTGCTTGCGCGGCTCGCGAGCCGTCAGGCGCTGAGCGGCAGCAGGATGTTGACGGCGACATAGCCGATGCCCGCCGCGGTGACGGTCGTCACGTCGAAGGCGCGGGAGAGTTCCTTGTCCGCCCGGATATTCCAGATGTAGATCGAGACGATGGTGGCGATCAGCGAGAAGAAGATCGTGAAGAGGCCGATGAACGTCACGTATTCGACGAGGCCGAACTGCCCCGAGGACGGGATCAGCGACCCCGCGAGGTAGGAGTTCGCGACGGCGCCGAAGTAGGAGCCCGCGACCATCGAGAAGCGGGGCCCCGCATCGGAGGCCCGGAGCCCGAAGCTGGCGAAGGCGAGCGCCATGCCGGCGAAGAGACCGATGAAGACCTTGAAATAGACACCCATCCCGGACCGCTCGATGCGGACGCCGTAGGTGAACATGCTGAAGGTGCGGTTCCCTTGCCCTTCAAGCCGCGGGTCGCCGTAGGAGGAGCGGTAGGTGTGGGTCTTCGCGACCTGCTCCGAGCTGCGGGAGATGGTGTAGCCGGATACCCTGACGCGCGAACTGACGTTCGACGCCGGATCGGCGACGTAGCGCAGGCGCGTCGCGTCGAAGCGGGCGTCCTCGATGTAGAGGTTCAGCATGTGGTCGTCCCGGGGAACCCGGGTCGTGTTGAAGAACTTCGTCATCCGGGCGGTGACGCGGTAGCGCTGATAGTTCGTCCCGTCCGCGCCGTAATACTCCTCCTGCAGGTCCCTTCGCGTGATGCTGCCGTCCACGAGGCGGAAATTGGCCCCGGGATTGAGGGCCCGGTCACCCTGCCAGCGAAACCAGATGTAGAAGGTCGGCGCCCAGAAGGAATCGCGGATGGAGAGGGTCTCGATCCCGTCGAGATAGAGGCCGATCGTGACGTTGGTGAAGTCGCCCGCCTCCGGGATGGGTTCCGGTGGGGTCTGGCCACGCTCGACCGCGCCGACCGTCATGCGCGCCCGATGGCCGGCGGCGGAGGAGACCCTTTCCCCGTGGACGACGGAAACCGCCGTCACCCCGATGCCGAGATAGATCAGGATGATGAAGCTGGCCCAGGCCAGCACGAAGAGCCGCTTGCGCAGCGTCAGGCCACTCCAGATTGCCACCAACCCGCTCCGCTCGTGAGAGGCCTCCCTACATCCGCATCGCTTAAGCAATGGCTTCGGAGCGCCGGCGCGCCGCGTTCGGGGCGAATGCGTGAGCGGCCGCCCTCGGCAGGAATCGCCTGGGCTTTGTCATTCCCGTCAGATCCTCGGGCCTCCTATCCTCCCGCCATCCCAACGGAGGTCCCCCGATGTCCGACAAGGCGCCCATGGCGGGCATGCTGCTGTTCCCCGCGATGACCCAGCTCGACCTCACCGGCCCCTATGAAGTGCTGGCGCGGCTGCCTGGCTGGCGCGTCGAGGTCGTTGCCAAGACCCGGGATCCCGTGCGCACGGACCGTGGGCTGGTGATCACGCCCTCGATGGGTTTCGCGGAGGCACCGCAATTCGATCTGCTCGTCGTGCCGGGCGGGCCGGGCACCGATGCCGCCATGCTCGACCCGGAGACCGTGGAGTTCGTGCGCGACCAGGCGCGGGGCGCGCGCCATGTCCTCGGCATCTGCACCGGCAGCCTGCTGCTCGGCGCTGCCGGTCTGCTACGGGGACGCCGCGCGGGCAGCCATTGGGCATCGCGCGACCTGCTCGCGCAATTCGGTGCCGAGGTGCGCGACGAGCGGATGACGATCGACGGCAATGTCTACACTGCCGGCGGCGTGACATCCGGCATCGACATGGCGCTGCGCCTGGCGGCCGACCTCGCGGGGGAAGATGTGGCGCAGCAGATCCAGCTCCAGATCGAATACGACCCGGAGCCGCCCTTCACCGCGGGCACGCCTTTCGTAGCACCACCGCACATCCTGGAACGCGCGCGGGCTTCGGGCGCGAAAATCCGTAGGTCCCGCGAAGCCGCGGTCGCAGAGGCCGCGCGCAACCTGGCGACTTCGAAAGGCTGAGTGGGAACCCCTCTAGCCGAGGGCCTGCTTCGCCGTCGCCAGCTCGGCCCGCGCCTTCTCGTCCAGTTCGGGGTAGCGCAGATCGAGGCTGTCCATCGCCTCCGCGATCGCGTCCGCCACGATGATGCGGGTGAAGCGCTTGTTGTCCGCAGGCACCACGAACCAGGGGGCCTGCGGCGTCGCGGTCGCGAGGATCGCCTCTTCATAGGCCGACTGATAGGCCTTCCAATGTGTACGTTCCGCGACGTCGCCGGCGTTGAACTTCCAGTTCTTCTCCGGCTCCTCGATGCGTTCCAGGAAGCGCTTGCGCTGCTCGTCCTTCGAGACGTTGAGGAAGAACTTCAAGATCACCACGCCCTGCCGCGCCAGATAGCGCTCATAGGCGGCGATGTCCTCCAGCCGCTCGTCGAAGATGCGCTTGGTCACCAGCCGATCCGGCAGCTTCTGCGCCGCCAGGATCTTCTGGTGCACGCGCACCACCAGCACTTCCTCATACCAGCTCCGGTTATGGATGCCGATCTGGCCGCGCTGCGGCAGCGCGATGGCGTGGCGCCAGAGGAAGTCATGGTCGAGTTCCGCGGCGTTCGGTGCCTTGAAGCTGACCACGTGGCAGCCCTGCGGATTGACGCCGGTGAAGACGTGCTTGATCGCCCCGTCCTTTCCCGCCGCATCCATCGCCTGGAAGATGCAGAGCACCGACCAACGGTCCTGCGCATAAAGCTTGTCCTGCTGCTCGGCCAGGATGCGCGTGCTGTCGGCGAGCATCGCCTGCGCCTCTTCCTTTTCCAGGTTCAGGCCGCCGGTATCCGCCGGATCATGGTCCTTGAGGCGGAACCCCTTGCCGCCCGTGATGCGATAGCGGTCGATCAGCTTGCGCAGCCGTTTTTCGATCATGCCCGTCCTCTCCCCTGGCCGAACCGCAGCATGGCGCAGCCGGAGGCGATATGCAGCATCAGCATGCCGCCGAAGGCGGCGCCATATCCCGCCGGGTCCCAGCCACCGGCCGTCGTGCGCGGCCAGAGATCCAGGACCCAGCCGATCGCGTTCTGCAGGAACACCACGATCAGCAGCATGGTGAAGTTGATCGCCGTCGCGACGCGCCCCGCGAGTTCGCGCGGGAACACCTGCGCCAGGGCCGCATAGCCCGGCGGGCCGCCGGCGCCGACGAAGCCGAAGACGAACCAGACCGGCCCGAGCACCGCGAGGCCGCCCTGCGGCCGGGTCAGCAGCACCCCCAGCATCACCGCCTGCCCGGCCAGCGCCAGCGCCGGCACGGTGACCCCCGGCCAGCCGCGCTCCTGCATCCGCGTCGTCCATTGCCCCATCATGAGGCTGCCGAGCGTCATCCCGAGTGCCAGGCAGAGCAGCGCCGCGGCGCGCGGCTGGTCGGCAAGCCCGCCCACGTCGCGCAGCCAGGGGCCGGCCCATAGGCCCATCATCGTGAAGTTCAGCGCCGAGATCATCGCGATCCCCGGCAGGAAGCGCAGGAAGCCGGCATGCTGGAAGATGCGGCCATATTCCGCCACCTCGTCCCATAACCGCCGCGGTGTTCGCGCCGTCGCCCCTGGGGGGCGGTCCGGCACGGAATTCCAGATCCAGATCGCGACGCCCAGGGCGATCGCCGCGATGCCCCAGAAGGCGCCGCGCCAGCCGATCGACGGCAGCAGCCATTGCACCGGCAGCGTCGCCGATAATCCGCCGAGGGCCGCGATGAAGACGCCGCGCCCGGTCATGGTGGCGACCCGCTCGCGTGGATACCATTGGGTATTGGCCTGCAGCATGCCCATCAGCCCGGCGGCGATGCCGATGCCGGTCACCATGCGCCCGACCCCGAGCAGCAGCGCGTCCGGCGCCATCGCCGAGATCACGCAGCCGATCGCGGCGATCGAGGCCAGCACCGTCTGCGTCCGCCGCGCCCCGAACAGGTCGAGCGCCAGGCCGACCGGCAATTGCGCCATGGCGTAGGTGACGAAGATCGCCGCGGCCAGCAGCCCGAGCCCACTTGCCGACAGCCCGAGTTCGAGCGCCAGCGGCGGCCCGATGGTCGCGATCACCGCACGCGCCATCTGGTTGACGAAGTTCATGCCGGCGAGCGGCAGGGTGACCCGAAGGAAGATGGACAAGCCGGCGCCCCAAACCGGTCCGCCGTGGCGGCCGGGCAATTGTCTTGGCTCCGACCCTAGGGGTTATGCGGGACGGCGCCCAGCCCTCCGATCGGTCAGCTCGAAGGCTGCAGCGACTTCGTCGGCACCAGCTTCCCGGTCTTCGGCTCGATGAAGCGGAGCCGGCCCTCGAACAGCGCCTTCAGCACCGCCTCCCGCAGGACCTCATTGGCGGCGCCCTTGGCAAGGGCACCGATGTCGAGGCCGACCTGGTTGTTGTGCAGGTCCATCGTCGACGCGAGTTTGACCAGCGGATCCTCGGATCGGATCTGATCGGCCTCATGCGCGAAGACGACGCGCATGGCGTCGTTGTAGCTGAGCTTGCTGGACAGCAGTGCCGACCAGTAGCCGTGCCGGACGGCATCGGCGGGGCCGTTGTTGCGCGACGCCTCGGCACGCTCCTCCTTCTGGGCCTCCGGCAGATCCTTCAGGAAGGCATAGGAAATCACCTTGGACCAGTAGAGGGCTTCGCTATGGGCCTCCTTCAGTACCAGCGCGTTCCGGGGATTCGCGGTGAGCACGCTCCACAACGTGCTTCTTTCCGTCGGGTTCATCGCCATGAGTGTCTTGATGATGCCGGTCATGCGTCGGTGAGCCCCGTCATGTCGTTCGTCCATGCCAAGTGACGAGACGCCGATGCCCGCCAAGCTGGCCCCTGCATGCCGGTGGTGCCCGGCAGGGTGCTGATCTCGCGCTGCGACGCGGTGGCGTCCGGCAGGTCAGGGCCATTGCCGGTCGCGCAGGCAATGAGCAGCAGCAGGATCAAGGGGGTGGGTCTGGCTGGCACAGGATGTCTCCGGCTGGCTCATTGCCAGACCGGAACGCCAGCGTCTTGAACGATGCCGGGCGCTTTGTCTGATCCTGCGCGGGTGAAGCGTTCCTGGTTCAGCGGCCTCGGCGGAACCGCCCCGGCGTCGTGCCGGTCACCTGGCGGAAGCGCCGGCTGAAATGCGCCTGGTCGGCGAAGCCGAGCGCCGCCGCGACCTCGGCCAGCGGCAGCGCGGGGCGTTCGAGCAGCAGCGCCTGCGCGTGCTCGATCCGCCGCCGCGTCAGATAGGCATGCGGGCTCTCGCCGGTCGCCGCCCGGAAGCCGCGCGCGAACTCGGCGAGCGAGAGGCCCGCCAGATCCGCCAGGTCTGGAAGCGCAGGCGGCCTCGCCGTGTTCCCGCTGGCCGCCGCCTCCATCGCGCCCAGAACGCGCGACAGCCGAACACCATCGAGTGCCCGTACCGGCACCCGACGCCGCGGCGTCGCCAGCGCCGCGGCGAGGAAGCAGAGCGCGTGATCGAGGAAGAGCCGCTCGCTGTCCCCGCCGTCCGCGCGTTCCGCGAGCTCGACCAGCACGGCGCGCAGGGCATCATCGCGGAAGGGCAGCAGGCCGCGGGTGAAGGCGCGGTCCGGATCGGCGTCGAGCGCTGCGAAGACCGCCTGCGGCAGGGAGAGCGTCAGCATCGACGTCCTGGCTTCGGCTTCGAATTCGAGATCGGTGTCGCCGGGCGTCAGCTCCAGCAGGCCGACCCGCGGAGGGGGCAGGTTGCGGATGCCCCCGACATGGCGGGTGATCCGTCCCGGCGTCACGGCCCGGCAGAGATGCAGGACGACCGCCTGCTGGTGGCGGGCGCGCAGGAAGGGCAGCGGCGGGTTCTCTGCCCGGATCAGCTCCGCTCCTTGCGGCAGGCTCGCGGCCGCGTAGCAGCCGCGGTCGAGCCCATTCTCGTCATAGGCGGCCGAGAAACCCCGCGCCATCGCCCAAAATCCTGTCCCGGCGGCCGCGCCCGGCGCGCGGCCTGGATCATCGTTCCGAGAAACGAATGCTCCGGGGCCTGCCTGCAGGGAGCGCGCGGGACCGTCCAGCGCCCTCAGGGGATTCGCAGGCGCAGGCTGACCGGGCAGTGGTCGGAGATGCGGTCGCGGAAGCGGCGGTCACGCTCGGCATAGACCAGCACGCGCAGGCTGCTCTCCTCTGCCCAGCCGCGCGCCGCGCCGCCGAGCAGGATATGGTCGATGAAGGCCCCGCCACCCCAGCAGGGGTTGGAGTAGCCCGCATTTGCGTGGTCCAGCGGCGCCGCCTCCGACAACCGCTCCACCAGCTCGTCATTGCGCTCGATGCGGCGGTTGAAGTCGCCGAGGATCATGAAGGCGGCGCCCTCGCGCCTCCGTTCCGCGATCCAGCCGGCCAGCACCGGGATCTGCCGGCCCAGGCTGTCGCATTCGCGCCGCTCCGACTGCGCGATCGGGCCCTCGCGGCAGCCGGCATTCAGATGGATGGACAGCAGCCGCAGCCGCGACCCGGTCTCGGTCTCCACTGTGATGTCGGCCCCGCGTCGCAGTGAGAAGCGCGCGGTCGGGCGCAGATCCAGCCCGACCAGGTCCGGGTTGCGGGTGACCCTGAGGTTGCGCCGGTAGGCGAAGCCCGGCCGCTGCACATCGTTCTCGTCGGTCAGGTGGAAGGCGTAGTCGCGGCTGTCGAAGACGCGGGCGGCGGCAAGCGGCCCGTCGACCTCCTGCAAGGCGACGATCGCGGCGTCCAGCCGCTCGGCATAGGACCGCAGCCGCGCGAAATCCTCAGGCGAGCGCGCGCGGATGTCGCGCGGCAGGTCCGGATGTCCGGTCGGCTTCGCGGTGAGCCAGGCGATGTTCCAGGTGGCGATCTTGAGTTCGGTGTCCGCCCGGGCCGGCCAGGCGAACAGCAGGATCAGGACGAGGAGCAGGGGGCGCATGGCGCCCATCCTGCCACGGCCGGCATGCGGCGTCACAGCAGGGCTGCCTGGGCGGCGGGCAGCGGCGGTGCCGCGGGCATCGGCTCCAGCGGCCGCGCACCGCAGGCGAGCAGGAATGCCGCGATAGCTTCGAATTCGCCGGGATCCCGTGTGACGTCGGCGGCGTCGCCCCGGGGGATATAGAGGATGGTCTCGTAGCGGGCGCGGGTCAGCAGCACGCGATAGGTGTTGCGGATGAAGTCGCGCTCCGCCGCATTCTGCACCGTCAGCCAGCGGTCGCCGGAGAAGCGCCGCATCGACCAGCCCGGTCCGCTCCGCAGCAGGTCGCCGCCCCAGGCGAGGCCAACCAGATCGAGCTCCAGCCCTTGGCAATCGTATTCGGTCGCGATCGTCTCCAGCGCGTCCGAGCCGCGCACATCCGGCCAGCGGCGCAGGAACCAGTCCGCGACGTTGTCGGTCTGCACGCCGAGGCCTTCCGCGCGCAGCCGCTTCGCTCCAGCCGAGGCCACCAGCCCGGCGCGTCGTGTCCCGCGCGCCAGGGCGCGCAGGCCGTGCCGCGCCGTGCCCAGATCGCGGGTCAGCAGATAGGGCAGGGCCTCCGCGTCGCGCGCGATCGCCGCCGCGCGGTCACGGTCGCCGTCCAGCACCGCGTCCACCCAGGGTGCGCCGTCGGCGCTGCGGATGCTGCGCATCGGCACCGTGAGGTCGAGATCGGGATCGAGCGTCAGCCAGGCCGCCGGCCCATCGGCCAGCCGCTGCGCCGGCGTTTCGGCGGTCAGCACCCGTGGTGCCGCGATCGCGTGCCAGCGGGTATCGGAGGCCACCACCCGGCCCCATTCCGCCAGCCCGGCCTCGCCGGTGTTGATCTCCTGCCCATTGCCGATCAGCGCGACGATGACGGCACCGTCCAGATGGCGTCCCATGATCTCCAGCGCATGCGCCGGCTCGCTCGCGGTCAGGCGGCTGACCCGCCGCTGCGTATCGCGCGTCGCCTGTGCCGCATCCCAGGCGCGCTGCGCTTCGTCGAAGACGATGATGCGCTCGGGTGGGATCTCGGCCGGGCGCAGGACGTGATGCTCCAGGAAACGATGGACATTCTGCAGCGCTGTCCGCGCACGGTCGCGCTGCAACGACAGCGCCCTGCCGCCCTCCGACGCGGCATTGCGCGCCAGCGCTTCCCGCAGCACGGCGACCAGGGGCACATTGCCGGTGAGGAAGGCTGCGCCATGCTCGCGCAGCGCACCGAACACCACATTCAACCCACAGAGCGTCTTGCCCGCGCCGGGGATGCCGGTGACGAAGACGATCAGGTGCCGATGTTCCCGCCGCGCCTCTGCGATGGCGCGCCCGATCGCCGCCGTGGTGCGCGTCAGGTTCGGCGCGTCGGCACGCGCCTCCGCGATCTCGGCGACCGAATTCCGCCGGTAGAGCATCGTCGCCGCCTCCAGCACGGTCGGTACCGGACGATAGGCGGCGCCCTCCCAGGCATCGGGATCGAGCGGCACGGTGGGCGGCGGCAGGGCGGCCAGCGCGTCCCGGATCATGGCACCGAGGTCATCGGCATTGCAGCGGAGCACCGTCGGCGCGACGCCGAAGCCGAGCGGCAGGGACGGTTCGAAGCGTCGCGGCGCCGCCGCCGTCGCGACCAGCACGGGCAGTATTGGATGGGCCCGGCTCGCCGCATGGAAATCGAAGAGGTCGAGCGCGTAATCCTCGGCCTGGGCCAGTGCCGCGGCCTCATGCGTGGTGCCGCGGTGCTTCACCTCGATCACCAGGATGGCGCGATCGGTGAGCAGCACCGCGTCGATGCGCCGCTCCAGTCGCAGCAGGTCGTATTCGAAGAGGATGCGCCAGGCCTCCGGCGCACCGACCAGCGCACGGCGCAGCAGCGCGGCCGTCGCTTCCCAGGCGTTCATCTGCGCGGGCTCGATGGCGGCATGCCGTCGCGCCTGCGCCGCGGCGAGATGCGCGGCGATCGTCGCGTCGGGCACGGCGGCGAATTCGCGCACCGAGAGCGAGAGCCAGGCCCTCATCCGCGCCCACGTCCTGGCCAGGTCGCCAGCAGCAGGCTCATCAGCATCAGGGCGAAGCCCGCCGCATGCACCAGCGTCGCGCTCTCTCCCAGGAAAACCACTGCGACCAGAGCGGCGCTCGCCGGCAGGAAGGCGGTGAACACGCCCGCCATGCCGGCCGGCACCCGCTTCAGCGCCGCGTACCACAGCAGCAGGCAGATGACGCTCGCCGTCAGGCTGTGGAACAGCATCAGCACGGCGATATCAGGCTCCGCCATCGCCGCGGCGGCGCCGATCCCGGGCAGCAGGAAGGGCAGCAGCAGCAGCACGGAGAAGACCTGCATCCAGAGGCTCGCCGTCACCACCGGGACGCGCGCGCCGAGGCGCTTGGCCAGCAGCACATACATCGCCTCCCCGCAGACACCCGCGAAGACCAGCAGGTTGCCGGCCATGCTGCCGCCGGCATCCGGCGCCGCGCGTGCCAGCACCAGCGCACCCATGCCGCAGGCGGCGAGTGCGACGGCCGCCCATTGCCGCGCCGGCAGCCGCTCCCGCAGCCAAGCGGCGCCGCCGATCGCGACCACCGCCGGCAAGGTCGCCAGCACCAGCCCCGCCTCCAGCGCACTGGTCAGCCTGAGGCCGGCGAGCAGCCCCGCATTGTAGAGCACCGTCCCGAACAGCGCCTGTAGGCCGAGGTTTCTGAGGGCCACCGCATCCGGCCGCACCCGGCCTTCGATCGCGCGCGCCAGCGGCAGCAGCACGATGACGGCGATCGCGCAACGCAGCCCGGCGACGAGCGGGATCGGCAGTGCCTCGGCCAGCAGCTTCGCCACCGCGACATTGGCGCCGACCAGCGCCATCGAGAGCGCGAGCTGAAGATAGGCGATGCCCATACGGGGGCGGACCCTAATCCGCTTCGCAACTCTTCCGGAAGGGCGAAAGCTCCGCCAGACCCGCGATCTCGCGCTCCATCGCCGGCCGCTCCGCCGCCAGGTATTCAGCGACGCCCCGCTCCAGCCCGCGATGCGCGATGCGGTGCGCCGACCAGGTCGGCACCGGCATGTAGCCGCGCTGGATCTTGTGCTCGCCCTGCGCGCCGGCCTCGACGCGCGGCAGCCGGTGTTCGATCGCGAAGTCGATCGCCATGTAGTAGCAGAGCTCGAAATGCAGGAAGGGCGCCTCCACCAGCGTCCCCCAGTTGCGCCCATAGAGCGCCTCCCGTCCCAGCAGGTTCAAGGCGCCGGCCACCGGCTCCCCATCCTGCTCGGCGACCATCAGCACCACGTTCTCGCCCAGCGCCTCCCCCAGCAGCGGCCAGAAGCGCGGCTTCAGATAGGCGCTGCGGCCCCATTTCCGGTCGGTGGTGTCCTGGTAGAAGCGGTGGAAGGCATCCCAGTACCGCGGCGTGATCTCATGCCCGCGCAGCGTCTTCAGCACGAAGCCCGACAGCGCCGCGTCCCGCCGCTCCCGCCGCACCTGCTTGCGCTTGCGCGACGCCATGGCGCCGAGGAAGTCGTCGAAGCACCCATACCCCGCATTCTGCCAGTGGAACTGCACGCCGAGCCGCGTCAGCCAGCCCGCCTCCGCCAGCGCCGCCGCTTCCTCCGCTTCGCAGAAGGTCACATGCACCGAGGAGCAGCGTAGTGCCGTCATCGCCTGTTCCAGCGCTGCCGCCATCGCCGCCGTTGGCAGTGCGCAACCCTCGCGGATCAGCAGCCGTGGCCCGGGCACCGGGCTGAAGGGGGAGGCGACCTGCAGCTTCGGGTAATACTGCCCGCCGGCCCGCTCCAGCGCATCCGCCCAGCCGGCATCGAAGACGTATTCCCCGCGCGAGTGCAGCTTCACATACATCGGTGCACAGGCGAGCACGCGCCCCGCGGCGTCGCGCAGCACCGCATGCTGCGGCAGCCAGCCGGTACGGCCGCCAACGCTGCCACTCTCCTCCAGCGCATGCAGGAAGGCGTGGCTGACGAAGGGATTGCCGCCGCCCGCGCAGGCGTCCCAATCCGCCGCCGCGACATCGGCGATGCGCGGCAGCAGGGAGAGGGTCAATTCGGGCGGGGCTTCATCCATCACATCCAGATTTCGCCCCGCCCGCAGGAAGCGCAAGCCGCCTCAGGCGATCTCGAAGATGCCTTCGACCTCAGCGGCCGCGTCGCCGGGCAGCGAGGGCACGCCGATCGTGGTGCGGGCATGGCGCCCGGCGTCGCCGAACACCTCGACTGCCAGGTCGGAGGCGCCGTTCATCACCGCCGCATGCTGGGTGAACTCCGCGGGGGCGGCGATGAAGCCGCCCAGCCGCACCACCTTGGTCACGCGGTCGAGGTCGCCGTCCAGCGCCTCGCGGAGCTGCGCCAGCAGGTTGATGAAGCAGATTCGCGCCGCGCGCCGACCCTCATCGACCGAAACGCTCATGCCCACCTTGCCGGTGATCGCGATGCGGCCATCATCCATCGGCACCTGGCCGGAGATGACGACGAGGTTTCCCGTCAGGTTGTACGGAACATAATTCGCGATCGGCGCTGCCGGGCGCGGCAATTCGATGCCGAGCTCGGCAAGGCGCGCATCGATGCGTCCGGCCATGTGCTGTCTCTCTCCTGTGAATCGCGTGCGGGGTTGTAGCGTGGTTGGGCAGTGCCGGGGAGGGCTTTGCCCCTCCGCACCGCTTCACGCGACCCGGCGCAATCCGCGGGCCCGGCGGGGCGCTGCCACCGCCGGCAGGTCGAGCGGCAGCAGCGGCGGCGCGGCCGGGTTCACGGCCGCAGGCGCCGGCGGCAGCACGGGGTCAGCCAGATCACCGCGGCCGAGATAGGCGAAGGCCAGATGACGGAAGGCCCAGTCCAACACGCTGCTCGCCGCCTGGATACGGTCGTCACCCTCGACAGCGCCGGCCGGGGCGAAATCGGCATAGGCATAGGCCTCGATGTAGTCGGACAGCGGCACCCCGCGCGCCAGCCCGATCGAGACCGCCTGGGCCGTCGCGTCCAGCAGCGCCCGCAGCCCGTTGTCGCGGCCGAGCGTGAAGCCGATGCCGCGCAGCGCGCCGTCCGCATCCTCCTGGCAGCGCAGGGCCACGCGCTGCCCGCCGATGGTGACACGGTGCGCGGCATCGCGCACCGCGTGGCGGGGACGGAGCAGCAGCGGCAGTTCCGGCAGCGGGGCAGGTGCCGCGGCGGCGGTGGTCGCCGGGGCTGCGACAGCGACGGCGGCGGGCACCGGCCCGTGCAGGAAGGGGCCGACGGCCATCAGCATCTGCTGGCGGGCGGCGTCGTCCACCGGCGCCAGCAGCGCCTCGGCGCGCGGGCCGGCGCGGCGGGCGGCCTGGGTCGGCAGGTCACGCAGCCGGCCTTCGGCATCGATCGCCGGGCGCAGATGCCCTTGGGCGGGTGCCATGCCGCCGGTCTCGACGCCGAGCAGCGCCTCCACGGCATCC
>NZ_JAAGBB010000002.1 GCF_018129085.1 Plastoroseomonas hellenica
GGCGCGGCGCGCCCCGGTCAGGCGCTGGGCGGCGCGGGCGGCGCCGGCAGGGTCGCGCCCGAAGGAGAGGCGGTCGAAGCGGCGCCAGGCATCCTCCTGGGTGAGGATGGCGGCGTAGCGGCTGAGGAAGGCGTCCTCGGCGAAGCTGTCGGCGGCGCCCTCGGCCCAGGTCCGGCGCAGCATCGGCGTCGTGTCGGCGGCGCGCCCGGCGCGGGTCAGGGCATCGGCCAGCGCCATGGCGGCGGGCAGGCCGCGCGGGTGGTTGCGGGCATAGAGGCGGAGGATGTCCGCATCCTCCATGCCGCCGATCGCGATCACCTCCTCGGCGCGGCGCATCAGGCTGTCCGGAAAGGGCCAGTCCGGATTCTCGTCGATGAAGCGGGCAAGCTCCGCGCCGGAGGCCGGGGCGTTGCGGGCGGTCAGGCGCAGCCAGGTGACGAGCTTACGGGCCAGCGGGTCGGCGGCGGCGGCGAAGCTGTCGGCCTCCGGCCAGCGATTGTTGTTGGCCGCGGCGATCGCCTGCCGCCCGGCCGCCCGGGCGGGTTCCGGCGCCCAGGGCTGGGCGGCGGCGGCGGCCGGCAGGGCGAGGAGCGCAAGGAGGGGAAGCAGGGGAGGTTTGAATCGCATGACGAATGGAAGCTAGCCGATGGGCCGCCCGCTTGTCCCGCGCCGGGCGTGTAACGGCCGGCCACGGTCCTGGGGCCGCGTTCCGCGCGCATCTCCCGTCGTGTCGGCGGGATTTCGCCGGGGCGGGATCTGCTTTAGGGTCGGCGCATTCGAATGCGGGGGAATCGCGACATGCTGAAGGGCTCGATGGTGGCGCTGATCACGCCAATGCAGCGCGACGGCTCGGTCGACGAGAAAGCCTTTCGCGAACTGGTGGCCTGGCAGATCGCCGAGGGCACCGAGGGCCTGATCCCGGTCGGCACCACCGGCGAGAGCCCGACGCTCAGCCATGAGGAGCACGACCGCGTCGTCGAGCTCTGCGTCGAGGTGGCGGCCGGCCGCGTGCCGGTGATCGCCGGTGCCGGCAGCAACAGCACCGCGGAAGCGATCCGGCTGACCAGGCACGCCAAGGAGGTCGGCGCCGATGCGGCGCTGGTTGTGACGCCCTACTACAACAAGCCGACGCAGGAAGGGCTCTACCTGCATTTCATGGCGATCGCCGAGGCGGTCGACCTACCGGTCATCATCTACAACATCCCGCCGCGCAGCGTCATCGACATGAGCGCGGAGACGATGGGCCGCCTCGCGAAGCACCCGAACATCGTGGGCGTGAAGGACGCGACCGCGAACCTGGCCCGGCCGCTGCACACGAAGCGGAGCTGCGGGCCGGACTTCGTGCAGCTCTCGGGCGAGGACCATACCGCCCTCGCCTTCATGGCGGCGGGCGGGCATGGCTGCATCTCCGTCACTGCCAATGTTGCGCCGCGGCTCTGTGCCGAGATGCACAAGGCCTGGCGCGCCGGGCGGATCGACGACGCGATGGAGATCCAGGACCGGCTGACGCCGCTGCACGACGCGATGTTCTGCGAGACCTCGCCGGGCCCGGTGAAATACGCGGCGTCGCTGCTCGGCAAGGGCACCGACCTCTGCCGCCTGCCGATGGCGCCGGTCGCCGAGGGCACCAGGGCCCGGGTGCGGGGTGCGATGGTGGAAGTGGGGTTGCTGAATTAATTGAGCCCTCAAGCGCCGGGCGCGGCCTCCGGCCGCTTGGCTAGCGCGCTGTCAGGGCGCGCCGGCGGGTAAGGTCGGTCGCGCGCGGGGCCGCATTCGCGGCCCCGGAGCATCGGCTTCGCCTCGCTCCGCAGAAACCAGTGGCGGCCTGCGGCCGCGAGCGGTCGTGCTGGTAAATTGGGCCTGCCCGCCCTACATGCTGCGGCCCCGCTTCCTCCAGGCCAGGACCCCATGGCGCGCCAGAAGAAGAAGAGCTCGCTGATCAGCCACGGCATTGCGGCCCAGAACCGCAAGGCCCGGTACGACTATACGATCAACGACACGATCGAGGCCGGCGTGGTGCTGATGGGGCCTGAGGTGAAGTCGCTGCGCGCCGGGCGGGCCAGCCTCATCGATGCCTGGGCGGGCGAGCGCGACGGGGAGATGTTCCTGTTCAACGCCTATATCCCGGAATGGCAGGCCGGCAGCTTCATGGCCCGGTTCGAGCCGCGCCGGCCGCGCAAGCTGCTGCTGCACAGGAACCAGGTGCAGACCCTGACCGGCTCGGTCACGCGGGAAGGCACGACGCTGGTGCCGCTTGACATCCATTTTAGCGACCGGGGCATCGCCAAGATCACGCTTGGCCTGGCAGAGGGCCGGAAGCAGCACGACAAGCGCGCGGCGATCGCGGAGCGCGACTGGAACCGCGACAAGGCGCGGCTGATGCGGGAGAAGGGCTAGAGCAGATCGCCGGAGGGCGGAATCGCCCGGAGGCGTGAATCTGCTCGCCAGAACACGGCCTGGAGCACTTGGAACGCGCCAGGTGAACGGGGAATGTCCTAAGCCGGTCCGGCGTCGCCGCCCGGCAAGACTGCTTCGGGGTCCATCCACACCAGCTCCAGCACATGGCCGTCGGGATCCTCGGCCGCGCGGTTGTACATGAAGCCCATGTCGATGGGGTCGCGGATATTGGCCTTGCCGCCGGCGCCCGCCGCGGCTTCCGCAAGCTGATCCACCTCTGCGCGGCTGTTGCATGACAGGCAGAGCAGGACCTGGCAGGTCGCATGCGCGTCGGGGATCTGCTTCGACGTGAAGGTCCCGAAATAGTCGCGCGTCAGCAATTGGAAGGTGATCACCTCCGACCAGACCATGGAGGCTGCGGTCTCGCCGCTGAACTGCTCGTTCTTCCGGCATCCGATCGCTTCGTAGAAGCGGGTGGAAGCAGCGAGATCCTGCACCGGAAGGTTCACGAAGATCATCTTGGGCATTGCCGGCTTGCTCCTCTGGCCGAGGCTTGTGGTTGGTTTCAGGGCTTCACCGCGGTCTCATAGACACGCTGGACCGCGGCTTCCATCCCCTGCGGATGACGAATTGCCTGACGGCGTTGGGCCGATCTGGCCGAGCGCCTGCGCGCCGCTCAGCGCGGGCGGCCGGGAAGCGTCGGATCAATCGTGCCCCAGGGGACCATGGATTGCATCCAGGCCTGCCGCTCCACGCGGACGAGCGCGGGATCGTCGAGGCTGCCGGCCTTGACGTAGACATGCGCCGGATGGCGCGGCGCGGATGTGTAGATCGGCGATCCGCAATCCCCGCAGAAATGCCGGGCGAGGGGCTGGCCACTGTCGCCGGTCTTGGTGAAGCCCTTCGGGCTGCCGCTGACGAGACGGAAGCGCGCCGCTTCGACGCGGATGCTGATGCCGAATGGGCCGCCGGTGCAGCGCCGGCAATCCGCGCAATGGCAGCAATTGGCCGGCCCGACCGGGCCGTCATGCGCATAACGGACCGCGCCGCAGAGGCAGCCGCCGGTGACGGTGGTCATGGCGTGTCTCCGATCATCCGCGGGGCGGGGTGCGCGGGCCGGGCAGCAGCTCGTAAGGTCCCTTCCAGCCGGGGAGCGCACGGACGCGGCCGATCCAGGCGGCGATGTTCGGGAAGCGCGTGGCGAGGTCGAGCGGCCATTCGCTCTCCGGGTAATGCAGGTAGCCGTGCATCGAGAGGTCGGCGATGGTCGGCCGGGCGCCCAGGATGAAGGGCCGGTCCTCGAGCTGCGCCTCGGCGACGCGGAAGGCGCCCTCCACCCGGGTGCGGAAGAAGGCGACGACCGCCGGATCCGGGTTCTCGGCCCAGCCCAGCAGGAAGCGCCAGGTCGCGAGGTAGCTGGTGAATTTGTGGTTGTCGAAGAGGATCCAGCGCAGCGCCTCCCGCTTCTCCTCCGCGCCCTCGGGCGCGAAGGTGCCGAGGCGCTCGGCCAGGTGGTGCAGGATCACGCCGGACTGGCTGAGCCGGAGCGCGCCATCCTCCAGCACCGGCACCTCGCCCATCACCGAATGCTTGGCCTTCCACTCCGGCGTGCGGACCTCCGCCTTGGCGAAGTAGTCGACCCAGACGCCGCGCCAATCGGCGCCGGAGAGGGTCAGCATCAGCGCCGCCTTGTAGCAGCCGCCGGATTCCGGAAAGGCATGGAGGGTGAAGGACATGGGGCGATCGACCTGCGAAAGGCTGGGGTGAACAGCCTGCAATGGGCGTCGCGGCCGCAACAAGCCCGCTTCCCCGCATGGCTGCCGCCGACATAGTGTTGCCGGTGACAACACTCAGGGTCACCACAGCATGATCCCCGTCGACGAGGTCCGGAGCTTCAACCGCTTCTACACCCGGGAGATCGGGCTGCTGGAGGCGCATCTGCCGGCCGGCGACTTCACCCTCGCCGAGGCGCGGGTGCTCTATGAGCTGACGCAGGGCGATCGGCGGACCGCGGCGGAGATCGGCCGCGGCCTCAGGATGGACCGGGCGCATCTCAGCCGGATCCTGGCCCGCTTCCGCGCGCGCGGGCTGCTGCGGAGCCGCGTCAGCCCCGACCATGGCAAGCATCTGCTGCTCGCGCTCACCGAGGCCGGACAGGCTGCCTTCGCGGCACTCGACCACGGCACCCGCACGCAGGTGGAAGCGATCCTGGCGCCGCTCGACAGTGAGGGGCGGGAACGGCTGGTCGCGGCCATGCAGGCGATCCGGGCGGTGCTGGACCGCGACCGGGCCGGCGGCGCGGCGGTCCTGCTGCGCGATCTCAGGCCCGGCGACCTCGGCTGGATCACCCATCGCCAGGCCGTGCTCTACCACCGCGAATATGGCTGGGACTGGACCTATGAGGGGCTGGTCTCCGGCATCCTGGCGGGCTTCGTCGCGGGCCATGATCCGGCGCGCGAGGATGCCTGGGTCGCTGAGCGGGCGGGCGTCATCGTCGGTTCGGTCTTCCTGATGCAGGGCGATGATCCCGCGGTCGCCAAGCTGCGGCTGCTCTATGTGGAGCCGGAGGCGCGCGGCCTCGGCGTCGGCCGCCGGCTGGTCGCCGCCTGCATCGACCGCGCCCGGGCGCTCGGCTACCGCAGCCTGACGCTTTGGACCAACGACGTGCTGATCGCCGCGCGGCGGATCTACCAGGCGGCCGGGTTCCAACTGGTGGAGCAGGCGCCGCATCATGCCTTCGGCCATGACCTCATCGGCCAGACCTGGATCCTCGATCTTTGACGGCGCTTGTTGTGCGCCGCAGCGAGCTTTGCCGCGCTAGGCGCTTTGCCGCTTTGCCCGACCATGCCGGCAAAGCGGCACAGTGCTGATATCGCCCGATTTCCCCAGCTTTGCCCGCTTTGCCATTGGAGAGGCCCCGGCACAGCGTTGATATCGTTCACTGTGCCGCTTTGCCCCCCTATAGGGGGCCGCTTTGCCGGCACAGTGCCGGCCGGCGGCCCTGCCGGGGGCGTGGGGCGCGGCGGCACGGAAGGCTTGCATCGGCTTGGCCGGCTCTGGATAGCCGCCGGGCGACGGGGCCGGCAGCGGCGTGCGGCGGCTTTTCCCTTCCGCACGCGCACTGGCGGCGCCAAGCTGGAGCGTGATGACTTGAGCGTCCGATGACCGGAGGGCCGAACGGCCCGCAGGTCTGAATCGGACGCGCAACTGACAAGGCCGGCTCGGCCGAAAAGTCTGAATCACGCGACCCGGTAATGGGCTGGCGCGGGCAGGGGGGCAGGCGATGCGGTGGCTGCGGGGCGTGCTGCTGGTGCTGGCGGGCTGGCTCTTCGCCGGCCAGGCCGTCGCGCAGCCGGCGGAGCAGGATTACCGCGTCCCGGTACCGGGAACCGAAGCCACCATCCTGATGCGGCTCTGCCCGGCGCCGGGCGGGCCGGCACCGCTCGTCGTCATCAACCATGGCTCGCCGGCGCGGGCCGCCGACCGGCCGGGCCTGCGGCCGGCCGCCTGCGACAGCGAGGCGGTGCAGTGGTTCGCTGCGCGCGGCTTCGCGGTGGCGCTACCCCTTCGGCGTGGCTACGGCGCGTCCGGCGGCGATTGGGCGGAAGGCTTCGGGCGCTGCCCGCAGGCCGATTTCGCCCGGGCGGGGCGGGAGAGCGCGCGCGACATCCTGGCGGCGATCGAGGCGGCGCGGCGCCTGCCCGCGGTCAGCGGCGACCGGCCGGTGGTGGTGGTCGGGCAATCCGCCGGCGGCTGGGGCAGCCTGGCGCTGGCGAGCCTCAACCCGCCCGGCATCGCCGCCATCGTCAACATGGCGGGCGGCCGTGGCGGCTGGGCGGAAGGCGCACCCAACACCAATTGCCGCCCGGACCTGCTGGCATCAGCGGCGGGCGAATACGGCCGCAGCGCGCGGGTGCCGACGCTCTGGCTCTACACCGCCAATGACAGCTTCTTCGCCCCCGCGATCGCGCAGGCCCTGCACGCGGCCTATACCGCGGGTGGCGGCGTCGCGGAGTACCGGGCACTGCCGGGCTTCGGGGAGGATGGTCACCGGCTGTTCTTCGGCCGCGGCGGCAGCGCGATCTGGGGCGCCGAGCTCGGGCCCTGGCTCGCCGCCCGGCTCGGCCGGCCCCTTGCATCCGGCGCGGCGCGGTGACGCTGGGGAGCCCGTCCGGTCCCAGCGGCGACAATCCCGTCGCAGAGGTGGCGCGACATGGCAAAGCGATTCGAGATCCTGGTCGGCGCCGCCATCGGCCTTGGCATGACGGCGCGCGCCGCGGCCGATGGCGGGGCTGACTTCCTTCTGGTGCTGAGCGCCGGGCGGCTTCGGGTCATGGGCGCGCCATCGCTCGCCGCCATGCTGCCCATCCGCGACAGCAACAGCTTCACCGATGATTTCGCGCGCCAGGAGATCCTCGATCGCGTCGCCATCCCCGTCTACTTCGGCGCCGCCGCGTGTGATCCACGCCTCTCGCTCGACGACTTGCTGCGACGGATCCGGGATGCCGGCTACAGCGGCGTCGCCAATTTTCCGACGGCCATCCACCATGATGGCGCCTTTCGGCTCGCCTTGGAGGAGATGGGTCTCGGCTTCGGGCGCGAAGTCGAGCTGCTGCGCGCGGCGCGCGCCTTCGGCCTGGCCACACTCGGCTATGCCAAGACGCGCATGGAGGTGGACGCGATGCTCGCCGCCGGCGTCGAGCGTCTCTGTCTCAACTTCGGCTGGAATTCCGGCGGCAGCCAGGGCGTGCCGAGCGGCGTCCCACTGGATCAGGCGGCGGAGCGCGCGCGCCGTGTCTTCGCGCATGTGCGCCGCAGGTCGCCCGGCACGCTCTGCCTCGTCGAGGGTGGACCCATCATCGATCCCGGCCATCTGCTGCAGGTCTGCGACGCGTCGCGGGCCGACGGCTATGTCGGGGGCTCGACACTCGATCGCCTGCCGCTGGAGATGTCGGTCATGCAGATGACCTCGGCCTTCAAGACGGCAGGCCTGCTGCGCGACGACCCAGGCTCGGAGGAGAGGCGTCTTCCAGGCCTCGTCGGACGCTCCCGGCCGGCCCGGCAGCTCGCCGCGCGCGTGGCACGTCTCGTCGTGACCGACCTGCCCATCCTGGTCGAAGGCGAGCCGGGTGCCGGGCGCACCACGATCGCGCGCGCCATCCACCAGGCGAGCGGCCGCATCGGCAGCCTGACCTTCCTGAACGCGCGGGAGGATATCGCGTCGCGCCTGTTCGGCGAGGGCGGGCCGGCGGCGCTGCTGGCGCTCAGGCAGAGCACCGTGGTCATCGAGAGCGCCGACGCACTGCCGCCGCTGCTGCGCGCGCGGCTCGCGGACTGGATCGAGCGCGGCAGCTTCGAGCGGTTCGCGAAGCCTGGGGAGCGTGCGCCGCGCGCGCGCCTGGTGCTGACCCACCCGCCGGGCGGGGAGGCGCTGGCCCGCGCACTCTCGGCGCAACGCCTGGTCGTGCCGCCGCTGCGGGATCGGATGGAGGACCTGCCGTTGCTCGCCCGCGCGATGCTCCGCGGGACGCAACGCGTCGCCGCGGAGTTCGAACCCGCTGCACTGCGCCTGCTCATGGCCCAGAGCTGGCCGGGCAACCTGCGCCAGCTTGCGGAGGTGCTGATGCGCGCGGCGACCGAGGCGACGCATGGGCGCATCACGCTCTCCGCGCTGGAGGCGCAGCTCGGCCCCGTGAGCGCGCCCGCCCCGGCCTCGCCGGCGGATGAGCGCGACTGGATCCTGGACGCGCTGCGCCGTAACCGCTTCCGCCGCGGCGAGACGGCCGCCTTCCTCGGGGTCGCGCGGAAGACGCTCTACAACCGTATGCGGCGCCTGGGCCTCGACAGTTGAGGCGCGGCGGGCGGCGCGCTCCAGGCCACCGCCTCGCCGCCTTCGACGGCGATATGCCCGGCGAGTTCCGCCCACCAGACAGCCGGATCAATCGGTGGCGACAGGCCCGGATGGAGCAGGATGCGCCGCAGGCCGAGGCCGAGCGCGGCATCGACCGCCTGGCGTGACGTCGCGCAGGCAATGGGCGCGAAGCCTTCCGCGGCCAGGCGCTCCAGCAGGCGGAATTCAGCCTCCGCCCGGTAACCGACGGCGGCCAGCGCCGCCGCGGTCTCGCCCTCGAAAAGCTGCACGGTCGGGTAGTTCGCCACCGCGGTGATCCCGGCGCGACGGAGCACGCCCGTCATATCGGCCAGCCGCAGGAATGGGTCGCAGGCGAAGATGGCGGCGATCGGCGGTGCGCGGCGGAAGGGTCGCCGCGCTTCCAGGGCCGCGCGCAGCGATCCGTTGATGTCGAGCACCGGCAACAGCGCGACGAGCGGCCAGGTCTCGGGTGGGAACGGGGCCAGAGCCGGCAGGAACAGCGCCCGCGCCCGCTGCGCGGGACCGATCGCGTCGAGTTCGGCACGGGGCTGGAGGCCGGTGGGGCGGGGCAGGGCCATTACCCATTCTTACCCAAGGATTGCCCCGAATCCACCTTGGCCGCCCAGCGTCGCTCCGCCATCGTCGGCCCCATCAATCGGCGCGCTGACGCCGACGGGGAGGGGATGGGCTGGCGCATGGACCTTGCGGCCACGATCCTGCTGAACGGGCTCACGCTGGCCGCGCTCTACTTCATCGTAGCGAGCGGCTTCTCGCTCATTTTCGGCCTCATGCGCGTCGTGAACATGGCGCATGGCGCGATGTACCTGATCGCCGGCTACGTCGGCTACGCCGTCTTCGAACCGCTCTACGACCGCGACGTCTGGTACGCTTGGTATGTCGGCCTTGCGGCCGGCGTCGCCTTCGCCGCGGTGTTCGGCGCGCTGGTGCAGACGCTGCTGCTGGGATGGATGCAAGGCCAGGAGCTGCGCCAGGCGCTCGTCACCATCGGCCTCTCGATCATCGTCGCGGACCAGTTGCTGGCGACCTATGGCGGTACGCCGCGGCAGTTCTTTGCGCCCGACGCCATCTTCGGCTCCACCCAGGTGCCGGGCGTCGGCGGCTATCCGACCTTCCGCCTGGTGCAGATCGGCGTCGCCGTCGCCGTCGGCCTCGGGCTCTGGCTGCTGCTGAACCGCACCAAGCTCGGCATCATGATCCGCGCCGGCGTGGACGACCGGCAGATGCTCGGCGCCTGCGGCGTCAATGTCCCGCTGGTGGGCGTCGCCGTCTTCGCGCTGGGCGCGGCACTGGCAGGGCTTGGCGGCGTGATCGGCGCAACCGCCCAGCCCCTCGCCCAGGGGGCGGATGGGCGCTTCCTGCTGATCTCCCTGGTCGTGGTGATCGTCGGCGGCATGGGCAGCGTGACGGGCACGGCGCTCGGCGCGGTGCTGGTGGGCGTGGCCGAACAGATCGGCCAGGCGATGTTCCCGACCTATTCGGTGATCCTGACCTTCCTGATCATGGTCACGGTGCTGGCGCTGCGGCCGCAGGGGATCCTGGGCCGTGCGTAGCCGGGCCGCGCCCTGGTCGCTCCTGGGTCTGGCGGTGCTGCTGGCGCTGCCCTGGCTGCTGCCTCAGCTCCTGCCGCAGGGACAGGCGCAGTTCTGGACGGCGAGCATCCTGGGGCGCGCGATCGTCTTCGGCATCATCGCGATGTCGCTGACCTTCCTGGCGACCTATGGCGGCTTCGTATCGCTGGCCCAGATGATGATTGCCGGCATTGCCGGCTACACGCTCGCCATCTTCGTGGAAGGTGCGGTGCCGCGCGTCGTGGGCTTGCTGGGCTACGGCGCCGCCATCCCGCTCGCGCTGCTGGCCGCCACCGCCATGGGCATCCTGATGGGCGCCATCAGCCTGCGCTCCCGCGACATCTACCTGCTGATGATCACGCTGGCACTGGGCATGGGCGTCTTTCGCTTCATCGAGACGAACATCGCCTGGTTCAACGGCTATGAGGGCATCCGCAACGTCGTCGGTCCGTCCCTGTTCGGCCTCGACTTCCGCAATGCGCTGGTTTTCTACCATGCGGCACTCGGGACCGCTGCGCTGCTCTATTTCGGCATCCTCTACCTCGTGAAGACACCCTTCGGCCTGGTGCTGCAGGGCATCCGGGACAATCCGCGGCGCGTCGCGGCACTCGGCTATGCAGTCGGGCTGCACCGCATCGCCGCCTTCGGCGTGGCCGGCTTCATCGCCGGATGCGGCGGGGTGCTCTCCACGATCTACAACATCGGGATATCGCCGGGCAGCATCGGCCTCGGCGCCACCGTGAACATCCTCATCATGAGCGTGATCGGCGGCCTCGGGCATCCCATTGGCGCCTTCATCGGCTCACTGATCTTCACGGTGCTCGATACCTTCGCGGCCACCATCTACGACCGCGACCGCTTCAACACGCTCATCGGCCTCGCATTTCTCGCCATCGTGCTGGTCTCGCCGGATGGCGCAATCGGGGTCGGGGCGCGGCTGCGCCGCCTGCTGACGGCGCAGCCGCGACCGGCGTCACGCGTCTGCGGGGAAGTCCGGTCCCGCCCGCCATCGACACGGACAGCAAAGGAGGAACCGCCATGACCATCCGGATGACCCGCCGCGCCGCGCTCCTGGGTGGCGCCGGCCTCGCCGCCGGCACCCTTGCCGCACCCGCCGTCGCGCAGCCCTCGCCGATCCGGCTGGGCGGCCTGACGACCCTGGAAGGTCCCTTCGCGACCGGGGGCCAGGACGCCTACCGGTGCGTGCAGATGGAGCTCGAGCGCATCAACCACACCATCGGCGGCCGGCGCATCGAGTTCATCCGCGAGAGCTCGAACGCGCAGGCCGATGTGGCGCTGGCGAGGGCGCGCAAGCTGATCGAGCAGGACAATGTGGACATCATCCTCGGTCCGCTCTCCGGCGCCGAGGGCATCGCGCTCCGCGACTACTCCCGTACCCTGACGGGCAAGACGATCGTCAACGGCTCGTCCGGCGCCTCCGATACGACGCTGCGCAACCCTTCCCCCAACTTCTTCCGCTTCTCCACGGATGGGACGCAATGGATGGCGGGGCTTGGCCGGCACGTCTTCCAGCAGATGGGGATCCGCGAGGTGGCGGTCACCGCCGGCGACTATGCCTTCCCCTACGCCCAGGTCTTCGGTTTCAACTTGGAATTCTGCCGCCTGGGCGGCCGCGTCCAGCACTACTGGGCGCCGCTCGGCACGACCGACTTCACCTCCCAGATCGCGCAGATCAACCGCTCCAATGCCGGCGCCGTCGTGGTGGTTCACGGCGGCACGGACGGGCTCGCCTTCATGACCCAATACGCGCAGGCGGGTGGCAGCAAGCCGCTGATTGGCGGTTCCATCATGGCGGACCAGACCATGCTCTCGGCCCGCGGCCCGCACCGGCGCGTGATGAACGGCATGATCTCCGGCGGACCGATCGCCGATGTGATCGACGATCCGACCTGGCGCGAGTTCGTCGAGCGCTACCGCCGCCGGTGGCTGAACGAGGGCGGCTTCCAGTCACCCTCCATCCATGCCGTGAACTATGCCACCAATCTCCACGGCATCCTGCATGCGCTGGGTGCCGTGAACGGCGATCTGTCCAACAACCAGGCAGCGTTCCAGCGTGCGCTGGCCGCCGCCGAGATCACGGCGCCCACCGGGGCCGCAGTGAAGCTCGATCACAACCGGCAGGCCATCTCCGACATCTTCCTGAACAAGATCGAGGAGCGGCAGGGCACCGCCCAGGTGGTCGCCTTCGGCCGCACCCAGGGCGTGAACCAGACCTTGGGCATGCCGGAGGCGCAGTTCCTCCAGCTCGGCGCGCCATCGCGTGACAATGCGGGCTGCGTCGCGGCCTGACCGGCAAGCTGGCGTGGCTGGCGCGTGCCGGCCACGCCGTTCATTCGGAGCAGCGGCAGACCGTGACTGAACCCGCCATCCGTCTCCAGGCTGTAAGCCGCCGCTTCGGCGCGCTGCAGGCCGTGCGCGACGTCACCCTCGACGTCATGCCCGGCGAGCGGCGCGCGGTGCTCGGCCCGAATGGTGCCGGCAAGACGACGCTGTTCAACACCATCTGCGGCGACTACCCGCCGACCGGCGGGAGCATCGCGCTGTTCGGCACCGACATCACCGGACTGCGCCCACATCAGCGCACCCGGTTGGGCATCGGGCGCACCTACCAGACCTCGCTTCTTTTCAATGGACTGACGGTGCTGGAGAATCTGTTCATCGCGGTGCGCGGCCTGCGGCCCGGCCGCTTCTCCTTCCTGCGGCCCGGGCGCGGCGACGAGGGCGTGGCCAGGGCGCGCGAACTCGCGGACCGCATGCGGCTTTCTCACCTGCTGGCGGCGGAGGTCCTGAACCTCAGCCATGGCCAGCGCCGGCAACTCGAGGTCGGGATGGCGCTGGCGGGAGACCCGCGCGTGCTGATGCTGGACGAGCCGGCGGCAGGCCTCTCACCCGGCGATCGGCCGGAGCTGCTGCGGCTGCTGCGCGAGCTCCCGCGCAGCCTGACCTTGATCCTGATAGAGCACGACATGGACATTGCGCTGTCGGCGACGGATGTCGTGTCCGTCATGAAGGACGGGGTGGTGGTGGTGGAGGCCCCCGCCGACCGGATCGAGGATCACCCGGTGGTGCAGTCGATCTACCTCGGGAGCGGCCACTGATGCTGGAGGTCCGCGACCTGCATGTGCGCTTCGGCCAGGCCCACATCCTGCAGGGCGTCTCGCTTTCCATCGGTCCACGGCCGATGGCGATCGTCGGCCGCAACGGCATGGGCAAGACGACGCTCTGCCAGGCCATCATGGGCCTGGTCCATGCGACCGAGGGCGAGATCGCGCTGGGCGGCGAGCGCCTGAACGGCCTGCCGCCCTTCCGCATCGCGCGGCGCGGCATTGCGCTGGTGCCGCAGGGGCGGCGGACCTTCCCCTCGCTCTCGGTGGAGGAGCATCTGCGGCTCGTCGCGCTGCGCGGCGCTGCCTGGACGGTGGAGCGCGTCTACCAGACCTTCCCGCGCCTCGCGGAGCGTCGCCGCAACGGCGGCACCGAGCTGTCGGGAGGCGAGCAGCAGATGCTCGCCATCGCCCGTGCGCTCCTGATGAACCCGAAGCTCGTCATCATGGATGAGCCGAGCGAAGGCCTTGCCCCCGTCATCGTGGATCAACTGATCGACGTGCTGCGTGGCCTGTCGAACGATGGCATGGGCGTGCTGCTCGTGGAGCAGAACCTGCGCGTGGCCATGGCGGTGGCGGATGAGGTCGCGATCATGGTGACGGGCCGCATCGCTACCTCGCTGCCGGCGAAGCGTCTCGAGGATCCCGAGCTGCAGCGCCGCTATCTCGGCGTTGCGGCCGGCGGACACTGATGCACGGGAGGGCGGGATGAAGAAAGTCTACGTCATCGGCACAATGGACACCAAGGCCGAAGAGCTGCGCTTCGCCGCGGCATGCGTGCGCGGTGCCGGGGCAGAGCCGGTGCTGGTGGACGTCGGCACGAAGCGGCCCGTCCTGGGCGCCGACTTTGCTGCCGATGAGATCGCCGCCCATCATCCCGAAGGCAGCGGCGTCGTGCTCGGCCTCGACGATCGCGGCAAGGCCATCGCCGGCATGGCGGAGGCGCTGACGCGCTGGCTCGCTGCACGCACTGATGTCGGGGCCGTCCTCGGCATGGGCGGGTCGGGCAATACCGCGCTCGTCACGCAGGCCATGCGCGCCCTGCCGATCGGAACCCCGAAGCTGATGGTGAGCACCGTCGCCTCGGCCAATGTCGCGCCTTACGTCGGTCCCGCCGATATCGCGATGATGTATTCCGTGGTGGACGTGGCCGGCATCAACGCGATCTCCCGCCGGGTCATCGCCAATGCCGCGCATGCGGCGGCGGGCATGGCGCTGAACGTGCCGCCCGCGGCAAGCGGGACGGAGAAGCCGGGCGTCGGCATGACCATGTTCGGCGTCACTACCGCCTGCGTGACCATGCTGCGGGAGGCGCTGGAGCCGACCCATGAATGCTACGTCTTCCATGCCACCGGCGCCGGCGGCCGGAGCATGGAGAAGCTGGCCGATTCCGGTCTCATCGCCGCGCTGATCGACCTCACCACCACCGAGGTGCCGGACTTTCTGGTGGGCGGGGTCTTCCCCTGCGACGCCGACCGCTTCGGCGCCCCCATCCGTACCCGGCTGCCCTATATCGGCAGTGTCGGCGCCGTAGACATGGTGAATTTCGGCGCCAAGGACACGGTGCCCGCTCAGTTCACCGGCCGTAACCTCTATGTCCATAACCCGCAGGTCACGCTGATGCGCACCACGCCGGAGGAGAACCGGGCAATCGGCCGCTTCATCGTCGAACGGCTGAACCGCATGGAAGGGCCGGTGCGCTTCCTGCTGCCGCTCGGCGGTGTCTCGGCCATCGACGTGCCGGGCATGCCATTCCACGATCCGGCTACCGACGCGGCACTCTTCGACACCATCCGCGCGGGCCTCGTGCCCGCTCCCAATCGCAAGCTGATCGAGGTGGACGCCGCGATCAACGACCGCGCCTTTGCCGATGCCGTCCTCGCCGCTTTCCAGGAGATCGCTTGACCATGCCCCGCTTCACCCGCTCGGAGCTGCTGGAGCGCTTCAACGCCATGGTGGCGCGCCGCGAACCGATCATCGGTGGCGGCGCCGGCACGGGCCTCTCCGCCAAATGCGAGGAGGCAGGCGGCATCGACCTGATCGTGATCTACAATTCCGGCCGCTACCGGATGGCCGGCCGTGGATCGCTTGCCGGGCTGCTCGCCTATGGCAATGCCAATGAGATCGTGAAGGAGATGGCGCGGGAGGTGCTGCCGGTGGTGAAGCACACCCCCGTCGTCGCCGGCGTCAATGGCACCGATCCTTTCGCGATCATGGACCATCTGCTGGATGAGCTGAAGGCGCTGGGCTTCGCTGGCGTGCAGAACTTTCCGACGGTCGGCCTCATCGACGGCATGTTCCGCGCCAACCTCGAGGAGACCGGCATGGGCTTTGGCCACGAGATCGACATGATCCGCCTGGCCCACGCAAAGGACATGCTGACCACGCCCTACGTCTTCAATGCCGCGGAAGCCGCGGAGATGGCGAAGGCCGGTGCCGACATCCTGGTACCCCATCTCGGCCTGACGACAGGCGGCGCCATCGGTGCGCAGACCGCCCTGACGCTCGAGGATTGCCCGAAGCTGATCGACGAGTGGGCCGAGGCTGCGAGGCGCGTGCGCAAGGACATCATCGTGCTCTGCCACGGCGGACCGATCGCGACGCCCGAGGATGCGGCTTACATCCTGCGCAACACGACCGGCATCAACGGCTTCTACGGCGCCTCCTCCATGGAGCGGCTGCCGACCGAGGTCGCGCTGACGGAACGCACGCGCGAGTTCAAATCCATCTCCTTCTGAGGATGCACGCCATGGCCCGCGCCTACGCCTCCACGATACTGGACGCGCCCGTCGAGGCAGTCTGGTCCGTTATCCGCGATTTCAACGGCCTGTCGAGCTGGCACCCGGCCATCGCCCGATCCGAGATCGAGGATGGGCTGGACGCCGACGTGGTCGGCTGCATACGCCGCTTCTGGCTGCAGGACGGCGCCATGGTGCGCGAAAAGCTGCTGAGCTTCAGCGACCGTGATTACAGCTTCTCCTACAATTTCGAGACGCCGGCTTTCCCGGTCGAGAACTACCGCGCGCGCGTCCGGCTGATGCCGGTCACCGACACGGACCGCACCTTCGCCGAGTGGGAAGCAGCGTTCGACGAAGCGCCGGAGGACAAGGGCAAGTTCGTGGACATCATCTCCAACGGTGTTTTCCAGAGCGGCTGGAATGCCCTGAAGGCGGCTGTCGCCGGGCGCACGGCGCCATCCGGCGCCAGGCGCTGGAGCGGCTTCCCGCCGAACAAGGTGTGGTGCAGCACCGTCATTGATGGGCCGGCGGATGCCGTGTGGAACGTCATCCGCGACTTCGCCGGCATGGGCGGCTGGCATGATGAGATCACGATGATGCACATGATCGGCGGTGTGAGAAGCGACAAGGTCTCCGGCACCCGCGACTTCTACTTCGGCGAGGGGCACCTGAACGAGAAGCTGTTGCACCTCGACGACGCCGAACGCAGCTTCTCCTACTGCATCACCAAGTCCGATCTCCCCTGGATGCACTACGTCAGCGGCCCGGGACTCTGGCCGGTGACCGATGGCAATCAGAGCTTCGCCGTCTGGACCGGCGACTGGATCGCATCGCCACAGGACGACGTGACGCTGATCCCGAACACCGAGCAGAACGTCTATCTCAAGGCCTTCCGCACCGTGAAGGAGCGCTACTTCTCTATTCGGTGACCACGTTGCCCGAGGGAGGAAACCGATGAGGACGATCAAGGGACCGGCGATCTTCCTGGCGCAATTCGCTGATGATGCCGCGCCCTTCAATGCGCTGCCCACCATCGCGCGATGGGCGGCCCGGCACGGCTACAAGGGCGTGCAGATCCCGAGCTGGGATGCACGCCTTTTCGATCTCAAGCGCGCGGCCGAGAGCCAGGACTATTGCGACGAGGTACGTGGCATCCTGGCCGAGGCGGGGCTGGAGTTGACCGAGCTCTCCACGCACTTGCAGGGCCAGCTCGTTGCTGTCCACCCAGCTTATGATCTGGCCTTCGACGGCTTCGCCGCGCAGGCGGTGCGGGGCAATCCCGCGGCACGCCAGGCCTGGGCGGTGGAGCAGATGCGTCTCGCTGCGCGCGCCTCCCGTCGTTTGGGCCTCACGGCGCATGCCACCTTCTCCGGTGCGCTCGCCTGGCCCTACCTTTATCCATGGCCGCAGCGCCCGGCAGGATTGATCGAGACGGCCTTCGATGAGCTCGCGCACCGGTGGCGGCCGATCCTCGACGCGTTCGACGAGGCCGGCGTGGATGTCTGCTACGAAATCCATCCGGGCGAGGACCTGTTCGACGGGGCGAGCTTCGAGATGTTCCTCGAGCGCGTGGACGACCATCCGCGCTGCAACATCCTCTACGACCCCAGCCACTTCGTGCTGCAGCAGCTAGACTATCTCGCCTTCATCGACATTTATCACCAGCGTATCCGCGCCTTCCACGCCAAGGATGCCGAGTTCAATCCGACGGGCCGGCAAGGCGTCTATTCCGGCTATGCGCCCTGGGCCGGGCGCGCGGGGCGCTTCCGCTCGCTGGGCGACGGGCAGGTGGATTTCCGCACGATCTTCTCGAAGCTGAGCCAGTACGGCTTCTCGGGCTGGGCAGTGCTGGAATGGGAGTGCTGCATCAAGGACAGCGAACAGGGTGCTGCCGAGGGCGCGCCTTTCATCGCGTCCCGTATCATCGAGGTGGCCTCACGGGCCTTCGATGACTTCGCGGCAAGCGGCGCGGACGAAGCGATGAACCGCGCCATGCTGGGAATCGTTCGATGAACCGCCGTCTTCGGCTCGGCATGGTGGGCGGCGGCCAAGGGGCCTTCATCGGCGCCGTGCACCGCATCGCCGCACGGATCGACGATCGGTACGAGCTGGTCGCCGGCGCCTTTTCCTCCGATCCTGATCGGGCGCGTGCCAGCGCCCGCGACCTCCATGTCGCCCCGGACCGCGCCTATGAGAGCTGGCTGGAGATGGCAACCCGAGAGGCGGAACGCCCCGATGGGGTTGAGGTGGTGGCGATCGTCACGCCCAACCATATGCATGCGGAACCCGCCATCGCCTTCCTGAACGCCGGTATCCACGTGGTCTGCGACAAGCCGCTCTGCCACACGCTGGAGGCGGCGCAGGCGCTGGAGCGTGCCGTGACGGCCAGCCGGGCGCTCTTTGCGCTGACGCACAACTACACCGGCTACCCGCTGGTGCGTCAGGCACGGGGCATGGTCGCCGAGGGCGCGATCGGTGCGCCGCGCGTCATCCAGGTCGAGTACCCGCAGGATTGGCTGACGATGCCGCTCGAGAGCTCGGGCCAGAAACAGGCTGCCTGGCGGACCGATCCGGCCCGCAGCGGCGCGGGGGGGAGCGTGGGTGACATCGGCACGCACGCCTTCAATCTGGCCGAGTTCGTCACCGGTCTCCGCGTGGAAGCGCTCGCGGCGGACCTCACCGCCTTCGTGCCCGGCCGCCGGCTCGACGACAACGCCCACATGCTGCTGCGCTTCGCCGGCGGCACGCGCGGGATGCTCTGGTGTTCGCAGGTGGCGCCGGGCAACGAGAATGGGCTCCGCCTGCGCGTCTACGGCACCAGGGGTGGTCTGGAATGGGCGCAGGAGCAGCCTGACATCCTGGTGCATGCGCCGTTCGGCGAAGCACCGCGCATGCTTCGCCGCGGCGGGGCCGGCACCACGCCGGCAGCGACGCACGCGACGCGGATCCCCTCAGGCCACCCCGAGGGCTATCTCGAAGCTTTCGCGCAGCTCTATCGTGACTTCGCCGAGCAGGTCCTGGCGGCGCAGGAGGGGCGAACCGCGGATCCATCCTGTTGCCTGGTGCCGGGGATAGAGGAGGGTATGCGCGGGATGCGTTTCATTGCGGCGGCCGTCGCATCGAGCCAGGCGGACGCGGCCTGGATGGCGCTCGCCTGACCATGGCGACGAAGCCGGGTGGGCGTCGCCGGGCAGGATCGGGTAGGATCGGGCAGGGGATACGCGGTCCCGGACGGTCTCCAGGGCGCGAAGGAGTAGCCGATGGCCGAAGACGAAAGCGTGCCGCTCACTGGGAAGCTGCGCGAGAAGCTGGTCGAGAAGAAGCAAGACTGGGCGCGGGACGGCCGGCTGATCACCGGCCACACCGATGCCGCTCATGCCATGCGCCTGCCGCCGGGGCAGACCCTGGTGAAGGACTGGCCTGTGCTCGACCTCGGCGTGCAGCCGGATGTCGCGAAGGATCGCTTCCGGCTTCGGGTCGAAGGCCTGGTCGAGAACCGCGTGGCGCTCGACTGGGACTGGTTCATGTCGCTCGAGCAGACGGAGCAGGTCTGCGACATCCACTGCGTCACGCAATGGAGCCGCTACGACAACCGCTTCACCGGCGTCCGCGCCCGCACCCTGCTGGCGCTGGCGCGGCCGAAGCCCAGCGCGCGCTTCGTCGGCTTCACGAGCTATGACGGCTACACCACCAATGTCCCGCTCGCCGCCTTCGACGATGACGACGTGCTGCTGGCCCATGCCTGGGAGGGCGAGCCGTTGACCCGTGCCCATGGCGGGCCAGTCCGCGTGGTGCTCCCAAAACTCTATTTCTGGAAGAGCCCGAAATGGGTGACGCGCATCGAGCTGCTGGCCGAGGACCGGCCGGGCTTCTGGGAAGTGCGCGGCTACCACAACAACGCCGACCCTTGGTTGGAGGAGCGCTATGGATGAGATCCGTCGACGCACACTCTTCGCGGCGCCGCTGCTGATGGCGAGCGCGCCGGCACCCACCGTCTATGACTTCACCCTGCCGCGCCTCGAGGGCGGCGCGTTGCCGCTCGCGCAGTTCCGCGGCCAGGCGCTGCTGATCGCCAATACCGCGAGCTTCTGCGGCTTCACGCCGCAATATGCCGGGCTGCAGCGGCTGCACGACCGCTTCAAGGCGCGCGGCTTTGCGGTGATCGGCGTACCCACCAACGACTTCAACCAGGAAAGCGCCGATGCCGGCGCCATCCGGGAATTCTGCGACACGCAATACGGCATCGACTTCCCGATGGCCGGCCTCAGCCATGTGCGCGGGCGCGAGGCGCATGCGCTCTTCGCCTTCCTGGCCCAGGCCGGCGGCGGCGAGCCGCGCTGGAACTTCCACAAATACCTGGTCGCCCGCGACGGCCGCGGTGTCACCGGCTTCGCCACCCGCGTGGAACCCGACCAGCCCGACTTCCTCCGCGCCGTCGAAGCCGCCATCGCGCAGCCCGCCAGCTGAACCTGGAGCGCGGGCCGAGCAGCCCCGTGTTGGAGGAGTTGACAACACCTTGCGCGTGTTGGCATTTTCTCCAACATGAGGGCAGCGCTGCTGCTGCGCGAGCGCCAGGCTTTGACGGAAGCGTCGTTCGTGGAGCTGGTCATCTGGCGGGTGCCGCGGCGGGTGCCGGGCAGCGCCCATGATTTCAAATACAGCCTGGCGCTGGTCGCGCATGGCCGTTGCGTCCTGCGATACGACAACGAGGCCGGCAAGGGCGACCACCGGCATGTCGAAGGGCAGGAAGTGGGTTATCGCTTCGTCGATCTGGCGCGTTTGCAGGCGGATTTCTGGGCGGATGTGGACAGGTGGGAGGCGGAGCAATGAGGACGGTCACCTTGGGCATCGCGTCGAGGGCCGATACGAAGCGGCGCATGGCGGCCGCCTTCGCGGGGGAGGCGCAGGGCGCGTTCATCTCCTTCGCCTCGGTCGATCTGCTCTGGAGGGTTCTCTCTGCCAGGCGTTGGGACATCATCCAGGCGGTGGCGGGGCAGGGTGAGCTGTCGATCCGCGAAGTGGCCCGCCGCGTGGGCCGGGACGTGAAGGCGGTGCATGGCGACGTCACGGCGCTGCTCGATGCGGGCGTGCTGGATCGGACGGCGCAGGGCGTCGTGTTCCCCTATGACGCGGTGCATGTGGACTTCACGCTGCGCGCCGCGTGACGCGGCCCTCCAGGCCATCCCCAACCAAGTCGCCACCCCCCCCACCCCCGCGGCCATAGACCGCCACCGGTTCCTGCGGGGCGAGCACAGCGATGCCTCGGGGCCGCACATGCGGCCCCGCGCGCCACCGTCAGCGGCGTCGAGCGCGCCCTGACGGCGCGGAAGCCAAGCCGGCGGATGCCGGCGCCGGCGATTGGGGGCAGACAAATATCTTAAGGGCTGAGTTCACGACCGGCGCCAGCTCGGCGGCGCTGGCGCCGTCCAGCGCCTGCACCGAGAGGCCCTGCAGCACGGTCATGATGAAGCGCGCGAGGGCCGCGGCATCGGTCGCCGCGGGCAGCAGCCCGGCTTCGACGTCGCTGGTGATGCGGCGTTCCAGCGCCAGGCGCGACGCCGACCGGATCGCCCTGAGCTCGGCCGCCAGCTCGGCATTCTCGGCGGAGGTCATCAGCAGCCCGCTCGACACCATGCAGCCGAGCGGCTTGCCCGGCGTCGTCACCGCCGCGATGCCGCGCTCGAGCATCATGCGGGCCGCGTCATGGCCCGAGGGCGCCGCGGCGATCTCGTCGGCGCTGATGCCGCTGGCGCCGTAGCGGCGCAGCACCTCGCGGTAGAGATCGGCCTTGTTGCCGAAGGCATGATAGAGGCTGGGCGCCGCGATCCCGATCGCATCCGTCAGATCGGCGATGCTCACGCCGTCATAGCCATGCCGCCAGAACAGATCGAGCGCCACCTCGAGCGCCTGGTCGCGGTCGAATGTCGGCTGCCGGCCGCGGGGGCGCGGCGATGTCGCACTGTTCTTCGTCGGGGACACCACCATGCGCATCAAGTGCGGTGCTTGACGTTCCTGCGCAAGCTCCTAATGTTTAGTGATCGATAAACAAAAGGATGACATGATGGGTGTGCAGGATGCGATCGGCCGGCGGGGCCTGGTGCTGGGCGTCGTGGGGACGGCGGCGGCCAATGCGCTGACTGGCCCGGCGATGGCAGCGGAACCCGCGGCCGCGAGCGCGTCCTTCACCGTCCGCTCGGCCGACGGCACGCTGCTGACGGGCGATGCGCAGGGCGACCTGGAGGCGCCCGGGATTCTCTTCATCCACGGCCTGCGCCAAAGCCGGCTGAGCTGGGACAAGCAGTTTGCCGATCCGGCGCTGGCGGGCTTCCGCCTGGTCCGCTTCGACCTCCGCGGCCATGGGGATTCGGACAAGCCCGCCGCGCCCGACGCTTACGCGGATGCCGACCGCTGGGCGGACGACCTGGCCGCGGTGATCGCGGGCGCGAGGCTGCGCCGGCCCGTGCTGGTGGGCTGGTCGCTCGGCGGTTACGTGGCCGGCGCCTATCTCCGGAAACATGGCGGCGCCGGGATCGCGGGGATCAACCTGGTCGATGCGGTCACCAGGCTGTCGCCGGATCTCCTGACCCCGCTCGCCGGCAGCTTCGCCCGCAGCACCGGCTCGCATGATCTCGGCGAGCGCGCCGCGGCGACGGCCGATTTCCTGGCCGCCTGCTTCCACCAGCCGCCGACCGGCATCGAATGGCAGCGCATGCTTGTCATCAACGGCATGACGGCCCGGGCCGTGAACGAGGGCTTCACCCGGACCGAAACCACCGACCTGGAGCCCGTTTTCCGCGACTATGCCGGCCCAATCATGCTGACGCATGGGGCGCATGACCGGCTGGTCCGCCTGGCCATGTCAGAGCGGATCCGGGCGCTGCACCCGGGCAGCCGTCTCTCGGTCTACGCGGAGAGCGGACACAGCCCCTTCTATGAGGAGCCGTCCCGGTTCGGGCGGGAGCTCGCCGGTTTCGCGGCCGCCGCGATGCGGGGCTGAGATGGCCGCACCGCCCTTCTTTCCCGGCTTCCGGGCGCTCGACATCGAGGCGGGCGGGGTGCGCTTCGCCGGCGTCATCGGCGGCGCCGGCCCGCCGCTGCTGTTGCTGCACGGCTTCCCCGAGACGCATATCGCCTGGCGCAAGCTGGCGCCGGCCCTGGCGCGGCAGCACAGCCTGATCATCCCGGACCTGCCGGGCTATGGCGCCAGCCGGCCGCGGGCGATGACGCCGCGCTGGACCAAGCGCCGGGTCGGCGCGGCGCTGGTGGCGCTGATGCGGGCGCTCGGGCATCAGCGCTTCGCGCTCGCCGGGCATGACCGCGGCGCGCGCGCCGGCTATCGGCTGGCGCTCGACCACCCCGGGGTCGTCAGCCGCTTCGCCTCGCTGACGGTGGTGCCGACGCTCGATGCGATGCTGGCGGTCGATTATCGCTACGCTAGCAAGAGCTATCACTGGTTCCTGCTGGCGCAGGAGGCGGACCTTCCCGAGCGGCTGCTCGCCGCCGCGCCGGATGCTTTCATCGACCGCGCCTTCACGGGCATGGGCGCGGAGAGCGACGAGGTGATCGAGCCCTCGGCGCGGGAGGCCTATCGCGGCGCCTTCCGCAACGCGTCGGTGCGCCACGCGATCTGCGAAGACTATCGCGCCGCGCTGGAGGAGGATCTCGCGCAAGATCAGGCGGACCGCGCGGCGGGGCGCAAGCTCGACTGCCCCGTTCTCGTGCTCTGGCCGCGCGCGCAGGAGGTTCCGGGTCGTCCTGGCCCGGCCGAGATCTGGAAGGGCTGGGCCGAGGACGTCACGGGCGCGGTGACGACGGGCGGCCATCTCCAGCCGGAGGACCGTCCGGAGGAGGTCGCGGCGGCGCTGGTGCCGTTCTTCAAGCAGGAACGTAGGTCAACCTGATGACATCCTCGCCAATGAGATCGCTGGCCGCAAGGCGGAGCGGCGGCCGGGGGCCGGCGAAGAATGGTTTGCCGCGACCAAGCACGACGGGGTGGAGATAGAGCCGATACACGTCGATAAGACCAAGATCGGTCAGGCTTCGCGCCAGGTCCGGTCCGCCGACTTGAATCTCCCCAACGAGCCGGGCCTTCAGCCCGCGTATCACCGCCTCGATGTCATCCCCGATAAGCGTGGCGTTGGGGCCGACCGACTGCAATGAGCGCGACACGACCCACTTCGGCTGGCTCCGCCACGCCGCCGCGAACTCGTGTTGTTCCGCACTCCACTCGGGATGATCTTCGTCCCAGTACCGCATCACCTCGTACAGGCGGCGACCGTACACGCTGCCCGCCTGGCCGCGCGCCTGCTCGATGAAGTGGCGGAAGAGCGTGGGGCTTGGCCCAAACGCCATGTGGTCGACATAGCCATCCAGGGATTGGTTCATGCCGAAGACGAGCTTTGCCATGCTACAAAATCTCCATCCCAGGTTCTTCAGGCGACGGAAGCCCGACGCCCATCGAAGGCAGCCTCCTGCAGGTCACTCAGGGCATCAAGGTGAGCTGGGCTGCGCCGAGCCCTTCAAAGCTCACCGCGCTCCATCCTCTTCGTGTTCCTGAGCGGCCCTGAAGGTTGGCACGGCGCATAGCCGATCCCAACCCGGGGCATCATGTTCCGGCGCTCTGTCCGATCGCGCGAGCCAGGCTGTTCGGCGATGCCCCGTGCCTCAATCCGGTGGGAGGCCTGCCTGCCCGCGCCCATCCGGCACCGGCCCCGCGCGACGGCCGGACAGGCCCACCGCCGCGCTCCAGCCGAGCAACCCACCCGCCAGCGCCAGCCCGAGGCGCGCCCAGGCCTCGCCGACCGGGTCCCGCTCCCCGGCCACCCACCGCCCGACGATCGGACGGGTCCCGTCGGGCAAGTGGCCGCCGCCCGTGACCTGCCAAAACGCCGCCGCATGGTCGCCCTTCGGCAGCGCCCGGATGAACTGTCCGCCGGGCTCCGACCAGACGGCGGGCGGCGCGTGCCCCTCGGCGATGACCCAGGCCGGAACCGGGTCCCCGGCCCGCCATCCCGCGGGGAGCACCGGCGCGATCACGTAGGCGAAGCCGGATTGCCGGTAACGGCCGTGGATCGGGATGGTCGCGACCCGCGCCAGCGCCGGCCGTGGCCGGGCGTCGGTGAAGCGGAAACGCGTGGTCAGGCGAGCCGCCGGCGCCTCCGCCACGGGCAGGGTCGCGCGGCGCCCGAGCAGCGGGACATCGACCGCGAAACCCATGACGAGAGGGAGCACCAGCAGCCCGGAGAGGCCGAGCAGCCCCGCCACCAGCCCGCCCTCGAAGGCGGTGGTCGCCAGCGCGCCGAGGACAAGCCAGGACGCGAAGAGCAGCACCAGCGCCAGGGCCTCGCCCGGAACCGCGAGCCGCACGGCGTGCGCGAACACGGCAGCGCCCAGCATCGCCGCGACGCCGATCCCGATGCGGCGCGCTGCGGAGACCGGACGGGCGCGCAAGCGCCTGGGTCCCGCAGCGACGCCGCGTCAGTTCGCCCTCGGCGCCAGGAACACGTAATCCGATGCATAGGGCACGCTGCGGAGCGCGCCCGCGGTCGGGCAGTCGCCTTCCGCGACGCCGCCCACCGTGTTGATGCGCTGGATGACGCTGACCGGCGTGAGCCGCCCGGCGCCACGCCGCTCCGCGACCTCGAGCCGGAGCCAGGGGATGTCGCCGGCGTCGCGGCCCGGCGCCCGGCCCGTGACGCGCCCGGTCACGATGCTCCCGTCCGCGAGCTCCCAGCTCGGTCCGGCGTAGTGGCGGCCCACAGTACGGCCGCCCTCCAGCAGGGTCGCGACGGGCTCGCGGAAGGCCCAGGCGAGGCGGCCATCCGCCCCGGCACGGCATTCGTAGACCTGCGCTCCCTGCGCATGCAGCGTCGCGACGATGGCGAGATCCGACGCCGCGATCGGCGCGGGGATCGCGGGCGGGGTCTGGGCGTGCCCCGTCGTCGCCCAGGCCAGGGCGAGGAGCGCGACGGCCGCCGGCATGGGGGCGGCGCGGCGGCGCCTGAACAGGCCGATCGCGGAGGGGATGCCGAGCGCCAGCGCGAGGCCGCCGAGAACCCATGGCACCGCGCCGGGGCCCGCCGCCAGCTCGGCCGCGATCCGCACCGTCGGCGGATCGCCCGGGACGACGCGGAGCAGCATGGTCCGGCCGACCCCGATCTCGGCCCGCTCGATCGCGTCCGAGACGGTCCCGAGCGCGATGCGGCCTTCGGCCGTGCGATAGCTGAAAGTCGGATAGTAGCTGGTGCTGACCACCCGGCCGCCGCGCCGGCTCGTCACCTCGCGATAACCGCCGGTCATCCGGCCCTCGACCTCGCTACCGGTCGTGGCCGCGCGCTGATGATCCTGCACCACCGCCCAGCCGCCCCAGCCGAGGCCGAAGGCGATCAGCAGCCCCAGCACGCAGACCCAACGCTTCACCGGCGGGCGCGCCGGGGCCTGACCGGCAGCAGCCGGCGATCCCGGCGTCGTCGTGCCTGCGGCGCCCGCCGGTGCCGCCGCGATGTTCAATGTCTGATCCATGTCATCTCTCCCCGACAGCATGGCCGGCGCGAGGATGCTTCCTCCATCACCCCGGCAGTCGATCGGCGCTGCATGCCGCGACAGGGGAGACATGGCGCATGGCGAGCGGACGGCACCTGTTCCCTGGGGAACAGCCCGCGCGCAAGCGCCGTCAGTCGGAACCCGGAGGAGGGTCAGCTCATCAGGTGTTCGAGCTTCAGCGGCAGCTCGCGCACCCTGACGCCCGTCGCGTGATAAACGGCGTTGGTAATCGCCGCGGCGGTGCCGGCCAGGCCGATTTCACCGACGCCGCGGGCGCCGAGCGCATTGAGGCTGGTGTCCGGATATTCCAGGAAATGCACATCCATCGCCGGCGCATCGGCATGGGTCGCGACGACGTAATCGGCGAGGCTCGCATTCACCGGCGCGCCGTTGCGCGCGTCGTAATGCGTCTCCTCGAAGAGCGCCATGCCGATACCCATGACGACCGAACCCTCGATCTGGTTGCGGGCGGCCAGCGGGTTGAGGATGCGCCCGGCATCGATGACCGACACCGTCCTGGCGACCCGCAGCCGCGCTGTCTCCGGCTGCCAGGTCACCTCGACGAAATGCGCGCCGAAGGAATGCTTGGAGACCGTCGGTTTGCCCGGGGCCATGAAGGTGCCGGTGCCCGACCCTGACCCTGATATCGCGGGCATCCCGAGCGCCTTCAGCACAGTGTCGAAGCCCATCGCCTGGCGGTTGCCGGTCTTGGCGGTGATCTTGCCCTCGACGAAGTCGAGCTCCTCCGGCCGGCTGCCGCTGAACGGCCCATCTTTCGCGGCGCAGGCCGCGGCGATCAGGGCGGCGCCCGCCTTCGCCACCGCCTCATGGATCGGCGCGACCAGGGATGCCGTCGCCATGGAACCGCCGGAGACCGGGCCGGCCGGCAGCCGGGTGTCGCCGAGCGCCACTTCGATCCGATCGGTCGGCAGCCCCAGGCGCTCCGCCACCATCTGCGCCATCACCGTATAGGTGCCGGTGCCGATGTCCTGGATCGCGCAGGCGACCCGCGCCGTCCCGTCGTCGCGGAGATCGACCGCGGCGTTGGACGCGAAGCGCTCGGCGATCCAGGAACAGGCGGCAACGCCCCATCCGAGCGTCAGCCCGTCGCGGGTCATGGCGCCGACCCGCGGATCGCGCCTGGACCAGCCGAAGCGCTCGGCGCCGACCCTGAGGCATTCCTGGAAATGCCGCGACGAGAAGGGCACGCCCAGCCCCTCGTCAATGCTTGGCTCATTGCGGAGACGCAGCTCGACCGGATCCATCCCGAGCGCCACGGCCAGCTCGTCCATGCCGGATTCCAGCGCGTAGAGGCCGGGGACGGCGCCCGGGCCGCGCATGGATGTGGGCGTGCCGATATTGCGCCGGGCGATGCCCGCGGTGACGCGGAGATTGGGCGTGCTGTACATGTGCGGCGTCGCCTCGCCGCAATTCTCCTCATAGCTGTCGAGGATCGAGGTGGCGTTGACGTAGTCGTGCCGCACCGAGGTCAGCTTGCCGTCCGCGGTGGCGCCGAGGCGGATCCGCTGTTCGATGCGCGGCCGATGCCCGACGCTCTGGAAGGTCATGGCACGGCTGAGCACCAGCTTCACCGGACGGCCCAAGGTCCTGGCCGCCGCGGCCGCGAGCGGTGAATGCGTCCAGGGCCAGAGTTTGTTGCCGAAGCCCGATCCCAGGAAGCGGCTGATGACGCGCACCTTCTCGGCGGGCAGGCCGAGCATCCTGGCGACGACGTTGCGGTGGTTGATCACGCCCTGCGTCGTCTCGTGCAGCGTCAGCGCGTCGCCCTCCCAGACCGCGAGCGTGGCGTGGGTCTCGATCGGGTTGTGCGTCTCGGGCGCCATGGCGTAGCGCTGGTCGATGGTGACGGCGGCGCCGGCGAAGCCGGCCTCGGCATCGCCGCGCTCGCTCTTGACCGTCATCTTCTCGGCCACGAGTGCCGGATCGACGTCGGGGATCTCGACCGCATAGGAGACGCGGACGGCGTCCGCCGCCGCCTTCGCCTGTTCGAAGCTGTCGGCCACGGCGAGCGCCACGTATTGCCCGTAGTAGCGCACCACATCGTCGTCGAAGGGCGGCCGGAACTCGTCCAGGATCGACGTGGTGTCGGCCGAGGACATGTCCAGCTCGGCGCGGCCGAGCGGCGGGAAGCTGCCGCGGCGGAGGATGGCGCGAACGCCCGGCATCTGCTCGGCGACGCCGGCGTCGATGGCGGTGATGCTGCCCTTGGCGATGGTGGCGCCCACCGGCACCGCGTAGAGCATGCCCGGAAGATAGTGGTCGCCGGCGTATCGCGCGGCCCCGGTGACCTTGAGGGCGCCATCCACGCGGGGGTGCGGCCGCCCGATGACGTTCATCGGGCTTGCCTGGGTCGGGGCGGAGTGAGATGCGGACATGGAACCGGCTCCCGACATGTCAGCGCGTGACTTGGTTGAGCGCATGCACGAGGCAGCGCCGGGCGAGCTCGATCTTGAAGCCGTTCTGGCTTTGCGGCCGCGCGCCCGCGAGCGCCAGGTCGGCCGCCTGCCGGAACGCCGCCTCGCCCGGGGGCTGGCCGATGAGCGAGGCCTCGGCGGCCGGGACGCGCCAGGGCCTTGTGCCGACGCCGCCGAGGGCGAAGCGCACGGAGGCCATCCGGCCCTCCGCCATGGTCACGGAGACAGCGGCCGACACCAGCGCGAATTCGTAGGACACGCGGTCGCGCAGCTTCAGATAGGCGGCGCGCGCGCCAACCTCAGGCGGCGGCAGCGTCACATGCGTCACGAGATCGCCGGGCTGCAGGACATTCTCGCGATCCGGCGTGTCGCCGGGCAGCAGGAAGAAATCGGCGATCGCCACCTGCCGCTCGCCTTGCGGCCCCTGGATGTGCACCATCGCGTCATAGGCCAGCATGGCGACGGCCATGTCCGACGGGTTGCTGGCGATGCAGTGCTCGCTGGTGCCGAGGATCGCGAGCATGCGGTTGGCGCCGTCGATCGCCGAGCAGCCGGAGCCGGGCTCCCGCTTGTTGCAGGGCGTCGCGGTGTCGCGGAAGTAGAGGCAGCGGGTGCGCTGGAGCAGGTTGCCTGCCGTCGTCGCGGCATTGCGCAACTGGGTCGAGGCGCCGGAGAGGATGGCCTGGGAGAGCGCCGCGTACTCGGCCTTCACGATGGGATCATGGGCCAGGTCGCTGTTCCGCGCCGTCGCGCCGATGCGCAAGCCCCCATCGGCCGCACGCCCGATGCCGTCGAGCGGCAGGCGGTTGATGTCGACGAGGAGGTGCGGGGCTTCCACCCCGAGCTTCATCAGGTCGACCAGCGTGGTTCCCCCCGCGAGGAAGCGGACGCTGGCGCCCTGCTGGGCGGTGGCGGATCGGGATGCGGCGGCGATCGCGGCAGATGGATCGGCGGCGCGGAGGAGTTCGAAGCTCTGCATGGCCTGGTCTCCTCCTTCAGCTCTGGCCGCGAACGTCCTGGATGGCGGCGACGATGTTGGCGTAGGCGCCGCAGCGGCAGAGATTGCCGCTCATGTATTCGCGCACCTCGTCGTCCCCGGGGCCGCAGGGCTCCTGCAGGAGTGCGAGCGCCGACATGATCTGCCCGGAGGTGCAGTAGCCGCACTGGTAGGCATCCCGCGCGACGAAGGCTGCCTGCAGGGGATGCAGGCGATCGGGCGTGCCGACGCCTTCGATGGTGAGGATCTCGTCGCCCTCATGGACGGCGGCCAGCGCCAGGCAGGCATTCCGCCGGCGGCCGTTGATGTGGACCGTGCAGGCGCCGCACTGCCCGTGGTCGCAGCCCTTCTTGGTGCCGGTAAGCTGGAGCGTGTCGCGCAGGCAGTCCAGCAGCGTGGCGCGCGGGTCGATCTGCAGCGCATGGGACGCGCCGTTGATCCTCAGGACGACGCTGAGCAGGTCGCTGTTCGGCTCGACTGCCGAGAAGGGATTCGATGTCGGGTCGCTCATCAGTGCTCTCCCAGTCCGGGGGTCCCACAGTCGCTTCTCGACTTCAGTATACCTAGTCATTCCTTCTTCCGAAGTGTTTAGTTTGACTGATGCCGAACCGCTCCCGCCTGCCGCTGATCGCGTTCCGTGCCTTCGAGGCGGTCGCCCGCCTGGGCGGCGTGCGCCGGGCCGCCGATGAGCTCAGGGTCACGGAGGGCGCGGTCAGCCAGCAGCTTCGCGCGCTCGAGGCGGCGCTGGGCGTGCCGCTGGTCTGGCGCAACGCCAACCGGCGGCTGACCTTGACCGAGCAGGGCGCGGGGTTGCTGAGCAACCTCACCGCGGCTTTCGATCTCATGGAGCACGGCGTGCGGGAGGTGGAGGCCGCGCGGTCCTCCCGCCGTCTCAGGGTGCGGGTGCTGCCGACGCTCGCGATCCGCTGGCTCATCCCGCGCCTCGGCGGCTTCTATCAGCGCCATGGCGACGTCGACATCGAGGTCTCCACCGCCGCGGAGCGGGAGACGGTGCTGGGACCCGAGGATGACTTCGTTGCGCGGCAAGGTCGCGGCGGGTGGCCGGGCGTGCGGGCCGAACCGCTCTTCCAGGATGCCTTCCTGCCGGTCTGCGCCCCAGCCGCGGCCAAGGCCCTCAGGGCGCCCAAGGCCTTGGCCAAGGCCACGCGGCTGCATTCCATGCTGCGGCCGGATGCATGGCGGATCTGGCTCGAGGCGAAGGGGATGACCGAGGCGGTGGAGCCGGAGGTGGGCCTGCGTTTCGCCAATGCGGCCTTGGCCTATCAGGCGTCGATCGAAGGGCTCGGGGTCGCCATGGCGCAGCACGCTTATGTCGAAGCGGATCTGCGCGACGGCCGGCTGGTCGCCCCTTGGCCCGACACCGTGGGAACTACGGAGGGCTACTACCTTCTCTGCGCGGAGGAGAAGGCCGAGCTGCCGAAGCACAAGGCGTTCCTCGCCTGGATCAGGGACTGCGTGGGCGGGACCGCAGGCATTCGACCCCGACAGGGCTGAGAGACCTTTTGGAAAAAGGCTGCGGGTCGGTCTGGCGGGTCTTTTCCGCCCCTGGCGCGCCGGCTTCCTCGCCGATGCCACCAGCATCGGCGAGGAAGCCGACACACCAGCGACGAAAAATCCCTCGCCAGCCCTCCGCCGCCGCCTTTTCCAAAAGGCCTCTGAGCGGCGCGCGCGGTCCTGTCGAGGAGGTGCTTCCGGCCCGGGGGCTGCGCGGCGGCACTGTCTTCCGTCGGCCTCCGCCCGGAAGGTTCAGATCAGAGCAGCTTGTCCAGGGTGATCGGCAGATCGCGGATACGCTTGCCCGTGGCGTTGAACACGGCATTCGCCACCGCGGCCGCGACGCCGGTGATGCCGATCTCGCCGATCCCGCGCGCGCCGAGCGGCGATCGGGGATCGGGGATGCCGGTCCAGATGACATCGATCTCCGGCACGTCGAGATGGGCCGGGATGTGATAGTCGGCGAGCGATGGGTTCATGATCCGGCCGCTTCGCTCGTCGAACAGCGTTTCCTCCATCAGTGCCAGGCCGAGACCCATGATCATCCCGCCCCGGAACTGGCTGGCGGCGGTCTTCGGATTGAGGATCGTGCCGCAGTCGAATGAGCCCAGCAGCCGGTCGACGCGCACCTCCCCGGTGACGGCACTCACGCGAAGCTCGCAGAAGATCGCCGAGCTGCTGTGCATCGCGAACTTCAGGAACTCCAGCGGTGCACTTCCTGCGGCGGTGACCGCAATCGCCTCCCGTGCCGCGCGCGCCAGGATGGAGCGGTAGCTCTCGCGCCGCGTCGGGTCCGCGATGCTGGCAATGCCCTCCTCCACCAGTTGCACCTCGCCGGCGCGCAGGCCGGCGATCGGGCTGTCATTGCCGGCGAGGCGCAGCAATTCGCCGGCGAGCTTGGTTGCCGCCGCGGCGATCGCACCCGCGATCGACGCCGTCTGCGACGAGCCTCCCGCCATGGGGGCGGCGGGCAGGGCGGAATCGCCAAGCTCGACGCTGATCGCTTCGAGCGGCAGACCGAGCCGGTCCGCGGCGTGCTGCGCCTGCACGGTCGCGGTGCCCATGCCCATCTCCTGGGCCGAGCAGGCGATGACAGCGGTTCCGTCCCCGCGGAGCGTGATGCGGACATTGGCGCCCGGCATGCGCGCATAAGGGAAGCTGCCGGTCGCACAGCCCATGCCGATACGCCATTCTCCCTCCCTGACCGTGCCGGGCTCGGCATGCCGCCTGTCCCAGCCGAAGCGCTTCGCACCCTCGGCATAGGCCTGGCCCAGCGCATGCTGCGAAAAGGGCGCACCGGAGATCGGATGCCGCTCGGGCAGGTTGCGCAGACGCAGCGCGATCGGATCGACGCCCATCGCATGCGCCAGCTCGTCGATCGCGCTCTCGACCGCGAAGCTGCCGATCGCTTCCCCCGGGGCGCGCATGAAGGTGTTCGGCACGATGTCCAGGTCGAGATGCCGCTGCATGATCTCGAAACTCCTGGCGCCATACAGCGCACGCGTGCCGAGGGTGTATGGCTCGGGGCATGCGCCGTAAGGCGGCATCACCGAGTAGCCGGTGTGCAGGAGCGCGGTGAACCTCCCCTCCGCATCCGCTCCGATCGCGACGCGCTGTTCGGACGGGCTGCGCCCGCCGATCATGCGATACACGCCCTCCCGGCTCAGCATCAGGCGCAGCGGACGACCGGCCAGCCTGGCCGCCGCGATGGCGACGATCTGGTGATCCCACAAGCCCTTGCCACCAAAGCCGCCACCGACGAAGGGCGACAGGACGCGCACCTGCTCGCGCTTGAGGCCGAAGAGCTTGGCGAGCGCGGCGGCACTCGGGGCGATCATCTGCGTCGCATCATGCAGCACCAGCGAATCACCTTCCCAAGCGGCGGTGACGGCATGGAGCTCGATGGCGTTGTGGTTCTGCGCCGGGGTCCGATACATGTTGTCGACGCGATGCGGCGCCCGCTTCAACTCGCGTTCGGCATTGCCGATCGACACGTGATTTTTGTCCATGAGGAGCGACGCCGGCGTGCGCGCATCGGGTCTCGCATCCTGGAAACGGGTCCGGGCGGCGTCGATGGCATAGTCGATCTCGATCAGTGACGCGGCATGGTCCGCTTGCTCCTGCGTCTCCGCCACGACCGCCGCCACGACCTGCCCGTTATAGCGGATCTCGGCGTCCAGCATGATCGGTATGCTGCTGTTCCCGACCGCGGAGAGGTCGGTGATGCCGATGAGAGGAAGGGTGCCGATCCGCGGCATGGTCCGATGCGTCATGACCAGGATGACGCCCGGCGCGGTCTCTGCGGCGCCGGTGTCGAGCCGCGTGATCCGCCCGCGCGTCACCGGGCTGTGCACCAGCGCCGCGTAGCACAGGCGATCCATCGCGACCTCCGCCGCGAAGCGCGCCTCTCCCGCGACTTTCAGCGGCCCGTCCAGCCGGGATGCCTGCCGCCCGATCGCCGCGCGACGCTCGATCAGGGGATCGGGCGTGCCGCCAGGCAGCCATTGCGCCGGCACCCACCCCATCACGGTCCTGACGGAACTGATGATGGCATTCTGGGTCTTGCTCATAGGGAGCCTCCGGTCAGTTCGCTGAGGACGGCCTCCAGGGTGCGCCGCGTGAGCGCGAGCTTGAACGCGTTCCCGGCAAGCGGCGCGGCGTCGGCGAGCTCCGCGTCGGCCGCGGCCGCGAATGCGGCGCCCGCGGCGGGGCCTCCGCGCAGCACGGCCTCGGCGCGCGATGCCCGCCACGGCTTCGGCGCGATGCCGCCGAACGCGATCGCGACCTCCTCGATCCTTCCCTCGCGCATCGTCAGCCCGGCCGCGACCGAGACCAGCGCGAACGCATAGCTCGACCGGTCGCGGACCTTGCGGTAGGCGGACCGGCCGGCGAAGGGCGATGCGGGAAGCTCGACGGCGACGATCACCTCGCCAGGATCGAGCACGGTGTCGCGATCTGGCCGATCGCCCGGCAGTCGATGAAAGTCGACGAGCGGAATCATGCGATCGCCGCCGGGGCCGGAAACCTGAACGCGCGCATCGAGTGCCGCCAGCGCCACGCACATGTCCGAGGGATGCGCGGCGATGCAGGCGGGCGAGGTGCCAAGGACCGCATGGTAGCGGTTGAAGCCGCCGACGGCATCGCAACCGCTTCCCGGCTCACGCTTGTTGCAACGGGATCCGGCGACATCGGCGAAATAGAGGCACCGCGTCCGCTGCATCAGGTTGCCGCCGACCGTGGCCATGTTGCGGATCTGCGCCGATGCGCCGGCCAGGATCGCGCGGGCGAGCATCGGATAGCGTTGGCGCACCAGCGGATGCGCGGCAACGGCGCTGTTGCGCGCGGCCGCACCGATCACGAGGCTGCCGCTGCGGGCCAGTTCGATCGCGTCCGACAGCCCGCTCACATCCACCAGGCGCGAGGGTCGCTCGACGCCCTTGCGCATGAGATCGACCAGGTTGGTGCCGCCGCCCAGCAGCCGGGCGCCGGCACCATCCGCCAGGCGGCCGGCCTCGGCGACCGAGGTCGCCCGGGAGTAGCTGATGGGGGTCATGCCGCATGCTCCGCCGCAACGCGCAGGATCGCCTCGACGATGCCGTTATGCGCGCCGCAGCGGCACAGATTGCCACTCATCCGCTCGCGCACTTCCTCGCGCGACAGCGTCAGCCGCTCGGCGGCCAGGTCGGCCGTGACATAGCTCGGGATACCGGCCTCGACTTCGCGCAGCATCGCTGCCGCGGCGCAGATCTGACCCGGCGTGCAGTATCCGCACTGGAAGCCGTCATGCTCGATGAACGCGACCTGCAGCGGATGCAGGTCGCTGCCGCTGCCCAACCCCTCGATCGTCGTGACCGACCGCCCGTCCGCCTGCGCCGCCAAGGTCAGGCAGGAGAGCACCCTTTGGCCATCGATCAGGACGGTGCAGGCACCGCAGGCGCCCTGATTGCACCCGACCTTGGTGCCGGTCAGGTGCAGCCCCTCCCGCAACAGGTCGAGGAGGGAGACGCGTGCATCGTCGGGAACAGCGACGTCAGAGCCATTGATCCGTATCGCCATGGGCTTCTCCGGGAAAACACCGAACGCGTTCGCCGCGCCCTTGCCCCAGATATGACGATATTCGTACTATTCAATCGTCGTGATATACGATTTTCGTTATCATGCCGATGAAGCTGTCCCGTTCGGTGGGCGACAGCCGCTCCAGCATCATCCGGCAAAGGGCGCGGTACGCGGCCACCAGATCGGCAACCAGGGCTTCCCCTTCGGCCGAGAGACGCAATGCGACGGCGCGACGGTCGCCTTCGACGCGGTCACGCTGCAACAGGCCGCGCCTGGCCAGACGATCGGTCGCCGAGGAGGCCGTCGTCGTCGGAACGCCGAGGTAGCGCGCAAGATCCGTCGGCCCGCACCCGGGGTGATCCGCGACGAACCGGAGCGTGTATTTGTCGATCTCATTGAGGGATCGCTCGATGCCGTCCGGATCCGCGAGCTTGTAGCGGCGCGCGAACCCATCGAATGCGGCGCCAAGCTTGGCGAGCTGGTCATCGGTCGGCTTGGTCATATTGGATCCGCATCAAACGCTGCAGCCGGGGTGGCACCAGCCGCTTCTCACGCGAATCCTTACATAACCCTGCCGCGCGATCCTACGTAGCGCCGGTCGCTGTCCCGGGCGGGCGCCCAAGCGCTCTCGAATCTCAGGCCGTTCGCTCAGCCTGTCCTGAGAGCCTGTCTCGGAATGGCGCGGTGGTGAGTTGGCGAGGCATTTTTCGTTCCTGGCGTGTCGGCTGACGCAGCCGATGCTGGTTGCATCGGCGAGGAAGTCGGCGCGGCAGGGGCGGAAAAGGACCGCCAGATCGCCCCGCGGCCATTTCGAGACAGGCTCTGAGCGTGAGTTCGTTGCCGCGGCCGCGCTCGAGGGGCTCGGGGTCGCCATGGCGCAGCACGCCTATGTCGAGGGGACTTACGGGATAGCCGGCTGGTGGCCCCCTGGCCCGGCACTGTCAGTACCGCGGAGGGCTACTATCTCCTCAGCGCGGAGGAAAAGGCGGGGCTGCCGAAGCACAAGGCGTTCCTCACCTGGATCCGCGACTGCGTGGACGGGCCCGCAGGCGGCTGAGCGGCGGCGCTGCTGCGCGATGGCTTTCCCGGCAGATGGACTGATGACAGGCGCGTCCGACAGGCTGGACGCGCGCCCAGGCGAAGGAGACACCCATGCAGCGGATCCGGTCCGGCACTAATTTCGTCAGCTATGCGTTGGGCGCGCTGACCATTGTGGCGCTCCGCGACGGCCATGTGGACATGCCGCCCAGCCGGCTTCGCCAGCCGGGCGACCGGCCCTTCGGCGCGGATCTGCCCGAGGAGGTCCGGCTGGTCGACGGGCGGCTGCGGCTTTCCGTCAACGCCTTCCTGATCATCGGGGAAGGCCGGCACATCCTGATCGACACAGGCGCCGCGAATGCCTGGGAGCCGAGCATGGGCCTGCTGCCCGAGGCGCTCGCCGAAGCGGGGGTGGCGCGGGAGGCGATCGATACCGTCGCTGTCACGCACACCCATCTCGACCATGTCGCCGGGCTGGTGGCGGCGGATGGATCGGACGCCTTCCCGAAGCTCCGGCATCTCTACGTCCCGCAGGAGGAACGCGCGCTGTTCCGCCGCGACGCGCGGCTGGCGCGCTGCCACGCGCGCTGCGAGGGCTTCGGCGACGGCTTCGCCCTGAGCGACAGCGTGGCCGCCGTCGCGGCCCATGGCCATGAGGTGGGCCACACCGCCTTCGAGGTCGCGAGCGGTGGGGAGGCGCTGCTGATCTGGGGCGATGTCGTGCATGTGCCGTCGATCCAGTTCGCCCAGCCGGAGCTCACCTGGGAATACGACGACGACCAGGCGGCGGCGCGTGCGACCCGCCTGCGGATGTTGGAACGCGCGGCGCGGCCGGGCGTCTTCGTCGCGGGCGCGCATCTCGACTTCCCGGGCGTTGGCAGCGTCACGCGAGGGGGGGAGGGCTATGATTTCGCACCGGCCTAGCGACCGTCTCGATAGGGGCAGCCGGAAGACAGGTGAGCCAAAATGGGAACGCCTGCCCGTCAATCAAACGGGGAGGCGGACCTGTTGGCGTGTAGTGGCCGCTTGCCGCCAGTCCGCTTTCAGACCTCAAGAAGCTTAAAGCTGACTTTGACTGCTTGCCGGCACGATGCAGCGCATCGCGGGCGATGCCCCTTCCAGGGACCTCAGTACGTTGCAGCAGATTCCCTTCCTAGTAACCAGAATCCTCGATTTCGCCGTCGATGTCATCATCAAGATCGTCCAGCTCGAAGCTGAAATCGTCCATGAAGTCGTCGCGCACCCGCTTCAGGCGCGCGTTGTCGCCTTTTAAGGAGCGGAGCGTGTTGTTGATCGAGGTGAAGCCGCTTTCAATCAACAGAAAGCGAATATTCTTCGCAAGAATTGGTGCGAAAAAGGCATCTTTCTCGATAAATGTAGTTGAGAGCCCCGGATTGATGCCCAGGCCGACACTTTCATATGCGTAGAGCCACATTCCGCTGCGCAATCCAGCATCGGTCAGAGATCGGTTCCACAAAGTAAAATTTACTAGTCCATCAACGATACCAAAATTGACGCATTGAGCAATTAGCAGGGCAACCATCGCGTTCTCAAGTTCGCTGAGCGGTTCAAGACTCTTGGCGGAAAGCGAGATTCGCAAACGGGCGGCCAAGAAGAGAAACCAAATGATCTCGCCGCTGCGATTTTCGCGAGCCAGCACCGGCAGGCGATGTTCGAGAAATTCGGCCAATTTCCCGCGATCTACGTCGCTGCGCTCGATCTCCCGCAGGATCGTAATTTCCACGAGGAATGCAACCAAGCTTGAGTTGCGGCGGTACGCCGCGATCAAATGGCTTTGCAGCTTTCCCCAGCTATTTGCACGAACGAAGGCGGCGCGAGCATTCTGTAATGCATATTTCTCGACATTGGCGTCAGGATGTAATTTGCAGACGCGACCAACTCTATAAAAGAAATGCTGGAAGGCGGCGTCGTCTCCGAATTCCCGCGGCACATACGATAGCACTTCTTGCTTCCAGCCTGTATCGTGGCGAACGGAGGTAGGCAATATTTCAGACTTTTCGTTGTTGAGTTCGAGTTCAAAATGTCCAACGGATTGCCTTAGTGCCGCGATAAGATTCTTGCCAGAAAGATTGTCGCCGCTGCTGATGGTATAGTCGTCGATGTAGCGAGACGCATCGCGCGGCCCGACACCCACCTTCTCGCGTAACGCCGCGTCGATCGCAGAAGCCACCACCTCAGCAATCAGACGGGAGCAGTCGGGTCCCACAGGCAGCCCGAGGGTCTGCCCATCCTGGGCATTGCGGCTGAGCAAATCGATCAGATTGCCGAAATGCTCTGGCCCCCTGTGCTCCTTCGCAAAGGCCTTGCCGTGGATCGCCCACGGAATTGCGTGAGTGTAGATCGAGTGGAAGAATGCTCGGATGTCGGCGCTGACGAATTCTTCCCGGCGCGACGATAGGTCGACCCTGAAGTCGTCGCGCAGATCGATGCTTGGGCGTACAAGGGCTCGCGGTCCGCTCCAGTCGAAAATTGGCGGCGAAGCCGACATGCGCGATTGTTTGGATGCGGCGCGGAGCTTGACGTAATTGTCGGCCACTGCCCGCGAGAGGAGCAGGTACGATATCGGGTTTGGTACCCCGTGCCGCCGGTCATCCTTACCGAAGCGCGGAAAATAGAACCAGCTTGGTTCTGATACGTAACGATAAAATGCTGGCTTGCCCTTGATCGACGGGAGAGCATCGATACGGTCGAGCGTGAACTTGCGGTATTTTGCAAGGTCATGGGACACGAAGCACGGCGGTAGTTCCGGTGCGAAATAACCATGCGATAGCAAGCGTCGGAGTCGTTCGGATTTGGTCTTGGCCGTCATGGCTGATCCCGGTTGCGCCGTTGCAGCAATGTGTCTGATAGTATCGAAACTGCAAGAGGCGCTGTTCGCTCGCCAATCTCGCGGCGCCGCAACAGCGGGGGGACTATGACGGCTGCGACGGCGGCACCAACCAATTATCAGCTAATAGGCGTCGCCGAGGATGGAAAGGTCGGTGACCTGCTCGCAGGACTCGACCAGAGACAGAGCCGTATACGCCTTCAGGCATTGATCGCCGAATGGCTGCGCATGGAGCAGCTTGTCGTCTTAACTGGTTCGGGTACGTCTGTGTCGTCCGGCGGCAAGACCATGGCTAATCTTGAAGCGGCCGTCTTCGACACTATCGAGGCGATGTCCGATCTACCCCTCTCGATCACGCCTATCCTGCAGCGGCGCCGGATCAACGTCCAGCACGCCGATATGCTCGGTGATCCGATCGGCTTCGAAGCCTGGCTCTCCTTCGTCACCAATGCGCTTGTCGTCGCCGACAGTTCCGGCGCTCCATTTACGGCAGTCAGTTGGCCGGGCAGTCCGGCACCGACCACTGAGGATCTTCGATGGTTCGTCGATAGGCTTCGCATGGCCATCTTCGCCGAATGCGCGCTGTCGCTATCCGACACTGAACTCGCTACCAATGCGCACAATATTGCGCCGCAGCTCGCCTTCCTCTCCAAGTTGGTCGCGCGTGACAGCAATCTCGGGCGGACGCATCTCTTCACCCTCAACTACGATACCTTGTTCGAGCAGGCACTGGAGCTGCTCGGCATCCAGTATTTCGACGGCTTCACTGGGCGGGCCGACGCGCGGTTCGATCCATCGGTCTATGGCCTCGATATCTACTATCCGGGTGAGGTCGCCGAAGGTCGGGTCCGACGCTTCGACAAGTTTCTTCACTTCTACAAGCTGCACGGCTCGATCCACTGGTTCGAGGAGGGCTTGGAAATGCGCGCCCGCCACCCAGATCTTAGGCCTCTTCGCGCCTATGCGGCGATGACGGCGGCTGAAAAGGCCGCGGCGCTCGCGCCTTTGGCCGCCTCAACGCGATCGGTTGGTATCTTACCGACCGCCAACAAGTTCGCTCAGACCCTCGCCATGCCCTATGCGCACCTCTTCCGCTCGTTTCAGGTGCGGCTGGGTATCCCCCAAACCTTCCTGCTCGTCCTTGGTTACGGCTTTGGCGATGATCATATCTCACGCATCATCGAGAACGCGCTGATGAACCCCTCGCTTGTCATGCTGGTCGTGGAGCCAAATCCGAACAGTCCAGTCATCGAGCGCGTTAGGCGCTACAAGGATCTCGGCAAGCGCTCCTTCGTGCTGTGCCCGACCGCCGGCACCTTCGCGCTCAATCCCTTCGAACACGCCACCTTCGACGATTTCGCCCGTACCGTCATGCCAGACGTCCAGTGGCTCGATGATTTTCTGCGCTTGCGCCGCTTCGAAAAGCAGATCGCAGCCTCCGCAACGCCCGTCGCTGATGCGGGAAACGCCGATGGATAACCCACGGCTCGTCGGCCATATCGTCTCGGTCCAAGGGTTCCGAGTGAAGGTCGAACTCCTGCCGGAAACCCGCTCGCCGCTGCGTGCTACCCTCGACGGCGTCCAGGCCGCCATCGCGATTAACGCCTATCTGACTTTCGCGCTCGGTGCCGGCGAAACCGTGATTGGGATCATCACCGACCTCGAAGCTCGAGAGACCTTCGATCCAGGCAACGGTGACGAGCTCAGCATCGAGCTGATGAAGCCGCGCCGAATTGCAAGCGTCCAGTTGCTCGGCACAATCGAACACATCGACGAAGAGCCGGCCTTCAGCCCGGGCATCTCGATCCTTCCGACGCTGGACACACCGGCCGAGATCGGCTCGCCTAACATCCTGCGGGCTGTCTTTGAAATCCCGCCGCGGCGGAACAAGCCCGAGGGCTATGATGCCACGGACTTTGATTGCGATCTCAAGATCGGCTTCCCAACCGGCCAGTCCCGCAATGTCGTTCGTGCCTCCTACAACGACCTCTTCTCGCGGCCGCTGGCGATTGTCGGCAACACTGGTTCAGGCAAATCCTTCTCGGTCTCCAGCCTGATCCAAAAAGCGATGAAGGCGCTCGATGGCGCGCGCGAGGAGCCGCACGTTTTCATCCTCGACATCAATGGTGAATATGCGAAGGCCTTCCCTGCCATCCCAGCCGAGCAACGGCTGCCTGATCGTATCTACCTCAACGGCAGAGAATTCAGTCTCCCGCTGTGGTTCCTAAACGCTGAGGAGATCTGCGCCTGGCTCAGTGCCTCCGAACAGACCCAGGAGCCGGTTCTCAAAGACTGGTGGGCGATCGCCAAGGGCGACAGCGCGACCGCGGCGGCCGGCATGGGCGCGCTCCAGAATGCAATGAGCGCGCTCGACCAACTGCTGACCGAACTCACCAAGATCAAGAAGAAGGCTGCCGGCTCCTACTGCGACGCCATCATCGGCCACCTCGTTGCTACCGGCATCGACACCACCGCCTTTACCGCCCTGTTTGCCGCCCACAGAATGGCCAACGACTTCAATACCGAGGTCATGAACAATCAGGCTGCAATCGCGACCGAGGCAGACAAGCTGAAGGACCTGATCCGCGCCCAGATCGTCGGTGGCTCAGCGAGCGCCGAGGCCGGCGCGCGCACCGCTGATTCCCCCTTGCCGATCGCGCGCGCTACGCTAACCGATCCCTCACTTATCAACCGCGCGGTCTCCAAAGAGGACACGTTCCGGGTCGACGCGCATCTGACGACACTGAAGCTCCGGCTCAAAACTCGGCTCGACGACAAGCGCTGGCGAGCCTTTCTCAACTATGAGGAGGCCTCTACCAAGGTCGAGCGGCTTTCCACGTGGTTCGCGCGCTTTGGTCTGGGCGTAGACACGGGCCCGAGAGTTTCGGTCCTCGACTTGTCTATGCTGAGCAACGAAGTGCTGCCTTATGCCTGTGCAGTCATCGGAAGAATCTTGCTGGAGGCGCGCCAGCGCTTGCCCGCCGCGTCGCGCTACAAGCATCCCTGGGTGCTAGTACTCGAAGAAGCGCATAATTATGCGCGACCGGCGCGCTCTGACGAGGACCGCGGCCATCGTCTCGCGCGGCTCACCTATGAGCGCATCGCCAAGGAAGGGCGCAAGTTTGGACTATCGTTGATCATCGCCAGCCAACGACCGAGCGAGATCAGCCAAACCATCATTAGCCAGTGCGCCAATTTCATCAGCCACCGGCTCCAGAACCCCGACGACATCGACCATTTTCGACGCATTATCCCGATGCAAGCGCGCCGCCTGCTGGACCAAGTGACGATCCTCTCGTCGGGCGAAGCGATCGTATTCGGGAGCGCGTTCCACATTCCGACGCGGGTGCAGTTCGACCGTCCTGCCCCCGGACCCTATAGCCAGACCGCCGCGCCTTATCATGAATGGCGCAGGGAAGAGGCAGCTTTCCCGCTGGGCCAAATAATCGACGCTTGGGGTGCGTAATGCGGCATGGGAGTGCGCCATGTCGAGAAGCCGTCGGACCTGCGGCAGCGTGCCCAACGACAGCAAGATGCGCCCTGCGCACCCTGATTCGCCGGATACTCTCAGCGTAGACCGGTAGCTTAAAGCAAAGGCTCTTGGGAACCTTCCGCCAAAGCCTGCCGAACCGGAAGCTCCCCATATCGATCATCTCAAAAAGCCGGATGCTCAAAGATGAATCCATAGCAGTTTTTTGGGGCTTTGGGCTTCGTTGCTGAACGGCGGAATTAGGCGCTTAGTGAAGGTGTTCAAAGTGGACTAGGAAAACAAAAATATTGTGGGTGGGTTTCAACAATTCTGTGCAGAAACCCAATTTTCGAGCGAAAATCTATCTTTTCAGTTACGTTAAGAAAATTTAAAGTGATGATTGTGCTTGATCGGTGGCAAGCGGGGGTATGTATGTCTGTTCTGGATATTCCTCTCCGAAAGGCGCTGCAATTGTTCTATGCGCCAAATTCGTTGCGACGGTCAATTTTGAAAGAGGATATCCGGCTTGACCGAAGAAAAGAAGCCGGTGGAACCAGAAGTAGAGGCGGCGATTTCTACTTACCTTTCTGGTCTGATGTAAAAATTCACGTTTCTGGTGGCGGAGATATTACAAGGATGACTGATGACCGAATAAAGTCAAACAGAAATTTTAGGCGGCTATACCCATTGCTAAAAGACGGCATCCTCGAATTGCTCAGCGCAAAATTGCGTTGGTCAAACGAGCCCGTCGAGATCGTCCCTCAAAGCGTGCACGGTAAGCTACGAATCGAGGACCTAGGTGGCACAATTCGCGTAAGGGATGCGCTCCACGCGCGCGTCAGGGGAGAATACACCCGCGTCGTATACCCTTACTTCAGCGAAGAACCGGCGCTCCCCGAAGAGGGTGGAAGATTAGGCTTATGGGTGATGCAACGGGCTCTGACAGAGCTAGACCCAGGTGACATGCGTATTATCGACGCTCTTCGTCGGACATTCTTCTCTCCGCAAACGACGCCGTTGCACGGCAATGAAGAGGCGGTTTTCCGTCATAATTATAGGTCGTTGATCGGCGAGTGGGAGCGTCTAAAGCATGAATGATGCGCTCGCATGCGCTTCGACATCACGCTCCGGCGCTGCGTTCGATCGTGCGCCTTGGACGTCCGGCGATCCCGCCTCAGCTCATCCCGCCCTACTGCTGGACGCGGATGTTCCTCTCGCGGATAAGCCTCGACCAGCGCGCATTCTCCCGCGCGAGATAAGCGGGGAATTCGGCCGGCGTGCCGATGCTGGCGACCACTGCCTGCTGCGCCAGCTTCTCCTGCATGTCCGGCGCGCGCAGCGCCGCGGCGACGGCGGCCTGCAGGCGCGCGGTCACCGCGGCCGGCGTGCCGGCCGGGGCCAGGAGGGCGAATTCGGTGGCGCATTCGTAGTCGGGGTAGCCGGCTTCCGCGATGCTCGGCACCTCCGGCAGCAGCGGGCTGCGCCCGCGCGTGGTGACGGCGACGGCGCGCAGATCGCCGGAGCGCACGAAGGGCAGGGCGACCGGCGCGTCGACGCTGGTGAACTGCACCTCATCCGCGAGCACCGCCTGCAGCGCTGGCGCATTGCCGCGATAGGGGACCTCCGTCACCTCGATGCCGGCCATGCCGAGCAGCATCTCGGTCGCCAGATGCGTGGTGCTGCCGGCGCCAGCCGAGCCGTAGCTCAGCCGCCCCGGCGCCGCCTTGGCGCGCGCGACCAGCCCCTGTAGATCGGTGACGCCGAGCCGCGGCGAGACGCAGACCACGAGCGGCGTCGAGAGGATCAGCCCGATCGGCGCGAAGGCGGTGGCGTTGTCGTAGGGCAGGGGCAGCAGATGCGGCACCATGGCGTAGGTGGCGCTGGCGGCAAACAGGATGGTGCTGCCATCCGGCCGTGCCCGCGCGACCGCGGCGTGGCCGATGATGCCGGATGCGCCGGGCCGGTTCTCCACCACGAAGGACTGGCCGAGATCCTGAGAGAGTTTTTGGGCCAGCAGCCGCGCCAGGGTGTCGGCGGAGCCGCCAGGCGCCCAGGGGACGATGATCGTCACCGGCCCACGCGCGGCATCCTGCGCCAGGGCCTGCCTCGCTGCCGCCAGCCCCAACGCCGCCGCGCCCAGTCCTCGCCGTCCCAACATCGCCCTTCTCCTCCCTGTCCATGGGCCGTTCGGGCGGCCCTTGCTGGCGCCTTCGTAGCAGGTGGTCAGCAGACTGGACAAGGATGTGAATTAGGACACATACGGGAATTGATGCGGCTGAACGCGACTGCCCAGGCGCCGGAGCCACAGTCCGGCGCGAAGGTTCCCATACGTGAATGTCCGCCCTATTCCGGCGGCCGCTGCCGGTCCGAGCGTCCCATGCGGCCCGAGATCTCGCGGGCCGCGCGCTCCATCACGTCCACCACCCGGTCCCTGACCTTCGGGCTGTAGCGCACGCTCGGCATGGCCACGTTGAGCGAGCCCAGCGGATAGCCCGAGCCGGAGAGGATCGGCGCGGCGATGCCGACGATGCCCGGCGTGAACTCCTCGAAGGAGAAGGCGATCCCGTCGCGGCGCACCGTCGCGATCTGGCGGCGCAGTTCCTCCGCGGAGGTGAGGGTGTTCGGCGTGATCGGCTCGAAGCTGGTCGCGGCCAGGTATTCCTCCAGCTCCGCCTCCGGCAGGTTCGCCAGGATGACCTTGCCGCCGGAGGTGGCGTAGAGCGGCGCGAGGTCGCCCAAGCGCATATGCGTCACCAGGCGGTGCGGGCCGCTGACCGTCGCCACCACCTCCGCCTGCCAGCCCTTCAGGCGGTTGAGCGCGGAGGATTCGCCGGTCCGCTCCGTGATCTCGCGCAGGAAGGGCTCGGCGCAGCCGATCAGGTCGGTCTCCCGGGCGGTGCGGCGGGCGAGGTCGGCGAAGGCCGGCCCCAGGCGATAGCCTTTGCCGGGGGCGTGGAACTCCACGTAACCGCGGGCCACCAGGTCCTTCAGCAACTGCGTCAGGCTGCTCTTGGGGATGCCGAGGCCCTCGGCGAGATCGGCATGCGACACCGCGCGGTCCCACCGCGCCAGCAGCTCGAACAGGTCGAGGACGCGGCTGGCGGACTTGACCGCGGCCGGGGCAGGGTCGATCACGCCGCTGATGTTCCTATCCATGAACCAGATATCGCGTTCGCCCGGGTCAAGGTCAACATGGCGCCCGGGTGCCTACACAGGGTGGTCATTTCCTTCTTGTGAATTGTTCATATCCTTGACCGTGCTCTGAGGGGCGGTTACGGCTCTGGGCGCGGCGATCATCCGCCGGCAGGCTGCGCTTCGGGAGGGATGCGGATGGACCAAACACTGCAGGACCGGCTGGCGATCCGCGAGCTGGTGGAGAATTGGGCCGTCTGGCGCGATGCCGGCGATTGGGAGCGCTTCCGCACCGTCTGGCACGATGACGGGGTGATGATGGCAACCTGGGTGCAGGGCACCGCCGACGAATTCATCGCGGCTTCCCGCGCCGGTTGGGAGAAGGGCGTCTCGATCCTGCACTTCCTCGGCGGGCACTCGGCCGACGTCCACGGCAACCGTGCCATCGCGCAGACCAAGATGACGATCTCCCAGCGCACCACCGTGCATGATGTCGCCTGCGACGTCGTCTGCACCGGGCGCTTCTACGACTTCATCGAGAAGCGGGACGGGCGCTGGGGCATGGTGCTGCGCCAGCCGATCTATGAGAAGGACCGCATCGACCCGCTGGTCCCCGGCACCGCGATTCCGCTGGAGCCGGAACTGCTGGCGCGCTTCCCGGCCGGCTACCGCCACCTCGCCTATATCCAGGCGAAGATCGGCTATCCCGTGAAGGCTGATATGCCCGGCCTCACGGGGCCGGAGGTCGAAGCCCTCTATGCCCGCGGCCGCGCCTGGCTGACGGGCGGCGCGCTGCGGCCGTGATCGCCCCCTTCGCCTACACGGCGCTCCCCGCTCGGGTGCTGTTCGGCCCGGGGCGCGCGGCCGAGTTGGGGGCGGAGCTCGCGGCCCTCGGCGGCTGCCGCGCCCTGGTGCTCTCGACAGCCGGGCAGCGGGGGATGGCGGCGCGGGTTGCGGCGCCGCTGGGCGACGCGCTCGGCGCCCATTTCGATGGCGCGGTGATGCATACCCCAGTCGCGGTGACGGAGCGCGCGCTCGCCTTCCTGCACGATGCGGCTTGCGACGCGATCGTCGCGATCGGCGGCGGCTCGACCATCGGGCTCGGCAAGGCGCTCGCGCTCCGCACCGGCCTGCCGCAGATCGCGGTGCCCACCACCTATGCGGGGTCCGAGGTCACGCCGGTGCTCGGGCAGACCGAGGGCGGCCGCAAGACCACGCTCCGCTCGCTCGATGTGCTGCCGGAGGTCGTGATCTACGACCCGGAGCTGACCCTCTCCTTGCCGCCGGCGATCTCCGCGACCTCCGGGCTCAATGCCCTGGCCCATGCCGTGGAGGCGCTCTATGCGCGCGACGCCAACCCGATCACCTCCCTGATGGCGGAGGAAGGGATCCGCGCCCTCGGCGCGGCGCTGCCCGCCGTGGTCGCTGACGGGTCCGACCATCAGGCGCGGGCGCGCGCGCAATACGGCGCCTGGCTCTGCGCCACCTGCCTCGGCGCCGTCGGCATGGCGCTGCACCACAAGATCTGCCACGCGCTCGGCGGCGCCTTCGGCCTGCCGCATGCCGAAACCCATGCCGTGCTCATCCCTCACGTCGCCGGCTACAACGCCGGCGCGGCGCCGGACGCCATGGCCCGGGTCGCGCGGGCGCTCGGCGGGACCGATGATGCCGCGGCGGCGCTGTGGCGCCTCGCGGGAACGCTCGGCGCGCCGCGGGCGCTCCGCGACATCGGCATGCCCGAGGACGGCATCGGGCGCGCGGTCGCGCTGGTGCTGGAAGGCGCCTATTGGAATCCGCGGCCGCCCGATGCCGCTTCGCTGGAAGCGCTGCTGCGGCGTGCATGGGCGGGCGCGCCGCCCGCGGTGGAATAGGGGGATAGCGGCATGCGGAACTTCTCGGAGGAGACGATCACCGGGGCGGTCCTTGCGCGCCTCGTCGATGCGCCGTCGCCGCGCGCGCGGGCGGTGAGCGAAGCGCTCATCCGTCACCTGCACGCCTTCGTGCGGGAAGTCCGTCCCACCCAGGCGGAATGGGCTGACGGCATCGCCTTCCTGACCTGCGCCGGGCAGATGTGCTCCGACACGCGGCAGGAATTCATCCTGCTGTCCGACACGCTCGGCGTGTCCATGCTCGTGGACGCGATCAACCACCCGCTGCCGGATGGCGCGACCGAGACCACCGTCCTCGGCCCCTTCTATGTCGAAGGCCCGCCGGAGCTGGCGCTCGGCGAAGACATCGCCGGCGGCAAGCCGGGGGAGAAGCTGCTCGTCGAAGGCACGGTGCGCGGCCCTGACGGCACGCCGATCGCGGGCGCCTGGATCGACACCTGGCACTCCGACACCGAAGGCTTCTACGACGTGCAACTCGGCGAGGGCCTGCCGGCGCTGAACATGCGCGCCCGCTTCCGCACCGATGCGGAAGGGCGCTTCTGGTTCCGCTCCGTCGTGCCGTCCTGCTACCCGGTTCCGCATGACGGGCCGGTCGGCGACATGCTGAAGGCGCAGGGGCGGCACCCCTATCGTCCCGCTCATGTGCATTTCATGATCGGCGCCCCCGGCTGCGAGACGCTGGTGACGCATGTCTTCCTCGACGGCGATCCCTATCTCGATTCCGACGTGGTGTTCGGCGTGAAGGACAGCCTGGTCCGGGCCTTGTCGCGGCAGGAGCCCGGCACGACGCCGGGCGGCAACACAGCCGACCAAGCCTGCGCTCTGCTCCGCTACGACTTCGTGCTCGCGCCGGGCAGGGCGTGACGCGATGGCGCGCCTGATCTCGCTTGCCCATCTGACGGTGATGGACGCCGATCCGCTGGCCCTGATCGAGGCCGGCGCCGCCGGCGGCTTCGACGCCATCGGGCTCCGCATCGTGCCGCCCTTTCCGACCGACGCAATCGTCCCTGTCATCGGCGACCTGCCGCTGCAGCGGCGCATCAAGGCGCGGCTCAGCGACACCGGCCTCATGATCCTCGACGTGGAAGCCATCTGGCTCCATCCCGACAGCGATATCGCCGGCCTGCATCCGGCGCTCGACCTCGCCGCGGAGCTCGGCGCGCGCCACGTGCTGACCGTCGGCAACGACCCGGACCGCGGCCGCCTCGCCGGCAACCTGGCGCGCCTCTGTGCGGCGGCACATCAGCGCGGCCTCAGGGTGATGCTGGAATTCATCCCCTATGCGCAGGTGACGACCCTCGCGGATGCGGCCGCGCTGCTGGCGGCGGTGCGGCCCGCCGATGCGGGGCTGCTGGTCGACGCACTGCATCTCAGCCGCTCTGGCGGCCGACCGGCCGATCTCGCGGCCTATGATCCCGCCCTCTTCTCCTACGGCCATCTCTGCGATGCGCCGGCGGCAGTTCCCGGCCCGGATGGGCTTCGCCCGGAGGCCCGCGGTAACAGGCTCTATCCCGGCGAGGGCGGGCTGCCGCTCGACGATTTCGTGGCGGGTTTCCCGCCGGGGACGCCGATGGCCGTCGAGGCACCTTCGGCGGCGCGGGCCGCCCTGCCGCCGGGCCAGCGCGCGCGCCTGGTGGGCGACGCGACACGCGCCGTTCTGCGGCGCCACGAAGGCAGTTAGGCGCAGGGGACGCATCGCATGTCCGTCGCCGTCGCGGTGATCGGGGCCGGGGTGATCGGCCGGGCCCATATCCGGATCCTCGGCGCGCTGCCGCCGGGGCAGGGGCGCTTGGCCGCCATCGTGGACCCGACGGCGGAGGCGGCCGCGCTCGCCGCCCGCCTCGGCGTGCCGTACTTCACGGCAACCGAGGCGATGCTCGACGCAGTGCGGCCGGATGGCGCCGTGATCGCCACGCCGAACGCGCTGCATGTCGCCGGCGCGCGCGCCTGCATCGCACGCGGTGTTGCCGCCCTGATCGAGAAGCCGATCGCCGACGACCTCGACGCGGCCGTCGCCGTGGCTGACGAAGCAGAGCGCGCAGGCGTGCCGCTGCTGGTCGGCCATTTCCGCCGCCACAACCCGGTGATGCAGGCCGCACGCCGGCTGATCCAGGAAGGGCGGCTCGGCCGCCTCGTCACCATCAGCTCTGACTCGATGGTGCTGAAGCCCGATTCCTATTTCGACGCCGCCTGGCGGCGCGAGATCGGCGGCGGCCCGGTGCTGATCAACCTCGTCCACGATATCGATGCGCTGCGTTTCCTCTGCGGCGAGATCGAGGCCGTACAGGCCATGACCGGCAGCACCGCGCGCCGCTTCGCGGTGGAGGACAGCGCCGCCGTGCTGCTGCGCTTCCGCTCCGGCGCACTCGCCACCATCACCCTGTCGGACGCCGTGCCCTCGCCCTGGTGCTGGGACCAGACCTCTGGCGAGAATCCCCACTTTATCAGCCATCAGGCGAATGCCTATCGGCTCTGCGGCACCGACGCGTCGCTGGAGATGCCGGAGATGGCGCTATGGCGCTACGCCGGCCAGTGCGGCTGGGACCAACCACTGGTGCGGGAGGTGCTGGCCGTGCCGCCACGCGACCCGCTCGTCGAGCAGATGCACCACTTCCTGCGCGTCATCCGGCGCGACGAAGCCCCACTCGTCTCCGGCCGCGACGGCGTGGCGACACTGGCCGCGACGCTGGCGGTGAAGCGCTCCGCCGAGACCGGTGAAGCTGTGCATCCCGGGAGGGCTCTGCCCTCCCGGACCCACCCGCCAGGAGCCTAGAGGCTCCTGGACCTGCTTCACTTGGAGCCCTGATTGCCAAGGGATGCCGCCCCGAAGTGGGCGGCACCCCTTGGCAATCAGGGCGCTAAAATGATCCGGGTCGAGGGGCCTGCAGGCTCCTCGCGGATGGGGTCTGGGGAAGGCAGAGCCTTCCCCAGGGCGCCACCGTCACCGCATCGGCGGCGAAAACATCATCCCTCCACGGCTCCAGAGGTCGTTCAGGCCGCGGGGCAGGTGCACCGGGCTGTTGGCGCCGAGGTGGCGGTCATAGATTTCGCCGTAGTTTCCGACGGCCTTGATGGCGTTGTACATCCAGCGCCGGTCGAGCCCGAGCGCCGGGCCGAGGTCGCCGCTGACGCCGAGCAGGCGGCGGGTGGCCGGGCTCTGGCTGGTCAGCATCTGGTCGACATTGGCGCGGGTGACGCCTTGCTCTTCGGCTTCGATCAGGCCGAAGGCGACCCAGCGGACGATGTCGAACCACTGGTCGTCGCCGTGGCGGACGGCGGCGGCATAGGGTTCCTTGCTGATGCGCTCGGGCAGCAGCACGTGCTCGTCCGGGTTCGGGAAGGCGGCGCGCACGGCGGCGAGCTGACTGGCATCACCGGTGTAGCTGTCGCAGCGGCCGCTTTCATAGGCGCGGCGAGCTTCGTCCTTGTCGGCGAAGATCACCGGCGTGAAGCGGATGTTCTGGTTGCGCGACCAGTCCTGCAGGTTGAGTTCATGCGTGCTGGCCGAGGTGAAGCAGATCGAGGCGCCGTCGAGCTGGCGGATGCTGGTGATGTTGGCATTGGAGCGCACCAGGAAGCCCTGGCCGTCGAAGAAGTTGGGGGCGGCGAAGTTCAGGCCGTTGGTGACGTCGCGCAGGAAGGTCCAGGTGGTGGTGCGGCTCAGCACGTCGATCTGGCCGGAGGCGAGCGTCGGGAAGCGGTTCTGGCCGGTGAGCGGGTTCCAGGCGACGCGGGCGGGATCGCCGAGCACTGCGGCGGCGACGGCGCGGCAGAAATCGGCATCCATGCCCTGCCATTCGCCGCGGCTGTCCGGCTGGCTCCAGGCGGGGTCGCCGGTCGAGATGCCGCAGGCGACGGCGCCGCGGCCACGGACGGCCGACAGCGTTGGGCCCGGCGCGGCCGGCTGGACGGTCTGCGCGATTGCGGGCTCCCCGAGGCAGGCGGCGGCGATCAGCAGGGCGGCGAGGCGTCTGGTCATGGGCGGTCCTTGGCGGGGCGCGGTAACGCGCGGGTGATCGCGCATGGTGTGCACGCCCCCGCCCGCAAGGCCAGACGCCTTAAGGCTTTGCTCAGCGGCGCGGAATGATCTTGCGGTCGCAACATTTGACGAAAGTGGGCGCATGTCCGGCGCGACGAGTAGAGGTTATCACGACTGGCCGCTCCTGCCGGCGCTCAAGGCCTTCCAGACCGGCGTATTCGAACAGCGGGGCATCCTGCTGACCAAGTATCGCGACGACCCCAGACTGAAGGTGGGCGCCTGCCCGGGCCTGTCGCTCTGCTGGTTGCGCCGGCATGTGCAAGATCCGAACGAGGCGCCCAAGGACCGCCTGGCGGCGCTGGAGAAGGCCGAGGCCTGGTCCGAGGCCAGCGAGGCGACGGATGGCTTCAACGATTGTGCCCAGGGCACCTATGCCGGCCGGGTGACAGTCGGTCTGGAATTGCCCGTCAACGGCACGTCTTTCAAATGCCAGAATCCGGTGAGGGATCCGGCGATTTTCCTGAACGGCCTCGACCCGAACAACAAATACGCCATCGTCATGTGCCACTTGGGTGGCCTCAACACCAACCATGTCTGCGCCAGCTACACCTCGACCCGGGGCCGGATCTTCACCTCCAAGCAAGTGCTGATCTTCGACCCGAATTTCGGCGAATTCACCGTGGAGCTGAAGAAGGGGCCGATGAAGACCTTTCTGAAGGCCTGGGCCGATCAGTTCGCCACCTATCTCTCGGGCCGGACCGGCAAGGCGACGGCGCTGACGCTCGACACGCTGGAGGTCATCAAGCTCTCGGACGTGCCGCCAGCGACCCGCGGGCGGCGCTAGAGCAGCTCAGCACAGCCGCGCGAGCAGGGCTGCGACCGCCGCCTCGAACATCGCCGGCGTCAGGCGGCGGGTCGAGGTGTTGTAGCGGCTGACATGGTAGCTGTCGGCGAGGATGAGCCCGTTCGGTAATGCGTGCTGGGCGCCATGCGCGAAGGCGTGCCGGGCGACGGGAATGCCGAGGCTGCGCAGCAGCGCGTTGTGCGCGACGGTGCCGAGTGCCAGCACGGCGCGGAGATTGGGCATCGCCGCAAGCTCGGCCTTCAGGAAGGCATTGCAGGTGCGGATCTCGGCCGGCGTCGGCAGGTTCTCCGGCGGCACGCAGCGGACCGCATTGGCGATGCGCACGCCGGTCAGGCGCATGCCGTCATCCGGGCGCTCCGCGTACTCGCCGGCGGCGAGGCCGTATTGCAGCAAGGTCGCGTAGAGCAGCTTGCCCGCGAAGTCGCCGGTGAAGGGCCGGCCGGTGCGGTTGGCGCCGCGCACGCCGGGGGCAAGGCCGAGGATCAGGATCGGTGCCTCGCGCTCGCCCCAGCAGGGCACCGGGGCGTTGTGCCAGCCGGGATTGGCCGCCCGGTTGGCGTCCCGATAGGCCACCAGACGCGGACAGAGCGGGCAGTCGCGCGGCGGCTCGAGAGCTGGGCTCATTCGATGACCGGGTCCTCGGCGAAGGGCTCGGCCGGTGTCGCGCGCGGTGCGGCCGGGCGCGCGGGCGCCGGGCCGCGCATGCGGGGCTCGGTCTGGCGGCGGGTGATCTCGGGTGCGAGGTCGGCGAGGTCGAGGAAGGCGTCGGCCTGGCGGCGGAGATCGTCCGAGACCATGGGCGGCTGCACGCGGAGCGTCGAGACGACGGTGACCTTCACGCCACGGGCCTGCACCGCTTCCACCACGCGGCGGAAGTCGCCGTCGCCGGAGAACAGCACGGCATGCTCGATATGCGGCGCCAGCTCCAGCATGTCGACCGCGAGCTCGATGTCGCAATTGCCCTTGATGCGGCGATGGCCGTTGCCGTCGGTGAATTCCCGTGCCGGCTTGGTGACGACGGCATAGCCATTGTAGGCGAGCCAATCGACCAGCGGGCGGATCGGGTTGTGTTCATCGGTATCGAGCAGCGCCGTGTAGTAATAGGCGCGGATCAGCTTGCACTGGCCGCGCACATGCGCGAGCAGCGCGCGGTAGTCGATGTCGAAGCCGAGCAGGCGGGAGGCCGAGAACAGGTTGGCGCCGTCGATGAAGAGCGCGGTGCGCTCCGGGGTGTATTCGGACATGGAATGCCTTGTTGGAATGAGGTGTTGGAACGCACGGCGACGATGGGCGGTGACTTATGAGTGGCGGATCAATGACAGGCACCATAGGGGCCGGGCCAGCGGACGCAACCGGCGTCTTCCTGGTGGCGATCGGCGCCAACCTGCCGGGGCCGGACGGATCGACGGCGATCGAGACCTGCGCGCGCGCCGCGGCGCTGCTGGACGGGCTCTGCGGGCTGCGGCGCACGGCGCTGTCACGATGGTGGGAAAGCGATCCGATCCCGCCCATTCCCGGCGCGCCCTCCTTCGTCAACGGAGTCGCGCGGCTGGAAGGCAGCGCCGCGCCGGAGGCGGTGCTGGCGGGGCTGCACGGCATCGAGGATCGCTTCGGCCGGGTGCGGCCCTTTCCGAACGCGCCGCGCACGCTCGATCTCGACCTGATCGACGCCGCGGGGGTGCTCCGCGACGGACCCGGGCTGCTGCTGCCGCATCCGCGCGCGCATCTGCGCGCCTTCGTGCTGCGGCCGCTGGCCGAGGTGGCGCCGGGCTGGGTGCATCCGAGGCTCGGCGTGCCGGTGGAGGCGCTGATCGCTGATGTGGCGGGGCAGGCGATTCGGCCGCTGGCGGGCGAGCGTCGCCAGGATGCCGGTGTCAGGAGTTAGGGCCCGGGACCGGCGGCCATTGCTGCGCACCATGCAGCACGCGAAGAATCGTCACGGCGTGAGCATCCTCGGCGTAGACCACCACATAATTCGATCGGACGACCATTTCCCGCGTGCCGGCGATGCGATCACTCCGGTAGAGCCGCGGGTGCTCCGACAACCGCGCGACCTTGACCTCGATGTCGTCCTTCAGGCGCTGGGCGGCATCCGGATTGTCGTCCGAGACGTAATCGACGATCGCCAGCAGGTCCGCACGGGCGGTCTCCCGCCACTCAAGAGCGGGCACGACGCTTGCGGTCGATGATCGCCTGAGCCTCGTCCATGACCTGCCGGTGCGGGACGGCTGGGCGCGCGTCCGCCAGCGCCTCATGGACCTTGGCCCGGAACCAGGCATCATAGGCTTCCGGGTCGGCCGTCAGGCCGACCGGCAGCGCGCCCTCCTTGGCAATGCGGGTCAGGAGAATGCGCACGGCATCCGAGAGGGTCAGGCCGAAATTCGCGAGCGTCTGCGCCGCATCCGCCTTCAGCTTGTCGTCCACGCGGATGTGGAGCATCGAGGTGTGTGCGACCATCGACCGGTTCTCCTTACGGCTCCTGGCGTCTATATCGCATTTGAGATACAGCCGCTCAGCCCTTGTTCAAGGTCCTTGGGCCGGGCTTCGGCTGGGGCTGACCTCCATCCGCCGGCGGATCGCGCTCGGCGGCAGGCGGTAGACCTCGGCGAAGACGGCGTTGAAGCGGCGCAGGCTGCCGAAGCCCGCGCGCATCGCGACCTCGGTCATCGTCAGGTCGGTGCCGTCGAGCAGGCGCTTCGCGCGCTGCACGCGGGAGGTGCGAAGGACCTGCATCGGGCTGGCGCCGACATGCCGCGCGAAAAGGCGGCTGAGGTGCCGCGCGCCGATGCCGACGCGGGCGGCCAGCGCCTCCACCGAGGCGCCGTCGTGGTCGAGCGCGCCTTCGGCGATCAGCCGCAGCGCGCGCTCGGCCGTGGTGCGGGAGCCGTTCCAGGCCGGGGAGAAGGGCGCGGTCTCCGGCCGGCAGCGCAGGCAGGGGCGGAAGCCGTCCGCCTCCGCCGCGGCGGCGGAAAGGAAATAGGTGACATTCTCCGACCGTGCCGGCCGCGCCGGGCAGACCGGGCGGCAATAGATGCGGGTGGTGCGCACCCCCGTGAAGAAGCGCCCGTCATAGCTGGCGTCCCGCGCGAGCCTCGCCCGGTCGCATTCGGTGAAGTCCAGCATTGCTCCCCCCTGTCGCGTCGCGGGGCATGCCGGGGACGGAGTCCGATTCCGGCGAGCCGCGGGCGGCCGTCAAGGCTACTCGTCCCCTGCGATCACCGCGAATGAGGCGTTCGGCATGGGAGATGCGCCCAATGATCAGGGCAGGGCGGGCGCGCTGCGGCCCGCCGCGCCGCGCCCCGGTCCCTTCTTCGGCTGGCGGGTGGTGGGGGCTGCCTTCATCGTCGCGGTCTTCGCCTGGGGCGTCGGCTTCTACGGTCCCTCGGTCTTCCTGCATGCGCTGCATGCGGAGCGTGGCTGGCCGGTCTGGCTGATCTCGGCCGCCATCACCTGCCATTTCCTGCTCAGCGCCCTCATCGTCGCCCGCCTGCCGGCACTGCATCGCCGCTTCGGCCTGGTGGCGGTGACGCGGGCCGGCGGCATCGCGGCCGGGCTCGGTGCGCTCGCCTGGGCGTTGGCGCCGGTGCCCTGGCTGCTCTTCCCGGCAGCGCTCATCAGTGGCGCGGGCTGGGCGGCGACCAGCACCGCCGCGATCAACGCCATGGTCGCACCGTGGTTCGAGCGCCGGCGGCCCGCCGCGCTTTCCATGGCCTATAACGGCGCGAGCATCGGCGGCGTGGTCTTCTCGCCGCTCTGGGCGATGCTGATCGCGGGCCTCGGCTTCGCCGCCGCGGCGGCGATCATCGGCGCCGCGATGGCGCTCTGCCTCTGGTGGCTCGCCGGTCGCTATTTCCAGCGGACGCCGGAGGCGCTCGGGCTGCGGCCGGATGGCGAAGAGGCGGGCGCGGCGGGGGCTGCGGCGAAGGACGGGGAGGAAGGGCGGCGATCCCTGGCGGCTGATAATGCGGCCTGGCGGGACCGGCGCTTCGCCACGCTCTCGATCGGTTTCGCGCTCGGCCTCTTCGCGCAGATCGGCCTGATCGCGCATCTCTTCTCATTGCTGGTTCCGGCGATGGGCGAAGCAGGCGCCGGCGCCGCGATGAGCCTCTTCACCGGCTGTGCGGTGCTTGGGCGCCTGCTGCTCGGCGCCATGCTGCCCGCGGGTGCGGATCGCCGCATCGCCGCCGCGCTGAATTTCGCGGTGCAGATCGCGGGCAGCCTGATGCTGCTCGCCTCGGGCGGGACTTCGGTGCCGCTGCTGCTCGCGGGCTGCGTCTTCTTCGGCCTCGGCGTCGGCAATCTCGTCTCGCTGCCGCCGCTGATCGCGCAGACGGAATTCGCGCGGGCCGATGTGGCGCGCGTCGTCGCGCTGGTGACCGCGGTCAACCAGGCGGCGTTCGCCTTCGCGCCCGCTGTCTTCGGCGCACTCCGGGACCTGGCCGGCGGGAACACGACCTCCATGCTCGCCGCGGCACTGGTGCAGGTGGCCGCGGCCGCGGTGGTGCTGGCCGCGCGGCGGACCAGGGCGTGACTGGCGCTTGCCTGGAGCGGAGCGGTTCCCCGATATCGAATACCCTGGCAGTCTTGCGGCCTAGAGGAGATCGCCATGTCCGCCGCCGCAGCCCTTTTCGCCATCCTCGGCGCCTTGCTGGTCGGCGTGATCAGCCCGGGCCCGAGCTTCGTCCTGGTCTCCCGCATCGCCGTCACCCGCTCCCGCCTGCACGGGCTGGCGGCGGCGCTCGGCATGGGCATCGGCGGCACCATCTTCGCGGGCCTCGCGCTGCTCGGCCTCGCGGCGCTGCTGAGCCAGGTGGAATGGCTCCACCTCTCGCTGAAGATCGCCGGCGGGCTCTATCTTGCCTGGCTCGGCATCCGGATCTGGCGCGGCGCCGGGGACCCGCTGGCGCCGGCGCAAGCCGATGCGCCGCAGGGCGCCTCGTTGTTCCGCTCCTTCTCCTTCGGATTGCTGACCCAGCTCAGCAATCCGAAGGCGGCGATCATCTATGGCAGCGTCTTCGCCGCCATGCTCCCGGCCTCGCCACCCACCTGGCTGGTCTCGGCCTTGCCGCCGCTGGTCTTCGCGATCGAGACGGCCTGGTACGCGATCGTCGCGCTGGCCTTCTCGGCCCGCCATCCCCGCGCGCTCTACCTGCGCGGCAAGCTCTGGATCGACCGGCTCGCCGGGGGTGTGATGACGGCACTCGGCCTTCGCCTCCTGCTCGATGCGGTCGGAACCCGGAGGCCCTGACGCGCGTCAGTCCACGGTCGCGCCGGAGGCGCGGATGATCGGCGTCCAGGTCGCGATCTCCTCCCGCACGAAGCGCTGCGCGTCGTCGAGGAAGAGGCGTCCGGGCGCGGTCGCCGTCTCGGCATAGCGGCGCTGCACCTCGGGCGTCGCCAGCGTCTCCCTGACAGCCTGCGCCAAGCGCTCGAGGATCGGGCGCGGCGTCCCGGTCGGGGCCGCGATGCCGGACCAGCCATCCACCACCAGGTCCGCAAAACCCTCCTCGCGGAAGGTCGGGATGTCCGGGAAGGCGGGCACGCGCTCGGGCCAGGTATGAGCCAGTGCGCGCAGCGCACCGCTGCGGATATTGGCACTCGCCGCCGTCAGGCTGTCGACCATCATCGGCAGCACGCCGGCCGCGATGTCGGTGACGACAGGCGCCGCGCCGCGATAGGGCACATGCGTCATCTGGATCCCGGCGGCCTGGAGGAAGCGGACCATCACGAGATGCGGCATGCCGCCGGTGCCGCTGGTGCCGTAGCTCAGCCCGTCCGGTCGCCGCCGCGCTTCCGCCACCAGCTCCGCCAGGCTGCGGATCGGCAGGTCGGGGCGCACCAGGATCAGGTAGGGCGTGCTCATGACCATCGCGACCTGGGCGAAATCCCGATCCGGGCTCCAGGCGGCGCGGTCGCCGTACAGCACCTTGCCGACCACCATGGCGCTGATAAGCGAGAGCACCAGCGTGTAGCCATCCGGCGCGGCGCGCGCGACCTGCCCGGTGCCGAGGGTGCCACCCGCCCCCGGGCGGTTCTCCACCAGCACCGTCTGGCCGATCCGGCGGGAGAGCTCGGCACTCAGGATGCGCGCGATGATGTCGGTGGTACCGCCAGGCGCGAAGGGCACGACGAGGCGGATCGGCTGGGCGTTCGGCCAGGGCGCCTGCGCGAAGGCCGGCGCCGCGAGGCCGGACAGCGCGGCGGCGCCGAGGCCACGGCGGGACAGCGTCATGATATCAGGCTCCTTGGCGAAGGTCATGGCGCGTCGGCCAGGATGCGCAGCACCGGCGCGACGGCGACTGCCGCGAAGACAGACAGTACGGGCATCTGGGCCTCGTCGTAATGGCCTGCGCCATGCAGCAGGTTGAGGGCGCCGAGCGTCTGCCCGTCCCAGCGGATTGGCAGGTTCACCGCGCCCTCGCAGCCAAGCGAGAGGATCAGCGCGTGATCCGGGAAGGCGCGGATGATGTCCGCGCGGTCGCGGCAGAAGCGCGGACGCCCTTCCTCAACCACCAGGCGGTGGAACTCGGTCTCGCGCCGCAGCGGTTTCTCGCCGAGGATCGGATAGGCCTCCGGCCGGCTGCTATAGGCGCGGCGGCTGACGCCGCGCGTCGCGTCCAGCACCAGCACGGTGAAGAGGCGATGGCCGACGGCCTCCGCCAGCGCCGCATCCAGCGCCGCCAGCCCGGTATGGGGCTGGCCCGCCGCCGCGAGCCCGGCCGCCGCGCGGCTCAGCGCCTCCATGCTCACGCCACGGTCTGCGCGGCGAGGTTCTTCGGCGCGCGCGTCAGCACCTCCGGCTTCGCCCCCACCACCACCGTGTCGTCGTGGCGGAAGCCGCCAAGGCCCCATTCATAGAGGCCCGGCTCCGCCGAATAGACCTCGTTCTCGAGCAGGGGGCGGGTGTTGAAGGCCATATCCTCGGGGAATTCATGGCCGAGCGTGCCCATGCCATGCCCGGTGCGGTGCAGGATGAGCTCGGCGCAGCCGGCGCGTTCGATCACCGCCTGTGCCGCGGCGTCGATCGCGCAGACCGGCTGGCCCGTGATGGCGGCCTCGCAGGCCGCCTCGTTCGCGGCGCGCGCCGTCTCGAACAGGAAGGCCTGGCGCGGGCTCGGCTTGCCGCAGAACCAGGTGCGCTCGTTCTCCACCACCAGCCCGTTCAGCCTGGGGATGACGATGTTGACCAGGCCATGCCCGGTCTCGATACGCTGGCCGGAGGAGCGGCCATCGCCATGCGGCGCGCAGCTCGGCGGGCCCGAGAGCGTCCAGCAGCGCAGGATCTCGAGCTGCTCGCCCGGGAAGCGGCGGGCGGATTCCTCGGCCATCGCGGCGGCCATCGCCATGTCCATCTCCTGCACCAGGCGGCCGGGGCGGATCGCTTCCCGGTAGCGGTCCTGCACCCAGTCGGTGAGGGCGGCGATCTCGCGCAGCAGGGCGATCTCCTCCGCATGCTTCACCCAGCGGAGCGCGCGGCAGCCGGCCGTGGCATTCTCGAGCTTCGCCTGCGGCAGCAGTGCTGCGGCGCGCGCCAGCATGCCGCCGGCGGCATCCGCGCCGATCCGTGCGCGCGCCAGGCCGGCGCGGCGCAACCGGTCCGCCACCATTTCCGGCCATTGCGTTACCAGCGGCAGGCGGCGGGCGAGGCGCGGATGCTCGGCGTAGAATTCGGCGTCCGCGACCCAGAGCTTCCCGGCCTCGGCGCCGAAGCGCCAGTGGTTGGTCGAGAGCTCGTTCAGGATGACGAAGGGCGCGCCGTTGCGCGGCACGATGCAGGCGATCGGCCGTTCCCAGGGCTGCACATCGGTATGGAAGTTGGTCACGAACTGGAAGAAATCGCTCTGGGTGAAGGCGAGGGCATCATAGCCTTCGCGGTCCATCAGGGCCTGCATGAGGCCGAGGCGGTGGTCGCGAACGGCGGTGCCGAGAAAGGCCATGGCGGCGGGTTCCCTTTCTTGTGGTGGGGTGTTCAGCCCAGGCGCAGGCCGCGCCGGCGGATGAAGGCGCCCCAGATCGCGCTGTCGCGCTCGAAGCTCTGGCGGATGGTCGCGGGGGAGCCCTCGATGGGGTCGAGATAGACCTCCCGCAGGCGCTGGCGCACCGCCGGGTCCCGCAGCGTCTTCTGCAGCGCTGCGTTCAGGCGCAGCACCGGCTCCTCCGGCATGCCGGCGGGGCCGACCAGCGCGTACCAGCCGGGCATGGTCGGCGCCTGCAGGCCAGCCTCGTGGAGCGTCGGCACATCGGGCAGGTCCGGCAGGCGGGCGTCGAGCAGCACGGCGAGCGGCACGATCGTGCCGCTGCGGATATGCGGCAGCAGGGACCCCACCACGCCGAGCATGCTGTCGGTCTCGCCCGCGATCAGGCTGTTGAAGGGCGAGACGGCGCTATAGGGCACATGCGTCAGGCGGATATCCGCGGCCTCGGCCACCATCTCCATGGCGAGATGCGTCGAATTGCCGTTGCCGGCGCTGGCGTAGGTCAGCTCCCCCGGCCTGGCGCGGGCACGTTCGAGGAATTGCGCCACCGTGGTGATGCCGCTGCGCTTGCTCGCGACCAGCATGAAGGGCGTGTCGACCACCGGCGCGACATAGGTGAAGTCCCGCACCGGGTCGTAGGAGAGGCTGGCATAGAGGAAGGGGTTGAAGGCGAACATCGAGACGCCGGCCAGCATGACCGCGTGGCCGTCCGGGCGCTGCTGCTTCAGGTAGGCGGCGGCGAGGTTGCCGTTGGCACCGGCGCGGTTCTCGATGATGACGGGCTGGCCGAGCTCGCGCGCCATGGCCTCGGCCAGAAGCCGCGCGACCACATCGGTCAGCGTGCCGGCGGCGAGCGGCACCACCATCCGGATGGGCTGGTTCGGGAAGCCCGGCCTGCCTTGCCCGAAGCCCGGAGAGGACGCACCGAGGGCCGCGGTGATGGCGGCGACGGGCAGGAGCCGGCCGAAGTCACGCCGTTGCATGGCTGCGGTTCCTTGTCAGGGGCTGCGATTGGCGAGCGGCACTACATTCTGGAAGCTCAATAAAAAACAGACTGACCTGTTTTTATTTTTCGGTCAAGATGCGATTCCGGGCCTCGGATCACGGCGGCTTGCGCGCCGCCCCGGGGTATTCGCGTCGTGCGATCCGCGGGAGAAGTGGGGATCGATGACAGGCACGGCGATGGATCAGGCGACGCGGCCCGAAGCGGCCATCGGCAAGCAGGCGCGCCGATCCGCGGAGATGCGGCGGCGGCTCTGCCAGGCGGCACTCGATGCCCTCTGCGAGGTCGGGTACGATTCACTGACCACCCCGATGATCGCGGCGCGCGCCGGCGTGTCGCGCGGCGCGCAGACGCATCACTTCGCCACCAAGGCCGACATGCTGGTGGGGGTCCTGGAATACCTGGTGCAGATCTGGGACGAGGCGCGGCTGGCCGCCTTCGGCGGCAAGGATCTCAGCGACGTGCCGTTCGACGTCTATCTCCGCTTCGCGTGGCGGGAGATCTTCGGCAAGCCGAGCTACATCGCGGCGCTGGAGCTGATGCTGGCGGCGCGGGTGGACAAGGCGCTCGGCGAGCGGCTGCGGCAGGTGCTCGATTCCATCGTGGGCGATCGGAACCTGCGCTGGCGCCAGTTGCTGCGGTTTCCCGATGTGCGGCGGGAGGAGCAGTTCCAGTACATGACGCTCTGCCTGCTCCGCGGCATGGCGATCCACGCGAGCTTCAACCGCGGCGACGACGTCAACGAAGCCGTCCTCGAAGCCTGGATCGAGATCGCGGACAAGCTGATCGCGATGGAGCGGCCTGGCGCGGGTGCGAAGTCCTCGAGGCGCGCGCGGAAGCCGGTGCCGCGCTGAACCTCAGGCTGGTATGCTCCGCCGCCGAGGCGCACGCGATCACAGGCGCTTTTCGAGCACGATGAACCGCAAGGCGCTGGGCAGCCCCGCGTCGCCACCGCCGAGGCCGGCGGTATGTGCCTCTCGCCTGCCGGTTGGCCGATAGCCGCGACGCTCATACCAGGCGACCAGATCACGCCGCGATTTGCTGACGACTATCCTCGCCTGGGTCGCGCTCCGGTCGGCGGCGAACTGCTCCGCATCTTCCAGCAGGGCGCGGCCGATCGCCGTTCTCCGGAACTCCGACGCGACGGCCAGCATCGAGATCGTGCAGGCCCCCATATCGTTCATCTCCACGGCGATGCAGCCAAGTAGCATCGGGAAGGTGCCGGCCCTCCGCACCAGGATGATTGTCGAAGCCCTGCCGATCATGGCTGCGGCCTCCTCCGACGTCATGCCCGGAAGCGGTTCCGCCGCTTCGATCCCTCCTCGGCGCGGCAGGCTCCAGTCAGCGCTGTCCAGGAGCTCCGCCACGGCTCGGGCATCGGCTGCCGTCGCAATCTCCGACCGCATGACCTTCTCCTGCCAGCCGTTACTCGCGGCTACGCATGGTCCCGGAACGCTTGCGGCGGCGCCATTGCCAGGCGAGCGCAAGGATCACCTCCGTCGCGAGAAGGAGGACCAGCACCTGGACGGCCAGGATTGAGGCATTGGCGTTCGGTGCGATGGATGCCGCGACATGTCCGACGCCGATGAAGAGCATGTTCCAGACGGCGATCCCCGCCATCGTCGCGGCGGTGAAGGATCTCATGTCGGCGCGGAACAGTCCGGCGATCACCGGAGAGATCAAACGGACGGTCGGGACCAGTTGCGAACCAAAGACCAGAAGCCGCTGGTGGCCGCGGAAGGAGACGAGCACGCTGTCGACCCGCTTCGACGACATCCCGGCGAGGCGGCCGACGGTCGTCAGCAGCCGATGGCTCCGGTCTTCATTGAGGGCAATGGTGAGTCCATAGAGCAGCAGGCACCCCGCAACACTGCCACCCATCGTTGCCGCAACGGCGGATGCCACCGGCCAGGCGCCGTCGGCGGCGGCGATGCCGATGGCGACGAGAACACCGTAGGAGGGCAGGATCGGCACGAAGCGCTCAGCCAGGCCAAGGGCGAAAAGGCCGGCGATGCCGTATGCCGCGATGCACGTCATGAGGACGCCGAGCGGGTCCATGGGACACTCCCATCCTTTCAAAGCGGCTTGCCGCTACGCCTGATCCGGCGCCGTCCGCGGATGGAACGGATGCCCTGCGGCCAGGCGTGGCTGGCGCCGGCTGATGCGGTAGACCGCAGCGGGCGGGATATTGGCGAGTGCCCGGCCGATATGGGTCGCCTTCAGTCCCAGCCGGTCGAGCAGCGCACGCGGTATCGGACAGGTCGGGCCATAGGTGAATTGGTAGAAGGCGCCGTCCGGCCGCAGCTTGGCGAAAGCGCCGTCCAGGATGGCGATGACCTTGCGCGGCGGCATCGACAGCACCGGCAGGCCGCTGACGACGGCACCGGCCGGCGTGCCGCCAAAGAGCTCGACGCCCTTCAGCCGGGAGGCATCCATCCAGAGGGTGCGGGCACGCGGAAATCGGTGGTGCAGCTTGACCGCGAATTCCGATCCGTACTCGATCAGCGCCAGCTTCTCCTGCGCCACGCCCCGCGCAATCAGGGCGCGGGTGAAGGCGCCGGTGCCGGGCCCGAGCTCCACGACCGGCCCCGTCTCCGCGGAGATCTCCGAGGTGATGAGGCTCGACAAGGCTCGCCCGGACGGCAGCATCGCCGCAACGCGCAGCGGATTGCCGAGCCACGCCCGGAAGAAGCCGAATGCATCGGCGAAGGTGCTGTCGCTCATCGGTCCGCCCCTGGTCTATCGTTGTGATCGGCATCGTCATGTCGAAGCCTGTCGTCCGGCTTCGGCGCGGCGCCCATCGCGCCGCCATGGCGCGCGAGCCGGTAGGTCCACACCCGCGCCGGCCAGAGATTCCACCAGAACAGCCCCGCTGCCCTTGCCCGAAGCCCGCGCCTTGGCATCGGAATGGGAGAGCGCGGGATGCCGGCGATCTGGACGAAGGGCGCGCCTGACAACGCGGCATGCAGGCAGCCCAGCACCAGGCGCAGCCGCTGTCGTGCCGGACGGAGCATCAGAGGCGTGCCGGAGACGATGGCAGCCGCGGGCTGCCGCAGCCTTCGCAGCAGGCCCGGCGCGGCATAGGCATCCGTCTGCACCACCCGGGCGGCAGGCCAGCGCCTGCGCAGCGACGCGCAAAGCCTGGGATCGGCCTCGATCAGCACGAGGCGCGCGGGGATCACCCCGTGCTCCACGAGCGCTGCCGTCATGGCGCCGATGCCGGGCCAGAGCACGACCACCGGCCCGGATCGGCCGGGATCGATCCGCGCCGCCACCGCCCGCGCCAGTGCGGGGCCGGTCCAGTCGAACATGTCGTCGTCCAGAGCACTGGGCCGGGCCCGGAGGAGGACGCCGCCGGTGCACCGCGGCAACTGCGCGCCAGGGACGGAACTCATGCCGCGTTCTCGCGCAGGACGCTGCGGGTGCGCCTCTCGCCGATGGTCTCGGTGACCGCGAGCGGCAGCGAGCGCAGGCGACGACCGGTGGCGGCGTGGATCGCGTTGGCGATGGCCGCGGCGACCGGGACGATGCCGGGCTCGCCGGCCCCGCCCGGTGGCAGGTCGCTCGGCACCATCTCCACCACCACCTCGGGCGCGTTGCGAAGCCGCTGCATGGGGAAGTCGTGGAAGTTCGATTCCACCACGGCGCCGTCTTCGATGGTGATGGCGCTCATCAGCGCCGTGGTGACGCCGAAGAGGATGCCGCCTTCCATCTGCGCGGCCACGGCATCGGGGTTCACGACGATGCCGACGTCGATCGCGCAGAACACACGGTCGACGGTGACCTCGCCATCGGCCGCCACGGTGACCTCGGCGACCTGGGCCACCACGCTCTCATAGGCTTCCTCGATGGCGATGCCGCGTCCGCGCCCGGGCGGCATGGGCATGCCCCACCCGGCCAAGGCCGCCACGCGGTTCAGCACGGCGAGGTGGCGGGGGCTGTCGCGCAGCAGTGCCCGCCGATAGGCCACCGGGTCCGCCCCCGCAGCGGCCGCGCATTCGTCGACGAAGGATTCGGCGAAGAAGGTGTTGAAGGAAAAGCCGTTCGAGCGCCAGGCGCCGATCGGCATGTGGCTTGGCACATGCTGGCTGCGCACGCGCCGGTTCGGGAAGCTGTAATGGGCCTTGTCCAACCCCTCGAGCGTGAACCGGTCGCCGCGCGCGCTGCCGCCATTGCCGAAGGGGAGATTGCGGCTGGCTGCGGATTGCTGCATCGCCTGGGCGGCGACGCGGGCATCATAGGCGATGGGCAGGCCGTCCGGCCCGAGGGCCGCGCGCAGCCGGGCGGCGGCATGGCTGCGGAACACGCCGCGCCCGATATCCTCCTCCCGCGACCACATCAGCTTGACGGGACGTCCCCGGTGCCGCGCCGCCAGGAAGGCCGCCTGGACAACCACGTCCATTTCGCTCCGGCGTCCGAAGGCACCGCCATTCATGGTGATGTGGCAGGTGACGGAAGATGGATCGACATTAGCCAGGCCGGCGCCCCTGTTGACGCCCCAGCGCATGAACAGCGGCGACTGCGAGGGACACCAGGCTTCGGCGGCGCCATCGCCATGGATGATGACGGTCGCGTTCATCGGCTCCATGCAGGCATGGGCCAGGAAAGGGGCCGTGTAGGTCGCTTCGACCACCCGCGCCGCGCCGGGCCGGAAACCCGCTTCGACATCGCCCTCCGCCAGATGGATATACGGGTCGTCGCTGTCGAGCGCGGCGTGAAGCGACGCGGCGAGGCCAGCGCTCGTCACCCCGTCCGCTTCGGTGCGCGTCCACTGGACGTCCAGACGCTGTGCCGCCGCCTCGGCCTGCCACCAGGAGCCCGCGACCACCGCCACGCTCCGCCCGTCGATGACGGCGACGTCGATGACGCCCGGCTGGGCGCGGACCTCGGCCGCATTGACCAGGCGCGCAACGCCCGCCCCGAACACAGGTGCCTGTCGGATCGCCGCGTGCAGCATGTTCGGCAGCACCACATCGGCGCCGAACACCGGCTCTCCCCTGACCTTGCCGGGCAGGTCGACGCGGGGCTGCGACCGGCCGATCAGTCGCCAGGCGGAAGCCGGCCTGAGGACGGGCTCGCGCGGCGGCGGCACCGCGGCGGCATCGCGTGTGAGAGCGCCATAGGGGATGCTGCGACGGGAGGCGCCGTGGTGGACGAAGCCGTCGGAGGTGGTGAGTTCGCCAACCGGCACGCCCAGGCGCGCGGCGCCTGCCGTGACCAGCATGTGGCGCGCCGCGGCACCCGCGATGCGCATGGGGAACCACAGGCCCATCGTCGAGCTGGAGCCAGCGGTGTTCATCAGGGGCAGCAGGCCCAGCGCACGCTTGGCCGCCCACATGACGGGGCCATGCGCATCTTCTGGGCGTGTCCGCAGCGGCGCGGCGTAGTTGGTGTAGACCGCCAGTTGCTCGACCGGGTGCTCGACGCTGATGAGGTCGTCGAAGGGGATGTCCAGCTCCTCGGCCACCAGCATGGCGAGCCCGGTGTGGATGCCCTGGCCCATCTCAGTCCGCGGTGCCTGGATCACCACGCGGCCGTCGGCGTGGACGGCGACAAAGGCGTTGAGCACCGCGCGATTGCCGTCGACGAAGCCGTCAGGCCCGTCCATGTCGACGGTCGCGAGATAGCCGACACCACCCACGGCGGCGACCAGGGCGGTGCCGCCCACGGCCGCGCCGGTGAAGAGGAAGCCGCGGCGGGAGAGGAAGCGGGGCATGGCGGGCTCCTCAGCCCTGGGCCTGCGCCGCGGCGGCACGATGGATGGCGCGACGGATGCGCGGATGGGTGCCGCAGCGGCAGATGTTGGTGATGGCCTCGTCGATCTCCGCGTCGGTGGGCCGGGGCGTGTGCGCCAGCAGCGCCGTGGTGGCGATGAGGAAGCCCGGCTGGCAGAAGCCGCATTGCGGCACCTGCTCGTCGAGCCAGGCCTGTTGCACGACGGACAGCGTGCCGTCCGCACGCGCGAGGCCTTCCACCGTCACCACCGATGCACCGGCGATCGCGCCGAGAGCGACCGTGCAGGAGGGCGTCGACTCGCCGTCGATCAGGACGCGGCAGGCACCGCATTGGGCGACGCCGCAGCCGTATTTGGGGCCAAGCAGGCCCAGATCTTCGCGCAACACCCACAGGAGGGGCTTGTCGTCTTTCCCGGAGATATCCACGGGAGAGCCGTTGACCGTGAGGGACACCATGATGGCCTCTGCTGTCTCGCTGCTGCTCATGCGCCGTCGGAAAGAACCGCGGCGAAATTCCGAGGGATCGCTGACTGCGATTGGTTACTCGAAGCGGGCTTTGGTCAGCCTCTCGGAGATCTGCCAAAGGCGCGCAGCCGCGGCGGCGTCCTTGGCCAGCGGCGGCACCTTCGCTTCCGCCGGATGCCCGCGCATCTCGCTCATCTTGTCCGGGCCGTAGTAGGTGCCGCCCCGCGCCTCGGGTGAGGTGGCGGCGAACAGCGTCGGGAGCGCGCCCTGATCGGCCGGCTGGAACAGGAACCACAGGAATGTGCGGGCCATGCCGGGAGCGCTCCAGCGACCGGCGCCGTTGTGCAGAAGGTCCGTCCGCGAGATGCCGGGATGAGCGGCGGCGCTGGCGATCCCCCAGCCATCGCGGTCGCTGCGGCGCTGAAGCTCGAGCGCGAACACGAGTTGCGCGAGCTTCGATTGGCCATAGACCGCCATCGGCTGGTATCGGCGCTGCGCCTGGAGATCGTCGAAGTCGATTTTGGCACTGCGCGCCGCGAGGCTGGAGACCGTCACCACGCGGGGCTTGCTGCCCTCCCGGAGCAGGGGGAGGAGCTGCGCCGTCAAGGCGAAGTGACCGAGATAGTTGGTGCCGAACTGCAGTTCGAAACCGTCAGCGGTTTCCTGCCGCTTCGGCGGCGTCATCACCGCGGCGTTGTTGATGAGCACGTCGAGACTGGTGCGCTTCGCCCGAATTCTCTCTCCGAAGACGGCGATCGACGCCAGGTTCGCGAGGTCCAGCTGCTCGAAGCTGACCTTCGCGTCGGGGACAGCCTTGCGGATAAGGCCTATCGCCTCGGTGCCCTTGGCGGTGTTCCGGCCGGCCAAGATCACCTCCGCACCGGCACGGGCGAGGGCCAAGGTATCCTCGAAGCCGAGGCCGCCCGTGCCGGTGACGACGACGGAGCGTCCTCGCTGGGGCGGAATGTCGGCTGTGGTCCATTTTGCCATGTCGCTGTCCTTGCTGGGGCGCCTTGCCAGCCCGGGCGAGGCTTCCTGCCGCCTTGCCGAAACTTAATATATAGAAGAGTGACTAGTCAGTCAATAAGGGAGCAGGATTGCCCCGCTTCAAGGACCCAATTTCCTGGCTGGGCATCAAAGGAGCCGAGGACGTTGGAATGCGCTGCGACGGTGCAGACCGCGCGCGGCACGCCGCCGCGTCCGTCGAGCATGCAAGGCGGGGTGACGCTGCGGCATGGGCGGGATAGGCCTGGGCTGATGTAGGCGGCAGGGCTGATCCACGGCTGACCTATAAGTCTAATTGCGCGACCAGACACTCTCTTATGTGTTACGGAATGTGAGGACGAGCGGCATGGCGAGGCCGAGAAGCGACGAACGGCGAAGCGCAATCCTGGCGGCGGCGATCCGCGTCATCGCCGCCGAGGGGCCGAGTGCGGCGACGGCGGCGATCGCCAAGGAAGCCGGCGTCTCCAACGGCTCACTCTTCACCTACTTCGGGACGAAGGCCGACTTGCTGAACCAGCTCTATCTGGACATCAAGAAGGAGATGGGCGCCGTCATCCTGGAAGGGCTTTCGACCGAAAGCGACCTCCGCAGCCAGATGCTCCACGTGTGGCGCCATTGGCTCCGCTGGGCTATGTCCTGCTCTGAAAAGCGCCGGGTTCTCGCGCATCTGAACGTATCGGACGATATCACCCCGGAGACCCGAAAAGTCGGCCACCAGGCCATGGTCGGCATCGAGGCGCTGCTGGAGCGGAGCCGCCAAAGCGGCGCGCTGCGCAATGCTCCACTCATATTCGTCGCGGCGCTGGTGAACTCGATTGCGGATACGACGATCGACTTCATGATAAGGGATCCCGCCAATGCCGGCGCGCATTGCGATGTCGGCTTCGAGGCGGCATGGAAGGTGCTCTCGTAGTGTCCTGAGTGGCCCGCCTACACCGCCGGCGGGTTGAGCCGCGCGAAGCCCTCCTGCCGGTAGTAGGGAAAGTAGGGGTAGGGCGCGGTGACGGCGCTCGCCGCATCGAGCCGCGCGACCTGCTCCTGCGTCAGCGACCAGCCGACGGCGCCGAGATTCTGGCGGAGCTGCGCCTCGTTGCGCGCGCCGATGATCACCGAGGCGACGGTCGGGCGCCGCAGCAGCCAGTTGATGGCGATCTGCGGCACGCTCCGGCCGGTCTCCTCGGCCAGCGCATCGAGCACGTCGATGATGTCGTAGAGCTTCGCGTCATCCACGGGAGGGCCGAGCGTCGCCGTCTCGTGCAGCCGGCTGCCCTCCGGCAGCGGCTGACCGCGGCGGATCTTGCCGGTCAAGCGGCCCCAGCCCAGCGGGCTCCAGGCGAGCGCGCCGACGCCCTGGTCGAGGCCGAGCGGCATCAGCTCCCACTCATAGTCGCGCCCGACGAGCGAATAGTAGACCTGATGCGCGACATGGCGCGGCCAGCCATGCCGGTCCGCCAGCGCCAGCGACTTCATGAGCTGCCAGCCGGCGAAGTTGGACGCGCCGATGTAGCGGAGCTTGCCGGCGCGGATCAGCGCATCCAGCGTCGACAGCACCTCCTCGATCGGCGTGCGGGCATCGAAGGCGTGGAGTTGCAGCAGGTCGATGTAATCGGTGCCGAGGCGGCGCAGCGCATCCTCGACCGCGCGGATCAGGCGCGGGCGGGAGGAGCCGGCATCGTTCGGCCCGTCGCCCATCGGCAGCGACGTCTTGGTGGAGATGATCACCTGGTCGCGCCGGCCCTTGATCGCCTCGCCCAGCACCGTCTCCGACGCGCCGTTGGAATAGACATCGGCGGTGTCGAAGAGAGAGACGCCGGCGTCGAGGCAGATATCGACCAGGCGGCGGGCTTCCGTTGCATCGGTGGTGCCCCAGGCGCCGAACAGCGGCCCGCTGCCGCCGAAGGTGCCGGCGCCGAAGCTGAGCGCCGGGACCCTGAGGCCGGAGGCGCCGAGATGACGGTATTCCATGATGTGCAGTCCTGATGACGGAGGGGATTCAGGCTTCGGCTGCGCGTGGGCCGGCGTCCGCCGCGCTCCGCGCCCGCTCCAACCGCAGCGCGAGGAGGGCGACGGCGAGGGCGGCGATCGGGAAGATGACCGCGACCCAGGTGACGGCATGCAGGCCGCCGGTATCGAGCGCGACGCCGCCCACCCAGGCGCCGAGGGCGTTGCCGAGGTTGAAGGCGGCGATGTTGAAGCTCGACGCCAGGCTCTTCCCCGCGCCCTCGGCTTTCTCCAGCACCCAGAGCTGCAGCGGCGGCACCGTCGCGAAGCCGGCGGCGCCGAGAAGGCCGACGAAGAGCACCGCGGCGATGCGACTTTCGATGGTGACTGCCATCAGCAGCAGCACGACGGCGAGTGCCGCGAAGCTGCCGAGCAGCGCCGGCACCAGCCGCCGGTCGGCGGCGCGGCCGCCGAGCAGGTTGCCGATGACGAGGCCGCCGCCGAAGACCAGCAGGATCGGCGAGACCGCGTCGATGCCGAAGCCGGTGATGCCGGTCAGGATCGGCGCGATATAGGTGAAGACCGTGAAGACACCGGCGAAGCCGAGCACCGTGGTCAGCAACCCCAGCAGCACCGGCAGCCGGCCCATGGCGCGGAAATCGGCGCGCCAGTCGGACGCCTCGGGCGCCGCGCGGTCGCGCGGGACCGCGAGCGCGATGATCGCCAGCGCCACGACGCCGACCAGCGTCACCGCCCAGAAGGTGGCGCGCCAGCCGAGATGCTGGCCGAGCCAAGTGCCGAAGGGCACGCCGAGCACGGTCGCGACGGTGAGGCCGGTGAACATGATGGCGATCGCGGAAGCGCGGCGATCGGGCGCCACCAGGCCGGTCGCGACCACCGAGCCCACGCCGAAGAAGGTACCGTGCGCGAAGGCGGTCAGCACGCGGGCGCCCATCAGCAACCCGTAGCTCGGGGCCAGGGCGCAGGCGAGGTTGCCGATGGTGAAGATCCCCATCAGCACCAGCAGCGTCGTCTTGCGCGGCCAGTTGGCGGTCAAGGTGGTGAGCAGCGGCGCGCCGGCGACGACGCCGAGGGCGTAGCCCGAGATGAGCAGGCCGGCCGCGCTGGTCGAGACGCCGAGATCGGCGCCCACCTCGATCAGCAGGCCCATGATGACGAATTCGGTGACGCCGATGCCGAAGGCACCCGCGGTCAGCGCATAGAGGGCGAGAGGCATGAGGATTCCCCGGAGCGGCTGTGTTGCGGTGCGAGATGGACCCAGGGCTTCCGGTGCGCTAGACGCCTGGTAAGAACATCATTTGTGAGTTGAGTGCATCAATGGAGCCGCTCGAGCGTCTGACCGGAGGGCCGAATGGCCCGGAGGTCTGAATCGGAGGCGCCATCGACCAGGCGTCCGATGACCGGAGGGCCGAATGCCCGGAGGTCTGAATCGGACGCGCCATCGACCAGGCTCAATCGCTCCGGGGAGATGGAGGTCTTCGTCCGGGTGGTGGAGGCGGGCGGCTTCTCCGCCGCCGCGCGGGATGCGGGCATGACGCCCTCCGCGGTCAGCCGGCTGGTGGCGCGACTGGAGGCGCGGCTCGGCGCCCGTCTGGTCAACCGCTCGACCCGGCGCCTGCAACTCACTGCCGAGGGCGCTGCCTTCCACGAACGGGCGATCCGGGTGCTGGCGGACCTCGAGGAGGCGGAGCGGGCGGCCGGCGCCGGTGTGCGGCCGGCCGGACCGGTCCGGATCAACACCAGCGCCTCCTACGCCATCCATGTGCTGGGACCGCTGCTGCCGGAGCTGATGGCGGCCTGGCCCGGCATCACCTTCGACATCGTACAGACCGACCGGGTGGTCGATCTGCTGGCCGAGCGGGCCGACATCGCGATCCGCGGCGGGCCGATGAAGAGCTCGGCCCTGGTGGCACGGCGGCTCGGCGAGACACCGCAGATGATCGTCGCCTCGCCCGCCTACCTCGCGCGCCACGGCATGCCGGAAAAACCGGCCGATCTCGCGCGCCATGTCCGGCTCGGCTTCGGCTATGCGCGGGCGCTGGAGGGCTGGCCCCTGGTGGGCGAGGCGGGGCTGCTGCCGGCCGGGCAGCGGGTACGGTCCAGCGATGGGCACGGCCTGCAGCAACTCGCGCTGGCCGGGGTCGGGCTGGCGCGCCTGTCGCTGTTCACGCTGCGCTGGGACCTGGCAGCCGGGCGGCTGGTGCCGGTGCTGGAGGCCTACAACCCGGGCGACCGGGAGCCCTTCCACGCCGTCCATCTCGGCCAGGGCGGCCCGCTGCCGGCGCGCATCCGGGTGGTGCTGGATTACCTGGCGGAACACGGACGTGTCGGTTGAGGATTGGCTGGCCAATGAAACGTGACCGGCCATTGTGGTCGCGGCACGATTGATTCATGCGCCGGTTCCTGCTTGCTTCGCCGCCCGAAGCACCAGGGAACCGCCAATGCCCCGCTATCCGAAGGCGCGACTCGTCGCGCTGCCGATCCTGGCCTCGCTCGTTTTCTTGCCGGCAGCGCCGCCGGCGATGGCGCAGCAGGGACCGGCGGCCGGCATCCAGGGCGGTGCGGCCCCCTTCGCGGTGCGGCCGCAGGATGCCGCGAACTTCCCGCCGCTACAGCCGGACCAGCCGGTCGCGGTGCAACTCCGTCCGCGCCAGTCGGCCTTCTTCCGCATCGCCCCGGAGGCCGGGGGGGATGTGGTGGTCATCACCCGCCGGCTCGGCCGCGGCACCGACACAGTGCTCCAGGTGCTGGACGGGAACGGCCGCAGCATCACCGAGGATGACGATGGCGGGGACGAGCAGCTCGCTTCCCGCGTCGAGATCGCGGCCGGCGACCGCGCTGCGCTGGTCCGGGCGGGCATCCTGGGCGATGGCGGCGGCAGTTTCGAGGTGCTGCTGACCCGCGCCGCGCCGGCGCCGCCGCAGAATTTCGCGATGACGCTGGGGCAGGCGGCGGCAAACCAGACACCGGTCGCCACCGGCCAGGCGATCCCGATCCGGCTGCGGCGCAACCAGCAGGCCTTCTTTCGCCTGCCGGAAGGCGACCTGCTCGCTTTCACCCAGAACCTCGCCCGCAACACCGACACCGTCCTCGCGCTGCTCGACGGCGCCGGGCGCGTGCTGGTGGAGGATGACGATGGCGGGGAAGGGCTCGCGTCGCTGGTCGAGGTCGCTGCCTCCCAGCGGCGGCCGTTGTTCCTGCGGGCGGGCATCCTCGGCAATGGCGCCGGCCAGTTCGAGCTGATGGTGCAGGCCGCGCCGCCGGCGCCGCCGGCCGATTTCCCGACCACCCTGGTCGAGGCGGCGACGCGGCCGGCGCTCTCGGTCGGCCAGACGACGCGGCTGACCCTGCGGCCAAGGCAGGCCGCCTATTTCCGCCTGCCGGAGGGGGAGCGCGACCTGGTCGCCCTGACCCGCGGCCTGAGCCAGGGCGCCGATACCGTCCTGGCCCTGGTCGATGGCAGCGGCCGGATGCTGTCGCAGGATGATGACGGCGGCGATGAGCAATTGGCGTCCCGGGTCGAGATCTCGGCGAGCCACCGGCAGCCGCTGTTCCTGCGCGCCGCGCTGCTCGGCAACGAGGGCGGCAGCTTCGACCTGGCGCTGGAAGCCTTCGTCGCGCCGCCACCGCCCAATTTCCCGACCAGCGTCGAGGCGGCCAATGCCGCGCCCCCGCTGGCCGTCGGGCAGCAGGTGCCGATCCGGCTCACCGCCGGGCAATCCGCCTATTTCCGCCTGCCGGATGGCGATCTGATCGCGCTGACCCGGGCGCTGGTGCGCAACACGGACACGGTGCTGGCGGTGCTGGACGCGCAGGGCAATGTGGTCGCCGAGGATGACGATGGCGGCGGCGGCCTCGCTTCCCGCATCGAGATCACGGCCGGCGAGCGGCGGCCGCTGATCCTGCGTGCCGGCACGCTGGATGGCGGCGCGGGCGGCTTCGAGCTGGTGCTGGAGGGCGATGCGCCGCAGGCCGGCGGCGGCACCGCCTTCCCCACCTCGCTCGCCGCCGCGGCCGCGGCGCCGGTGCTGGGGCTGGGCGAGCCGGTGGCGATCCGGCTGCGGCGTGGCCAACAGGCCTTCTTCCGGGTGCCGGAGGGTGCGATCGCGGCCTTGACCCGCAACCTCCAGGACAATACCGACACGGTCCTGGCGCTGCTGGACGAGACCGGTGCGGTGCTGGTCGAGGATGACGATGGCGGCGGCGGCCTCGCCTCCCGCCTCCTCATCGAGGCCGAACGCAAGCGGCCCCTCTTCATCCGCGCCAGCGTCTTCGGCGACAGCACCGGCGGTCGTTTCGAACTCATGTTGGAAAGGGCGATGCCCCGCTAAACGACCCGGGGACCGAAATGACAACCGGTCCTCAATCGCGTGAAGGGAACCCGGGCGCGCACGGCGCGCCCCGCGCGCGACGGACCGTTTGCGCCGGAACCGCCCTGGATGCGCGAAGCCAAGGGCGGCGGATGCCGCCCGCCCGGCGTCTGAGGGTTGCACTATAGGTTTCCGGTGGCTATCTGGAGGGTTCGGCGGCACCCGCCCACCCATTGCATTCCGGAGCCTCCATGGCACGCGTCACGGTCGAAGACTGCATCGTCAAGGTCCCCAACCGGTTCGACCTCGTTCTGCTGGCGGCGCAACGCGCCCGCAACATCAGCCGCGGCGAGGAGCCGACGCTGGAGCGGGATGATGACAAGAATCCCGTCATCGCGCTGCGCGAGATCGCCGACGAGACGATCGAGTTGGCCCCGCTGGAGGCCGACCTGATCAAGTCGCTGCAGCGGGCCCCGGAGCCGGAGCCGGCCGAGGAGGAGGTGCTCGACCTCATCGCGACCGACGAGAATATCTTCGGCGTCATGGATGTGAACGAGGAGCAGCTTCCCGAGGCGAGCGCCGAGGACCTGTCCCCCGACGACATCGAGGCGGCGATCGCGGCCGAGCTCGGCGGCAAGCGGTAACCGAGCGTCCGATGACCGGAGGGCCGATTGGCCCGCAGGTTTGAATCGGCCGCTCGACCAACTCAGGCATGGCCCGCGATGCGGGCCGGTGAGGAGAAGCCTTGAGGACGGGTGACGCGATGGCCGGTGGATCGCCTCCGCCCGCCCGCGCGCCCGAAGGCCTGGCGGCGGGGACGGTGCCGTCCCCGGGCGTCGCCCTGGCCCGGATCGTCGGCGCCTATGACCCGCGCGCCGACCTGCCGCTGATCGAAGCGGCCTATGCGCTGGCCGAGAAGGCCCACGCCCCCCAGAAGCGCGAGAATGGCGAGCCCTATATCGTCCACCCGCTGGCGGTGGCCGAGATCCTGGCCGGCTATCGGCTGGATCAGGGCAGCATCATCACCGCCCTGCTGCACGACGTGGTCGAGGACACGCCGATCGGCCTGCCCGAGATCGAGAAGAAGTTCGGCCGCGAAGTCGCGCGCCTCGTCGACGGCGTGACCAAGCTGACCCGGCTGGAGCTGCAGTCGGAGCGCACCAAGCAGGCCGAGAATCTCCGCAAGCTGGTCCTCGCGATGAGCGAGGATATCCGCGTGCTGCTGGTGAAGCTCGCGGACCGGCTGCACAACATGCGCACGCTGGCCGCGGTGCCGAAGCCGGAGAAGCGGCGCAAGACGGCGCGCGAGACGCTCGAGATCTACGCGCCGCTGGCCGAGCGCATCGGCATGGATGCGCTGAAGACCGAGATCGAGACCCTCGCCTTCCGCGAGATCGACGCCGACGCCTGGGCGACGATCGCGGCGCGCCTGACCTTCCTGCGCGGCCAGGGCGCCGACCTGATCGAGGCGATCGAGGCCGATGTGAAGCGCGTGCTGGGCGATGCCGGCGTCACCGTGCTGGACGTGATCGGGCGCGAGAAGTCGCCCTATTCCATCTGGCTCAAGATGCAGAAGAAGAACGTGGCGTTCGAGCAGCTCTCGGACATCATGGCCTTCCGCGTGATCGTCGCCGACAAGGCGGATTGCTATGCGGCGCTGGGCGCGATCCATTCCGCCTATCGCGTGGTGCCCGGGCGCTTCAAGGACTACATCTCGACGCCGAAGACCAACGGCTACCAGAGCCTGCACACCGGCGTGACGGTGCCGGAGCGGCGCAATGCCAAGATCGAGGTGCAGATCCGCACCCGCGAGATGCATGAGGTCGCGGAATTCGGCGTCGCGGCGCACTGGATCTACAAGCAGGGCGATACCGCCGCGAAGGACCGGAAGCGCTTCACCTGGGTGCGCGACCTGCTGGAGATCCTGGATGCCGCGAACGATCCGCAGGACTTCCTGGACCACACCAAGCTGGAGCTGCATCGCGACCAGGTCTTCTGCTTCACGCCGAAGGGCGACCTGATCGAGCTGCCGCGCGGCGCGACGCCGGTCGACTTCGCCTATCAGGTGCACAGCCAGGTGGGCGACGCCTGCGTCGGCGCCAAGGTGAACGGCAAGATCGTGCCGCTGCGCCACCAGCTCGAGAATGGCGACCAGATCGAGATCATCACGGCGCGTGGTGGTACCCCCAATCCGCAGTGGGAACGCTTTGTCGCGACCGGCAAGGCGCGGGCGCGGATCCGCCGCTTCGTCCATGCCCAGCAGCGCAGCGAGCACCAGGACGCCGGACGGGCCGCGATCGCCAAGGCGGTGCGGGCGGAAGGGCTCGACTATTCCGAGAAGCTGATCGAGCCGGCGGTGAAGGCGCTGAAGCAGCCGGATTTCGCGACGCTCTGCGTCGCGGTCGGTGCCGGCAACCTCTCGGCGCGCGAGGTGGTGCACGCCGCGGTGCCGGAGCTGAAGGGCCCGCCGCGCGCCGTCGACACGCTGCCGCTGGCGCGGCCGCGCGGGCGGCTCGGCGCCGGGCCGGCGCTGATGCAGCCGGGCAAGGGGGAGAAGTCGAGCTCGGCGCGCCGGGATTCGGCGATGGGCATCAGCGGGCTGGTCGCCGGCATGGCGGTGCATTTCGCCGGCTGCTGCCATCCGCTGCCGGGCGACCGCATCGTCGGCATCGTGACCACCGGGCGTGGCGTCACCATCCACAAGAACGACTGCCATTCGCTGGAGAGCTTCTCGGCGACGCCGGAGCGTTTCATCGACGTCGACTGGGAATACGACGCCGCGCCGCGCGGCGTGCATGTCGGCCGCATCGAGGTGGTGACCGAAGGCAGCACCGGCTCCAACGCGCTGGCCGGCGTCACCACCGCGATCGCCAAGCAGGAAGGCGCGGTCACCAGCCTCAAGATCACCAATCGGGCCGCCGAATACTGCGAGCTGCTGGTGGATGTGGAGGTGCGCGACCTGAAGCATCTCGGGACCATCATCGCCGCACTGCGCGCCTGCCCCGGCGTCACCGGGGTGGAACGGGCGCGGAGCTGATCGCCGGTCCGATCGCGGAGCCCCGGAATGCAGCGCAGCGGAATGAGGAGCGGAGCGTGAATCGGCCCGGCCAAAATACGCCATGATCATCGGCCTCGGCAGCGACATGGTGGATATCCGCCGCATCGAACGCGTCATCGGGAAGCATGGCGACCGCTTTCTCGAACGCATCTTCACGCCGCTCGAACGCGCGAAGGCGGCGAAGCGGACGGAGCGCATCCGGGTCGCGACCTACGCGAAGCGCTTCGCGGCGAAGGAAGCGGCATCCAAGGCGCTTGGCACCGGCTTCCGTGCCGGGGTGTTCTGGCGCGACCTCGGCGTGGTGAACCTTTCCTCCGGGGCGCCGGCGATGCGCATGACCGGCGGCGCGGCGGCGCGGCTGGCCGCGATCACGCCGCCGGGGCACGCGGCCCAGGTGGCGCTGACCATGACCGACGAATATCCTTACGCCCAGGCGATGGTGGTGATCACCGCCGTGAAGCTGCCGTAAGAATGGGCCGCCATTCCTTGACATCGCGGGCTTGGCAGGGCTTCCCTCCGCCAGACCGTGGCCGCGGCTGGCATCCAGGAGCCTGTCTGGGAATGGCGCGAGGAGGACTGGCGAGGGATTTTTCGCGCATGTCGTGCCGGTCGACGCAGCCGATGCTGGTGGCATCGGCGAGGCGGCCGGTGCGGCAGGGGCGGAAAAGACCCGGCAGGCCGACCCGCGGCCATTCCCAGACAGGCTCCTAGCCCGCGCAGCGCGGCTGAAACACGGGCGAATCACTCATGCGGGCGAAATCCTCTTCCATGGCGAAGAAATCGGGCGGCTGGGGCGAGAGCATCAAGACGGTGCTCTATGCCGGCCTCATCGCGATCGGCGTGCGCACCATCGCCTTCGAACCGTTCAACATCCCCTCCGGCTCGATGATCCCGACGCTGCTGGTCGGCGACTATCTCTTCGTCTCCAAGTACAGCTACGGCTATTCGCGGCATTCGATACCGTTCAGCCCCAACATCTTCTCCGGCCGCATCTTCGGGCGGTTGCCGGACCGCGGCGACGTCGCGGTGTTCAAGCTGCCGCGCGACGGCACCACCGACTACATCAAGCGCATCGTCGGCCTGCCCGGCGACCGCATCCAGGTGCGCCAGGGCATCCTCTACGTGAACGGCGTGGCGGCGCGGCGCGAGCCGCTCGGCCCCTATACGATCGAAGGCGATGGGCCGCGCATGACGGTGCGCTGGTACCGCGAGACCTTCCCGGGCGCCGGGCAGCAGCCGCACCAGATCCTCGAGACGTCGGACGACATGCCCTTCGACAACACGCCGGAATTCGTGGTGCCGGCGGGGCATGTCTTCGCTATGGGCGACAATCGCGACAACAGCCTGGACAGCCGGGCGCAGAGCGCGGTGGGCTTCATCCCGGTCGAGAACCTGGTCGGCCGGGCGGAGTTCATCTGGTTCTCGGTCGACGGCTCGACCTCCATCTGGGAGGTGTGGAACTGGCCCTTCGCCATCCGCTGGGGCCGGCTTTTCACGCCCGTCCGATGACGCCGCTCGAGGTCCGGATCGGGCATCAATTCGCGCAGCCGGCGCTGCTGGAGCAGGCGCTGACCCATCGCTCGGCCGCCGATCCGCGCCGGGCGCAGCTCGATTCGAATGAGCGGCTGGAGTTCCTGGGCGACCGGGTGCTCGGCCTGGTCATGGCCGAATGGCTGGCCGAACGCTTCCCGGAGGAGCGGGAAGGCGCGCTGACGCGGCGCCTGTCGCAGCTCGTCGCCTGGGAGATGCTGGCCCGGGTCGCCGAGGAGATCGGGCTGCGCGGTGCGCTCCGCGTGCCACCTTCCGAGGGGCGCGCCGGGCTGCTGGACCGCGCCAGCGTGCTGGCCGATGCGATGGAGGCGCTGCTCGGCGCCGTCTATCTGGATGCCGGGCTGGACGCGGCGCGCGGTGTCGTGAAGCGGGTGTTCGGCGCGCATCTGGAAGCCGCGCTGAAGCCGCCGGTCTCGGCCAAGAACCGGCTGCAGGAATGGACGCTCGGCCGGGCCAAGGGGCTGCCGGACTACACGCTGGTGTCCGCGGCGGGACCGGCGCATGCGCCGCTGTTTGTCGTGCGGGTGACCGCGGAAGGCCGCAGCGCGGAAGGCCTCGGCAGTTCGAAGCGGGAGGCGGAGCAGGCGGCAGCCGAAGCCTGGCTGGCGGAGGTACCGGCATGAGCGACGAACAGCGGACGCGCTGCGGGCTGATCGCCATCGTCGGCGCGCCCAATGCCGGCAAGTCGACATTGGTGAACGCGCTGGCCGGGACGAAGGTGACGATCGTGTCGCCCAAGCCGCAGACCACGCGCTTCCGCATCCGCGCCGTGGTGATGCGGGATCGGGCGCAGCTCATCCTGGTGGACACGCCGGGCATCTTCCAGCCGCGCCGGCGGCTCGACCGCGCCATGGTCGCGGCCGCTTGGGGCGGGGCCAAGGACGCCGACGTGACCTTGCTGCTGGTCGACGCCAAGACCGGCATCACCGAGCGGCTGGAGGCAATCCTGGAGGGGCTGGCGAAGCAAAAGCACCGGGTCTGGCTGGCGCTGAACAAGACCGACCTGATCGACCCGCCGGCGCTGTTGCCGCTGGCGGAGAAGCTGAACGCGGCGCTCAATTTCGAGCGCACCTTCATGATCTCGGCCGAGAAGTCCCGCGGCCTCGATCGGCTGCTCGACGACATGGCGGCGGTGGTGCCGGAAGGCCCCTGGCTGTTCCCGGAGGACGAGCTCTCCGACCTGCCGAACCGCATGCTGGCCGCCGAGATCGTGCGCGAGCAGATCCTGCGCCAGACGCATGAGGAAGTGCCGCACCACGCGACGGTCGAGACCGAGAGCTGGCAGGAGCGGGACGACGGCAGCGTGCGGGTCGATTGCACGATCTATGTCGGGCGGGCCACGCAGAAGGCGATCATCATCGGCGACAAGGGCAGCCGGGTGAAGGAGATCGGCCGCCGCGCGCGGGCCGAGCTGGTTGCGCTGCTGGAACGGCCGGTGCACCTGTTCCTCAATGTGAAGGAACGCACCGGCTGGGACGAGGAGCGGGCGCGGATCCGCGCGATCGGGCTGGAGGACGAGGGGTGACCGAGCCCGATGGCCGGAGCGCCGAAGGGCGCGGAGGTCTGAATCGGGCGCACACTACGCAGCACCCCGCGCGCCCGGCCTGGATCAAGGCTTGGGCCGTGCTGGCGGCGCTGGCCTGCGTCTGGGTCGCGGCGATGCTGCTGACGCCGGAGCATTGCAACATCCTCAGCCGCTGTGACTGGTACAGCGACATCGGCATCGGGATCATCGGCGCACCCATCATCCTGGTGGCGCTGCTGCTGGCGCTGATCCTGTCTGCCGTCGCATGGTGGCGGAAGGCCTGAGCGTGGAGTGGAGCGCGCCGGCCATCATCCTCTCCGCCCGGCCCTACGGGGAAGGCGGCGCGGTGGTGAACGTCATCACCCGCGAGCACGGGCGCCACGCCGGGCTGGCGCGGGGCGGCGCCTCGCGCGGGCAGGCAGCGCTCTGGATGGCGGGGAACATGATCGAGGCGCGCTGGGTCGGGCGCCTGGCGGAGCAACTCGGCACGCTGTCGGGCGAGATGGTGCATCCCGCGGCGGCGTTGGCGATGGAGGATCCTCTGGCGCTGGCGCTGCTCTCCTCCGCCTGCGCGGTGGCCGAAGCGGCGCTGCCGGAGCGCGCCCCGCATCCGGTGCTGTTCGAAGGGCTGGTGCGGGTGATCTCGCTGCTGGTGCGGGGGCCGGAGGCCGCCATGCCGGATTATGTGCGGTGGGAGGCGCTGCTGCTGGCCGAGCTCGGCTTCGGGCTCGACCTCTCCTCCTGCGCGGCGAGCGGGGCGACGGAAGGGCTCGCCTATGTCTCCCCAAAATCGGGCCGTGCGGTCAGTGCGGAGGCCGGCGCGCCCTGGGCCGACCGGCTGCTGCCGCTGCCGAGGTTCCTGCGCGACGATGCCGTGCTGGCGATGCCCGCCGACTGGCATGCCGGGCTGCGCCTGACCGCGCATTTCCTGGAACGCGACGTCTTCCACGCCCAGAACCGCGCCGTGCCGGAAGCGCGGCAGCGGCTGCAGGACCGCGTCGCGACCCTGGTCTAGGCAGGTGACGCCAAGGGCTTTCCCTTCTCGACGGTGTAGGTGATCGCAAGTTTGGTCGCGCGCGGGCCGTTCTTCACCCCGTGCGCGGTCTCGGCAGGGATCTGGAAGCCCTGGCCGGGGCCAACCACGCGATCGGGGCTGCCGGCGACCTGCACCGTGCATTCGCCCTCCAGCACATAGGCGGATTCGATGCCGGGATGGGTGTGGCGCGCGACCTCGGCGCCCGGCGCGACCTCGGCCGCGACCAAGATGACGACATGGGTGCCGCCCGGCAGCTCCGTCTGCTGGAGGATCGTGCGGGTGACGCCGGATGTCGCCTGGGCCGCGGCCTCGGTGGCCGTGAGGCTGGCGACGGCGGCGCAGACGGCGCAGCCGATGACGAATCGTCTCGAACGCATGGATGGACGCTCCCCGTGTCCTGCCCCCGGTTCCGGGAGATTGAAGTGCTGCCGGCAGGCTAACACGTGGCGCGCAGCGCGCGCTTGGTGTATCCCCGCGCCCGGACGAGAACGAAGCGCGAATCACCCCGGATGCCCGACGACCTGCCCACTCTTTCCGATGGCGGCGAGACCCGCGAGACCAAGCTCTCCGACGCGCTGTCGGAGCGGTATCTCGCCTATGCCATGTCCACCATCACGGCGCGCTCGCTGCCGGATGTGCGGGACGGGCTGAAGCCTGTCCATCGCCGGCTGCTCTGGGCGATGCGCCAGCTCAAGCTCGATCCCGCTTCGGGCTTCAAGAAGTGCGCGCGTATCGTCGGCGATGTGATGGGCAAATACCATCCGCATGGCGACGCCGCGATCTATGAGGCGATGGTGCGGCTCGCGCAGGAATTTGCGTCGCGCTACCCGCTGGTCGAAGGCCAGGGCAATTTCGGGAATATCGATGGCGATGGCGCCGCGGCCATGCGCTACACCGAGGCACGGCTCACCGAGGTGGCCGAGGCATTGCTCGCCGGGATTGAGGAGGATGCGGTTGATTTCCGCACCACCTATGACGGCGAGGAGAAGGAGCCGGTGGTGCTGCCGGCCGCCTTCCCGAACCTGCTCGCGAACGGCGCGAACGGCATCGCCGTCGGCATGGCGACCAGCATCCCGCCGCACAATGCGGGCGAGCTCTGCGACGCGGCGCTGCTGCTGATCGAGAATCCTGGGGCGACGGTCGATGAGCTGCTGACGCTGGTGAAGGGGCCGGACTTCCCGACCGGCGGCGTGCTGATCGAGCCTGCCGAGAGCATCCGGGAGGCTTATGCGACCGGCCGTGGCGGCTTCCGCCTGCGCGCGCGCTGGGAGCGGGAGGAGATGAAGGGCGGCAGCTACCGCGTCATCGTCACGGAGATCCCCTATCAAGTGCAGAAGTCGCGGCTGATCGAGCAGGTCGCGCAGCTCATGGAGGAGAAGAAGCTGCCGCTGGTCGGCGACATCCGCGACGAGAGCACCGATGTGGTGCGCGTGGTGATCGAGCCGAAATCGCGCAACGTCGATGCGCCCGTGCTGATGGAGAGCCTGTTCCGCGCGACCGCGCTGGAGAGCCGTATCAGCCTCAACATGAATGTGCTGGACGCGGCGCGCACGCCCCGGGTGATGAACCTGCCGGAGGTGCTGCGCGCCTGGCTCGACCACCGGCATGTGGTGCTGGTGCGCCGGACCGAGCATCGGCTCGCCGCCATCGCGCGGCGGCTGGAAGTGCTCGGCGGCTATCTGATCGCCTATCTCAACCTCGACGAGGTGATCCGCATCATCCGCGAGGAGGACCGCCCGAAGGAAGCGCTGATGGCACGCTTCGAGCTCACCGAGGTGCAGGCGAATGCCATCCTCGACATGCGGCTGCGCTCGCTCCGCAAGCTCGAGGAGATGGAGATCCGGAAGGAGCACAAGAAGCTGACCACGGAGCAGAAGTCCCTGCAGGGGCTGATGGGCTCCGAGGCGAAGCGCTGGCGCGCGATCGCGGATGAGATCGCGGCGACGCGGGAGAAGTTCGGCAGCGGCGCGCTGGGCGCACGGCGTACGGCGCAGGGCGCCGCGCTGCCGGCGGTGATGGTCGACGAGACCGCCTTCGTGGAGCGCGAGGCGATCACCATCATCCTGTCGGAGAAGGGCTGGATCCGCGCGCAGAAGGGGCATCTGCCTGAAGACGCGGAGCTTCGTTTCAAGGAAGGCGACGAGCTCAAGATCGCGGTGCATGCGGAGACCACGGACCGCCTGGTGCTGATCGCGACCAATGGGCGCGCCTTCACGCTGAAGGCGGATGCGCTGCCGCGCGGGCGCGGCGACGGGCAGCCGGTGCGGCTGATGCTCGACCTGACGAACGAGGACGACATCGTCACGTTCTTCGTCCACCGAGATGGGACGCGCTACCTGGTCGCGGCGACCGATGGGCGCGGCTTCGTGGTCAAGGGCGAGGAGTTCCTGGCCGAGAAGCGCACCGGAAAGCAGGTGCTGGTCGTCGAGGCCGGCCGCGAATGCGCGCTCTGTGTGCCGGTCGAAGGCGACCATGTCGCGGTGACCGGCAGCAACAACCGCTTGCTGGTCTTCCCGCTGGAGCAAGTGCCGGAGATGGCACGCGGCCGCGGCGTGCAGCTTCTGGCGCTGAAGGATGGCGCCGAACTGGTCGACGCCGTGATCTTCACGCTGAAGGACGGCCTCTCCTGGCGGCATGGCAACGGGATGAAGGTGGAAACGGACCTGCGCCTCTGGCGGGGCCAGCGCGCCGGCGCCGGCAAGGCACCGCCAGACCGCTTCCCGCGCAGCCGTCGCTTCGCCGGATAACCGGGGCCGGAACCTACCCCGCCGCGCGCAGCCCGAGCCGCTGGATCACCGCGATCCAGCGCGCGGCCTCGCGGGCCTGCAGCGCCGCAAATTCCTCGGGCGTGCTGCCGACGAATTCGATGCCCTGCATGTCGAGATTGGCGCGGCCTTCCGGTACCGCGATCGCCTGGCGGATCGCATCCGCGATCGCCCGCGCGCGCTCGGCCGGGAAGCCGGCCGGCGCCACGACGCCGGTCCAGCCGAAGCATTCCGCGCCGGGCTCGCCGGCTTCGGCGACGGTCGGCACATCGGGCAGCAGCCGGTTGCGCACTTCGGTCGTCACCGCCAGGGCACGGATGCGGCCATCCTGCGCGAAGGCGAGGGATTCGGCGAAGGTGTCGAAGCAGACCTGGATGCGGCCGGCCGCAAGGTCGAGAGTCATTTGTCCGAAGCCGCGATAGGTGACGTGCTCAATGTCGAGGCCGTGGCGCGCCTTCAGCTCCTCCATCGCGAGATGGGTCACAGTGCCGGGGCCGATCGATCCGTAGGAGAGGCGGCCCGGATTAGCGCGGGCGTGAGCGATGAAGCCGCCGAGGTCGGTGACCGGCAGGGCAGGATGTACGGCGATCACGAAGCCGGTGCGGAAGATTTGGGAGATGGCGGTGAAATCGCGCGTCGGGTCGTAGGCGAGCGCCGGGTTCAGCGCGCGCGCGGTCGTGGTCGGGCCGCCGAGCACGGCACCTAGCGTATGCCCATCGGTCGATTGCGCAACGGCCTGGGCCGCGATGGCGCCGCCGGCGCCGGGGCGATTCTCGACCACGAAGGGCCGCCCGAAGGTGGCGCTGAGCGCCGGCGCGATGGCACGCGCGATCAGGTCGCCAGCGCCACCGGCTGGGAAGCCGACCAGCATGCGCACCGGCCGGTCCGGCCAGGGCGCCTGGGCAACAGCGACGCGGGAGGTCATGGCGACCAGCGAGGCGCCGACGATACGGCGGCGGCGGAGATGGCCGAGGGCGGCCTGCTGCGGGCGAAGGGCGGGAAGGGGCATGGTCACACCTATGGTTTCGCGGCTGGCGCCGCGGATTGGGGTGTGCCTCGCGCCTTGATGGTTATTGCTTGCGAAGCGCGCATGACAATGCCCGACGGCGTCGCGTGCTGTCCATGGTCCAATAATGACGATGGCGCCGAGCCTCGACGCTGCCGATGCCGTGCTGGGCCATTGCTTAACGGACCAGCTCCTCGGTCATGGCCGGCCCTCCACCGGCGCGGCGCATCGCGATGCCGGGAAGTCTACAGCACCGCGTCGACGTAGTAGGCAACGCCCTCATACTTGAAGTTCGGAAGATGTTCCTGGACGTTTGCCTTCTCATTCGGGTCGGCCGTATAGAAATGGACCCCGGCGCTTGTATTGTAAAATCGATGCAAGGCCATGTGGGCGTCCCCGTCACCATCTGTCGGCTGCGAGAAAGCCTTGTATGCTGTACCCTCATATTGATAATTCGGCAGATTCTTCATGACATCGTTGGCCTCCGCAGCGCTCGCCGTGTAGAAATGGGTCCCGGTCGAGCGATTGTAGAAGCGGAATATACTCATATCGCCGCCGGCATCGCTGGTGCCGGCGAATGAGGGGCCTTCGAACTGGTAGTTGGGAAGGTTCTTCTGAATACTGTCACGCTCGGATGCCGACGCGGTGTAGAAATGCGTTCCTGTCGATTTATTCAAAAAGCGAAATATGATGACCTCGTCGGCAGGAGAAACCGTGCTGGCGGAAACGCCGAAGAAATCCTGCACGGTGACATCCTGATCGCGGAAGATCAGAACTTCGACATTCCTGAAGACATCCGTCCCGTCGCGTGAGGCGACGCTGTCCTTGATCGTGAAGGTGCTGCCGGAGACCGAGAATTCGCGGTAGTCGGAGCGATTGCCCAACAGCACCAGCGTATCCCTGCCGGATCCGCCGTCGATGGTGTCGTTGCCGGCATTCCCTTGGATTCTGTTGTTCAGGACATTGCCGATGATGATGTCGTCCGCGGTGCCGGCCACGACATTTTCGATCAGGCTGGCGGTATTGCCCTGATGCAGCAGCGCATTGAAGACATTGCCGCGCGCGTAATGGCCGTCGCCGAGATAGGCGAGCTGCGTGTTCGAGATCTTCGACCACCCCCCGGGATTGAGGTCGACGTTCAGGGCGGTCGTGTAGTTGGAGTAGTCGTAGGTGTCATTGCCGCCGCCGTCCCAGATCGTCAGGAAAACGCGGTTCGAGGCGCCACCATTGCCATCACCCGGCGCACCCTGTCCGGCACCGTCGATGAACATCTCGCCGGTGATGGGCGACCATTTGTAGGTCGTATTGCCGCTGTTGGTGCTGTAATTGGCACCATACATGAACTGCAGTGCCGCGATATCCAGCATCATGTAGCCTTGCGGAAAGCCATAGGTCTCGTTGCTGACACCGCCAATCGCCTTTCCGGGGTAGCTCCGGTAGGTCATGATGCTGAATTCATGGCTGTCCAGGTCGGCCGGTAACGCGACGCCGGATGGGCCACCCGACTCATGCCCGTGCTTCAACCCCAGGCCGTGGCCCAGTTCGTGGAGGAGGGTGTGATAGGCGTAATTGCCGATCTTCACCTGCCGGTAGTCGGCCGAGGTCCCATCATACTGCTTGCCGAACCAAACATCGCTGCCCTGGGCGCCATTGTAAGGATAATAGGAAAAGGCCGTGCTGGGGATGGAACTGGCGGCCACGCGAATCACGGCGTCGCCGTTGCCATTGTCAACGAAAGTCAAATTCGCAAAGGACGAAATCGATCCGTAGCGCTGGACGAATCCGCTCCGCGCGGAATCACCGGTCAGTATCCAATCCGTCGCTGCAGCCTGGCTTTCCGATGCGGCCCTGAAGCCAGTCACAGCTTCGCTGTAATCGGTGCCGTATACTGCTGCGCTGGTCGGGAAGCTGAAGGTGATGACGGTCGTCGCATATTTCTGGCCGTAGAGAATGCCGTCGATGCCGTTGTTGAAGCTGCGTCCGGTAGAGATCACGGCAAGGCTCGGACCGGCCGGGGCATTGGCGGACTGGATGGTTTCTTCGCCTCCGGCCGCGTTGTCGCCGTCGGCTTGGCTCCGGAAGCACCCGCATTGGCATCCCGACCCGTGATCAGGCCAAGGAATACTGACATTGTCTATGGAAAAACTATCAATTTGAAATTTGGAGACGTTCGAAGTCATGGCTACGCCCGCCTTTCGTCGCACCTGACGCATTAAAACAAAAAATGGTTTGGAGAACGTAAAAGACATTCGAAGAGTCGTAAATCCATGTCTCGATATCAATTTTGAGTCGGAATGATGCCGGCGAATTTAGGCGGGCGTGACCGCGCAAGCCCGAGGCAGGGATGGGCTGCGGAAGCCCGCTGCCGATCACGTCAACGAAGGGGAAGGGATGCCGGGCCGCTCTGGCTCAGGGCGTCGAAACCCGCCCTTGGAGCAGATACCGATCAGGTGGAATCACCTGATCGGGTGAAGACGCCACTGCAGCATAAGGGCGGGATTGGTGAAGCGGAGCGATTCCGCTGGAGCATGATCGGTTGCAGGGAAATCACCAAAAAGCGTGAATCACGCCGCCAAATAAGTGGCTGGGGCGCGATCGCCTAGCGCACCGCTTCGTGCGCGCGCACCGGCAGATCCGAATCCTCGAGTGGCCGCCAGGCACCGGCGGTCAGGATCTCGCTCGGGCGGAAGCGCTCCTTGTAAGCCATCTTGCGGCTCTGCGGCACCCAATAGCCGAGATAGACATAGGGCAGTCCCAGCGCGCGCGCGCGGGCGATCAGCCAAAGGATGGCGTAGGTGCCGAGCGAGCGACGGTCCTCGCCCACATCGAAGAAGGAATAGACGGCGGACAGGCCATCGCTGAGCCAGTCGGTCAGGCAGGCCCCGATCAGACGGTCTGCGGCATCGCGGAACTCCACCATGCCGGTGGTGATCGGCGTGTCCTCGACCATCGCGCGGTAGTCGTAGAATCCCATTGCAGCCATGTCGCCATCGCTGTGGCGGATGCGCTGGTAGCGCTGGAACAGGGCGAATTGCTCGGCGGTGACCCGCGCCGGGGTCTCGCGGCCGATCAGGTCGGCATTGGCGCGGCGGATGCGGCGCTGGGTGCGGTCCGGGGCGAAGGCGTCGGCGACGATGCGGATCGGGATGCAGGCCTGGCAGCCTGGGCAGACCGGCGAATAGGCGATGTTGTGGCTGCGCCGGAAGCCGGCACGGGAGAGCCGGTCATGCAGCGTCTCCGCCTCGCCGCCCGAAAGCTCGGTCACAATCTTCCGCTCCGTCCGCCCGGCCAGATAGGGGCAGGGAAGCGGGGCGGTGGTGTAGAAGAACTGCGGACGTTTCGTCGGGCGCTGATGCATGGGTCGTCGGGCAGTTTCGGGCGCGGCGGCGCGCAAATCAACAGCCTCCGTATCCCGGCCGCATCATGGCCGCAGCGCGGCCGCAGCACCGCCGCTGCCCAGCCCATCAAGGCGCAGCACCAGCCCGTCACGCCAGGCCGGCAACAGGTCGCCCCAATGGCGGCTCATCGGATGGCCGGACTGGCCGGTGGCGATGACCGCGAGCGTATCGTCGGGGTCGGAAAGGTCGAAGACGGCGCGCAGCCCGGCGCCATGGATGGCGCGGAAATCCCCCTGATCCGTGCGGAAACCGGCGCGCAGCAAGGTTTCCCCATCGCCGGCGGTGGGCGCCTCCAGCCGGGTGAGGGCAGCGAGCGCGGGGATGAAGCGCAGCAGCGGGTGCTCGAAGCGGGCGGCATGGGCCATGCCCCAGCGCCAGGACGCAGGATCGGCGCCGTAGGTGGCGGCGAGGCCACTGACGGCACGGGTCAGCGCTTCGGTCCCGAGCGGGCCGCAGCCGCGGCCGCCGCACCAATGCGCCAGCCGCCCGTCCAGCACCTGGGCGAGGAATTCATGGGATGGGATGTGGGCATTCTCCGGCAGGCCGGCGCGCGCCATCACGGCGCGGCCGAACTCCCGCAAGAAAGCGTTGAAGATCAGCGGCTGCGGCAGGTCGGCGCCCATCCGCCCATCCCAGGCGAGGAGCAGGTCGTGGGCGGCACCGGCGGCGCCCGCCGGCCGCGGCAGGGCCGCGATATGCGGGATCAGGTCGCGGGCCAGCACCGACAGGGTATCGACCTGCATGGCGGCGAAATCGGCCGGGCCGTGGCGGTCCCGCTCCGCCAGCAGCTCGCCGATGCGGCGGAACCGCCAGTCGCCGGGGAAGGCGTGGCCGAGGAAGACCGGATGGCCGGGCGGCGCCGGGCGGCTGTTGGCATTGGCGATCCAGCCGGAGGCCGGGTTCTCGACATGCGGCATGGCATCGAAGGGGACGAAGCCGGACCAGCCCTGGGCGGGGTTCCAGCCTTCGAAGGGCCCGGTGCCGTCGCCGGAGCGCCGGACCGGCGTGCGGCCGGTCAGATACATGGCGATGTCGCCCTGCCGCGTCGCGACCAGGAGGTTCTGCGGCGGCGAGGTGATGAGCGCCGCGGCCGCCCGCGCCTCGGCCAGGGTCGCGGCGCGGTTCAGCGCATGCAGCCCGGCGGCGGCGGTGTCGCGGGGCGCGAGGTTCGCCATGGCGAGCGCGATGAGCGGGGCGGGCGGAGCGCCGGGCTGCGGGGTATCCAGGTCGTTCAGCACTGGGCCATGTATGGTCTCGCGCACCGTCAAGGTGACCGGGGCGGCGCCGCGCACGGCGATGGTCTCGGTGCGGGTGGCGAAGGGCCGGGGGCCGCCCGGCGCGGCGTAGCCGCCCGGCACCTCCCGCTCCAGCGCCAGGTCCTGGGTGTCGGAGGTGGTGGTGGTGAAGCCCCAGGCCAGGTCGCTGCTGCGGCCGATGACCACGAAGGGCACGCCGGGCGCGGTGGCGCCGGCCAGTACCCGGCCGCCCGGCAGCTCGATCCGCACGAGGTACCAGAGGATCGGCGCGCCGAAGCCGAGATGCGGGTCGGAGGCGAGCAGAGGCGTCCCGGTCGTCGAATGCGCGGCGGTGACCGTCCAGGCGTTGGAGGCGGTGGCGGGCAGCGGCGCATCCTCCCCGAAGCGGGGGACCAGGCCGGCGAGGCGATCGAGTGCCGCGGTGCCCGCCGGGGCCAAGGCCTGGCGCTCCGGCAGGTCGGGCCGGCCGGGGCTGCCATCCGATGGCCAGAGCTCGGCAAGGCGCTCCGGCGGCAGCCGGGCGGCAAGGCGCATGCGGTCGAACTCGGTGCGCCAGTCGCCCGAAAGCCAGAGGCCCATCACCTTGCCCCAGAGCAGGCTGTCGGCAGCGCGCCAGGGCTCCGGCGCGCCGAGGGCGATGAATTCCGGCGCGCTGAAGCGGCCGTGCTCGCCGATCCAGGCGTTCACGCCCTCGGCATAGGCATCGAGTGCGGCGCGGGTCTCGGGTGGCAGGCTGGCGAGATCCGCTTCCGCCCGTTGCGCGAGGCCGAGCAGGCGGGAGAAGCGGTCGACGCGCAGGGTGGCGCTGCCCGCGATCTCGGACAGGCGGCCGGCGGCACCGCGGCGCATCATCTCCATCTGGAACAGCCGGTCGCGCGCGTGCAGCCAACCGACGGCGCGCCAGGCATCGGCCTCGTTCGCGGCGCGGATCGTCGGGATGCCATGCATGTCGAAGGCGATGGCGACCGGGCGGTTCAGCGCCGGGATGCGGGCCTCGGCACGGTCCGGCGGCAGCGTCCACCAGACCAGCGCCAGCGCTCCGCCGATCGCGAGCACGAAAAGGAGTGCAAGCGCGAGGATGCCCCGCGCGAGCCAGGAGAACAGCGTCCGCATGGCGCGCAAGATGGGGCCGGGTGCGGCCTTGCGAAAGCGCGGGTTTGCGAAGTTCCTGCCCTGGCGGGCAGGATGGTGGGGAAGGAGGCCTGCCATGCGCCGCACTCTGTTCGCCTTCGCGGTCCTGATCCTCGGTGGTTGTGCCAGCGCGACATTGCCGTTGCCTTACACGCCGGCGGCGGCACCGGCGCAGGAGCCCATCGCGCGCGCGAGCCTGGCGATGGGGGAAGTGACCGATCGGCGCGACATCCGGGACCGCCGCTGGGTGGGCAATATCCGCGACGGCTTCGGCACGCCGCTGAAGCGCCTGCGCTCGGACCTGCCGGTCGACACTGCCGTGGACCGTGCCTTCCGGGAGGCGCTGCTACGGCGCGGGCTGCTGGCGCCCGTCCAGGGTGCGCGTCTTCGCCTCGACATCGTGATCGACGCCCTGGATGCGAATCAGCTCTCGCGGCGGGAAGCGCGGGTGGTGCTGCGCCCGGCGCTGGTCGAGGTGGCGAGCGGGGCGCATCTCTGGACCACGGAAATGCGGGTGGAACGGGTGGAAGGGCGGGCGACGCTGACGCCGGCCGGCGTCTATGGCTCGCTCGAGGATCTGCACGCGCTGATGGTGCGGGTGCTGGCGGAGGCGGTGGACAAGGTGCTGGACGATCCCGGCCTGCGCGAGGCGCTGCGGCGGGCGCCGCGCGGAGGCTGATCCCGGCACTGCGCCAGCGGCGGCGCGAACGGGGCCTTGCCGCATCCGTCGCCATGGCCTGAACTCCGCCTCCGATCCGCCCCCGAAGGCAGGACAGGAGGAAACCGCCGATGCCGTCCACCCGACGCGCCTTGCTCGCCGCCATGCCCGCTGCCCTCGCGGCGCCCGCGATCTGCGCACAGGAGGGCTTTCCGAACCGGCCGGTGACGCTGATCGCCGGCGGCACCGCGGGGGGGCCGACCGACGTCATCACCCGGCTGGTCGCCGAAGGCATGGCCCGCCATCTCGGCCAGCCGGTCGTCGTGGAGAACGTCGCGGGGACGGTGTTCTCGGCCGGGCGGGCGCGGCAGGCGCGGGCGGACGGCTACACCATCCTGAACACCAATGTCGGCTTCGCGGCGAGTGCCACGCTCTACCGCCAGCTTCCCTACAGCGTCACCGAGAGCTTCGCCCCGCTCGGCCTCGCCTCCAAGGCGGCGATGATGCTGGTCTCGCGGCCCGGCTTTCCCGCGGAGAACGTCGCGGAATACGCGGCGGTGATGCGGCGGGAGGGCGACAAGCTGAACCTGGCGCATTCCGGCATCGGCTCCTCCTCCCAGCTTTGTGCCATGCTGCTGCAGCAATCGGTCGGCGCGCAGGCGACCGCGGTCGCCTATCGCGGCAGCGCTCCGATCACGACCGAGCTGATGGCCGGGCGCGTCGATATCTTCTGCGACCAGGTGACGAACACACTGCCTTTCATCCAGCGCAACAGCTTCCCCGCCTATGCGGTGACGAGCGAGGCGCGGGTGCCGGGGATCGAACGGCTGCCGACCATGACCGAGGCCGGGATGCCGGGCGCCACCATGACCACCTGGCACGGGCTTTTTGCCCAGGCGGAGGTGCCGGAGCCGATCCAGGAACGCCTCTCGGAGGCGCTGCGCGCGGCGCTCAGGGAGGCACGGCTGCTGAGCCGTTTCGCGGATCTGATCACCGCGCCCGCCACCCAGCAGGAGGCGACGCGGGAATTCCACCGCCGCTTCCACGCCGAGGAGGTGGCGCGCTGGCGCCGCGTGGTGGAAACGGCGGGCGTCTACGCCAACTGATCGTGTCGGCTCAGCCGTCCACGCTGACCCCCGCGTCGCGCACCACCGCCGGCCACCTCGCGGCTTCGCGCTGCACGAGGTCGTCGAGCGCCGCCGGCGTGCTGCCGACCTTCTCGAAGCCCTGGCGTGCCAGGAAATCGCTGGTCCCGGGTGTGGCCAATGCGGCGAGAACGGCGGCGTTGATCTGTCCGATGATCGGCGGCGGGGTGCCGGCGGGCGCGAAGAGGGCCTGCCAACTGTCCACCACGACGCCCGGCACCACCTCGCGCAGCGACGGCACCTCGGGCAGGAAGCGGGAGCGCTCGGTCGCCGTCACGCCGAAGGACCGCAATTGGCCCTGGCGGATATAGCCGAGCGCCGCCGGCAGGGTCATGATTCCGGCCTGCACCTGGCCCGCGAGCACCGCCGCGGCCGCCGGCCCGCCACCGCGGAAGGGGACATGGACCAGCGGCACGCCGGCCGCGCCGAGCATCGCGACCGCCAGATGGCCGGAGGTGCCGGGACCCGCCGAGGCGACGTTGATCGTCCCCGGCCGGGCGCGGGCCAGCGCCACCAGCTCCGGCAGGTCGCGGGCGGGGACATCCGGATGCACGATCAGCACCTGGGTCAGCAGTGCGATCAGGCTGATGCCGGCGAAATCGCGCACCGGGTCGTAGGTGACGCGCATCAGCGCCGGGTTCACGGTCAGCGGCTCGCTGGCGAGCATCAGCGTATGGCCGTCCGGCGTGCTGCGCGCGGCGGCCTCGAAACCGATATTGCCGCCGGCGCCGCTGCGGTTCTCGACCACGATCTGTTGACCGAGGCGCACATCATTGGCGAGGCCGCGCGCCAGGATGTCGAGGCTGCCGCCCGGCGCGAAGGGCACGATGATGCGCACCGGCTTGTCGGGATAGGTCGCCGCGCGGGCGCGTCCCGGCAGGGCCGGCAGGGCGGCGCTGAGGGTCATCAAGGCCCGTCGTGTCGTTCGCATCATTCGCTCTCCGCGTGTCGGTTCGTGCCGCGGCGTGCGTTCCTCCGTCGCGGCCGCGCATGGCGGCCATCCGTCGTCAGTCAGTCATCCCGCTTGCATCACGGCCGGGCAATGGTGCGGATAAGCTCGACCACCGCCTTGTGGGCGGCGAGTGCGATGCCATCGACATTCGGATCGATGATCCCATCCACCGAATTGATCAGCCCGATCTCGGCGCCGCGCAGCAGCAGCCGCTCCTCGAGCTCGGGCGTGTGCATCAGCGCCGGATCGCCGAGGCGCCTGGCCATGGCGGCGACGATGCCGTAGCAGCCCCAGTTCGAGCAGGCGGCGGTGACCAGCACATCGGCCGACGTGACGGCGCCGATGCGCTCGCCGTGTGGCACATGCCGCTGGACGGCCTCCGGCACCAGCCCCATGCCGATCTCGTTGCCGCCATCGCCGACCGCGACCGAGGGGATGCCGCGCCGCAGCGCCTCGTCGAAGACATGGTCGACACGGGCGCGGCCATGGCCGAAATCGACCCCGCGCATGTTGCAGTAGATGCCCTGCGCGTTGCGCCCGACGCGTTCGGTCGAGAAGACCAGCGCCGGCTGCAGCTCGTCGAGCAGCGGCGCGGCGGCGGCGAGGCCGGCGGCGTCCTCGATCGGGTAGTCGCGCAGCACCGCGACGGCGAGGCGGCCGCCGGGCTGGGTGGTGCGCTTCGCCTCCTCCATGGTCACGATGCTGAGGCCGGCACTGGTCAGGATCTGGCCGATCGGGCTGAGCAGGGAGTTCTCGGCGATCAGCACCGGGATGGCGCGGCGCGCCAGAGAGAGCGCGCGTGCCACGGCCGCGAGGCCCGCCGGGCCGTCATTCTCCCCGATCGCGGGCGAGACCCAGGCGCGCGAGACCGACCCGGTGGTGACCAGGACGGTGGCACCTTCCGGCACCGCGAGCAGCGCCTCGGCCGCGGCGCCGACCAGGGAACGGCCGAGCTTGCCGCGCGCCGCCCGGTACAGCGCCTCGACGCCGCGCCCACCGATATCGATGTTCACCAAGCGGTCGATCCGGTCCTCGAAGGTCTCGGCGCCCATGCGGTTCAGGCTCCGGAGGCATGCATGCCGCAGCAGCTATGCGCGGCGGGGCCAAGCAGCAGACGGGTGACCTTGCCCGGTGCGGCGATGAGCGCCGCCAGATCGGTGAGCCGGGCATCCACCGCCTCGGCCACGGCCTGCGCCCCACCGGCCCGGCGCATCGCCTCGGCGGCCGGCTTCAGGCGCAGCGACACCTGGGCGCCAGGCTGGCCGCTGGTGTTCACCGTCAGGATGCCGTTCTCAGCCAGCAGCAGCATCCCGAGCGCGGCCGAGGCCTCGCAGGGGACGATGGCGGGCCGCGTGCCGGCGCGCTCCCGCGCGATCGCGAGGATGTCGTCCTCATGCACCAGCGGGCCGATATCCGTGGCCCGCACCCGCAGGGCGCCGAGGCGGGCGGTCAGCGCAGCGGTGATCTCGAGGCCGGCCGCGACCTCCTCCCGCAGCCGCGCCTCGCTGTAGCGTTCGAGCGCCCGCAGCACGGCGAGCGCGATCGGCGCGCGCGCTTCCTGTCCCAGCTCGCCCGCCTTGGCCTCGACCCGGGCGACGAGGTCGGCCCGGCCGGCCATGAAGCCGGCGCGCGGCCCCTCCAGCCCGGCCTTGTCGCAATTGCTGATCGCGAGATCGACGCCGAGGGCAAGGCTGCGTGGGCCGCCATGCAGCGTCGGGCGCAGCCGCGCGCCGTAGCCGTCGTCCAGCATCACCGGGACGCCGGCGAGGCGTCCCAGCGCCACGGCCGCCTCCAGCGCGGGGATCGGCAACCAGGCGAGCGTGTTGGTGACGCTGGTGACCAGCAGCAACTGGACCTCCGGATCGGCCAGCGCTTCTTCGACCGCGGCGAGATCATCGGTTTCGATGAAGCGGGCGCCGGCGAGCGCCGCGCCGCGTGCCGCCGAGGTGTGGGAGCGGGCGCCGCGCGGCACGAAGGAGACGACCGAGCCATCGCCGACCAGCGCCAGCATCGCCGCCACCATGCCGGCGCTGGTCCGGTTGAAGACCGCGACGCCGCTCTCGGCATCGCCGCCGAGATGCGCGCGGATGGCGGCGTGCAGCTCGGGCTCGAAGAGCGCCGATCCGATCCATTCCTCGGAGAGCAGGTCGAGATCCTCGGGGCGCAGCCGGAAGTCACGCTGGTTGCCGGTGAAGATGCTGATGGAATCACTCCCGAAGCGGGCGATCCGGTCACGGATGACGCGCTTCGTCTGGGTGAGCTTCAGCGCCTCGTCCGTGGAGGAGCTCAGGATGCGGCCACGCGCATAGCCGACGATGCGGTCGATCGGATTGCCGAAGCGGTCCGATCGCGGCGCCGCGGTGATGGACGGGTCGCCTTGCAGGATGGACATCCTATCGCTCCTCACCGGCCCCCCCGGGGGCGCTGTTTGTGACAGGCGAAAGATCGACGCTAGGGATGGGGGACATTAAGGTCCATCACATTCGGCTTGACCTTCAGTGAAGCAAAGCTTCACGTTTTATGGGAAAGGGGGCGATCGATGCTCGACGCTGGACGCCTGCGCCTCCTGTGGGAGCTGGCGCATCGCGGCACGATGGCCGCGGTGGCGGAGGCACGGTTGATCTCGACCTCCGCCGTGTCACAGCAACTCGCGCAGCTCGAGCTCGAGTGCGGTGCCGCCTTGCTGCGGCGGGAGGGCCGGCGCGTGCGCCTGACGCCCGTAGGCGAGCGCCTGGTCCGCCATGCCGAGCGGCTGATGGCGGTGATGGAGGAGGCGGAGGCCGATCTCGCGACCGGGCGCCGGGAGATCGCGGGCAGGGTGCGCGTCGCAGCCTTCCCGTCGGCGGCGGCGGCGCTGATGCCCAGGGCGGTGCTGGCCCTGCGGCAACGCCATCCACTGCTGGTACTGGAACTGCGCGATGACGGCGCCAGGGTGGGCTTGCCGGAGCTGCGCGGCTGGCAGTTGGACATGGTCCTGGTCGACCGGATCGGCCGCTTGCAGGAGCCGCTGGACCCGCAGATCGAGCTGCTGCCGCTGTTCAGCGACGCCTTGCACGCGATGCTGCCGCGGGATCATCCGCTGGAACGGCGCCCTTTCATCGCGCTCGCCGACCTCGCGGATGAGAGCTGGTCGCTAAACGATGGCAGCAGCGTCTTCCATCGCGCGCTGCTCGACGCCTGCCGGGAAGCGGGCTTCACACCGCGGATCGTCAGTGCCTGCCGCAGCATCGAAGTGACGATGGCGATGGTCGGTGCCGGTTGTTCGATCTCGATCCAACCCGGCCTTTGGGCGCGGCGCTACCAGGGTGCGATCGGCGTGCGCCCGTTGCGGCCCCTTATCGAACGGCATGTTTCGGTCGCGATCCGGCACGGCAGCCTGGCGCAGCCGGCCATTGCCGCTGCGGTCTCGGCCTTGCAGGATGCGGCCGCCGCGCTCGGCGGCGGAGCATCGGCGGAACCGGGCCCGGCGTGGCTGCCGGATGCCGCGACGACAGGACCCTGCGCATGAAGATCCCGACGCTGCCCTTCACCGCCACCGACTGGTCGGCGGTGCCGGCGACGCGCCATGCCGGGGAGACCGGGCATGCGCTGTGGCGGACCTTCACGATCGGCGATCTCAGGGTGCGGGTGGTGGAGTATTCGCCGGGCTACCTGGCCGACCATTGGTGCGACCGCGGCCATGTCCTCTATGTGCTGGAGGGCGAGCTGGAGACCGAGCTGCGCGACGGGCGGCGCTTCACGCTCCGGCCGGGCCATGGCTACCAGGTCTCGGATTTCGGCGACGCCGCGCACCGCTCCTCGACCCGGGACGGCGCCAAGCTCTTCATCGTGGACTGATACCAGCGGTCGCAATCATTGACACGATTGCGACCCCCTCAAACGCCGGGCGGGCGGCATCCGCCGGCCTTGGCGTCGTGCGAAGAGCACGCCTCATGGCGTGACGCCGCACTTGCGGCGGGCCGCATTCGCGGCCTCGGACCGGTCAAGCGACCGGTCCGTTGCTATGAGATCGGCACCCGGTCCGGAGCGGACCGGGCGCTGCGGGCTCTCAGCCCATGTTCACCATGATCGTCTTCTTGTGGGTGAAGTGCTCCAGCATCGCCTCCAGCGAAGCTTCCTTGCCGAGGCCGGAGGACTTCACGCCGCCATAGGAGAGGTTGGCCTGCACCACCAGGTTCTGGTTGATCTGCACGAGGCCCGCCTCCAGCCGGTGCGCGAGGTCGAGCCCGATCTTCAGGTTGTTGGTCCAGAGGCTGGCGGCCAGGCCGTAGTCGCTGTCATTCGCCTCCGCCAGCACCGCCTCCGCGTCGTCGAAGGGCTGCATGACGGTGACCGGGCCGAAGATCTCCTCCCGCACCAGCCGGCTCTGGCCGGTCAGGCCGGTGAAGATCACCGGCTGGATAAACAGGCCCTTCTTCAGCGCGGGATCGGTCGGCATCGCGCTGCAGACATGCGCGGTGGCGCCCGGCGTCGCGGTGCCCTCGGCGATGAAGGCCTTGACCTTCTCGAGCTGGCCTTCGCTGACGATGGTGCCGATATCGGTCTTCTCGTCCAGCGGGTCGCCCATGACCATCTTGTTCACTGCATCCTTCATGGCGGTGACGAAGCGGTCGAAGATCGGGCGCTCGACATAGATGCGGCTGGCCGCCGTGCAGCTCTGGCCCTGGCGGGTGAAGCGCATCGAGGTCAGGGCGCCGGCCACGGTCTTGTCGAAGTCGCAATCGGCGAAGACGATCATCGGCGACTTGCCGCCGAGCTCGAGCGTCAGCGGAATCAGCTTCTCGGCCGCCGTGCGGGCGACGATCTTCCCGGTCTCGACGCTGCCGGTGAAAGTGACCTTGCGGACCAGCTTGTGCTCGACCAGCGGCGCGCCGCATTCCGGGCCGAAGCCGCTCACCATGTTGAAGCAGCCGGCCGGCAGGATGCGGTTCAGCAACTCGCAGATGCGGAGCACCGCGAGCGGCGCTTCCTCGGCCGACTTCACCACCACCGTGTTGCCGGCGACCAGCGCGGGCGCGATCTTCAGCGCCATCAGCAGCATCGGCACGTTCCAGGGGATGATCGCGCCGACGACACCGAGCGGCTCCCGCACCGTGACCGAGAGGACGTCCGGGGCGAAGGGCACGCTCTCGCCCTTCAGCTCGCCGCCGAGGCCGCCGAAGAATTCGAAGATATCGGCGACGACATTGGCCTCGACCCGGCTTTCGGTGCGCAGCGCCTTGCCGGTCTCGAGCGCGATCAGGCGGCCGAGCTCATCGGCATGCGCCTTCAGCAGCGCCGCGCATTGATGCACCAGCGCGCCGCGCTTGCGGGCGGGGACCTTCGCCCAGGCCTTCTGCGCGCGGGCGGCGTCCTGCACGGCGGCGTCGACATCCGCGGCATCGCCCTCGGCCGCGGTCGCGACCTCGGCGCCGGTCGCGGGATTGACCACCGGGAAGGTCTTGCCGGAGCGGGCGGGGACGAAACGGCCGCCGATGAAATGAACGCCGGAGAGCGCCTTCGCCAGCGCGAAGGGGTCTGTGGACGGCGCTTCGGGCGTCTTCAATGGCGTGTCGAGCATGGCGGATCCTCCGGTCGATCGGTCGGGAAGATGCGTCCGCCGGCGCGGCGGCGCAACCGGGCGAAGGGCGGGCCGTTTTCCGTGGATGACCTGTGGAGGACAGATCATGGCGAAGCCGATGACCGACGACGAAGCCCGCATCAGGGTCCGCGAGGTGATGGACGAGATCGGGACCGCGATGTTCGTGACCGTGGACGAGCAGGGGCGGCTGCGATCGCGGCCCATGCAGCAGAAGGGCATTGGCGAGGATGGCCGGACCGTCTGGTTCTTCACCGCTTCCGGCAGTCCGAAGGCGGAGGAGATCGGTCACGACGGCCGCGTCCTGCTCGCCTATGGCGGCTCGGGCCGCAGCCATTATTGCTCGGTCTACGGTCAGGCGCGGATCGAGCGGGATGTCGCGCGGCAGAAGGCCCTCTGGAGCGAGGCGGACCGGGTCTGGTTTCCGCAGGGGCCGGAAAGCCCGGATCTGGTGCTGATCGCCGTCGAGATCGATGGCGCCGAATACTGGGATCCGGCCTCAAGCGTGGCGCTCTTCGCCTATGGCTATCCCAGGGCGCTGCTGACCGGCCGTCCCGCGGAGGGCGGCGAGGCGCGCAAGGTCGCCTTCCGCCACTGATCCCTGCGGCTGGATGCCGCACCAGGGATAATCCCGCCCCCTCGGGCTGCTGTACCAGAGGCCGCTGCAGCAGCCGCACAGGGTTGCGGAGGCGAGGGCAAGGACCGCCAGACGACAGAGCATGTTTGCGGGCTCCCGGGTGACGGGCGATGATACCGGGATCAGTTCGATCCGGCGACGTCCTGAGCGGCGCCGCATGGACAGGGGCGCGCGAGGTGCTAAACGCAAGGCGGAACTCCTTGCCGAGAGAAGCATCATGAGCCAGCAACCAGCCGGTCCCCTTGCGGGTCTGCGCGTCCTCGACCTGACCCGCGTTCTCGCGGGCCCGACCTGCACGCAGATGCTGGGCGACCTCGGCGCCGAAGTGATCAAGATCGAGCGCCCGGAAGCCGGCGACGACACCCGCGGCTTCGCGCCGCCCTTCTGGCCGGAGACCAAGGAGAGCGCCTATTTCCTCGGCGTGAACCGCAACAAGAAGAGCGTCACCCTGGATATCGCCAAGCCCGCCGGGCAGGCGATCATCCACCAGCTCCTCGAGAGCTGCGACATTCTGGTCGAGAACTTCAAGGTCGGCGCGCTGGCGAAGTATGGCCTCGGCTGGGAACAACTCCACCCCAAGTACCCGCGGCTGATCTACTGCTCGATCACCGGCTTCGGACAGACCGGCCCCTACGCCCCGCGCCCCGGCTATGACAGCCTGATCCAGGCGATGGGCGGCGTGATGTCGCTGACCGGGGAGCCGGATGGGCTGCCGCAGAAGGTCGGCGTCCCGGTCGCCGATCTCTTCGCCGGGCTCTATGGCTGCGTCGGTGTGCTAGCGGCGGTGAATCATCGCCACGCGACGGGCGAGGGCCAGCAGGTCGATATCGGCATGATGGATACCCATGTCGCCTGGCTCGCGAACCAGGGCATGAACTACCTGGCGACCGGGGAGAACCCGCCGCGGCTCGGCAACCAGCATCCGAACATCGTGCCCTACCAGGTCTTCCCTTCGAAGGATGGGCACATCGTCCTCAGCGTCGGCAACGACCCGACCTTCGAGCGCTTCTGCAAGCTGGTCGGGCGCGAGGACCTGCTCGCCGATCCGCACTTCGCGACCAATGCGAAGCGGGTCGAGAACCGCCAGCTCGTGACCGACACGCTGACGCCGGTCATGCAGTCCCGCACCACCAAGGAATGGGTGGAGACGCTGGAGGCGGCGAAGATCGGCTGCGGGCCGATCAACAAGCTGTCGGAAGTCTTCGCCGATCCGCACATCGTGGCCCGCAACTGCGTGGTCGAGATGGAACATGCGAGCGGCGCCACGGTGAAGGTCATCGCGAACCCGGTGCGGCTCTCGGCGACGCCGCCGACCTATCGCGCCGCGCCGCCGACGCTCGGGCAGCATTCGGATGAGGTGCTGGCGGGGCTCGGCCTGACGGCCGAGGAGATCGCGACATTACGTGCCGGCGGCGTGGTGTAACGCCTCATGCGCCATGGCGCGGTGCGTTGGCTGGCCGCCACCGGCTTCCACACCCTGCGCTGGGTGGAATGGGGGCCGGAGGATGGTGCGCCGGTGCTCTGCGTCCATGGCCTGACGCGCAACGGGCGCGATTTCGACCCGCTGGCCCGGGCATTGGCAGCCGAGGGCCGACGGGTGATCTGCCCCGACCTGCCGGGGCGCGGCGCCAGCGACTGGCTGCCGCGCGGCGACCTCTACCAGCCGCCGGTCTATGTGGGCGCGCTGGCGCATCTGCTGGCGAAGCTCGACGCGCCCGCTGTGGACTGGGTGGGGACCTCGCTCGGCGGCATCTGCGGGATGCTGGCGGCGGTGATCCCCGGCCATCCGATCCGGCGAATGGTGCTGAACGATGTCGGCGCCTTCATCCCGAAGGCCTCACTGGAGCGCATCCGCGACTATATCGGCGTCGAGGGCGACTTCCCGGACCTCGCCGCGCTGGAGCGGCACCTCAGGCGCGTGCATGCGAGCTTCGGGGCGCTGAGCGACGCCGAGTGGGCGCATCTGGCCGGGCATTCGGCGCGGGCCGCGGAAGGCGGCGCGGTGCGGCTGCACTACGACCCCGCGATCGCGGTCCCGATGCTGAAGGGGCCAGTCGAGGCGCTGGAGCTCTGGCCGATCTGGAATGCCATCACCCTGCCGGTGCTGCTGATCCGCGGCGCCGAGAGCGACCTGCTGCCGGCCGACACCGCCGAGCGCATGGCGACGCGTGAGGGCGTGCGGCTGGAAGTGATCGAGGGCGCGGGGCATGCGCCGGCGCTCATGGACCCGGCGCAGATCACCATCGTGGCGGATTTCCTGCGCGGCTGATATCGGCGGGCGTTACGCCTTCGGCCCCTCCATCGAACGCCATTGCCGCGCCGCCTGCAGGGCCTCCCAGTTCGGCGGGATATCGGGTGGCGACCAGATCGGCATGCCCGCGATCAGGCTGCCGAGGAAGACCAGCTTGGTGAAGACCGCCAGCACCAGGCCGCAGAGCCCGATCCAGAACTGGGCCCGGCGCTGACTCCAGCGTTCTTCGATCAGGCTGTGCAGCAGGCGCCCGCCGTCGAGCGGATAGGCCGGCAGCATGTTCACCACCGCGAGCCCGATATTGATGCCGCCGATCCAATACAGGGCCCGCGGCACCACCGGTGGCGGCAAGGGCGGCGGCCTGGTGAAGATCGCCTCACTTGGCACGTTCGGGGCAGCCACGAAGACCTGCATGAGCAGCCAGGCCAGCGCCAGGCAGGTTCCACCGAGCAGCAGGTTGACCAGCGGGCCTGCCAGGATGATCCGCCGCTCGATGGCGCGGCTCCATGCCCAGCCACCGATCACCGCTTCTCCGCCGCTGGCATGCAGCCGGATCTGGGTCGGGATCAGGCCGAGCCGCCGCGCCATCAGCGCATGGCCGAGCTCATGCGCCAGCACTGACAGCATGATGGCCGGCGCCACCAGCGCCGCGGTCCAGCGGCCGTTCACCCCATGTGTCCAGAGCGGCAGCGTCAGCAGCAGGGCGACGAGGGGCGCGCTGGCATGCACCCAGATCGGCGGGAGGCCGGGCAGGCTGAAAGCCAGCCCATCATCCTTCCAGCGCATCAGCTCCTCAGATAGGGCGGCACCTTCGCCAGCTCGGCGCGGAACCGGCCGAGCTTCCGCAGTAGGCGCTGCGCGAAGGTCAGTGCGCCCGGCGGCGGGGCGGGCAGGGGGGCCAGGCCCGCGGCCTCCATCGCGCCGAGCAGCCCGAGCCGCGCGCTCCGGGCACGGACCAGGCGCCACCAGGCACGGGCGGCATCATTGGCATCCTCGGCGTGGCGGAAAGCAAGCAAGGCATCCACTTCGGCGCGTTGGGCGCGCAAGGCGGTGATATCGCGCGGGTCGCCGCCCGGGATCGGCGGGTGCCACGGCGGCGTGTAGCCAGGTTGCATGGCGCGGGGGAGTTTCTCTTCTTCGTCGTCAGGGCGCGTGGTGCTGTTCACGCTCCGCCGCGGCCTGTCTGGGCGTGCTCACGCGCGTCTGTCCGTGTGCGGCTATCCACGTCTGCTTGGGCGTGCTCACGCACGACGCAAAACCTCCGCCGCCTCCACCGCGAAATAGGTCAGCACGCCGGCGGCGCCTGCCCGCTTGAAGGCGATCAGGCTCTCCAGCACCGCGCGTTCGCGGTCGAGCCAGCCATGGTCGGCCGCACCCGCGATCATCGCATACTCGCCGCTCACCTGGTAGGCGAAGGTCGGCACGCCGAAGCGTTCATGCACGCGCCGGACGATGTCCAGATAGGGCATCCCCGGCTTCACCATCACCATGTCGGCGCCTTCGGCGAGGTCCATCGCGACCTCCCGCAGCGCCTCGTCGGAATTAGCGGGGTCCATCTGATAAGTCTTTTTGTCGCCGCGCAGCGTCTTGCCGGCGCCGAGCGCGTCGCGGAACGGGCCATAGAAGGCGGAAGCGTATTTCGCGGCATAGGACATGATGCGGGTATGGATCAGCCCCTTGGCATCGAGTGCCGTGCGGATCGCGCCGACACGGCCATCCATCATGTCGGAGGGCGCGATGACGTCGATGCCGGCCTCGGCCTGCACCAGCGCCTGCACGGTCAGGATCTCCAGCGTCTCGTCATTGGCGACGTAGCCGTCGCGGATCACGCCGTCATGGCCATGGTCAGTGTAGGGGTCGAGTGCGACGTCGCCGATCAGGCCGAGATCGGGGAATTCACGCTTCAGCAGCCGCGCCGCGCGGCATATCAGGTTCTCGGGGTTCTTGGCCTCGGTCCCCTCGGCGTCCTTCTTCGCGACGGGCGTCATGGGGAAAAGGGCGAGTGCGGGGATGCCGAGCTTCACCGCGTGTTCGACATGGCCGGCGATGCGGTCGACCGTGACCCGCCTCACCCCGGGCATGGAAGGGACGGTGCTTTCCGCATTCTGCCCTTCCATGACGAAGATCGGCCAGATCAGGTCCGAAACGGTGAGCGCGTTCTCGGCCACCAGCCGCCGCGTCCAGCCATCGACGCGGTTGCGGCGGAGGCGGGTGCTGGGAAACTGGCCGAGGGGCGTGCTCATGGTCGTTCAGGCCTTGGTTGCGGCATCCAGCGCCTGCGTGAGGTCGGCGAGGATGTCGTCGATATGTTCGATGCCGACCGACAGTCTGACATAGCCGGGGGTCACGCCGGAAGCCGCCTGCTCCTCGGCGGTGAGCTGGCTGTGCGTCGTCGTCGCCGGATGGATCGCGAGGCTTCGCGCATCGCCGATGTTCGCGACGTGGTACAGGAGCTTCAGCGCCTCGATGAAGGCGCGGCCGGCGGGCGCCCCGGCCTTGAGCTCGAAGCCGAGCAGCGCGCCATAGCCGCCGCGCAGCGTCGCGTCGGCGCGGCGCTTCGCTTCACCATTCTGAAGGGAGGGATGGATTACGGTGGCGACCGCGGGGTGTTCGGCCAGGAAGGCGGCAACGCGATTGGCATTGGCGCAATGGCGTTCGATGCGCAGCGGCAGCGTCTCCAGCCCCTGCAGGGTCAGGAAGGCGTTGAAGGGCGCGAGCGGGGCACCGAGATCACGCAGCAGGCAGGTACGGGCACGGATGATGTAGGCGATCGGACCGAGCGGCTTCACCGCCTGGGTCCAGACCGCGCCGTGATAGCTGGGGTCGGGCTTGTTCAGGGTCGGGAAGCGGTCGCCATGGGCCTCCCAGTCGAAATTGCCGCCGTCGACGATGATGCCGCCGATCGAGGTGCCATGGCCGCCGATGAACTTGGTGGTCGAATGCATGACCACGGCCGCGCCGAGTGCCAGGGGCTTGCAGAGCACCGGCGCCGCCGTGTTGTCCATGATCAGCGGGATGTCCATGGCGCGGCCGATGGCCGCGACCTCCGCGATCGGGAAGACCTGCAGCTTCGGATTGGGCAGGGTTTCGGCGTACCAGGCGCGGGTGCGGGCGTCGGAGGCGCGGCGGAAGGCATCCGGGTCGGCGGGATCGACGAAGCGGGCCTCGATCCCGAATTGCTTCAGGGTATTGGCGAACAGGTTCCAGGTGCCGCCATAGAGGTCGGTGCTGCTGACGATGTTGTCCCCCGCCTGGCAGAGGTTCAGCACGGAGAAGGCGGTGGCGGCCTGGCCGGACCCGAGGGCAAGGCCGGCGACGCCGCCTTCCAGCGCCGCGACGCGCTTTTCCAGCACGTCGACGGTCGGGTTCATGATCCGCGTATAGATGTTGCCGAGTTCGGCCAGCGCGAAAAGGCGTTCCGCGTGCCCCGTGTCCTGGAACTGGAAGCTGGTGGTCTGGTGGATGGGGACCGCGACCGAGCCCGTGGAGGGATCGGCGCGCCAGCCGGCATGCAGCACCTGGGTTTCGGGGTTCGTGCTGTCGGTCATGATCGCGTTGCTCTCCCTGGGGCGTTCGAGGCGGAGACTAGGTGTGGCGCGAGCTGCGCGCCAAGCCTTCTGGCACGGTGGAGAAAGGTTTGGCGTGACCGTCGTCACCCCCAGGACAGGCTTGCGCCCGGGCGGCCGCTTTGCGAAGGGTTGCGTATGCATCTTCTGCGACTCTTGGTGGTGGCGGTGCTTGCCTTCATGGGCTGCTCCGCCGCCGCCCAGCCCGGCGCCGTGATGGGCGACGGGCATGTCGCCATTCCCGGTCCCAATGGCATCACGCTGCGGGCCCTGCTGCTGCCGGCGCAAAGCGGTGAGCCCGGCGTGCCCGTGCTGGCCTTCCACGGCTGCGGCGGCCTGGGGCGGGCGGATCGCCCGATCCGCCTGCCGGCGCGGGAGCGCGATTGGGCGACGCGGCTGACCGCGCTCGGGCATCCCGTGCTCTTTGTCGACAGCTACGGCAGCCGCGGCCGGCGCGAGGCCTGCGAGGGCGGCAGCCGCGGGGTCGAGCCGGAGACGGTCCGCCGCGCCGATGCCCTGGCGGCCGCGAACTGGGCTTCAGGCCAGCCCTGGGCGGAACCGGGCGGGGTGGTGCTGCTCGGCTGGGCGCATGGCGGCAGCGCGGTGATCTCCGCCGCGGCACCGCCGCTGCCGGAAGGCGCGATCCGCGGCGTCATCGCCTTCTACCCCGGCTGCAACCGGCTGTTGCAGGACGCGCCGGAATGGCAGGCCGCGGTGCCGCTGCTGATGCTGCTGGGCGAGGCCGACGACTGGATGGCCGCCCGCTACTGCCAACGCCTGGCCGGGCGGGCGCCCGCCAATGTGGATGTCGTGGTCTATCCCGGCGCCCATCACGGCTTCGATGCCGCCAATGCACCGTTGCGGGAGCGGATGGGTTTGGCGGGCACCTCCCGCGGCGGCGGCGTCGCCACCACCGGGACCGATCCGGCGGCGCGGGCGGACTCCCTGCGCCGGGTACCGGAATTCATCGCTGGGCTGCGCCCCGTAGGCGGCTGAATCGGTTTTGCGCGCGGTAACGGCGTGTTAGACCCCCGCCATGAAAGCTGCGGAAACTCCCATCGCGATCGGCGCCGACCATGCCGGCCTGCCCTTGAAGGCGGTCCTGCGCGCAGCGCTGGAGGAGGCCGGGCACCCGGTGCTCGACCTCGGCACCCATGGGCCGGAGAGCGTGGATTACCCGGATTTCGGGCGGGCGGTGGCGGAGGCGGTGGCCGGCGGGCAGGCCCGCTTCGGCGTCGTCGTCTGCGGCACCGGCATCGGCATCTCGATCGCCGCCAATCGCAACCCGGCGATCCGCTGCGCCCTGGTGCATGACGTCACCGGCGCGCGGCTGACGCGCGAGCACAATGACGCCAATGTCGTCGCCTTCGGTGCCCGGATGATCGGCCCCGAGGTGGCGCTGGACGCGCTCCGCACCTTCCTCGCCACCCCCTTCGCCGGCGGCCGCCACGCGCCGCGCGTCGCCAAGCTGAGCCCGGACCGGAACGAGACGCCATGAACGAACAGAGTCCCGCCTTCACCCATGCCCGCTTCTTCGAAGCGTCGCTGTCGGAGACGGATCCGGCGCTGTTCGATGCGGTCCGCCAGGAGCTGGCGCGCGAGCAGGACGGCATCGAGCTGATCGCGTCCGAGAACATCGTCTCCCGCGCGGTGCTGGAAGCGCAGGGCTCGGTCCTGACCAACAAGTATGCGGAAGGCTATCCGGGCCGCCGCTATTATGGCGGCTGCGAGGCGGTGGACATCGCCGAGGAATATGCGATCCGCCGCGCCTGCGAGCTGTTCGGCTGCGGCTTCGCCAATGTGCAGCCGCATAGCGGCGCGCAGGCGAACCAGGCGGTGTTCTTCGCCCTGATGCAGCCGGGCGACACCTTCATGGGCCTCGACCTCGCGGCCGGTGGCCACCTGACCCATGGCTCGCCCGCCAACCAGTCCGGCAAGTGGTTCAAGGTGGCACCCTATACGGTGCGGCGCGAGGACCAGCAGATCGACATGGAGGAGGTGGCGCGCATCGCGCGGGAGGCGAAGCCCAAGGTCATCGTCGCCGGCGGGTCCGCCTATTCCCGCTTCTGGGACTTTGCCCGCTTCCGGGCGATTGCGGACGAGGTCGGCGCCTATTTCATGGTGGACATGGCGCATTTCGCGGGCCTCGTCGCCGGTGGCGCGCATCCCTCGCCCTTCCCGCATGCGCATGTGGTCACCACGACGACCCACAAGACGCTGCGCGGCCCGCGCGGCGGCATGATCCTGACCAATGACGAGGCGCTGGCGAAGAAGTTCAACAGCGCCGTCTTCCCAGGCCTGCAGGGCGGGCCGCTGATGCATGTGATCGCCGCCAAGGCCGTCGCCTTCGGCGAGGCGCTGAAGCCGGAATTCCGTGCCTATGCCCGCCAGGTCGTGAAGAACGCCCAGGCGCTGGCGGAGACGCTGAAGGGCCAGGGCCTCGACATCGTCACCGGCGGCACCGACAACCACCTGATGCTGGTGGACCTCAGGCCGAAGCGGCTGACCGGCAAGGCCGGCGAGGCGGCGCTGAACCGCGCCCACCTGACCTGCAACAAGAACGCCATCCCCTTCGATCCCGAGAAGCCGATGGTGACGAGCGGGGTGCGCCTCGGCTCCCCCGCCGGCACGACCCGCGGCTTCGGGGAGGCCGAGTTCCGCGAGATCGGCGCCCTGATCGGGGAGGTGCTGGATGGGCTCGCCCGTGCCAATGACGCGGCCGCCAACTCGGCCGTGGAAGACAGCGTGAAGGCCAGGGTGCTGGCGCTCTGCGGCCGCTTCCCGATCTACGCGGGCTGAGCGGGAAAGGCGCCGCACCATGCGTTGTCCCTTCTGCGGCGCCGAGGATACCCAGGTGAAGGACAGCCGTCCGGCGGAGGAGGGCGGCGCCATCCGGCGCCGGCGCTTCTGCAGCGTCTGCAGCAATCGCTTCACCACCTTCGAACGCGTGCAGCTCCGCGAGATCACGGTCATCAAGACCGATGGCCGCCGGGTGCCCTTCGACCGCGAGAAGCTGGCGCGCTCCGTCCGGGTCGCGCTGCGCAAGCGCCCGGTCGAGGAGGACCGGATCGAGCGCATCGTCAACGGCATCCAGCGCAGGCTCGAGACCGAGATGGAGGCGGAGGTGAATTCGCGCCAGATCGGCGAGATCGTCATGGAAACGCTGCGCGGCGTCGACCAGGTCGCCTACGTGCGCTTCGCCAGCGTCTATCGGAATTTCAACGAGGCGAAGGACTTCCAGTCCTTCCTCGGCGAGCTGGGCAAGCCGCCGAAAGGATAGGGCAGGGGTGCGATGATCGTCGTCATCCCGCTGCTGGCCGTGCTGGCGATCGTCTTCGGCCCGATGCTCTACGTGCGCTGGACCATGGCGCGGCATGGCAGCGACCGGCCCGACTTCCCCGGCACCGGCGGCGAACTGGCGCGCCACCTGCTGGATGAGGCCGGGCTGCAGCATGTGCCGGTGGAGCGCGTCGCCGCCGGCGACCACTACGACCCCGTCGCTCCAGCGGTGCGCCTCGGGGAGGACCATTTCGACGGCCGATCGATCACCGCCGTCGCGGTCGCGGCGCATGAGGTCGGGCACGCCGTGCAGCATCGCGACGGCATGGCGATGTTCGGCCTGCGCATGCGGCTGGTGCGGATCCTGATCGCGACCGAGCGCACGGCCTATGTGATCCTGCTGCTGGCGCCGGTGCTGGCCTTCTTCACCCGCTCGCCGCCGCTGATGTTCGCGCAACTCGCGCTCTTCGTCGCGGTCATGGCGCTCTCCGTCATCGTGCATCTCGTGACGCTGCCGGTCGAATTCGACGCCAGCTACCGCCGCGCATTGCCGGCGCTGGCGGCCGGCTATCTCGCCGGCCCCGACGTGGGACGGGCGCGGTCGGTGCTCCGGGCCGCGGCCTTCACCTATGTGGCGTCCGCGCTGATGTCGCTCCTGAACATCGCGCGCATCGCAAGGGTGTTCCGTTGAGTTTGGGCCTGCCGGGGGCCAGGCCTTCCGGCTAGTAAGTCCCAACGATGACGGCGGATGATCTTTCCCACATGCGGGCGGCGCTGGCGCTCGCCCGGCGCGGGCTCGGCAATACCTGGCCCAATCCGGCGGTCGGCTGCGTACTGGTGAAGGACGGGCGGGTGGTCGGGCGCGGCTGGACCCAGCCTGGCGGCCGGCCGCATGCGGAGACCGAGGCGCTGCGCCGTGCCGGCCCGGCGGCGCGGGGCGCCACCGCCTATGTGACCTTGGAACCCTGTTCCCATTGGGGGCGCACGCCGCCCTGCTGCGATGCCCTGACCCAGGCCGGCGTCGCCCGCGTGGTCTGCGCCATGCGCGATCCGGACAGCCGTGTCGATGGCCGCGGCTTCCTGCGGCTGCGCGAAGCGGGCATCTCAGTCGAGGAAGGCCTCTGCGGGGCCGAGGCGCGGGCGGTGAACGCCGGCTTCATCAAGCGGATCCTGCATGGCCTGCCGCTGGTGACGCTGAAGCTGGCGACCACCCTCGATGGCCGCATCGCCACCGGCACGGGCGAGAGCCGCTGGATCACCGGGCCGGAGGCGCGCCGGGCCGCGCATGGGCTGCGGGCGCAGCATGATGCGGTCCTGGTCGGCTCCGGCACCGTGCTGATGGACGATCCGGAGCTGACGACGCGGCTCCCTGGCGCCAAGCCGGTGGCCGATCTCCGGGTCATCGCCGACGCCCGGCTGCGCACCCCGGCCACGGCACGGCTGGTCGTGACCGCGCGGTCCGTGCCGACCTGGCTGATGACCGCGCCCGGGCACCCGCCGCCGGCCCTGGCCCCTTTCCAGGACGCCGGGGTCGAGGTGCTGAAGGTGCCCCGCGCCGAAGGTGGGCTGGAGCTCCGGGAGCTGTTGCGGGCGCTGGCCCGGCGCGGCGTGACCCGGGTGCTGGCGGAAGGTGGCGCCGGCATCGCCGCGGCCCTGCTGCGGGAAGGGCTGGTCGACCGGCTCGCCTGGTTCCATGCACCGGGGGTGATGGGGGGCGACGGCATGCCCGCCGCCTATCCCCTGCCGGTGACAAGCCTTGCCGGGATGCCCAGATTCCGCCGGATCGCGAGCCGGGCGCTCGGGGCCGACCTGCTCACTGAATTCGAAGCCGAGGAGCGATAAGGGATGTTCACGGGAATTATCGCCGCACTCGGTACCGTGCGGCAGGTGCTGCCGATCGGGGAGGGGCAGGACATGCGCCTCGTCATCGGCGCCTCGCCGGAGTTCCTGGCGGAGCCGGCGCCGGCGCTGATCGGCGCCTCCATCGCCTGTTCGGGCGTCTGCCTGACCGCGGTGCGCTTCGGCGCCGACGAATTCGACGTCGACGCCTCGGCCGAGACGCTGTCGAAGACAGTGCTGGGAAGCTGGGTCGCGGGCACCCGGGTCAATCTGGAGCGGTCGCTCAGGGTCGGCGACGAATTGGGCGGGCACATCGTCTCCGGGCATGTGGACGGGGTGGCGGAGGTGATCTCGGCGACGCCCGAGAATGCTTCGGTCCGCTGGCGCTTCCGGCTGCCGAAAGGGCTCGCGCGCTTCGTCGCTTCCAAGGGCTCCATCGCCATCGACGGCGTGTCGCTCACCGTGAACGAGGTTGACGGCGACGTTTTCGGGGTGAACATCATCCCCCACACCTCGGCCGTGACCACAATTGGCACCTTGCAGCCGGGAGCCCGGGTGAACATCGAGATCGACATGCTCGCGCGATACGTCGCGCGCCTGCAGGAGCACCAGGCGTGACCAGCATCACGACGACGCGCACAGCACTCTCCGACTTCGTGGCCCCCACCGAGGACCTGCTGGAGGAAGCGCGGGCGGGGCGCATGTTCATCCTCGTCGACGACGAGGACCGCGAGAACGAGGGCGACCTCGTCATCCCCGCGCAGTTCGCGACGCCGGATGCGATCAACTTCATGGCCAAGCATGCGCGCGGGCTGATCTGCCTGGCGATGACCAAGAATCGGGTCGAGCAGCTCGGCCTGCCGCTGATGGCCCAGGCCAACGGCACCCGGCATTCGACCGCCTTCACCGTCTCGATCGAGGCGAAGGATGGCGTCACCACCGGCATCAGTGCGGCCGATCGCGCGCGCACCGTCGCGGTCGCGATCAACCCGGAGCTCGGGCCCGAGCATATCGTGACGCCCGGCCATGTCTTCCCGCTGGTGGCGCGCGAGGGCGGCACGCTGGTGCGCGCCGGCCATACCGAGGCGGCAGTCGATTTCGCGCGGCTTGCGGGGCTCAATCCCTCGGGCGTGATCTGCGAGATCATGAACGACGACGGCACCATGGCGCGCATGCCGGACCTCGTCGCTTTCGCGCAGCATCACGGGCTGAAGCTCGGCACCATCGCCGACCTCATCGCCCATCGCCGCCGCACCGAGCGGCTAGTGAAGCGGGTCGAGGAAGGCACAATCGAGCATGCGGTCGGCGGCGACTGGCGCATCATCGTCTATGCCTCTTCGATCGAGGATGGCGAGCATGTGGTGCTGGTGAAGGGCGACATCACGACACCCGGGCCGGTGCTCACCCGCATCCACGCCGCCGGGCTGCTGGCCGACCATATCTCCGGCCGCGGCATCGCCGAGCTGCACAGCGCGATGCGGATGATCGCGGAGGCCGGGCGTGGCGTCGTCGTGCTGCTGCGTGATTGGCGGCTGACGCATCTCTCGGAACAGGTGCGCGCCGGGCGGGAACGCAAGCCGCTGACGCCGCGTATCCGCGACTACGGCATCGGCGCCCAGATCCTGGCTGATCTCGGCCTGCGCGACATCATCCGCCTGTCCAATTACCCACGCCCGGTCGTCGGCCTCGAAGGCTACGGCCTGACGGTCGTCGAATCGCGGCCGATCCCGCTGGAGCAGACATCATGAGCACCGCTGACGCCCCGGAGCGTAAGGCCGCGACCCTGCCTGGCGATCCGCCGCGCATCCTGGTGATCGAGGCGCCCTATTACCGCACCGTGGTCGAGGGCATGCGTCACGGCGCCGAACGCGTGCTGGCCGAGCTCGATGCTGAGGTCGAGGTGGCGGAGGTCGCCGGCGCCTATGAGCTGCCGGCGGCGCTGCGCCTGGCGCTGGAGGCGCAGGGCGTGGAAGACGGGCCGCAATGGGACGGGTTCCTGGTCCTCGGCTGCGTGGTAAAGGGCGAGACCGACCACTACAGCTTCATCTGCGACGCAGTCTGCAAGGGCATCATGGATATCGCGGTCGAGACCGGGGCGCCGATCGGCTTCGGGTTGCTGACCGTAGACAACTTGACGCAGGCCGAGGCGCGCTCCGCCGACGATCGGCACAACAAGGGCATCGAATGCGCGCATGCGGTGATCGGCCAGATCGCACTGGCGCGCCGCTGGGGGCTGCAATGACCGAACGCCGCCCGAAGCCGGCGGGACGCCCACGCACTGGCGCCCGCGTCGCTGCCGTTCAGGCCCTGTTCCAGAGCGAGCAGACGGGCGAGAGCCCGGAGGCGGTGATGGACCAGTTCGTGCGCCACCGCCTGGGTCCGATGGAGGATCGTGGCTTCGAGGACGGGCGGGTGACGGATGCGCATGTGCCGCTGTTCACCGCCGTGGTCCGCGCGGTGGCACGCGATGGCGATCGCGTCGATGCGCTGATCCGCGACCGGCTGGCGCGCGACTGGACGCTGGAGCGGCTGGATCCGGTGCTGCGTGCCTTGCTGCGCGCCGCGGCGGCGGAGCTGCTGACGCCCAAGGACCCACCGGCGCGCGTCGTCATCAACGAATACCTCGACATCGCGCGCGGCTTCATGGACGAGCAGGCGGCACGCTTCGCGAATGGCGTGCTCGACGCGCTGGCGCATGAACTGCGCCCGGCGGAGTTCAAGGTTGTATGATGACCTCAAGCGCCGGCATCCGCCGGCTTGGCTTGCGCGCTGTCAGGGCGGTATTGGCGGCAGCGGTCGGTCGCGCGCGGGCCGCATTCGCGGCCTCGGGGCATCGGCTTCGCCTCGCCGCCGCATGAGCGGGTGGCGGCCTGCGGCCGCGGGGTGTTGGACGCGGATGGTGCGGGTGCTTCGTCGTCGTGAGTGATCTTCCTCCCGAATTCGCTTTGATCGGGCGGCATTTCCGGCCGTTGGCCGGGGAGGGGGCGCTCGATCTGACCGACGACGCGGCGGTGCTGGCGCCACCGGCGGGGCGGGAGCTGGTGATCGCCGCCGATGCGATGGTCGCCGGCGTGCATTTCCTGGCGGACGACCCGCCGGAGACCATCGGGCGCAAGCTCCTGCGCGTGAACCTCTCCGACCTCGCGGCGATGGGCGCGGTGCCGCTCGGCTACCTGATGACCACGGCCTTCCCGAAGGATATCGAGGATGGCTGGATCGCCCGCTTCGCGGCCGGGCTGGCGGCGGATCAGCGCGAATTCGGCTTGTCCGTGTTGGGCGGCGACACGGTCGGTACCCCGGGGCCGATGACATTGTCCCTGACCATTCTCGGCCATGTGGCGCCGGGGGCCGCGCTGCGTCGCGCCGGCGCCAGGCCCGGCGATGATCTCTGGGTCTCGGGCAGCATCGGCGACGGGGCGCTCGGGCTGCGCGCGGCGCGTGGGCAATTGCCTGATACGGACGGGTTCCTGGCCGGCCGCTACCGGGTGCCACAGCCGCGCGTCGCGCTGGGTCTGGCGCTGGTCGGGCTGGCAACGGCGGCGATGGATGTCTCGGACGGGTTGATGCAGGACCTCGGGCATCTCTGCCGCGCTTCGGGTTGTGGCGCCGAGGTGCTGGCCGATGCGGTGCCGCTGTCGGATGCGGCGCGCGCTGCCATCGCGGTCGATCCGGGACTGAGGCCGCTGCCTTTCGGCGGCGGCGATGACTACGAACTGCTGTTCGCCGCGCCGCCCGCCAAGGCGCAGGAGATCCAGGCCGCCGCCGCTGCCGTCGGCATCGCTGCCACGCGCATCGGGCGCTTCGTCGCGGGCCATCCCGCGGCGAGACTGCTGGACGCGAAGGGGGCCGAGGTTGCGCTTCCGCGCGGGGGATGGAGCCACTTCTGATGCCGGGTCAGAACCCGAGGACCACCGTCTGGCTGCTCTTCTTCTGCCAGGCGCTGATGAACGCGACCATGGTCGGACAGGTCGCGATGGGCGCGCTGATCGGGCATTCGCTGGCCGAGGACAAGGCGCTCGCGACCTTGCCCATGGCCGTGCAGATGACCGCTGTCATGGTGGCCTCCATCCCGGCCAGCTTGCTGTTTGCCCGCTTCGGGCGCCGCGCCGGCTTCGTGCTCGGCGCGCTCTTCTCTATCACGGGATCGCTCACCTTCGCGGCCGGCGTCTGGCAGGGCGACTTCGTCCTCTACTGCGCCGGCGCGGTGCCGGCGGGATTGGGCTTCGGCATCGCCCAGCACTACCGCTTCGCCGCCGCCGAGGTGGCGCCGCCCGATTATCGTGCGCGGGCAATCGCGCTGGTGATGGCAGGCGGCGTGCTCTCCGCCATCTTCGGGCCGGAGCTGGTGAAGCACACGCGGGAGCTCGTGGCGCCGACGCTCTTCCTCGGCACCTACCTCGTCATCGCCTGCCTGCCGCCGATCGTGCTGCTGCTGCTGACCATCACCCGGCTGCCGCCTGCGCCGGCCCGGCCGAAGACCCGCACGCCGCTGATCGAGATCATGCGCCGGCCGGCCTTCATCGCCGCCGCCGGCAGCGGCCTCGTCGCCTATGGCACTATGAACCTCGTCATGACCTCGACTCCGATCGAGATGATGCTCTGCGGCTTCGGCGTCGACGCCAGCGCGACGGTCATCCAGATCCATGCCTTCCTGATGTTCGCCCCGGGCTTCGTCACGGGACGGCTGATCCAGCGCTTCGGCATCCGCCCCATCATCGTCGCCGGCGCACTGCTGACCATGGGCTGCGTCGCCGCCAGCGTCGCCGGCGTCAGCTTCGCGCATTTCGGCATCGCGCTCGGGCTGCTCGGCATCGGCTGGAACTTCATGTTCGTGGGCGCGACCGCGCTGTTGGCGACCAGCCACACGGCGGAGGAGCGGGTGCGCGCCCAGGCGGCGAATGACTTCATCGTCTTCGGCACCGTCGCCTGCACCGCCTTCCTCTCGGGCGCGATCCACGCCAAGGCGGGCTGGGCCGCGCTGAACCTGATGCTGCTGCCGGCGCTCGCGCTCGCCCTGGGGCTGGTCGCCTGGCAGGCCATGCGGTCCAGGCGGGCCGCGACCGCCTGACGGCGCCGTCTGCATCACCTTGTCCGTATATCTATGATGCAGACCTGGAGCGGCTCGCCCTCCCGGAGCCGGGCGTGTTGCTGGGCATTTTTCGCGGGCAAGGATCACTGGTAGAGCCATCCCGGTGGGAAATGGCGGCTCGAGATGTCCTGTCAAATTCCACTTGACCGGACAACACGAATGGCTCCTCTATCCCGGCAAACGCTTGGGGCAGGGGAGGAAACAGTGCGCAACCGTACTCGTGCGGGAAGCGAACCGCCGTCGCGGCCGCGCCTCCCGGCGCTGCGCCGTCGGGACGTCCTGGCGGGGCTGCTCGCGACGCTACCAGTGGCGGGCCAGGCGTCGGCGCAGGCCTATCCGTCGCGGCCGGTCAGGCTCATCATTCCCTTTCCGCCGGGCAACCTCGCGGATCTCACGGCGCGGCTGGCCGCGGAGGAGGTCCAGCGCCGCCTCGGCCATGGCTGGGTGGTCGACAACCGCGCCGGCGCCAGCGGGGCCATCGGCATCCGCGCCGTCATGCAGGCGCCGCCGGATGGCTACACGCTGCTGCTGAGCTCGCTGTCGCCCATCGTGGTGAACCCGGTACTCACAGCCAATCCGGGCTACGACCCGCTCGCTGACCTCGCGCCGATCCTGCTGATGGGCTGGACCGGCTATCTGCTTGTGTGCAGCCCGGACTTCCCCGCGACGACGCTCGCCGAAGCGGTGCGCGTGCTCCGCGCCGCGCCGGCCGGCCGCTATGCCATGGCGACGCCCGGCACCGGCACGGTGACGCATCTCGCCTCCGAGCAGTTCATGCTGCAGACCGGGACGCGGATGGAGACGGTGCCCTATCGCGGCAGCGGTGCGGCCCTGATGGATGTCGCGAGCGGCCGCGTCGCACTGATGATCGACGCCATGAGCACGTCCCTGCCGCAGGCCCGCGGCAGCCAGGTGCGGGCGCTCGCGGTGGTGCAGCAGCGCCGCTCGCCCCTCGCGCCGGAGATCCCGGCGATCTCCGAGCTCGGCGTCCCGGAGGTCGCTGGCATGGAGGTGCGGGCCTGGACCGGCCTGCTCGGCGCGGCGGCGACGCCGCCCGAGGTGGTGGACTACTGGAACCGGGAGCTCGGCAAGCTGCTCGCCGACCCCGCCGTCACCCAGCGCTTCGCCGCCCAGAACGTCGAGGTCGCGCCGCCCGCGCCGGCCGCAGGCTTCCGCGCGATGATCGAAGCGGAGCTGGCCCGCTGGCGGCAGGTGGTGCGCGACGCGCGGATCGAGGTGCAGTAGGCGACCCCGGGCTGAATCGCGATTCGCCTAAGCTCTCCGTGGCGACCAGCCGTAAGCCTTCGCGCAGGCGCCGCCCATGAGCATGGCCCGCTCGTTGTCGCTCAGGCGGTCCGTGCGGAGAAAGGGCTCGACGGCCTGCTCGTAGTTGACGACGGCGAAGGCGCGCGTCCAGTCCGTGCCCCACAGGCAGCGATCGAAGCCCCAGGCATCGAACACGCGGGCCAGCGGGTCCCAGATGTCCTGAAATGGATAGGGCTCCCGGGACAGCGTGCAGGCGCCGCTGACCTTGATCACCGCGTTCGGGCGCTTGGCGAGTTCCAGCACCTTCGGGAGGTCGGCCCAGGGCTGCGGCGGCGCGGGCGGCACGCGCGGTTGCAGGATGCCGAGATGGTCGATGATGAAGCGCGTCTCGGGATGGCGGTCGATGATGGCGGTGCCCGCGTCCAGATTGTCCCAGCACAGGATGTTGACCGGAAAATCGTGACGCACGGCGGCACGCAGGATCCGGTCGAGGCCCGGGTCGTTCGGGTCGCGCCCCGCCTCCTTTGGCAGCATGATGCGGATGCCGACCGCACCCGGCGTCTTCTTCCAGTCAGCGATGACATCGGCCACCGCCGGATCATCCGGATCGACCGGCTTGACGATGGCGAGCCGGCCGGGATGGGCGCGCTGCACCTCCACCGCATAGCTCGCGTCGTAGCGATACATGGAAAAGGCGGAGATGAAGATCGCGCCATCGACGCCGACCTTGTCCATCGCCGCCACCATCTCGTCACCCGTGACGTGATCGGGCCAGTTCGGCACGGTGTGCCAGGGTCGCTTCGCGGTGTTCGCCTCATAGGCGTGGACCTGCGAGTCGATGATGGTCATCGGGGACGCTCCTCCTCTGTGCCGCGCAGCTTGGCGAGCACGGAAGGTTTGTGTCCAGAGGGCCCAGGCTGCAGGCTGCGCGACAAGCCGCTGCAGGAGCCATCCCCATGCAATTCTTCGGACCGCCGGATACCGGCGAGGCACGTCCCTTCAGCCGCGCGGTGAAGACCGCCGGCATGGTGTGGGTTTCCGGACATTCGGCACCGCACGATCCGGCGCGCGGCATCCATCGTGGGGAGACCGCGGCCGATGAGGTGCGCAACGCGCTGAATTTTATCGCCGGCCTTCTGGCCGAGGCCGGCAGCAGCCTCGATCGGGTGGTCCAGGTCACCATGCTGATCAGCGATCGCGCCGACTACGCCGCCTGCAACGCGGAATACGTGAAGCATTTTCCGAATGGCCTGCCCGCGCGGCACACCGCCCTCTTCGGGGTACCGACCGAGGCGAAGGTAGGCTTCGCCTGCATCGCCCTGGCCGATTAGTCGGCGGCCCTGGTTCCTTTGGACAGGGCTCTGATCTAGGCTGCCGTCGAACGCCCCATCACCGGCTCCACGCAATGCAATTGCGAAGGATGTCGCATGAGATTAGCGGACAAGGTCGCCGTCATCACCGGCGCTGCCTCGGGCATCGGCCAGGCCAGCGCCCGGCTCTTCGCGGCCAACGGCGCGCGCTTGCTGCTGGTGGACCGCGAAGCGGCGCTGCTGGAGGATCTCGCCACGGAACTCCGCGCGCAGGGCCATGAATGCCTCGTCCGCGCCTCCGACGTCGCCGCCCCCGGTAGCGCGGACGCGGATGCCGGCGCCGCGCTCGAGGCCTGGGGTCGGATCGACGTTCTGCTCACCGCGGCCGGGATTTCCCCGGGCGGCACCGCGACCACCACATCGATCGAGACCTGGCAGGCGGTGATGCGCACCAATGTGGAGGGCACCTGGCTCTGGGCGCGCGCGGTGATCCCCGCGATGCAGGCGCGGCGTGCCGGCAGCATCATCACCATCGCCTCCCAGCTCGCGCGCGCCGGCGGGCGCAACAACATCGCCTACATCACCTCCAAGGGCGCCATCCTCGCCATGACCAAGACCATGGCGCTGGACTACGCGCCGGATGGCATCCGGGTGAACGCGCTGCTGCCCGGCGCCATCGAGACACCGCTCCTCCGCCGCAGCTTCGGCCGCGCCGCCGATCCGGATGCCGCGCGGGAGGCCTCCCGCGCCCGCCATCCGCTGGGCCGTCTCGGCCGGCCGGAGGAGGTGGCCGATGCCGCCCTCTACCTCGCCGGCGATGCCGCCGCCTTCACCACGGGGCTGGAGCTGGCGGTCGATGGCGGCTGGCTTGCCGGCTGATGGATCAGGGAGAGCAGCAATGAGCCGACTCATCACCCCGTCTCAGGTCGAAGCCTATCGGCGGGACGGCATGGTCTTCCCGCTCGACGCTTTCCCACCGGAGGAGGCGGAGCGCTATCGGCAGGCGCTGGTCCGCTGCTGTGCCGAGGCCGAGCGGCCGACCAGCGAGGCCGGCATCCGCCAGCCCTCCAACCGGGTCAAATCCTACCTGCTCTTTCCCTGGGCCGCCGAACTGATCCGCCACCCCGCCATCCTGGATGCGGTCGAAGCGGTGATCGGCCCGGACATCCTCACCTTCCACAGCACCATCTGGTGGAAGCCCGCCGGCAGCGCCGGCATCGTGCCCTGGCACCAGGACGGCACCTATTTCGGCCTGGCGCCCTTCGAGCATGTCACGGCCTGGATCTCGCTCACCGGCAGCGACCTCGAGATGGGCTGCGTGGAGGCGCTGCCCGGCTCCCACATCGCCGGCCAGCGGGCGCACCGGGACCGCAAGGACCCGAACATCATGCTCTCCCGCGGACAGAGCGTGGCGGATGCGGTGGATGAGGGGCAGGCGGTGCCGATGATCCTGCGGCCCGGCCAGTTCTCCCTGCACCACACCATGCTGCTGCATGCCTCCCGCCCCAACCGCTCGACGCATGACCGCATCGGGATCGGCATCTCCTACGTGCCGACGCACGTGCGCCATATCGGCGAGACCCGGCTGTCAGCCACGCTGGTGCGGGGTGAGGACCGCCACGGCCATTTCGAGCCGGAGCCCCGACCGAAGGCGGAGGGTGATCCGGCGGCCATCGCCGCCCATGCCGAGGCGATCGGACGGTTCTGGACGGCCAGCGAAGCCATTCCCGAGATGGCGCTGGTGCACTGACCAGCGCTGGGAGCCCGGCCGGGAAGCGAAGCTATGATCCGCGCCCGCGATAGTGCAATTCGACCCAGAGGTGGAAAAGAGGCACGCATAGGGTCGAACCACTCACCAAGAAGAGGAAGATCCTTGCGTCAGAGTCCATGCGTGGAAAGATCGCGTTCGTCGCGATAAGCGGCAGCGCTGCCCATGCCAGGCAGCGCCAGAAAATCTGCCGGTGATTTTGCAGCTCGGCCCTGCCGTATCGGATGAATACTGTCGATAGGTGGAGGAATTTCACCAGGGCAATGGCGCCCATACCGGCCAGGATGACGATCGCACCGAACAGCGCCAATGCTCGCAGGACCTCTCCGTCCACACCTGACCCATCGAAGACGGCGACGGCCGACATGGCGCTCATGGAAACGAGCATGAACAGGGATCCAAAGCCATAGAGGAGCGCCCAGCCCGTCAAGGCGACAATCGGAATGAGCGCAAATACGATGAACTCGAAGGCATAAAGAGTTCGGCTAAATCTGTCCGCGACAGACCTTGTGTTTCTCACGCCGTGGCTGCCCTTGGCTGTCCCGCGGCGTCAGAATAGCTCGGTGCGGCCCGTTCGGCGGCATCCCTCGAAGGCTGCACGTCGATCTGCCTAGCCCTGCCGCTGCAGCGTGAGCGCGTAAGTGAAGCGGTCGGCCGGGTGCAGGTTGAAAGCCACTTCCACGAGTTCGCCGTTGGCCAGGCGATAGGCGCGGCGGATGCCGATCGCCATGCTGCCGGGCGCGCAGGCGAGTTCGGCCGCGATCGCCTCCGGCATCGGTTCGGCGCGCAGCACCTGCTGCACCTCGCCGATGCGGACGCCGTACATCTCCTCGATCCAGGAATAGATGGTGCCGGATCGGCGGCCGATCATCAGCCCGATGCCCGCGTAATCCGAAAGGACGAAGACCTCGGTCCAGCAGATTGGCGCCTCCTGGCCGGCGACGGTCCGGAAGCCCTCGACCCGCAGCCAGCGCTGCCCGACCGAGCAGCCGAGGCGGGCAGCGAGCGCCGCATCGGCGGTGACGAGGCCGCTCTTGTCGACCTCGTAGCGGGCCTCGGTCGCGTATTGCAGCAACTCCTCCACCGAGGCGATCGAGGAGGTGTAGAGCGGCGGCGCCGCGCGGCGGACGACCGTGGTGCCCGCCCCCTGGCGGGAGGCGACCAGACCCTCCTCGCGGAGTTGCCGCAAGGCTTCGCGGATGGTGTGCCGGCTGACCCCGAAGCGGCGGCAGAGCGCGTCCTCGGTCGGCAGCTTCTCGCCGATCGCGCGGGCGCCGGAGAGGATTTCCTGCCGCAGCGCGTCGATCACTGTCCGGTAGAGGGGCGGGCTGTCCCCGCCGGCCTCCCGCTCTTTGCGCACGCTGTGCCCGACCATTACCCGATCCTGGTTTGTCAGAACAAGCTGGCCAGTCGAGAAGGCAGCGTCAACGTCCCCGTGCTGGGCCGGCGGCCGGCAGCTCCCCAGCTTCCATGGCCGGCGATGTCCGGCCAATTTTGTCTTGTCCGTACAACTTGGTCGTGGCAGATGCTCGTCAGGACCAGGGAGGAGGGCCGCCATGAACGCTGTCACCAAGCCGCACGCGTTGGACGAGGGCGATGCGGCGCAGCTCATGCTCGCGATCGACCGTTGGGTCGAGCGGGAGGTGAAGCCGATCGTCAAGGACTACGACCACGCGGACCGCTACCCGACTGACATCGTCGAGCAGATGAAGGCGCTCGGCCTGTTCGGCGCGACCATCGGCGCCGAGTATGGCGGACTCGGCCTTCCGGCCCGCACCTATGCGGAGATCGTCATGCGGATCTCCTCGGTCTGGATGGCGATCACCGGCATCTTCAATTCCCACCTCATGCTGGCGCTCGCGATCGAGAAATTCGGCACCCCCGCGCAGAAGCGCGCCTGGCTGCCGCGGCTCGCGACCGGGGAGGTCCGCGGCGGCCTGGCATTGACCGAGGCCGATGCCGGGACCGACCTGCAGGGCATCCGCATGACGGCGCGGCGCGATGGCGACCACTATGTGATCAATGGCGCGAAGACCTGGATCTCGAACGGCATCGAGGGCAACTGCGTCGCCCTGCTGGTGAAGACCGATCCGCATGCGCAGCCGCGCCACCAGGGCATGAGCCTCTTCATCGCGCCGAAGCAGGACGGCTTCCGGGTCGGCCGCAAGCTCGAGAAGCTCGGCTACAAGTCGATCGACAGCGCCGAGCTCATCTTCGAGGACTACCGGATTCCGGCCGACCACCTGATCGGCGAGGTCGAGGGGCAGGGCTTCTACCAGGCGACGGGCGGGCTCGAGCTCGGCCGCATCAACGTCGCCTCGCGCGGCGTCGGCATCGCGGAGGGTGCGCTGCGGCTCGCCACCGAATATGCCCAGATCCGCAAGACCTTCGGCAAGCCGATCTGCGAGCACCAGGCGATCCAGTTGAAGCTCGGCGAGATGGCGACCCGCGCGCGCGCCGCGCGGCTACTGACGCTCGACGCCGCCGATACCTTCGACCGCGGCGAGCGCTGCGACATGGAGGCGGGGATGGCGAAGTACTTCGCCTCCGAAGCAGCACTCGAGAACAGCATCGAGTCCATGCGCATCCACGGCGCCTACGGCTATTCGAAGGAATTCGACATCGAGCGGCTCTACCGCGACGCGCCGCTCACCTGCATCGGGGAGGGGACCAACGAGATGCAGCGCATCATCATCGCCAAGCAGCTCATCAAGCGGAACCCCGTGGCATGAGGCCGCTCGAGGGCATGCGGGTCGTCGCCGTCGAGCAATACGGCGCCGGCCCCTATGGCACCATGTTCCTCGCCGATCTCGGCGCGGAGGTGATCAAGATCGAGAATGCGGAGACCGGCGGGGATCCGGCCCGGCATGTCGGGCCGCACATGCTGGGCGCCGCCGACAGCCAGTATTTCCAGGCCTGGAACCTGAGCAAGCGGAGCGTCGCCCTCGACATCAAATCCCCCGATGGGCGGCGCCAGTTCCAGGCGCTGGTGCAGGGCGCCGACGCCGTGGTGAACAATTTGCGCGGCAGCCTGCCGGCGAAGCTCGGCATCGACTATGCGGGGCTGCAGGCGGTGAACCCGGCCGTGGTCTGCCTGCACATCTCCGCCTATGGCCGCGACAATGAGCGCGCTTCCTGGCCGGGCTACGACTACCTGATGCAGGCCGAGGTCGGGCTGATGAGCCTGACCGGGGAGCCGGATGGGCCGCCTTCCCGCGTCGGCGCCTCCATGATCGACACGATGACCGGCATGACCGGCATCATCGGCCTGTTGAGCGCGGTGCTGCGGGCCCGGCAGACCGGCATCGGCTGCGACGTCGACACCTGCCTCTTCGACGTGGCCATGCACCAGCTCTCCTATTCCGCGATGTGGTACCTGAACGAGGGCGACGCGTCCCGCCGCCTGGCGCGCAGCTCCCATCTCTCGCTGGTGCCGGTGCAGACCTTCCCGACCGCGGATGGCTGGATCTTCGTCATGTGCATGACGGAGAAGTTCTGGCAGCTCTTCTGCGAGGGGATCGGTCGGCCGGACCTGCCGGAGGATCCGCGCTTCGCCGGCTTCACTGCCCGCCGGGAGAATCAGGCGGCGCTCACCGCGGTGCTGGACGCGGCGCTGCGCCAGGCCCCGACCGCGCATTGGCTGAAGATCCTCGGCGGCCTGCTGCCAGTCGCGCCCGTGAACGACCTGGCCGAGGCGCTCGACAGCGATTTCGTCCGCGCGAAGGGTATGGTGCAGAGCATCTCACATCCCGCGAAATCAGCGATGAAGGTGCTGGCGAACCCGCTGAAGATCGATGGCGTCCGCCCCGGGCAATCGGCCTGCGCCTCGCTCGGCGCCGACAATGCCGCCTTGCTCGGCCGGCAGGTCCCGGCATGAAGCTCGAAGGGCTGCGCGTCGTCGATCTCTCCTGGTTCCTGCCGGGACCTTATCTGACCTTGGCGCTGGCCGATCACGGCGCGGAGGTGATCAAAGTGGAGCCGCCGGGTGAGGGCGATCCCGGCCGCCGCATCGGGCCGCCGGATGGCCGCACCGGTGTGTTCTTCCGTAACCTGAACCGCGGCAAGAAGAGTTTGGTGCTCGACCTGAAGCGGGACGAGGACAGGAAGACGCTGCTCCGTTTCTGCGACACCGCCGATGTCGTCGTCGAATCCTTCCGCCCCGGCGTCGCCGCCCGGCTCGGTGTCGGATACGAGCAGGTCAGCCAGCGCAATCCGGGTGTCGTCTATGTGTCGATCAGCGCCTTCGGCCAGGACGGCCCCTATCGGGGGCGGCCGGCGCATGACCTGGCGCTAGAAGCGGTCAGCGGCGTGCTCAGCCTCACGCTCGGTGATGATGATCGGCCGGCCATCCCCGGCATCCCCGCCGCCGATATCACCAGCGCGCTGCAGGGCCTCTCGGGCGTGCTGATGGCGCTGCTGCGCCGCGTCAGCACGGGCCGCGGCGACTATCTCGACATCGCCATGCATGACGCGCTGGTGGCAGCCTGCGCGAATGTCGTCGGCCCGACCTTCGCCGAGGATCGGCAGCCGGCCGTGAAGCAGGAACGGACCACCGGTGGCGCCGCCTTTTACCGCATCTACGACACCAGGGACGGACGGCAGCTCGTGCTCGCGGGGCAGGAGGAGAAGTTCGTCGATACGCTGCTGGGCGCGCTCGGTCGGCGGGATCTCGCGGCGCTCTGCGCCCGCGGGCCCGGCCCGCACCAGCAGCCGGTGATCGAATTCCTGCAGGCGACTTTCCGCCAGCGCGACCTGCGGGACTGGCTCGACTGGCTTGGCGGCCTCGATGTCTGCTTCGCACCGGTGAACACGCTGCCTGAGGCCTTCCGGGACCCGAACCTGCTGGCGCGCGGGATGGTGCTGGTGGACGCGGATGGCCGCCGCCACATCGCGCCGGCCGTCCGTTTCCGTGATGAGCCGGCGCGCCCATCCCTGCGGGAGCCGTTGCATGGCGAGCACACGGCGACGTTGCGGGCTGCCCTCGATACCCCCGCCTGACGACGGCAAACAGGAGACGCAACATGGTCGGCATCGCGAAGCAGGTCGGGCCGCAGCGCTGGCGGGAGAGCTTCGGCCGCTACTATGAGGAATTCGAGGTCGGCGACGTCTACGAGCACCGGCCGGGTCGCACCATCTCGGAGACAGACAACACCTGGTTCACCCTGCTGACGATGAACACCCATCCGCTGCATTTCGACACCGCCTTCGCGGCCAGGTCGGAGTTCGGGCGGCCGCTGGTGAATTCCTGCCTCACGCTCTCCATCGTCGTCGGCATGAGCGTCAGCGATCTCAGCCAGAAGGCGGTCGGCAATCTCGGCTGGAACGACATCCGCCTGACCGCGCCGGTCTTCGTCGGCGACACGATCTATGCCGAGTCCGAGGTACTGGCGAAACGCGAATCCGCGAAGCGGCCGACTCAGGGTATCGTCACCGTGCGCACCACGGGGAAGAAGGCTGATGGTACCGCCTTCATGAGCTTCGAACGCACCATGCTGATCCCGAAGCGCGGCCACGCCGTGGACGACATCGCCGATTACTAGTGTCCTGCCCGCAAAGTTCGCTGCGGTTCGCAGCGAGCGGAGCGGATAAGCAGGCCACTGAAAACAAAGTCTGGTGTCCCATTGCGGTCCAGGCGCTGGATTCCGAGGCGCTCCTCGCCCAATCTGTCGGGGGCGCAGTCGCCGCGCCGGGGCGGATATCGATGGATACGACGGTACAGAAGGCGCTCACCATCCTCGAGGTACTGGCGCGCAGCGATACGCACCGGGGCATCACCGAGCTGGCGGGCGAGCTCGGCCTCAGCAAGAGCAACGTGCACCGGCTGCTGAGCACCCTGATCCAGCTCGGCTATGTCGCGAACGAGGATGGCCGCTACGGGCCGACCAGCAAGCTCTGGGAACTCGGGTCGCTGATCATCGGCCGCTACGACGTTCGCCGGCTGGCCCGCCCCATCATGGAGGTCCTGGCGCGGCAGAGCGGGGAGACGGTGCATCTCTCGGTGCTCGATGAGATCAGTTGCGAGGTCGTCTATATCGACAAGATCGAGAGCGGGCAGGCGGTGCGCGCCTATTCCGAAGTGGGCGGCCGCGCGCCCGCCCATTGCGTCGCCACCGGCAAGGCGATGCTCGCGGAGTTGCCGGATGCGGCACTGCTGGCGCTGGAGGGCCGGCTGGTTCCGCATACGCGCCGCAGCATCGCGACGGTGGAGGAGCTGTTGCGCCAGGTCGCGCAGATCCGGCGCGACCGCTTCGCGGTCAATCACGGCGAATGGCGGGACCAGGTGCGCGGCGTCGCTTCCGTCATCCGCGGCGCCGATGGGCGGGTGGCCGCGGCGATCGGCATCTCGGGTCCGGCCGGCCGGCTGACGCAGGACTTCATCCGCCGCACCGCACCGATGGTCGTGGAGGCCGGCGACACCGTGTCCCGCCTGATGGGCGGCAGCCGGCCGGCGGCCCACGTCGCTTGACGGTCCTCTGGGGTGCAGGGCATTCTGATATTAGGAATGATATTCTGAATATCAGAACACGCATTGCGCAACCGGGGAGAGCGCCAGGTGCACGCAGGCAGGCTCGCCGATTTCATAGCCGCGATGACCCGCGTGGCGGAGGATGTGCCGGACGGGCCGGCGCGCATGGCCGCGGCGCGGCCGCTGCTGCAGCGCCTGATCGCCGTGGATGACTGGCTGCCGGACGCCTGCGCGGCGCCGCACCCGCAATTCTATCGGCAGTACCTGCTGCACCGCGATCCGGACGCCCGCTTCTCCCTCGTCAGCTTCGTCTGGGGGCCGGGGCAGGCGACGCCGATCCATGACCACACGGTCTGGGGCCTGATCGGCATGCTGCGCGGCGCGGAGATCGGGACGCCCTATGCGCTGGACGCCGAGGGCCGGCCAGTGCCGAGCGGCCCGGCGGTGCGGCTGGAGCCCGGCGCGGTCGACGCGGTGTCGCCGGAGATCGGCGACATCCACAAGGTCGCCAATGCCTTCGCCGACCGCGTCTCCATCAGCATCCACCTCTATGGCGCCGATATCGGTGCGGTGCGCCGCCATGTCTTCGACCCGGCCGGGGGCGTGAAGGACTTCGTCTCCGGCTACTCCGACATCGCGGTGACACCGGCCTGATGCCGGTCGAGCTGACCCTGCGGGACGGGGTCGGGACCCTCGTCCTCGCGCGGCCGGAGCGTGGCAATGCGCTCGGCCCCGAGCTCGTCGCGGCGATCGGCGGCCGCTTCGATGAAGCACTGGCCGCCGGCGCACGGCTGGTCGTACTGCGCGGCGCTGGGCGGCATTTCTGCACCGGCCTCGACCTCTCGGATCTGGAGACGGTGTCGGAAGGCGACCTCGCGCTGCGGGTGATCCGGATCGAGTTGCTGCTGCAGAAGATCCACGCCTCGCCGGTGACCACCCTGGCGATTGGGCAGGGGCGGATCTTCGGCGCCGGTGCCGATCTCTTCGCCGTCTGCGACCACCGGCTGGCCCTGCCCGATGCGCGTTTCGCCTTCCCGGGCCCCGGTTTTGGGCTCGTCCTCGGCACCGGGCGGCTGGCGGGGCTGGTGGGCGATGGCCGGGCCAGGGCGCTGCTGCTGGCGGGCGAGGCCATCGGCCCGGAGGAGGCGCTGGCCCTCGGCCTCGCGACCGCGATGCCGGCCTCCGTCGAGGATGCAGTCGCCGCGGCGCAGCGGGACGCCGCGCGGCTCGACGCCGCCACGGTCGCCATGCTGCATCGCCGCACCCGGCGCGCCCACGACGCGGCGGATCTGGCTGTGCTGGTACATTCCCTCGCGCGGCCGGGGCTGAAGGCGCGGGTCCAGGCCTATCGCGCGGGCGTGCTGGCGAAACGCCCCAGGCCGGACTGACGGGCGCGCGCCGGCCGGGCTATCCGCAGGCATGCAAAGCGCATTGCAGCTCTGCCCCCTGTCAGGCCATGCGGCCGATCCCCTAAGCTCCGCAGGGCAGGGAAACGCCGGTCGGCTCGTTGGACCGGAGAGAAATGGCAGAAATCACAACATTGGCCCTCAACGGGCTCGCCTGGGGACTGATCGTCGCGCTCATCGCGCTCGGCCTTTCAGTGATCTTCGGGCTCCTCGACGTCATCAACGTCGCCCATGGCGACTTCTTCATGGTCGGCACCGTGCTCGCCTGGGTGGCGGTGGACGCGACCGGCAGCTTCGCCGTGGCGCTGGTGCTGGTGCCGATCCTCGGCCTGCTGCTGGGCGCGCTGACCGAACGCATCGCGATCCGCCCGGTGCTGTCGACCATCGTGCTGACCGTCGTCTCCACCCATGGCCTCGGCATCCTGATGCAGGAAGGCGTGCGCGCCACCTTCGGCGCCACGCCGCGGCGGCTGGTCGCACCGGTGGGCGGCACCATCACCTTGCCCGGCGATGTGCAATACGACGTCTATCGCCTGGTCGCGGCGGGTGCGGCGGCGCTGGCGCTGCTCGCCTTCTTCGCCTTCCAGCAGCGCACCCGCTTCGGCACCTGGATGCGCGCCGTCCGGCATGACCGGGAGACGGCGACGACGCTCGGTATCCCCGTGGCCCGCGTGCAATTGCTCACCTTCAGCATCGGCGCTGGCCTGGCGCTGCTCGGCGGCGTCATCGCGGCCCCGATCACCACGGTCGATTTCCGCGCGGGGATCGAGATCCTGCCGACCTGCTTCATGGCCGTCGTGGTGGGCGGCCTCGGCAACCTGCCGGGCACCGCTGCCGCCGCGGTGCTGCTCGCGGTGACCGAAGGCGTGGTCAGCGCCTTCCTGGACCCGAGTGCCGCCCGCATCGTCAGCCTCTGCCTGATGTGCGCCGTCCTCTTCCTCCGGCCGCACGGCCTCTTCGCGGGGGCCCGCGCATGAGCGCGCTTGCCGTCAATCGCGGCCTGACCGCGCTGCTGCTGGCGCTGCTGATGGTCGCGCCCTGGCTGCTCGCCTGGATGGAGAGCGAGTTCTGGCTCACGGTCCTCACGGAAATCCTGATCTGGGGCCTGTTTGCCGCCTCGGCCAATCTGCTGTTCGGGCAGGTCGGCCTGCTCTCCTTCGGCCAGGCGCTCTATTTCGGCTTCGGCATGTACGGCGTCGCGATCGGGATCGACCGCTTCGGCCTCGGGCTCTGGCCCGCCATGGGGCTCGGCGTCGCGGCGGCGATCGTCATGGCGGCCTGCGCGGGTGTCGTGGCTGTCAGGCTTACCTGGCACTACTTCGCCATCATCACCGTCGTCTTCTCGCTGATCTTCTACTTCCTCGCGCTGCGGCTGAAGCCGATCACCGGCGGCGATGACGGGCTGTCCTTCGCGGCACCGGCGATCATGGACCTGGGCGGGCTGCGCCTCTCGCTCACCGACGACGCGACGCAGTACTGGTTCGTGCTGCTGATCGTCGCACTCGCCTTCGCGGTCCAGGCCCGGCTGCGGTCGAGCGCGCTCGGCCGCGCCTTCGCCGCGGTGCGCGAGGGGGAGCGCAAGGCGGCGCTGCTCGGCATCGACGTGCTGCGGGTGCGCTGGATCGCCTTCGTCATCGCGGGCGGGCTCGCGGGGCTCGCCGGTGCGCTGTTCGCGCTTTACGGGCGCTACGCCTCGGCGACGCATATGTACTACACGGTCTCCGGCGAGGCGGTGGTCTGGACCGTGCTCGGCGGCGCCGGGACGCTGCTCGGGCCGCCGATCGGCGCCGCGCTGCTGATCCTGGTGCGAGAGGAGCTCTCCGGCATCTGGGAACATTACCCGCTGATCGTCGGCGCGCTGACGATCGCCGTCGTGGTCTTCGCGCCCAAGGGCATCGCCGGCGGCTGGAACGCCCTGCTGGCGCGGGTGACCGGGCGATGAGCGCGGTGCTGGAACTCGACGGTGTCTCGCGCGTCTTCGGGGGGCTACGCGCGGTCGATGGCGTGACCCTGACGGTGGGCTCGGGCATCACCGCGCTGATCGGGCCGAACGGTGCCGGCAAGACCACGCTGTTCAACCTCATGTCCGGCCTGCTGCCGGTCAGTGCCGGCCGCATCCGCTTCCGCGGCCAGGACATCACTGGGCTATCAGCGCATCGGCGCGCCCGGCTCGGCATGGCGCGCACGCTCCAGATCAAGCAGGTCTTCGCCGGCCTCACCGTGCTCGACAATGCCTGGATCGCGGCGCGGCAGCGCCACCGGCCGCTCGATCCCTTCCGCCGTGCCTCCCGCGACCGCGTGACCCGCGCGGCCGCGGAGGAGGCGCTGGACGCGATGGGCCTGCTGCCGCTCGCCGCGCGGGAGGCCGGGAGCCTCGCCTATGGCGATGTCGCGCTGCTCGAGATCGCGATGGCGCTGGCGACCCGCCCCGCCCTGCTGCTGCTGGACGAGCCGGTCTGCGGCATGTCCCCCGCCGAGACCGAACGCACCGTGGCCCGCATCCGCGCCGTCAGTGCGACCACCGACGTGCTGATCGTGGAGCACGATATGGATGTGGTCTTCGGCCTGGCCGACCGCGTCATCGTGCTGGCCGAAGGCCGCGTGCTGGCCGACGGCCCACCCGCCGCCATCGCCCGGAACCCTCAGGTGCGCGAAGCCTATCTCGGCGAGGAGGACGCGGCATGAGCGCCCCCCTGCTGGAAGTCCGCTCGATCGCCGCGCGCCTCGGCCGCGTCCCCGTGCTCTCGGACGTCTCGCTCAGCGTTCCGGCGCGCGCGGTGGTGGCGCTGCTCGGCCGCAACGGCGTCGGCAAGACGACGACGCTCCGCACGGTCATGGGCACCGTTGCCGCGACCGATGGCCGGATCGGCTTCGCCGGGCAGGATATCACCCGCCTCGCGGCGTATCGCCGTCCCGCGCTCGGCATCGGCTATGTGCCGCAGGGGCGCGGCATCTTCCCGCTGCTGACGGTGCGGGAGAACATGCGCCTTGGCCTGCGCGGCGCACCCGACCCGACGGTGGAAGAAGGCTTACTGAGCCGCTTCCCGCGGCTCCGGGAACGCCTGGCGCAGAAGGCCGGCACCATGTCCGGGGGCGAGCAGCAGATGCTCGCCATCGCCCGGGCACTCATGACCCAGCCGAAGCTGCTGATCCTCGACGAGCCGACCGAGGGCATCATGCCGCGCCTGGTCGCCGAGATCCGGCGCTTCATCGCGGAGATCGCGGCGAGCGGCATCGCCGTGCTGCTGGTGGAGCAGAACCTCAAGGCCGCACTCGCCATCGCCGATCATGTCGTGGTGATGGAACGCGGCCGCACCGCCTTCGCCGGCCCACCCGGCACGCTCCGCGCCGATGCCGATCTCGTGCACCGGCTGCTCGGCGTCGGCATCCCCACGTGAATCCCATGAAAGGACAGGCTCCGATGACGAACCGTCGCAGTTTCCTGCAGACCGCGCTGGCCGGCGGCGCCGCCTCGGTCTTCATCACGCGCGATCTCTATGCGCAGGCCTCCGGCCCGATCGTGATCGGGCACCAGATCGAGTTGACCGGCGGATTCTCCTCCTGGGGCTATTGGCATGACAAGGCGGCCAAGGCGGCCGCCAAGCTGATCAATGATGGCGGCGGCATCGCCGGGCGGCGACTCGACCTCGTCACCGAGGATAGCGAGAGCAACCCGGCGACGGGCGCGCGCAAGCTGCGCAGCCTGGTCCAGCGCAATCGCGCCGCCTTCATCCAGGGCTCGGTGCATTCGGGCGTGATGCTGGCTTCGATCCCGATCGCGACCGAGCTGAAGACGGTCTACTTCTCGACCGGCGAGGCGACGGAGGCGACGGGTTCGCGCGGATCGCGCTGGGCCTTCCGCACCGGCTCCGACACCTATTCCCTGGCCGGCGCCGCGGCGCCCTGGGCCTTCGCCAATCTCGGCAAGACCTGGACGATGATCTTCCCCGACTATGCCTGGGGCCACAGCCACCATCAGGAGCACAAGGCGGTCATCGAGCGGCTCGGCGGCAAGGTGCATGACCCGATCGCGGTGCCGCTCGACGCCCGCGACCTGCTGCCCTACCTGACCCGCATCCCCCAGGACACCGAGGTGCTGTTCAGCGTCTTCTTCGGCGCCCAGTCGGTCGCCTTCTACACCCAGGCCAAGTCCATGGGCCTTGAGCGCACGATGAAGATGTACAGCGTCTCCGGCACCATCGAGGCGATCGCGCCCGAGGACATGGACGGTGCGGCGGAAGGCGTCACGGTGGTCGAGAATTTCCCGCGCTCGCTGGCCGCCAAGGACGACGAATTCCATCGCGAGCACCTGCGGCTGATGGAGGTGGATGGCGTCCATGCGCGGGAGGCGAACAGCCGCCGCGTCTATGCCAAGAGCCACGCCTGGCAGGCCTGGGAGAACATGTTCCTGCTGAAGGCCGCGGTCGAGGCCTCGGGCTGGCGCACCAAGCGCGACGACCCGGCGCTGGTCGCCGCGCTGGAGGGGATGGAGATGCCGAACAGCCTGGCGCACCCGCAGGGCGCCAAGACACTCCGCAAGCAGGACCACAGCGGCATGGTCGACACCTATATCAGCCGGGTCACAGGGAATGAGCTGAAGCCAGTGCAGAAGGTCGCGAAGGAGACGCTGGCCACCGCCCTGCCGCCGCGCTTCGACTTCAGCACCCAGGCGCTGTGATCCCCATGACCCCATCCGTCACGCCGCGGCCGGTCACGGTCGCCGCGGTCCATGCGGCGCCGGTCTGGCTCGACGCCGATGCCACGGCTGACAAGGCCGTTGCCCTGATCGCGGAAGCCGCTGCCGCCGGTGCGCAGGCCGTGGTCTTCCCGGAAAGCTTCATGCCAGGCTTCCCCGCCTGGGCGTCGCTGGCGCCGCCGATCCGCACCCATGACTTCTTCCGTGCCTTTGCCGCGGCGAGCGTGCGCGTGGACGGGCCGCAGGTCGCGCGCATCCGGCAGGCGGCGCGGCGGCATCGGGTGCTGGTCTCGCTTGGTATCTCGGAATCGACCGAGGTCTCGGTCGGCTGCCTCTGGAACAGCAACCTGCTGATCGGCCCGGACGGCGCGCTGCTGAACCATCACCGCAAGCTGGTGCCGACCTATTGGGAGAAGCTGGTCTGGGCGCCGGGCGATGGCGCGGGGCTCCGCGTCAGCCAGACCGAATTCGGCCGCGTCGGCATGCTGATCTGCGGGGAGAACACCAACCCGCTCGCCCGCTATGCCCTGATGGCGCAGGGGGAGGAGCTGCATTTTGCGTCCTTCCCGGCGATCTGGCCGACCCGCCCGCCCGGCGAGACCCATGCCTACGACATCGAGGAAGCGATCCGGGTGCGCTGCGCGGCGCATGCCTTCGAAGCCAAGTGCTTCGTCGTCGTTGCCTCCAACGTGCTGGACGAGGCCGCGATGCGCCACCTCGCGACGCTCGGGCCGGAGGCCGAGCGGGTCGTCGCCGGCACCCCGCGTGCGGTGTCGCTGGTGATCGGGCCGGATGGCCGCCAGATCGGCCAGTCGCAGCGGGAGGAAGGCATCCTACTGGCGACCATCGACCTCCGCGACTGCGTGGAGCCGAAGCAGTTCCACGACGTGGTCGGCTACTACCAGCGCCCCGATGTGTTCCAGCTCCAGGTCAACCGCACGGCCCTGCAGGCGGCCGGCTTCGGGGATGCCCGGCCGCGCCAGGCGCCCCCCGATCCCGACTGGCAGGACGTCGCCTAGGAGCCTGCTTTAGAATGGCTGCGGGGCGTTCTGGCGGATCTTTTCCGCCCCTGGCACGCCGGCCTCCTCACCGATGCAACCAGCATCGGCTGCGTCGGCCAGCGCACCAGGGACGAAAAATCCTTCGCCAGCCCACCGCCGCACCATTCTAAAGCAGGCTCCGACGCTACACACTGCCGCGCATGGCGGTGCGCGGCTTCGACTGGGACAATCTACGCTTCTTCCTGGAGCTCGCGCGGCAGGGGCGCCTCGCCCCCGCCGCGCGGCGGCTGCGCGTCGACAGCGCGACGGTCAGCCGCCGCGTCTCCGAGCTGGAGCGGCAATTCGACACCAAGCTCTTCGACCGCACCGATGGCGGCTTCGCGCTGACCGATGCCGGCCGCCGGCTGCTGCCGCAGGCCGAGGGCATGCAGCAGCTCGCGGAGGAGGCCGGCGACCTCCGGCCCGAACGCCTGGCCGGCCGCGTCCGGGTCGCGACCATGGAAGGGATCGCGAGCCAGTATCTGTCCCGCCTGCTGCCCGGCCTCCGCGCCCGGCATCCGGCGTTGCTGGTCGAACTCGTGACCTCCGCCGCTCTCATCAACCTGACGAAGCGGGAGGCGGATATCAGCCTCTCCTTCGTGCCGCCGCGGGGGCCGAAGCTGTCGATCCGCCAGATCGGCGCCTTCGCGTTGTTCCTCTATGCCGCTCCCGCCTACCTGGCGGCGCGCGGCACGCCCGCGGACGCAGCCGCCCTCGCGGCCCATGACTTCGTCGATTACGTCGAGGACCTGGTGCAGATCCCGGAGGTGCACTGGCTGCTGGACGTAGTGCCGGAGCCGAACGTGGTCTTCCGCTCCTCCTCCATGTTCGCCCAGCAGACGGCGGCGGCCTGCGGGGCCGGGCTGGTGCTGCTGCCGAGCTTTGCCGGCGCCCGCGATGCGCGGCTGGTGCCCGTGCTGGCCGACCAGCTCCAGACCGAGCGCCCGATCTGGCTCTCGGTGCATGAGGAGCTGGCGGAGATGCCGCGCGTCCGCGCCGTCGCCGCGCATATCGAAGCCGCAGTCCGTGCCGACGCGACGAACCTCCTGCGCCCGCGCTGGCCGGCGGCCTGAGGGGGCGCAGTCCCGGGATGGGCTTTGCCCCTCCCGGACCCACCCCACCAGGAGCATAGATGCTCCTGGACCTGCTTCACTTGGTGCCCTGATTGCCAAGAGGGCCGCCCCCGAAGCGGGGCGGCCCTCTTGGCAATCAGGGCGCTAAAAATGACCGGGGTGCAGGGGCCCTAGGCTCCTGCCGGGTGAGGTCCGGAGAGGGCAGAGCCCTCTCCGGGACGGCGCACCCCTACAGCACGTTCGCGATCGGTGCCGGGATCCAGGCGTAGCCGTCGCCGGCCTTCACCACGTTGCCGCGGCCGGGCCAGGGGAAGTGGTAGGACACGACCTGGTGGCGGTCGGTCGCCAGCATGTCGAGCATGCGGACGCGGGTCCGTGCGGCCTGGTCGGGGTCACTGTCGAAGGCGAATTTCCAGTTCGGCCGCTGCAGCAGCAGGACGTGATGATGGGAGAGGTCGCCCGTGTTGACGATCGTGCGGCCGCCTTCGCTGATCGCATAGGCGGTGTGGCCGATGGTATGGCCGGGGATGGCAATGGCGCGGATGCCGGGCGCGATGTCCTGGCCGTCGCGGGCCATCACCATGCGGTCGCGATAGGCGTTGAGGTTCTTCTTCGCGCCGTCGATGAAGGCGGTCATGAATTCCGGGCCGCGCTTGTTGGCGTCGTCGGTCCAGAAGCGGAGATCGGCTTCGCTGAGCGCGACCTGGGCGTTCGGGAAGTTGCGGTTGCCATTGGCGTCGACCAGCGCCCAGCAATGGTCGCAATGGGCATGGGTGAGGGCGACGAGGTCGATCTGGCCGGGCTCGATGCCGGCGGCGCGCATATTGGCCAGCAGTCGGCCGGTGGTCGGGCCGAACATCTGGCTGGCGGCGCCCATGCTCTCGCCCATGCCGGTGTCGAAGAGCACGAGCTGGCGGCCGGTATTGACGATCAGCACGTTCTGTTCGAGCGGCAGGTGGTCGGTCGGCAGGAAATTGGCGGTGAGCAGGCCTTCCATCTCGGCCTGCGACACGCCGATGAAGCCTGAGCTCGCCGGGCGGATCGGCAGCGGGCCGTCGGAGACGACGGTCATCTCGTAGCCGCCGTGGCGGAAGCGGTACCAGGCGGGGGCGGCTTCGTTGCGCATCGGGGCCGCGGCGAAGGCCTCGGCGGTGATGTGCGGCACGACGAGCGCGGCGGCGCCGGCGCCGAGCAATGCACGACGGGAGAGGGTGGGCATCGGGTTTCCTCCTGGTCATTGGCCTCGCGAGCAGATCGCCGTGGGGCGGAAATCGCCTGCAGGCGCGGATCTGTTCGCCAGATATTTTGGTACGGTTGTGGAGGCTATCACTCGCGCAACTTTGCGCGCCATTGCGGTGCGCGGCGATGCAGCATTCGTGACCGGCGTGAGTGCCGTTCGGAGGTCTGCATATGATCGGGTTCAGGATCGGGCGCGTCCTGCTGTGCGGGGCGCTTGGCGGCGCCTTCATGGCGGGCGTGGTGACGGCGGGCGGCGCCCTCGCGGCGGCCTGCCTGGCGAAGAAAGTCGCGGACGCGCGCTGCGCCGCGCGGTCCGCATCGAAGCAGGACGCGGAGCTCAGCCCGGGATGATCGCCGTGGCCTCGATCTCCAGCAGCGCCGCGGGCTCCAGCAGGGCAGCGACGCTGACGATGGTGATCGCCGGATAGTGCCGTCCCATCACGCTGCGCCAGGCGGGGCCGAGCTCGCGGAGCGCGGCGCGGTAGAGATCGAGGTCGGTCACGTACCAGGTCAGGCGGGCAATGTGCTCGGGCGTGCCGCCGGCTTCCCGGACCAGGGTGACGATGTTGCGCAGTGCCTGCAGCGTCTGGGCGGTGAAGCCCTCCGCGAAGCGGCCATGCTCGTCGGCGCCGACCTGGCCGCTCATGACAGCGACGCGGCCGGCGCCGGCCAAGCCATGGGCATAGCCATGCGGCTCGGGCCAGAGCGGTGGCTGGATCGGAGTGAGTGCCATGGGCCGCATGATGGGCGCGGGACCTGTCGTCCTGCAACGGGGCGGTTAGGATAGGCGCCAGTGGCTCGGGGAGGGTGCCGGGGATGCATGTGCTGATCGCGGGCGGGGGCGTGGGCGGGCTGACACTGGCCCTGTCGCTGCGGGAGCGTGGCATCGGCTGCACCGTGCTGGAAGCGGCGGAACAGGTGCGGGAGCTCGGGGTCGGCATCAACACCCTGCCGCATGCGATCGCGGAGCTGGCGGCGCTCGGGCTGCTGCCGGCGTTGGATGCGGCGGCGGTGCGAACGCGGGAGCTGCGCTACCTCAACCGCTTCGGACAGGAGATCTGGCGGGAGGCCCGGGGCGAATATGCCGGGCATCCCGCGCCGCAATTCTCGATCCATCGCGGAAGGCTGCACGGCGTGCTGTGGCGCGCGGTGGAGGAGCGGGTCGGCCTGGTGCGCACCGGGGCGCGGGTGGAGGGTTTCACCCAGGACGACGCCGGCGTGACGGTGACGCTCGCGGATGGCCCGCAGCTCCGGGGCGATGTGCTGGTCGGGGCCGACGGCATCCATTCGCGGGTGCGGGCGATCCTGCATCCGGCGGATGGCGGCATAAGCTGGAACGGCATCCAGATGTGGCGTGGCGCGGTGGACTGGCCAGCATTCGAGGGCGGCGACTGCATGGTGGTCGCCGGCGACATGAGCGAGAAGCTGGTGCTCTACCCGATCGGCGCCGGCGCGGCGCCGGGGATGCGGCTGACCAATTGGGTGGTCTGCGTCCGCCAGGGCGACGCGACGCAGCCGCCGCCGCGGCGGGAGGACTGGTCGCGGCGCGGCAGCCTCGAGGAGCTGCTGCCGCATGCGCGGCGCTTCGCCATGCCGATGATCGATGTCGAGGCGCTGGTGCGCGCGACGCCGGAATTCTTCGAATACCCGATGTGCGACCGCGACCCGCTGCCTTTCTGGACCGTGGGGCGCGTGACGCTGCTCGGCGATGCCGCGCATCCGATGTACCCGGTGGGATCGAACGGCGCGTCCCAGGCGGTGCTGGATGCGCGCTGCCTGGCAGCGCTGCTGGCGGGGGGCGATGCAGCGGCGGCCTTGGCCGCTTACGAGGCCGAGCGGCTGCCGAAGACGGCCGAGATCGTACGCAGCAACCGCCGTGGCGGGCCGGAGCGCATCGTGGATGTGGTGAGCGAGCGTGCGCCGAACGGCTTCGCGCGGATCGAGGATGTGATCGCGCGGGAGGAGCTTGCGGCGATCGCCGGGGGCTATGCGCGGATCACGCGTTGAGGGGGAGAGAGACAGTTCCAATGGCCGGCAGTTTCGAGGTGCGCGTGGATGCGCGGGGCGTCGCTTATCTGACGCTCGACCACCGGGCGAAGCTCAACACGCTGAACGCAGCGTTGATGCGCGAGGTGATCGGCGCCATGGCGGCGCTCCGCGAACGCGAGGATTTGCGCTGCGCGGTGCTGACCGGGGCAGGGGATCGCGCCTTCATCGGCGGCGCCGACATCCGCGAGATGGCGGCGGTGGAGACGCCGGCGGAGGGCGAAGCCTTCATCCGCCTGGTGCACGGCGTCTGCGACGCGATGCGCGCGCTGCCGGTGCCGGTGATCGCGCGCATCGAGGGTTTCTGCCTGGGCGCGGGGCTGGAGGCGGCTGCCGCCTGCGACCTGCGCATCGCGAGCGAGGCCGCGCGCTTCGGTATGCCGGAGGTGCTGGTCGGCATCCCCTCGGTCGTCGAGGCGGCCTTGCTGCCCGGGCTGATCGGCTGGGGCCGCACAAGGCGCCTGCTGCTGCTCGGCGAGACGATCGACGCCGCCGAGATCGCGGAATGGGGGTTTCTGGAACGTGTGGTGCCGGCTGCAGCGCTCGATGCCGCGGTCGAGGAATGGATCGGAAAAATCCTCGCTGCCGGGTCGCGCGCGATCCGCAACCAGAAGGCGCTGATCCGCGAATGGGAGGATCTGCCGGTGAAGGACGCGGTCGCCGCCGGCATCCGCGCCTTCGCGCGGAGCTGGGAGAGCGAGGAGCCGCGCCGGATGATGGGCGGCTTCCTTGAGCATCTCGCGGCGCGGAAAGGGTAACGCTACCCGGCGGGCGGGGGGAGGAACTCCACCTCGTGCTCCGCCGCGATGCGCACCACCTCGGCCGGATCCGGCACGTTGTGGATGCGGGTGAAGAGGGTGTGCAGGCTGCGCGCCGGGGTGACCCAGAAGAGCGCGCGCACCGGGGCGTTGCTCTTGTTGAAGATGCCATGGCTCTGGCCGCGCGGCAGGCGGATCAGGTCGCCGGCGCGGGCGGAGGCGGGGCTGCCGTCCAGCAGCAGCTCGAACTCGCCCTCCAGCACGCGGATGAACTCCTCCTGCGTCGCATGGATGTGCGGCGGCACGAAGGTGCCGGGCGGGAAGAGGGTGTCGAAGGCGAAGCAGCTCTCGGTGTGCGCCACCGGGCGATAGGTCTGGCCAAGGATGTTCCAGACGGTGCCGCCTTCGCTTTCGCCGGCGCGGGTGACGCCCGCGGTGAGGGTGCTGCTCATGCGTTCTCTCCCAGGTGAAGATGGCCACGCGCCTCCGCGGAGGCAGCGAGGGCGGTGCTGTCGCCGCTCCAGACAACGCGCCCCTTGGCGATGATCGCATGCCGGTCGGCGATGCGCATCACGGCGGCCAAGTTCTTGTCGATCAACAGGATCGCCAGGCCCTCCGTCTTCAGCCGCGCCAGGACCTGCCAGATCTCGGCCCGGATCAGCGGCGCCAGGCCCTCCGTCGCCTCGTCCAGGATGAGCAGCTTCGGGTTGGTCATCAATGCGCGGCCGATCGCCAGCATCTGCTGCTCCCCGCCCGAGAGCCGGGCGCCGGGATTGCCGCGGCGCTCGGCAAGGCGAGGGAACAGAGCATAGACCCCCGCCAGGTCCCAGCGGCCGGGGCGGGCGGTCGCGACCAGATTCTCCTCGACCGTCAGGGTCGGGAAGATCTGCCGGCCTTCCGGCACCAAGCCGAGCCCGCGCTGCGCGATGCGATGCGGCGGCAGGCCGGTGAGGGGCACACCGTCGAAGGTGACGCGGCCACCGCGAGCCGGAAGCAGGCCCATGATGGCGGAGACGGTGGTCGTCTTGCCCATCCCGTTGCGGCCGAGCAGCGCCAGGACCTCGCCGGCGCCGATCCTGAGGTCGACGCCGAACAGCACCTGGCTGTCGCCATAGCCGGCGGCAAGACCCTCGACACTCAGCACGGGATCTCCTCCTCGCCGAGATAGGCGGCGCGAACGGCGGCATCGGCACGGATCGCGGCGGGCGTGCCGGTCGCCAGCACGCGTCCCTGCTCGAGCACGGTGACGCGGTCGGCCAGCGCGAAGACCGCGTCCATGTCGTGCTCGACCAGCAGGATGGCATAGCGGTCGCGCAGCGCGCGCAGGATGGCGATGAGGCGCGCGGTCTCCTCCTGGCCGGCGCCGGCCAGCGGTTCGTCCAGCAGCAGCGCGCGCGGCTCCGTCGCCAGCGCCAGTGCCAGTTCGAGCTGACGCTTTTCACCATGGCTGAGCGCGCCCGCCTGCATCGTGGCGCGTTCGGCGAGGCCGACGGCCTCCAGCGCCGCCATCCCCGCCGTGTTCAGCGTCGCATCGCGCGCCGCCGCGCGGAAGAAGCGGAAGGAGGAGCCGTGCCGGCGCTGCGCGGCCAGCGCTGCGTTCTCCAAGGCGGAAAACCCCGACAGGATGCTGGTGATCTGGAAGCTCCGCGCCAGCCCGGCCCTGACACGGGCGGGGAAAGAGAGGCGCGTGATGTCGCGCCCGCCGAAGATCACCCGGCCCGCATCGGGCGCCACCGTGCCGCTGACCTGGTGGATCAAGGTGGTCTTGCCGGCGCCGTTCGGGCCGATGATGGCGTGGATCTCACCCATGCGCAGATCGAGCGACACGCCATCGGTCACGGCAAGGCCGCCATAATGCTTGCGCAGCCCGTCGAGGATCAGCAGGGGCTCAGCCACGATGGCGCCCCGCCAGGCCATGCGGCAGGAAGATCACCGCGAGGATCAGCAGCGGGCCGAAGATTAGCCGCCAATGCTCGGTGAGCGTCGCGAGCTGCTCCTCCGCCACGACGAAGGCGGCAGCACCCAGGATGGCGCCGGGCAGGCTGCCGACACCGCCGAGGATCACCATGAACAGCAGCTCCCCGCTGCGCTGCCAGGCGATGGCGGACGGGGCGACGAACTCCGTCGCATTGGCCATCAGGAAGCCGGCGAGGCCAGCGACGGCGCCGGCGATCGCATAGGCCGCCAGGCGATAGGCATAGGGCGCGAAGCCCATCGCCTCGGCGCGTTGCGCGTTCTCCCGCGTCGCGCGCAGCACGCGGCCGAAGCGGGAGGCGAGGATCGCGCGCAGCAGCAGCCAGGCACCGGCGAGCAGCGCAAGGCAGAGATAGTGGAAGGCGAGGCGGTTCTCGAGCAGCCGGTGTCCGGCGATCTCAGTACGCGCATAGAGCGTGTAGCCGTCGTCGCCGCCATAGGCCGCGAGGGAGGAGGCGGTGAAGAAGGCCATCTGCCCGAAGGCGAGCGTGATCATGATGAAGTGCACGCCGCTGGTGCGGATGGCGATGGCGCCGGTCAGCAGCGCGAAGAGCGCGGCGGCCGCGACGGCGGCGGGCAGCACCAGCAGCGCCTCCGTCACGCCATGCGCGTCGAGGATCGCGACCGCATAGCCACCGACGCCGAGCATCGCGGCATGGCCCAGGCTGACGAGGCCGGCACCGCCCACCAGGAAGCCGAGGCTGAGTGCCGCCAGCGCCAGCACCATGGCGCGCGCCATCAAGGTGAATTCGTAGCTGCCGGAGAAGCCGAGCCAGGGTGCCGCGGCCAGCAGCGCCAGCAGCAGCGCGGGCGACCACCGCATCATCCGCCGCGGACCGGGAAGAGCCCGGCAGGGCGGAAGGCGAGCACCGCCGCCATCGCGACATAGACCAGCATGGAGGCGATCGCGGCCCCGGCCTGCCGGGCGCTGGAGGCATCGAGGATGAGCCGCATCAGGTCCGGCATCAGCGATCGGCCGAGCGTATCGATCAGCCCGACCAGCAGCGCCGCGATGAAGGCGCCGCGGATCGAGCCGATGCCGCCGATGACGATGACGACGAAGGCAAGGATCAGCACGGTGTCGCCCATGCCGGGCTCCACCGAGAAGATCGGCGCTGCCATGACCCCGGCGAAGCCCGCCAGCATCGCACCGGTCGCGAAGACCAGGGTGAAGAGGCGGCGGACATCGACACCGAGGGCGGCCACCATGCGCGGGTTGGTGGCGCCGGCGCGGATCAGCATGCCGACCTTCGTGCGCTCCACCACCAGCCAGAGCAGGCCGGCGGTCGCGAGCCCCGCCGCGATGATCGCGATGCGGAAGACCGGGTACTGCAGGCCGGGCATGATGGTGATGCCGCCATCGAGCAGCGCCGGCACCGGCAGCTCGCGCGGCGCGGTGCCCCACACCGCCTTCACGCCCTGGTTCAGCACCAGGATGACGCCGAAGGTCGCCAGCACCTGCGCCAGGTGATCGCGCGCATAGAGATGCCGGAAGACGAGCACTTCCAGCAGCAGCCCGATCGCGAGCGAGCCCAGCAGCGCCAGCGGCAGGGCCAGCCAGAAGCTGCCCATGATCGCCGCGAAATGGGCGCCGAGATAGGCGCCCAGCATGTATTGCACGCCATGCGCCAGGTTGATGAAGTCCATCACCCCGAAGACCAGCGTCAGCCCGGCCGCGACCAGGAACAGCAACACGCCGAGCTGCAGCCCGTTCAGCGCCTGGACGAGAAGAAGCGTCCCGCTCACCGCATCCGGCACTCGGCGGCATAGGGATCGGTGCTGTTCTCCAGCACCTTGCGCACCGTCTCGGTCTGGAACTTGCCGTCCGGGCGGCGTGCGACCTGGCACAGCCAGAAATCCTGCACCGGGTAGTGGTTGGCGCCGAAGCGGAAATTGCCACGCACGCTCTGGAAATCGGCAGCGCGCAGCGCGGCGCGCAGGGCGTCCTTGTCGGCGGTGCTGCCGCCGGTGCGCTTCAGCGCGCTGTCCACCAGCATCGCGCCATCATAGGCCTGGGCGGCATAGGTCGCCGGCACGTAGCTGAACTGCGCCTCGAAGTCGCGAACGAAACGCTGGTTCGCCTCGATCGGCATGTTTGGCGCCCATGAGGCTGCCGAGTAGAAGCCGAGCGCTGCTTCGCCCTGCGCCGGCAAGGTCGCCTCATCGACCGTGAAGGTCGAGAGGAAGGGGATGTTCGCGAGCCCGGCCTGCCGGTACTGGCGCACCAGGTTCACCCCGAGCCCTCCCGGCATGAAGGTGAAGATCGCATCCGGCCGTGCCGCCGCGATCTTCGCGAGCTCGGCCGAGAAATCGAGCTGGTTGAGCGGCACGAAGACCTCGTCCACCACCTCACCCCGGAAGCGGGACTTGAAGCCGGCGACGGCGTCGCGTCCGGCCTGGTAGTTCGGCGTCATGACGAAGACGCGGCGGTAATTGCTGTCCTGTGCCGCCTGGCCCATCACCGAATGAACCTGGTCGTTGTTGTAGCTTGTCGTGAAGAAGAAGGGATTGCAGCCGCGCCCGGCGAAGGTGGAAGGACCGGCATTGGTCGAGATCAGGAAGGTGTTCGCTTCCGTCACCGGCCGCATCACCGCGGCCAGGATGTTGGAGAAGACGACGCCGATCACGAAATCCACCCGATCGCGCTCGATCGCGGCGCGCACCTTGGTGACCGCGACCTCCGGCCGCAGCTCGTCATCGATCAGCACGACCTCCACGGGCCGGCCGCCGAGCCGGTTGTCCAGGTGCCGCAGCGCCTGCTGGAACCCGTCGCGGAGCTGGGTGCCGAGCGCCGCCTGAGGACCAGTCAGTACCGCGACCAGGCCGATCTTCACCGGGGTACCCTGCGCCCGCGCCAGCATGGGCGCGGCGAGCAGCCCCGCGCTTGCGCCCATCAGCCCGCGACGTCCGATCCCTGTCATCGCCCCTGTTCTCCCCGGCATGTCATCCCCTCGGCGATAGACCGCAAGCGCCGCCGTTCCGCAAGGCTATGGCAGGCGCGCCATCGCCGCCGCGCGCCCGACCAGCGGGTGCGCCGGATCGGCGAAGGGGGCCAGCACCGTGAAATGGTCGGCGCCGGGCACGGCCTCGCTGCTGCCGCCCCAGGCCGCGGCGAAGTCGCGCGTCTGGCGGAGATATTCCGGGCTCTCCTCGCCACCCACCACGGCATGCATGGGAATGCCCGGGGAAGGGAGCAAGCGCGGCGAGAAGGCGCGCGCCGTCGTCCTGTCCAGATCCATCGCCGCGACCACGCTGGTGCCGAGCAGGGGTTCCAGCTCGAAAAGGCCGGAGACCGGCAGGATGGCGCCGACCAGGCGTTCCGGCAGGCGAGCGTCGATGGCGCGCCAATCGGTCGCGGCGAGCATCGCCGCCAGATGTCCGCCGGCGGAATGCCCCATCGCCAGGATGCGCCGCCCCGTGAGCCGGTGCAGGGCGAGCGCGGCCGCGCGCGCCTGCTCGACGATCGCGGCGAGCGGGACAGCGGGCGCCAGGTCATGCGTCGGCACCGCCGCGCTCACGCCCCGAGCCACGAGCCCGGCCGCGCAATGGCTGACGAAGGATCCGTCCAGCGCCTGCCAATAGCCGCCATGGATGAACATCGCGACCGGTTGCCCCTCCGCCGGGCCGAACAGGTCGAAGCGCTGGCGCTCCCCGGGGCCATAGGGCATGGCCAGACGGCTGCCCGCCGGCGCCGCCGCGCGGAAGGCGGCGGCATCGCGCGCCCAGCCGGCGATGATTGCGCCATGGCCCGGCACCCGGGCGCGGTTGTTGTATTCGCGCTCTGCGTCGAATGGGACTTCAGCATCCATGGGCGGCATTCCGCATGGCATCGCCGCGCACGGCAAGCCAGGATCGCGGCATGCGCATCTACCTGGCCGGGCCGGAGGTCTTCCTTGCTGACGCGGACGCCGTCGCCGCCGGCAAGAAGGCGGTCTGCGCCGCGCATGGGCTGGCCGGCGTCTTCCCCTTGGATCTGCCCCTCGCCCCCGAGGCTGCGTCGCTCGAAGCGCATCAGCGCATCTACCGCGCCAATGAGGCACATATCCGGAGCTGCGACGCGCTGATCGCCAATCTGACGCCGTTCCGCGGCCCCTCCGCCGATGCCGGCACTGCCTATGAGCTCGGCTTCATGCGGGCGCTCGGGCGGCCGGTGCTGGCCTATACCAATATCCTCAGCGACTTCGCCGGGCGGACGCTGGCGCATCTCGGCCCGCATCTCCGCCGCCGCCCCGACGGCGCCTGGGAAGACGACCAGGGCATGGGCATCGAGGAGTTCGGCCTCGCCGACAACCTGATGCTCGATGGCGGGGTGATCGAGGCCGGCTTCCGGGTGGAGCGCCAGGATGTGCCGGAGGCGCAGCGCTGGCACGACCTCACCGCCTTCACCCGCTGCGTCCGCAGCCTCGCTGCAACGCTTGCGCGCTGACCCTCACAGCGCTTTCGCCGCCTCCAGCACCTGCGCGGCGTGCTCGGCGGGCTTCACCTTGCGCCAGATCTTCGCGACCTTGCCGTCCGCGCCGATCAGGAAGCTGCTCCGCTCCATGCCCATGTACTGGCGGCCATACATGGATTTCTCGACCCAGGTGCCATAGGCGTCGGCAAGCTTGTGCTCGGGGTCGGAGGCGAGCGGGAAGTCCAGGCCGTACTTCTTCGCGAACTTCTCGATCGGCGGCAGCGCATCGGGCGAGACGCCGATGACCGTGAGCCCGAGCTTGCCGAGTTGGGGCAGCGCTTCCTGCACGCCGCAGGCCTGGGTGGTGCAGCCGGGCGTGTCGGCCTTCGGGTAGAAGTAGAGCAGGTAGGGCTTGCCCTTCAGCGCCGCGCTGCTGACCTCGCGCCCACCACTGGCCGCCAGCTTGAAGGCCGGCGCCTTGGCGCCTTCGACGAGCTCCGCCATCAGTTCTGATCCCCCGCAATGACCGGCGCGCCAATGCGCCGCTCGAAGATGGCGCGCACCTCGGCGGCCGTCTCCCGCATCTGAGCGCGGAGGCCGGGGAGGTCAATCGCCGGCTCCCGCAGCAGCGGTGCGGTCGTGCGCAGCAGCGCGGCGGCGACCGTCTCCGGCAGCGCCTCTTCCCGCGCACGGCCGACGGTCAGGCGCAGCAGGCCGGTGATGCCGCGCCAGAGCTTCTCCGCCCGGATCAGCGCCTCGGCTTCCTCCGCCGGCAGGATCCGCTGCTTCGCCAGCGCGGCGATGGCGGCGCGTGTCTGGGTCGCCAGCACTGCGGGCATGCGGTGCGCATGCGCGAGCTGCAGCGCCTGGGCGACGAATTCCACCTCCACCAGGCCCCCCGGCGCCAGCTTCAGATCCCAGGGGCCTTCCGGTGGCAGGTCGCGCAGCATGCGGCCGCGCATGGCGGCGGCATCGGGCAAAGCGCGCCTGGCGAATTCGGCGCGGGTCAGGGCGGCGCGGATCGCGGCGGTGATGCGGCGCGCCAGCGCGGCGGGGCCGGCGATCACCCGCGCCCGGGTCAGCGCCATCCGTTCCCAGGTCCAGGCGCTCTCCGCATGGTAGCGTTGGAACGCGCCGAGCGAGACCGCGACCGGCCCTTTGGAGCCGGAGGGGCGGAGGCGCATATCCACCTCCCACAGCTTCCCATTGGCGCCGGGTGCGGTGATCGCGGCGACCACCTGATTGGCCAGCCGGCCGAAATACTGCGACGGCGGCAGCGCTCTCTGGCCGCCTGTGCTGGTTTCGGCCGCGGGGTCATGATCATAGATCAGCACCAGGTCGAGATCGCTGCCGGGCAGCATCTCCCGCCCGCCGAGCTTGCCGAGGGCCACGACGCAAAGCGCGCCGCCCTTCACCTTGCCTTGGCGCTCGGCGAAATCGGCGACCACATGCGGCAGCAGCGCGGAAACCGCGGCGGCCGCGAGATCCGATCGCGCCTCGCCCGCGACATCGGGATCGATCAGGCCTTCCAGCGCGGCCGCGTCGATCTCGAAGTTGCGCTCCATGGCGAGGCGCCGGGCGGCCTCCATCGCTTCCTCGACATGCCGTGCATCCTTGATCAGCGCCGGCAGGGAGCCCGCCACGGCAGCCGGGCTGATGCCGCCCGGCTGACCGGAGAGCAGCCCCTCCAGCGCCGCCGGGTTGCGCGCGAGATGGTCGGCAAGCTGCGGTGCGGCGCCGAGAATACCCGCGAGCCTGTCGAGCAGCGCCGGGTTGCGGGTGAAGAGGCTCAGCACCTGCACCCCGGCGGGCAGGCGCATCAGCATCGCATCGAAGCGCGCCAGCGCCGCATCCGGCTCGCGCTGGCGCGCGAAGGCGGCGAGCAGCACCGGCATCAGCGCGGTCAGCAGCTCCCGCGCTCTTTCGCTGCGCGTGGCGCGCGGGCGGCCGTGATGCCAGCCGCGCACCATGGCAGCGACTCCGGCGGCATTCTGATAGCCCATGGATTTCAAGGTCGCGATGGTCGACGGGTCGTCCTCGACGCCGGTGAAGACCAGATTGCCGCCGTCATGGCTTTCCGCGAGATCGGGTGCCGCTTCGAAGAGGCCGCCATAGTGGCGCTCGACCCGCCTCAGATGGGCGGTGAAGGCGGCGGCGAAGACCTCCGGCCCCTCGAAGCCGAGGAAGCTCGCGATGCGGGCGAGGCCCTCGATATCCTCCGGCAGGCGATGGGTCTGGCGGTCCGCCACCATCTGCAACCGATGCTCGACATTGCGCAGGAAGACATAGGCATCGGCGAGATCGGCCGCGGCGCGGCGCTCGACCCGCCCGGCGCCGGCCAGCGCCGCGAGCGCGCCGAGCGTCGTCGGGTCGCGCAGCGCCGGGTCGCGGCCGCCCCAGATCAGTTGCAGCACCTGGGCGGTGAACTCGATCTCGCGGATGCCGCCACGGCCAAGCTTCACGTCGTGACCGGCGACCTGCACGCTGTCATGCGCGCCCTTGGCCGCCTTGTGGACATGGATCTGGCGCTTGATGGAATGGATGTCGGCGACGGCTGCGAAATCGAGGTGCCGGCGCCAGACGAAGGGCCGGATCTCGCGCAGGAAGCTGTCGCCGAGCGCGCGGTCGCCGCCGACCGGGCGCGCCTTGATCATCGCGGCGCGTTCCCAATTCTGCCCCATTGATCCGTAATAGGTGATCGCCGCCGGGATCGAGACCGCGAGCGGCGTCGCCGCGGGATCGGGACGGAGGCGGAGATCGGTGCGGAAGACATAGCCTTCCGCCGTCCGCTCCTCCATCAAGGTCACCAGATCGCGCGCGAGACGAACATAGAGCGCGCCCGCCCGGTCGGCATGATACGCTGCCGCCTCCGGGTCATAGAGAACCATGAGGTCGATATCCGACGAGTAGTTCAGCTCCCGTGCGCCGAGCTTGCCCATGCCGAGGATGGTCAGGCCCGCACCCCGTGCGACCGCCTTCGGATCGCGCCGGCTGCCACCGGGCAGACGGAGCTCCCCCCTGGCAGACGCTTCGCGCAGGAGATGCGCGACGGCCATGTCGAGCGTTGCCTCCGCGAGGTCGGACAAGGCGCCGGTGACCCGATCGAGCGGCCAGAGGCCGGCGATGTCGGCGGTTGCCGCGATCAGCGCCGCCTGGCGCTTGACCCGGCGCAGCAGGCCGCCCACGGCGGCGCGCGGCGCGGCGGCATCGCAGCGCGCCAGCGGGTCCAGCGCCACCGTCATGGCGTCGTCCGGGCCGCGCTCGGCCAGTCGCAGCAGGCTGGGCGATTCGCGGAGCGCCAGCTCGGCCAGATAGGGGCTGTGACCGCCGAGGGCGGCGAGCAGCGCCTGACCCGCCTGGCTGCCGGCATAGGCGCGTTCGGCGCTGCCGCGCTCGGCGAAATCCTCGACCAGGCGGTCGGCCGCCTGGCGGTCGTAGGGGCGGGGCAGGCCCTGGGTCCGGGGATCGGGATCACGTGGCATGGTCGGGGAGGGAAGGCGTGAGCGGGGCGAACGGTCAAGCCGCAACCCCGCGACCGGCGCCCCCGGAGCGCCCGAGCCGGGCTGCCGGCCGGCGCCGGCGGCTGCATTGGTCCGGGCATGTCTGCGGCGCGATGCTGACCCTGACGGCTGCGCTCGGGCTGATCCTGGCGACGGTCGCCTGGCGGCTGGCGCAGGGGCCGGTGGACCTGCCCTTCCTGGCGGCCCGGATCGAGGCCGCCGTGAATACCCCCGACAGCCCCACCCGCCTCGAGATCGGGCGCGCCAGCATCGCCTGGGGCGGCTGGCGGGACGGGCACGCTTCGCCCTTCGAGATCGTGCTGCGCGACATGCGCGCGCGGGAAGCCGGCGGGACCTTGCGCGCCGAAATGCCGGAAGCCGCCGTCTCCCTCTCGCTCGGCTGGCTGCTGCGCGGGGAATTCGCGCCACGGGTCGTGGAGCTGCGCCAGCCCTCGCTCCGGGTGTTCCGGGCCGAGGACGGATCCTGGGCGCTCGACCTCGGCAGCCTGGCCGAGCAGGGCGAGGCGCCGCCGGAGGAGCTCCCGGCCGAAGGGCCGACGGCCGCCGCCAAGATCTTCGCCGACCTGATGCGCCCAGCCTCGGAGGACAGCCCGGTCGCCGCCCTCCAGGCGGTGACCCTGACCGGTGGCCGGGTGCAGGTGCTGGACCGGCAGCTTGGGCGGAGCTGGACGCTCGATCGGCTGGATCTGCGGCTCAGGCGGCGGACGGCGGGCGGCATCAGCGGTCGCGGCCAGGCGATGCTGCGCCTCGGCGATGAGGTGGTGCCGATCGGGGTGACCGCGGAGGCGACCGGCAATCCCGGACGCATCACCGTCGGCGTCGCGCTGCCTGCGGTGCAGCCGGCGGCGCTCGCGCGTGCCGTGCCGGCGCTGGCGCCGCTGGCGGCGCTGGATGCCGGCGTGGCCCTGGAAGCCGATGCGGTGTTCGACCTCGATGGCAACCCGCTCAGCGTCGAGACACGGCTGCAGGCCGGCGCCGGCGCCGCCAACCTCGGCGAAGGGCGGCGGGTGGCGATCGCCGGGATCGATGTCCGGGCGCGTTTCGAAGGCGACAGGCTGACCTTCGGGCCGGCACGGCTGTCGCTGCCACGCGGCCCCGGCGGCAGCGCGCCGGAGATCCGGCTGCAGGGGCAGGCGCAACGCGCCGAAGGGATCTGGCAGGGCGGCCTCGAGGTCGCGCTCGATGCGATCGCGCTGGGTGATCTCGCGCAGTACTGGCCGGAGGGTGTCGGGCGCGGCGCGCGGCGCTGGATGACCGAGAACATCACCGCCGGCACGGCGCGGAACGGGCAATGGCGGGTCGAAGCCGAGGTGCCCGAGGCGCTGGATGATGTCCGCGTCACCAGCCTCGCCGGCCGGATCGAGGTCGAAGGCGCGACCGTGCACTGGCTGCGTCCCGTGCCGCCGGCCGAGGATGCGCGCGGCACCGCCGAGTTCGGGCTCGACGAGATCAACGTCCGGCTCACCGGCGGGCGGCAGCAGGGCGGCATCACCGTGCGCGACGGCGCGCTCCGCTTCTACGCCTTCTCGACCGGGCGCGAGGAGACGGAGATGAACGTCCGCGTCGCGGGCTCGGTCGCGGAGGTGATGGCGCTGCTGCGCCACCCACGCCTCAAGCTGTTCGAGCGCCGGCAGACGCCGCTGCCCGAGATGAGCGGGCAGGTGACGGAGGCGCGGGTCGCGATCGCCTTCCCGCTGATCGACGCGCTGCCGATCGAGCGGCTTCGCATCGGCGTGCAGGCGCGGCTGGAGCAGGTCCGGATCGCCCGCGCGCTGCTCGGGCAGGACATCGCCCGCGGCACCTTCGATCTGATCGCGGATACCGACGGCCTGCGCATCCAGGGCAATGCCCAGGTGGCTGAGGTGCAGGCGCGGCTCGGCGTCGAGATGGATTTCCGCTCGGGCAACGCCCAGCAGGTGGTGACGCGGGAGAGCCTGGCGACCCGGGCGGAGGCGCGGCAATTGGCGGCGCTCGGGCTCGACCTGCGCGGCATCGCCGATGGCCCGGTGGCGCTGGAAGCGCGGCAGGAGACGCGGCGCAACGGCCAGGCGCGGATCGCCCTGCGCGCCGACCTGCGCGAAGCCGCGTTGACGCTCGATGCCATGGGCTGGGGCAAGGCGCGCGGCCAGCCCGCGGCGCTGGAAGCCGCGCTGCGGCTGCAGAGCGGCGCCGTCCAGGCGCTGGAGAGCGCGCGCTTCGAAGCGCCCGATGCTGTCGTCCGGGTACGCGCCGGCGCCTTCCGCGGTGGGCTGCCGGAGCGGCTGGAGATCCTGGAAGGGCGGCTCGGCGAGAGCCGCTTCCAGGGCGAGCTGCGCGCCCCGCGCGCATCCGGCGCGCCCTGGGACGTGTCGCTGAACGGGCCGGTGCTCGACCTGCACGGCGCGTTGGAACGGCAGTCCGCGGCGAGCGGCGGTGCCGAAGGCGATGCCGACCCGAGCCCCCCCTTCGCCGTCGATCTCCGCTTCGACCGCGTGTTGCTTGGCCCGGGGCGGGAGCTCTCCGCGCTCGCGGCCCGTGCCCAGGTGGATGAGCGCGCGGTGGTGCGGGACGCGCGCGCGACCGGACGCGCCGGCACCGGCGCCTTCGAATTCGCGATGATTCCGACCGGCAGCGGTGCGGCGGCGCGGCGCAACGTCACCCTGACCGCCGCCGATGCCGGCGCCCTGCTGCGCGCCTTCGACGTGGTCCGCGCCATCGACCGCGGCCGGTTGTCGATGACCGCGGCCTATGAGAGCAACCGCCCGGGCGCCGCCCTGCGTGGCCAGGCCGAGATGACGGATTTCGCGGTCCGCGACGCGCCCGCCTTTGGCAAGCTGATGCAGGCGATGACAGTCTACGGGCTGTTCGAGGCCGCATCCGGACCAGGGCTCGGCTTCTCGCGGCTGGTCGCGCCCTTTGTCCTGACGCCGGACGCGCTGATACTGGAAGACGCGCGGGCCTTCTCCGCCTCGCTCGGCCTGACCGCGCGCGGGCGGCTCGACCGCCGGCAGCAGAGCATCGACATGCAGGGCACCATCGTGCCCGCCTATGTGTTCAACACCCTGCTCGGCAACATCCCGCTGCTCGGGCGACTGTTCAGTCCGGAGCGCGGCGGTGGCCTCTTCGCCGTCACCTACCGGATGCGCGGGCCGCTCGCCGATCCGGCGGTCAGCGTGAACCCACTCTCCGCCCTGACCCCCGGCTTCCTGCGCGGCATCTTCGGCATCGGCGACAGCGGCCCCGACCTCGGTTCTGCGGCGCGGTGAGAGCGCGTCCTGGGGAAGGCTCCGCCTTCCCCAGACCCCATCCGCCAGGAGGATAGATCCTCCTGGACCTGCTTCACTTGGTGCCCTGATTGCGAAGGGGGCTTCCGGCGCCATGCGCCGGAAGCCCCCTTCGCAATCAGGGCTCTAAAAGTCAACGGGGTCCAGGGGCCTGTAGGCTCCTGGCGGGTGGGTCCGGGAGGGCGGCGCCCTCCCGGGATGCGCCTCACCCCGCGCGGACCAGGACGTGGCGCTTGCGGCCGAAGGAGAGTTTGGTGACCTCCTTCGCTGGCAGGGTAATGGCGGCGTCGGTCACCGGGACGTCGTCGATGCGGATGGCGCCGCCGGCGACGGCGCGGCGGCCTTCGCCCTTGCTGGTGGCGAGGCCGGCGGCGACCAGGAGGTCGAGCAGCGGTGCCGGCAGGGCATGGGTGATGCTCGGCAGGGTCTCGGCGGCCTCGCCTTCCTCGAAGGTGCGGCGGGCGGTCTCGGCGGCTTCCTCGGCGGTGGCGCGGCCGTGCAGCAGGGCGGTCGCCTCGGTCGCCAGGATCTTCTTCGCCTCGTTGATCTCGGCGCCGCCGAGGGTGGCGAGGCGGCGCACCTCGTCCATCGGGAGTTCGGTGAAGAGGCCGAGGAAGCGGCCGAGATCGGCATCCTCGGTGTTGCGCCAGAACTGCCAGTAGTCATAGGGCGAGAATTTCTCGGCGCTCAGCCATTTCGCGCCGGAGGCGGTCTTGCCCATCTTGGCGCCGGAGGCGGTGGTGATCAGCGGCGTGGTCAGGCCGAAGGCGTCCTTCTGGTCGGCGCGCCGCACCAGCTCCGCCCCCATGATGATGTTGCCCCATTGATCGGACCCGCCCATCTGCAGCGCGACCCCGTGACGCCGGGACAGTTCCAGGAAGTCGTAGGACTGCAGCAGCATGTAGTTGAATTCGAGGAAGCTGAGGTTCTGCTCGCGGTCGAGGCGCAGCTTCACGCTGTCCAGAGTCAGCATTCGGTTGACCGAGAAGTGCCGACCCACGTCGCGCAGGAAGGGGATGTAGAGCAGCCGGTCCAGCCATTCGGCATTGTCCAGCATGACGGCGTCGGTCGGCCCCTCGCCGAAGCGGAGGAAGCTGTCGAAGACGCGGCGGATGCCGGCCTTGTTGCGCTCGATCTGCGCGTCGTCGAGCAGCGGCCGCGCCTCGTCGCGGAAGGAAGGGTCGCCGACCTTGGTGGTGCCGCCGCCCATCAGCACGACCGGCCGGTGCCCGGTCTTCTGCATCAGGCGCAGGATCATGATCTGCACGAGGGAGCCGACATGCAGGCTGTCCGCCGTGGCGTCGAAGCCGATATAGCCCGCCACCGGTCCGGCCTTGAGGCGCGCGTCCAGCGCCTCCGCATCGGTCACCTGGTAGACATAGCCGCGCTCCTGGGCGATCGCCAGGAAGTCGCTGCTGGGCTTGCTGCTCACGGTCTCGGTTCCTTGACTGGCCAACCCGGGACTTCCCCGGGGGCGGTCGGACTAGCACACTCCAAAAATGCTTAGAACCATCGGGCTGATGAGCGGCACCTCCCTCGACGGGGTGGATGCCGCGGTGGTGGAAACGGATGGGGAGCGGATCGGCGCGCTGGGCAAGCGGCTGACCCTGCCCTATGCCCCGGCGCTGCGGCGCGACCTGCGCCTGTTGCTGGACCGGGCGCAGACCGGGATCGAGCCCGAGGACCCCTTCCTGCGCGATGTCGAGCGCCGCCTGACCGAGCGCCACGCCGAAGCGGTGGCGGCGCTGGACGCACGGCCGGAGCTGATCGGCTTCCACGGCCAGACCATCCTGCACCGGCCGCCGCGCGGCGATGGCCCGCTGGGGCGAACCTGGCAGATCGGCGATGCCATGCTGCTGTCGCGGCTGGCCGGGACGGCGGTCGCCTATGATTTCCGCAGCCAGGACGTGGCGATGGGGGGCCAGGGTGCGCCGCTGGTGCCGATCTTCCACCAGGCCATGGCCGCCGCCCTGCCGAAGCCGCTGGCGGTGCTGAACCTCGGTGGTGTCGGGAACCTGACCTTCCTCGGCCGCGACGGCGCGCTGGTCGCCTTCGACACCGGTCCGGCGAATGGCCCGCTCGACGATTGGGCGCGCAAGCACACCGGGCGCGACCATGACGAGGGCGGGCGGCTGGCGCTGGCCGGACGCGCCGATGGCGACGTGCTCGGCCGGCTGCTGGCGCATCCCTTCCTGGAGCAGCCGCCGCCGAAATCCCTCGACCGGCTGGATTTCGACCGGGCGCTGAAGGAGGCCGGGGCCCCGGCGCTGAGCCCGGCGGATGGCGCGGCGACGCTGGTCGCCTTCGCCGCGATCGCGGTCGCCGCGGCCGGGCGGCACCTGCCGGAAGCGCCGTTGCAGTGGCTGGTCTGCGGGGGCGGCCGGCGCAACACGGCGCTGATGCGGGCCCTCGCCTCGGCGCTGGAGGCGCCGGTGCGTGCGGTCGAGATCGCCGGCTGGGACGGCGACGCGCTGGAGGCGCAGGCCTTCGGGCTGCTGGCGGCGCGGGTGGCGCGCGGCTTGCCGATCACCTTCCCCGGCACCACCGGCGCGACCCGGCCTTTGCCCGGCGGACGTCTCCTCGGGTTGGCGTAACCTCGGCGCGTCCTATTGCAGCGCAATCTGGTTGTCGCCGAGCACGGCCTTGTAGCGATCGACCTCGGCGGCAACGAAGCGGCCGAATTCGGCGCCACGCCGGGTGGCGACGATGGTGCTCGCATCCTCGAGCATGCGAAGGACCGCCGGCGCCTGCATGGCCCGGTCGACGGCGGCGGCGGCCGTGCTCAGGATGGCATCCGGCAGGCCGGCCGGGCCGAAAAGCCCGACCCAGCTCATGGCGTCGATCTCGCCATAGCCCTGTTCATGCAGCGTCGGGAGGTCCGGGAAGCGGCCGATCCGCGCCATGGTGGCCGCGGCGAGCGGGCGGAGCTTGCCCTCGGCGATCTGCGGCGCGACCGCGGCGACGCCGTCGATCGCCATGGCGACGCGGCCCGCGAGCAGGTCCGCCATCGCCGGCGCACTGCCGCGATAGGGCACGTGGGTCAGGTCGAGCCCCGCCGCTTCGGCGAACATCGCGCTCGCCAGATGATGGACCGAGCCGATGCCGGCGGAAGCATAGGTGATGCTGCCGGGCTGCGCCCGCGCCGCAGCCACCAGGTCAGCGGCGCTCCGGAACGGCGATGCTGCGGGCACCACGAGCATGTGCGGGTGCTGGGCGACCTGGGCGATCGGGGTGAAGTCGCGCACGGGGTCATAGGGCAGGTCCCGGAACAGGGCTGCGGCGACGGCGTTGGGCGTGGAATGGCCGAGCAGCAGCACGGAGCCGTCCGCGGGCGCCCGGGCCGCCGCCGCCGAGGCAAGGGTGCCAGAGGCGCCGGTGCGGTTCTCCACGACGAAGGGTTGGCCGAGGGCCGCCGCCATGGGCTCGGCGAGGGCGCGGGCCACGATGTCGGCGAAGCCACCGGGGGCGAAGCCGACCAGCAGGCGCACCGGCCGCTGCGGCCATGCGGCCTGGGCGCGGAGAGGGGCCGCGCGCAGCAGCGTGGCGCCGCCGAGAAGCGCGCCTGCCGCGAAATGCCGCCGCATCATCATCATATATCGTCCTGCCGAAGGCGGCAGGAAGCCCGCCGCGCTGGAATGCGCCGGTGCGCGGTGTCTCGTCCCAGGATGGGAGGCTAGAGCAGATCGCCGGAGGGCGGAATCGCCCGGGGCGTAAATCTGCTCGCCCAAAACAATGGGGAGCATTTGAGGTGAGCCCAAGCGAACGGAAAATGCTCTCCGCAGGCACCGTGGCCGCGGCAAGACCCTGAAACGAAAAACGCCGGCCATGAAGACCGGCGCTTTCAACGGCTTACGCCGCGTTCTTCAGTCGGCGGCGAGCGCCATGCGGTTGCGGTTTAGCGCGGTCATGACATGGTCCTCGACCGCATCGGCCACCTGGGCGGTGCCTTCGGGGTTGAAGACATGACCGGCGCCGGGCAGCACCCGGTAGTCGAGCTTGATGCCCTTCTGGGTATTGAGCTTGTCGACCAGCTTCCGGACGCTCGCTTCCGGCACCAGTTCGTCGTCGGCGCCATGGAACATCAGGCCGTTGCAGGGACAGGGCGCCAGGAAGCCGAAATCATAGTGGCTCGCCGGCGCGCTGATCGAGACGAAGCCGCCCATCTCCGGCCGGCGCATCAGCAACTGCATGCCGACATAGGCGCCGAAGGAATAGCCCGCGACCCAGAGCGAGGACGCGCTGGGGTTCACGGCCTGGAGGAAGTCGAGCCCCGCCGCCGCATCGCTGATCTCACCGATGCCGCCGTCATAACGGCCCTGGCTGCGGCCGACGCCGCGGAAGTTGAAGCGCAGCGTGGAGAAGCCCATCGCCTGGAAGCGCTGATACAGCGCATGGACGACGCGGTTGTTCATGGTCCCGCCGTGCAGCGGGTGGGGGTGCAGGATGAGAGCGACCGGGGCATTGGCCCGCTTGGCGTGGTGGTAGCGGCCCTCGAGCCGCCCATCGGGCCCTGCGAACATGACTTCAGGCATCGCTCTCTTGCGTCCTTTGCTTGGGCATCCGGCGGTCTCCGCCACGCGGTCGGGCTGGGGGCCCGACGGCGCGGCGGCGGCCCGCCGGCCGCCTGTTCAGGAACCCTGTCGTCAGATCGCCGCCGCTACGCCCGCGCCACCGCTTCCGGTGAGCGCAACCCGCCCCTGCATCCGGCGGCAATTGACCGGCCTGATCGCGAACAATAGCATCCGGCCGCTTCTGAACGGCCTTCGCCAAAGGTGCCGGTTGAGCCGATGCGGATTGCACGGAGGCTCGGTCGGCGATCGGTCGCGATGATCTCGAGGCGGTGGCCGGTCAGCTCTGGTTCGATCGGGCGGGGTAGGCGAAGAATAACGTCCCAGGGTGGGTTCCGGCCCCCCGGGAGCGCGAAATATACGGAGGGGATAGGCTTTTTCCTACCGAAATCCGGGCATAGCCCCCATGTGAACATGGCTGGTCCGGAAATTTCGCAACAAAGGCGTCTCGCGAAGGTTGAGCGGACAATGAGGCTTTCGACCCGGAGTCGCTACGCGGTGATGGCCATGGCCGACTTGGCGGCCCGCGGCGGAGCGCCTTGCGGCCCCCGCGGCGGCGCGCCCTGTGGCATCGAGCGGCCGGTTTCGCTGACCGAGATCGCCGGCGCCCAGCTTCTTTCGCTGGCCTATCTGGAACAGCTTTTCGGCCGTCTCCGCCGCGCCGGGCTGGTGGCCTCGGCGCGCGGGCCGGGCGGCGGCTACCGGCTGGCCCGGCCGGCCGCCGAAATCGGGATCGGGGAGATCGTGGAAGCGGTGGACGAGCCGATCGCTGCGACCCGCTGCGACGATGGCGGGCCGGGCTGCCTCGCCGGCGAACGCTGCCTGACGCACGACCTCTGGGCCGAGCTCGGCGAGCAGATCCGGCTCTTTCTCTGCGGCGTCACGCTCGCTGATGTGGTGGCGGGCGACGTGCGCGGCCGGGCCATCGCGCCGCGCATCTGCGAAGCCGCACGTCGCGCGGGGAGCGCGGATTAAACCTATGCGCCGCGGGAGTGCCGATTGAGCTATCTCGACGCGAACGCCACCGAGCCGCTGCGGCCCGAGGCGCGGGCAGCGGCGATCGCGGCGCTCGACCTAGCCGGCAATCCTTCCTCGGTCCATGCCGAGGGCCGCGCCGCGCGGCGGGTGCTGGAAGCTGCGCGGGAGGCGATTGCGCGTCGCTTCGGACCCGGGGCCGTGGTCTTCACCGCCGGCGGCACCGAGGCCAACGCGCTGGCGATCCGCGGGCTCGCGGCCGGGCGGCGGGTGCTGGTCGGCGCCACCGAACACCCGGCGGTGCTGGCGGCGGCGACCGGGGGCGTCACGCTGCCCGTCGATGGACGCGGCATCATCGCGCTGGAGGCGCTGGAGGCCGCGCTACTGGAGGGGCCGGCGCTGGTCTGCCTGATGGCCGCGAACAATGAGACCGGCGTGCTGCACCCGATCGCCGAGGCGGCGGCGCTCTGCCGCGACGCCGGGGCGCTGCTGCATGTTGATGCGGTGCAGGCCGCCGGCCGGGTGACGCTGCCCGAGGCCGGCGACAGCCTGGCGCTCTCCGGCCACAAGCTCGGCGGCCCCAAGGGCGCGGGCGCGCTGCTGCTGCGCGGCGGGCTGGAGCCCGCGCCGCTGATCGCCGGCGGCGGCCAGGAGCGCGGGCGCCGCGGCGGCACCGAACCGCTGCCGGCGATCGCCGGCATGGCGGCGGCGGCCGAGGCGCCAATGCCGGATCTCGCGCCGCTCCGCGATGCGCTGGAGGCTCGCCTGCGTATCATCGCGCCCGAGATCGTCATCGCCGGCGACGGCGCACCGCGCCTGCCCAATACATCCTGCATCGCACTGCCCGGGGCGGCCGCCGAGACGCAGGTGATCGCGCTCGACCTGGCGGGCGTCCGGGTCTCGGCCGGCGCCGCCTGCTCCTCCGGGAAGGTCGCGCGGTCGCATGTGCTGGCGGCGATGGGCTGGGGGGAGCTGGCGGGCTGCGCCATCCGCGTCTCGCTGCCCTGGAACGCGACCGCGGAGGATGTGGAGCGCTTCGTCGAAGCCTGGGCCGCCATGCGTGCCCGCCTCTCGCGCCGCGCGGCATAAAGACCCATCTTCAGGGCCATGACGCGCCCGAACCGCCCGATTTACCTCGACAACCACGCGACGACGCCGGTCGATCCCCGCGTGCTGGCGGCGATGCGGCCCTGGTGGGAGGAGAATTTTTCCAATCCCGCCAGCATCGAGCATGTGATGGGCCGCGCCGCCGAGGCCGCCGTGGAAGAAGCCCGCGCTGATGTCGCGGCGCTGATCGGCGCCGAGGCGCGGGAGATCGTGCTGACCTCGGGCGCCACCGAATCGAACAACCTGGCGATCAAGGGCGCCGCGCGTTTCGCGGCGGCGCAGGAGAGCCCGCGCCGCCGCGTCGTGACCGTCGCGACCGAACACAAATGCGTCCTGGAAAGCGTGAAGAGCCTGGCTGCCGAGGGCTTCGAGCCGGTGATCCTGCCGGTGCAGGCGAGCGGGCTGCTCGACCTCGACGCGTTGCGCGCGGTGGTGGACGAAGGGACGCTGTTGGTCTCGGTCATGGCTGTCAACAACGAGATCGGGGTGGTGCAGGACCTCGCCGCGATCGGCGCCATCGCCCGCGCCGCGGGCGCGTTGTTCCACACCGACGCGGCCCAGGCCGCCGGGCGTGTCCCGCTCGACGTCAATGCCATCCAGGCCGATCTGCTCTCGCTCTCCGGGCATAAGATCTATGGGCCGAAGGGGATCGGGGCGCTTTATGTCCGGCGCCGGCCGCGGGCCCGCATCGCGCCGCTGCTCTCGGGCGGCGGGCAGGAGCGGGGGCTCCGCTCCGGCACCCTGCCGGCGCCGCTGGTGGTGGGCCTGGGCGAGGCGGCCCGGATCGCGGCCAGCGAGGGCACGCTCGATGCCGGGCGCATCGCCGGGCAGCGCGACCGGCTTCTGGCCGCGCTCCAGGCAGGCGTGCCGGGCCTCGTGGTCAATGGCGATGCCGAGCGGCGGGTCGGCGGCAACCTCAACCTGACCTTTCCGGGCGCGGTTGATGCCCAGGCGATCATGGCGGCGGTGCCGGAGGTCTGCGTCTCGACCGGATCGGCCTGTTCCTCGGCCGAGATCGAGCCTTCCTACGTGCTCAAGGCGCTCGGCCTGCCGGAGGACCGGGCCAGAGCGACCTTGCGTATCGGGATCGGGCGCTTTACCTCGCCTGCCGATGTGGACCAGGCCGCCGCCCTGCTGGCGGAGGCCTGGCAGCAGGCTGCCTCGGGACAGACGGAGCGATAGGGCCCTTCATGCCGAAGATGGTTTTCGTGGAGCGTGACGGCACGCGGCGCGAGGTGGATGCGCCGAACGGGCTTTCGGTGCTGGAGATCGCGCACAAGCACGGCATCGATATCGAGGGCGCCTGCGAGGGCAGCCTCGCCTGTTCGACCTGCCATGTGATCGTCGAGCCCGGCTGGTTCGGCAAGCTGGTGAAGCCGACCGAGGACGAGGAGGACATGCTCGACCTCGCCTTCGACCTGCAGGAGACCTCGCGGCTCGGCTGCCAGCTCATCATGACCGATGCGCTGGACGGGCTGGTGGTGAAGCTGCCATCCGGCACCCGCAACGCGGGGGGATGAGAGCCCGTATGGCCATGGATCTCGACTGGCGGAGTTTTGGGCGTGAGGGCGGCCTGTTCCGGCGCCTGCGCGGCGCCGCCGGCGAGGCCTGGGGCGGCTATACGTGGCATCCTTTCGTGCGCGGGCTCTCCGACGGCATGCTGCCGCTGCCCGCCTTCCGCCATTACCTGATCCAGGACTACCTGTTCCTGATCCATTTCGCGCGTGCCAAGGCGCTGGCGGTGGTGAAGGGCGAGAGCCTCGCCGCCATGCGTGACAAGGCGAAGGCGGTGCTGGCGATCCTCGACGAGACGAAGCTCCATCTGCAGTACTGCGCGGAATGGGGCCTCGACGAGGCCGCGGTGATCGCGACGCCGGAAACGGCGGAGACCGTCTCCTACACGCGCTGGGTGCTGGATCGCGGGCTCGCCGGCGACATCCTCGACCTGGAGGTGGCGCTCGCCCCCTGCACGGTCGGCTATGGCGAGGTGGCGCTGCGCATCCTGGCCGACCCTGCGCGCCTTCGCGACGGCAATGCCTATGAGAGCTGGATCGCGGCCTATTCATCCCCGGACTACCAGGCGATGGCGCGCGCCGCGGCGCAGCGGATCGACGCGCTCGGCGACAGCCATGGCGGCGAGGCACGTTTCGCGCGGCTGGCCGCGGATTTCGCGGAAGCCGCGCGGCTGGAGCAGCGCTTCTGGCAGCAGGGGCTGGACGTCGCGCGATGAGGATTCTTGTCGCCATGTCGGGCGGGGTCGACAGCTCGGTGGTCGCCGGGCTGATGGCCGAGGCCGGGCATGAGGTGATCGGCGCGACCTTGCAGCTCTACGACCACGGCGCCGCGACGTCGCGCAAGGGCGCTTGCTGCGCGGGGCAGGATATCCTGGATGCGCGGCGCGTCGCCGACCGGCTCGGCATCGCGCATTACGTGCTGGATCGCGAGAACCGCTTCCGCGACGCGGTGATGCGCGACTTCGCCGACAGCTACGCGCGCGGCGAAACGCCGATCCCTTGCGTGCGCTGCAATCAGACGGTGAAGTTCACCGACCTGGTCGATCTCGCCCGCGATCTCGGCTGCGAGGCGCTGGCGACCGGTCACTACGCGCGCCGCATCGACACGCCGGAGGGGCCGGCGCTGCTGCGCGCCGCCGATCCGGTGCGCGACCAGAGCTACTTCCTCTTTGCGACGACGCGCGAACAGCTCGCCTTCACGCGTTTCCCGCTCGGCGAGATGCCGGACAAGGCGGCGGTGCGCGCCGTCGCGGCGCGGCTCGGCCTTGGGGTCGCGGAGAAGCCGGATAGCCAGGACATCTGCTTCGTGCCGCAGGGCAGCTATGCCGATGTGGTGGCGAAGCTCCGCCCGGATGCCGCGGCGCCCGGCGAGATCGTCGATGCGGAGGGCCGGGTGCGCGGCACCCACAAGGGCATCGCGCACTACACGGTGGGGCAGGGCCGCGGCCTCGGCATCGCGGTCGCCGATGGTGAAGAGCGGCTCTATGTCGCCGCCGTCGATGCGCCGCGCCGGCGCATCACCGTCGCACCCCGCACCGCGCTGCCGGTGACCGATGCCCGCGCCGGCGAGGCCAATTGGCTGGTGACGCCGCCCGCCGCACCGGTCCGCGCACAGATAAAACTGCGCGCGCGGGAAGTGCCGCAGCCCGCGACCATCGCCTGGGACGCTGCGGCGGGCGAGATCGCGATCGCGCTCGACGCGCCGGGCATCGTCGCACCCGGCCAGGCGGCGGTGATCTATGATGGGGACCGCGTGCTCGGCGGCGGCTTCCTCAGGGCCCGGCTGGCGCGGGCGGCCTGAGGGTTCCGAAAAAGCGCCTGATACGATTGACAGGAGGGGCGCCGGGGCTCTACTCCGCGCCCTCCATGGCGGTGTAGCTCAGCTGGTTAGAGCACGGCACTCATAATGCCGGGGTCGGCGGTTCAAGTCCGCCCGCCGCTACCATGGATCCCAATCCCCGATATCGAAGTGACGGCGAGCAGGACCCTCAGCGGCCTGTCAGGCGTCCCGACAGCATGGACGAGCCCCTTCCGGCGCGGCGCCCGCACAGGCAAGATGTTACGGAAGCGGCACGCAAGGGACCGGCCATGGCGACGAGGGCCTATCAAGGCAGCAGCACGGAGCGGCGCCCGGGACGCATGGAGCGGATCCTGCCCTGGATCTTCCTCCTCACCGGGTTGGGGCTGTTGGGCGGGGCGGGCTTCGCCGCCTGGTCGGAGATCAGCTTCCGCGGCGTGGCGGCGGAGACGGATGGGCGTGTGGTGGAATTGCGGCCCAGCACCAGCCGCGACCGGGACGGGCGGGTCTCCACCACTTATGCGGCCGTCTTCACCTTCACCCTGCCCGATGGCTGGGTGGTGCGGGTGCCGTCGGGGACCTCCTCCAACCCGCCGTGCTGCTCGGTGGGGGAGGTGGTGCGCGTTCGCTATGACCCGCAGCGGCCGGAGCGGGCGCAGATGGTCGGCTTTCTGTCGAGCTGGCTGGTGACGTTCATTCTGGGCGCGCTCGGCGTGGTGTTCACCGGCGTCGGCTTCGGCACGCGGGCGCTGTTCGGCAGCAGGTCGAAGGGCGTCGGCCTGCCATGGGTCGAAGTGCCCTTGGCGGGGCTGCGGCGAGATTCCTCGCCCTCCGGGCCGCGTTGGGTGGTGCAGGCGCGATGGACGGACCCGCGGAGCGGCGCATCGCGGCTGTTCGAGAGTGAGCCACTGCCCTTCGACCCGGTGCCGCAGATGCAGAACATGCGGGCGGTACAGGTCCGCTTCGACCCGGCGCAGCCGCAAGGGGAGTACCAGATGGACCTGTCCTTCCTGGAGGAGCCCGCCGTCTGAAACGGCGCCGCGCCTCCGGCGCCGGGTGATCAGCCGCTCTCGCGGAGGATCAGCTCGAACCCGACATCGACCCGGCGCGGCCCGGACGGGTCCAGCACCAGCCGGGCGGCCGCCTGGCCGATCGTCGTGCCGTGTACGCGGATGGTGCTCAGCCGCGGCGTGGTGAGCTGGCCCATCTCCAGATCGCCAAGCCCGACCACGGCGACGTCCTGTGCGCTGGCCGGCCCGCTCCGCGCCAGCCCGGCATCCCTGAGCGCTGCCAGCAGGCCGATCGCCAGCGCATCATTGGCCGCGAAGACGCCATCGACGCCCGCGAGGTCGGGCAGGGCGCCGGTACCGGCCATGGCGCTCCGGTCCAGGAACAGGCGTCGCGGCTCGGGGAGGCCGAGTTCGAGCGCCGCTGCGCGGAAGCCGTCCCAGCGCCGGCCGGCACGCGAATCCGGGCCGCCGATGAAGGCGAGGCTGCGGCGGCCCGCCGCGGCCAGGTGGCGCGCCACGGCATCGCCCGCCGCATGGTTGTCGAAGCCGGCGACCGCGTCGATCGGCGCCGCCGGCAGGTCCCACATCTCGACGACCGGGATGCGGGCGCGCCGCAGCATCGCGGCCCCCGCCTCGGTCGCCGGCGATCCGATCAGCATCAGCGCTTCCGGACGCCGGGCGAGCAGCGCCATCAGCAGCCGGTCCTCCCGCACGGGATCGTAGTTCGACTGCGCCAGGATGACCGCGAAGCCCAAGGGCTCCAGCACGTCCGACAGGCCCTGGACGGTGTCGGCGAAGATGGAATTGGCGATGGTCGGCACGATGACGGCGACCGAATTGGTGCGCGCGCTGGCGAGTGACCCCGCGACCAGGTTCGGGATGTAGCCCAGCTCCTGCATCGCCGCCTCGACCCGTTTCCGGGTGTGGGGTTTGACGAGGCCCGGCAGGCGGACGACGCGGCTGACCGTGATGGGGGAGACACCGGCCAGCGCCGCCACCTGGGTCAGGGTCGGCGCGGCGGGGCGCGGCGATTCGGGGCGGCGGTCGGACGGCATCGGACGCCCAGCCTAGTTCATTTTCGCGGCAAGTGGCCGGGGAGGGCGCTGATTCCATTTGCGCCCGGCGTATGACAGCGCAATCATGACAGCGCTATCATTTGTCGGCGAGCCTCGGAAACAGGGTTTCCGGGCTGGGGAGAGGGAGGAACGCGAATGATCTCGGATGACCTAGTGCGGGCCTATAAGCGGGACGGCGTGATCGTCGTGCCCGAGGTGCTCGGATCGGAGACCCTGTCGCAGATGCGCCAAGTGGTGGCCGAGCTGGTCGCCGCGTCATCGGCGACCACCACCCACACCGATGTCTACGACCTGGAGCCCGGCCACACGCCGGAAAACCCACGCGTGCGCCGGATCAAGACGCCGCACAGGGTGCACCGCCTCTTCGACGACATCGTGCGCAGCGAGGCGGTGCTCTCCATCCTCAGGCGGCTGATCGGGCCCGACCTCCGGCTGCACGGCTCCAAGCTCAACATGAAGTCGGCGCATTACGGCTCGCCGGTGGAATGGCACCAGGACTGGGCCTTCTACCCGCACACCAATGACGACGTGCTGGCGATCGGCGTGCTGCTGGACGACACGGATCTCTCCAACGGGCCGATGCTGGTGACGCCCGGCACCCATGTCGGGCCGCTCTGGAGCCATCATGGGGAGGATGGCCGCTTCGCCGGGCTGATCGACCCCGACCTCATCCGCGCCGAGATCGACCGTGCCGTGCCCTGCATGGGGCCTGCCGGCAGCATGTCCTTCCACCATGTGCGGGCGCTGCACGGCTCTGCGCTCAACACCTCCGACCGCCCGCGCAACCTGCTGCTCTATGAGGTGGCGGCGAGCGACGCCTGGCCGCTGATGGGCGTGAAGGATTTCGACGAATTCGACAGCCGCCTGCTGTCCGGCCCGTCCGTGGTGGCGCCGCGCATGGCGGCGGTTCCGGTGCGGATCCCGCTGCCGCCGCCCGCCCGCCAGGGTTCGATCTACGAGACCCAGTCGGCAGCGAAGAAATCCTACTTCACCAAGGCCGCCTGACACCCCGAACCAGCCGCGCCTCGACGCGCGGCTGGCCCGACCAAGAACGAAGAAATGGGAGGAATGAATGACTGGTCCCGCAACCGGTAGCGCCGGACGCGCGCCGCTCCGCGTGATCGCGGCCGCCTGCATCGGCTCCGCGCTCGAATGGTACGACTTCTTCCTCTTCGGCACCGCCGCCGCCCTGGTGTTCGGCGAGCTCTTCTTCCCGCGCAGCGATCCCTTGGTCGGCACCCTGCTGGCCTTCCTGACCTTCGGCGTCGGCTTCGTGGTGCGCCCGCTCGGCGGCATCCTGTTCGGCATTATGGGGGATCGCTACGGCCGCAAGCCGGTGCTGGTCATCACGCTGCTGATGATCGGCATCGGCACCACGCTGATCGGCGTGCTGCCGACCTATGCGACCGCCGGCTACTGGGCGCCGGTGATGCTGGTGGCGCTCCGCGTCGTGCAGGGGCTCGGCGCCGGCGCGGAATACGGCGGCGCGGTGATCTACCTCGTGGAGAACGCGCCCGCCAAGCATCGCGGCTTCTGGGGCGGCTTCGCGCCACTCGGCGTTTCCGTCGGCAACCTGCTCGCGGCCGGCGCCTTTGCGCTCGTCACCATGCTGCCGCGGGAAGAGATGATGGCCTGGGGCTGGCGGATCCCCTTCCTGGCGAGCTTCCTGCTGATCCTGGTCGGCCTCTATGTGCGGCTGAAGCTGACGGAGACGCCGGTGTTCACCCAGGCCGTCATCGAGCGCGGCAAGGTGGAGAGCAACCCGGCGATGTCGGCGCTTCGCAAGCACCCGCGGAACTTCCTGGTCGTGCTCGGTGCCCGCATGGCGGAGAACGGGCTCGGCTACCTCTTCCCGGTGTTCGGGCTCAGCTACGTCACCATCACGCTCGGGGTGCCGAGGGCGGATGCGCTCAGCGCCCTGATGCTGGCCTTCGTGGTCGAGCTCTTCACGATCCTCGGCTTCGCGGCGCTGTCGGACCGCATCGGCCGGCGTCCCGTCTACATGTTCGGCGCGCTCGCCGGCGTGGCGCTGGCCTTTCCCTTCTTCTGGCTGGTCGGCACCAGGGAATGGATCTGGATCGCAGTGGCCTTCATCCTGGCCCGCGCGGTCGTCACCGCGGCGATGTTCGGCCCGCAGGCCGCCTATTTCGCGGAGCTGTTCCCGCCGCAGCGGCGCTTCGCGGGCTTCGCCTTCGCCCGCGAGCTGGGCTCGCTGCTGGCCGGCGGTCCCGCGCCGTTCCTGGCGACGGCGCTGGTCGCCTGGGCATCGGGCAGTTGGTGGCCGGTCGCCTGCTACGCGGCGCTGCTCTCCGCCATCACCGCGATAGCGGTCTGGTACGGGCCGGAGACCTATGAGGAGAGCATCACGACCGACAACACCGTCCCGGCCGAGGCGCCCAACGCCCTCCCGGCGCGGAGTTGATCGCATGGCGCAGCGGCTGCTCATCCTGCAATCGCTCTGGGCCATGGAGCGGCGGCTGGCGGACCAGCCGGAATGGCCGCTGCTGACGCAGCTCACGATGATCCGCGATGCCGGCTTCGACGGGGCGGGGGTCCGCTTCGTCGATCCGGGTTTCGCGACGGAGGCCACCGGCTTCCTGCGCGACCACGGCCTGACCTGGCAGGCGCAGTGCTATCCAAGGACGGTCGATGACCTGAAGCCGGTGCTGGACCTCGTGGCCCGGCTTGGCGCCGACCACGTCAACCTTCAGCCGGACGTGCGGCCGCACCGGCTGGAAGAATGCATCCCCTTCCTGGAAGGCTGGCGGCGCCTCGCTGACCAGGCAGGGGTTCCGGTCCATGTCGAAACGCATCGCGACCGCATGACGACGGACCTGTTCTTCACGTTGCGGCTGCTGGACTGTTTCCCGGACCTGCGCCTGACGGCCGACCTCTCCCACTACTTGCTCGGCCGGGAATTCGCCTGGCCGGTGGACGACGCCAACCACGCGCTGATCCACCGCATCCTGGACCATGCCTGGGGCATCCATGGCCGCATCGCCAGCCGGGAGCAGATCCAGGTCTCGCTCCGCTTCCCGCAGCACCAGGGCTGGGTCGGCCTGTTCATGGGCTGGTGGGACCATGCCATCCGGTCCTGGCGCCGGCGGGCCGGGCCGGACGCGGTGCTGACCTTCCTCTGCGAGCTCGGGCCGCCGCCCTACGCGATCACCGGGCCGGACGGCGCCGAGCTTTCGGACCGTTGGCAGGAGGCGCTGCTGATGAAGGACACGGTCCGGGAGCTGTGGCGCCGGATCGAGGCGGAGGACGGCCGGCTGACGTGAATCGCCGGCCGGCGCAAGCCGGGCCTTCGGGGACTTGCCGGGAATATCCGGCGATGCGCTCGGCGCCCAGGCTCCTCGCCCGTTCCTGAGCGACCAAGAGCGGGCTAATGCTGCTCTTTGGTGCTTTTCATCGACAACTCCGGGATACGTCGCATCGACCAGCGCTGTTCTGGCTGCAATCCTGCATGCCGAAGTGATAGACTGCGGCTATTCGATCGGGAACTGCCGGTCCACTTTGATAGGACGGAGGTAACACCACTTTGCACCTGCGCCGGGACTTGGGCGATCAGCGAGGGCGGCAATTCGCGGCACTTCCCCTGCGGGGGAAGGGCAAGGATCTGGAGGTCATGCTCGTCACCAGCCGGGACACCGGCCGATGGGTGCTGCCCAAGGGTTGGGCGGAGGAAGGCCTCACCGGCTCCAAGCTGGCCGCGAAGGAAGCCTTCGAGGAGGCCGGCCTCGTCGGCACCGTCGCCGCGGTTCCGATCGGCGCCTACGGGTATGAGAAGCGCCTGTCGGGGGACCGGACCAGGCCCTGCGAAGTCGCGGTCTTCACCATGCGGGTGGCGCGCGAGCTCGAGGATTGGCCGGAGCGCCACCAGCGCCGGCGCCAGTGGTTCAGGCTTTCGGAGGCAGCCCAGCTCGTCCAGGAGCAGGACCTCGCGGATCTGCTGCAACGGCTCGCCGCGCGATCGGCCGCTTGATCCGGATCAGCGCCGCCGCAGCGCAAGGCTGGCACCCGTGAGCAGCGCAGCGGCCCCGCCCCACAGCACCAGGGCTGGCAGCAGCGGCAGCAGCACACCGGCCAGCAACGGCCCGGTGCCGGCGCCGATGTCGCGCCAGGTCGCCTGGCGGGCGAGCGCCGGCACCCGCGCGGGACCTGGGTTCTCCTCGGCCGCCACGGGACCGGGCAGGGGCTGCAGCAGCGCGCGGATCAGCACGGTCGCGACCGCCGCCGGCCAGAGCAGCAGCCCGCCCCAGCCGAGCAGCGCCAGGCCTCCGGCGGCAGCGATCGACAGCCCGACCAGCAGCGGCTTCGCGCCGACGCGATGCGCCAGCGCCCCGCCCGCCGGCGAGAGCAGGATCTCCGCGGCATAGCGCAGCGCCAGCGCGGCGCCGGCGGCGAGGCCCGCGCCGGTCGGCAAGGCCTCGGCCGCGAGCAGGGACAGGCCAATGACGAAGAGCCCGTCGAGCGTCAGCCCGAAGCAGAAAGACCAGACATCGAGCGCCGCCGGCAGGGCGAAGCGCGGGCCGGAGGCCAGCTTGCCCTCGGGCTCGCTCGGCAGGCGCAGCGCCGCCGGGATCGCCAGGAGGGCGATCACGCCGAGGACCATGAAGACCGGCCGTGGTCCCGCGACCTCGGCCAGCGCCGCGCCGGCCAGCAGCCCGACCATCGGCCCCACCGCGACGATCGATCGCGCCCGCCCGCTGCGCCGGGCCGCACCCTCGGGCAGCGCCGTGGGCAGGGCCTGGTTCGCGATGTTCATGGCGGCGAAGGCAAGCCCCCAGAGCAGCCGTGCGATCAGCAGCGCCCAGACACCGGAGAGCGTCGCATAGCCGAGCGTCGCCAGGGCGGCGGCGATGGCGGCGAAGCAGCAGGCGGTGCGCGGTCCGCGCCGTGTGTAGAGGCCGGCGACCTGGCCGTAGCCGAGGATTCGCACCAGCCGGTTCGCAGCCAGGAGGATCCCCGCCTCCGCCAGGGTGACGCCGAATTCGGCGGCATGCAGCGGCAGGAGCAGATAGAGCACCGTATCGCCCGGCAAGGTCAGGGCGAGGGTGAGGGCGGCGGAGCGTGAATGCCGATCGGCCTCGGCGGCGGTCGGCCCGCTCACGTGCGCATTCCTGGCAAGCTGGCCCCGTGCGAGTGAAGAGTAATAAGAGCGATGTAACGAAGAATGGGCATGGGCGTCGCCGCCCTGCCTCTCCCGCCTGATGGCCAGACTGTCAAGGCACTGTCATGGAAATGGCATGGTATTGTAAAATAACGCGCTGATTGATCGGCGACGAATACGCGACTTGCTGGCCATCCGCGCCGCCGGTCAGGCATCCGCCCGCCGGGTGGCGTCCGGACGGCGTGGCATTGCCGCCGCGGTCGCTGGGAGGGGCAGCCTCCGATTGCGCGAACTGCGCAGCTTCCCCTGACATCCTGCCGGCACGCTTGCTTCGACCCCGTGCCAAGGCGTCTCTGCATATTGACAGCGCCGCCGGGGCGGATCATGAGGCGATGCGGCATGCGCATTTAGCGCAGATTTTATTCAGAAATGCGCGAATTGCGCATTGGCGGCGGAGGACCCATGCAAATCCCGATTAAGCGCGCCATCGAGCGGGTTCCTGGCGGCATGATGGTCGTGCCCCTGGCGCTCGGGGCGCTGATCGCGACCTTCGCGCCGGACACCCCGAAATTCTTCGGCTCCTTCACCGGCGCCCTGTTCAGCTCCGGCGCCCTTACGATCCTGGCGGTGTTCTACGTCTGTATGGGCGCCAGCATCGACTTCAAGGCGACCCCCTACATCCTGAAGAAGGGCGGTACGCTGTTCGGCGTGAAGATCGGCGTCGCCGTCATCCTCGGCGTCGTCTTCGGGCAGTTCCTGGGCGAGGCGCCGGTCACCGCCGGCGTCTTCACCGGCCTCTCCACGCTCGCCGTCGTCGCCGCGATGAATGACACCAATGGCGGCCTCTACATGGCGCTGATGGGCCAATACGGGGAGCCGCGCGACGTCGGCGCCTATACCGTCATGACCCTGGAATCCGGCCCCTTCCTGACCATGGTCACGCTCGGCGTCGCCGGTCTCTCGGCCTTCCCCTGGCCGACACTCGTCGGTTCCGTCCTGCCGCTCCTGGTCGGCATGCTGATCGGCAATCTCGACCGCGACATGCGGGACTTCCTGAGCCGCGCCATCCCGGTGATGATCCCCTTCTTCGCCTTCGCGCTGGGCAGCGGGCTCGATCTCGGCAAGGTCTGGCAGGCGGGGCTGCTCGGCCTTGGCCTCGGCCTCGCCGTGGTGGTGGTCACGGGCATCCCGCTCTTCCTCGCCGACCGCGCGATCGGCGGCACCGGCGTTGCGGGCGTCGCCGCCGCCTCCACCGCGGGGAACGCCGCGGCCGTGCCGGCGATCGTCGCCGCCGCCAACCCGGCCTATGCCGAGGCGGCCGCGCATGCGACCATTCTGGTCGCCGCGGCTGTCATCGTGACCACGGTGCTGGTGCCGCCGCTGACCGCCTGGACGGCGCGCCGCGTCGGCGTGCAGGCACCGCCGCCGCCCGCGGCGCATTGAGGCGCACGCCGATGTCGCCGCGCTGGCTGATCCTCGCCGACGACTTGACCGGCGCCGCCGATTGCGCGATCGCCTTCGCGCGGCGCGGCCTCTCCGCCTCCGTCGGCTGGAGCGATGCTGCCATCGGCGAGGATCCGGTGTGCGCCATCGACGCCGACAGCCGGCGGCTGTCGCCGGCCGATGCGGCGGCGCGGCATCGCGCCCTGCTGGAAGCGCATCACGGCCCGGGCGTCGGGCTGATCAAGAAGATCGATTCGACGCTCCGCGGCCAGCCGGCCGCGGAGCTGGCCGCGACCATCGCGCTCCTGAAGGCTGAGGGCCGTGGCGCCATGGCGATCGTGGCGCCCGCCTTCCCGGCGACCGGACGCACCACCGAAGCCGGCCGTGTCCGGCTGAACGGCGCGGCCCTGGAAGCGACGCCGCTCTGGGCGCGCGACCACAGCTATCCGGATGCCGACCTCGCCAGGATCCTGGGCGATGCGGGCCTCCGCACCCGGCTCCTGGATCTGCGGGCGGTGCGGCGCGGGCGGGAGGACCTCTCCGAGGCGCTGCGCGCGGCAGTGGCGGAGGGGATCGACGCGGCGATCTGCGATGCCGTCGCGCCGGAGGATCTGGCCGCGATCGCGGAGGCCAGCCTGCCATTGGCGGGGCGCGTGTTCTGGACCGGCTCCGGCGGGATCGCCGTCGCCCTGGCCGGCGCGGGCGCCAAGGCCGAAGTCGCGGCACCCGCGCTCGATCTGCCGCGCCGCGCAGGTGGCATGCTGGTCGTGGTCGGCAGCGTCGCGGAGGCGTCGCGCACCGCCGCTTCCCGCCTCGTGGCGACGGGGGCCGCGCGGCCCTTCAGCGTCCCGGTGGCGACCCTGCTGGCCGGGCCTGCGGATGCGGCGTGGCAGGCCGCCGCGACTGGCATCGTCGCCGCCCTCGATGCCGGGCAGACCGCGCTGGTCGAGATCGCCGCCGATCCGGCGGCCGATCTGTCGCGCGGTGCCACGCTCGCCGAGCGGCTCGCGGCGCTGCTGACGCCGGCGGCCCCGCGCACGCGCGGCCTCTTCGTCACCGGCGGCGAGACCGCCTGCGCGCTGCTGACCCATCTCGGCGTGCATGGCATCCGGCTGCTGGACGAGCTGGAGCCGGGCGTGCCGCTCGGGGTGACGCTCGGCGCGCATGCCATCCCGGTGATGACCAAGGCCGGCGCCTTCGGCGATGCCGAGACCATCGGGCGGAGCCTCGCCCGCCTGCATTCCCTTCTCGAACGGTGAGGACAGACCATGACCGAGGCCACTGACAGCCGCCCGATCGTCGCGATCACCATGGGCGACGCCTCCGGCATCGGCCCCGAGATCATCATGAAGGCGCTGGCCCGCGCTGACGTCTACGCGATGTGTCGCCCGCTGGTGATCGGCGATGCGATCCGGCTCCGCGAAGCCGGCGCGATCGCCAAGGCGGGGCTGGAGGTCGCGGCGCTGCTCGGGCCGGAGGGCGCACGCTATGGCCAGGGCACGGTCGACTGCATCGATCTCGGCCTGATCCCGGCGGGCCATCCCTTCGGCCAGCTCTCCCCGCTCTCCGGCGAGGCCGCCTACCGCTATATCGAGCGCGCGACGCGGCTCGTCCAGGCCGGCGCCGCGGACGCGATCTGCACCGCACCGCTCAGCAAGGAGGCGCTGCACGCCGCTGGCCACAAATATCCCGGCCATACCGAGCTGCTCGCGCATCTGACCGGCACGCCGGAAGTGTCGATGATGCTGGTGGCGCCGAAGCTCCGCGTCATCCACGTCACCACCCATATCGGCCTGATCGACGCCATCCGGAAGATCGAGCCCGGGCTGGTGGAGCGCGTCATCGCGCGCGGCCGCGACACGCTGCAAAAATCCGGCATCGCGGAGCCGCGCATCGGCGTCTGCGGCATCAACCCGCATGCCGGCGAGAACGGCCTCTTTGGCCAAGGCGAGGAGGAGGAGAAGATCATCCCCGCTGTCGCCGCCTGCCGGGCGAAGGGCTGGAAGGTCGATGGCCCGTTGCCGGCTGACACGCTGTTCTTCCGCGCAGCGCGCGGCGATTTCGACCTGGTGGTCGCGATGTATCACGACCAGGGCCATGGGCCGGTGAAGGTGATGGGGCTGGAGGCCGGGGTGAACATCACCATCGGCCTGCCGGTGGTGCGTACCTCCGTCGATCACGGCACGGCCTTCGACATCGCGGGGAAGGGCATCGCCGACGAAGGCAGCCTGGTGGAGGCGCTGCGCCAGGCGGTCGATCTCGCACCCAAGCGGGGCTGATCCCGCGGTTCCTCCCGGAAGGGCAATCGTCTAGGCTGCGGCAACCATGCGCCAGAGCACGACGCGCCGCGACCAGATCCTGGATGCGCTCGCCGGCGGCGAAGCGGATGTGGATCGCCTCGCCGAGCGCTTCGGCGTCTCCGCCTCTACCATCCGGCGCGACCTGCAGCGCCTGTCGGAGCGGCGTGCCATCGCGCGCACCTATGGCGGCGCGATCCTGGCCCCGGGCGCCGAGGAGCAGAGCCTGCGCAAGCGGGAAGGGCTGCACCGCGAGGCCAAGGACGCGATCGCCGAGGCGGCGCTCGCGCTGGTGCGGGACGGCGAGACGCTGATCCTCGATGGCGGCTCGACGGTGCAGGCCTTCGGCCGGCGGCTGCGCGGGCGGCGCCATCGCATCATCACCAACAACCTCACGCTGATCCCGCTGCTGGCGGATGCGCCGGAGATCGAGCTTATCGTGCTGGGCGGCGCGGTGCGGCCGATCAGCATGGGCACCACCGGCCCGCTTGCGGAGGCGGCGCTGCGCCGCATGACCGCCGACCGCATCTTCGCCAGCGCCGATGGCGTGGTGGCCGGGCGCGGCCTTTGCGAGGCGACGCTCGAGCAGGTCTCGCTCAAATCCCTGATGATGGCGCAGGCGGCGGAGACCGTGGTGCTCGCGGATGCATCGAAGCTTGGGCGGGCCGGCCAGCCCTGCTGGGCGCCCCTGCCTGCCGCCTGGACGCTGATCACCGACGCGAGTGCCGCCTGCTGCGCGCCTTTCACCGAGGCGGGCGCGCGGGTGATCCAGGCGGTGCCGGAGCTTCCCGACTGAGGAGAAGGCGATGCTGTTCGACAGGATCATGGAGGCCCATGCCGCGATCCGGCCGCAGGTGCCGGTGACGCCGCTCGAGCACAGCGCCGGACTTTCGGCCGAGCTCGGCTGCGACCTGCGGCTCAAATGCGAACATCTGCAGCCGACCGGCTCCTTCAAGCTGCGCGGCGCCACCAACAAGCTCCGCCTGCTCGGCACGGAAGCGCGGCACACCGGCGTGATCGCCGCCTCGACCGGCAATCACGGCCAGGCGGTGGCGCATGCGGGTGCGCTCGCCGGCGTGCCGGTCCTGGTCCATGTCGCGGCCGGGACGGCCAGGCCGAAGATGGCGGCGATCCGGGCCCTCGGCGCGGAGCTGGTCGTGGTCGACGGCTCGCCGATCGCGGCGGAGCTGCGGGCGCGCCGCTACGCGAGGGAGCAGGGCGTGCCCTATATCTCGCCCTACAACGACCTCGATGTGGTGGCGGGCCAGGGCACGCTCGGCGTGGAGCTCGCCGAGCAGGCCCCGGACCTCGATGCGGTCTTCGTCGCGGTCGGCGGCGGCGGGCTGATCGGCGGCACCGGCACGGCGCTCCGGGGGCTGCGGCCGGCGACGCGCGTCGTCGGCGTCTGGCCGGAGAACTCGCCCTGCATGCTGCGGGCGATCGAGGCCGGCCGCATCCTCGATGTGGAGGAGCGCCCGACTCTTTCGGACGGCACCGCCGGCGCGGTCGAGCCGGGGGCCGTGACCTTCCCGATCTGCCGCTCGGTGATCCACGAGACGGTGACGGTCACCGAAGCCGAAATCGCGGACGCCATGCGCCGGCTCGCCGCGGCGGAGCACTGGATTGTCGAAGGCGCCGCCGGGGTCGCGCTGGCGGGGCTGGTGAAGACGGCCGCCGCCTGGCGGGGACGCAGGGTCGCGGTCGTGCTCTGCGGCCGGAACATCGCCCTCGACACCTTCCTGGCGGCGGTTCGTCCCACCCGGACCCGGCGGGCCGCGCGCGCGGCCTGAAATTTGCTCGGCTCCGGCCCTGAGAGACCTTTTGGGAAGGCGGCGGCGGAGGAATGGCGAGGGATTTTTCGTCCCTGGGGTGCTGGCTGACGCAGCCGATGCTGGTGGCATCGGCGAGGAAGCTGGCACCCCAGGGGCGGAAAAGACCCGCCAGACCGACCCGCAGCCTTTCCCAAAAGGTCTCTGAGCCGCGCCGCGCCCGAACCCGTGGCGCCAGGGATCGGGAGACACGGACATGATGAGCCTGTTCAGCATTCCGAACATGGTGGGCGCGCATCTCGGTGCCTGGCGCCATCCGGAGGCCTATGCCAACCCGGTGATGAACCTCGACTACAACATCGAGACCGCCAAGCTCGCGGAGCGCGGCAAGTTCGACGGGCTGTTCCTCGCCGACGGCAATGCGGTCAGGGACATGGACAAGCCGGCGCTCTTCGCCGCCAATTCGCCGGTGGCGCGCCCCGCGGTCTATGACCCGGTCATCCTGCTGACCGCGCTGGCGATGTCGACCAGCCGCATCGGCGTGGTCTCGACCGCGACCGCGAGCTTCGACCAGCCCTATTTCATCGCCCGCCGCTTCGCCTCGCTCGACCATGTCAGCAAGGGGCGCGCCGGGTGGAACCTGGTAACCAATTCCTATGCGGGCGATGCGCTGAACTTCAACCGCAGCGAGCCGGTCAGCCGCGAGGAACGCTACGAGCGCGCCGAGGAATTCATCGAGGTGGTGAAGGGCCTCTGGGACAGTTGGGCGGATGATGCCTTCGTGCAGGACAAGGCGACGGGGCAGTTCCTCGACCCGGACCGCGTGCATGTGCTGAACCACCAGGGCAAGCATTTCCAGGTGCAGGGGCCGCTCAACGTCACGCGCTCGCCGCAGGGAAGGCCAGTGGTGTTCATGGCCGGGCAGTCGGAACGCGGCAAGGAACTCGCGGCACGCCACGCGGACGCGATGTTCGGCGCCGGGGATTCGCGGGAATCGATGCAGGCCGACTATGCGAACATCAAGGCGCGCATGGCGAAGTATGGCCGGCATCCGGATGAGCTGAAATTCATCCCCGGCGTCAGCATCTTCGTCGGCCGGACCTCCGCCGAGGCCGATGAACTCTATGAGGAGCTGAACGCGCTGATCTCGCCGACGCTCGGCGTCCACTACCTCTCGAAGATCGTCACCTGGGACCTGAGCGGCTATCCGATCGATGGCCCCTTGCCGGACGAGATCCCGGAGACGGTGGTGGGCGGCAGCAGCACCCGGACCTTCACCATCCGGATGGCGCGGGAGAAGAAGCTCTCGATCCGCCAGACCTACCAGCAGGTGGTGCCGGCCTTCGGCAGCCCGGTGATCAAGGGCAGCCCGGCGGAGGTCGCGGACCAGATGGCGGATTGGTACCGGAGCAAGGTCTGCGACGGCTTCATGGTCTCGATGCCGATCATGCCGCGCGGCCTGCGCGACTTCGTCGGCCTGGTGGTGCCGGAGCTGCAGCGCCGTGGCGTGTTCCGGACGGAGTATGAGGGTACGACGCTGCGCGAGCATATGGGCTTGGCCAAGCCGGCCAGCGCTTACTTCCCGGCGCGGAGCCTGGCTGCCGACTGATCGTGATTCAGGCCGCCCGACCCAAGGCGGGTGGCAGGGCGGCGAGTGTCTCGACGGGCAGGTGGCAGGCGATGCGGTGGCCCTGCGCGCTGGTACGCACCGGCGGCGGCAGGCTGTCGCAGATCGCGCCGATCCGGTGCGGGCAGCGCGGCGCAAAGCGGCAGCCGGTGCTCGAGGGCGCGGTGGAGGCATCGCCCATCAGCCGCACCCGGACCCGGGTCTTCGCACCCACCAGCGGCACGGCGGAGAGCAGCGCCTCGGTATAGGGGTGGTAGGGCGGTGCCAGCACCTGCGCGGCGCTGCCCTGTTCCACGATGGCGCCGCGATACATCACTGCGATGCGGGTCGCGACATGCGCGATCACACCGATGTCGTGCGAGATGAAGAGATAGGCGAGGCCCAGCCGTTCCCGCAGGTCGGAGAGCAGGTTCAGCACCGCCGCCTGCACCGAGACGTCGAGCGCCGAGACCGCCTCGTCGCAGACCAGGAAATCCGGCCGGCTGGCGAGCGCGCGGGCGATGCCGATGCGCTGCTTCTCGCCGCCCGACATCTGGTGCGGGTAACGGCTGCCATAGGAGGCGGGCAGGCGGACCAGCTCCAGCAACCGGTCCACCTCCCGGTCGGCCTCGGCGCCATCAGCCAGGCCGAAGCGGATCAGCGGCCAGCGCAGCGCCTCCCGCACCCGCTGGCGCGGGTTGAGGGAGGAATCCGGGTTCTGGAACACGATCTGGGCCCGCCTGCGGAACTCGACCCCCGGCACCGCCGGCACCACTTGGCCATCGAGGCTGAGGCGGCCGGCATTCGCTTCCAGCAGGCGCAGCACCAGCCGGCCGAGCGTCGACTTGCCGCAGCCGGATTCGCCGACCAGCCCCAGCACCTCCCCGCGCGCGACATGGAGGGAGACGTCGTCGACCGCCACCACCTCGGTCGCGCGGCGCAGCCGGGGCAGGCCGCCCGAGAAGGTGAGGGAGAAGGCACTGCCGAGGCGGAAGCTCTTCGACATCTCCATGGCGATGAGCAGCGGCGCGCCGGTGGCCTCCTTCCGTGCTGCGGCCATCGGCTCCGGTTGCGGCAGGGGCGCGGCGGCCACGGCATCGGCGCGATGGCAGCGCACCTGGCACCCGGCCTTGTCGTCGAGCGCCTGCGGTGCCGTGCAGGCCTCCTCCGCGAAGGCGCAGCGGGCGCGGAAATTGCAGCCGGGGTCGGGGCGGGTGAGGTCGGGCAGCCCGCCCGGGATCGGCGTCAGCCGCGCGAGCCGTCCCTGATCGGCCCGTGGCAGCGCCGCCAGCAACCCGCGGGTGTAGGGGTGGCGCGGCGTCTGCAGGATCTCCGACGCGCGGCCCTGCTCCACCACGCGCCCGGCATAGAGCACCGTGAGGTCGTCGCAGAGCCGGTCGACGATGCCGAGATTATGGCTGACCAGCAGCATCGCGACATTGCGGGTCCGCCTGAGACCGTCGAGCAGATCGAGGATCTGCGCCTCCACCGTCACGTCGAGCGCGGTGGTGGGCTCGTCCAGCAGCAGCAGCTCCGGCTCGCAGGCGAGCGCGGTCGCGATCACCGCGCGTTGCTTCATCCCGCCCGAGAGCTGGTGCGGATAGGACCGCGCCACCGCTTCCGCGCGCGCGATGCCAACCTCGTTCAGCAGCGCGACCGCGCGCGCCAGCGCCGCGCGCTCGGCGAGGCCGCGATGATGGATCAGCGGCTCGGCGACCTGGTAGCCGATGGTGAGCGTCGGGTTCAGCACGGCGCTCGGGTCCTGGAACACCATGCCGATACGCCGCCCGCGCAGCGCCGCCGCCGTCTTGCGCAGATCCTGGCCGTCGAACTGCGCCAATGCGCTGGAGAGCTCCGCGCCTTTGCCGAGCAGTCCGAGCAGCGCCAGCACCAGGGAGGATTTGCCGGAGCCGCTCTCGCCCACCAGCCCCATGGCGCGCCCGCGCGGCAGCGCGAGCGAGACCTTGTCCAGCGCCTGCACCTTCCCGCGTGCCGTCGCGTAGCGCAGCGACAGGTCGCGGATCTCGAGCAGCGGCGTTTTCGCGTCAGCCATGTCCGCGCCCTTGCAGCCGGGGGTCGAGCAGGTCGCGCAACCCTTCCCCAACGATATTCACCATGACCAGCAGCAGGCAGAGGCAGAGGCCGGGTGCGAGGCCGATCCAGGGCGCTTCCTCGATGAAGGGGCGGCTCTCCGCGATCATCAGCCCCCATTCGCTCGCCGGTGGCTGCGGCCCGAGCCCGAGGAAGGAGAGGGCGGAGCCGAGCAGGATGGCGAAGGTGATGCGGAGCGAGGTCTCGACGATGATCGGCGGCCAGGCATTGGGCAGGATCTCCCGCCAGAGGATGCGCACCGCGCCGTCGCCGCGGGCGCGCGCGGCATCGACGAAATCCTCGGCCAGCAGGCTGAGCGAGACGGCGCGGGCCAGGCGCGTCATGATCGGCACATAGACGACGCCGACCGCGATGATGGTCTTGAACAGCCCGGGATCGGCGGTCGCGAGGATCAGGAGCCCGAGCAGCACCGGCGGGATCGAGATCAGGAGGTCGACGCCGCGCATGATGAGCTCCTCCACCCAGCCGCGGTGGAAAGCCGCCAGCATGCCGAGCGGCACGCCGATGAGCAGGCTGATGCCGGTGGCGCCGAAGCCCATCAGCAAGGAGTAATGCGCGCCCGCGAGCACGCGGGAGAAGACGTCGCGGCCGAACTCGTCGGTGCCGAACCAGTGCGCGGCCGATGGCGCCTGCAGCCGCTCCCGCACCGCGAAGGCGTCCGTCGCATAGGGCGTGATCCAGGGCCCGAGCGCCGCCAGGACGACGATCAGGAGGACCACGACGCTGCCGATGGTCAGCGTGCGCGGCAGATGCCGCCGCCCAAGCACCACGCCGCTCACGTCGCGGCCCCGCCATAGCGGATGCGCGGATTGAGCACGGCGTAGAGGATGTCGGCGGCGAGGTTGGCCAGCGCATAGACGCAGGTCACCACGATCATGCCGCCCATCATCAGCGGCAGGTCCTGGTTGTCGATGGCGTAGACCAGCATGCGGCCGAGGCCGGGATAGGCGAAGACCGTCTCCACCACCACGATGCCGCCGATCAGCAGGCCGACATCGACGGCGAGCACGGTGATCGCCGGCAGCAGCGCGTTGGGCAGGGCGTGGCGATACAGCACGATCCGCTCCGCCAGCCCCTTCGCGCGCGCCGCCAGCACATACTGGCTGTCGAGCGCTTCCAGCATCGAGGAGCGCACCATGCGCGAGACATGCGCGATGAGGCCGAGCACCAGCGTTGCGACCGGCAGCACCAGATGCCGTCCCCAGCCCAGCAGCCCGCCCTCGGCCAGCGGCGTGTAGCCGGTCGCCGGCAGCCAACCGAGCCAGGCCGCGAAGAGCAGGATCGCCAGGATGCACCAGAAGAATTCCGGCACCGCGATGAAGAAATACTGGGCCAGGGTCAGCGCATGGTCGCTGGGCGAGCCCTTGTTCACGGCGGAATGGATGCCGAGTGCGATGCCGATCGTGGCCACCAGCACGATGCTGATCCCGGCCAGGATCGCCGAGCGCCCGAGCGCTTCGAGGATGATCGGCCCCGCCGGCCGCTCCATGGTCAGCGACAGGCCGAAATCGCCGCGCAGCAAGCCGCTGAACCAGCGCCAGTATTGCGTGGCGAGCGGGTCGTTGAGGCCGAGCCGCGCCTCCAGCAGCCGGATCGCGTCATCGGTCGCGAATTCGCCGAGGATCATGTGCGCGACGCTGCCGGGCAGCAGGTGCACGATGCAGAAGACCAGCACCGTCATCGCCCAGACCACGGCGACGACGGAGAGCATCCGCCGCAGGATATAGGCGGTCACGCAGCCTCAGCTCGCGACGGCGGCGTTGCGCAGGTCGAACCACCGCATTGGATGCGTGGCGATGTCGCGCACCGTGGTGCGATAGCCGCAGGCAAAGTTCATCGTATAGGCGAAGAAGCTCGCGGGGTTCTCGGCCAGGACGCGCTGCATCGCCTGGTAGTGGGTACGCTGCTGCGCCACGTCGCCGGTCAGGCGCGCGGCTTCCAGCGCCGCGTCCACGCGCGGCTCGTTATAGTGCCAGAGGCGGGTGTTCCAGCTTCCGCGCGAATGCAGGAAGGGATAGAGCGCGGTATCGACGGTGGGACGGGCGAAGAAGCCGTCGATATAGATCGGCGCCTTGCCGGAGACCTCCGCGGAATAACGCGCATAGGGCACGCGCTGCACTTCGAACTCGAATCCGGCGGGACGGCCGAGCTGCTGCAAGGCGACGCCGAGCCGCTCACGCAGCGGCCGGCCCACCGGGACCACGATCGGCACCCGGATGCCGCGGGCGTGGCCGGCCTGGGCCAGCAGGCGGCGCGCGCCGGCGACATCGGCGCGCGCCGGGATCGGCACGTCGCCGGCGAAGAAGGGGTGGGTGGGCGGGATCGGGCTCAAGGTCGGCGCGCCTTCGCCGAACAGCACCAGCTCGACGATATCGGCCTTGGGCACCGCGAGGTGCAGGGCCTGGCGCACCCGGATGTCGCTGAAGGGGCCGGTCTGGTTGTTGAGGATCGCGCCATCCCAGGTGGAGGTGGCGATGCTCTCGACCCTGACCGCGCGGTTGTCGCGCAGCGCCCGGACATTCTCAGGCCCGAGGTCCCAGACCACGTCGACATCGCCTGCCTGCAGCGCCGCGACACGCACCGCCATCTCCGGCATGATGCGGATCTCGATCCCATCGAGGCGCGGCTTGCCCGGCTCGAAGTAATCCGGGTTCCGCGCCAGCAGCATGCGGTCGCCGGGGGTGTAGCTGCGGAACATGAAGGGGCCGGTGCCGACCGGTTGCGTCGCCTGGGTGCCGAAGGCCTCCCGCGGCACGATCTTCGCCTGGCGGTCCGACAGGATGTCGGCGAAGCCGCCATAGGGGTAGGAGAGGTTGAACACGACGGTATAGGCGTCGGGCGCGTCCATCCCGGCGATCATGTCGTAGTTGCTGCGCGCGGCCGAGGCGGTCTCGGGATCCATGATGCGGCGGAAATTCGCGATGACGTCGGCCGCCTCCATCTCCCGCCCACCGTGGAACTTCACGCCGCGCCGCAGGCGGAAGGTCCAGGTCTTCAGATCCTCGGAATAGCTCCAGGACTCCGCCAGATCGGGTTCGATCTGCATGTCCTCGCGCATGCGGGTCAGGCCGTTGAAGACCAGGACATCGTAGATGTACTCCTCGCCCGTCGTCGTCTTATGGACGTCGAGCATGCGCAGGTTGCTGCCCACGACGATGCGCAGCACCCCGCCGCCGGCCTGGGCGCTGGCCGGCCGCGACAGGCTGGCCGCCGCGACGATAGCCGGAAGGGCGAGGATGTCGCGTCGCATGAGAGGCATCGTGGATCTCCGCATATCCGGATGGCGCGTGCCGGCCAGGGCAGTGGTGCGGGCGACTCTCTGCATGCAGGGCGCGCGGATCGAGGATTTTATGGGCCACCTTGCGTGAATTCGGGGGCTCCCAATCCGCCACTGCCCAAACCGGCGGCAGGGATCGCCGATGTTGCGGAAGGCCGTGGCGGAACGGGGACCGATGCCGGGTGCAAGCGCGCCATCGCCCGCGCGGCACGGCCATTGCTTGATCCGGAGGTCCCGGACCGCGGCAGCCCGCGCAGGAGAATGTGGTGGCGCCTTCGCGCAAGATGCATCTCGTCGCCTATCTGAAGACCGCACCGACCGCGAGCTATGCGCCGGGATGGCGCCATCCCGGCGCGTCGCTGCACGACATCTGGTCGCCCGAGCGCTACGAGAACCTCGCCCGGCTGCTGGAACATGCCCGCTTCGATGCCGGCTTCTTCGCCGATGGCCTCGGCGTGCCGGACACCTACAAGAAGAGCTTCGCGGATTATCTCGGGCGCGGCGGCCAGGTGAGCCTGCTGGACCCGATGACGGTGCTGCCCTTGATGGCGCGGGTGACGACGCATCTCGGCCTGGCGCCGACCATGTCCACGAGTTTCAACGGGCCTTATCAGCTCGCCCGCAGCCTGGGCTCCCTCGACCTGCTGAGCGGCGGCCGTGCCGCCTGGAACGTCGTCACCTCGGCGACGGAGTTCGAGGCGCGCAACTGCGGGATGGAAGGCCTGCCCCCCAAGGACGAGCGTTACGACCGCGCCGATGAGGTGTTGGAGGCCTGTTTCGCGCTTTGGGACGGCTGGGATGCGGATGCGGTGGTGCTGGATCGGGAGCGCGGCGTCTTTGTGGACGCCACCAAGGTGCGCTACGCGGATTACGTGGGCCGCTATGTCCGGGTGCGGGGGCCGCTCTCCATTCCGCGCAGCCCGCAGGGGCGGCCGGTGATCCTGCAGGCCGGCTCCTCCCCGCGCGGCCGCGCCTTCTCGGCCCGCTGGGCGGAGATGATCTTCTGCTCCCATGCGACCAAGGAGGATGCGCTCGTCTATGCCGCGGACATCCGCCGGCGGCTCGAGGCGCAGGGCCGCGCGCCGGAGGATTGCAAGATCCTGCCGTCGCTGTCCGTGGTGATCGCCGAGACGGAATCGATCGCCAGGGAGAAGGCCGCCTTCCTGGATTCATTGATGGACCCGGAGTTGGTGCTGGCCTCCAGCTCCGAGCTGCTCGGCGTCGATCTCAGCACCATCGAGACGGCGGAGCAGGCGGAGGCTGCTGCCGGCAATCATGGCATCGCGGGGTCGCGGGACCGCATGAGCCAGGTCGCGAAGCAGCAGGGCATCACCTTCGCGCAGGCGGTCCGCAAGCCGCGCGGCCTCATCGCCGGCACGCCGGCGATGATCGCCGACCTGATGGAGGATTGGTTCACCTCCGGCGCCTGCGACGGCTTCGTGCTGCCACCGACCGTCTTCCCCGCAACCTATGAGGAGGTCGGGCGCATGCTGGTGCCGGAACTGCAGCGACGCGGGTTGTTTCGCACGGAGTATGCGGGCCGCACCTTGCGGGAGAACCTGGCCAACCCTGGTTAATGCCGGCCGGTGCGGCTGACGTTGAACAGCAGGATGCCAGTGCAGCCGGCAAGCAAGGCGGGACCGGCGATCGCGGCCGACAGCCATGGCGCCAATGTCATGGCGACGCCGATGACGGCGCAGCACAGCAGCAGCGCGAGCGCCAGCGCCCCGTCATCCACGAAGAGCCCGAGCAATTCGGACCCGACCGCGCGCAGCATGCGCATCAGCGGACTCCCTCCACCTGTCGTGATGGCGCCGCCAGCCGGATGCCGAGCAGGGCTGCCGCCAGCAGCACCGCCGCGATGCCGAGCAATGCGAGATCATGGCCCGGCCAGTCGATGCCGAGGCCTTCGCCGGTCCAGTAGATGCCGAAGGCCGAGATCAGCACACCGACGCTGAACTTCAGCGTGTTCTCCGGCACGCGTGCGAGCGGCTTGCGGACCGCGACCGCGGCGATGGCGACGAGGATCGCGGCCGCCAATGCGCCGCCTGCCGCCGCGGGGATCAGCGCCGGGCTGCCGGCTGCCACCGCCAGCACCAGGAAAGCGACCTCCACGCCTTCGAGCAGCACCGCCTTGAAGGCGGTGACTGTTGCGACGGGATCGAGGCCGCAGCGCGCCGTCGCCCGCGCGAGCCCGAGATTCGCCGTCTCGCTGCGGAATACCTTCTCCTCGTCGTGCAGCGGGATGACGCCGGCACCGCGCAGGATCGCCTTGCGCAGCCAGCGCATGCCGAAGAGCAGCAGCAACAGGCCCACGAAGAGCTGCAGCGCCTGTTCCGGAAGCCGCGACAGGGCTGGGCCGAGCGCCAGCACGAGCAGGACCAGCACGGCCAGCGCCAGGCCGGTGCCGGTGAGGGCGGCGCGCCAGCCGCGCACGGTACCGACCGCCAGCACGATGGTGGCCGCTTCCACGCATTCCACGAGGGAGGCGAAGAAAGCCGCGCCGATGATGGGCGCGAGTTCGATCCAGGTCATGCTGCGATATCCCTCCTGTCAGCCGATATCCTGGCGGCCGCCCGCAATGGCGGCGCGCAGATCGTTTAGGTGGTCGAGCGACGCGAGCGCGCGCTCGCCATCCAGCGCGGCAAGGCCCATGACCAGCGCCTCCAGCGCGGCCAAGGTCGCGCCATGCAGCGCGACGCGCCGGGCGCGGCCGCGGCGCGCCGGAATCACCACATCGGCATGGCGGGCGAGCGCGCGATCAAGGCTGTCGGTCACCAGGACCAGCGGCAGGGCCAGGCGCCGCGCCTCGCCGAAGACGGTGGCGACCTCGCGATAGGCGCGGCCATAGGCCAGCACCAGCAGCGCGTCGCCGGCGCCGAGATCCAGCAACTGGTCCGCTAGCGCGATGCCGCTGGCGTTCAGCGTGCGGGTGGCGCGGCCGGCGCGGCCGAGCAGGGTCGTGACATAGCGGGCCAGGGCGGCGGAGGGGCCGATCCCGAAGACCAGGATGCGGCGCGCGGGATGCAGGGCCAGGGCGGCGGCGCGCAGACTGGCCTGGGCCTCGGGCGCGGCGATCGCCTCTATCGCTTCGCGTTGCGCCTCGATCGCGATGGCAATGGCGCGCCCTGCTTCCTCGCCGGCTTCGGCCAGGCTGCGGCGCATCGCCTCGGCGGGCGTCGCCGGGTTCGCAGCCAGCGTGGCGGCCAGCATGCGCTTGAGCTCGGGCAGGCCGCCGAAGCCCATGGCCTGCACGGCCCGCACCACGGTGGCGTCGGAGGTGCCGATGCGGGATGCGAGATCGGCGGCGGAGCTGGCGAGGGTGAGGGCGCGATTCTCGGTTATGAAGCGCGCGACGCGTCGGGCCGCCGGCGGCAGCGCCGCCTGCGTCCGGGCGAGATGGGCGCCGAAGGCGTCTTCGGCGATCGCCGGGCTATCGGGGTCGGCGGGTGGCATCGGCTCCTCCGGTCGAGGAGACGTATGCTACATGCTCATAGATTTGGTAGTGAATATTACTTAACCCCGCAGCCGGCGCCGCGGGAGCGGCGCCGGCCGGCTGTCCCTCCTCAGCGTGCGGCGCGCAGACGCGCCGTCGCCTCCGCATCGGGCTCGCCGGCGGCGGTGAGCGCGACGCCGTACTGCGCCCTGGCCTGCTCCGGGGCGATCAGGCCGAAGCGCACGTCGCGCGCGACCTGCGCCGGGTCGCGCGCGAAGGGATCGCCATAGCCGCCGCCGCCCGGCATTTCGACGATCAGCCGGTCGCCGGCGGGGATGACCTGGAAGCCCTTCACCTTCATGGCACCGCCGGAGCCGAGGCTGAGGCTGCCCGTCGCGCCGGGCGCGCCGCCATGCCGGCCGCGCGCGGGATATTCGCCGCGTTCGAACCGCGCCTGGATGCCGAAGGCCGTGCCTTCGCGGTTGGCGATCTCCATGCGCTGGCCGAGCCCGCCGCGCTGCCGGCCGGCGCCGCCCGAGCCCTGGCGCAACTCCTTCCTCCAGACGACGAGCGGTGTGATCGCCTCGGTGATCTCGACCGGCACGTTGCGCACGCCCGACGGGAAGGGTGTCGCCGAAAGCCCATCCTGCTTCGGCCGCGCGCCGGCGCCGCCGGAATGGAAGGTGGTCACGTTGAAGCTGCGGATCGCGCTGCCCTCGGTGCCGGTCAGCCCATGGCCGGCGAGCAGGCTCAGGTTCCAGAGGCTCGAGGTGCCCTCGGCCGGCACCAGATCCGGGATCGCCTGATCGAGGCAGCCATAGACCACGTCCGGCAGCATGTGGCCGATGACCGATCGCGCATAGACTGCGGCCGGATGCGGCGCATTGACGATGGTGTTCTCCGGCGCGGTGACGATGACGGCGTCGAGCGTGCCGGTGTTGTTCGGGATCCAGGGCGCCAGCGCTGCCTTCACGCCAAAGGAGGTATAGGCTTCCGTGTAGCAGATCGGGCAGTTGATGGCGTAGCGCGACAGGCCGGAGGTGCCGGTGAAATCGACCAGCACGCGATCGCCGGCAATGGTCAGCGTCGCGGCGAGCGTCACCGGCGCCTCGAAGCCGTCGATCGTCATGCTTGCGCTCCAGCGTCCCTGCGGCAGCTTCGCGATGACATCGGCCATGGCGCGGCGGCTGCGGGCGATGACCTGCTCGCCGAGCTCCTGGAGGTCGGTCAGGTGATACTCGCGCATCATCTCGACCAGGCGGACGCCGCCCTTCTCGTTGCAGGCGATCAGCGCGTAGATGTCGCCCACCACCTGCACCGGCTCACGCACATTGGCGCGCACCATGCCGATCAGGTCCTCGTTCATCCGGCCTTCGCGCACCAGGTACATCAGCGGGATGTAGAGGCCTTCGTGGTAGATCTGCCGGCCCTCGGCGCTGACGCCGAGGCCGCCGATATCGACCACATGCGTCGTGCTGGCGAACAGCGCGACCGCCTGGCCATCAAGGAAGATCGGCGTCACCACCGTCAGGTCGAAGAGGTGGCCGGTGCCCTTCCAGGGGTCGTTGGTGATCAGGACGTCGCCGTCCTTCAGCGTCTCGGCCGGGAAGTCGTTCAGGAAATGGACGACCGCGCGGGCCATGGAGTTGATGTGGCCGGGCGTGCCGGTGACTGCCTGGGCCAGCATCCGACCCTGCATGTCGAAGACGCCGGCCGAGATGTCGCCGGCCTCGCGCGCCGCGGTGCTGAAGGCGGTGCGGACCAGGGTCTGCGCCTGCTCCTCCACCACCGAGAGGAGGCGGTTCCAGAGGATCTGGATCTCGATCTCGCCGAGGGTGTTGCTCATCGGGCGGTCCTCTCGATCAGGATATGGCCGGCGGCGTTCGGCCCGGCCTGGAAGCCCAGCGGGACGAGGGTGGAGGTCTCGGCCTCCACGATCACCGCCGGGCCCTGGATGCGGGCACCGGCGGGCAGTGCGGCGCGCTCGTAGATCGCGGCCTCCAGCGCGGTCCCGGTGCCGGGGTCGATCAGGCTGCGCCGGCCGGAGGGCGCGGGCGCCGCGGCCGGTGGCGGGTCCGGGATGCGGGCCGGCAGCGGCTTGGCTTCCGCCAGCGACAGCGTCCAGGTCAGCGCCTCGATCTCGAGCTTCGGGATCGTGCGGCCATAGAGCGCGTGGTAGGTCGCCTCGAAGGCAGCGCGGAACACCGCGACGTCACCGGCGCCATAGACACCATCCGGCAGGATGACCGGCACCTCATGCCCCTGGCCGCGATAGCGCATGAAGCCGGTGCGCACCTCCTGCAGCGCGACATCAGGGGCGCCGAGCCGGACCACCGCCTCCGCCTCCTCGCGCATCGCGGCGAAGAGGTCGTTGACCAGCCCGGCGTCGAAGGCGTTGAGGCTGACGAGGCGCGTGCGCACCACCTCATAGCCGATCGGCGCACCGAGGAAGCCATGCGCGGAACCGACGCCGGCGCCGACCGGCACCAGCACCCGATCGATGCCGAGCTTCTGCGCCATGCGCGCGGCGTGCAGGGGTGCCGCGCCACCGAAGGCGATCATGGTGCGGCCGGCCGTCTCCTTGCCGTTCTCCACCGCATGGACGCGGGCGGCGTTGGCCATGGTCTCGGTGACGATCTCGGTGATGCCGAGCGCGGCCTGCTCCAACGACATCGCGAGCGGGTTGGCGACCGTCTCGGCGCAGGCGGTGGCGGAAGCCTCCGGGAAGAGGCTGATCTGGCCGCCGGCGAAGTGCGCCGGATCGATCCAGTGCAGCAGCAGGTCGGCGTCCGTCACTGTCGGCAAGGTGCCGCCGCGGCCATAGCAGGCGGGCCCGGGCATGGAGCCGGCGCTGTCGGGCCCGACGGTGATGCGGGACAGCCCGTCGACGCGGGCGATCGATCCGCCGCCGGCGCCGATCTCCACCATGTCGATCACCGGGATGCGCACCGGGATGCCGCTGCCCTTCACGAAGCGGGCGGCGCGCGCGATCTCGAAATGCCGCGCCTGCTGCGGCTTCATGTCGTCGATCAGGGTGATCTTCGCGGTGGTGCCGCCCATGTCGAAGGCGAGCGCCCGGTCGATGCCGCTTTCGGCTGCGATGAGCTGCGCCAGGATGGCGCCGCCCGCCGGCCCGCTCTCGACCAGGCGGATCGGGAAGCGGCGCGCAGTCTCGACCGTGGTGACGCCGCCCGAGGACATGATCAGCAGCAGTGGCGCGCGGGAGCCGAGGGCGCTGAGCCCTTCCTCCAGCCGCCGCAGATAGCTCTCCATCAGCGGCAGCACATAGGCGTTGGCGACGGTGGTCGAGGTGCGGTCATATTCGCGGATCTCGGGGCAGACCTCGCTCGAGATCGCGATGACCTCGGCCGGCAGGTAGCGGGAGAGGATCTCCTTGGCGCGGATCTCATGCGCGGCATTCTGGTAGGAATGCAGGAAGGAGATGGCCAGCGCCTCGATGTCGCCGGACGCGACTTGCTTGCCGATCGCGTCGAGCGCTTCCTCCCGCATCGGCAGCAGCACGGTCCCGTCAGCGGCCATGCGTTCCGGCACCTCGAGCCGCCAGGGGCGGGAGACCAGCGGCTCCGGCCGTTCCATATAGAGATCGTATTGCTCGAAGCGGTGCTCGTAGGCGATCTCGAGCGAATCGCGGAAGCCTTCGGTGGTCACCAGCGCGGTGCGCGCGCCCTTGCGCTCGATCAGCGCATTGGTGGCCAGCGTGGTGCCATGGATGACGAGAGCGAGGTCGGCGGCGGTGAGGCCGGCCTGGGCGAGGATGAGGTTGGTGCCCTCCAGCACCGCGCGTTCCGGCGCGCCATGCGTGGTCAGGACCTTGGTCGAGAACGCGCGTTCCGGAAGTTGCAACACGACGTCGGTGAAGGTGCCGCCGATATCGACGGCGAGGCGTGCGGTCTGGGTCATCGGGTCCTGTGGTGCGGGTGTCGGGTCATGGAAGCGGGTGGGTCAATCGGCTTTGATGTCGGCGGCGCGCACGACGGTGGTCCAGGTCGCGGTCTCCGCGCGGACGAAGGCGGCGAATTCGGCCGGCGGCAGCGGGCCGGGCTCGAAGCCGAGGCGGGCGAGCGGCTCGATCACCGCCGGCAGCGCCAGGAGCTTCGCGATTTCGGCGTGCAACCGCGCCAGGATCGGTGCCGGCGTGCCGGGCGGGGCGACGATGCCGTACCAATTGGCGATGTCGAAATCCGCGACCAGGCTGCCGACCGGGGGCACCTGCGGCGCCTGCGCCCAGCGGGCCATGCTGCTGATGGCGAGCAGCCGCAACTGGTCCTGCTGCACCATCGGCCAGGCAGAGGTGTCGCTGAAGAAGATGTCGACATTGCCGGCGATGAGATCGGTCAGCGCCGGCGCGGTGCCGCGATAGGGCACGTGGGTCATGCGCACGCCGAGCCGGAGGTTGAGCAACTCACCCGCCAAATGCGTGCCGGTGCCGACGCCGCCGGAGGCGAAGCGGATGGCGTCCGGCTGCCGCTTCAGGAGGTCGATGAAGCCGGCGAGGTCCTGGGCGGCCAGACCCTTGCGGCAGACCAGCAGCAGGGGGCTCAGCACCACGCGGGTGACGAAGCCGAGTGCCAGCGCATCATAGGGGGTGGGGCGCACCACGGGCCCCACAGTCATGTTGCCCGGGCTGACGATGGCGATCGTGTAGCCATCGGGGGGTGATTTCGCCATGGCGTCGACGCCGATCGCGCCGCCGGCGCCGGCCCGGTTCTCCACCACCACGGTCTGGCCGAGCGCGGCGCCGAGATGCTCGGCGACGATGCGGCCGGTGGCGTCGACACCACCGCCCGGGGAGAAGGGGACGATCAGGCGGATCGGTCGGCTCGGATAGGCCTGCCCCTGGGCGAGGGCAGCGCGCCCCATGGCTCCGGTCGCCAGGAGGGAGAGGCCAAGCTGGCGCCGCGAGAAGGGAAGGGGCATGCGTGATCTCCTTGGTCAGAACAGCCACCAGATGCCCGTGCCCGGTGTTCCCTTCCTGCTCCCGTCCGTGGCTCTCCGATCCCGGCGAGCCGGTCCGGATGGATTATGCGCTCATAGGTTGATAGTCGACCTCGACGCTCCATGCGATCATGCGCCAGGCAGCAGCGAAGACAAGGGACCCGGCGGCGATTTACGCGCCCTTTGCGCAGTGCCTGCTGGAGCATGATGCGCTCGCAAGCGCTCGCGAATCATGCTCCAGCCCTTTGTTTGATCGCGTGATTCAGACTTTTCGGCGAGTCCGCCTCAAGTCATCACGCTCTAGGCGATGGCACCGGCAAGGGTCGCTGGTGGAACGAGGGAATTGGATTTGAGAGGCCTACTTCTGCTGCTGCTGCAGGCCATCCTGTATTTCGCCGTGATGGCCGGGCTGCTCCGGCTGCGGCGACGCCTCGGGATCGGCGTCTTCGTCTGCGCCCTCGGCGTCATGCATTTCCTCGAGACCTATCTCGCGGCGGTCTTCTTCATCGAGCTTCCCTTCGGCCTGATCTCGCCGGGATCGACGGTGCTGTTCAGCGGCAAGCTCGCGATGATCCTGCTCCTCTATCTGCTGGAAGACGGGGAGACGGTGCGCCAGCCGATCTATGGCCTGCTGATCGGCAACATGCTGATGGTGGGCCTGGTGCTGCTGCTCCGGCTCTACGATCCGCCGGCGACGCTCACGGGCTACAACCCGGACCTGGCGCTGATCGACCATGTCGGCGTGCTCATGATCTGGGGCACGACGCTGCTCTTCATCGACAGCATCGCCATCATCGTGCTGTTCGATGCGATCGTGCGACGGCTTCGCGGCCAAGTCGTGCTGTCGGCGCTGCTGAGCCTCGCCGCCATCCTCACCTTCGACCAGATCCTGTTCTTCGTCGGGCTGCAACTGGTCGCGGGAACGCCGGCCTCGGCGCTGTTCGGTGGCTGGATCGCGAAGATGGGCGCTGCCGTAGCCTTCACCGCGATGACCGCGATCTATCTGCGCTGGGGGGAACAGCGGCCGGCATCGCCCGAAACCGGGGGCGTCGCCGACGTCTTCAGCAAGCTGACCTACCGCTACCGCTACGAGGAACTGCTGAACCGGAGCCGCACGGATGCGCTGACCGGGGCGTGGAACCGTCAGCAGCTCGATGTCGCGGGGCCCCAGCACCTGGCTCAGGCAGCGGCGCGGGGCAGGGCCTTCGGCCTGGCGATCATCGATATCGACCACTTCAAGCAGTTGAACGATTCGCTCGGCCATCAGGCGGGCGACGCGGCGCTGGTGGGCGCGGTCGTGGCGATGAAGTCCTCCATCCGCCCCGGCGACCAGATCTTCCGCTATGGCGGGGATGAGTTCGTGGTGATCTGCGGCGGCGTGCCGGCGGAGGACTTCCTGGCCTATGCCGAGCGGCTCCGGGCCGCGGTCGCCCAGGCCGATGGCGGCGCGCTGACCGCCAGCATCGGCATCGCGACTTTTCCGGGCGATGGGGCGGATTTCGGCGAGCTGATCCGGGCGGCGGATGCCCGCCTCTACGCGGCGAAACGCGATGGCCGCAACCGGGTGGCCAGCGGGACCATGTAGCGGCCGGCCGGTCGGCTGGCGCATCCCGCGGACGGCTGACACACTCCGTCGCCCGCGACAGCGCGGGCCTGGAAAAGACGGGGACGGTCCATGGACATCATGCCCGGATTCACGCTCACCGATATCGAGACCAGCGGCGCGCGCATCCGCCTGCGACACGGCGGCAATGGGCCGCCGCTGCTCCTGCTGCACGGCAATCCGCTGACCCATGTCGCCTGGCATAAGGTCGCACCAAGGCTGGCGGAGCGGTTCCATGTCGTCGCCGCCGACCTGCGCGGCTATGGCGACAGCTCGGCGCCGCCGGAGGGGCCCGGTTCCGTCAACTACTCCTTCCGCGCCATGGCGCTCGATCAGGTCGAGGTCATGAAGGCGCTGGGCTATGACCGCTTCCACGTCGCGGGCCATGACCGCGGCGGCCGCACCACCCACCGCATGTGCCTCGACCATCCGGAGGCGGTGATCAAGGCCGCGATCATTGATATCGTGCCGACGCTCGACATGTGGGCGGCGATGGACAAGCAGGGCGCCATCGGCAGTTGGCACTGGCCCTTCATGGCGCAACCCGCGGATTTCCCGGAGCGCATGCTGGGCGGCGTCCCGGCCGATTGGTACATGCGCAAGAAGCTGCTGAAGCAGACCGCCGACCTGGACTACATCCCACCGGCGATCTGGGATGAATATGTCCGCTGCTTCAACGAGAAGACGATCCGCGGCTCCTGCGCCGACTACCGCGCGACCGCGACCATCGATTGCGAGCTCGACACCCAGGATCTCGGCCGGAAGATCGAGATGCCGATCCTGTTGCTGTGGGGGAAGAACAGCGGCGTCGGCAAGCGCTTCGCCGATCCGCTCGGCCTCTGGCGGCAGCGCGCGGCGGATGTCCGCGGCGAGGCGCTGCCGAGCGGCCACTACGTGAACGAGGAAGCGCCGGAGCAGGTGCTCGACTGGTTCTTGCGCTTTTTCGGCTGAGCGTGATGACTTGAGGCCGTTGGCCGAAAAGTCTGAATCACGCGATCAAATTCGGTAGGAGCGTGATGACTTGAGGCCATCGGCCGAAAAGTCTGAATCACGCGATCAAACTAGGGCGCCGGACGCCGCCGGCCCCAGAGGAAGCGGCGGGCGGCGGCCAGGCGGAGCGTGAGCCCGCCGCCTGGGCCACCGAACCGGCCGCGGACCCGGCGCGCGAGCGCGGCCACCATCTCCCGCCCGCGGCGCAGCGTCGTGCGCGCCGCCTGCCAGGCGGGGAAGGCCTCGAGATAGGCATGCGCCCGCGCCAGCAGGCGCGTGACGATGCCATGCAGCCAGGCGAAGCTCGGCAGCTCCAGCAGCCGCGGCTCGGCCAGCGCGTAGAGCCGCGCGGAGATCGCGGTGCCGAGCAGCTTGGCGCCGATCGCCAGTGCCAGCCCGGCAAGGACCTGATGATGGGCGATCAGCCAGAGCGCCGCGATCTTGAGCGGAAACAGCAGCGCGATCGGGATCAGGAACAGCGCGAAGACCAGCCGCGCATCGAGCCGCCGGACCAGGTCCTCCAGCGTCGCGACGAAGGGGATGCGCGCGATCAGCGCGCCGATCGCGCGCGCCCAGCGCCAGACCGTCTCCTCCCAGAGGACGACGGCGAAGGCGAGGATCAGCAGGACCGATTTCAGCGCGAGGCGCAGCGTGCGGCGGAGGGGCATGGGCGGGAATATAGGGTTTCGGCGACGCGATGCCGAGGCGCAACGGTCCTGCGGCTCGCCTCCGGTCATGGTCCGCTTCGGGGCCGCCGGGGCAGCAGGCTTCTGATCCGGCGAGCAGATTCACGCCTCCGGGCGAATTCCGCCCTTCGGCGATCTGCTCTAGCATGGGCGGGAACGACTGGCAGCGAGGGGATCGACGGGGCGATGCTGGATCAGACGGGCGGGAATGGCGCATCCGACACCGATGTGCTGGTGATCGGCGGCGGACCCGCGGGCTCGACCGCGGCGGCGCTCCTCGCCAAGGCCGGGCGCCGCGTCACTCTGCTGGAGAAGGAGGCGCATCCCCGCTTCCACATCGGCGAGAGCCTGCTGCCCCGCAACCTCGATATCCTGGAACGGCTCGGCGTGCTGGAGGCGGTGCGCGGCATCGGCGTGCACAAGCCGGGCGCGGAATTCGTCTCCGACCGCACCGGCCGCAGCTTCGCCTTTCCCTTCGCGCAGGCCCTGAACCGGTCGCGCACCCATGCCTGGCAGGTGAAGCGCGCCGATTTCGATGCGCTGCTCTTCGCCAATGCCCGCCGCCTCGGCGCCGAGACCCTGGAGCAGACGCGCGTCACCGATGTTCGCTTCGGCGCAGCCGGCGAACGGGCCGAGGTCGCGGCGCGCGGCCCGGCCGGGGAGGCGCTGGCCTTCCGGCCGCGCTACGTGCTGGACGCCTCCGGCCGCGACACCTTCCTGGCCGGGCGGATGCGGGTGAAGGTCTCCAACAAGTACAACAACACGGCCGCGATCTATGCGCATTTCCAGGGCGTGGAGCGGCGGAGCGGCGAGCTCGACGGCTATATCAGCATCCATCTCGCCGAGGATGGCTGGTTCTGGCTGATCCCGCTGCCGGGCGACGTGATGAGCATCGGCTTCGTCGGCAACCAGTCGGCCTGGAAGGGACGCCAGGGGACGCCGCAGGAGCTGTTCCTGGCGCGCATCGCGTCGAGCCCGACTGTCGCGGCGCGTGCGCGCGGGGCGACGATGATGTCGGAGGTCTACAGCACCGGAAACTACAGCTATCGCGCGGCGCAGGGGCATGGCGACGGCTTCCTGATGATCGGCGATGCCTATGGCTTCGTCGATCCGATGTTCTCGACCGGCGTGCTGATGGCGATGACGGCGGGTGAGCTCGGCGCGGAAGCGGCGGATGCCTGGCTGGACAACCCGGCGCGCGGGCAGCGCCTGGCGGCGCGCACCAACCGGGAGCTGGCGCGCGCGATGGACCGCATCAGTTGGCTGATCTACCGGATCAACGACCCGGTCATGCGTTCGCTTTTCATGGCGCCGCGCAACACGCTGCTGATGCGCGACGGCATCATCAACATGCTGGCCGGCAACCTGCGCGGCGACCTGCGCGCGACGCTGCCGATCCTCTCCTTCAAGGCGGTCTTCCATTTGCTGTCGGCGCTGCATCGCCGCGGCCTCGGGCCACCGATGCCGGAGGCGCTGCCGGAAGGCGCGCGCGGAGTCTAGGACGCGCCGAGGGGGCAGGCTTGCGCTTCCCGTTCCTGTCATGAATCTGTCATGATCGCCGCCTGCGTCGCTGCGCCGTAGCGGGCGACGATTGGGAGGAACGACAGACCATGATCCGCTCGACGCTCGCCGCCGCCTGTCTCGCCGCGATCGCCGCCTGGGCGCCGGAAGCGGTGGCCCAGGCCCCCGCCTGCGGGCATCGCGGCGCGCTGGACGAGGCCTATTGCGACGAGGATCGCGACATGGTCGCCGATGCGCCGAGCGATCCGGCACGCCAGCGCGACCCCTCTACCCTGGTCTTCGCCTATACCCCGGTCGAGGATCCGGCCCTCTATGCCAGCCAGTTCCGGCCCTTCACGGACCATCTGACGCGCTGCACGGGCAAGCGCACCGTCTATTTCCAGGTGACCGCCAACGCCGCCCAGGTCGAGGCGATGCGCAGCGGCCGCCTTCATATCGCGGGCTTCTCGACCGGCCCCACCGCCTTCGCGGTCAACCTCGCGGGCGCGGTGCCCTTCGCGGTCAAGGGTGGCGAGCAGGGCTATGAGAGCTATCGCGTCGCCATGATCGTGCGCGCCGACAGCCCCTTCCAGTCGCTGACCGACCTGCGCGGGCGGCGCGTGGCGCACACCTCGGCGACATCCAATTCCGGCAACCTGGCGCCGCGCGCCTTCTTCCCAGGCCTGGGGCTGACGCCGGACACCGATTACCGGGTGATCTTCTCGGGCGGGCACGACCGCAGCGTGATGGGTGTGAATGCCGGCGACTATGACGCGGCGCCGGTCGCCTCCGACGTCTACAACCGCATGATCGGGCGCGGCCAGGTGCGGCGGGAGACCTTCCGCACCATCTGGGAGAGCGCGCCGTTCCCGACCTCCTCCTTCGCGCTGGCGCATGACCTGCGGCCGGAGCTCGCGGCGCGCATCCGGCAATGCTTCTTCGACTTCCGCTTCCCGGACGCGATGCGCCGCGACCTCGGCGGCAATGACCGCTTCTGGCCGGCGACCTACCTGCGCGACTGGGAGCCGGTGCGCCAGGTCGCGGATGCGGTGAACGCGCCCTACAACCGCGCCGCCTTCGACGCGGAAGCGGCCCGCGAGCGGGCGGCCGAGGAGCGGCGCCGTCAGCAGGCGCCGCAGCAGCCCGGCCGCGCCCCGTGATGCTGGCGCCGTCGCCCCCGCTCTCGATCCGGGGCCTGTTCAAGGAATACGTCCCCGGCAAGCCGGTGCTGCGCGGGCTCGACCTCGATGTCGAGGCGGAGGGGATCACCGCGATCATCGGCCCTTCCGGCACCGGCAAGTCGACCTTGCTCCGCTGCATCAACCGGCTGGTCGAGCCGACCTCGGGCGAGATCCGGCTGCATGGGGAGAACCTGGCGGCGCTGCGCGGCCGGGCGCTGAGGCTCGCGCGGCGCCGGATCGGCATGGTGTTCCAGGAATACAACCTCGTGGAACGCCTGTCGGTGATGGAGAACGTGCTCTGCGGGCGGCTCGGGCATGTGGCGCTGTGGCGGGTATTCCTGCGGCGCTACCCGCAGGCCGATATCGATCGCGCCTTCGCGCTGCTCGATGCCGTCGGCCTGCCGGAGCATGCGACGCGGCGCGCCGATGCACTCTCGGGCGGGCAGCGCCAGCGCGTCGGCATCGCCCGCGCGCTGATGCAGCGGCCGGACCTGCTGCTCGCCGATGAGCCGACCTCCTCCCTCGACCCGCGCACCGCAGTCGAGGTGCTGGAGCTGCTGGCGCGGCTGACCGGGGAGGTCGGCGTGCCGGTGCTGCTCAATATCCATAATGTCGAGCTCGCCCGCCGCTTCGCGCGCCGGGTGATCGGGCTCTCGGAAGGGGCCGTCATTTATGACGGCCCGCCGGACGGGCTGCGCGACGCGCATCTCCGCGCCATCTACGGCGGCGAGGATTGGCTGTGAGCGCCGCCGCGCGCCGCGCCTTCGCGCCGAACTGGGCGGCCCGCGCCGGCTTCGCCGCACTCGCGCTCTACGTCGTCTATGCGACGGCGCAGCTCGATCTGACCTGGGCTCGGCTGTCGATCGGCTTCGGCGAGGCGGGGCGCCTGTTCGCGCGCATGCTGCCGCCCAACTTCGCCCGCTGGGAGCTGCTGGCGGAAGGCATGCTGGAGAGCCTGCAGATCGCCGTGCTCTCGACCGCGCTCGGCATCCTGCTGTCGCTGCCGCTCGGGCTGCTGGCGGCACGCAACATCGCGCCCTGGTTCGTCGCGGTGCCGGTGCGCGGCTTCATCGCCGTGTGCCGGTCGCTGCACTACGTGATCGTCGCGATCCTCTTCGTGAAGGCGCTGGGCTTCGGGGCGCTGGCGGGCGTCGCGGCGCTGACGGTCGCCTCCATGGGCTTCATCGCCAAGCTCTTCGCCGAGGCGGTGGAGGAGATCTCGATGAAGCCGGTCGAGGCGGCGCGGGCGGCGGGCGGCGGCACGCTCGCGGTGCTGATCCATGCGGTGCTGCCGCAGGTCGCGTCGCGCTTCACCGGCTTCTGCCTCTATCAGCTCGATTCCAACCTCAGGAACTCGACGCTGGTCGGCATCGTCGGCGCGGGCGGCATCGGCGGCACGCTGTTCGCGGCCTTCAAGCGCTTCGACTACGATTTCGTCTCGGCGATTCTGATCGCGATCATCGCCCTGATCTTCCTGGCCGAGCTGCTGTCCGGCCGCATCCGGGCAGCGATGCGGTGAGCATGGCGGTCCGCGATCCCGCGGCGCCGCTCCGGCGCGAATGGCACCGTTTCACGCCGGCCGAGCGGCTGGCGCGCTGGGCGCTCGGGCTCGTCTGCGTCGCGGCCCTGGTCTGGGCGGTCCGGGCGATCGACATCATCCCGGAATTCCTGGCCGACGCACCGGAACAGATGGCCGACCTGCTGGTGCGCATGTGGCCGCCCGACCTCGCGCATTACTACCCGGCAGTGCATGTGGCGCTGATCGAGACGCTGCATATCGCGACCCTCGGCACCATCCTGAGCTTCTTTCTGGCGGTGCCGGTGGCGCTGATGGCGGCGCGCAACATCTGCCGCGTGAAGGCGCTGAACCTGCTGGCCCAGCTCATCCTGGTGTCCTCCCGCTCGGTCAATTCCCTGGTCTGGGCGCTGATCTTCGTCGCGGTCTTCGGGCCCGGACCGGCGGCGGGCACCATGGCGATCGCCTGCCGGTCGGTGGGCTTCGTCGGCAAGCTGCTGGCCGAGGCGCTGGAGGAGACGGCGCCGGGGCCCCAGGAGGCGCTGCGCGCCGCCGGCGCGCCCTGGGGGCACATCATGGCGAAGGGCATCTGGCCGCAGGTGCAGCCGGCCTTCTGGGGCATCGCGCTGTTCCGCTGGGACATCAACGTGCGGGAAAGCGCGGTCCTCGGCCTGGTGGGCGCAGGCGGGATCGGCGTGGTGCTGGACGACGCCATCAATTTCTTCCAGTGGGAGCGGGTGGCGACGGTGTTGCTGGCAGTGCTGGCCGTCGTGGTGGTGGCGGAGGTCGTCGTCACCCGCATCCGCGCGCGGCTGATTTGAACGGGCGGGCGGTAGCGTAACAGCTCAATATTCCGCTTGGCAGCACGGGGTCGCGGCTCTCTTATACGGGGGACGCAGGAGGAAACACTCGCATGACACCCCTCGACCCGGCGCGGCCGAAGCCGTTGCCGACGCCGGAGACCCGGCATTTCTGGGACGGCACCAAGGCCGGCAAGCTGTTGCTGCAGCGCTGCGGCGACACCGGCCAGGCCTATTTCCCGCCGCGCCCCTTCAGCCCCTTCACCGGCACCCGCAATGTCGAGGTCTTCGAGGCGAGCGGCCGCGCGACCTTGCTCAGCTACGTCATCCATCACCGCCCGGCGCCCGGCTTCACGCCGCCCTACGCCATCGCGGTGGTGAAGCTCGCAGAAGGGCCGCAGATGATGACCAACATCATCGACTGCCCGCAGACGCCGGAGGCGCTGGTCCTCGACATGCCGCTCGAGGTCGCCTTCGTGCCGCTCGACGACGCGATCACCCTGCCGTTGTTCCGTCCGGCGGAGGCACGCTGATGTACAAGCCAGGATCCGTCGCCGTCGTCGGCGCCGCCGAGACCACCCGCCTCGGCGTCATCCCCGAGCTCTCCGAGATCGGCCTGCACGCCGATGCCGCGCTGAACGCGCTGGCCGATGCCGGGCTGAAGCCCACCGACATCGATGGCCTCGCCTGTGTCGGGCAGATGCGGCCGCAGATGGTGGCGCACTACCTCGGCATCACGCCGCGCTGGGTGGACGGCACCGGGGTCGGCGGCTGCTCCTTCATGCTGCATGTCCGCCATGCCGCGGCGGCGATCGCGGCCGGCTACTGCAACACCGTGCTGATCACCCATGGCGAGAGCGGCAAGTCCCGCGTCGCGCCGATCGCGCGCGCGCCGGAGCCGGGCAGCCTCGCCGGCCAGTTCGAGGTGCCCTTCGGCCCGGTCGGTCCGCCGACGCTCTTCCCGATCCCCGTGCTGCGCTACATGAAGACCTACGGCGTCACGCATGAGCAGATGGCGATGGTCGCCGTCGTGCAGCGCGAATGGGCGGCGAAGAACCCGCGCGCAGCTTTCCGCGATCCGATCACCGTGGATGACGTCCTGAACAGCCGGATGATCGCCTATCCGTTCCGGCTGCTGCAATGCTGCCTGGTGACGGATGGCGGCGGCGCGCTGATCCTGACCAGCGCCGACCGCGCCAAGGACTTCCCGACCAGGCCCGCCTATATCCTGGGCTCGGGCGAGAGCGTCGAGACCACCATGGTCAGCCAGATGGCGGACTTCACCTCCTCCCGCGCCTTCCGGGTGGCAGGGCCGGAGGCGTTCCGGATGGCGGGCATCAAGCATGCCGATGTCGATCACCTCATGATCTACGACGCCTTCGCGCATCTGCCGATGTACGGGCTCGAGGATCTCGGCTTCGTGGGACGGGGCGAGGCGAAGGACTTCATCTGGGAGCGCAACACCGCCCCGGGCGGCAAGCTGCCGATGAACACCAATGGCGGCGGCCTCTCCTATACCCATACCGGCATGTACGGGATGTTCGCGCTCCAGGAGAGCGTGCGGCAGGTGCGCGGCACCGCGCCGGCGCAGGCGGGTGACGTGAAGATCGCGGTCAGCCATGGCGTCGGCGGCATGTTCTCGGCCAGCGGCACCATCGTCTTCGGCCGCGACCGGCCGTAGCGACGGGCGGCGCTGCGGATCAGGGCGGATCCCGCTCAGGTGGAAGCATCTGAGCGGGGGCTTCCGGGCAGGTGGTCAGGCGCCGTCGCGCTGGCGCGCTCGGGCCGCCCCAGCGCGCCGTCTCGCGCCCTCTCCATATCCCGGACCGGCGGCAGGCCGAACATCCGGCCATACTCCCGGGTGAATTGGGGCACGCTCTCATAGCCGACGGCGAAGGCTGCCCGGCTTGCCGGCACACCCTCGGACATCATCAGGCGGCGTGCCTCGATCAGGCGCAGCTGCTTTTGGAACTGCAGCGGCGAGAGGGAGGTCACGGCGCGGAAGTGCCGGTGGAAGGAGGAGGGGCTCATCCCGGCCACCGCCGCCAGGCGCTCGACCGGCAGCGGCCCTGCAAACTCGGCTCGCAGCACGGCGACCGCACGCGCCACACGCTGCGCCTGCCCCTCCGGCCAGCCAAGGCGCCGAATGGCCGCCCCATGGCGGCCAGCCAGAAGCCAGTAGTGCAGCTCGCGCAGCCGCAGCGCATGCAGCACCGGCTCCAGCGTCGGGCGCTCCAGCAGCCGCATCAGCCGCAGCGCCGCGTCGGCGACCTCGGCGTCGGTGCGTTCGACCCGCACTGGCGCGCCTTCAGCGACGAGACCGGCCTGCATCTGCAGGACGAGGTCCGCGACGATGGCCGGATCCAGCTCCAGGACGAGCGAGAGGTAGGGCGCGGCGACGGTAGCGCGCGTGATCTGGCTCACGGTGGGCACATCCGCTGAGATGAGAAGGGTATCGCCGGCACCGAAGGTGAGGCTGTGCGGACCCATCGTGACCTGCTTGCCCCCTTGCAGGACAAGACAGATCAACGGCCGGGAGATCTCGTGGATCAGGCCGCTGGGCGAGGTCGCGCGGACCGTCCCGAGGCCCGGGATCGGGGTCTGTGCGAGACCAGCCGCATTGGCATGGAACTCGGTGTAACGGCTGATGGCGTCGAGCAAGCTGTCTGTCATGGCGTTTCCATATCTGGTCGCCGCACATCTGATGGCACTGCCCTGGTCGGATTAGGCAAGAAACGGCGCGATCCCGGCAAGGACGGAGGGCCCTGCGCCCCAAGATCGGAACGGTCACGCCACAGGAGCCAGGACATGACCAAGATCGCTCTCGTCACCGGTGCCAGCCGCGGCCTCGGCCGCAATGCCGCGCTCAACATCGCCCGCCGCGGCGGCGACCTCATCCTCACCTATCAGAGCCGCGGCGCAGACGCCGAGGCCGTTGCCGCCGAGATCGCGGCCATGGGCCGCAAGGCGGTCGCGCTGCAGCTCGACACCGGCGGGGTCGCCGGCTTCCCGTCCTTCGCCGAAGGTCTGCGGAGGGTGCTGCGCGAGACCTGGCATCGCGAGACCTTCGATCATCTCGTGAACAATGCCGGTCACGGCGATCATGCCCTGATCGCCGACACCAGCGAAGCGCAGTTCGACAGGCTGGTCGATGTCCACTTCAAGGGCGTCTTCTTCCTCACCCAGGCGCTGCTGCCGCTGATCGCGGATGGCGGCCGCATCGTGAATCTGTCTTCCGGCCTGACCCGGGTGTCCGCCCCCGGCTGGGCCGCCTATGCGGCCGTGAAGGGCGCGGTCGAGGTGCTCAGCATCTATATGGCAAAGGAGCTGGGCGGGCGCGGCATCGCGGTCAACACGGTGGCGCCGGGCGCGATCGAGACGGATTTCTTCGGCGGCGCCGTCCGCGACACGCCGGCGTTCAACACATTCTTCGCCGAGATGACGGCGCTCGGCCGCGTCGGCGTGCCGGACGATATCGGGCCGATGATCGCGAGCCTGCTGTCGGAAGAGAATCGCTGGGTCAATGCGCAGCGGATCGAAGTCTCCGGCGGCCAAGGCATCTGAGCGGGGCAGGCTAACCGATCAGCGGCCCGACCCGCTTCGCGAGCTCGACGAGCTTCGGGCCGAATTCCCGCTCCAGGCGCTGGACCGCACCGGCTTCATAGCTGGTGCAGTTCATCGCCAGGATGCGCGTACCGTCGCGGGACCTGATCGGCACCCCGACCGCGCGAACGCCGCGCGCCCATTCGCCATCGACCAGGCAGAAGCCGCGTGCCCGCACCTGGGCGATGCCATCCTCCACCCGCGCCCTGAGGGCCGGCCAATCATTGCGGTAGCGCTGCTCGAAGCGGGCATAGGCTTCCGCCCGCGCCGTCTCCGACAGCGCCGCCAGCCAGGCGCGGCCGAGCGAGGAGCGCACCATCTCCACCCGGCTGCCGATCTCGAGGCGCATATCCTCGGGCGGCGCCGTGACCGCGCGCTCGACATACATCATCGCGAGCCCATCCGGGGCGGCCAGCGCCACCTGCCCGTGCGCGATCTCCGCAAGCTCCCGCATCGCGTTGCGCACCGCCAGACGTTCCGGCCGTGCGCCCAGCACCGGGTGCCCAAGCGCCAACAGCGGCGGCGCCGGCTCATACTTGCCGGTGCGCGTGACCTGGGTGAGGTAGCCGAGCTCGGTCAGCGTATAGGTGAGGCGGGAGACAGTGGGCTTCGGCAGCCCGGTCAACGCTGCGAGGTCGCTGTTGCCGAGCGCGCCGCGCCCCGGCACGAAGGCACGCAGCAGTTCCAGCCCGCGCGCCAACGCCCAGACGAATTTGCGGTCGCGCGCATAGGCGGCACCGACATCGCCGAGGTCGCGCAGCAGCGGCACCGCGGAGCGCGAGCGCGTCTTGCCCTGGTCGGCCTTCGCGGGCCGCCCGCGCGGACGCGGCGTGATCGGCATGCCTCCCTGTCTCCCCGTTTCGCTTGCCGGTAAAATGCGCAGCCCGGCGCGATATGGCAAGGGGCGGTCTCGCCTGTAGCCCAACTCGGCGTTAGCCTGCTCCAATGTCTACTAGGCTGCCCCCTTTGGCCGATCTGCAGGCCTTCGCGCATGTGGGCGAAACCCGCAGCCTGACGCGCGCCGCCGCGCTTCTCAACGTCACGCAGCCGGCGGTCAGCAAGCGGATCCGCGCGCTCGAGGCCTGGGTCGGGAAGCCGCTGGTCGAACGCCGCGCCAACCGCATCGCGCTGACCGAGGCGGGCGCCGCCTATGCCGCCGCCATCACCCAGGGCTTCGCGGTGCTGCAGGGGGCCACGGATGCGCTGATGCGGCCGCCGAGCGGGCCGCTCCGGGTCCGCGCCTATACGACCTGGGCGCTGCGCTGGCTGATCCCGCGCCTGCCGCAATACTACCTGCTGCAATCGGACCATGCGGTGGAGGTGACGACCTCCCTGCTGCCGGTCGATTTCTCGACCGACGCGGTGGACGCAGCGGTGCGGATGGCGCCCGGCAATGCGCCGCTGCCCGGCGCGACGCGGCTCTGGCGGCATGCGATCATGCCTTATGCGGCGCCCACCATCGCGGCCGCCGCGCGGGCGCGGCTCGGGGAGGCGACGCTGCTCGCGAGCCTGGCGCGGCCGCGCGATTGGGCGAGCTGGGCGGCGGCGCGCGGCGTCGCGTTGCCGGATCGCGTGGTCTCCTTCGAGAGCACCAGCCTCGCGATCCAGGCCGCGATCCAGGGTATGGGCGTGGTCATCGCCTCCCCGATGCTGGTCGAGGAGGATGTGCGGGAAGGGCGCCTCGCGCCGCTCGGCGATACGCCCCTGCAGACCGAGGATTACTACTGGCTGCTGATGCCGCCCGGCCGGGTGCGGCCGGAAGCGGTGATGTTCTGTGGCTGGCTGCTGCGTGAGATCAGCCTTCTGGAAGCGGGCTGAGCCAAACTCCTGGTTGGCCTACCCTGAGGCTTTCCCGCAGCGACAAGGGGCGCCTTCTGCGGCAGTTTCGCGTCGCTGCGCCGGTTGGAACCGGGCGGCAGGGAGGAAATACGGTGACCGAGCCTGGCGCCCCGCCGCTGTTCCGTACCCGGATCACGGAGCTCTTCGGCATCCGCCACCCCATTCTGGCGGGCGGGCTGATGTGGCTCTCGGATGCGCCCTATGTGGCCGCCGTCGTGAATGCCGGCGGCATGGGCTTCATCACCTCGCGCTCCTCCGCGACGCTGCCGGAATTCGAGGCACAGCTCGCGCGCTGCCGGGCGCTGACCGACGGCCGCTCCTTCGGCGTGAACCTCTCCACCTCCCGCCACACCACGGTGCCGCTGATGACCTATCTGGCGGCGGCGCTGGATCATGGCGTGCGCTTCTTCGAAACGGCGGGCCGGGCGCCCGCCGATGACCTGATTGCCGCGATCCGCAATGCCGGCGGCGTCGTCATCCACAAGGTGCCGCTGCTGCGCCACGCGATGACGGCTGAGCGCCTCGGCGTCGACGCCGTCGCGCTGGTCGGCATGGAATGCGGTGGGCACCCCGGTGCCAACACGGACATGCCGGCGATGCTCGGCGGCGCCATCGCGGCCGGGCGGCTCCGCATTCCCTATGCCATCGGCGGCGGCATCGGCACCGGCCGGCAGTTGCTGGCCGCACTCGCGCTCGGCGCCGATGCCGCTGTCATCGGCACCCGCTTCCTGGCCGCAGCCGAGGTCACGGCGCATGATGCCTACAAGCAGCGCGTCGTCGCCGCGGGCGAGGATGACAACCTGGTCGCCTTCGCCGGCAATACGCCGATGGGCGGCGCCTGGCGCGTGATGGCGAACGGCACGGCGCGGGAGATCCGGCGCCGCCAGGCGGAAGGCCTGGACGGCTTCGATGCCTATGCCGACCTGCTGAAGGGCACGCTGTCGCGCGACGCCTGCTACCGCGACGGCGACACGGAAAGCGGCATGCTCTCCATGGGCGCCGCTGCCTGCTTCATCGATCGCGTCGAGCCCATGGCAGCGATCATCGAGACCATCATCGCCGAGGCGGCGGCTTGCCGCGCGCGGCTCGACAGGCTGATGCCGGAAATGGCAGCGGCCATCGCATGACGAGGAACGGAAGAAACGCCATGCCACCCGACACACCCCTTGCGCGGCCTGCCATCGGCGATGTCTGGCCGATGCGCGACAAGGTCGCCTTCGCCGGCATCGGCACCACGCGCTATGGCAACTTCCCGGAGACCGACAGCTACGGCCTCGGCTGCGAGGCGCTGAACGCGGCGCTCGACGATGCCGGGCTGAAGCCCTCGGATATCGACGGCCTCATCGTCAACCGCATTCCGACCTATGAGCGCTTCGCGGAGATGATGGGGATCAATCCCCAATTCTGCCTGCTGACCGAAGCGCCGGGCCGCTTCTCCGGCGTGTCGCTGGCGCTCGCCGCGCAGGCGATCGCGAGCGGCGCCGCCAAGACCGTGGCGTTGGTCTACGGCAACAATGGCCGCTCGGTGCGCATGATGTATGGCGGCGGCGACAGCCAGTGGAGCCCCTGGGGCATGACCAGCCCGGGCGCCATCCACGCCATGATGTGGCAGCGCCACATGCACCAGTTCGGCACGACCCATGCCGATCTCGGCCATGTCTCCAAGGCCTTCCGCGACCATGCCTGCCTCTACCCGGATGCGGTGATGCATGGCCGTCCCATCACGCTCGAGGATCATGCCAATGCGCGGCCGATCTGCGAGCCGCTGAAGCTGCTCGATTATTGCCTGATCAATGACGGCGCCGTCGCCTGGATCATGACATCAGCCGAGCGTGCCCGCGACATGAAGCGGCCGCCGGTGCTGCTCTCCGGCTATGCGCGGCAGGACGCCTTCCACTACGGCAGCGCGCCGCCGGACGATTTCTGGCACCCGACGCTCTCCGCCACGCGCAGCGTCTATGACCGTGCCGGCATCGGGCAGGAGGATATCCAGGGCCTCGGCATCTACGACAATTTCTCACCGACGGTGCTGTTCAGCCTGGAAGGCCTCGGCTTCTGCAAGCAGGGTGAGGGCGGCGAGTTCGTGCGCGGCGGCACGCTCAGCCTCGGGCAGGGGCGCTGGCCGACCAACACCTCCGGCGGGCATCTCTCGGACAGCTACATGCAGGGCTGGGGGATCATCGCCGAATGCGTGCGGCAGCTCCGCGACGATTGCGGCGCGCGCCAGATCCCGGATGTGCAGGCCATGCAATACATCTGCGCCACCAACATCGCCCAGAGCCTGATCCTCAGGAGGGACGCATGAGCCTCGCAACCCGCCCGAAGCCCCAGCTCGACAACTGGAACCGCGCCTTCTGGGAAGCCTGCGGCCGCGGTGAACTCACGCTCCAACGCTGCAAGGCGACGGGGAAGTGCTTCTTCCCGCCGGCGCCGGTCTCGCCCTTCACCGGGCGCCCCGAATGGGAATGGATCACCGCCTCCGGCCGCGGCGAGCTCTGGTCCTACGTGGTGTTCCACCAGAACTACTTCGCGGGGATGAAGGACGAGCTGCCCTATCCGGTCGTGATGGTGAAGCTGGATGAGGGTCCCTTCCTGCTGACCAATCTGGACGGCATGTCGGCAGCGGATGCGAAGATCGGCATGCGCCTCGCCGTCCGCTTCCCGGGCGGGCCGGAAGGCTTCTCCCTGCCGCAATTCGGGCCGGAAGGAGCGGCGGCATGAGCAGCCCGATCGAGATCACCCCGCATGATGGCTGGGCGGAGCTGCGCATCGACCGCGAGGACAAGCGCAACGCCATGAACCGCGCCAGCCGCGACGGGCTGATGCGGGCCTTCGAGGATCTCAGGAGCAAGGCCCGCGCGATCGTGCTGACCGGCACCGGCGCCAGCTTCTGCGCGGGGATGGACCTGAAGGAGCGCGAGGAGGACCGCAAGGCCGGGATCGAGGGCGCTGGCGATGAGTGGATCGCCGTCAACATGGCGATCCGCGCGCACCCGGCGATCTTCATCGCGGCCGTGAACGGGCTGGCGCTCGGCGGCGGCGCCACGCTGATCAATGTCTGTGACCTCGCGGTCGCCAGCACCAAGGCGAGCATCGGCTGCCCGGAGATGGGGTTCTCGACCTACCCCGGCATGGCCGGTCCCGCGATCCAGCTCTCCGGCGTGACCCGCAAGCAGGCGGCCTGGCTGGTGCTGACCACCAACCGCATCGACGGCGCGACCGCCGAGCGCTGGGGCATGGTCAATGAATGCGTGGAGCCCGATCGCCTGCTGCCGCGCGCGCGGGAGCTGGCGCGACAGGTTGCACAATTCGACGCCGTGGCGCTGGCCGAGAGCAAGAAGGCGCTCGACCGCATCCCGGGCTTCATCACCGACTGGCAGGAGGCGATGGATCACGGCCAGATGGTGAACCTGATGATCCGTTCGAAGACCAGCGCGCAGGCCGAAGGCAATGCGCGCTTCGCGGCCGGCATCAAGAACCCCGGCCAGGGCTGAGCGTCCGATGACCGAAGGGGCCCGACGTATACGTCGGACGGCCCGGAGGTCTGAATCGGCCGCTCGACTGACCCAAGCGTCCGATGACCGAAGGGCCGAACGGCCCGGAGGTCTGAATCGGCCGCTCGACTAACAAGTGCGGCAGCCCGACCAACGGGCGCCCGAGGAGCGATGTCCATGCGTAGAACCAATCCCGGTGTCCTCGGGCGCCGGAACCTGCTGGCCATGCCGGCGCTGCTCCTGGCAGCAGGTGCTGCACAGGCGGATGCCTGGCCGACGCGGCCGCTGCGCATGGTCGTGCCCTATACGCCCGGCGGCGGCACCGACAATCTCGGCCGTCTGGTCGCCCGGCAATTGGCGGAGAAGCTGCGCCAGTCGGTAGTGATCGAGAACCGCGGCGGCGCCGGCGGCAACATCGGCGCCACCGTGGCGGCGCAGGCGAGTGATGGCCACACCTTGCTCTTCACCGGCAACGGCATCGCGATCAGCGACCTGCTGTTCCGCAACCCCGGCTTCGACTGGCGGCGGGACTTCATCCATGTCGCGCGCTTCGCCAGCACGACCATGCTGCTGGTGGTGAACCCTGCGGTGCCGGCGCAGAACCTCGCCGAGTTCATCGCCTATGCCCGCGCCAACCGGGACAAGCTGAACCACGGCACGCCGGGTGCCGGCACCTCCCAGCACCTCGCTGCCGAACTCTTCGACGACATGGCCGGCACCCGCATCATCCATGTGCCTTATCGCGGCACCGGTCCCTCCGTCGCCGGCCTGCTGGCCGGCGAGGTGGAGGTGATGTTCGCGAGCGTCAGCGCGGTCGAGAGCTTTGTCCGGGAAGGCAAGGTCCGGGCGCTCGCCACCACCGCTGCCCGCCGCGCCCGCGCCTGGCCTGACTTGCCGGCGATCGCGGAGGCGCTGCCCGGCTATGCGGCGGAACTTTGGTACACCATGGCCGTGCCGGCGCGGACGCCCGAGGCGAATGCGACGATCCTCGAGAATGCCGCGCGCGACGTGATGGCCGACCAGGCCTTCGGGCAATTGCTCATGGAGCGCGGCTTCGAGCCGGATTTCCTCGGCAGCCGGGCCCTGACCTCGGCGCTGGAAGCGGACGCCGCGCTCTGGGGACCGGCCTTGCGGCGCATCGGCATCAGGCCGGAGTGAGAATCCCATGACCGCACCCTTCGCCGGCAAGCGCGTGCTGGACCTCTCGGGCTTCGCGCCGCAGCGGCCGCATGCGCTGGCGATCGCGATGGCCGGCAAGCTCGCGGCGCAGTTCGGCGCCACCGTGATCCGGCCGCTGCCGCCTGGAGGTGACAGCCTCGCCGCGTTGCCGCCATTGCTGCCCGACGGATCGAGCGCCCTGGCGCGCTTCCTGCTCGCCGGCCGCACCGGTGGCGATACCGGCGGCGCCTTCGACGCGGCGATCGGGGATGCGGCGGCGGTGATGGCCGCCGATGCCGCGCTCCGCGTGCGCATCAGCGTCTTCGGACCCGGCGAGGATCCGCCGATGAGCGAGCTCGGCCTGCTCGCCCTCTCCGGGATCCTCGCGGCCGTGCATCCGGAGGGCGAGGCGCCGCATCGGCTTGGCGGGCACCAGGCGGCCTATGCGGCAGGGCTTGCCGGCTTCACGGCGATGGCGGCCGGGCTGCGCGCGGGGATGCGCGATATCGCCGACATCTCCCTCTTCGACACCGCCTGCTGGCTGAACTGGAAGGCGGCGGCGACGGTGGTGCTGCTCGGCGCCGCGGCTGCGGCGAAGGACAAGGAAGGCCGCGGCGGCTGGCACACCATGCGCGCCAAGGACGGGCATGTGGCGCTGGTCTATATGGCGAAGGACTGGCCGCCGCTCCGTGACCTGATCGGCGATCCCAGCCTGGCGGAGCCGCGCTTCGCGACCCAGCGCGCGCGCGGCGAGAACATGGCCGCGCTGAACGCCGTCATGGCGCCCTGGTTCGCCGCGCGCACCCGTGCCGAGATCACCGCCGCCGCCCAGGCCAAGCGCATCCCGATCGGGCCGGTGCTGAGCCCGCGCGAATTGCTGGCCGATCGCCAGCATGCTGCACGCGGCTTCATCGGCCCCGAGGGCACGCCGCGCCTGCCGATCCGGATCGACGGCGCAGCGCCGCAATGGATGGAGACCGGCCATGCCGCATGAGGTCCCGCGATCCCCGGAAGGCCCGGGCGGCGCCGAGCCTCGGCACGCGGATGCGTCGCGGCGCGGCGGGCCGCTCGCCGGCATCCGCGTCGTCGATCTCGGCTGGCTGACCGCCGGCGCCGCGAGCTCGGCGTTGCTGCTCGACCTCGGCGCCGATGTGGTGAAGGTGGAAGGGCCGGGCGCGCTCGACCCCTTCCGCGACTGGAGCGGCGCCGATGCAGCCAGCGACTGGTGGAACCGCTCGCCCTTCTACAACTTCACCAATCGCGGCAAGCGCTCGCTCTGCCTCGACCTCAAGGATCCGCGCGGCCTCGCGGCGCTGATGCGCGTGCTGGAGGGCGCCGACGTGCTGGTGGAGAACTACCGGCGCGGCGTGCTGGCGAGCTTCGGCCTGGCGCCGGAGATGCTGCGGAAGCGCTTCCCGCGCCTGATCATCGCCAGCATCTCCTCCCAGGGGGAGGATGGGCCGGAGCGGGACATGGTCTCCTTCGGCTCGACTTTGGAAGCGACCGGCGGCCTCGCCGCCCTGACCGGCCCTGCCGAAGGCGATCCGCAGATCACCGGGCGCAACATCAACTACCCGGACCAGGTGGTCTGCCTCTTTGCGACTGGCGCCATCGTCGCGGCGCTGGCGCAGCGCGATGCGACCGGGCAGGGCGGGCATATCGACCTGTCGCAGCGCGAGCTCACCAGCTTCCTGCTGGGGGAAGAGCTGATCGCGGCGGCGGCCGGCGTGCCGACGCCGCGCCAGGGCAATGCCGATCCGGCAGCACCCGGCGAAGCCGTGCTGCCGGATGGCGAGGGTTGGCGGGCGGTCTGGGATGGCGGTGAGGCGCCGGTCAGGGATGGCGCGGCGCTCGCCGCCTCCCCGGAATTCGCGGCCGGCACCGCGATCCTGCGTGCGCCGGACGGACAGCCGGCCAAGGGCACGCCCTTCCGCTTCGGCACCTGGCCCGCCGGCATCGCGCGCGGCCCCTCCGGCCTCGGCGAGGACAACCGCGCGGTGCTGGCGGAAGCCGGCCTCACGCCGGAGGAAATCGCAGTGTTGGAAGCGGCAGGCGTGGTCGCGACGAAACCGCGGAGGGCACCGGCGCAATAGCCTGAGACCACCTATAAATCCGGGAGGAACGACAATGCAGAGAAGGCACTTCCTGGGCAGCGCCCTGGCCGCCGGCCTGGCGCAGCCGGCGCTCGCCAATCCGAACTGGCCGGACCGGCCGGTGCGCTTCATCATTCCCTTCCCGCCCGGTGGCGGCACCGATATCTGCGGCCGCCTGATCGGCCAGCGCTTCTCCGAGATATTCCGCCAGCCCTTCGTCGTCGACAACCGCGGCGGCGCCGGCAGCATGATTGGTACCAGGGCGGCAGGGCAGGCGCCGCCCGACGGCTACACCTTGCTGTTCAACGGCACCCTCTCGGTCATCCGCGACGGCTTCGATCCGCGGACCGTCATCCAGCATGTCGCGCGCGTCGCCATCACCCACAACATCCTCGTGGTGAATGAGCGCGTTCCCGCCTCGACGGTGCCGGAATTCATCGACTATGCGCGGGCGCGGCCGGGGCGGCTGAACCACGGCACAGCGGGCCCGCTGACCTCGCAGCATCTCGCCGCGGTCATGTTCGACCTGATGGCCGGCACCAAGATCGAAAACGTGCATTACCGCGGCACCGGGCCCTCCGTCGCCGGCATCCTGACGGATGAAGTGCAGCTCATGTTCGGCTCCATGAGCGCGGTGCTGCCGCTGATCCAGGAAGGCAAGGTGAAGGCTCTGGCGACCGCTTCGGCCCGCCGTTCCCGGCTATTGCCCAATCTGCCGACGGTCGGTGAGTTCGTCCCCGGCTATGCGGCCGAGCTGACCTATTCCGTCAGCACGCCGCATGGCGTGGCGCCGTCCATTCTCCGCCGGATCGAGGAAGGCGCGCGCCAGGCGGTGGCCGATGGCCCGGCGCTGGAAGGCCTGCTGAGCCGCGGCTTCGAGCCGGCCTATGAGACCGGCGACAGCCTGAACCAGGCGATCGATGCCGACATGCGGCGCTGGGCGGATGTCTTGCAGCGCGCCGGCATTAGATTGGAGGATTTGTGAGGAGATAGTGGCCTGTGGGTCTGCCGTTCTATTTCGCGCGCAGCGGGATCTCCCGGATAGCGAAGGCGGCGAGGGTCGCCGTGGCCATGATGCCCGCGGAGACCCAATAGACATGCGCGAAGGCGGCTGCCAGCGCCGCCGCCATGCCGCGCACCTGGTCGGGCGGCATGGAAGCGCGCAGGTGCGGCTGGAACAGCGCCAGGCCATTGCCGAAGCCGGCATCGCCGAGCCGGCCGACCAGCAGCGCGATCAGCGCCGCGGTGCCGAAGGCGCCGCCCATCAGGCGGAAGAACATCATGCAGGACAGGCCGATGCCGGCATCGCGCGGATCCAGCGCGTTCTGCAAGGCCACGGTCATCGGTGACATCTGCCCGCCGAAGGACAGGCCGAGCAGCAGGGTCAGCCCCAGATCCACCGGCAGCGAATGGCCGAGGCCGAGCATCGCCAGCAGTGCGCAGGCGAGCGTCGCCATGGCGCAGCCGGCGATCGGGAAGATGCGGGTGCGCCCGGTGATGGTGATGATCTGCCCCGCGACGAAGGACCCGGCGACGGTGCCGACCGTCATCGCGATCAGCCGCACCCCGGCCTCGCCGGGCGGCAGGCCCAGCAGCAACTGGTAGTGCAGCGGGATGATCAGGATCAGCGCGAGCATCACGATGGAGGTGAGCAGCGTCACCAAGCTGCCCAATGCGAAGACGCTGTTGGCGAAGAGGCGGATCGGCAGCATCGGCTCCGGCGCCCGCTGCTCCCAGAGGATCAGCGCGACGAGGAAGCCGATGCCGATGCCGAAGCCCGCCAGGCTGTCCGGCGAGGTCCAGGACCCCGTGCGCTGCACGGCGCTGATGCCGAGCAGCAGCGGCGTCGTGGAGGCGAGGATCAGTGCCGCCCCCAGCCAGTCGATCACCGGCTTGCCCTTCGGCAGCGGCAGGCGGCGGAGCTGGTGCCAGGTCATGCCGAAGGCGAGCGCGCCCAGCGGCAGGTTGATCCAGAAGATGTAATGCCAGGACAGGCTGTCGCTCAGCACGCCGCCGAGCACGGGGCCGACGACATTGGCGGTGGCGAAGGTGACGGAAAGGTAACCCTGGTACTTGCCGCGCTCGCGCGGCGGCAGGATGTCGCTGACGACAGCGATGGCGACCGAGCGCAGCCCGCCGCCGCCCAAGCCCTGCACGACACGCGCCGCGATCAGCCAGGGCATGCTCTGCGACAGGGCAGCCAGGATCGAGCCGGCGACGAAGATGCAGACGCAGACCAGCAGCACCGGCCGCCTGCCATAGAGGTCGCTGAGCCGCCCATAGATCGGCGTCGTGACCGTGGAGGCGATGAGATAGGCGGTGACCACCCAGGCCATCTCGTCCCAGCCGCCGAGGTCCTGCGCGACGGCCGGGAGCGCGGTCGCGATGATGGTCTGGTCGAGGGTCGCCAGGAACATCGCCAGCGCGACGCCGAGCATGATCGTGCGGATCTGTGCATGGGTGAACTGCGGCGGTGGCGCGGTGTCGGTGATCATGCCGCATTCTGGGCCGGGTCGCCCGGCGAGGCGAGGGGGGCTGGGGTTGCGGCGCGTATCGGACAGCGCTCAGATGCGGGTATGAGCGACACGACCTTGACCACCGAACGCCCGATCGCCGAGCCGAAGCTCGCCGCCACCGTCCTGCTGCTGCGGGACGGCGCCGCGGGTCCCGAAGTCTTCATGGTGGTGCGCCATGGCGACATCGCCTTCGCCGGCGGCGCCCTGGTCTTCCCGGGCGGCCGGCTGGATCCCGCCGACCGGGTGCTGGCGGAGGCGCATGGGCTGGAGGGCGATGCCGGCGCGCTCCGCTTCGCGGCGTTGCGTGAAACTTTCGAGGAGAGCGCCATCCTGCTGACGCGGGAGGCGGCGCCGGCCGATGTCGCGCTGCGCCGCGGCTGGCAATCCGCGGTCTGCGCCGAGACGATCGGCTTCGGCACCCTGCTGGCGGAGCAGGGGCTGTCGCCCGCGCCGGAAGCATTGGTGCATTTCGCGCATTGGATCACGCCGCCATCCCGCCCCAAGCGCTTCGACACGCATTTCTTCCTCGCTGTCGCGCCGGCCGCGCAGGAAGCGGCGCATGACGGGGGGGAGGCGGTGGATTCGCTCTGGATCTCGCCGCGGGTCGCGCTCACCGAGGCCGATGCCGGCCGGCACAAGCTCGTGGTCGCGACGCGGCTGAATCTGATGCGCCTCGCGCGCTTCGACAGCGTCGCGGCGATCCTGGCGCATGCCGCCGCGACCCCGGTGGTGACGATCCGGCCGCGCTCGACGGAGACGCCGGAAGGGCGGCTGATGCACTTCCCGATCGAGGCCGGCTACGGGCTCGAGACCTATCTCTCGAACGATCCGGCTGCGATGTAGGTGACGCGTCTAAGCCCGGATGTTCGCCCGCTGGATGATCGCCACCAGCTTGGCGACCGACTGGTCGAAGCTGCGCCTGGTGCTGGCCGGATCCATCGGTTCCGCGGGGACGAAGCCCTGCTCCTCCAGCAGGTCGCGCAGCTCGGGGTCGCGGAGTGCTGCGACGGCGGCCTGGTTGAGCCGCGCCACCCGGTCGGCGGCGGTCGCGGAAGGCACGAAGAGCACGTTCATGCTGACGCATTCATAGCCGGCGAGGCCCGCTTCGCTGATCGTGGGAATGCCGGGCAGGGCGCGCAGATGCTGCAGCCCGGTCAGCGCGATGGCGCGCAGCCGCCCGGCCTGGATCCCCGGAATCGCCGGCGGGATGGTGCAGAAGCTCATGTCGACGCGGCCGGCCATGACGTCGTTCAGCCCGGGCGCGGTGCCGTTGTAGGGGATGTGCAAGGTCTCGGTGCCGGCCATCGCATTGAACATCTCGGCCGCGAGATGCCCGGCGCCGCCGACGCCGAAGGATGCGTAGGTGAGCGCACCCGGGCGCGCCTTCGCGTGGTCGATGAGCTCCCGCACCGTGCGCACCGGGAGGTCCGGCCGCACCACCAGCAGATAGGGGATCAGCGTCAGCACCGCGACGGCGGTCAGGTCGCGCTCGGCGTCATAGGGCGTCTGCGTGCCCATATGCGACATCAGCGCCATCTGGGTGCCGCCGGAGAGCACGGTGTAGCCGTCGGGATCCGCGCGCGCGACATACTGCGTGGCGAGCATGGTCGAGGCGCCGGGGCGGTTCTCCACCACCGTGGTCTGGCCGATGTGCTGGGAGAAGCGGACGCCGAAGGCGCGCGCCATCAGGTCGACGGAGCCGCCCGGCGTATAGGGCACCACGAGCTTGAGCGGGCGGTTCGGGAAGGGGCCGCCGGACTGGGCCGAGGCGGTGCCGGCCAAGCCGGTTCCCAACGCGCCGGCAAGGCCGGCGAGGGCGCGTCTGCTGATCATTCCTGTCTCCTCCTGGCCCGCGCGCCGTTCGCCGACGCTGCGGTGGCGCGTCTTGAATATTCGCTATGCAAATACTCTATTAGCTTTTAGTCTGCCCCGCTTCCGGCTATGGGATCAACCGCCTTTGTCCGCCGTCGGGGTGCTCTTGGCCGCCGTCCCGGTCGCAACTGTCGCACCCGCTGCCCAGGTGGCATGCTGCGACCCAGAAACACGAGGGAACACTTCCATGTCCGACCTTCCGAAACACGTCCATGTCCAGGAAGAAGGGCCCCGCGAGGGCTTCCAGATCGAGCCCGGCCCGATCTCGACCGCCGACAAGATCCGCCTGATCGAAGCGCTGGCCGAAACCGGCCTCAAGCATATCCAGGTCTGCTCCTTCGTCAGCCCGAAGGTGGTGCCCGGCTGGGCCGATGCCGAAGCGGTGGTCGAAGGCTTCAAGGCCAAGCCCGGCGTCCACTACACCGCGCTCTGGTTCAACGAGAATGGGTTGAACCGCGCGCTCGCCTTCCGCGACAAGCTCACGATCGGCGGCTCGATCTCGCTGACCGCGTCCGAGGCCTTCACCAAGAAGAACCTCAACCGCACCCATGCCGAGAACCTGACGGCGATGAAGAAGAACGCGACCGCGCATATCGCGGCCGGCGTCGCGGTGAAGCGCCTCGGCGTGATGGCCGCCTTCGGCTGCAACTACCAGGGCGACATCACGCCGGCGCAGGTGGTCAGCACCATCGAGGACGGCCTGAAGATCGCCGCCGAGGTGGGGGCTGACATCACCGATTTCTCGCTGGCCGACACCATGGGCTGGGCGATCCCGCCGCGCATCGAGCGCACGATCGCCGAAGTGCGCAGCCGCTGGCCGGAGAAGCGCATCACGCTGCACCTGCACGACACGCGCGGCCTCGCGGTCGCCAATGCGCATGCCGCGATCAAGATGGGCATCGACCGCTTCGATGCGACGGTCGGCGGCCTCGGTGGCTGCCCCTTCGCGGGCCAGAAGGGTGCCGCCGGCAACATCTGCTCGGAGGAGCTGGTGCTGCTCTGCCAGGAGATGGGCATCGAGACCGGCGTCGATCTCGACGCGCTGATCGAGGTCGGCCGCATGGCGGAAGAGATCGTGGGGCACCAGCTCCCGAGCGAACTCATCCACGCCGGCAGCCTGGATGCCTTCAGGCGGAAGGCCGCCTGAACTCACGATGGGCGGCCCGCATGGGCCGACCCTCCCGTGGCCCTTGATCTGGCCTCCTGCTCGGCATATGTCACCGGCATATGCCAGTGGAGGCAAAGCCGTGCCCCAAGCCCGCCATGTCCGGCTGTTCCGCAACGGTCGCAATCAGGCGATCCGCATTCCGGTCGAATTCGAATTGCCCGGCGACGAGGCGATCCTGCGGCAGGACGGCGATCGGCTGATCATCGAGCCGTTGCGCAAGCGCGGCCTGGTGGCGCTGCTCGCTTCCTGGGAGCCGCTGGCCGAGGATTTTCCTGAGATCGACGACGCGCCGCCTCGGCCGGAACGCGTGCTTTGAGCTACCCCTACCTGCTGGACACCAACATCCTCTCAGACCTTATTCGAAACCCGGCCGGAAAAGCTGCGCAGCGGCTGCGTACTGTCGGCGAGGACGCCGTCTGCACCAGCATCATCGTTGCCGCCGAGCTGCGCTATGGCGCAGCGAAACGCGGATCGGCGCAGCTTCTGAAAAGGGTGGACGATGTGCTGGCCGAGATTCCGGTGCTGCCCTTCGACGTACCGGCCGACACGGAATACGGTGGCATCCGCGCCGGGCTGGAAGCCGAAGGTCGGTTGATCGGCGGCAACGATTTGCTGATCGCCGCCCATGCCCTGGCGCTCGGGGCGGCGATCGTCACCGCCAATGATCGGGAATTCCGGCGCGTTCCCGGCCTCCTGGTGGAGAACTGGCTCGCATCGTGACGTCGCTCCGAGCGTAGCCGGGTTCGTCACGCCACCCTTGGCCGTAGCTGCTGCGGGCTGAGCCCGTGCCGCAGCATCTTCGCCAGCTCGACCAGGCGCGGGCCGACCTCGGCGCGGAGCTTCGCCGGGCTCAAGGTGACGGCGGCGGAGCCGCAATTGACCGCGTAGGGGACGGAGCCGTCCGGTGCCACCACCGGCACCGCGCAGGTGTTGTAGCCCTTGTGCAGCACGCCGGTGTTGATGATCCAGCCATGGCTGCCGTACTCGGCCAGCGCACGCGCGAATTCGCGCTTGGCGGCGGCCCAGCGCTCGGCATCCTTGGCCTCGATCTCGGCGATCGCCGCCGCGCGCTCCTCCTCGCTCACGCCGACCAGCCAGGCCCAGCCGAGTGCGGAGGTCGAGAGCGGCACGCGCGAGCCGATGCGCAAATTCATCAGCAGCCGGTTGTCGCTCTCGCAGCGCTGCAGCACCACCATGTCGAGCCCGTCGCGCACCGCAAGCGCCCCGGCGCCCTCGAAACTGTTCGCGAGATCCTGCAGATGCGGCCGCGCCAGCTCGGCGATGCCGAGCCCGGCGATGGCACTGTGGCCGAGGCGGAGCGCCGGCAGGCCGGGGCGCAGCTTCTCGCCGGGCACCGTCACCAGCACGCCGAGCTTCAGCATGGTATGGCAGAGCCGCCAGACGGTCGGCTGCGGCAGCTTCGCGCGCTTCGCCAGCTCCGATCCGCTGAGCTCCGGCTGCTCCGCCGTGAAGCATTCCAGCAGCTTAAGGCCGCGCGCCAGGGCGGTGACGAATTGCCGGTCCTTCTTCTCGGTGGGCGGCTTCGCGACGGCTGAGTTTGACGGCGGGATCGTGGTGTCGGCTTTGGTTCGGGCCAAGGATGGCTCCTGGTGGGATGCAGGGGTGGTTTACGGCCGCGGCGTCGCCGCCTAGCATGGCCGGCGAACGAGTAGATAACTCGCATAGCGAAATCAAGCAACCCCGCTGCGCAGTGGGGCGGAGGAAAGCCAGCGCGCATGACGGAGACACCCAGGCTCTTCACACCCATGACGATCCGGGGGCTCACGCTGCGCAACCGCATCGTGCTGTCGCCGATGCTCACCTACGCCGCCGAGGCCGGTCATGTCACGGACTGGCATCTGATGCATCTCGGGAAATTCGCTGTCGGCGGTTGCGGGCTGGTGTTCATGGAATCGACCAAGGTCGATCCGCGCGGCTGCACCACGCCGCGCGACTGCGGGCTGTGGAAGGACGACTTCATCCCCGGCCTCGCGCGCATCACCCGCTTCGTGCACGCCCAGGGCGCGCCGATCGGACTGCAGCTCGGCCATTCCGGGCGCAAGGCGCGCAACTCACTGCCCTGGGAAGGGCGGGCGCCGCTCGCCAGCCATCCGGGCGTCGACCATGGCGAGGAGTGGGAGCTGGTGGGGCCGAGCGCCGTCGCCTCCAGCCCCGCCGCCGCGGTGCCGCGCGCACTCACCATCCCCGAGATCCAGGACATGGTCGTCGCTTGGGGCGCCGCCGCCGATCGCGCTGATCGCGCCGGCTTCGACGTGCTGGAGGTGCATGGCGCGCATGGCTACCTGCTGCACCAGTTCCTCTCCGCCGGCGCCAACCAACGCACCGACCGCTATGGCGGCAGCCTCGAGAACCGCCAGCGCTTCGCGGTCGAGGTGGTGGAGGAGGTGCGGCGGCACTGGCCGGCGGAGAAGCCGCTGTTTTTCCGCGTCTCCGCCATCGACGAGGATGGCGGCACCATCGAGGAGACGGTCTCGCTCTGCCGCGTGCTGCGGGAGAAGGGCGTCGACGTGATCGATTGCAGCACCGGCGGCATGACGCCGCGATCGATCGTCGATTCCGGCAAGGTGCACGGCTATGGCTACCAGGTGCCGCATGCCGAGCGCATCCGCGCCGAGGCGGCGATCGCCACCATGGCGGTCGGGCTGATCATTCATGCCGACCAGGCCGAGGCGATCCTGCGGCAGGGCCGCGCCGACCTGGTCGCGATCGGGCGGGAGATGCTGCACAACCCGAACTGGGCGCTGGATGCCGCCGACAAGCTCGGCCTCGCCGCGCCCTATGCGACGCTGCCCGACGCTTACGGCTATTGGCTGGAAAAGCGCGCCAAGGCCGGCTTCGGCGGCCGCCCGTCCACCTGGCAATCGGGCATTGGCCCCGGCACCGAGGAAGCCCGATGACGATCATGAAGCCCCACGACATCCGGGTGGTGCATGAAGGCGCCAACCTCGTGGGCGAGAGCCCGATGTGGCACCCGGTGGAGCAGCGCCTCTATTGGGTCGACACCCGCCGCCCGGCGTTGCACCGGCTGGAGGCGGATGGCGGCGTCCGCACCTGGGTGATGCCGAACAACATCGGCTCCTACGTGTTCCGCAGGGCCGGCGGCCTGGTCGCCGGGCTGAAGCAGGGTTTTTCCAGCATCGACCTCGAGACCGGCACGGTGACCAAGATCCTCGATCCGGAGCCGGACCTGCCGGAGAACCGGCTGAACGATGGCCGCTGCGACCGGCGCGGCCGCTACTGGTGCGGCTCCCGCGATCCCGGCGACCATAACCCCGGCGGCTCCCTCTATCGTCTGGACGGCGCGTTCCGCTGCGAGAGAATGGACAGCGGCTTCATCGTCGCGAACGGCATGGCTTTCAGCCCGGACGACCGCACCCTGATCTTCGGCGACAGCCGCGGCGAGACGATGTGGCGCTACGATTTCGACCTCGACAGCGGCCGCATCTCCAACAAGCGCGTCTATCTCTCGACCGCCGGCTTGCCCTGGCGCATCGATGGCGCGACCTTCGACGCCGAAGGCTATTACTGGTGCGCGTTGATCGGCGATGGCGCGATCGGGCGCTTCGATCCGGAGGGACGCTTGGTGCAGATGGTGCGATTGCCGGTGACGCATCCGACGATGTGCAATTTCGGAGGGCCTGAGCTCGACGTGCTCTACGTCACCTCCGGCACGGTGTTCCTGAACGCGGCGGAGCGGGCGCGGCAGCCGCTGGCCGGTGCGCTCTTTGCCATCCACGGGCTCGGCGTGCGGGGCATCGCCGAGCCGCTCTTCGCGGGATGAGGGACATCGACGGCGCGGAGGCCGAGCTGGCGCGTATCGAGGCGCTGGCCCGGCGGCGGGAGACAGAGGGCGGCGTGGTCTGGCACCTCTGGGGCGATGGGCCGCCTGTGGTGCTGTTCCACGGCGCTGCGGGATCCTGGCGGCACTGGGTTCGCAATGTGGAGCGGCTGGCGCGGCACCGGCTGGTGATCGCCGCCGACATGCCGGGCTTCGGCGAGTCCGCCGCGCCACCGATCCCGGTGACCATGGATGGCGTCGCCGGCGCGCTGGCCCGCGGCATCGGCAGGCTGCTGCCTGATGATGCCCGCTTCGACCTGGTCGGCTTCTCGCTCGGCTCCACCATCGCCGGCTACGTCGCGGCCGCGATGGGGGAGCGGGTGCGGCGGCTGGTGCTGGTTGGCGCCGGCGGGCTGACCGCGCCGCGCAACATCGAGATGATGCGGGTGCGCGACAAGCAGGGCGCGGAGCGCATGGCGGCGCACCGGGAGAACCTCCAGCGCATCATGATCCATGAGTCCTCGGCGATCGACGCGCTGGCGCTCGCGGCGCAGGCCTGGAACTCGGACCATGCCCGGCTGCGGATGCGCGGCGTGCTGCCGCCGATGTCGCTGGCCCGGCTGCTGCCGGTGATCGGCGTGCCCGCCGACGCGATCTGGGGCGAGCACGACCAGCCCGCCGCGGGGTCGCTGCCGGAACGCGCCGCGGCGCTGAAGGCCCTGCGGCCGGAGGCGCGCGTCGCGATCATCCCCGGCGCCGGCCACTGGGTCGCCTATGAGGCGGCGGAGGCCTTCGAGGCGGCGCTGCACGACATGATCGGCTGACGCGCGCGATCGGGGGTCGCCGCCAAGGGGGAAACACATGGGGGAACAATCATCGCTGCCGGGACCGCTCGACGGGGTGCGGGTGCTCGACCTCTCGCGCCTGGTCTGCGGCAACATGCTGACCATGCTGCTCGGCGATTTCGGCGCCGATGTATGGAAGGTGGAGGAGCCGGGGCCGGGCGATCCGCTGCGCGCCTGGCGCGGCGGTGGCGTCAGCGCGCATTGGAAGGTCTATGGCCGCAACAAGCGCAGCATCGCGCTCGACCTCCGCGCGCCCGGCGGCCGCGCGGTGCTGGAGCGGTTGGTCGCCTGCGCCGACGTGCTGGTGGAAGGCTTCCGTCCCGGCACGCTGGAACGCTGGGATCTCGCGCCGGCGCTGCTGCTGGAGCGGCATCCCCGTCTGGTGATCCTCCGCATCTCCGGCTTCGGCCAGACCGGGGCGTATCGGCACCGCGCCGGCTATGGATCCCTGGTCGAGGGCATGTCCGGCCTCGCGTCCCGCACCGGCTTCCCGGATCGCCCGCCGCTGCTGCCGAGCTTCCCGGTGGCCGACATGGCCGCGGGCATGATGGGCGCCTTCTCGGCGGTGGCCGCGCTGCGCGTGGCGGAAGCCAGCGGGCGCGGGCAGGTGGTGGACCTCGCGCTGCTGGAGCCGATGGTCGCGATGTTCGGGGCGGATTCCGTGATCCAGGCCCTGACCGGGGAGCTGCGCGGCCGCACCGGCAGCCGCGGCGGGTCGGCCGCGCCGCGCAACACCTACCGCGCCGGGGATGGCGGCTGGCTGACCATCTCCGCGCCCATGCAGTCGATGACGGAGAAGCTGTTCGATGCCATCGGCCGGCCGGAGCTGAAGACCGATCCGCGCTTCGTCACCAACGCGGCGCGGATCGCGCATGTCGAGGAACTCGATACCATCATCGGCGACTGGGTCGGGCAGCGCAGCGTGGCCGAGGGCTGGGCGGCGCTGGACGCCGCCGGCGTGACGGCGGCGCCGATCTACGACGCGGCGCAGCTCGCCGCCGATCCGCATGTCGTCTCCCGCGGCGTCTTCGCGACCCTGCCGGATGCGGAGGTCGGCGAGGTCGTGGTGCCGGCGGTGGCGCCGCGCCTCTCCGCGACGCCGGGCGCGCTGCGCCGCGCGGCCCCGGCAATCGGCGAGCATAACGAGGCGATCCTGGCGGAGGCCGGCTACGACGCGCCAGCGATCGCAGCATTGCTCGCATCGGGCGTGGTGGCGCGCGGCTGAAAAGGGCGCGGCGCGGCTTGCGCCATGGGGGCGGCATCGCTACCTTTCATTCACGAATTATAAACTCGCATAACGAATAAAGATGGGCTGGCGCGACGCCGGCCGGGGAAGGGGACGCATGAGAAGATGCCTCGGCGCCGCGTTCGGCGTGGTGCTCGTCGCGGCATTGCTGGGTGCCGCGGCGCGGGCACAGCCCGTCGCTTATCCAGACCGGCCGGTGCAGGTGGTCGTCTCCTGGCAGGCGGGCGGCGTCGTGGACACCATCGGCCGCGCCCTGGCGCAGGCGATGTCGGATGCCTCGGGCGGGCAGTTCGTCGTGGTCAACCGGGACGGTGCCTCCGGCATCGTGGGCGCCCAGGCAGTGGCAGCCGCGCGGCCCGACGGGCTGATGATCGGCTTCGGGCCGATCACCCCGATCACGACAGCCGCGCATACCATTCGTAACGTGCCCTTCAGCGTCGACAGCTTCGACTACGTCTGCAAGGTCTTCGAGAACGTGCTGACCGTCAGCGTCGCCGACGCCTCGCCCTTCCGCACCCTGCCTGAGCTGATCGCCGCCATCCGCGCGCGGCCGGACGCCATGACCTATGGGCATTTCGGCACCAACAGCCTCGGCCATCTCTCCTTCGCCAACATCGTCGGCGGGCTGTCGCTGCGCGTGGTCGACGTGCCCTTCCGCGGCGAGGTGCCGATCTATCCGGAGATGCTGGCGGGGCGGCTCGATTTCGGCATCGGCACGGTGGGCGGCGCGCGCGGCAAGCCGGTGCGCCTGCTCGCGGTCTTCGGCGACAGCCGCAGCCGCGCGGCGCCGGAGGTGCCGAGCACCCGCGAGCTCGGCCTGCCCACCCTGCAGCCGGTGCTGGCCGGCATCACCCTGCCGCGCGGCACGCCGCCGGCGATCGCCGAACGCCTCGACGCGCTCTGCCGCCAGGCGACGGAGGCCGCATCCTTCCAGGCGGTGATGGGGCGTCTCGGCGAGCCGATCCTCTACACGGATCGCGCGGGCTTCACCGCGGCGGCCCAGCGCGACAATGCCGACAAGGCGGCGGTGGTGCGGGCGCTCGGCCTCATGCCGCAGTAGAGCGTGATGATTTGAGGCCGCTCCGGCCGAAAAGTCTGAATCACGCGATCAAACAAATGGCTGGTGCATGCCAGGCCGCGTCAGCCGCCCCGGCGCGGCAACAGCCGCAGGAAGCTCAGCGCGCTGCCGACGGCGGCGAAGCCGCAGCCGAGCCAGAGCGCCAGCATCGGCCCGATATCGAGCGAGACGGTGAGGCAGAGTGCCACCAGCCCTGCATCGGCCTTGCCGTACTTGCCCTGGGCGAGATGTGGTAAGGTCCGCAACGAACCGTGCATCCAGGGCGCCGATCCGCAATGGCCGCTGATTCGTCTCTGCCGCCGCAGGGTGCCGCGCCGCTCGCCGCGCGCGACGCCCCGGCGGCGGACCGGCCCTTCAGGATCCTCTGCCTGAGCGGCGGCGGCTATCTCGGCCTGTTCTCCGCGCATGTCCTGGCCCGCATCGAGCAGGTGTCCCGCCGCCCGATCATCCAGGATTTCGATTTCATCTGCGGCACCTCGGTCGGCGCGGTCACCGCCATGGCGCTGTCGCTCGCCGTGCCGGCCGCCGAGATCGAGGCGGCGCTGATCAAGAACGGCCCGCTGGTTTTCGCGCGCCGCACCCGGTTCTCGGCCGCGGGATGGACGGTGTCCTTCCTGCGCAACCTCTTCCGGCCGAAATACGGGGACGAGGCGCTGCGGCAATCGGTGCTGGAGCTGCTCGGCGCCGAGACCAGGCTCGCGGAGGCGCGCTGCAAGCTCGCGATCCCCGCGGTCAACATGACCACCGGCCGGATCGAGATCTTCAAGACCCCGCATGCCCTGAACTGGTCGCATCACGGCGCGGTGCGGATGGCGGAACTCGGCCTGGCGGCGACCGCCGCGCCGACCTTCTTCCCGCTCGCCGCCCTGAACGACAGCCTCTACGCCGATGGCGCGCTCTTCGCCAATGCCCCCGATCTCGTCGGGCTGCACGAGGCGGAATACTACCTGAAGGTCCCGGTCGAACGGATCCGCATGCTGTCGATCGGCACCACGACCGCGAGCTTCTCGCTGCCGCACCGCTTCGGCCGGAACTACGGCGTCACGCGTTGGCTTCGCGGCGCACGGCTGTGGTCGACCATCCTCGCCGCCCAGCAGCAATTCACGCATGGGCTGCTGCTGCACCGCCTCGGCGCGAACTACCTCCGGATCGACAGCGTGCGCGCCTCGGGCCAGGAGATCGACCTCGGCTTCGACCGGCCGAGCCAGGCGGCGACGCACACCATCCTCAGCCTTGCCGATTTCGCCTTCGAGGATGGCATGAAGCATGGCGGCCTCGACAGCTTCTTCGAGGTTGCGACGCCGGAAGCGTGACGCCGCGCTCAATCCGGCGCGCGGTCGGCCGGCGTCTCCACCTGGCCGGCCCGCTGCAGGCGGAGCGCCACCACCCAGCAGAGCAGCGCCCAGGCGGCGCCGGCGCACCAGCCGGCCAGCACGTCAGTCGGCCAATGCACGCCGAGATAGACGCGGCTGGTGCCGACCAGGACCGTCGCCAGCACCGCCAGCGCCATGACGTAGCCCTTGAGGCGCCGCCGCGCCGCGACCCGCATCAGCAGCGCGCCGAGCGTCAGGAAGGTGGCGGCGGAGAGCATGGCATGCCCGCTCGGGAAGCTCGCCGTGTAGACGGTGACGGCATGCGGCACCAGGTCGGGGCGCGGCCGGTCGAAGCCGAACTTCAGGGCCGTGCTGAGCAGCGCGCCGCCGCCGACCGAGAGCGCCACGAGCAGCGCCGCGCCGCGCTTCCGCGACAGCAGCAGATAGCCGATGACGGCCAGCGTCACGACGGTCAGCACCACGCCGCTGCCGAGCGCCGTGACATCCCGCGCCATCTCCTCGACCCAGCGCGGGCCGATGGGATCGTCGGGATGGCCGGGGGTTCGGAAGAGCATGAGGAGCGTGGCGTCGAAGCGCCGGGTCTCGCCTTCCATCACCTCGCCGGCGAGCCAGGCGAAGGCGAAGCCGCCGATCGCCGCGAGCAGGATGCCCGCCAGCAGCAGCAGCTCAGACGCCGGCCAGGCGAGCCAGCGCCGGGCGATGCGGGCATGGTCGCGAAGGCTCACGATCGCGGCGCGTCCTCGCCGGTGATCAGCCGGGCGCCGCGCTGCCGGGTCAGGTAGATCCAGGCCCAATGCGTCGCCACCAGCAGGCGGTTGCGCATGCCGATCAGGAAATAGATATGCGCCAGGCTCCAGAACAGCCAGGCGAGGAAGCCGGTCAGGGAGACGCGGCCGATGCGCACCACCGCCGCGTTGCGCCCGATGGTCGCGAGGTCGCCGGCATGGCGATAGGCGAAGGGCGGCGGCGCCGTGCTGCCTGCGAGCCGCGCCGCCAGCACCCGCGCGACATGGCGCCCCATCTGCTTGGCGGCCGGCGCGACGCCCGGCACCGCGACGCCCTTGGCATCGACCACCTGCGCCGCGTCGCCGACCACGAAGACCTCGGGGTGCCCGGGCAGCGACAGGTCGGGCGCCACCAGGACGCGGCCGCTGCGGTCGTGATCGCCGGGCAGTGCCCGGATCAGCGCGGGTGCGGCGACGCCGGCGCCCCAGATGATCACCTCGGCGGCGATCTCCTCCTCGTCCAGCCGCACGCCGCCGGCATCGACGGCGGTGACGCGGCGGCCGGTCAGCACCTCGACCCCCATGCGCTCCAGCGCCCGCTGCGCATAGGCGGAGAGCGGCTCCGGGAAGACCGGCAGGATGCGGGGCCCGGCCTCGGCCAGGATGATGCGGGCGCTGCGCGGGTCGATGCGCTTGAAGTCGCGGGCCAGCGCGTCGCGCGCCACCTCGGCGACCGCGCCGGCCATCTCGACGCCGGTCGGGCCACCGCCGACCACGACGAAGGTCAGCAGCCGCCGGCGCGCCGCGACATCCTCCTCCACCTCGGCGCGCTCGAAGGCGGTGAGGATCCGGGTGCGGACATGGGTGGCGTCGTCGATGGTCTTGAGGCCCGGCGCATGCGCGGCCCAGCCATCCTGGCCCCAGTAGCTGTGGCTGACCCCGCAGGCGACGACCAGCGTGTCGTAGGGGATCTCGCCGGCCGAGGTGGCGACGACCCGGCGCGCCAGGTCGATGCCGGTCGCATCGGCCATCACCACCTGGGTGTTGGGCTGGCGGCCGACGATCTGGCGCACCGGCCAGGCGACATCGGCCGGCGACACCGCGGCGGTCGCCACCTGGTAGAGCAGGGGCTGGAACAGGTGATGGTTGCGGCGGTCGACGACCAGGACCTCCACCGGTTCCCGCGCCAGGCCACGCGCCACGGAGAGGCCGCCAAAGCCGGCCCCCAGGATGACGACGCGGGGCCGCAGGGGTTGATCCGGCATGGCGATTCCTTGCTCCAGGGCGGACCTTGTAGCCCCTCCGCCCTGGCCGTCGTCACACGCGCGCGTGAGCGGCGGCCGCTCAGTCCTTGCGCGGCGTGGCCGGGGAGATCGGGTCGCTGGCGGGGAAGGTCTCCTCCAGCGCCTCGTCCAGCATGTCCTCCTGGTGCTGCTTCTCGTCCTGCCGCTGCTTCGCGGCGGCACCGCCCTGCGGCTTGCCCTTGGTCGGGGGCAGGGCGTCCGGCTTGTTGTTGGTTCCGGTGGTCATGATCCGGCTCCTGTCGCGGTCGAAATCCATCTTACCCTGCGTGCCAGGCCAAGCGAAGATGGCGGGATCGGCTGAACTTTCCTAGTTTCGCCATCAGCGAAATTCTTCTTGGCGGTGGTTTCGCTATCGGCGAATATGCTGTCCATGCAGATCGCGTTCCTCCCTGCTGCCGCCAAGCAGTTCGCAGCTCTGCCGAAGCAGGACCGAACCGCGATCCGCACCCGCCTCGAAGCCATCGCGGCGGCGCCGAAGGCTCAGCATGGGGCCTCAGTGAAGCCGCTGAAGGGCGAGCCCAAGGGGCGCTTCCGGGTGCGGCACGGCAACTACCGGGCGATCTACATGATGATGGCAGACGGGATTGTCGTGGTGGCAGTCGGCCATCGGAAGGAGATATACGAATGAGCAGGATCAAGCCCCTGAAGGTGACGTCCAAGGTGGTCACCCTCTCCCGCGCCGACTTCGACGCCCTCGTCGAGGCTGCTGAGGATCGCACCGACCGCATCGCCTTCGCGGCCTTCGATGCCGACGTCGCCCGTCGCGGTCTCGATGCGGTATTGGACGAGGCGCTTCCCATCGACGCCGTGGAGCGCATCGCAGACGGCGAGAGCCCGCTCCGCGTCTGGCGTGAGCACCGAGGGCTGACCGCGTCCGCACTCGCCGCGGCGTCCGGCGTGGCCGTCTCCTACATCAGCGAAATCGAGACCGGGAAGAAGCCCGGCAGCGCGGCGACGCTGGCGAAGCTGGCGAAGGCTCTCCGGACCTCGGTCGACGTTCTGATCGCCTGACCGGCATGCCCGGCTGCAGCCATGAGCCCAGGTCATGGCCAGCACACCCTTTCGGGCCATTGGCATCGATCCCGCCGCTGCCATGCTGCGCCGCTGACCAGGGGGAGGATGCCGCGAATGGCCGTCAACGCCGATTATGTGTGGATGGACGGGGAGATCGTGCCCTGGGCGGACGCCAGGATCCATGTGGCGAGCGATGCGCTGCTGCGCGGCGCCAATGTCTTCGAGGGCGAGCGTGCCTATTGGAGCGAGCCGCACCAGCAGCTCTACATGTTCCGCCATGCCGAGCACATGCACCGCCTGCGCCAGTCGGCGCGCGTCATGCGCATGAGCATCCCCTATACCGACGAGGAGATCACCGAGGGCTGCATCGAGCTGCTGCGCCGCAACGGCTGGCGCGACAGCGTACATTTCCGCCCGGTGGTCTATTTCGGCGAGGGCGAGGGCCACGCCTATCTGCCCGAGGACATCCGCACCGGCGTCTTCGTCCTGGCGCTCCACCGGCCGAGCAAGCCCACGCTGTTCACGGGCATCCGAAGCTGCGTCAGCACCTGGCGCCGCAACCCCGACGCCGCCTCGCCCTCCCGCGTGAAGGCGGCGGCCAACTACCACAATGCCCGGCTGGCGCAGGTCGAGGCCTCGATGAACGGCTTCGGCACGCCGATCATGCTGAACATCGCCGGCAAGGTGTCGGAGAGCCCGGGCTCCTGCTTCATGATGGTGCGGGGCGGCACCGTCATCACGCCGCCGGTCACTGCCGACATCCTGGAGAGCATCACGCGCGAGACGCTGATCCAGCTCATGCGCGATGAGCTCAGGCTCACCGTCGTCGAGCGCGATATCGACCGCAGCGAGCTCTACATCTGCGACGAGGCTTGGTTCTGTGGCAGCGGGCATGAGGTGCAGCCGATCATCGAGATCGACCATTACCCGCTCGGCGACGGCAAGCCGGGCCCGATCGGGAAGGCGGTGCAGAGCCTCTATTTCGAGGTGGTGCGCGGCCAGCACGAGCAGTACCGCCACTGGCTGACGCCGGTCTATCCAGCGGCGAAGAGCGCCGCCGCGGAATAGAGTGCGACGAGCTTAGCCTTCCCGCCCTTCCTGATCCTAGGAAGATGGAGCTCGTGCCAATTGTAACGCGGCCTCGACGCCACCTTCCAGGATCTGCTCCGCCTGGGCAGCGTCGGGCACCGCTCGCGCGAGCTGGAGGGTTCCCACCATCAGGCCGAAGATGGCCGTCGCGCGGCGGCCGCTCGCTGCGGAACCGGCGTCTGGAAGCAGTGCGGCCAGCGTTGAAACGTAGCTTCGCAGTCCTTCCTCGTAGGTCTGCCGGGTGGGCAGAGGCTGGCGGGCGATTTCCGGGAGCAACGCCGCCGAGGGGCACCCTCCTGCCGGATCTTCGAGGTGAACGCGGTTCAGGTAGCGCCGGATCGCGCCCTCGAGGTCCAGGCTGGTCCGCTCTTCATCGAGGCGATGTTGCTGATCGGCAAGCGCACTCGTCAGCGCCTCGCGTACGAGCGCCTCCTTGGACTCGAAGTGCGGATAGAATGCCCCGTTGGTCAGGCCGGCCTCGCCCATGATCCCCGCGATTCCGGCCGCGGAGACCCCGTCTCGGCGGAAGCGCCTCGACGCCACATCGACTATGTGCCGCCGCGTTGCCGCCTTATGACCTTTTTCGAAACGCATCGCCCTAGCCACTCCACCGATACATCGCCGCCGTCAGCCTGCGGCCACCCAATCGCTTGTCGTTGTCCGGGTTGGCCCCTTCCCAACGGAAAGGGGCCAAAATCTCAGATGGTCAACAAGCTGCCCAAGACCTCCTCGATCCCGCGCGCAAGGGTCAACAGCGCCCGGTCGCTTCGCAAGGGCGCGTCCAGCTCAAGGCCGATCGGAAGGCCCGCGCGGGACATGCCCACAGGAAGGCTGATGCCCGGCAGGCCCACGCTGCTCGCCGACAAGGTGTGGTTCGCCAAGGCGAGGTTGCTGACTTCCCGCCCTGCGATACGGAAGCTCGCCTGCTCCTCGATCAGCGGCGCCGTGCACGGCGTCGTCGGTTGCAGGATGGCATGCGCCCCCTGGGCGACGAACGCCCTGTCGAGGCGGCGCTGGATTTCCGGGCGGCTCACCTTGAGCGCCGTGCGATAGACATCAGCCGAGATGGCGCCTGCGCCGCCTGGCAGCACCATGTGCCCCCAAGCCTGGCGGAGCTGGGGCTTGAGACCCTCGTAGATCGCCTCGAACGTCGTCGGGATGTCGTGGTGGCGAAGGAATTCCGAGATCGCGCCCATCGTCTCATGGGCGAAGATGCCCCATGTCGCGGTTTGGACGAGGGCATTGAAATCGTCGCCGAGATCTACCTCGACGACCTCGGCGCCGGCGTCCTGCAACCGCCGAACCACCTCGCGGAAACCGGCCTCGACCTCAGGGTCCACCAGATCCAGAAACTGCCGCGGCGCAAAGGCCAGTCGCGCTCCCTTCAGGTCGTGTCCGCGAGCGAAAGGCTCCGCAGCCTGTTCACCGGTAACGACGTCATCCACCAGGATGCAATCCTCGACGCTTCGGGCGAATGCGCCCGTCGTGTCGAGAGTATGGGAGATCGGTGCGACGCCGTTGCGCGGCCAGCGTCCGGTGGTTGGCTTGAAACCCACCACGCCACAGAGCGAAGCGGGCACACGGATCGATCCGACGGTGTCACCCCCCAGGGACGCGGGAACGAGGCCGGCGGCCACCGATGCGGCGGAGCCGCTCGAGGAGCCGCCCGACACGCGATCCGGGGCGTGCGGGTTCTTCACCTGGCCGTACCGTGCGTTGTGGCCGGTCAAGCCGTAGGACATCTCGACGAGGTTGTTCTTGCCGAAGACCAGGGCCCCCGCACCCTTGATGGCACGGACAGCGTCCGCGTCTTCGCGCGGCACGAAGTGCGCGAGAGCGTCGAGACCGAGGCTCGTGGGCAGTCCCTTCGTCAAATAGCTGTCCTTCACCCCGAGCGGCACGCCCAGCAGCAGAGCCGCCGATCCGGCCGCGCGTGCTTTGTCCGCGTCCCTCGCGGCTGCCAGCACGGCGTCTTCGTCGATGGTGATGAAGGCGTTGAGCTCGGCGAACCTTCGGGCGCGGTGCAGAAGCGCCGTGGTGTAGGCTTCCGACGTGATGTCGCCGTTCCGAACCGCTGCTGCAGCGGCCGCGAGCCCCAGGGAGGTGAGATCCGTGGTTCCTCGTGGTGCGATGTGGCGTGAAGGGGCGGTCGTGTCGTTCATGAGATCCTCGCAATGAGCTGAGGCGCGGCATTTCGCTGCTGCGAATGGGCACTGTGGCTCGATGAATTACTATCATAATGTAAAATTACGTTCGTAAGTCAATAGCGATCTTGGCGGCGGCGTGGCGTTGCCCGACACTTGGGCGCGAGGCGCGATGATGCCGACCGATCCAGGCCTCAGCGGCACGCCGCCGAATCCGAATTGGTCGCAGAGAAAACCCGCCCGGGCGGTGCCCGGGCGGGTTCCAAGTGGCTCAGGGGCCCAGGGCCCGTCCGCGAAGGACGGGCCCGGTCGCGTTTCACACACCCTCGTGCGCGGGTGCCGGGGCGTCCGGCGTGGCGGGCTTGCGCCGCCGCGCCATCGCCTGGGCGATCACGTAGAAGACCGGCGTGAACAGCAGGCCGAAGAGGGTCACGCCGAGCATGCCGTAGAACACCGCGACGCCCAGGCTCTGGCGCATCTCGGCGCCGGCGCCCGTCGCATAGGTCAGCGGCAGCACGCCGAGGATGAAGGCGAGGCTGGTCATCAGGATCGGCCGGAGGCGGGTGCGCGCCGCCATCGCCGCCGCTTCCCAGCGGGTGGCGCCTTGCTGCTCCGCCGCGCGGGCGAACTCGACGATCAGGATCGCGTTCTTCGCGGCGAGGCCGACCAGCACCACCAGGCCCACCTGGACCAGGACGTTGTTGTCGAGCCCGGTGTGCAGGACGCCGAGGAGGGCGGCCAGCACCGACATCGGCGCGATCAGCACGACCGCCAGCGGCAGCAGCCAGCTTTCATACATCGCGGCGAGCAGCAGGAAGACGAAGACGACCGCGAGGCCGAAGGCGATCGGCGCGGTATTGCCGACCAGCTTCTCCTGCAGGGCGATTTCGGTCCATTCGTAACCGAAGCCCTCCGGCAGGTTCTCCGCCAGCACCCGCTCCATGATCTGGATCGCCTGGCCGGTCGAGATGCCCGGCATTGCCGCGCCCTGCAGCTCGGCCGCCGGGAACAGGTTGTAGCGCGGCGCGCGATAGGGGCCGGAGGTCTCATGGAAGGTCGCGAGGCTGCCGAGCGGCACCATGCCGCCGTCATTGGTCCGCGTGCGCAGCCGGGCGATGTCCTCGACGCTCATGCGGTGCTGCATGTCGGCCTGCGCCGTGACGCGCCAGGTGCGGCCGAGCAGGTTGAAGTCGTTCACGAAGGCCGAGCCCATATAGACGCTCATCGCCTCGTTCACGCGATCGATCGGCACCCCCAGCATCTCGGCGCGCGTGCGGTCGATATCGGCGCGGATCTGCGGCGTCGCGGTGTTGTAGAGGCTGAAGGCGAAGGCGATGCCGGGGGTCTGGCTGGCCGCCCCCATCACCGCCTGCACGGCGCTCTCGAGCTCCCGCGCGCCGCGGCCGCCGCGATCCTGGATCATCAGCTTGAAGCCGCCGCCGGTGCCGATGCCGGGGACCGAAGGCGGCGGCAGCACCAGCACCAGCGCATCGGGGTCGCTGGACAACTGGCGCTGCAGGTTGGTCAGGATGCCGTTGGCCGTGAGGCCCAGATGCGCCCGCTCCTCGAACGGCCGCAGCGTCGCGAAGACGACGCCGGTATTCGGCGCATTGGTGAAGGTCGCGCCGTCGAAGCCCACGAAGGCGACCGCGTTCTCGATCCCCGGCGTCGCCGCGATCGTCTCCGAGGCGCGGCGGATCACCGCGTCGGAGCGGGTCAGGCTGGCGCCCGGCGGGAGCTGGAAGGCGGCGATGAAGTAGCCGCGGTCGAGCGGCGGGATCAGGCCGGTCGGCGTGGTGTTCACCGTCCAGCCGGTCGCCGCCAGCAGCCCGCCATAGAGCAGCAGCAGCAGCACCGGCAGCCGCACCAGGCGCCGGGTCAGCGTGCCGTAGCCGAAGGAGAGCTTGTCGAACACCCAGTTGAAGCCGCGCGCGAAGGCGCCGAAGGGCCGCATCAGCAGGTTCGGCTTCTTGTGGTGGTCATGCGGCTTCAACAGGATCGCGGCCAGCGAGGGCGAGAGGGTCAGCGACACCAGCGCCGAGAGCAAGGTCGCGACCGCGATGGTGACTGCGAACTGCTTGTAGAACTCGCCGGAGATGCCGGTGATGAAGGCGGTCGGCACGAAGACCGCGACCAGCACCAGCGCGATCGCGATCAGCGCGAAGCCCACCTCGTCCATGGTCTTGCGCGCGGCTTCCAGCGGCGAGAGGCCGGCCGCCATGTGGCGTTCGGCGTTCTCGACCACGACGATCGCGTCGTCGACGACGATGCCGATCGCCAGGATCAGGCCGAACATGGTCAGCGTGTTCAGCGTGAAGCCGAGTGCGAGCAGCACCGCGAAGGTGCCGATGATGGAGACCGGGATGGCGACCAGCGGGATCACCGCCGCGCGCCAGTTCTGCAGGAACAGGATCACCACCAGCACGACCAGCAGCACCGCTTCGATGAAGGTGTGCAGCACCGCCTCCATGCTCTGGGCGATGAAGCGGGTCGGGTCGTAGATCACGTCATAGGCGATGCCGCTCGGGAAGGTGGCCTTCGCCTCCTCCATGGCGGCGCGCACCGCGGCCGCGGTCGCCAGTGCATTGCCGCCGGGCCGCTGGAAGATGCCGAGTGCCACCGCCTGCCGGTTGTTCAGCAGCGCGTTCTGCGTGTACTCGGCGGCGCCCACCTCGATGCGGGCGATGTCGCGGAGCCGGAGCGGCGCGCCGCCGGTGCCGGTCGCGATCACCTGCTCGCCGAACTGCTCGGGTGTCACGAGGCGGCCCTGGGTCTGCACAGCGAGCTCGAAGGCGCCGGCGCCCTCGGCGCGCGGGGCCTGGCCGATGGCGCCGGCCGCGACCTGCACGTTGGCCCGGCGCAGCGCGTCGACCACCTCGCCGGCGGTCAGGCCGCGCGCCGCGATCCGGTCAGGGTCGAGCCAGACGCGCATGGCGTAGTCGCGCGCACCGAAGAGCTGGACGTCGCCCACGCCGTCGATGCGGGTGAGGCGGTCCTTGATGTTCAGGGTCGCGAAGTTGGAGACGTATTCCGGGCTGCGGCTGCCATCGGGCGAGATGATGTGCACGACCAGCAGCATGTCGGGCGACGCCTTGCGCACGGTGATGCCGAGGCGGCGCACATCCTCGGGCAGCCGGGGCTCGGCGACCGCGACGCGGTTCTGCACCAGCACCTGCGCCTGGTCGACATCGGTGCCCTGGCGGAAGACGACGCTGATCACCACCCGCCCGTCGCCGGTCGACTGGGAGGAGATGTAGAGCATGCCGTCGACGCCGTTCACCTCCTGCTCGATCGGGCCGGCCACGGTCTCGGCGATGGTCGAGGCCGAGGCGCCGGGATAGAGCGCGGTGATCTGCACGGTCGGCGGCGCGATGTCGGGGTATTCCGAGATCGGCAGCCGGAAGGCGCCGATCGCGCCGATCAGCGTGATGGCGATCGAGATCACCGCGGCGAAGACCGGGCGATCGATGAAGAAGCGGGCGAGGCGCATCGGAGGATGCCTTCAATCTGCCCTCAAGGTGCACGCGCGGTGCGTGCGGCCTCGCGCCATCGCTGGCGTGCCGTCGGGTGGGGGCGCGGTGGTCGGGGCCTGCCGGCGGGATGCCGGCAGGCTTAGTCAAACTGGGTCAAACCGGCGGATCGGTCGCTCGACCGATCCGAGGCCGCGAAGGCGGCCCGCCGGCAATTGGCGTGGAAGCCGGGTTGCCTATCGCGAAGCGATGGGCCCCTGGCCGATGCGGCCCTGCTCGGCGGTCACCCGCATGCCGGGGCGGGCGCGGTGCAGGCCGCCGATGATCACGCGGTCCTGGGCGGTCAGGCCGCTGCGCACCACGCGCAGCCCCTCCGTGAGCGGGCCGAGCTGCACGCTGCGTGGCGTCACGGTGCCATCGGCGGCAACCGTCAGCACCATGCGGCCGGACTGGTCCGCCATGACCGAGGTGTCGGGCACCAGCAGCGCCGGCGCATCGCCTTCGAAGAGGCGGAGGCGGGCGAAGGTGCCGGGGGTCAGGAACAGGTCCGCGTTCGGTACCACGGCGCGGGCGCGGATGGTGCCGCTGCGCGCGTCGAAGGCGCTGTCCACGAAGTCGATCCGGCCCTCATGGGCGTAATCGGTCTCGTCCAGCAGCCGGAGCTGCACGCGGGCGCCGCCGGCGCGGAGGCCGCCCCGGGCCGCGGCCGCGCGGGCCTGGCGCAGGTAGTCGGCCTCGCTGGCGTCGAAGCTGACATAGACCGGATCGAGCGCCAGCAGCGTGGTCAGCAGGGTCTGGCCCTGCTGCACCAGGTTGCCGGCATCGACGCGGCGGTCGCTGACGCGGCCCGGGCGCGGCGCGCGGACCTCGGTGAACTCCAGGTCCAGCTCCGCCTGGCTGAGCGCGGCGCGGGCGGCGGTGACGCCGGCCTGGGCTTCGCGGAGCTGCGAGCGGCGGGTGTCGAGCTCGGCCTGCGGCGCGATCCGGCTCTGGGCCAGCGGCGTGTAGCGCTCCACCTGCTGCGCGGCCAGCGTCAACTGCGCCTCGGCCCGCGCCAGCCCGGCCTGGGCCTGGTCGACAGCGATGCGGAAGGGCCGCTGGTCGATGGTGAAGAGCAGGTCGCCCTGGCGCACGATGGCGCCGTCCTCGAAATGCACCTGGTCGATCTGGCCGGAAACCCGCGGACGGATCTCGACGCGCGCGGAGGGCTCGATCCGCGCCGTATGCTCCTGCCACTCGGCGACGTCACGGGTCACGGGCGTCGCAACGGTCACGGAGGGGGGCGCGTTCTGGGCGAAGGCGGGCGTGGCGGCGAGGAGGGTCACGGCGGCGGCGCCAGCCTGAAAGCGGGCCAGCCATGCGGTCCAGAGGCCGTTATTCTCAGTAGGGGTCTTGCGTGCTTCGGTCTGCATCGCTTATCTCCAGGGCCGGATGATACCGACCGGTTCGTCACCCGCCCATGTAGAGTGACCGGTCAGTAACGACAAGTGTTTTTTTGCGGCAGCGCACCACGAGGCCGCGAGGAGGTCAGCGACCATGGCCAGCGACACGGCGACGGCAGCCAAACCCAAGGCCGCCCAGCGCATCCACGACGCGGCGAAGGACCTGTTCTACCGACAGGGCATCCGCGCCACCGGCGTGGAAGAGGTCTGCCGGGCGGCCGAGGCCACCAAGATGAGCCTCTATCGCGCCTACCCCAGCAAGGACGCGCTGGTCGCCGCCATCCTGACCGAGGACGCGGCGGCCTATGACGCCTGGTGCGATGAAGTGACCGCGGCCAGCAGGACGCCGGCCGAGAAGCTGTATGCGTTGGTTGCCGCCTCGGCCTGCAAATTCGCCGAGGAAGGGATGCATGGGTGTCCCATGCAGCTCGCTCAGGCGGAATTCCGCGACCCGGAACATCCGACGCACCAAGTGGTGGTGGCCTTCAAGAACGCAAGCCGGGCCCGTTTCGAAAAACTCGCGGCCGAGGCCGGCGCGGCCGACCCCGCCATGCTGGGCGACATGCTCGGCATGCTGCTCGAGGGGGCGCTTGCCGCCGTTCCCTACCTGGGCTGCGAGCGGACGAGCGCCGTCCTGCGCGAAGGCGCCGGGGTGCTGCTGCGCGGATCCCTGCCGGCCGGGACCGAGCTATAGACCCGGTCTATGGGACGCATCGCGCGAACGCTCTGGACGCCGCGCGCCCCGCCAAGGAAGCTCCGCCCGACGTAAGGGAAGGAGATGTCCGATGCGCGCTGTCCAGCGCGGGGGCGGGGCATGAGCCGCGCCAGGTTCGAGCACGCGATGCGCCGCCGCGCCCTGCTCGCCATCCCCGCGGCCCTCGCAGCACCCGGCCTGCTTCGCGCGCAGGAGGCCTGGCCGGTGCGCCAGGCGCGCATCATCATCCCCTTCGCCGCCGGCGGCCCGCAGGACCCGCCCGCACGCATCATCGCGGAGAAGCTGAGCCAGCGGCTCGGCGCCACCTTCATCGTCGACAACCGGCCCGGCGCCGGCGGCGGGCTCGGCGCGCAGCAGGTGGCGCAGGCGGCGCCGGACGGCGCCACGCTGCTCTTCATCTCCTCCTCGATCTCGATCATCCCGACCCTGCAGGTGGCGCTGCGTTTCGACCCGGTCCGCGACCTGGCGCCGATCAGCCTGGTCTGCGACGTGCCGGCGGCGCTGCTGGTGCGGAGCGATTCGCGCTTCGACAGCCTGGCCGCGGTGCTCGCCGCAGCGCGGGCCAGCCCGGGGCGGCTGACCTATGCCTCGGGCGGCGTCGGCTCCGCCAACCACCTGGCGGGCGCGCTGTTCGCGGCGCTGGCCGGGCTCGACCTGACCCATGTGCCCTATCGCGGCATCAGCCAGGCGGTGACCGCGATCTACACCGGCGAGATCGACCTCATCTTCGGCTCCACGCTGGAGGTGCTGGCGCATGCCCGGGAGGGCCGTGCCCGGCTGCTCGGCACGACGATGCCGGCGCGCCTGCCGGAGACGCCGGAGGTGCCGGCGATCGCCGAGCAGGTGCCGGGCTATGCCGCGCCCAACTGGTTCTCGATGTTCGCGCCGAAGGGCATGGCGCCGCCGCTGACGGAGCGCCTGGTCGCCGAGCTCGCGCGGCTGCGCGACGATCCGGACATGACGGCGCGGCTTTCGGCGGGGGCGGCCCAGATGCGGCTCGATGGGCCGGGGCCGCTCGCGGCGCGGCTGGCGGAGGAGGTGGTGAAGTGGCGCGACGTGATCGGGCGGGCGAATATCCGCGCGGATTGATGTCACCCCGCAGGTTTTGATGATCGCGTCTCCGTGTGCGCCGCTGCAACCCCAGCCGGTGCGCCCACGTTTCTAACCTGCGCGGCGATCGGTCGCCGCCGGAGAGGGGAGTGCCTGACGTATGTTGAAAACCATCCTGGCCCTGAGTCTTGGCGTGGCGCTGGCCGGGTGCGTGAGCCTGTCGAGCTCCAATCCCCCGCCACCGGCCCGCGACACCGTCGTCGTCCCGGCCCGCTGACGCGGCCCCGGCGCGTGATTCACGCCTCCGGCCGGTCCGGCCTACGGCGATCACGCTCCGCCCTGACCGCCGCCATGAGCTGGTCGGCGAAGGCGACGCCGGTGGGATCGACCCCGAGCCCGCCGGCGCGCAGAGCATCCGCGGTCCAGGTGTTGCAGGTGTAGGTCGCCGCATAGGGCAGCCGGGTCGCGTAGAAGAGGCTGCCCGCATAGGGGCCGCGCGCCAGCGGCTCCGCCGATTCCATCTGGTCCGCGATGAAGCGCTTGGCCGCCGCGAGCCCCTCCGGCGCGATGCGGAGCCTGACCTGGTCGTAGCGCTCGAAGGCCACCTCCGGCGGCGCCGAGAGGCCGGTGAAGAGCAGCGCCGCCGGCCCGCCGCCAAGCGCCGCCAGGATCGCGAGCGGGCCGCGCGCCCCGTCCATGAACCAGGACCGGTCGCCGAAGCCGACCGCGAACCAGGTGACGCCCGGGAAGCGATCGGCGACCTGGTCGATCGGGGCGGGGAGGTCAGCGGCGGGGAAGCAGATGTCGGTGTGCCAGTCGCGCCGCGTCACCACGACCTCGGCCGCCGGCAGGCCGGGCGGCTGCACGAAGGCCGCCGGCGCCTCGATGCGGCTGCAGCCCGCGAGGCCGAGGGCGCCGCCGATCAGCCCGCGCCGGGTGACACTCCGCATCGCTATTCCGGCCGCAAGCCGCGGCGGCGGATGAATGCGCCCCAGACCGCGCCGTCGCGCTCCATCCGCGCGCGCAGTTCCGCCGCCGTGCCGGGCGTCGGCAGCAACTGGTTCTCCGCGAGCCGCGCCTGCACCCCGGCATCGGCGAGTGCCCGGCGCACCGCCGTGTTGATCGCCTCGACCGCCGGCTGCGGCATCCCGGCCGGGCCGAGCAGGCCGAACCAGCCGGGCATCACCGGCGCGTCGATCCCGGCCTCCCGCTGCGTCGGCAGCTCCGGCAGCACCGGCAGGCGCTCTTCCGCCAGCATCGCGAGCGGCGTCACGGCGCCGGCGCGCACCTGGCTCAGCGCCACGCCGAGCACCAGGATCATGACGTTGGTCTCGCCGGAGACCAGGCTGGTCAGCGCCTGGTTGGTGCCGGGATAGGGCACGTGCGTGAATTGCACTCCGGCCCGATCGGCGAGCATTTCCATCGCGAGATGCGTCGAATTGCCGATGCCCGCGCTGCCATAGGTGAGGCGCCCCGGTTCCGCCCGCGCCCGCCGCAGCAGCGCCGCGACGCTAGTGATCCCCGACGCCTTGCTCGCGACCAGGATGAAGGGGGCGTCGGTCACCGGCGCCACATAGGTGAAGTCGCGCACGGGGTCGTAGGGCAGGTTCGCGTAGAGGTGCGGGTTGAAGGAGAGTTGCGAGACGCCGGAGAGCAGCAGCGTGTGCCCGTCGGCCGGCTGCTGCTTCAGGGCGTTGATCGCGACGATGCCATTGGCGCCCGGGCGGTTGTCCACCACCACCGGCTGCCCGAGCGCCTGGGCCATCGGCTCCGCGATGATGCGCGCGACGACGTCGTTGGCCGAGCCCGCCGGCTGCGGCAGCAGCATCCGCACCGGGCGCGTCGGGAAGCCGCCCTGCGCGCGCGCCGCGCGCGCCGCGGCCATCGCGAGCGGGAATGCCAGGAGGGCGCGGCGGTGCAGGGTCATGGGCGGTCTCCGTGGCAAATGCGGGAGCCTTGTCAGCCGGCGGCCTTGGCGCGGCGCGGCGCTGCCTTGCGCGAGGAGCCATCTTTCTTCGGTGGCATCGGGTCCGCGCTGCCGCCTGCGTCGCGCATCAGGATCCTGCCGCCGGCCGGGGTGATGACCCCCTTGCGCCGCAGGCCGGTGACGGCCTTCTCCACCGCCCTGGGGCTGCTCTCGATCACCGCCAGCAGTGTTCGCGCGGCGCCATCCGGCGCTGTCCGCGCCTGCTCCCAATCGCGCAGGCTGCCGACCGGCACGCCATAGCGCTCGGCGAACTCCGGCTGCGTCAGCCCGAGCCGCGCCCGCAGGGCCTTCACATCGACAGGGGTGTGCACCACCGCGCCGGGCACATGCTCGCCGCGCGCGATCGCCAGCGCCTCGCGCGCGCCCGTCAGCATCCGATGCCCAACTTTCGTCATCGCTTTGCTCCTCTCCGGTAAGCCTCGGCGATCAGGCCGAGGATTTCCCGCATCTCGTTCCGCTCCGCCTGAGTCAGGTTGGCGCGGACATTCTTGGTATAGACGGTGATCAGGAACAACGGGATATCCGTACCTCCGAAATAGGTGACCACCCGATACCCGCCGCTCTTGCCCATGCCCGGCCGCGCCCAGCGAACCTTCCGCGCGCCGCCCGTGCCTGGGACCACATCGCCAGCCAGCGGGTTCGCCGCGATGAAGGTCACGAAGGCCGCCCGCTCCTCCTCGGACATGCCGGCATCCTTGGCGTCGGACAGGGAAGGTGGGGGTTTCGATGACCGATTGCACGGCCGATATCATACGTTTTACCCGTAGTGGTGTATACGGGTAATCCGTATCCGAAAACGAAATCGCCACGCTCGACAGCGCGGCGTCGTCTCTGGATAGCGGTCGGCCTATCGCGCCGGAGACCCGCCGCCATGACCTCTGCCGACACCGAGGATTTCAGCGCCGCCTTCGCTGCCGCGCGCAGGGCAGGGCCGATCCTGTTCCCCCGCATCGGCCCGCCGGTGGCGCCTGCCGCCCTGCCGCCGCTGCCGCCGCTGCCGCTCACCTGGTTCCACGAGATCGCGCCGGAGCTGGAGGCGCGGGAGATCGTGCAGGGGCTGATCGGCGAGCAGAGCGCGATCGTCGTCTATGGCGCGAGCAATGTCGGCAAGACCTTCTGGACCACCGACCTCGCGCTGCATGTCGCGGCGGGGCGGCGCTGGTGCGGGCGGCGGGTCGCGCAGGGCGGCGTGATCTACTGCGCGCTGGAGGGCGGGCGCGGCTTCCAGAACCGCGTCACGGCGTGGAAGCGCCGGCATGGGATGGAGGATGCGCGCATCCCCTTCGCCGCGATCCGCGCCTCCCTCAACCTGCTGGAGCCGGAGGCCGACCCGCGGCGGCTGGTCGATGCCGCGCGGGAGGTTGCGGCCAGGATGGAGGTGCCGGTCACGCTGATCGTCATCGACACCCTGGCGCGCGCCTTCGGCGGCGGCGACGAGAATGGGCCGGAGGACATGGGCGCGCTGATCCGCAACATGGACATGATCCGGGAGGCGACGGGGGCGTCGGTGCTCTTCGTGCACCATTCCGGCAAGGACCAGGCGCGCGGCGCCCGCGGCCACACCAGCCTGCGCGCCGCTGTCGACACCGAGATCGAGGTGACCGCGGACAAGGAGGGTGCCGGCAAGACCGCGACCACGGTGAAGCAGCGCGACCTGGAGAAGGGCGAGGGGTTCCCCTTCACGCTCAAGCGCGTGGAGCTCGGCCGCAACCAGCATGGCGAGCCCGTGACGAGCTGCGTGGTGGAGGCGGGGACGGGCATGCTGGCCGGCGGCCCGCAACGCGACCCGGAGGAAGCGGCGCTGCGCGAGCGCATCGCGCATCTCCTCGGTCCCGATGGGCAGATGTTGGCGCGCCGGGTGTGCGAGGAGCTGGGATGGCCCGTGAACGGCCGCAACAATGCCCGCGTCGCCGGGCTGATCCCGCTGCATCCCGACCATGCCGAAATCACCATGGGCGAGCAGCGCATCCGGATGTGGCGCACGCGGGATGGCGACAGCCTCACCGCGCCGTTCAAGATCCGCCGCCAGGACCTCTCCTGAGCTGTCACAGCAGGCTGAGACGCGCTGTGACACGAAGCACCGGTCACAGCGTCACACGGCCTATGAGCTGGGGTCCTGGAGCTGTGACAGCTGTGACGGCGCCGCATGCTCTGTCACAGCCTGAAAATGCTGCTGTGACGCTGTGACCCTAAAGGGGGAGCCTCCCTGTTCCAGGTCGGCCCCCGGCCGACCCGCCAGGCGCGGAGCTGGCCACGGCGCACGCATTCCCCCGCGGCGGCGCGGGGAGCGCCCCCTGGACATTCCTGGACAATCCAGGTTGTTCTGCGCCCATGCGTCTGGGTCATGGTGCATCCAGCGCAAGGGGCGTGTGGCGTGGCGGTTGCCTTCGACGGGAAGTTGCGCATGGCTGCGGCGGCACTCGGCTGCGGCTCGCGAAAGGAATTCTGTGCCCGTTTCCGGAAGGCGAACCCGGCGACCGAGTGCGATCTCGAGCGGCTGAACAAATGGGTGCAGGGGCGCTCCCTGCCGCGCGCCGCTTCCGTCTACGCCGATCTCGGCGCGGTCATCGGCACGGCGAAGCCCGGCCGCTGGATCGCCGATTGCAGCCTCGAGGATTTCGCGGCCGAGCTCGCCGCCTGCACCGGCGCGGATGCCGCCGCCCTGGTCGCCTCGGGCGGCGGCGCATCGCGCGCCGGCACGCGCGCCGCCGGGCTGTTCGGCGGCGTCGCGACGCTCGCCGGCGCCTTCGCGGCCTATTCCCCCGGCTGGTCGCCGCATTTCCGCGGCCACCTCATTCGCGGCGCCTTGCGTCTCAAACCCGGCAGGAACGGCACCCTGATCGCGACCTATGCCGAGGCCCTGGTCGGGCGCGCCGTGCGCCTGACGGCCGAGGCGCAGATCGCCGGCCGCTCGATGCATGTCGCGCTGCGCGAGCCGGACAGCGACATGATGCTGTTCCTCAGCCTGCAAGTGCCGGGGCCGCCGGCCAGCATGTTCTGCGGCGTCATGTCCGGTGCCGCCTTCGTCGCGCATGAATCGCTGCCGTCGGCCTGCCGCATCGCCTTCATCCGCGTGCCGGAGACGCCGCGGCTCGACGCCACCAACCGCTATCTCGATCCGGTGCCCGGCGCCATCGCCGCCGATCTCGCGGATCTCGGCGTGACGCTCGCGGAGGCTGGCCGCTTCGATGCCTTCACCCGGGAGTTTCTCGGCGCGAGCCCGATCCAGGTGACGGCGCAGGACCAGGCCAGCTTCGCGGGCATGCTCGACCGCGCATATCTGGGCGCCACCGGGTAGCGCTCGATAGCCGCGGCGATTCCATCGCAGCCGATCACAGCCTAGGCTGCCCGCCTGTCCTGAGCGAGGCTCGTATCGGCCGTGAGTGTGCTGGATCGCACGATCGCCCATGGCTTCGCGCTGCGCATGGCGAGCCTGGGGTTCGCCCGGCACCACCACCGCTGGAACCGGCGGAAGGGGCTGCGGGTGCAGGCGGTCGATCTGCAGCTCTCGTCCCACAACACCCATCTCGGCGGCCGGCTGACCGTCAATCTCGGTGTCGGCCTGCGGCTGAGGACGGGCGGCTGGATGCGGGCGGAGGATTGCGATGGCTGGGTCCGCATCGGCCTGCTGTGCCCGGATCGGCAGGACCGCTGGTACGGCTATGACCCGCGGGACGCCGACAGCGTCGCGGCGGCGCTGGCCGCAGCACTCGGCGATATCGAGGCGCATGCGCTACCCTGGCTCGACAGTTGGCGGGCGGTGGACACGGGCAGCGCCATCCCGCGGCTGCTGCTGCGGCTGGTGGGGTTGCGGAGCCGCAAGCCGATCACGGATGGCTTTCGCCATCGCCGGTGACGACGCGCGGCATCAAGGCGATGCCGGCAAGGCCGCCGGCGCCAGCGCCGGCAGGTAGCGTTCATGCACCACCGCGATGGGCCGGCCGGCGCCGGTCAGCACGACGGCGCGGTGCAGGAGGCCGTCGGCCGCGAAGGCGACATGCATGGTCCGCCGCCGCGGCCGCAGCGCCTCCACCGCCACGCCGAAGGGGGTGTCGGTGGTCTCAAGGACATGCCGCATGCCCGGCGGCAGCCGCTGCGGCAGGTACCAGTTCTCCGCCTCGGAGAGCGCGACCGCGCCGCGCACCAGCACCACCCGGCGATGCCGCAGCACCTCCGCCGGCGCCGGGCGGAGCAGCTCCAGCGCCTCGGCATCCGGCGGCAGCGGCGGCGCCGGGACCATCCGCGCGCGCACCGCGCCGTCGCCGATGCCGTGCTCCGCGCACCAGGCCTCCAGCGCGCGGGTCGCGCTGCGGGCGGCGAGCAGCCGGGCGCTGAGTGCGGCGAAGGGGGCAGGGTCGGACAGCGACGTCACGCGGCCACCTCCGTGGCGTTCGGTGCGGGGCCTCGATGCCGGCCGCGCGGCGGATTGTCAGTTCACGAACGAAGGCGGAGGATGCCGCATCCCGCCGATGCCGAACACCCGCCGCATGCACCCTTGAAGCCCACCTGGATCGCCGCCCTCGGCACCACGCTGCTGATGCAGACGGTCGCCGCCTTCATGGGCCAGATGCTGCCGGTGCTGGCGCCGCTGATGACGCGGGATGCCGGGCTGCGGCCGGAGAATGTCGGCCATTTCGCCGCGCTGAACGCCGCCGGCGTGGTGCTGTTCCTGGTCTTCGGCGGCCCGCTGCTGAAGCGCTTCGGCCCGGTCCGCAGCCTGCAGGCCGGCATGGCGCTGGCGACGCTCGGCCTGGCGCTGGCGCTGCTCGGCACCCTGCCGGCGCTGCTGCTGGCCTCCCTCGTGCTCGGCATCGGCTATGGCCCGACGCCGCCGGCCGGCAGCCGCATCCTGGCCGCGACCGCGCCGCCCCGGCACCGGACCCTGATCTTCTCGATCAAGCAGGCCGGCGCGCCCCTTGGCGCGGCGCTCGCGGGCCTGCTCGCCGCACCCGTGGCGGAGGCAGCGGGCTGGCGCGGCGCGCT
>NZ_JAAGBB010000003.1 GCF_018129085.1 Plastoroseomonas hellenica
GGCAGCAGCTCCGCCAGCGCCGTGCGCGGCTCGGCGCGCGGCCGCGCCTGCTTGGCGCCGAGCAGCAGCGCCGCCGCGTCCCGCCCGGGCAGCAGGTCGAGCGTGATCGCCTCCTCGGGTCGCCAGTAGGAGGAGGCCTGCAGGATCGCCGGGCCCGAGAGGCCGCGATGGGTGAAGAGCATGGCTTCCCGGAAGCGGCTTCGCCCGGCTGCCGCGACGACATCCAGCGCGACGCCGGCCAGCGGCCGCATCAGTGCGAGGTCCTCGCCTTCGAAGGTGAGCGGCACCAGCCCTGGCGCCGGGGTGACGAGCGGCAGCCCGAAGCGGCGGGCGAGGTCGTGCGCGAAGCCGGTCGCGCCCATCTTCGGGATGGAGAGCCCACCGGTCGCCAGCACCAGCGCGGGAGCGGCGAAATCGCCGCGATCGGTTGCGACCTGGAAGGCCTCGGCGCGGGTCACCTCGGTGACGCGATGCGCGACGCGCAGGTCGACCCCGGCCGCCGAAGCCTCGGCCAGCAGCATCGCGACGATCGCGCGCGCCGAGCCGTCGCAGAAGAGCTGCCCGAGCGTCTTCTCATGGAAGGGGATGCGATGCTTCGCGACCAGCGCGATGAAGTCCTGCTGGGTGTAGCGCGCCAGCGCCGCGCGGCAGAAATGCGGGTTCCTCGACAGGAAGCGGGTGGGCTCGACGCCGAGATTGGTGAAGTTGCAGCGCCCGCCGCCGGAGATCAGGATCTTCTTCCCCACCTCCTCCGCATGGTCGAGCAGCAGCACGCGCCGGCCGCGCTGCCCCGCCGTGATCGCGGCCATCAGCCCGGCGGCGCCGGCGCCGATCACGATGGCATCGAAGCGTTCCACCGGCGCCTTCTGGCACGCCCTGGCGTGCCCCGCAAAGCTGGGCTCTAAATCGATGTGCTGATCGCATCACGGAGAGAAACGCGATGATCGTCGAAGAGCGCATCTACACGCTGCACCCCGGCCAGGCGCCGGCCTACGTCAAGGCCTATCAGGAGGAAGGGCTGGCGATCCAGAAGCCGATCCTTGGCCGCCTCGTCGGCTACTACATGACCGAGTTCGGTCCCCTCAACCAGGTGATCCACATGTGGGCCTATGACAGCCTCGCCGAACGCGAGGAGCGGCGCGCGAAGCTCGGCGCCAGCGAGGCCTGGAAGGCCTATATCGCCAAGGTGCGCGGCATGATCGTCACCCAGGAGAACAAGATCCTGGTCCCGGCGCCCTTCCTCGAGGTGAAGTGGCAGGACTGAGCCGGGAAGCAGATCGCCGCAGGGCGCGCAGCGGCCGGAGGCGTGAATCTGTTCGCCAGACATGCCTCCGGTCACGGGCGTTTGCCGCCCGTGACCGCGGCCGCATGATAAGATCGCGCCATGCGACGCCTGCTGGCCCTGTTGCCCCTTCTCGCCGCCTGCGCCGATCGCGGCGCGGAGTTCGACGCCCGCATGGCCGGCTATATCGGCCGGCCCGAAAGTGAGCTGGTGATGGGCCTCGGCGTTCCCGACCGGGTGCAGGAGCTGGAAGGGCGCCGCTTCCTCGACTACGAGCTGCGCGGCGGCTATGGCGGCCCGACACTCACCCCTTCTTTCGGCTTCGGGTTCGGCAGCTTCGGCGGCGGTGCGGTCTGGGGCACCGGGGTCGGGCTCGGGATCGGCGGTGCCGCGCCGCCCCCCGCCTGCGGGGTCACCTTCGCGCTGCGCCAGGGCCGGGTCGAGAGCTTCACCCGCCGTGGCACGGGTTGCGCCTGATGGGGTGACGGCGCCGCCCAGGCAGCGCAGGATCACGGGTCCCCTCCATCGCAGCCGCTGGAAACGCCCATGATCGACCTTGCCGCCAAGAGCCTGAACGGGCCCGTCATCCGCCTGCATCCCAAGGACAATGTGGTGGTGGCGCGGGTGCCGGTCGCCGCCGGCACCTCGATCCCCGGCGAGAACCTGCTGGCGCGGCAGGACGTGCAGGCCGGCTACAAGATCGCGACCGAGGCGCTGAAGAAGGGCGACCCGATCCTGAAATACCAGGTCACCATCGGCTTCGCCGCCGAGGACCTGCCCGCCGGCACCATGCTGCACAACCACAACATCGAGTTCCGCGAATTCGACCGCGACTACGCGATCGGCCGCGACTACGTGCCGGTCGAGCCGATCCCGGACGCCGAGCGCCTGACCTTCGAAGGCTATCGCCGCGCCGATGGCCGCGTCGGCACCCGCAACACCATCGCGATCGTCTCCACCGTGAACTGCTCCGCGACGGTCAGCCAGGTGGTCGCGGAGCATTTCACCGCCGAGCGCCTGGCCGAATTCCCGAATGTCGACGGCGTCGCCGCCTATACCCATTCGACCGGCTGCGGCATGGAGCTTTCGGGCGAGCCGATGCAGCTCCTGCGCCGGACGCTCGCAGGCTACATGCGGCATCCGAATGTCGGCGGCGTGGTGCTGATCGGCCTCGGCTGTGAGCGCAACCAGATCCTGACCCTGCTCGCCGACCAGGGCATGGAGCCCGGTCCGCTCCTGAAGACGCTGACCATGCAGGAGATCGGCGGCACCAGGAAATCGATCGAGGCCGGCATCGGGGCGGTGCGCGAGATGCTGCCGGAGGTGGACAAGGCGCGGCGCGAGACGGTCTCGGCGCGGCACCTGGTGGTCGGGCTGCAATGCGGCGGCTCCGACGGCTTCTCCTCGATCACCGCCAACCCGGCGCTCGGTGCCGCGATGGACCTGCTGGCCCGCCACGGCGGCACCGGCATCCTCTCCGAGACGCCGGAGATCTACGGCGTCGAGCACACGCTGACCCGCCGCGCCGCAAGCCGGGAGGTCGGCGAGAAGCTGATCGAGCGCATCCGCTGGTGGAAGGACGAATACGCCGCCGGCCGCGACACCCAGATCAACGGCACCGTCAGCCCCGGCAACCAGAATGGCGGTCTCGCGAACATCTTCGAGAAGTCGCTGGGATCCTCGATGAAGGGCGGCACCGGCCCGCTGATGGCGGTCTACCGCTATGCCGAGAAGGTCACGCAGCCCGGCTTCGTCTTCATGGACACGCCGGGCTTCGACCCGGTCTCCGCGACCGGCCAGATCGCCGGCGGCGCCAACATGATCGCCTTCACGACCGGCCGCGGCTCCATGTACGGCGCCAAGCCCGTCCCCTCGGTCAAGCTCGCGACCAACACGCCCATGTTCCGCCGGCTGGAAGAGGACATGGACATCAATTGCGGGGAGGTCCTGGACGGCACCTGCACGCTGCAGCAGATGGGCGAGCGCATCCTGCACCTGCTGCTGCGGGTCGCCTCCGGCGAGAAGACCAAGAGCGAGGAGCTCGGCCTCGGCCGGCATGAATTCGCCCCCTGGCAGATCGGGATTGCCGGCTGAGACTGGCCGCCCGACTCGCCTTAAGGGCCTTGACCGAGCCGGCCCGGTCGAGGCTCCATGGCGCCCGATGCAGCTCGTTCCCGTCCCGCGCGGCGACGACGATACGCTCTGGGCCGTGATCGCCACGGCCGGGCGTCAGAACCGCGTCGCCGAGGTATTCCGGTCCCGCAACGCGGCCCTGGCGGATCGCGAATGGCGCGCGCAGCAGGTGACCGCCTATGCGGATTTCCTGGCGCGCGCCAGGCAGCCGGTGCCGCATTACTCGGTGGCGCCGATCCGCCGCGCCGACCTGCCGCGCAAATGGACCCCCCTGCCCGCGCTGGGTTTCCTGCGCGGGCAGTTCATTTAGGGGGCGTTGCGCCTTACCGCTGGGTCCAGGCGATGCCGTCCTGCACGGTGAAGGACAGCGTGCTGACCAGGCGCAGCCGCGTATAGGCACCCTCGCCGCTGCCGCCGGCCTGCTCCTCCGTGTGGATCGCCTCGGCCACATAGCGGCCGGCCCAAGGGGTCTCGAAGGTCACGCGGCCATTCGCGTCGGTGCGCAGGCTGCGCTGCCAGCGCGGCGGGGCGACCAGCGTCACCTCGGTGCGCGGCAGGGGCTGCCCGCGGAGGGTAAGGATGAACTCGTTGCCGCCGGCAACCACGGGGACAAGCTCAAGGTCCATGGCGGCCCGGGTTTCGCTGCGGCCTTCCCGGGCGAGCAGCACGCCCTTGGTGCGGTCCGGGCTGCCCTGGCGTCCGAAGGGCGCCAGGCTCTGCTCGACGAGGCGGATATCGGCGCTGCCGGCCGGCGCCGCGATTTCCAGGTGATCGGCCCGGCGCTCGATCGGCAGCGATGCCTGCGGATCGGCGGCGAAGGCGCGCGGGCCGCTGATGCGGTCGAGCAGGCCCCCCGTGCGCTCCCGCAGGTTCTCGACCGGCTCGCCGAAATAGGCGCGGACGGTCTGGCCATCCCGCTCCAGCCAGACCTGGTGGGCCCCGGCCTGGGCTGCGAAGAGGATGGCGGCGGCGGCCAGCAGCGTGCGCTTCAGCGTCATGTGACTTCTCCTTGGTTGTCCGCGCGTCAGATCCGGGCGGCGAGAGCGGCGAGCCCGGTGAGAATGGGCGCCACGGGCGCAAAGCCGGCGGCGATGCGGGGCGCATAGGGCAGCAGCAACACCAGCGGCAGCGCGGCCGCGGTCAGCAGGCCGCACCAGGCGGCCGGGCCGATGACCCAGCCCCAGGACGCGACGCAGGCCGGGAAGGAGGCGGCGAGCAGCGTCCAGCCGATCAGGCGCAACGCCAGGCGCCGCTTGGGGGGGATGCGGCGGCTGCCGAACACCTCGCCATGATGGCGTTCCATCGCGAGGCAGAGTGCCGCGAAGCCGGCATAGGCCAGCGCCAGGGCGAACAGCATCGTCACTCCGCAAGTGCCGGCATGGCGCGCCTGCCCTCCGCGGCGCGGTTCGGCGTGGCGGCAGGCCGGGACCGGCCGACGATCCGGGCGGTCGCGCCCAGGAGCACGCCGAACACCAGCAGCATCAGGTCCACGCCGGCCAGTACCCAGTTCCCCGCGCGGAGCGTCGCACCGAGATGGCTGTGCGTGGTCGCGGCATTCACCAGCGGGACCGCGAGGAAGAGTACGGCGCCGGTCCAGAGCTGCTCCTGCCAGGCGCGGCGATGGCGGCGCAGCAGCGGGTGCAGGGCGGCGATCCCCCAGGCGATGAAGAAGCAGCGCACCTCCCATTCCGCGCGCTGCGGCAGGTCCACGGGCAGCAGCCGGTTGGCCAGGAAGAACACCGCGACCGCGATCGGCAGGCCGGCGATGGTGCCGACATTCAGGATCTCGACGAGGCGCGCGCCCGGTCTGGAAAGCGCCCCTGCCTTCTGGCGCTGCTTCACCGCCCAGAGGATGGTGCCGGTCGCGACCATCGCCGTGCCCATGAGGCCGCAGAGAAAGAGCAGCGCGCGCACCGCGCCGTCGCCGAAGCGGCCGATGTGGAGGCCGTACATCACGCCGCGGGTCTCATCCGCCGGGGCGTCCGGTTCCCGGGCCGATTGGAAGGCGCCCGTCGTGCCGTCGAAGATCACGGTGCGGCGGCTCACCGAAAGCCGCTCGCTGTCGCGCTGTGCAAGCAGGATCGTGGCGTTCGCATCGCCCGGGTTGCTGACGGTGATGCGCCCGACCTGCCCGCCCTGCCAGCGCCGCGAGGCCTCATCGAGCAGCGGCATGATGGGCGTGAGCGGCGCCGCCTGACCCGAACGCGGCCCGGGCTGCTCGATGCCGAAGACGGCGGCGTTGAAGGCCTGACGCTGGCCGTCGAAATTCGTCATGATCGCCCAGGGCATGGTCAGGATCATGAGCGTGACCAGGCCCGTGTAGGTGATCATCAGGTGGTAGGGCAGCGCGAGGACGGCGAGGATGGCATGGCCGTCGAGCCAGGAGCGTTGCCCCTTGCGCGGTCGGAAGGTGAAGAAATCCGCGAAGATCCGCCGGTGCGTCACGATGCCGCTGACGATCGCGACCAGCATGAACATGGCGCAGAAGGAGATGATCCAGCGCCCCCAGAGCGGCGGCATGCTGTAGAGCTGGAAATGGAAAGCGTAGAAAAAGTCGCCGCCGGCGGTGCCCCGCGCCGACAACTCGCCTCCGGTCCTCGGATCCATCTGGATCAGCCGGAAGCCGCGCTCGGCGGTCCTGTCGCGCCAGAAAGCAGTCGCGACCGGATTGTGCGCGGTCGGCAACTGGATGTTCCAGCTCGGCACGTCCGGCGCCCGGCGCTGGAGCTCCGCCAGGATCACTTCGGCGGCCCGCGGGTTTGGCGCCGCGCCATGCAGTTCCGGGCGCATCCAGAGCGAGATCTCCGGGCGGAAATAGCTCACGGTGCCGGTCAGGAAGACGGCGAAGAGCACCCAGCCGACCAGGAGCCCGCTCCAGGTGTGCAGCCAGGCCATGGATTGGCGGAAGCCGTGTTTCATGCGCCGTGCCCCATGCGCAGCAGAAGGAAGATGCCGCCGAGCAGGACAATCGGAATGGCGATCCCGATCCACGCACGGAGCGCGGTCGCGGCCGCGAAGACCCAGACGACGGCGCCGGTCATCACCGCGAAGCTCGCCATCATGCCGGTGAGCGCGGCTTCCGCAGGGGATGTCGGCAGGCCCACCGCCAGGCAGACGGAAGCGAGCGCCGCGGCGGCATAGCCGCCGAACAGGGCGGCGACGGTCCGCGACAGGATGCCGAGGATGCGAAGCCGCTCGCTGGCCGGTGCCGCGCTGCGCGCCATCGGCCGGTTACCAGCTATAGGCCAGGGTCGCGAAGACCGTGCGCCCGGTGCCATAGGTGCAGGTCGTCGAGCAGGCCGCGAGGTAGGTCCTGTCGGACAGGTTGCTGCCGTTGACGGCAAGCCGCCAGTTCTGCCAGTCGATGCGCGCCATGGCGTCGTACAGCGTGTAGCTCGGCACGTGGTAGATGCTGCCGCTCTGGTTGTTGCCGAGCGTATTGCCCTGGTACCGCACGCCGCCGCCGAGGGTCGCCGTCACGCCATCGGCAATCCGGAAGGTGTAGTCGGTCCAGAGCGAGGCCGAATGGTTGGGCGTCGCGGTCGGGCGATTGCCAAGCGTCGCCGTGGTGCTGCGGGTGATCTCCGGCTCCTGGTAGGTATAGGCCGCGATCACGCGCCAGGCGTCGGTCAGCGCGATATTGGCCTCGAGCTCGATGCCGCGGCTGCGCGCCTCGCCGGTCTGGATGTTGAAGCCGATATGGTTCGGATCGCCCGTGCTGACGTTCTGCTGGGTCAGGTCATAGAGCGCCATGGTGAACAGGCTGCTGCGACCCTCGGGCTGGTACTTCAGCCCGACTTCCCACTGCTGCCCCGTCGTCGGCTCGAAGTTGCGGCCGAAGAAGTCGGTGCCGGCGGTCGGCAGGAAGGAGGTCGAGTAGCTGACATAGGGCGAAAGCCCGATCGCCGAGGCGTAGAGCAGCCCGACGCGGCCGGTGAGGGCGTTGTCGTTCATGGTGGCATGCGTGCCGGTGATGTTGTTGCGCGTGTCGCCCCAGGCCCAGTCCTGCCGCCCGGACAGGGTCAGGACCCAGCGGTCCAGGCGGATCTGGTCCTGCAGATAGATGCCGAACTGGCTTTGCGCCTGGTTGTTGCTGGTGGTGATGGCGGGCAGCGGGACGGCGGCGCCGTAGACCGGGCTGAAGAGGTTCAGCGACGGCACGCCTTGCGCCGGCCCCGTCAGGCTTCCCGAGCGGTTCTGGGTAAGCTGCCAGCGGTAATCCAGGCCGAACAGCGCCGTATGCGAGACCGGGCCGGTGCTGAAGCGGTACTCCGCCGAATTGTCGACGGTGATGGCGTTGAAGATCGGCTCCCCACGGAAGGCGATGCGCGGCGACTGTCCGTTGGCCCCCACCGCGCCCGACGGGTAGATCGAGCGGTAATCGATATTCATGTGCATGTAGCGGAGGCTCTGCCGCAGCGTCCAATCATCGGACGGCCGATGCTCGAGCTGATAGCCGGCCATGTACTGGTTGCGCAGGAAGCGGTCGTAGCCGGGCTCGCCGCTGTTGCGCTCCCGCGGGATGGTGCCGAAACGGCTGGGGTTGATGGTGCCCGCCAGCGGCAGGAAGGCGGCGTTGGAGCCGGCATCGTCGCGCATGTAGCTGGCCAGCAGGGTGAGGTCGGTGCGGTCGCCCAACCGGAATCGCAACGACGGCGCCAGGTAGATCCGGTTGTTCAGCACGTCGTCGATCTGGGTATTGCCGTCGCGCACCAGTCCCGTGAAACGCCAGAGCACGGAGCCGTCATCGGTCAGCGCGCCGCCGAGATCGAAGTGGGTCTGCAGGCGCTCGAAGCTGCCGATCTGCAGCGCCACGGTGTTCCGCAGGTCGGGCTGCGGGATGCGGCTGATGGCATTGATGATGCCGCCCGGATTGGAGGAGCCGTAGAGCGCCGAGCTCGATCCGCGCAGCACCTCGATCCGCTCCATGCCCCAGGGCTCCAGGCGGAAGCTGGAAAAGCCGGTGAAGGCCGGCAGGCGCATGCCGTCGAGGAAGATGTCGGCCGGGAAGCCGCGGATGGCGAAATACTCGCCGCGGGCATCCTCACCGTACTGCTCGAGATTGGTGCCCGCGGTGTAGCGGGTGGCGAGGCTGAGCGAGGTCGCGTTCAGGGTGTCCATGCGGTCGCGCGTGATGACGGTGACCGATTGCGGCGTCTCGTTCAGCGGCGTGTCGGTCCGGGTCGCGGTCGCGCTGCGCGTCGCGACCGGCCCCCGCACCGGGCCGCGCGCGCTTTCGCCCTCGACGCGGAGTTCCGGCAGCGTCGTCGCGGACGCCTCGCCGGTGGTCTGGGCGGCGGCATCGGCCGCGATCAGGGACATCGCCGCGGCCGGCACCCAGCAGAGACGCCCCAGCACTGTCAGATGAGTCCCGATCACGCGCATTCATTCCCCGGCAAAGCTGACGCCGCGTTCGACGGCATGCCCGCGCCCTGATAATGCGAATCACTATCAACATCAATTGGTCAGGATCGGCCGGCGCCGGAGAGATTTCCTGCCGGAACGTCCGGCCTCACCGTCACGCGGGCGCGCTTGCTAGAACGCGACGCCTCGGCCCTGCGCGGTCGATGCCGTCCGTCGGCGGATAGCCGAGGACGAGCGGCCCGCCCGGCGCCTGGGGCGGCGCCTGAAACGGAACTGCAATGCTCTTGTCACTAAGTCGTCGCGACGGGCAGTCTAGGGGCAGAAGCACGCCGCGCACCGAACGAAAAAGGGTCCCCCGCATGCTTCGCCGTGCCCTCTTGCCGCTGGCCCTCGGCCTCGTCGCCCTGGCCGGCGTCGCCCAGGCGCAGACCCGCACCCGCCTGACCGTCTACACCGCGCTCGAGACCGAGCAGCTCGCGCCCCTCAAGGCGGCGGCCGAGGCGGCGGTGCCCGGAATCGAGGTCGCCTGGGTGCGCGATTCCACCGGCGTCATCACCGCCCGCCTGATCGCCGAGCGCCAGAACCCGCGCGCCGACGTCATCTGGGGGGTCTCCGCCTTCTCGTTGCTGCAGATGGAAGCGCTGGAGATGCTGGAGCCCTATACGCCGCAAGGCGCGGAGGCGCTCCGGCCCAACATGCGCTCCGACCGCAGCCCGATGACCTGGACCGGGATGGACGCCTTCGTGGCCGCCATCTGCTTCAACACCGCCGTCGCGCAGCAGCGTAACCTGCCGCGCCCGACCACCTGGGCCGACCTGCTGGCCCCCGCCTTCCGCGGCCAGGTGGTGATGCCGAACCCGAATTCCTCGGGCACCGGCTTCCTGACCGTCGCCGGCTGGATCGGCGCTCAGGGCGAGGCCCGCGCCTGGGACTACATGCGCGGCCTGCACGACAACATCCAAGTCTACACCCACTCCGGCAGCGCGCCCTGCAACAACGCGGCGCGCGGCGAATACGGCGTCGGCATCTCGCTCGACATGCGCGCGGTGACGCTGCGCAACCAAGGCGCTCCGCTCGAGATCATCGTGCCGACCGATGGCGTCGGCTACGACATCGAAGGCACCGCGATCCAGCGCGGCACCCGCAACCTCGATGCGGCGCGGCGCTTCGTGGACTGGAGCGTCTCCCGCCAGGCGGCGGAGCTCTATGGCCGCTGGTACGCCCTGCTGGCGCTGCCCGGTGTGCAGCCGGCGGTGCGCGGCTATCCGGCCGAGTTCGAGCAGCGCCTGGTGAGCCAGGACATCCGCGCCGTCGCCAATGAGCGCGAGCGCATCCTGCGCGAATGGGCCAGCCGCTTCGACGGCAAGTCGGCGCCGCGGAACTGATGGCCATGCGCAGCGGCACCGTGGTCGCGGCCGACGGGGCGGCCGCGCGGCAGGCCGAGGCGCCCTATCTCGTGGTCCGGCAGGTGGCGAAGAGCTTCGGCACCTTCGCCGCCCTGCACCGGGTCAGCCTGGCGATCGACCCCGGCGAATTCGTCGCCTTTCTCGGCCCCTCCGGCTGCGGCAAGACGACGCTGCTGCGCGCGATCGCAGGGCTCGATCCGCCCTCCTCCGGCACCATCACCCAGGCCGGGCGCGACATCACCGCGCTGCCGCCGGAGCAGCGCGATTTCGGCATCGTCTTCCAGTCCTACGCCCTGTTCCCCAACCTGACGGTCGCCCGGAACATCGCCTATGGCCTGCGCGGCCGCGCCTGGCCGCGCGACCGCGCGAAGGAGCGCGTGGCGGAGCTGCTGGTCACCGTCGGCCTGCCCGAGCAGGCCGACAAGTATCCGGCCCAGCTCTCCGGCGGGCAGCAGCAGCGCGTGGCGCTGGCGCGCGCGCTCGCCAACGAGCCCGGCCTGCTGCTGCTGGACGAGCCGCTCTCGGCACTCGATGCCATCGTGCGCGTCTATCTCCGGCAGGAGCTGCGCAGCCTGCAGCGCCGCCTCGGCGTCACCACCATCATGGTGACCCATGACCAGGAGGAGGCGATGAGCGTCTCCGACCGCATCGTGGTCATGAGCCAGGGACGCATCGAGCAGATCGGCACGCCGGAGGAGGTCTACCGCCGCCCCACCTCCCCCTTCGTCGCGGGCTTCGTCGGCCGCTCCTCCCATTTCAACGCCAAGGTCGACACCCCGGCCGGCATGCTGGTGACGCGGGACGGGCTCCGCATCGAGGCCCGGGGCATCGAGCGCCTGCTCTACGGCCAGCCGGTCGAGGTCTTCGTCCGCCCCGAGGATGTGCGCATCGGGCCGGAGGCCAGCGTGACCCCCCGCCACCTGGAAGGCCAGGTGGTGCATGTCGAGTTCATGGGCGCGCTGGCCCGCATCTCGCTCGAGGTCGGACGGCTCAGGCTCGATTCCGATGTCCCGGCCGGGATGCTCGGCGCGCTCGGCGCCTTCGTCGGCGCGGCGCTGCCGGTGGCGCTGCCGCCGGAATCGCTGATGATCTTTCCAACCGATGTCTGACTTGGCGGCCCTGCTGCCGGCGCCGGATGCGGTGCGGCCGCGCGCCTCGACGGCGACGCGGGTGATGCGCGGCGGGCAATGGCTGGCGCTGCTGGCGCTCGGCCTCGCCCTGCTGCTGCCGATGGGCACGCTCCTGTCCCGTGCCTTCGGCAATGCCGCGGGCGAGTTCGTGTGGTTCGCGAATTTCGCCGCCTATGTGACGACACCCTCGCTGCTCGCCGCCGCCTGGAACAGCGTCTGGACCGCGGCGCTGACCACGGCCCTCGTGATCCCCCTCGCCTTCTTCTATGCCTATGCGCTGACCCGCAGCCGGATCCCGGCCAAGGGCGCGTTTCGCGCCGCCATGCTGATCCCGATCCTGGCGCCGTCGCTGCTGCCGGCGCTGGCGCTGATCACGCTGTTCGGGAACCAGGGACTGCTGAAGGGCGCGCTGCTCGGCTACCCGCTCTACGGGCCGGTCGGCATCATCATGGCGCAGGTCTTCGCCTGCTTCCCGCATGCGGCGATCATCCTGGCGGTCGCCCTCGGCACCGCGGACGGGCGGCTCTACGAAGCGGCGGCGGCGCTCAAGGCCTCAGCCTTCCGCACCTTCCTGACGGTGACCTTGCCGCAGGCGCGCTACGGGCTCATCTCGGCGGCGATCGTCGTCTTCACCCTGGTGATGACCGATTTCGGCGTGCCCAAGGTCATTGGCGGCCAGTTCCCGGTGCTGGCGACCGATGTCTACAAGCAGGTGGTCGGGCAGCTCGACTTCAACATGGGGGCGGTGGTCGGCATCGTCCTGCTGCTGCCCGCGGTCATCGCCTTCCTGATCGACCGCTGGGCCCAGCGGCAGCGCGAAGCGACGATGTCGGGCCGCGCCGTCGTCTATGCGCCGAAGCCGAACCTGGTGCGCGACTGGCTCTGCCTGCTGCATTGCCTGGCCGTGGCCGGGGTGCTGCTCGGGCTGACCGGCGTCGCCGCCTGGGGCTCGCTCATCACCTTCTGGCCCTACAACCTGACCCTGACCTTGGCGAACTACGACTTCGCCAATTTCGACCCGGCCGGCTGGGGCGCGGTCTGGACCTCGGTCAGGCTCGCGACCCTGGTCGCCGTCATCGGTGCGCCGGCGATCTTCACGATCGCCTGGCTACTGGAACGCGGGCCCAAGGGCGGCCCGGTGCCCGGGCTGCTGCGGCTGGCCGCGACCGTGCCGCTGGCGATCCCTGGCCTGGTACTCGGCCTTGCTTACATCCTTTTCTTCAATCACCCGGCTAACCCGCTGAATTTCTTCTATGGCGGGCTGGTGATCCTGGTCGTGAACTGCCTGACCCATTTCTACACAGTCGGCCATCTGACCGCCGTCACCGCAATCCGTCAGCTCGATCCGGAATTCGAAGCAGTCGGCGCCAGCCTCAGGGTGCCGGTCCTGGTCACCTTCGCGCGCGTCACGGTGCCGATCTGCCTGCCGGCGATCCTCGACATCGCCGTCTACCTCTTCGTCAACGCCATGACGACGGTGAGCGCGGTGATCTTCCTCTATGGCCCCGACACCAAGCTCGCATCGATCGCCGTCGTGCATATGGATGAGGCCGGGCAAGTCTCCGCGGCGGCCGCCATGGCCTGCACCATCCTCGCCATCACCGCCGCGGTGAAACTCGTCCAGGTGCTGGCCGGGGGCCTCGTCGACCGCTCCACCCAGGCCTGGCGACAGCGTTGAGTGACGGCCCGCTGTCAACGGAGCTTAGCACCATCGTCACACATATGCCCCGGAACCGGCGCTAGAGCGCGGAACCCGCCGAGGATGCGCGCGTTTTTTTGCCTTGCCGCCCTGCCCTCTGGTCCAACCTAATTGTAACGGCCCCTGACACGGGGCTCTGCCGAACCGTCATCCTTTCCACGCCACCGCCATACAAGGGTCAGGTCCGCGCAACATGACGCCACCGAACGCTTCCTCCTCCCTGGCCCTCGACGACAAGCGCAGGGAGGCCGAAGCCCGGCCAAAGGGCCGCGGCGTGGCCCTGTTCTTCCGGCGATGGATGGCCAACCCGCTCCGCATGGGATCGGTGATCCCCTCCTCCCCGGCGCTCTGCAGGCGCCTCGTCCGCCAGGCCTGGCCGAAGGACGGCGAGATGGTGCTGGAACTCGGCTCCGGCACCGGCGTCATCGCCCGCGCGCTCCTCGCCGCCGGCCTGGCCCCCGAGCGACTCGTGGTGGTCGAGATCGAGCCCGACATGGCCGAGATGCTGCGCGAGACCATGCCCGGCGTCACCGTCATCGAAGGCGATGCCCGCGAGCTGCCGCGGCTGCTGCCCCAGCGCCTGCAGGACCGGATCGGCAGCGTGATCTGCGGCATCCCCCTGGTGCTCCTGCCGGTCACCGAACAGCGCCGCTTCATCGACGCCATGCAAGCCGTCGCCCCCGGCCGCGGCTTCCTCCACTACTCCTACTGCGCCACCTCGCCCCTGCCCTGGAAAAAGCACGACCTAGCCGCGAAGCGCGAGGAATGGACGCCCCTCAACTTCCCGCCCGCCAGTGTGTGGCGGTACACGCCGCGGGTTGGGTAGGGCGCGCCCTGGGGAAGGCTCTGCCTTCCCCAGACCCCATCCGCCAGGAGCATAGATGCTCCTGGACCTGCTTCACTTGGTGCCCTGATTGCGAAGGGGGCCGCCCAATCGGGCGGCCCCCTTCGCAATCAGGGCGTCAAAAGTAAACGGGGTCCAGGGGCCTGTAGGCTCCTGGCGGGAGAGGTCCGGAGAGGGCAGCGCCCTCTCCGGGATGCGCCTACCCCACCGCCGCCGCGTCCACCACTTGCAGGCAGGCGGTGACGTCGCCGTTCCAGCGTTCGGCGCGGAGGTGGCCGCAGAGGTGCAGCGGCACGCGATCCTGGGCCAGCAGGGCGGTAGCGAGCGGGCCTTCCTTGGCGCGGAAGCAGATGGTTTTGAGGCGGCCGCCGCCTTCGCCTTCGATGATGGCGCGCACGGTCGCGCCTTCCTTGCCGAGGCGGTCGGCGCGCAGCACGCGGGCGCGGGCGATGGCGAAGAGCGGTTCTTCGTTGCCCGCACCGAAGGGGGCCAGGCGCTCCACGGCCTGGGCGAAATCGGTGGTGGCGCCTGGGACGGTCAGGGTGCCTTCGATGCCGAGGTCGGCCGAGGCCGGGAGGGATTTTGCGACCGCGAGCCGCTCCTCCAGGAAGGCGTGCACGGCGTCGAGCCGGTCGCTCAGGAAGGAGAAGCCGGCGGCCATGGCGTGGCCGCCGCCGGTCTCCAGCAGGCCGGCTTGGCGCGCAGCGATGACGGCGGCGCCGAGATCGACGCCGGGGACGGAGCGGCCGGAGCCCTTGGCGAGGCCGAGGGCGATGCCGGCGATGCAGGCGGGGCGGTTGAACTTCTCCTTCACCCGGCCGGCGACGATGCCGACGACACCGGGGTGCCAGCCGTCGCCGGCGACCAGCAGCACGGCGCGGCCGGCGCTGGCCTGGGCCTCGGCGGCGGCGAAGGCGGCGGCGATGACCTCGCTCTCGACCTCCTGGCGGCGGCGGTTCACGGCGTCGAGCTGCTCGGCCATCGCGCGGGCCTCGATCGGATCCTCCTCCAGCAGCAGGCGGAGGCCGAGATCGGGGGCGGCGATGCGGCCGCCGGCGTTGATGCGTGGACCGAGGGTGAAGCCGAGGGTATGGGCGGTGAGCACGTCCCGCGCGCCGGCCACGTCGAGCAGTGCGGCGAGGCCGGGTCGTTCCCGGCGTCCCAGCACCTTCAGGCCCTGGGTGACCAGGGCGCGGTTGATGCCGGTCAGCGGCATCACGTCGCAGACGGTGGCGAGTGCGACGAGGTCGAGCAGCCGCCGGAGGTCGGGTTCGGGCTCGCGCCCGAAATGCCCGGCGCGGCGGAGGGTGCGGAGTGTCGCGACCGCGGTCAGGAAAGCGACGGTCGCGGCGCAGACATGGCGCAGCCCGCTCTCGTCATCGAGGCGGTTGGGGTTCACCACGGCGGCGACCAGCGGCAGGGCGCCTTCGGCCTTGTGATGGTCGAGCACCACGACGTCGGCGCGGCCGAGTGCGGCGGCGAGCGCGGTCGCGGCGGCGATGCCGCAATCGACGCAGACGATCAGCGTGGCGCCCTGGTCGCAGAGCGCCGTGATCGCCGGCGCGTTGGGGCCGTAGCCTTCCTTGAGGCGGTCGGGGACATAGGGGGTCACGGCGCAGCCGAGGTCGCGCAGGAAGCGCGTCATCAGCGCCGCGGCGCAGGCGCCGTCCACGTCGTAGTCGCCGAACACCGCGACATGCTCGCCATGACGGGCGGCATGCGCGAGGCGCTCCGCGGCCGGGCCCATGTCGCGCAGCACGGCGGGATCGGGCAGCAGCGCGCGCAGTGTCGGGTCGAGGAAGTCGGCCGCGTCGTCGATGCCGATGCCGCGGGCCGCCATCAGGCGGCCCACGACCTCCGGCAGGGCCAGGCGCTGCGCGATCCCGGCGCCGATGCGCGCATCGCCTTCGCGCCAGGCCCAGCGCCGCCCGGTGACGCTGCGCTCGACGCCGAGGACGGGCGCCGCGGGCGGCTCAGGCGACAAAGGCGGTCGGCTTCAGCGCGAAATTGTGCTGGCCTTCGATGTAGCGGACGGTGCCGGACTTGGAGCGCATGACGATCGAATGCGTGACCGCGCCGGCGGCGTGGCGCCGCACGCCGCGCAGCATTGGGCCGGTGGTGACGCCGGTCGCGGCGAACATCACGTCGCCCTTCGCCATCTCCTCCAGGTCGTAGACGCGCTTCGGGTCGGTGATGCCCATGCTGCGGGCGCGCTCGATCTGGGCATCATCCTCGAAGATCAGCCGGCCCTGCATCTGGCCGCCGATGCAGCGGAGCGCGGCGGCGGCCAGCACGCCTTCCGGTGCGCCGCCCCAGCCGAGATACATGTCGACGCCTGTCTCCGGCTGGGAGACGGCGACGAGGCCGGCGACGTCGCCATCCGGGATCAGCATGATGCGGGCGCCGGCGGAGCGGCAGCCACCGATGATCTCCTTGTGCCGGTCGCGGTCGAGGATGCAGACGACGAGGTCGCTGATCTCGACCTTCTTGGCGCGCGCCAGCTCGCGCAGGTTCTGCTCGGGCGTGGCGTCGATGCTGATGATGCCGGGCGGCAGGCCGGGGCCGACCGCGATCTTGTCCATGTAGATGTCGGGCGCGTGCAGGAAGCCGCCCTTCTGGGCGAGCGCCACCACCGCCATGGCGTTGGGGCCGCCCTTGGCGGTGGTGGTGGTGCCTTCCAGCGGGTCGACGGCGATATCGACTTCGGGCCCGCCGCCGGTCTTGGCGTAGAGGCCGATGCGTTCGCCGATATAGAGCATCGGCGCCTCGTCCATCTCGCCCTCGCCGATCACGACGGTGCCGGTGATGGCGACGGTGTCGAAGGCGCGGCGCATGGCGTCGACCGCGGCGCCGTCGGCCGCGTTCTTGTCGCCCCGCCCCATCCAGCGGGAGGCGGCGAGTGCCGCGGCCTCCGTCACCCGCACCAGCTCAAGCGCGAGGTTGCGGTCCACCACCATGCCGGGTTCGGTCGTTGCTGCGGCCATAGCTCTGTTCTCCGACTCTGGAAGCGGGTTGCGGCGCCGGGGCCGCCTAGGGCCCGCTCAATAGCGGGAAATCCGTCCCGCGTCAGCGGAGCGAGAGCAGAGGCCCGCCACGCCGGCATGCCTCCGGATCGGCCGGCCGTGCCGCCCGCGTGACCGCGAAGCTGGTGCAGCCCGGCCCCCGCACCTCTCCCGCCAGGGTCCCATCCGGCGCCAGGCGGCCGTCGAGCGCCACCATCACATAAAAGGGCGGCCGCATCAGCCAGCGCCATGGCGAAAGGCGCAGCCGGGCGCGGAGCGCGTCGTAGTCGCCTACCATCTCGTAGCAGCCGGTCGGCACTTCCGGGTTGTCGGCCGCGGCCTCGAAATGGAACAACGCGGTGACCCGCGAGCCGCCCTGCGGCGTGATGGTGAGCGCCATCGCGGTATTGCCCTGGGCGCAGGTGTAGTGGCCGGCCCAGGTGCCGGCCACACCGTCCTCAGCGCTCGCAGGTGCTGCGAGCAGCAGGAGGAAAAGCGCGGCCAGCCACCGGATCACAAGCCCTCGATCCGGATCAGCGCCGGCTTCTCGACCACCGTCGGCAGCGCCTCGATGCGGGCCAGCGCCTCCCGCATGCGGCCTTCGACGCAATCATGGGTGGTGAGCACGATGGGAACCGCCTCCCCCGGCGCGCGGCCGCGCTGGAGCATGGATTCGAGGCTGATGGCGTGGTCGCGCAGCACGCCGGTGACGTCGGCGATGACGCCGGGACGGTCGAGCACCATCAGGCGCAGGTAATAGGCGCCGACATGCTTCTCCATCGGCAGCGAGGGCGCGTGCGACAGGGCATCGGTGGCTGCGCCCCAGACCGGGGTGAGCCTGCCGCGCGCCAGGTCGATCAGGTCGGCGACCACTGCGCTCGCGGTCGGCCCGGCGCCGGCGCCGCGCCCTTCCAGCATGACGCGGCCGACGAAGTCGCCCTCCGCCACCACGGCGTTGAAGACGCCTTCGACGCGGCCGATGGCGGCGGCCTTCGGCACCATGCAGGGATGCACCCGGGTGCTGATGCCGCTTTCCTCGCGCTTGGCGATGCCGAGCAGCTTGATGCGGTAGCCGAGCTCCTCCGCGAGCTCGATGTCGAGGGCGGAGACCTCGCGGATGCCTTCGATATGCACGGCGCCGAGGTCGACCGGGCGGCCGAAGGCGAGTGCGGCCAGGATCGCCAGCTTGTGCGCGGCATCGACGCCGTCGATGTCGAAGGCGGGGTCGGCCTCGGCATAGCCCAGGCGCTGGGCATCGGCGAGGACCTCGGCGAATTGCAGGCCGCGCTCGCGCATCGTGGTCAGGATGTAGTTGCAGGTGCCGTTCAGGATGCCGGCGACGCGGCTGATCCGGTTCGCCGCCAGCCCCTCGCGCAGCGCCTTGATGGCGGGGATGCCGCCGGCGACCGCGGCTTCGAAGGCGAGCGTCACGCCGCGGGCCTCGGCCTGCTCCGCGAGCGCTGCGCCATGCACCGCGAGCAGCGCCTTGTTGGCGGTCACCACCGGCTTGCCGGCGGCGATCGCGGCCTCGACCAGCGCCCGGGCCGGGCCCTCGCTGCCGCCGATGGTCTCGACGACGACATCGATCGCGGGATCGGCGGCGATCGCGACCGCGTCCTCATACCAGCGGAGCCCCGCGACTGGCACGCCGCGGTCGCGCGTGCGGTCGCGCGAGGAGACGGCGGTGACCGCGATCGGGCGGCCGGCGCGGGCCGCGATCAGCTCGGCATTGTCGCGCAGCAGTTTCGCCACGCCGGCACCGACGGTGCCGAGGCCGGCGATCGCAACGGCAAGAGGACGCGCAACGGGGCGCGGCCGAGTAAGCTCTCCGCGGCCCGCGCCGCTCCGACCATCAGGCGCGCTCATTGTGCCACCAGCTCCGGTTCGGCCTCGACAGGGCCGGCATTGTCGCCCTGGAGGAAGCTCCTGATACCGCGCAGCGCCTGGCGGATACGGTGGTTGTTCTCGACCAGCGCGATGCGGACATGCCCGTCGCCATGCTCGCCGAAGCCGAGGCCGGGTGCGACCGCGACCTTCGATTTCTCCAGCAGCAGCTTGGAGAAGCCGACCGAGCCGAGATGGCGGAACTTCTCCGGGATCGGCGCCCAGAGGAACATCGAGCCCTCGATGCTCGGCACCTCCCAGCCCGCCTGGCGAAGGCCCTTCACCAGCACGTCGCGGCGGTCGCGGTAGAGGGCGCGCATCTCGGCAACGCAATCCTGCGGGCCGTTCAGCGCGGCGGCCGCGGCGACCTGGATCGGCGTGAAGGCACCGTAGTCGAGGTAGGATTTCACCCGCGCCAGGGCCGCGACCAGCTTCGGGTTGCCGACCGCGAAGCCCATGCGCCAGCCTGGCATGTTGTAGGTCTTGGACATCGAGGTGAACTCGACCGTCACCTCCTTCGCGCCCGGCACCTCCAGCACCGAAGGCGGCGGCGTCGCGCCGAAATAGAGCTCGGCATAGGCGAGGTCCGAGAGGATGAAGAGCTCGTGCCGGCGGCAAAAGGCGACCAGCTCCCGGTAGAAGTCGATGCTCGCGACCAGGGCGGTCGGGTTGGACGGGAAGTTCACGATGACGGCGGTCGGCTTCGGCACCGAATGGCGCACTGCGCGATCGAGCGCCCGCAGCATCTCGTCATCCGGGGTGTAGGGGATGGAGCGCACGGAGGCGCCGGCGATGATGAAGCCGAACTGGTGGATCGGGTAGGACGGGTTCGGCACCAGGATGGTGTCGCCGGGCGAGCTGATCGCCTGCGCGAGGTTGGCGAGCCCTTCCTTGGAGCCGAGGGTCGCGACCACCTCGGTCTCCGGGTCGAGCTTCACGCCGAAGCGGCGCTCGTAATAGCCGGCGCAGGCGCGGCGGAGGCCCGGGATGCCCTTCGACATGGAGTAGCGGTGGGTGCGCGGGTCCTGCACCGCCTCGATCAGCTTGGCGACGATATGCGGTGGCGTCGGGCTGTCCGGATTGCCCATCCCGAGGTCCACGATGTCCTCGGCCATAGCTCGCGCCTTCGCCTTCGCCGCGTTGACCTCGGCGAAGACATAGGGGGGCAGGCGGCGGATGCGGTGGAATTCCTCGGTCATTGGCTTGGTCCAGTGGAAGAAGGGCGCGGACCATAGAGCAGATCCCGATCCGGTGGAATCGCCGGAGCGGGTGAAGATGCTCGCCAAAACAAAGGGCTGGCGCGGCGGCCGCCCCAGTCAGCCGGCTAGGGCCGGCTGGGCGATCCGCTGCCGGGCGCCAGCAGGTCCTGGGAGGGCGGTGGCGGTGGCCCGCCGCCTGGTGCCAGGAGATCGGGCGGCGGCAAGGGTGGCGGCCCGCCGAGGCCCAGAGGCGGCTGTGCGGCCGGCGGGGGCGCGCCCGGTGCCGAGGTCCGCGGCGGTGCCTGGGGCACGGGCTGGGCGGGCATCGGCGTCGGCAGCGCCGCTGGGGCGGTCGGTGCGGGCGGGAGGGTCATGACGGGCGGCGGCGGCACCGCGACCATCGGTCCGACCAGGGCCGGCGTCGGCGGGCCGGGAAGCCCCGGCGCGGGGCGGCCGAACTGGCCCTGCGACATCGCACCCGCCGGCAATTGGTCCCGCGTCACGTCGCGTTCGCGGGCCAGCCGGTCGGTCAGCGCGTGGCGCACCGCGGGGTCGGGGCGGTCCGGCCGTGGCGGCACCGTGCCGAGCGCGGGATAGACCCCTTCCCCATCCAGCCCGGGCGGGCGCTCCCGCCCCTCGGTCGCGGGACCGAAGACGCGCCCGAGGGTCGCGACCGGCCCGGTGCCCCCGCAGGCGGTGAGCGCCAGCGGCAGGGCAGCGAGCATGGCGATCACCAGCGCCCGCGCTTGATCGGCTGCCATGCGACCCCTACCCTTTGCTGAACGATCGGCTCCCGCCATATGTGGCCCTGCCCGTGCTTCCGCTGTGGAGGACACGGGTAGCCCGAACCGGCCAGGGGCGGAAGGAGGGAGCATCGGCATGGCCGACGACACTGACGACGCCGCGCCTTCGTTCCGCCTGGCGGACCCGGCGATCGTCTCCCGCACCATGGCCGATGTGGCGGAGCGCGGGCAGCGCATCGTCACCGATTTCCTGCGCCGCCAGGCCGAAGGGCCGACGGCAGCGACCGAGCAGCCGGCCGACCCCTTCAACATCGGTTCCGCCTTCCTCGAGATGACCGCGCGGCTGATGACCAACCCGGCGCGGCTGGTGCAGGCCCAGCTCGGGTTCTGGCAGGACTACCTGACGCTCTGGCAGAACACCGCGCGGCGCATCATGGGCGACGCCACCGCCCCGGTGATCGCCGAGGATCCCAAGGACAAGCGCTTCAAGGACGACGCCTGGCAGGAGAACGAGGTCTTCGACTTCATCCGCCAGTCCTACCTGCTGTCCGCCCGCTTCTTCCGCACGGTGGTCGAGGACAAGGAGGGGCTGGACACCAAGACGGCGCAGAAGATCGACTTCTACACGCGGCAATTCGTCGATGCGATGAGCCCGACCAATTTCCTGCTGACCAACCCGGAGGTGCTGCGCCGCACCGCCGAGACCGGCGGCGAGAACCTGCTGAAGGGCCTGTCGAACCTGCTGGCGGATCTGGAGCGCGGCAAGGGCAAGCTGCGGATCCGCATGACCGACGACACCAAGTTCCGGGTCGGCGAGAACATCGCGGTCACGCCGGGCAAGGTCGTGTTCCAGAACGACCTGATGCAGTTGCTGCAATACGCGCCGACTACGGCCAAGGTCCTGAAGCGGCCGCTACTGATCCTGCCGCCCTGGATCAACAAGTACTACATCCTCGACCTGCGCCCGAAGAACAGCTTCATCCGCTGGGCGGTGGAGCAAGGGCATACGGTCTTTGTGTGTTCCTGGGTGAACCCCGACGAGCGGCACGCGGAGAAGGAATTCGTCGACTACATGCGCGAGGGCCCCTACGCCGCCCTCGCCGCGATCGAGCGCGCGACCGGCGAGAAGTCGGTCAACGCCATCGGCTACTGCCTCGGCGGCACGCTCCTCGCCGCGACGCTCGCGCATATGGCGGCGAAGCGCGACACCAGGATCAAGAGCGCGACCTTCTTCACGAGCATGCTGGATTTCGAGGAATCCGGTGAGCTCGGCGTCTTCATCGACGAGGAGCAGCTCCAGGCGCTCGAGGAGAAGATGGAGAGCCGTGGCTACCTCGAAGGCCGCGACATGGCGACCACCTTCAACATGCTCCGCGCCAACGACCTGATCTGGTCCTTCGTGGTGAACAACTACCTGCTCGGGCAGGAGCCCTTCCCCTTCGACCTGCTCTACTGGAACGACGACAGCACCCGCATGCCGGCGAAGATGCACAGCTTCTATCTGCGCCGCATGTACCAGCAGAACGACCTGGTGAAGCCGGGCGGGATCGAGCTCGACGGGGTGAAGCTCGACCTCCGGAAGATCAAGCTGCCGGCCTATATCCTCTCGACGCGGGAGGACCATATCGCGCCCTGGAAGTCGACTTACCGCGCGACCCAGCTCTTCAAGGGACCGACGCGCTTCGTGCTGGCGGCCTCCGGCCACATTGCGGGCGTGGTCAACCCGCCGGAATCGGGCAAGTACAGCCATTGGGTCGGCGCTGAGCTGCCGCAGGAGGCCGAGGCCTGGTTCCATGGTGCGACCGAGCTCGCGGGATCCTGGTGGCCGGATTGGCAGCGCTGGATCCTGACCCAGGACCGGGCGGAAGTGCCGGCGCGGCAGCCGGGCGATGGCGGCCTGGTGCCGATCGAGGATGCGCCGGGGGCCTATGTGAAGGTGACGGCCTGCGATTGAGGACAGCCGGCTTCTATGGTGCGGCGGCGCTGGCCGAGATCGCCGGCTGCTTCGCCTTCTGGGCGTGGCTCAGGCTCGGGCGCTCCGTGCTCTGGGTGCTGCCGGGCACGCTGTTGCTGGTCTTCTTCGCCCTGCTGCTGACCCGGATCGATGCCGCCGCCGCCGGTCGCGCCTTCGCCGCCTATGGCGGGGTCTACATCGCGGCCTCGCTCGCCTGGGCCTGGGCGGTGGAAGGGCTGGTGCCGGATCGGTGGGATCTCGGCGGCGCGGCGCTCTGCTTGGTCGGCGCGGCGGTCATCATCGCGGCGCCTCGGTGAGATATACTGTGGGGACAGCGAGTTATCCGGTGATGTTAAGGTTCCACGGCGTGCGGTCAGGTTAATACCCGCGCCCGAGCCCCTCGGTCAGGGTGCCGCCGGAGGTTACGCCGGTATCCGGCGCCGCCTGCGTCCCATACCAGCGCTGTTCGGCATCGATCCGCGCCGACTCCTGGACCAGCAGCGCCGTCGCCTGCTCGGCATACGGCAGGGGGCCGGGTTGCTCGAGCAGCCGCAGCGCCGCCTCCCCGCCGCCACGGAACAGCGGCGCCGGGAGGGCGGAAGCGGCGGCGGCCCGGTCGCCACGCGCCAGGGCATTCGACGCCGCCACCAGGGCCTGCATGACCAGGCGCGGCGAGGCATCCGGATCGGCGGCGAGCGCGCTGCGGACCTCGGAACGCGCGCCGCGCAGCGCAATCACGATGGACGGTGAGATCGGGCCCCAGCCGGGCGCCGCCTCGGCCACGTATTCCAGCCGCGCCGCGGCGCGCGCGGCCCGGGTCGGATTGCCCTGCAGCTTCCGGCCCTGGTCGATGAAATCGTCGACAGCCAGGTTCATCGCGTCACGCACCGGATCGGCGCTCGGCGCCACCAGGCCGGCCGGCGGTGCGGCGCCGGCCTGCGGGCGCCGCATCTCATCGCAGGCGGCCAGGGTCAGCATGGCGAGGATCGCACTCCCCGCGCGCGGCAATGCCATCAGTGGTGTCCCATCTTGAAGATGTTGCCGCGGCCGCCCCGCTGTTGACGCATGAGCTCGCTCTCGGCGCCGCTCGCGGCGCTGGCGGTCTGCGGCAGCGCCGGCAGGGCGGCAAGCCGCGTCAGCGTCGCCGCGCCGCCACCCTGGAAGAGCGGCGCCGGCAGGGCGGCGGCCGCGCGCGCCGCATCGCCCTGCTGCAGCGCGTAGCGCGCGGCAAAGAGCGCGTTGATCACCGGTTGCGGCTGCGCGTCCGGCGCGATGCCGACGGCGCTGCGCCACTCGGCCCGGGCCCGCTCGAAGGCCATCGGCACCACCGGGGAGAACTCCCGCCAGCGCGGCCCATAGGGCAGCTCGACCGCCAGATACTCGGCCTGTGCGACGGCGAGCGCTGCGTCCGCCGGCTGCTGCGCCAAGTTGGCGGGGGTCGCGAAGGCATAGGAGGTGTTGAAGATCGCATTGCGTGTCGGGTCGGCGAGGCCGAGCCCTACATCCGGCGGCAGCGCCGCCGGGGGCGGCACCGTGCCGCAGGCGCCGAGGGCGAATGCCAGCAGGGCCGCCATGCCGTGGATTCTCATCGCGATGACCTCCTGTCCGGGCCAAGGCCTAGCATGTGGGCATGGCAGGTCGCTGAGCAACTGGCCTCAGAGGCCTCTCACAGGCCGAGGCTGGCGCGGTGGCGCTGGCCCAGCTCCACGTAATGCGCCGCGGTGCGATCGAAGCGCGCCCGCTCCTCCGCGCTCATCACCCGGACCAACCGCGCCGGCGATCCGGTCCAGAGCTCGTTGCGGCCGATGCGCTTGCGCGGCGTCAGCAGGGCGCCGGCGCCGAGCATGCCGCCCTCCTCGATCACTGCGCCGTCGAGCACGGTCGCGCCCATGCCGACGAAGGCGCGGTCCTCCAGTGTGCAGGCATGGATGATGCAGGCATGGCCTACGGTCACGTCGTCGCCGATGATCGCCGCCTCGGCGGCGCGGTTGACGTGGACGATGGTGCCGTCCTGGATGTTCGACCGCGCGCCGATGCGGATGAAGTTGGTGTCGCCGCGCAGCACGCAGTGATACCAGACGCTGCTCGCTGGCCCGATCGTCACCTGGCCCATGACCAGCGCGGTCGGCGCGATGAAGGCATCCGCCGCGATCTGCGGCCGATGCTCCTCGAAGGGCAGAACCGTCGTCGGTCGTGGCCGATTCAGATCTTCGGGCCCGTCCGACGCATGCGTCGGACCCCGACGATCATCGGACACGCTCACGCCGCCTTCGGCAGCGTGGCGGTGACCGCGATGCCGAGCATCAGCCCGATATTCTGCACCGCGGCGCCGGAGGCACCCTTGCCCAGGTTGTCGTAGCGCGCGGTCAGCACCGCCTGCCCGTGCCTGTCATTGCCATGCACGCGGAGCTCGATCGCGTTGCTGCCGTTCAGCGCCTCCGGCTCCAGCTTGGCGTCCGACCTGGCGACCGAGACGAATTCGCTGCCCGCGTAGCGCGTGTGCAGCAGGTCCTCGATCTCGGCCGGCTTCGGGCTGCCGCGCAGCAGGTCGAGATGCAGCGGGATGCTGTCGATCATGCCCTGGCGGAAATCGGCGACCGAGGGGACGAAGATCGGCCGGCGCTGCAGCCCGCTGTAATGCTGCAGCTCCGCGACATGCTTGTGCTCGAGCGCCAGGCCGTAGAGCTCGAAATTCGGCGCGGTGCGTGCCTCGTAGGTCGCGATCATCGCATTGCCGCCGCCGGAATAGCCGGAGATCGCATTCACCGTGACCGGGAAGTCCGGCGACATCAGCCCGGCGTCGATCAGCGGCCGCAGCAGCAGGATCGCGCCGGTCGGGTAGCAGCCCGGGTTCGCGACCCGCTTCGCCGCGGCGATGATGCCCGGCTGGTCCGGCGTCAACTCCGGCAGGCCATAGGCCCAGTCCGGATGCACCCGATGCGCGGTGGAGGCGTCGATCAGCTTCGGCGCCGCGTCGCCGAGGGACGCGGCCAGCGCCGCGCTCTCCTTCGCCGCGTCGTCGGGCAGGCAGAGCACCACCAGATCGACCTCGGCCATCAGCGCGCGCCGTGCGTCTGGGTCCTTGCGTCGCGCCGGATCGATGGAACGCAGCGACAAGGCGGGGTTGACCGCCAGACGCTCGCGGATCTCGAGGCCGGTGGTGCCGGCTTCGCCATCAATGAAGACGCTCGGAATCTGACCCTTCAGCATGGAACCCTCCTTGCGGGACCATTGGCGCAAGATTGCGCCGCGAAAAGCAAGAAGGGCGGACCCTCGCGGGTCCACCCTTCTTCGATGACAGCCATGCGGCCGGCGCTGGAGCCGGCCCGCCCGGCTCAGCGCTTGGAGAACTGGAAGGAGCGACGCGCCTTCGCCTTGCCGTACTTCTTGCGCTCGACCACGCGCGGGTCGCGGGTCAGGAAGCCGGCCTTCTTCAGGATGGAGCGCAGCTCGGGCTCATAGTTGACGAGCGCGCGGCTGATGCCGTGGCGTACCGCGCCGGCCTGGCCGGAGAGGCCGCCGCCGGCGACGGTGCAGAACACGTCGAACTGCTGGTAGCGATCGGCCACCAGGAAGGGCTGGGTGATCAGCATGCGCAGCACCGGACGGGCGAAGTACTTCGCCTGCGGGCGGCCGTTGATCTCGATCTGGCCCTTGCCCGGCTTCACCCAGACGCGGGCGACAGCGTCCTTGCGGCGGCCGGTCGCGTAGCTGCGGCCGAAAGCGTCGCGCTTCGGCAGCACCGGCGCGGCGGCGGCCTCGCCGGCGGCGGGCGTCCCCTGGACCAGGTCCTTGAGATCGGCGAGAGAAGTTGCGGTCTGCTCGCTCATCTCAGATCACCTTGTTCTTGCGGTTCAGCGCGCCGACGTCGAGCGTGGACGGCTGCTGGCCGGCATGCGGATGCTCGGCGCCGGCATAGACGTGCAGGTTGCGCATCTGCTCGCGGCCGAGCGGGCCGCGCGTGATCATGCGCTCCACGGCCTTCTCCAGCACCCGCTCCGGGTAGCGGCCCTCGAGCCGCTCCTTCACGGAACGGCCCTTGATGCCGCCGGGATAGCCGGTGTGCCAGTAGAAGACCGACTGCTCGGCCTTGTTGCCGGTGACCCGGATCTTGTCGGCGTTGACGACGACGACGTGGTCGCCGCAATCGACGTGCGGCGTGAAGGTCGCCTTGTGCTTGCCGCGGAGGCGGTTGGCGATGAGTGTGGCGAGGCGGCCGAGCACGAGGCCCTCCGCATCGATCAGCACCCAACCCTTCTGGACCTCTGCCGGCTTGATCGACCGGGTCTGTGTGGTGAGCATGTCTGCCTGCATGGCTGTAAAGAGTGCGCGCTTATGACGGGAAGGCGCCGCCAGGTCAAGCGCTGCCGGTGTTTTCCGCATGCGGTATCATGCTACCGCATGCCCGGGCGCCGTGCTTGCGTGGCGGTGGCCGGGTGGGCGAGGCTGCCTGCAACAATAAGCAGGAAACGCCCAAGCCGTGACCCGATCCACCCCCGGCCGCCGCGGGCTGGCCGCCGCCGGCTTGGCCGCCCTCGCCATGCCGCGCCTCGCCCGGGCCCAGGCCGGCTGGCCCCGCGGCCAGACCACCAGCATCGTCCTGCCCTATGCCCCGGGCGGCGCGCCGGACGTGCTTGGCCGCATCATCACCGAAGGTTTCTCCGAGCGCAGCGGCGGCACCTTCATCTTGGACCACAAGCCCGGCGCCTCCACCACCCTCGCCGCCCGCGCCGTGCAGCGGGCGCGGCCGGATGGCCACACGCTGCTGATGGGCACCATCGTCACCTTCACCATGACGCCCTTCGCGCTGCGCAACCTCGGCTATGACCCGCTGCGCGACTTCGCCCATGTCACCCAGATCGCCGAGACCCTGTTCGTCATGGTCGCCCATCCCCGCTGGGAGAGCCTGGACCAGGTGATCGCCGAGGCCAGGCGCCGGCCCGGCCAGCTCACCTATGCGAGCTGGGGCGTCGGCAGCACCTCCCATCTCGGCATGCTGGACCTGATGAAGCGCACCGGGACCGAGTTCCTGCACGTCCCCTTCAATGGCACGCCGCCGGCGCTGACCGAGACGCTGGCAGGGCGGACGGATGTGATGATCTCGACCTTCGCGCCGGCCAAGCCGCATGTGGAGGCAGGCCGCCTGCGGGCGCTCGGCCTGCTGGCAAGGGCGCGCACACCCGCCCTCCCCGACCTGCCCACCATGACCGAGCTCGGCCAGGACGGGTATGTGGTCGGCGGCTGGTTCAGCCTGCAGGCGCCGGCCGGGACGCCGCAGCCGATCCTCGAACGCGTGGCGGTGCTGGCGGAGGCGGCCTTCTCCGCCCCGGCGACGGCCGCGATCTTCGAACGCCTCGGCTTCGCACCGACCCCCTACGGGCGGGCGCCGCTGGAGGCCCGCATCCGGTCCGAGCTTGATCTTCACCGGGACCTGATGCAACGCGCTGGTATCAACCCGGAGTGACGGCATTGAGCGACGCACCCAAGCGCGGCCTGGCCCGCAACACATCCAACTACGGCGACCGCGACTTCGCGCTCTATCTCCGCCGCTCCTTCGCCAAGTCGATGGGCTATTCCCAGGCCATGCTGGACAAGCCGGTGGTTGGCATCGCCGATACCGGCAGCGACTACAACAACTGCCACCGCACCGCGCCCGAGCTGATCGAGGCGGTGAAGCGTGGCGTGCTGGCCGCCGGCGGCCTGCCGCTCAGCTTCCCCACGATCAGCATCTGCGAGCCCTCGCTCAGCCCCTGCTCCATGCATTACCGCAACCTCATGGCGCTCGACACCGAGGCCATGCTGGCGAACCAGCCGATGGATGCGGCGGTGCTGGTCGGCGGCTGCGACAAGACCGTCCCCGCCCAGCTCATGGGCGCGATCTCCTCCGGCACGCCCTCGGTCATGTTGGTGGTCGGCCCGATGCTGGCCCAGGCCTTCGAGGGCGAGCGGCTTTCCGCCTGCACCGATTGCCGCCGCTACTGGGCGCGCTACCGCGCCGGCGAGGTAAGCGAGGAGAAGATCAACACGCTGGAGGGCAAGCTTGCCACCACCGCCGGCACCTGCGGCGTGATGGGCACGGCATCGACCATGGCCTGCCTCGCCGCGACGCTCGGCTTCATGCCGCTCGACGCCGCCTCGGCGCCGGCGGTGCATGCCGATCGGCTGCGCATCGCCGAGGAGGCAGGCGCCCAGGCGGTCCGGCTGATCCGGAACCCGGTCGCACCGCTCTCGCTCATGACCCAGGGCAATTTCGACAATGCGGTGCGCGTGCTGCTCTCGCTCGGCGGCTCCACCAACGCCATCGTCCACCTCGCCGCGATTGCCGGGCGATCGGGGCTGACGCTCGACCTGAAGCGGCTCGACGCGCTCTCCGAGACGACGCCGGTGCTGGTCGACCTGAAGCCGACCGGCGAAGGCTACATGGAGGATTTTCACAGCGCCGGCGGCATGCAGGCCCTGCTCTGGGAGCTGCGCGACCTGCTCGACCTGGAGGCGAAGGACCTCGACGGGGTGACGCTCGCCGAGCGGATCGGCGACGGCTCTCACTACGTGAACCGCAAGATCATCCGGGCGCGGGGGGAGCCGGTCTCCCCGGTCGGCGGGCTGGTCGCGCTGTTCGGCTCGCTGGCACCTGACGGCGCCATCCTGAAGCGGAGCGCCGCGACCCCGGCCCTGTTCGAGACCGAGGCGCGCTGCATGGTCTTCAATGGGCTGGAGGATCTCGCGAACCGGATCGACGACCCGGCGCTCGATGTGACGCCACAGGACATCCTGGTGCTGAAGGGCGCCGGGCCGCGCAGCCCCGCCGGCATGCCGGAGGCGGGCTACCTGCCGATCCCGAAGAAGCTCGCGCGCCAGGGTGTGAAGGACATGGTGCGCATGAGCGATTGCCGCATGTCCGGCACCGCCTTCGGCACCATCGTGCTGCATATCGCGCCGGAGGCCGCGGTCGGCGGGCCGCTGGCGCTGGTCGAGACTGGCGACCGCATCCGGCTTTCGGTGAAGAACCGCACGCTCGACCTGCTGGTCGATGAGGCGACACTCGCGAAGCGCCGCGCCGCCTGGAGCCCGGCGCCGGCGCCGAAGCGCGGCTGGGACCGGCTGGTGCATGAGCAGGTGACCCAGGCGCCCGCGGGCGCCGACCTCCGCTTCCTGACCGCCGCCGGGGAATGATCGCGGTCATCGGGGCGAGCGGGCGCTCCGGCACGGCGCTGTGCCGGGCGCTCGCGGCCGAAGGCATGCCCTTCATCCCCGTGGTGCGCGATGCCGCGCGCTGGACCTTGCCCGGCACGCCGCGCGTCGCCGACCTGCGCGACCCGATCGGCCTCAAGCGCGCGCTGCAGGGTGCCGAGCGCATCGCCTCCGGCGCGCATGCGCGCTGGACGCCGGCGATCCTCGCCGCGGCGCCGCCGGAGGCCCGACTTGTGCTGATGGGATCGACCCGGCGCTTCTCGCGCTGGCCGGATGATCACGGCAATGGCGTCCGCGCCGGGGAAGCAGCCCTGCTCGCCGCCAATCGCCCGGGCGTGATGCTGCACCCGACGATGATCTATGGCGCGGAGGGAGAGGACAACGTCCAGCGCCTGGCCGCCCTGATCCGCCGCCTGCCGGTGGCGCCGCTGCCCGGCGGCGGCCGCGCCCTGGTGCAGCCGATCCACCAGTCCGACGTCACCCGCGCCCTGGTCGCGGCCCTCCGACATCCCTGGCGGCGAGCCGAGACCCTGGTGATCGCGGGACCGGAGGCGCTGCCCTATCGCGACTTCCTGCTTGCGGTCGCCGCTGCGGCAGGGCTGCGCGCGCCACCCATCCTGCCGGTGCCCGGCGCCCTGCTGCGCGCGCTGGCTCCCCTCACCCGGATCCTGCCGGGCCTGCCCCGCATCGGCGCCGACGAGGTGCGGCGGCTGCTGGAGGACAAGGCTTTCGACATCGGTCCGATGCGGCGAACCCTCGGCATCACGCCGATCTCGCTCGCCGAGGGGCTTTCGTATACATTTTCTGCCTGAAGGGGGAGAACATCCCATGCCAGTCATCAACCGTATCGCCGAGTTCCACCAGGAGATGACCGCCTGGCGGCATGATCTGCACGAACACCCCGAGCTCGCCTTCGAGGAGCACCGCACCAGCGGCATCGTCGCGGAGAAGCTCAAGGAATTCGGCTGCGACGAGGTCGTGACCGGCATCGCCAAGACCGGCGTCGTCGGCGTCATCCATGGCAGCACGCGCAGCGGCCGCGGCATCGGGCTGCGCGCCGACATGGACGCGCTGCCGATCCTGGAGGAGACCGGGCTTCCCTATGCCTCCAAGACGCCCGGGACGATGCATGCCTGCGGCCATGACGGGCATACGACCATGCTGCTCGGCGCCGCGAAGTACCTGGCGGAGACGCGCAATTTCGATGGCAGCGTCTACGTCATCTTCCAGCCGGCCGAGGAGAATTTCGGCGGCGGCGACGTGATGGTGAAGGAAGGCCTCTTCGACCGCTTCCCGATGGAGCGCGTCTTCGGCCTGCACAACTGGCCGGGCGCGCCGGAGGGCACCTTCTACTGGCGCCACGGCCCCGTCATGGCTGCGGTCGCCAACCTGGAGGTCACGATCACCGGCCGCGGTGCGCATGGCGCCATGCCGCATAACGGCGTCGACCCGATCGTCATCGCGGCGGCCATCGTGCAGGCGCTGCAGAGCATCGTGTCACGGAATGTCGAACCGGTGGATGCCGGCGTCATCACCATCGGCCACATCAAGGGCGGGCACACCTTCAACGTGATCCCGGAGACGGTGACGATGCTCGGCACCGCGCGCTGGTTCGCGCCCGAGGTCGGCGATCTGCTGGAGCGCCGCTTCAAGGAGACGGTGACCGGCATCGCCGCCGCTATGGGGGCCAAGGCGAGTGCCGAATTCCGCCGCGCCTATCCGGCGACGGTGAACGAGCCGGTCAGCACCGACCTCGCGGTCGATGCGGCGCGCGCGGTGCAGGGCCCGGCCCGCGTGGTGCCGATGCCGAAGCCGACCATGGGAGGCGAGGATTTCTCCTTCATGCTGAACGCGAAGGATGGCGCCTATCTGATGCTCGGCGCCGGCCGCGGCGGCAACGACCCGCAGGTCCATCACCCGCGCTACGATTTCAACGACGCCATCCTGCCGGTCGGCGCGAGCTGGTGGGCGACGCTCGCCGAGCGGCTCCTGAAGAAGGGATAAGCGGCGCCCTCTCCCGCAGTGCCCGCGGCCGCACCCTCCTTCGCCAGGCTTCGGAGGGCGAGTGCCCCGCGGCCGAAGGCCACCATCAGAAAGGCCGGGCTGCGAGGCGCCAGCCGATGCAGACCGAGGCCGCGAATGCGGCCCGCGCGCGACCATCAGCCGCGCCGGGCGCGCACCCGACAGCGCGCAAGCCAAACCGGCGGATGCCGGCGCTGGCGCCTGAGGCCCCTACAAAGACGCGATCAGTTTGTTGTTCTCGGACTGAACCTGGCCCGGGATCAGGAAGGCGTCGACCAGCCACCAGAAGCCGAGCAGCACGAAGCCGAACAGCCCGATCAGGATCACCGTGAACACCACGGAGGCGGCGAAGAGCGTCAGCATCATCAGCCCGGTGCCGATGCGCCCCAGGTAGAAGCGGTGCGCGCCAAGGTAGCCCAGGAAGAACCAGAAGAGATAGGCGATCAGCGCGCTCTTCTTGTTCGCGTCGTAGCGCATCATCAGCAGTGCGTCGTTGCTCGGCCCCGGCGCGGCGCCTGAGCCTTGCGGCGGCGGCTGGCCTGGGCGCGGGATATTCGGAACGCTCGACATGGTTCTCCTTTCGTCGCGGGCAGAGCCTAGCCCGAGTTGCCCCGGCGCGCGATGCCGCTACCCTCCCCCCGCAGCGAAGCCGCAAGGAACGACGGGATGATCGAGCTCCACACCTGGAACACGCCCAATGGGCGCAAGATCAGCGTGGCCCTGGAGGAGATGGGCCTGCCCTATACGGTGAAGACGGTGAACATCTCCAAGGGCGAGCAGTTCGACCCGGCCTTCCTGGCCTTCAGCCCGAACAACCGCATCCCCGCGATCATCGATCCCGAGGGTCCGGGCGGGCAGCCGATCACGGTCTTCGAATCGGGCGCGATCCTGCTCTATCTCGGCGAGAAGACCGGCAAATTCCTGCCGGCGGATCTCCGGGACCGGGTGCCGGTGCTGGAATGGCTGATGTGGCAGATGGGCGGCTTCGGCCCGATGCCCGGCCAGGTGCACCACTTCCTGCTGCAGCCGGAGGGGCCGGCGCGGGATTATGGCGTGAAGCGCTATGGCGACGAGACGAAGCGCCTCTATGGCGTGCTCGACCGGCGCCTGGCGGGCCGCGATTTCGTGGCGACCGCGGGCGCGCCCAGCGTCGCCGATTTCGCCATCCTGGGCTGGGCCTGGCGGCATGAGCGGCACCTGGTGCCCTTCGACAAGGCCTTGCCGAACGTGACGGCCTGGTACGAGCGCATGATGGCGCGCCCGGGCGTGAAGCGCGGCTTCGAGGCTTACCTCGGCGGTTGAGAATCCGCCGATCGAGGTTTGACGGGGGCGGGCGCTGCGGCTAGAAGCGGCGCCTGCAACGCCGTGTGACTTTCCACTCCTGCGGAGGGGTGGCCGAGTGGCCGAAGGCGGCGGTTTGCTAAACCGTTAAAGGGGGATAACCCCTTTCGTGGGTTCGAATCCCATCCCCTCCGCCAGTTTCCCTTGTCTTCTCAAGCGGTTGGTGCCTGCGACGCGGGATATTCCCCGCCCCCGCCGGACATCACCAGTCATTCCATTCCCGCTTCATCGCCTCGAAGCGCTGGCTGAGTTCCCGGCCGGTCGGGGCATGGCCAGGCCGGAAGGGCAGCGGCGCAAAGGCGGTGAAGTCGTTCGGGGTCGCGTAATAGGTCCGGCGCGGCAGCCTGTGCTCGGCCCGGATCGCGTTCTCCGAGATGCGCGTATTGGCGTAGGAGCCGAGCCCGACGGTGAAGGCCTCCTCCCGCGCCAGCTCATAGGTGCGGCCGTCGGGGGCGGTGATAGTCTGCTTGTCCTTGAGCTCCATCATCCCGCTCATGCCGTGCCAGGCGTGGATCAACTCATGCGCCAGCACGATGAAGGGCGGCGTGCGGAGGCCCTGGCCGCTGGTGTAGCCGATCTCCCCCTCCGTCGTGCCGGGCGGGTTCGGATGGTAGGAGACCCACATGAAGTGGCCGCCGCCCGAGGCGCGGACGGCGCGATCCATGGCGCCGAACCGCCCCTTGCGCCGCACGTAGTTGTCCCACCTCGCCTCGGTCTTGGCCGCGGCTTCGGTGAAGCCGGGGGCGTAGCAGACTGTGACGTTCGGGTACTTGTCAGTCGCGGCGTAGCCGATGCCGATGCCGCGCGACCGCTTGTCGATGAGGTCGAGCAGGTCGCCGCCGATATCCCCGCTCGCGATCCGCGCCAGGTCGCTCTCGACGGCGGAGAAGAAGTGGGCGGGCGTCTCGTTTGGCTCGATCTGCACCTGAATGCCGGGGAACCCGGTCGGCCTGAAGACGGGCATCCGCGCGCTCCTTGAAGGCCGGAGCCGGAGGGCCCGGTCCCTTGGAAGCCAGGATTGCAGGATGGGCGGCCCCCGCTCAAGTCCGAGGTGAGGGCGCGATGCGGAGTGACCAATGATGCTTTCTTGGTCGATGGCAGCCGAATAGACATCTTCGCCATGCGCCTGCCGCCGAGCATGTGCGTGATCCCGCCGTCGCAACTGGCGGCCTGGATGCCGGCCGCCGCGGCGCGGGCGATGGCTCTCCCATTCCGAAATCTGCACCGTGCCCCGTGAGCCCTGGCAGCCGCCCCGTCTCGCCAATGTCGGTGCCGCTGCCAAGATCAATGCGCCCTGTTGGTACGGAAGCCAACGCAGGGGCCATTCGCACGCGGCGCACTCGCAGTAGGCAACGCAGATGCCGCGAGCGCCGTCTATGGCGACGATCGCGTCGCTCCCGACGCGGAGCGCGTCATCGATCCGGCGGAACAGGCGCCCTTCGATGGAGCGATCGAAAGCACCGTTCGCAGGCTTCCCCGGTCAGGCGTGCGTACGGAGGAACTGCTCCACGGATAGGGGACGATTGTAGTCCTGATCGCTGGCCGTCTCGATGACGATGGCCGTTGGAGAAAAAAGGTTTCGCTTGTTCAGGAAGCGCACGAGCTTCGCGAGGTGCGCGGCATCGGGGTGGTAGTGTCCGCTGTCGTTGCTGATGAAGGTCACACGTCCCTGCTGGGCCGCCATCATCCCTGCACAGAGAACCATCTCCCCAGAGAGGAAGGATGAGTGGTGGAAACGCTTTTCCTTTTGCGTCTTGGTTGCCTCGGGGTTGTGCAAGGCCGCCATGAGTTCCTTTTTCGGCGTCCAGACATAGGCGAGGCTTCGGCCCGGGCCTACCCAGCCTTGCGGGTTGGTTTTCGACTGGTTGCCCATCGAGGCCGTGGCCTTGCCGGACATGCCTCTTAAAATCCAGCTCGTGTCAAAGGGCTTCCATTCCCAGGCACCAAACTCCCCCTTCATCTCCGCCTGTTCGAGCCCCCCAACGTGTCGAATGGCAAACATGGTGGCCTTCGTTGAGTCGCCCTTGCCGTCCATGTAGGGAACGACGCCCATGGTTTTCGCCGTGTCCGGATTCAGGCAGTGCGCTGTCGTTTCCAGGTGAAGCCAGAGCGGCGCTGTTGTCCTTCCGTCGGAAATCGCGCTCCACCATTCCTCGACAAGCAGGTTCGTCCCTTCGAAGCTGCGGTTCATCGGGTCCGCCTGCTCCAAACGGACGCTTGGCCGAAGGCCGACCAGCTTTCCGTCGGTGTCCTGCTTGCGTGTGACCAGCGCCCAGAACTTAGCCGGGTCCGCCATTTCAACCTTATTGGCGCGATAGTGCTGTTTCAGTATCTCCAAGTAATCAGCCTTCGCGCGTGCCCGCTTGGCCAGGCGCTCGAGGCGGACGGTGTCACTTTCATCGAGCTTGGCGGCGACATGGAGCGCCGTCTTGATGGCAAGCTTCGTGCCGCCACCGAGGCGCTTGTCGATCGCCGTGGCCACTTCCTGCAGGACGAACCAGCGCGGGAGTATGTTGTCGTGGAGATCCTTCTGAAGCGCGTGGTAGCGCGCCATGATCGCGAGGATCTTGATGATCGCTGCATCTCTCTGGGCGGCGCGGCTGAGGCTGTCTCGAAATTCACCCTGCGTGGGGATATCCCGCCAAATCCTCATGCCTGCCGCCCCCTGTCGAGCGCTTTGGCTCCACCATAGTCGGGGTTGGGAACCTTGCCCCGCGATCTCTCCAGAACAGCATTAGGAGCTTGATTGGCGCCTTCCAGAAAGCACGTCGCCATAGTCTCTCTTTCCCCATTCTGATTGCTGATGGAATGCCAGGCTGCGGATGTCACCGCTGCCGCGCCGCGAAGGCGGCGGCGAAGAAGCTCGCAGCCCGGGTCGCCGAAAGCGCCGCGCCCTCCGGAGAGTGGCGCACCGCGACGCGCAGGCCGGGCTGGCCGGGCCAGGGCAGCTCTGGCACCTCATGGAGCCCGGAGGGCGCCCAGTCCCAGGCATAGCTGGCGCCGGCATACTGCACGCGACGCACCGGCGCCGTATGGGCGAGCCGGGCCGCCAGGCCGCTGCAATCCGCAGGGCTGTTGGCCGGATCCGCATCGCCGTGCAGCAGCAACACCGGCGATCGCAGCCCGCCGCCTGCGGTCGCTGCCGCGGCGTCCAAGCCGGCGCAGCCGGGATAGAGCAGGACCAGCGCGGCAATGCGGCCGCCATAAACAGGATCCGCGGCGGCCAGCATCGCCGCCTCCCCCGCCGTGCCGAAGGCGAGGAGGCCGAGCCCTGCATTCGCGAAGCGCGGATCCTCGGCCAGGATGTCGATCACCAGCAGCAGGCGGGCCAGCGCCGCCGCGGCGTCGTCAGCTACCGCCGCCGACCCGGCGTTGTCGGCCGAGACGTCCCGCAGTTCCACATGCAGCACCGCGATGCCCGCGGCCGTGATCTGTTCGCCGTAGCGCCAGCCGCGCGGATCGATCCCGGTCAGCTCGTGCACCGCGATGACCACCGCCGGCGGCACGGACGGCGCTTCGCCATCGGGCAGCCACAGCAGCCCCACCGCATCGGGACCATCGGACCCGGCCGCCAGGCCGCGCTCCGGCAGAAGGAGCGCGAGCGCCAGCATCGCTCCGACGATCGCCCAGGCGGTGCGTCGGATTGGTCGCGGACTGAGCCGGGGAACGAGCGTGCCGGGCATGCTGATCCTCGTTGGATGGAGAATGATCCCGCCGCTCGGCGCGCGTTTCAGACGCGAGCGACGGGCTGCACTGATCCGCTCCGCTTCCTGCGGCGGGAAGTCGCGAAATGACGATCCCGCGAGTTTTCGAGGCTTTTCTGCCGGATCTGTCCGACCATTGCGGGAACTGTCCATTCCCCACGACCGATCCGCTGAGCCTGTCACGTCGGGATGCAGGGTGATGACGAGGCATCGGGGAGGTGGCGCTCAGGGCCGGATCCCTTCAGCGCCTGCGGCTCCAGGGCGGCAGCGTGTCCATCGGCCGCGGCGTGAGGCCGATGCCCCACAACGGCCTCGGGTCGATGGCGAAGCCTTCCGGCCCGCGGTCAGCAGGGAGGCTCACGCCGATGTCGCGCGCCATGCGCGGCTCCATCCCGCGCAGCGCCGCGGCATGGTTCATGCGGCGCAGCCAGGCGCCACACCGGGCGAGGAGGGTTCCGACGCCGGGCGCCGGAGCGGCGGCGGCGCTGATCGGCTGATCCGGCCAGGTCGCGGTGTTCACGCGTATGCTGGCCGCCAGTCCACGAGGATCGGTCATGACGAACATTCCTTGATGTGCCGGGGCAGGTCCGGTGGGTCGATGCGTGAAGAAGGCCCGACGCGGCGGCATCCGTCCTGAAGCCGGGACGAAATCTGGCTCCCGAAATTCCGAAATTGTCCCGAAACTCAACCGAATCAGGCTTGTCCTCGATGTTTCGCGAGGGCGCCTTTCGCAGCTCGGCAAACATGTTTCGGCTGAGAAGGGCCAAATTCAACTTGGCCGCAGCGGTCGCTGTGGTGACTGGCCGCCCGCCCCGCCTGATCGGCTTTTGCCGCTCCCTGGCTGGAGCATGATGCGTTCGCTTGCGCTCACGCATCATGCTCCAGGACTTTGTTTGATCGCGTGATTCAGCCTTTTCGGCGATTCCGCCTCAAGCCATCACGCTCTAACGGCCGACCCCGGCCCAGCCCATCCGGTGCAGCGGCGCCAGCACCGCCGTCTCGAAACGGGCGCGATAGGCAGCCTCATCCGACATGCCAAGCGCCCGCAGCGGCCGCGCCAAAAGCGCCGGATCCCGCTGCCGCAGACTGGCATCAAGCGCCTCCGCCTCGGCCAGGCGACCAGCGGCATGCAGCGCAACCAGGCGATACAACAGCCGTTCCTCGGTCGGGAAATTGAGCCCGCCAGACGTCAGAAAATCATCGGCTGCCTGGTCCGGCTGCCCCGTCATCAGCTTTGCCAGGCCCAGAAGGACCCGCCAGCCTGCTGCGAACTGGTGTCGGGGGTTTTCCTGCAATGCGGTACGCAGCGGCGGCTGGGCGGCTTCGGCGGCGCCCAGCATCAGATGCATGATACCGACATTGGCCCGGTCCACGACCCGGTGGGGGCTTGCGCCGGCGCGCTCGTAGAAAACGATCGCTTCGGCGAAGCGGCGCTGCTGCCGCAGGACGGCCGCCTGGGCCGCCAGCGACATGGGCGCCTCAGGCCTCGCCGCCATCGCCAGGGCGGCAAAGCGCTCGGCCTCACGCAAGTCCTGCTCCGGGTCCCGGCTGGTACCGTTGGTACGCAGATTCGCATGGATCAAGGCCAGCTCGGCCGCCGCTTCCGCCATGCGCGGCTCGACCGCGAGGGCGCGGAGGAACAGCGGCAAGCTCGCGCGCAGGCGTTCCTCCCAAGTCCCGTCGCCCTGCTGGGCGATGCGCCCGTCCTCCAGCAGTCGCTGCGCCCGGACCCAGGAGGAGGGCTCCGCAGAGGCCACAGCGGCCGGCGCGGCGGGGCCCGGCACGCCGTCTGCGCCGATCCAGGCGCCGGCGAACAGTGCAAGACCCAGGCCACCGGCGACAAGGCCGGCCCAGGCCAGGCGGCTGCGTATCAGGTTGCCGACCGGCATCGGTGCTTCCGCGCCGGGCCGCGTTGCGGCATCGGGGGCGAGTGGCGCTGCCGGATCGGCGGCTGGCGCAACCGGGCGCGGCCGCGTCGCCATGACATAGCCCCGCCGTGCGTGGGTCTGCAGCATGCCCGCCTTGCCAGTCCCCAGCGCGCGTCGGATTTCCGAAACGCATTGCGTCAGGCTGTCATCCGTGACGGCGACATCGCCCCAGACGGCGGTCAGCAGGGCGTCACGCGACACGACCTGGCCGGCATGAGCCAGCAGATGCGCGAGCACCGCCGAGGTCTTGGGGCGCAGCACCACCTCCCGCGCCTCGGCAGTCAGGACCCCGCGCGTGAGGTCGAGGATGAAGCCATCGAAGGCGAGGAGTGGGCGCGGCGCTTCCATCGGATGGTCCGGGGTGGATCCTGGCGCATGTAGCAGAGCAGGCCATGGCTGCGCGATGCCGGTCGCTCGGACGATCGGCCAGGCGGTGCGGCGGGTTGGTCGTGGAGCAAGCCGGGGGACGGCCGTACCGGCCATGCTGACCCTCATGGGATGGAGAATGATCCGCCGCTCGGCGCGCTCCTGACGTGAGCGACAGGCTGCACTGATCCGCTCCGTGTCCTGCGGTGGGAAGTCGGGAAATGACGATCCCGCGAGTTTTCGTGGCTTTTCTGCCGGATCTGTCCGAGCATCGCGGAAACTGTCCATTCCCCACGACCGGTCGGCGGCGAGCACGGGGCTCCGACGGCTTTACGGAGCATGCCGCCATGCCCATCGACGCGCCTTCGATCGACCCCGCGCAGTTGACGATGTTCGATGTCTCCCAGACGCGGTCTGCGGAGGCGCTGGACGGCACCTCGCGCGTCAGCGAACGCGTCGCGCAATCGAGCCGCGTCTACCGGTACCGGCTGCAGGACAGCGCCTTGTGGCGCAGGAGATTCGCGAACCCGATCTTCACGCTGGCGACCCGGCATGCCGGGTCGCTCCTCGCCAGCTATGCGGACAGCCAATTCGCGACCGAGGTTTCCGTCGACGGCGATGAAGGCGATCTCTTCTGCCTGACGACGATGCTGCGCGGCGACATGGCCCTGACGCGAAATGGCACCACCGCGACGGGGACGGCCGCGCAGGGCCTCGTCTGGCGGCCCGGCCCCCGCAGCCGGCTGCTGATCAGCGACCGCAGCGCGCGCACGAACATCTTCTTCAAGGTGGCGGAGGTCGAGGATGCGCTGGAGCACATGCTTGATAGGCGTCTCCGCAGGCCGCTTGAATTCGAGCCCCTCGTCGATTGGAGCCATGGGCTCGCGGCCAGCCTGAAATGGCAGCTCGATTTCATGATGCGGGAATTCCAGCGGCCGGACGGCCTGGCCGACAATGCCGTCGCACTCGCTTCGATGACGGACCTGCTGGTCACGCTGCTGCTGCGCGCCGCGCCGCATAACCACACCGACCAGTTGGAGGTGTCGCCAGCCGGCGCGGTGCCGGCCTATGTCCGGCGCGCGGAGGATTTCATGCGCACCAATTGCGCGGCGCCGATCCGCATCGCCCAGGTTGCCGCTGCGGCCGGATGCAGCCCGCGGACCCTGGACGCCGTGTTCCGGCGTTTCCGTGGCACGACGCCGCTCCGTGCGCTGCACGCGATCCGGCTGGAGCAGGTCCATGCCGAGCTGCGCCGAGGCGCGGGCGACGCTTCGATTGCCACCGTCGCGCGCCGCCACGGCTTCACCAATGCGGCACGGTTCGGCAGCGCATTCCGGCGCCGCTTCGGTGAGACGCCGTCGGAGGTCGCGCGGCGCGCCTCGCGCACGTAACGTTCTCGGCCCAGCCGCGCGGCGTCGGCCCTGGCCAGCTCTCCCGCCCCTTTCCCGCCCCTCTTCCAGCACTGCCGGCCTCTGGAGACGCCCCGGTACCATTCTGGCCCGGCAATGCTACGCTGGGGCAGGCTGGTACGGCACAAGTGGAGTGTCCCATGAGGCGGCGGAAGTACATCGCCCTGCTGGGCTCGGCGGCTGCATGGCCTTTGGCCAGTCGCGCTCAGGGGCCGGCGATGCCGGTCATCGGGTATCTCGGCAATGAGTCGGCCAGGCCCATTTCGACCCGCCTTCGCGCCTTCCGCGAGGGGCTGGCAGAGGCCGGCTTCGTCGAGGGCAGGAATGTCGCCATCGAGTTTCGTTGGGCAGAAGGTCAGTACGATCGGCTGCCGGCGCTTGCGGCGGATCTGGTGCGTCGCGAGGTGGACGTCATCGTCGCGCCCGGCGGCGCGCCCGTCGCACTCGCCGCGAAGGCGGCGACCAGGACGATCCCGATCGTCTTCGAGATGGGCGGCGATCCCGTCGCCCTGGGGGTCGTCAGCAGCCTGAGCCGGCCGGAAGGCAACCTCACGGGCATATCGAGCCTGAGCGTGGAAGCGAGCACCAAGCGGCTGGAGATTCTCCACGAGGCACTTCCGGCGGCGACCGGCATGGGCATCGCCGTGAACCCAACGAGCCCCACCGCCAATTCGCAGCTCGGGAAGCTGCGCGCCACCGCGGCCGCTCTCGGCCTTGATCTTCACGTATTGCCGGCCAGCACCGAAGATCAGTTCGAGGCCATTTTCGCGGCCCTTCTTCAGCTTCGTGCGGGTGGGCTCGTGTTCACGTCCGACCCGTTCTTCGCATTCCGCAGCGAACAGCTCGCGGCACTCGCGCTCCGCCACGGCGTGCCCGCCATCACGCAGACCCGCGACTTCGCCACGGCCGGCGGCCTCATGAGCTACGGCGGCGATTTCGTGCAGTCACACCGTCACGCGGGCGCCTATACGGGGCGCATACTCCGGGGCGAGCGGCCTTCCAACCTCCCGGTGCAGCAGATCACGAGGCTGGAACTGCTGATCAACCTGCAGACCGCCAGGCGATTCGGCATCTCCCTTCCACGCTCACTTCTCGGCCGCGCCGACGAGGTGATCGAATGACAGCGACGAAAGCCCGCGTCACCACCTGGCTCGAACCTCCGAACGCCTTGTCCCGGCTGGCCCGCCGGATGCGGGCGGCGCTTTCCGAGCTGATTCCGAGCGGCATTGCCAGACGTTTTGCCAAGGCTCTCGTTGGCCTCGTTACCATCGCGCTGGTCGCGATCGGCGCTGCGAACATGTGGCTGTCCTACACGCGCGCGACGGAGGCTGCCGTCAGCGTGCAGCGCGACAAGGCGCTCGTGGCGGCCGGACGCGTGGCGCAGTTCATCGACGAGTTGGAAAGCCAGATGGGCTGGACCTCGGGGGCTGAATGGGGGCGGAACAACCTTGACGAGCGCCGCTATGATTTCATTCGTCTTCTCCGACAGGCACCGGCGATCGCCGACGTCCAATTCATCGATGGGACGGGGCGCGAACAGCTCCGCCTGTCCCGGCTGGAGCGCGATGTGATCGGCAGCGGCGCCGACAGGTCCTCGGCGCCCGGCTTCGCCGAGGCAGTCGCGGACCGCGTATGGTACGGCCCGATCTATCTCCGGCGGGGGTCGGAGCCCTACATGACGCTCTCCGTCGCGCATGCGGGCCGCAACCCCGGCGTGACCTTGGCCAATGTCAACCTGAAGCTCATCTGGGACGTCATCGCCGCTATCCGGGTCGGCCAGGACGGCTATGCCTACGTGACCGATTCCACCGGCCACCTGATCGCGCATCCGGACATGAGCCTGGTCCTGCGCGGCATGGACCTGTCCCAACTGCCGCAGGTGGCGCAGGCGCTGCGGGCGAGAGGAAGTGCGGTCGGCAATGCACCGGACGCCGTCGTCGGACCGGACGGCCGGACCGTGCTCTCCGCCTACGCCCATATTCCGAAGCTCGACTGGTTCGTCTTCGTCGACCTGCCCAGGCGCGAAGTTCTCGCCTCGGTGCTCGCCACCCTCTACCAGGTGCTGATCCTGCTCGCGCTCAGCATCCTGCTCGCGCTGCTGCTCGGAGGCTGGCTTGCGCGGCGGATGGTCGTGCCCATCCGGCAACTCCAGGCCGGTGCCCAGCGGCTCGGCGAAGGCGATCTGGGGCAGCGCATCTCCGTCACCTCGATGGATGAGATCGGCGCCCTGGCGCAGCGGTTCAACGTCATGGCAGCCCGCATCCAGGAGGCGCAGGAAACGCTCGAAGCCAAGGTCGTGGATCGGACCTTCGATCTCGCTCGCTCGCTGGATGACCTGCGCGCCGCGCAGGATCGGCTGATCCAGGCCGAGAAGCTCGCCTCCCTTGGCCAGCTGACCGCGGGCATCGCGCATGAAATCAAGAACCCGCTGAACTTCGTCAACAACTTCGCCGATCTTTCGCGGGACCTGGTGCAGGAGCTGACGGCGGCGCTGGAGGCGGCAGGCCCCGCCCTGGATCCTCGGATCCAGGGCGAGGTGGCAGAGCTCAGCGCCGTACTGCGCGACAACCTGTCCAGAATCATTCAGCACGGCAGGCGGGCCGACAGCATCGTCAGAAACATGCTGGCGCATTCGCGTGAGGGCGGCGGCGAGTTCCGTGCCGTGGATGTCAACGCCGTCACGGACGAGGCGCTGAACCTCGCCTACCACAGTGCGCGCGCCGAGACGCCCGGTTTCAACGTCGTCCTGGAGCGCGACTTCGACCCGGCGGTCGGGCGCCTCGAGCTCTACCCGCAGGAGTTCACCCGCGTGCTGCTGAACCTGATCGGGAACGGCTTCTACGCCGTGCACAAGAAGCAGCTCGAGCTTGGGTCGGAGGACTACCAGCCGACGCTTCGCATTGTCACCCGCGCCTTGCCCGGCCGGGTGGAGATCCGCGTGCGCGACAACGGGATGGGGATCCCCGACGCCGTGCGAGCGCGGATCTTCGAGCCGTTCTTCACGACGAAGCCGGCCGGCGAAGGAACGGGGCTGGGCCTTTCCCTCTCGCACGACATCATCGTGAAGCAGCACGGCGGAACGCTTCAGGTCGCGACGGAGCCTGGTTGCTTCACGGAGCTGGTCGTCACCCTGCCTAGAGCCGCCGAGCCGGCCGAGAGGGCCGCATGAAGGCACAGATCCTCGTCGTGGATGATGAGAGCGACATGGAGGTGCTGTTCCGTCAGCAGTTCCGCCGCGACCTGAGCGCAGGCCGCTTCGGACTGGAGTTCGCCAGCTCCGGCTCGCAGGCGCTGCAGCTCATCGAGACATCGGCCGGTGACGACATCATCCTGCTGCTCTCCGACGTCAACATGCCCGGCATGAACGGCTTCGAGCTGCTGTCGAAGACCAAGGCCGCCCGGCCCGAGCTGCCGGTGATCATCATCAGCGCCTATGGCGACGCGGAGACGCGGCGGCGCTCCCTGGCGAACGGTGCCGAGGAGCTGCTGCCCAAGCCGATCGACTTTGCCGCGCTCCGCGCCGATCTGGAGCGGCGGCTGGAGCGCCGGGAGGTCCGCCCATGAGGAGGACGGTCCTGGTGGTGGACGACGAACCGGACCTCGAGGCGCTCATCGTGCAGAGGTTTCGGCGCCAGGTCAGCGAAGGCACACTCGCCTTTCGGTTCGCCAATGACGGCATCGAGGCGCTTGAGGCGGTGGCCGGCCATCCCGAGATCGGTGTGGTGCTCTCCGACATCAACATGCCGCGGATGGACGGCCTGACGCTGCTGCAACGCCTGCAGGATGCCGAGAACCCGCTCGCCACGGTGATCGTGTCCGCTTATGGCGACATGGCGAATATCCGTACCGCCATGAATCGCGGTGCGTTCGATTTCCTGACCAAGCCGATCGACTTCGCGGACCTCGAGGCGACGGTTGCGAAGACGCTGCGCCACGTCGCGGCGGCCCAGGAGGCTCGGATCCGGCGCGCGGCGGCCGAGCGTGCCCATGCGGCACTCGCCCGCTATTTCTCGCCCAACCTCGCGATAGAGCTGGCAGCCGAGGGGCGCGCGGGGGATCTGGCCGCGCAGCGACGCGACGTGACGGCGGTTTTCACCGATATCACCGGCTTCACCAGCTTGGTCGAAACCGTGGATCCCGCTGTGATGCTGGAGCTGCTGAACGCCTACTTCGCTGGCATGACGGAAATCGTCTTCGATCACGACGGAACGGTAATGAAAGGGACGGGCGACGGACTGCACGTGCTGTTTGGCGCCCCGGGCGACCAACCCGATCACGCGGAGCGGGCTGTCGCCTGCGCGCTCGCCCTCGACGTTTTCTGCGAGGCATTCCGCGTCGAGCGACAGGCCGAGGGCATCCCGCTGGGCGTCACCCGGATCGGCTTGCATTCGGGCCCTGCGCTGGTGGGTGATTTCGGCAGGGGCCGCTATTTCGACTACGCGGCGCATGGCGACACCATCAATACGGCGGCGCGGCTCGAGGCGGCGAACAAGACCTTGGGCACGCGCATCTGCGCAAGTGCCGCCGTCGCCGCTGGGGTCGCCGGGTTCGGGGGGCGACCGGTCGGCGACCTGCTGCTGCGCGGCCGCAGCGAGCCGCTCCGCGCCTACGAGTTGCTGCCCAGCGAGCGATCGGAGACGCCCCGGACGAAGGCCTACGCCGTGGCCTTCGAGAAGCTCGCCGCAGGTGAACCCGATGCCCTGCCGGCCTTCGCGGCGCTGGTCGGCGCGGATCCGGCAGATCCCCTGGCCAATTTCCATCTGCGGCGATTGCTCAATGGCGGAGCGGGCGCGAGGGTGGAACTGCCCTGAGGTGGTGCGATCCCGGTGGGAACCGCATCGCCACTTGATCACCCGAGCGGCTCCACCGCCCTGCGGTGCGGCACCGCGATCAGCCCGGCCAGGCCCGCATCCTCGATCCCATAGCCGTGCCGCTCCGCCGTGAGGCCCAGCCGCGCAGCCAGCGCCTCCGCCAGTTCTTCCGCCGCCTCCCGCCCTCTTCCGGCGCCGCCGGCCTGTGGACATGCTCAAGCCGCACCGCGCCGCGCCCCCACAGCGCCACGGTGTAGTGCGTGTGGATCTGATCCCCCAGGATCGTCCCATCGCTCGCACTGTGCTTGGGACGGTGGATATGCATCGTCACCGCCACCGCCCGGAACCGGTCGAGCCGCAGGCGCCGCGCAACGCTGATGCCGAGGAGCCGCCGCGTCACCACGACCTCCCTCGCGGCGGGGTCGATCCGCACCACCCGCGTCGTCGCGCAGGCCGCCGCGAAGAGCGCCAGCAGCGGCCCGATCGCGAGCATCACTGCCGGCGCCCCCGCCGAGAGCATCGCGGCGCCGATCACCACGAAGGCCGCGCCGGCGATCCCGATCCCGATCCAGCCGCCACCGATCCGCCCCGTCCCGAAGACGAGCGGCACCGCACCAGGGGTCGCATCGGAAGGCGGCCGCGCCATCATCCCACCGCAGGACCGGACGATCCGCGCTTACCGGCCCCGCTCCCCCCATGCAACCCGGCTTTCATGAAGCGTGCGCGGCGCGGATCGACTGCGTGACCGATCCGGAACCCCGTTGTTCAGCCCCAGGCTGTCCCGCCGCCGAGCGTGAGCGTCTTCGGCACCATCGCACACGTCGTGGACGTGCTTGGCCCGATCACTGCAGGCAATCGAAGGGCGGCGTCATGCCTGCTCCCGGCCGGGAAGCCAGCCGGGCAAGGCGGCGGCCTGCCGCAGCCAGGCCGCCATCTGCGCCTCGTCGAGCGGGTCGCCTTCGCGGATGTCGATCCAGCGCGCGTCCTTGCCCGTGCCTCCGGGTGGAACGGGCCGCAGCGATGTGCCGCGGAAGAAGGTCAGCTTGACGTAGTGGGTGAAGACGTGGACCCCGAGGAACCAGCCCTGGCCCTCGATGCCATACAAGGGCGAGTTCCATTTCACGGCCTTGCGCAGGTTGGGCACGGTCCGCACGATGAAGGCGTCGAGGCGCTCCCCGAACGCGCGCTTCCAGCCCGGCATCGCCGCGATATAGGCCTGCACCGGGGCGTCGCCATCCGCCTTCGCGATCTGCGGGTTGCCGCCGGAGAGCAGGACGACCTTCCCGCCTTTCTTCCCTGCGATCGGCCTGGTCTTGGCCTTGGGTTGCTTCGCCGCCAGGCCATTCTGCGCCACCGCCGCCTGCACCAGCGCCTTGAACGCGCCGGCGTCGACCGTCTCGCCTTCGTGGATGTCGATCGCCCTGCGCGTGTTGCCTTCGAGGCTGGCATTGAAGAGGCCCGCTGGGTCCGGGGTCCTGGCCCCCCGGGCGAAGGTGAGCTTCACGACCTTCGCGTAGGTCTCCCCGGTGCAGACGATCCCGTGGTGGGACCAGACGGGCGTGCCCCGCCACTTCCACTCCTCGATCATCCCGGGGTCGGCTTCCAGGATCAGCGCCCGCATCCGGGCCAGCGTCTCTCCGCGCCATCCCCCGAGATCCCGGATCCGCCGGTCGATGAGCCGGGACGCGGGTTCCGCCGCCGCGGCCTGCGGCTCGCCGCCGGGGAGGTCGGCATTCGCGCCCGCCTTCGCCGGTCCCTTGCTCCTGGTGGTCGGCGTCCGATGCGACACGCCCGCCCGCTCCTTCCCTTGACGCGCCTCATGCTGCCGCAACCCGCGGATGCCGACGCTATGCAAGTTTGTGAACGGCGCCCAGGATCGTGACAAGGCGGCAAGGCAGGGTGGGGCATCGCGATGGGCCTGGGCGAAATCCACAACATCGACCACACGATCCTGCTGTGCCGCAGGATGGCGGAAACCCGCGCCTTCTACCGCGACGTCATGCGGTTCCCGATCGAGACCGACCGGGAGAACTGGGTCAGCTTTCGCGTCGGTGCTGCGCTGCTGACGCTGCGGCCCCGCGGCGTCTGGTCGGTCTGCGACGACGGGGCGTCGCTGCCGGGATCGGCGGCGGTCCAGCTCGCCTTCCGGGTCCCGCCGCCCGCGGTCGATGCCTGCCATGCGGAGCTGCTCGCCAAGGGTGTGCCGATCCTGCGGGAACCGACCGACCTGCCGGGCTGGCGCCACCGCACCCTGTTCCTGCGCGACCCCGAGGACAACATCATCGAAATCTATGCTGAATACTGAACCGGAGACCGCGGCGCGGCATGCGCCGGGGCTCAGCGCAGGGCGCCGAGCTTGTCCAGGAAGCCAAGCAGGTAGGCGCCCGCGATGGCCAGGGCCACGCAGAACAGCCATCCGAGCGCAATGATCCCCCGACGGGTTCGAGGGCCCTTGGCGACGAGATCCGGCAAGCTCCTCATGCTGGTGGAACGCGCGAGGGCGGCGTCGGTTTTCCGGCAGTGCACGAAACTGTGCTGGCTCAGATGCGATCGTTACGCGGCGTGAAAGCCGCCCCTGATCCATCGAATTGATAGGCATCGGGCGCCTGGGCATCGCCGATCGCCTCGCGCACCTTCCTCAGGAATTCGTCGAGCGCCTCGGTGGCGTCGGCGAAGTGGCGATCGGGCCGGCCCTGTCCATGCACGCGAACGAAGTAGGTCCGATCGGCGTGGCCGCGGGCCGGAAGCACCGCCCACAGCTCGACGCCGAAAGCCCGGCGCTGAAGCGAATGGATGAACATCGACTGCCCTCCGCCGCTGCCGGACGCAGGCTAGCAGTGGTGGCGGCAATGCAATGTTCGGTGCCGAACACTCGACGACTACGAAGCCAGCCATTCGTACCGGCGCCGGACATTGGCGTAGCACTCGCAGGCGGCCGCTTCCAATCCGCCGCGGTCGATGACGTGAACGGCGCCCCTTTCGTGCTGCACGAGCCCGGCGCGCGTGAGCGCACCGAGCGCCAATGTCACGCCGGGGCGGCGCACGCCCAGCATCTTCGACAGGAACTCATGGGTCATGGAGAAGCGATCGCCGGGGCTGCGGTCATGGGTCATGAGCAGCCAGCGCGCGAGCCGCTGCTCGACCTGATGCCGGCCATTGCAGACCGCCGTCTGTGCGACCTGGAAATGGAAGCTGTCGACATAGCGCAGCATTATCGCCGCCACCGCCGCGTGGCCCAGAAGGGCCGGCTGGCACTCGCTGGCCGGCAGCCGCCAGGCGGAGCCGGCGAGCTGCACGACCGCCTCGAACGGCGATGTCGGCGCGCTCAGCAGCAGCGGCAGGCCGGCCAGCCCTTCCGGGCCGACGAGCCCGACCTCCGTCGCCGCACCATCCGCGAGGCCCGCGATCATGGAAATCGTGCCGCTCTCGATGAAGTAGACCGCCGGGAGAGGGCCGTCCTGTTCGAACAACACGGCTTTCAGCGGCAGCTCGATATGCTGCATCAGCGGCAGCAGCCGGTCGCGGTCCGGACCTGGCAACTTCCGCAGCAGCGCGTTGTGAATGGGCGGACCGGCCTTGCGGCCGCCGTCATCGGTCCCTGGCACCTATGCCTCCCGTCATGGCGGGAGCGCACGCTGCTCTCAGTCGACCGATGCCGAGATGCCGGCCGATCCCCCGGACTGCGCCCAGGCAGCCGGGCGGCGCAAGGGAAATCTGGGCCGCGGATTGCGGCCGTCAGCGCGACCTGGTGCCCGGTGGCTGGCGCCAGCGCGCCTCCGGCCCCTAGTCGGTCGCGGCGGCCGGCGCGTCGCGGCGGCCGGCGAGACAGTCCTGCATGGTCAGGTGGTACAGGCGTTCGAGCGATTGGGCCCGCAGGTTGCCGTCCAGCAGGTAGATCGCTAGGCCGGCGCCGAGGATGACCAGCGCGACGATCGCGACCGCGAGGATCAGCGCCTGCTGCGCCCCGGGGTTGGAATAGGCGCCGTCGATCAGCAGCGGCGTCACGCGGAAGGCCGCCATGCCGGTGAAATGCAGCCCGACGATCGCGAGCACCAGCACCCCGGTCGCGCGATACCGGTCGGACCAGCGCTCGGACCGCGTCGCGACATGCAGCGCCACGGCGGCGAGGGTGACGGCGATCAGGATCGAGGCCGCGAGGTAGGACAGGTCCCAGGAGACGAGCCCCTGCACCCGGTACGCCTGCATGCCCATGTAGTGCATGGCCGCGATCGACAGGCCGACGATGCCGCCGCCGGCCGCCGCGGCGTAGCGGCCCCAGCCGCCATGCGCGACCGTGAAGCCGAAGGCGGTCCCGATCATCGCGGCGAGGAAGGATGCGAGGGTCATGACCGGCTCGAAGCTGACGGGGACGCCGGGGTCGTAGGAGAGCATCGACACGAAATGGGTGCACCAGATCGACGCCCCGGACACGGCGGCGGCGAGGAGGTGCCAGCCCGTCTTCTGCAGCCGCGCCGCGTTCGATCCGCGGTGGAAGAGACAGAGGACGGCCCAGGATCCGATGACGCAGATGATCACGCCGAGGATCACCAGCCGGATGTCATGTTCGACCGCGACGCAGTTCAGGACGGTCATCATGATGGGCGGCTCCGTGGCTGCGGGCCGGCGTGGCTGCCGGCGGCCCGGGTCCGCGCTCCGTCCCCCGGATCGGGTGCGCGATGTCGTCCCATGGACAGGTGAGGTCCGCCTTGCGGTGCCGCCCGCTTCGCCATCATGGCACGGCGCGACGCGGTGCATTGTTGCGTCTCAGAATTTACCAAATCCTGAAGCGGGGCGTCAGTTCGCCGCCGGGCGTACCGCGGCCTTCCCTATCCGCCGCTGAGGCTGAACTGGAGGCTGATGGTCGCTGTGAAGCGCGGTGAGTCACGGCCGATGCCGGCGCCAAGGGCGCCGCCGAGGATCACGCCCTGCGCGACCTGATGGCGCAGACCGGCCTGGATGATCGTTGCGTCGCGCTCGCCTCGCTCCTGGCTCTCGCGCAGGATATTGGCGATCAAGGCCGTGCGTTCCGCCAGGAGCTGGCTGTAGCCGATCGCGAAGCGATAGCGATCGCGCCGCTCCGTCACCGATGGGTCGAGGCGATGGATCCAGTAGCCATTGATGTGGAGGCGCCTCTGGGCTGGCCCGGCGTCGATGGTCGTGCTGGCGATGCCCGCGAGCTGGATCTCCGGGCCACGATCGCCCGGGCCGAAGGGCGCACTCGCTGCCGCGAAGACAGCGAAGGCGGGAAGCCATCCTGTCTCCCGGTTGAACTGGTGGAGCACGCCGAAGCTGACATCGCCTTCATTGGCGCGGGAGCCCGAGCCCGCCGTGTAGGGAAGGCCGAGCGAGAACTGCAAGCGTTCGATCGGGACCCATTGTAGCTGCGGGAGGAGCCGGATCGTGTCGCCGTCGCGGCGGTTCTCGTAGCGGGCGGCGCTGAACAGATCGAGGCTGCCGCGTTCGCCCACGAAGGCGTCCTCGAGCGTGTTCGGCATCTCGGCATCGAGGTCGCCCACTTCGCTTGCGTCCGCGGTCCCCGGCAGCGGCGTGGCGAGGAATGCGACGAGGAGGACACCGTGGACAGGTCTGCGCAGCGACACTGGCGTGCTCCTCCGACATCGGCCGGTGAGCAACGTTCCATCCTGGTCGAGGTTCCAGGGGGCCGGTTTTCCAGCGGGGTGATGGCGGCCGCCGGTGCCGCCATCCGGCTACCGCAGGCTCACCAGCCGTAGCTGATGCCGACCGCCGGGTCGTTCGGCGGCAAGCCGAGCAGGCTGTCGACGCGGGCCACCACCGGGCCGGAGAGCGGCCGGTTGGCCGCCCGCGTGAGCTGCGTCTGCCGTGCCGCGGAGATCGCGCGGTTCCGGGCGGTGATCTCCTCCATGGTCACCGCCGGCATGGCGAGTGCGGTGCGCATCGCCTCCTCATAGGCGGCGATCTGGCCGACGCGGGAATTCGGCGCCGCATGGGCGCGCGCGGTCGGCGAGGCGTGGGCGGCATTCAGCGCGCCGAGCGCACTGGCGAGTGAGCCGCGGTTGGTCGCATGCGCCTGCGCGGCCGCCGCATTGCTCCCCGAGCGCCCGCCCGCCTGGCCGCCGCCGCGGCCGCCGACACCCGCCTGACCGTGCCCGGAGCCGGCGCCTTGCCCCTGGCCGCCGCCGTGGCCACCACCATGGCCGCCACCGCCGCCATTGCCGGCGCTGGCGCCACCGCCATTGCCGCCACCGTTGCCGCCTCCATTGCCGCCGCCGGCGCCACCGCCATTGCCGCCACCGTTGCCGCCTCCATTGCCGCCGCCGGCGCCACCACCAGCACCGCCTCCGCCGCCACCTCCGCCACCTCCGCCACCTCCGCCTCCACCGCCGCCGCCTCCACCGCCGCCGCCACCTCCACCGCCTCCACCACCGCCACCGCCACCGCCACCGCCGGCGGCTTGGGCCGATTTCCCGGCGATCAGGTGGTCAAGGGCTATGGGGGCTGCGGCGAGGCTGGCGCCCAGCAGTATGGCCGGCAGCATGCGGCAGGAGGACAGCAGCAGGTTGCGCATGGGTCGGATCTCCATCAGGGCCTTCGACAGAGGCGTCTGCCTTCGCCGGGACGCGGCGCCTGCCGCTTCTTCCAGCGAGCAGCATCGGTAAGACGGAAGCGCGGCGGCGCTGATCACATCCGCTCGATGGTTGCCTCGGTGCAGGGACGGCGGCGCCGGCTCACGGGTCGAGCTCAGGGTAGCGCCGGAAGATCCCGTATTCGTTGAACGGGATGCGGCGCTCGCTCGCGAGGTAGGCGGCGATGCGCGGGCGCGCGGCGACGGCCTCGGCGAGGGCCGCCACCTTCGGCGTCCGCTTCAGGGCGCGGCGGGTGGCCTTCGGGAAGGCATAAGTCAGCCCCGCCACGAGCTGGAACAGGGAGAGCTCGGCATAGGTCACGCGGGCGCCGATCAGATGGCCCCTGCCCTTCGGGTTCCGGTCGAGGATCGTCTCGAACCAGGCCAGGAAGCCGCGCATGCGGTTCTGGCGGAAATCCTCCGCGCGTCGCCGGGCCTCGGCCTTCTGGTCCTCGTAATAGAGGGCCGAGGCGACGGGATGGTGCGTGTCATGCACCTCGGTCACCACATCGGCGATGGTGAGCTGCACCTGGTGGGTCCAGAGCCGGCCGGCCTCGCTCTTCGGCGCCAGGCCGTGCCGCTCCCCGAGGTAGAGCAGGATCGCGGCGGTCTGCCCGATGATCCGCTTGCCGTGCTTCAGGAAGGGCGGCGCGTAGGGCGGCGTCGCGATATCCTTGGCCCCCAGCCCGGCGGCGATGGTGCCGGCGGCCTGGCCCTCCGACCCCTCCTTCGCCACGTCGCGATAGGCGACGCCCGCCTCTTCCAGGGCGAGGCGGACGAATTCGCCGCGGCCCTGCAGGCCCGGCCAGTAATGCAGCTCGTAGGCAGCCATCGGTCACCTCATCTCACCCTGCGGCGCATCGCCGCCGGCCGTGGCACCCCCGACCGCCGCCGAGCGGCGCCAGAGCGCCCGCACCTCCTCCGGCAGCGCGTCGACATGTGGGTCGTCTGTAGCGTCTTGTCGAAGACGTCGAGGCCTGTGGCTGCCATGGAAGCATCTCGCGGCAATGGTGATCCATCGGCCCATGCCACGGTCGCGCTGCGACGCGGGGGCCGTCTGCGCTCAACGACCTTCCGCCCCCAGGGTTCCGTACGGCTCCGGTGTGGCGCGCGCAGAGATGGCACTGCCGGTTCCCGGAACCGCAGGTGACGCTGCAGACATGTGGCACGCCGGATGCGTGGCCGGGCTGCCCCGCATGGGCGGGGTCACGCCCGGCCTACCCGGGCGCGCCATCGCCCCACAGGAGAGCCAACCATGCAGGTCTCACCGGCCAACAGCGCGCAAGCGCTGGAAATGGCCAATCGCATGCGGGAACGCATGTTCGCCCGTGCCGACCAGGACGGCAGCGGCGGCCTCAGCCTCGACGAGTTCCGCGCGGGCGGGCCGGGCAAATCCCGCCCAGGAGCGGCAGGTTCTGCCGGCGGCACGGCGGCGACCGGCCGGCCGGCGCAGGTCTTCAACGCGCTCGACACCGACGGCGACGGCACCGTCAGCGCGGCGGAGCTGGAGGCGGGTCGTGCGGCCCGGTCTGCGCAGGGCGGGGCTTTCTCCGCCGGCTCCATGGCCGCCCTGCTCTCCGGGCAGGAGGCGTCGGGCACCGGCGGCGCGGACGATGTCTTCGCGCGGCTCGACAGCGACGACGACGGCAGCCTGACCGCCGTCGAATTCGCGGCCAGGCGTCCGCGCGCCACGGGCGAGGTGGATGACGACACCGGGAGCTCCCTCGCCTCTGCGTCCGACGACGCGAGCGGGACGAGCCAGCCCGATACCCTGGCCGAACTCGTCAGGCGGGCGATGGAGACCTACCTGCAAGCCGCCGGCACGCGGACCCAGGCGACGAGCACGCTGACCAGCGCCTGAGCACCTCCGGGGAGGCCGGCAAAACGCCACCTCCCGGTGCCGCGCGTCAGAACAGGCTGAACTGCTGCGGCCGCCGCTTCCGGAACGCCGCCGCGCGCCGCGTCACGAGGTCGTCCGCGAGGGTGCCGAGGAAAGGCGATGGCGGCAATGGACGCATCGCACCACGCCAGAACCGCGCCGCCGTGCGGGTCAGGTACAGCCGATCCCTGGCGCGGGTCATCGCGACGTAGAACAGGCGCCGCTCCTCGGCCCCTGCCCCACCCTCCTCCACGGCGCCCGCGTCCCAGGAGAAGGGCATCAGCCCGTCCTCCACCCCCACGACGAAGACCACCGCGAATTCCAGCCCTTTCGCGGCATGCATGGTCATCAGTGAAACCCGGTCGGCGCGGGCATCGCGGAAATCCGCCTCGGTCGAGAGCACCACCTGCTCCCGCAGCCGCGCCGCATCGCCCGCGACCGCGTCGGAAGCGGCGAGCGTGGCGAGCCAGCCCCGCGCCTCGGCCAGCGCCGCCGCATCCGCACCCGCCTCCTGCCGCCGGGCGGCAGCGGCCGCGGCGGCGATGCGCGAGGGCAGGTCCTGCGCCGCCTCGCCTTCGTCCGGCTCCGCCAGCATCCGCAGCAGCGCGTCGACGCCCGCATGTCGGGCGAGGCGCGCGGGCGAGCTCTTCCTGAACGGAATGCCCGCCCGGTCGAAGGCGTCCCGGAACGGCGCCGCCTGCGCGTCGGTGCGATAGAGGACGGCGAAATCGGCGAAGCCGAGTGCCGCGCCCGCACCGCTTCCGCAGGGCCTGTCCCGATTGGCCGACAGCAGGTCGTGCCCGCCCAGCAGCTCCTCGATCATCGCCGCGACGAAATCGGCTTCCGCCGCTTCGCCCGCGGCTTCATGCAGCACGATCTTCTCCTGCATGGGCCGGGTGATGCCCTCCGCCGCTTCGCCCAGGAGCTGCGCGGCGGCGGTGACGATGACGCCGCTCGAACGGTAGTTGCGCGCGAGCCGGAGCGTCCGGGCCGCCGGGTAGTCGCGGGCGAAGCGCTCGAAGCAGGTCGCATCCGCGCCGCGGAAGCCGTAGATCGCCTGGTTCGGATCGCCGATCACGCAGAGCTTGCCGGCGGCGCCGGTGATCAGCCGCAGCAGGCGGTATTGCTGCTCGTCGACATCCTGGAACTCGTCGGCGAGGACATGCGCGAAGCGCGACCGCCAAGCCTCGGTGATCGCCGCGTTGCACTCCAGCAGCGCCACCGCCATCACCACAAGGTCGTCGAAATCGACCCAGTTCCCGGCTCGCCCCAGCCGATCGAGCGCGGCGCGCGCCGCCCGCGCCTCGCCCTCCCCCGCCGCACCCGTGCGCTTCAGCACGGAGACGGCGCGGAGGAGCCGTGTGGCCTCCCGCTCCGGGATCGCGAGCTCGGCCGCCAACGCGGCCCGGCGCTCGGCTTCGTCGGCGATGCGGAAGCCGGGCGCGAGGCCGAGCGCCGCGCCATCGGCGCGGAGGATCGCGAGCCCCAGCGAATGGAAGCTGTGCACCACGACGTCCTGCGCCTGCTCGGCCAGCAGCACCGCCAGCCGCGCGCGCAACTCCTCGGTCGCGCGGCGCGTGAAGGTGACAGCGAGGCAGGCGGCGGCCGGCACGCCGCGCTCCCGCACCAGATGTGCGATCCGGTGGGTCAGCATGCGGGTCTTGCCGGAGCCGGGGCCGGCGATGACGGTGAGCGCACCGTCGATCATCGCCGCGGCCCGCGCCTGATCGGCATCGAGCGCCGCGAGAATGCCCATGCGCCCATTGGCCTCCGGCGCGGCGGGCGCCGTGGGGGGCGCGGCCTCCGCCGGCACGGGCGCGGCCGCCTGCGGCTTCGGCGCCCGCGTGCGGCGATGCAGCGGCGCATCGAACAGCAGCGCGCCGCTGGTGAGGCGGCTGAGCTCGCCCTCCTCGAAGAGGCGGATCACGCCGTATTCGCCGTCATAGCCCGCCTGGCGGATCACGCTGCCGGCGCGCAGCCGGGTGACCGCCTCGCCGAGCAGGGCATTGGCCCGCGCGATCTCCTCGACCGGCATCTCGCCGAGCAGCGCGAGCTCCGGCCCGAGGGCCGCGATGGCGCCGTCATAGGCCTGGCCCACGGTTTTCGAGGCAACGCCGCTGCCGGCGATCTCGGAAAGGATCTCCGGCAGCGGCACCAGGCTCGCGACCGGGCCCGCCGTCGGCGGCGGCGGCGCTTCGGCCTCGCTGCGGTCGGCGAGCAGCTCGACGCGATGCGCGACACCGACCGTGACGCGGCTGCCGCAGACCGGGCAGCGGCCGTCGAGCGCCAGCGTCTCCCGGGGATCGAGCCGCACGCCGCAGGCGCGGTGCCCGTCCATGTGGTACTTCCCCTCCTCGGGGAAGAACTCGACGGTGCCGCCATAGCCCTCGCCGGTCTCGAGCGCGCGGCGGACGCTGAAGTAATCGGGCGCGCAGGTGAAGCGCGTCGCCTCCCGCCCGAGCTTGCCCGGCGAATGCGCATCGGAATTCGAGGTCAACCGGTAGCGGTCGAGCGAGGAGACGCGCCAGTTCATCGCCGGATCCGAGGATAATCCGGTCTCGACGGCGAAGATGTGCGGCGCGAGGTCGCCATAGCATTCGGCGATGGAATCGAAGCCGGATTGCGAGCCGAGGGCCGCGAACCACGGCGTCCAGATATGGGCCGGCACGAGATAGGCCTGCGGCCCCGATTGCAGCGTGACCTCCAGCAGGTCGCGGGAATCGAGGCCGAGGATCGGGCGCCCGTCGGAGGCGATGTTGCCGATCCGCCCGAGGCTCGCCGCCAGCCGGTCGACGGTGTCGAAATCCGGCGCGTAGATCAGGTGGTGGATCTTCCGCGTCTTCTCGCCCTTCTTGTAGATGGTCGAGATCTCCGTCGAGAGCATGAAGCGCACCGGCGCGCGGCAGGCGGGCGGCAAGGTCTCGGCGATCGCCGCCTCGATCTCCGGCTTCAGGCGGAACAACCCGCCGCCATCGGGAACCAGCTTGTCCTTGAGCTCGGCGAGCCAGGCCGGGTGCACGCAATCCCCGGTGCCGACCACCGCGATGCCCTTGCGTGCCGCCCACCAGGCGAGGTGCTCGAGGTCGAGGTCGCGGCTGGTCGCACGGGAATGTTTCGAATGGACGTGCAGGTCGGCGTGGAAGCTCATGGCATGCAATCTCGGAGCATGGCGCCCGGCGCGGGACTCCGGCGCGTGGCATGACCGTGTCGTACCGGAAGCGGCGCACACCTGATAGATGTATGACCAAGCTGGCCCCGGGCTCCGCAGTTGGACCCGCCGACCGGGACGCACGCGCGGCAAAGCCGTTGAAGCACCGGAATGGCCGGCGGCGGGGTATCTTCCGCTTCCGGTTTGTGATCGCCTGCACGGCCGTGCTGCCCTAGTCTTGCAAGCTCATGGAGAGGGCTGAACGGGCCGCAGCCTCGCAGGCCCGGCCGAGCTGAAGGTGGTTCATGAGGATTTCGGGTGACATCCCGTGCGCACGCGACGCAGTGCGCGCCCGGCCGTGACGGAGCTGCAAAGCCTCGGCCTTCTCGCCCTCCAAAGCGAGCAGCACGCCCCTGATCTGCTCAATGTCCTCGCGGTTGCCGTCTACACGACGGATGCGGAAGGGCGGATCACCTTCTACAACGACGCCGCGGCCAAGCTCTGGGGCGTGCATCCCGAACTCGGCAAAAGCGAGTTCTGCGGCTCCTGGAAGCTGTACACGCCGGACGGCGTGCCGATGCGGCACGATCAATGCCCGATGGCGGTGGCGCTCCGGGAACGCCGCGCGATCCGCGGCGCCGAGGCGATCGCGGAGCGGCCGGACGGGACCCGGGTTCCCTTCATGCCTTTCCCCACCCCGCTCTACGATCGGACCGGCACCTTCAGCGGCGCGGTCAACGTCCTCGTCGACATCACCGAGCGCAAGCGCGCCGAACAGGAACGCGCGCGCCGGGCCGAGGAGCAATCGGCGCTCTATCGCTTCACCGACCGCCTCTACCGGACGCCTTCGCGCGAGGAAGCCTGCCAGGCAGCGATCGAGGCGATCGGCACCGCGCTCGGTTGCCCCCGCGCCGCGGTCCTGCTCTTCGACGGCGCCGGCGTGATGCGCTTCGTCGCCTGGCGCGAGCTTTCGGAGCGCTACCGGCAGGCGGTCGAAGGCCATTCCCCGTGGCGCCCGGGCGAGCCGGAGGCGCAGCCCATCTGCATTGCCGATACCGAAGCCGCCGATGCGCTGGCCGGCCTGCGGCCGGTGCTGCGCGAGGAAGGGATCCAGGCACTCGCCTTCATCCCGGTGACCATCGATGACGGCGTCGTCGGAAAATTCATGATCTACGCCGATGCGCCGCGAGGCTTCGACGGGCGCGACCTGGATATCGCCCTTACCATCGCCCGCCAGCTCGGCTTCTTCCTGGAGCGGAACCGGGCGGAGGAGGCGCGGCGCCTGCTGGCCGCCGTGGTCGATTCCTCGGACGATGCGATCCTCACCAAGGACCTCCAAGGGACGATCACGAGCTGGAACGGCGCCGCCGAACGGCTCTTTGGCTACACGGCGGAGGAGGTCGTCGGGAAGCCGGTCACCATCCTGATGCCGCTGGATCGCCAGAACGAGGAGCCGATCATCCTGGCGCGCATCCGCAGCGGCGCGCGTATCCAGCACTATGAGACCGTACGCCAGCGCAAGGACGGCAGCCTGATCGACATCTCGCTGACGGTCTCGCCGGTGAAGGACGGCCATGGCCGCATCGTCGGCGCCTCCAAGATCGCCCGCGACATCACCGAGCGGCGCCGGGCGCTCGACCAACAGCAGATGCTGCTCCGCGAGATGGATCACCGCATCAAGAACCTGTTCACGCTGGCGGCCGGCGTGGTCAGCCTGAGTGCGCAGGCAGCCTCCTCGCCGGAGGCACTGGCCGCGGCGGTCCATGACCGCCTGACCGCGCTGTCCCGCGCGCATACGCTGACCCTGCCGCGGCGATCCATCGATGCCGTGGGCACTGCCCAGGCGACCACCCTGCACGCCCTGATCACGACGATCGTGGCACCCTATGAGGATCAGCAGGCGCGGATCACGATCAGCGGTGCCGATTGCCCCGTCAGCGGCCATGCGATCACCTCCTTGGCGCTGCTCTTCAACGAATTCGCGACCAACGCCGCGAAATACGGAAGCCTGTCGCTGCCCGGCGGCATCGTCACCGTGGCCTGCTCCCGGGAGGGCGACCTGATGCAGATCGTCTGGACGGAGCGCGGTGGCCCACCGGTCCTGGCACCCGGCGTCTCCGAAGGCTTCGGCAGCGTGCTCGCAGCGGGGACGGTGGAGCGCCAGCTCGCGGGCGAACTCGTGCGCGATTGGGAACCGGACGGACTGGTCATCCGGCTCTCGGCATCGATTGACCGCTTCGCGGCCTGATCGGGATCCGGCTCGGCGCGCCCGCCAGGGTGCGGTCGCCGGACGGCATGACGCGGCCGCCGGCGCGTGCCACCCTGCCCATCGAACAGCAGCGCGCCGGCAAGGCGCGCGCAGCAGGAGGAACGGCCATGATGCCCAGGACCAGACGCGGCTTGCTTGGCGCCGCCAGCGCCATCGCGATCGGCGGCGTCGTGCGGGCGCCGTGGGCGCAGGATCTCCCCGCCCATGAGCAGCCGCTCTACGAGGCGGCGAAGCGGGAGGGCGAGGTCACCTGGTACACTGGCCAGCTCCAGGCGGAGCCCTCCGAGGCGGCCGGGCGCGCCTTCTCGGAACGCTATCCCGGCGTGCGCGTGAATGTGGTGCGCACCACCTCCCAGGTGGCCTTCCAGCGCCTGTCGCAGGATTTGCGCGCGCGCGCGGCGCAATGCGACGTGTTCAGCTCCACCGATGTCAGCCACCTCACCTATCTGAAGCGCGAGGGCCTGCTGATGCCCTATCGGCCGGAGAACGCGGCTGGCATGGTGCGCGCCGCACGCGATGCGGCGGATGCCGATGGGCATTACCAGGTGACCTACCTCGCCCTCTACATGATGGGCCGCCGCAGCGACCGCGTGACGGAGGCGGAGGCGCCGCGGCGCTGGCAGGACCTCGTCGATCCGCGCTGGCGCGACAAGCTGGCGGTCGGGCATCCCGGCTACAGCGGCGCGATCGGCGGCTGGGCGCTGCTGATGCACAAGATGTACGGGGAGGCCTATTTCCGCGCGTTGGAGCGCAACCGCCCGCAGATCGGCCGCTCCGCCGGCGACCCCGTGACGACGCTCAATGCCGGGGAGCGGGTGGTGGGCATCGGCGTCCCCTCGGCCACTTCGCTGCTCAGCATATCCCGCGGCAATCCGCTGACCCTGATCTATCCGGAGGAAGGCACGGTGATGCTGCCGGCGCCGAGCGGCGCGATCCGCGCGGCGCCGCACCCGAACGCCGCGAAGCTGTTCATGGAGTTCATGTGCGGCGACGGCTATTCGCAGGCGCTGCGCCCCTTCTTCGCGGAATCGCTGCGCCCGGGCGTGCCGCCGCCGGAGGGATCGCGGCCGCTCGACAGCATCACGGTGATCACGCCGAGCGCCGCCGAACTCGAGCAGCGCCTGCCCGAGATCAAGGAGCTGTGGCGCGACATCTTCCGCGTCTGACGCGGCAGGACGGGGCGGCGATCTCAGGGACCGTTTGAAAACGGCCTCTCAGCCCCGGTAGCGCAGCGCATCGACCAGCAGCGCGAAGGCCGGCGAGGATTGGCGGCTGCTCGGGTAATAGAGGTGGTAGCCCGGAAAGGGCGGGCACCAATCGGCGAGCACGCGGATCAGCCGCCCCTCCGTGATCAGCGGCTGCACCGCATCCTCGGGCAGATAGGCGAGGCCGAGCCCGGCGAGCGCCGCGTTCAGCCGCAGCGCGATATTGTTGAACACGAACTGGCCGTCGACCCGCACCTTCAGCTCGCGCCCATCCCGCTCGAACTCCCAGGCATAAAGCCCGCCATAGGTCGGCAGGCGGAGATTGATGCAGCTATGCGCGGTCAGGTCGTGTGGCGTCTCCGGCGGCTCCCGCCGCGCGAAGTAGGATGGCGCGCCCACCACCGCCATGCACATATCCGGGCCGATGCGCACCGCGATCATGTCCTTCGCAACCTGCTCGCCGAGGCGGACGCCGGCGTCATAGCGTTCCGCCACGATGTCGGTCAGGCCGTAATCGACGATGACCTCGACCTTCACGTCCGGGTAGTCCGGCGACAGCCTGGCCAGAGCGGGCCAGAGAACCGCGCCGGCCGCATGCTCGCCCGCCGTGATGCGGATGGTGCCGGCGGGCTTCTCCCGCAGCTCGCTCAGCGCCGCCAGCTCGGCTTCGATCTCCGCGAGCCGTGGGCCGGCGGCCAGGAACAGCCGGTCCCCCGCGACGGTCGGCGAGACGCTGCGCGTGGTGCGGGTCAGGAGCCGAAGCCCGAGCCGCGTCTCAAGGCCGCGGATGGTGTGGCTCAGCGCCGATTGGGAGACGCCGAGCTTGGCGGCGGCCCGCGTGAAGCTGCGCTCCCGTGCCACGGCGAGGAAGGCGAGCAGGTCGCTGATGTTGTCGCGCGCCATTCATGAATGATTATCATGAGTTCGGGCGAATTCCAGCATGCGATGGCTGGCCCGATCAGGCAGCCGCTCGCGCCGCATTCATGAGCGCCCACGATAACGGCATGCGGGTTTTCGCCTCTAATCGCCGGGACATACGAGGCCCAGCTTCCAGGCCGGACGCTGATCGATGAGACCCGGCCCTATGAAAGCACTCACCGCCATGCTCGCACTATTTCCGCTGGCCGCCGCGGCTGAGTCGGAGCAGCGGGGATCGACGCCGCGCCGGGTGACATCGCCCGAGGTCCAAGCCGTCGCGCCGGCGCTCGCGGCCTATACCGACGATGTCCTGTTCGGGGATGTCTGGCGGCGGACCGAGCTCGCCCCCCGGGATCGCAGCATGGTCACCGTGGCCGCGCTCGTCGCCGGTGGCCACACCCACCAGATGCCCTCCCACTTCAACCGGGCGCTCGACAATGGGGTGACGCCAGGCGAGATCGCCGGGATCATCACCCATCTGGCGTTCTATGCCGGCTGGCCGAGGGCCATGTCGGCCGTCGGTGTCGCGAAGGAGGTCTTCACGCAGCGTGGGATCGGGCCGGACCAGATCGCACCTGCGTCAGGCGAGCCGCTTCCGCTCGATGCGGCGGGCGAGGCGCGGCGCGCGGCCGCCGTCGAAGCGCAACTCGGCGCCGTCGCGCCGGATCTCGCGCGGTACACGAACGGCGTCCTGTTCGGCGACCTGTGGCGGCGCACGGACCTCACGCCGCGGGACCGCAGCCTGGTCACGATCGCGGCGCTGATCGCCGGCGGCCAGGTCGAGCAACTGCCGTTCCATATGAACCGGGGGATGGACAGTGGGCTTGCCCAGGTCGAGCTGACCGAAGTCATCACGCATCTGGCGTTCTACGCCGGCTGGCCCAGGGCGATGTCCGCCATGCCGGTCGCCAGATCGGTGTTCGAAACGCGCAACTGAGGTGGGGCCTCGGTGGTTCCAGCCCGCAAAGGAGAGCGACGATGGAGATCCTGCATCCCGGCTCGCAGCCCTCCGGTACCGGGCCGGCCGCGTATTTCACCGGCACCGTGCGGATCGATTCCCGGTTCCAGCGGGACGCGCCCGCGCGCATCGGCGGCGCGATCGTGAGCTTCGAGCCCGGCGCCCGCACCGCGTGGCACACGCATCCCCTGGGACAGACGCTGATCGTCACCGCCGGCTTCGGCTGGGCGCAGCGCGAGGGCAGCGAGGTCCAGGAGATCCGCCCCGGCGACATCGTCTGGTTCGCGCCTGGCGAGAAGCATTGGCATGGCGCAACCGCGACCAGCGCCATGACCCATGTCGCCATCGCGGAGGCCCTCGACGGCAAGAGTGTCGACTGGATGGAGCAGGTGTCCGACGCGCAGTACGGACGCTGATCTTCCATCCGTGCGTTCTCTCGCGCCGCATTGATGAGCGGCGGCCATAACCGCATGCCGTCCCCGGCGTCTCATTGCTGGGCGGGTCGACCTCAACTCCCTCCTGAAGGCGACCGTTGCGCGCCAACGCGCGCCCAGGGATCCGCCAATCGCGGCGTCGGCAGACAAGAAGGATCGGAAAGACATGCCAAATCCGGGCGACCTCGAGATGTCACGGCGTGGCCTGTTGATCGCTGGCGCCGCCTCCACGGCGTCAGGGGTGCCGCCCTCGGCCAAGGCCCAGTCCGCCGTTGCAGGAGCCCCCGCCATGCCGAAGCTGACCCTCACCGTGAACGGCGCGTCCCACGAACTCGCGCTCGATACGCGAACCACCTTGCTCGATGCGCTGCGCGAGCACCTGCATCTCACCGGCACCAAGAAGGGCTGCGATCACGGCCAGTGCGGCGCCTGCACGGTGATCGTCGACGGGCGCCGGATCAATGCCTGCCTGACCTTGGCGGTCATGCATGAAGGCGCCAGCGTCACCACGATCGAGGGTCTCGGCAGGCCCGAGGCCCCACATCCGATGCAGGCCGCCTTCGTGAAGCATGACGGCTACCAGTGCGGCTACTGCACGCCCGGGCAGGTCTGCTCGGCCGTGGCCGTGCTCGACGAGATCAAGGCCGGCATCCCGAGCCATGCGAGCGCCGACCTTGCCGCATCGCCACAGGTAACGGCGGCGGAGCTGCGCGAGCGGATGAGCGGCAACATCTGCCGCTGCGGCGCCTATTCCAACATCGTCGATGCGATCACCGAGGTCGCCGGGAGGCAGGCATGAGGCCCTTCACCTATGAGCGCGCCCGCTCCCCCGCCGAGGCCGTGGCGGCGGCCACGCGCACCCCGGGCGCCAGGTTCATCGCCGGTGGCACCAACCTGCTCGACCTGATGAAGCTCGAGATCGAGGCGCCGGCGCATCTGATCGACGTGAACGGCCTCGCGCTCGACAGCATCGAGACGACGCCGGAAGGCGGGCTGCGCATCGGCGCCCTGGTGCGCAACACCGATCTCGCCGCCGATGCGCGCGTGCGGCGCGATTACGTCTTGCTGTCGCGTGCATTGCTCGCCGGCGCCTCGGGGCAGTTGCGCAACCGGGCGACGACCGCGGGCAATCTGCTGCAGCGCACCCGCTGCCCCTATTTCTACGACACCAACATGCCCTGCAACAAACGTCAGCCCGGCAGCGGCTGCGCGGCGATCGGCGGCTTCAGCCGCCAGCACGCGGTGCTGGGCACGAGCGAGGCCTGCATCGCGACGCATCCGAGCGACATGGCAGTGGCGATGCGCGCGCTCGATGCCGTGGTCGAGACGGTGCGGGCGGATGGCGCAGCGCGGAGCATTCCGATCGCCGAATTCCACCGGCTGCCCGGCGACAGCCCGCAGATGGAGACCGTGCTGGCGCCCGGCGAGCTGATCACCGCGGTGACCTTGCCGCGGCCGGTCGGCGGCAGGCAGATCTACCGCAAGGTGCGCGACCGTGCCTCCTATGCCTTCGCACTGGTCTCGGTCGGCGCCATCATCCAGCGCGACGGCAGCGGCCGCGTCGCACTCGGCGGTGTCGCGCACAAGCCGTGGCGCGTCGAGGCGGCCGAGGCCGAGCTGCCGCGCGGCGCGAAAGCCGTCGCGGACCGCCTGCTCGCCGGCGCCCGGCCGACGCAGGAGAACGCCTTCAAGCTGCCGCTGGTCGAGCGCACGCTCGGCGCGGTGCTGGCCGAAGCGAGGGGAGGCTGACGCCATGAGGTTCGACACCCCCGCCACCACCAACCCGATCGACCAACTCAAGATCATCGGCAAGCCCACCGACCGGATCGACGGTCCTCTCAAGACCACGGGCGCCGCGCCCTATGCTTATGAGCGGCATGACGTCGTGCCGAACCAGGCCTATGGCCATGTGGTCGGCGCGGCCATCGCCAAGGGCCGGATCACGTCTATGGACCTGGCGGCTGCCCGACGCGCGCCCGGCGTGCTCGCCATCGTCACAGCGGAGAATGCCGGCAGGCTCGCGAAGGGCAACCTCAACACCGCGACGCTGCTCGGCGGTCCGGAGATCGAGCATTACCACCAGGCGATCGCGGTCGTCGTCGCGGAGAGCTTCGAGCAGGCGCGCGCCGCCGCGCAACTGATCCGCGTCGACTATGTCCGGGCCGCGGGGCGCTTCGATCTCGCGGCGGTGAAGGATTCAGGCCGGCCCGCGCCTTTGTTCAGCGGCCCCGCCGACACCGCCGTTGGCGACTTCGCCGACGCCTTCGCCGCGGCACCGGTCCAGTTGGACGCCACCTACACCACGCCCGATCAGGCGCATGCGATGATGGAGCCGCATGCCTCGATCGCCGCCTGGGACGGGGACCGGCTCACGCTCTGGACCTCGAACCAGATGATCGATTGGACCACGGGCGAGCTGGCGAAGACCCTTGGCATCGCCAAGGAGAAGGTCCGGCTGATTTCGCCCTTCATCGGCGGTGGCTTCGGCGGCAAACTGTTTCTGCGCGCCGATGCGCTGCTCGCAGCACTCGGCGCGCGCGCGGCCGGACGGCCGGTGAAGGTGGCACTGCCGCGGCCCCTGATGTTCAACAACACGACGCACCGTCCCGCGACCATCCAGCGCCTCCGCATCGGTGCGACCAGGGAGGGCAGGATCACCGCTATCGGCCATGAGAGCTGGTCCGGCGACCTGCCCGGCGGCAAGCCCGAAGCCGCCGTCCAGCAGACGCGCCTGCTCTATGCCGGTGCGAACCGCCTGACGACGACGCGGCTCGCGGAGCTCGATCTCGCCGAAGGCAATGCCATGCGCGCGCCGGGCGAGGCGCCGGGCCTGATGGCGCTGGAGATCGCGATCGACGAAATGGCGGAGAAGCTCGGGCTCGACCCGATCGAGTTCCGCATCCTCAATGACACCAAGGTCGATCCCGAGAAACCGGACCGCCCCTTCTCGCAACGCAACCTCACCCAGTGCTTGCGTCTCGGCGCCGAGCGCTTCGGCTGGAGCCGACGCAGCGCCCGGCCTGGCCAGCACCGGGAGGGGCGCTGGCTGTTGGGGATGGGCGTCGCCGCCGCCTATCGCGGCGCCCCTGTCGAGACGTCGGGCGCGCGCATCCGGCTCGACGGCAGCGGCATGGTGACGGTCGAGACCGACATGACCGATATCGGCACCGGCAGCTACACGATCATCGGCCAGACGGCGGCCGAGATGATGGGCGTGCCGCTCGACAAGGTGGTGGTGCGCCTGGGCGATTCGAGCTTTCCGGTTTCGGCTGGTTCCGGCGGGCAATGGGGCGCCAACAGCGCGACCGCCGGGGTCTATGCCGCCTGCGTCAAGCTGCGGGAGGCGGTGGCGCAGAAGCTCGGCTTCAATGCCGCGGAGGTGGTGTTCGCGGATGGCGAGGTCCGCTCGGGCAACCGCCGCGTGCCGCTCGCCGAGGCCGCGGGCGAAAGCGGCCTCCTCGCCGAGGACAGGATGGAATATGGCGATCTCGACAAGCGGTATCAGCAGGGGACCTTCGCCGCGCAATTCATCGAAGCCGGCGTCGATGCTGCGACCGGCGAGATCCGCGTGCGCCGCATGCTCTCGGTCTGCGACGCGGGACGCATCCTGAACCCCAAGACGGCGCGCAGCCAGGTGATCGGCGGGATGACCATGGGCGTCGGCGCGGCGCTAATGGAGGAGCTCGTGGTCGACAAGCGCCTCGGCTTCTTCGTCAACCATGATCTCGCCGGCTACGAGGTGCCGGTCCATGCCGATATCCCGCACCAGGAGGTGATCTTCCTCGACGAGGCCGATCCGACCACTTCGCCGATGAAGGCCAAGGGCGTCGCCGAGCTCGGCATCTGCGGCATCGGCGCGGCGGTCGCCAATGCGATCCACAACGCCACCGGCCTGCGCGTGCGCGATTATCCGATCACGCTCGACAAGCTGCTGGACCGACTGCCGGCGGTGGGGTGATCGCGGCTACTCCGCCCGGCGCGGCGCCAGCGCCGCGATCGCTTCCTCGGCGGCCCGGATGCCGCTCTGATAGGCGCCATGCGCGGTGGAGAAGTCGTCGCGGTGCGTCGCTTCGCCGGCGAAGAACAGCCGATCCTCGAAGGGGCGCGCGAGATCGCCCCTTGCCGCCGCGCGCCCCGGCAGCGCGTGGCTGTAGGCGCCGCCCACATGGTCCATCCTGCTCCAGTGCGAGGCCACCAGCGGGCGAAGGCAGCGCCGCACCTCCGATCCGAACAACGCCGCGAGCTGATCGATCGCGCGGGCGAAGCCGGCGGCCGGGCCTTCTTCCTCCAGCATCCGGGCACCCTCCCCGCCGATGAAGCACTCGATGACCGGGCGCCCGAGCGGGCGGATATAATGGGCGCCGGTCCTGGCGTCGCGGGGATCGCCGAGCACCTGTGTCTCGGGCGCGAAGGGGCTGTCGCCGAGGATCTCGAGGAAGAGCTTCTCGTCGTGCCCGAGCGGCAGGCAGGAAGCGGCGTGGCGCCATGCATCGAGCGCGGCCGGCAGCCTGATGGCGCCGCCGGCGAGCACGGCCGTCGAGACGGTCAGGATCGCGCCGCGCGCGGCGATGGTGCCGGCGGGCGTCGCGATGCTGACGCCGGCCCGATCGAGCGCGATGGCCTCGACTGGCGTGGCGAGCCGCAGCGGTACCTTCGGTGGCAGGCTCGCGGCAATGAGCCGGCCATACCCGGCCGTGACGCGCCAATTGCATTCGGTCGAGGCGGCATCATAGGCGAGGTAGTCGGCGGCCGAGATGCGTTCGAGCCCGGCGCCGCTGATGAAGCCGCTCATGGCCTGCAGATAGGCATTCCATTCGCCGCCTGCTTCCAGCGCGTCGGCCGCGACGTCGCTGGCTGGCGGTGCCATCGCCAGCCGCTCGCTCCATGCGGCGAAGGCGCCAGCGGCCGCAACCTGTTCCGCGCGCGAGAAGCCGAGATCGCGATACTGCTGGCGCCAGGCCGGGGGCCGGCGATCAATCGCGAAGCCCGAGGCTTCGGCGATGCCCGTCCAGGGATTGCGGTCGGCGGAATGCAGCCAGCCGCAGCCGAGATCGAGCGGCAGCCCGGCCACATCGCAGGTCCACGCGCGGCCACCGACCCGCTGCCCGGCTTCCAGCAGCAGGGCCGACAGCCCGCTCTCCGCCAGGCGCCGCGCGGCGGCGACGCCCGCCGCCCCGGCGCCGACGATCACCACATCCGGATCCACGCTCATGCTTCTCATCCTCGATCCCAGCCCCAGTATGCCGGACCTGAAAGGTCGTCGCCCGCGACCCGTCGCCAGGCTGGGCGACTTCGTGGTGGAACGATAAGGTCATCGGAACGGCGCCGATGCGAATGGCCGGCGGAGACCCCGCCCCGCCGTGAGGGTTTGTCCGCTCATGCTCCTGTTCGAGACGATCCTGGGATTGCTGCTGAGCGCGACGGTCCTGTCGATGCTCGCCAGGCGCTTGCGCATCCCTTACCCCACGCTTCTGGCGCTGGGCGGTGCCCTGATCGCGTTCCTGCCTGGCCTGCCCCGGCTCGATCTGCCGCCAGAGCTCATCCTCGCCCTCTTCGTGGCGCCGGTGCTGCTGGATGCGGCCTATGATGCCTCCCTGCGTGACCTTCGGCGCAACTGGCGCCCCATCCTGTCGCTCGTCCTGGTCGCGGTCGGGCTGACGACGGTGGCCGTCGCCTGCGCCGCCCGACTGCTCCTTCCCGACATGCCATGGGCCGCCGCGATCGCGCTCGGCGCGCTGCTGGCGCCGCCGGATGCGGTCGCCGCGCTGGCGATCATGCGCCACGTCACTCCGCCACACCGCATCCGCATGGTGCTGGAGGGAGAAAGCCTGCTGAACGATGCCTCTGCGCTGCTCATCTACAAGCTCGCCGTCGGCGCCGTCGTCGCGGGTGGCTTCAGCGCGGCGAGCGCGCTGCCAACCTTCGTCGTCGTGGTGTTCGGCAGCATCCTGGCCGGATGGGCTCTGGCCTGGCCGGTGGCACGGCTGAACGAGCGCATCAGCGACGTGCCCAGCGCGGTCATTCTCCAGTTCGTGGGCACATTTGGCGTGTGGCTCCTCGCGGAGCGTCTCGGCCTCTCCGGCGTGGTCACCATCGTCGTCTTCGGTCTCACATTGGCGCAGCGCCCGGCTTTGGCAGTGCCGGCCCGGGTCAGGATCCCTTCCTTCGCGATCTGGGAATCCGCGACCTTTGTGCTGAACGTCCTGGCCTTCACCCTGATCGGTCTTCAGATCGGACCGATCCTCGAAACGCTGGAGGGGGCGCAGCGGCTGGAATTCTGCCTGGCGGCGCTGGTGATCCTCGCGGTCGTCATCCTCGTCCGCCTCGTCTGGGTGATGAGCTATGGCTTTTGGCGCTGGCGCCGCGTGCCGGGCGGCGATCATTCGGCACCGACCGCGGCGATGACGGCGAAGACCGGGCTTGTCGTGGGATGGTCGGGGATGCGTGGCATCGTTTCCCTCGCCGCCGCGATGGCGCTGCCGGCGGAGTTTCCCCAGCGCGACTTCATCCAGCTCACCGCCTTCGTCGTCGTGCTGGGAACCCTGCTGTTGCAGGGGTTGACGCTGCGCCCGCTCCTCGCCCTCCTCCGATTGCCCAAGGACGACACCGTCGAAGCGGAAATCGGGCTGGCGCGCGGGGTCGCGCTCAAGGCGGCCATGGCGGCGTTGGAGGGCGACGACACGGACGCCGCGCAGCGCCTGCGGATGGAATATCAGGAGGCCTTGAGCAAGGCCAGGAGCGGACACGACCCGCGCAACTCGATGGACAACAAGCTGCGGCGGCAGAGCGTGCCGGCCTCCCGCCATGCGATCGCCGATCTTCGGCGCAGCGGCAAGATTGGCGATGCCGCCTACCGCGCGGTCGAGGAAGAGCTCGATTGGCTGGATCTGAGCTCGCGCGCGCGGGAGGTTCCCGGCTGAAGCTCCCACCGCCGCGTCTTGGTGCCTCGTGGCGTGGCGTTTGCTTGGCATGCGGCTGGGAAGCCAGCCGCACGGTGCCACCGCCCAGCAGGGAGCACCGTCATGCAGCGCCGCCAATTCCTTCACGCCGCCGCGGCCAGCCTGGCCGCCGCGCCATTCGCCGCGCCCCGTATCGCCAGGGCCCAGGACCAGCGCGTGCTGCGTTTCGTGCCCTATGCCGATGTCGCGGTCGTCGATCCGATCTGGACCACCGCCTATGCGACGCGCACCCATGCGCTCGCGGTCTTCGACACGCTCTATGGCACCGCCGCGGATTTCTCCGTCCATCCGCAGATGGTCGCCGGCCATGCCGTGGAGGATGACGGCAGGCTCTGGCGGCTGACGCTCCGCGAGGGGCTGCGCTTCCATGACGGCATGCCGGTCCTCGCCCGCGACTGCGTCGCCTCGATCAGGCGCTGGGCACGGCGCGATACCTTCGGGCAATTGCTCGCTGCCGCGACCGACGAACTCTCGGCGACCGATGACCGCACCATCACCTTCCGCCTGAAGCGCCCCTTCCCGCTGCTGCCCGACGCGCTCGGCCGCCCGAGCTCCCTGGTGCCTGTGATCATGCCAGAGCGCCTGGCGCTGACCGATCCCTTCACCCAGGTGCCGGAGGTGATCGGCAGCGGCCCCTTCCGTTTCCTGGCGGAGGAGCGCGTCGCCGGCGCCCGCGTGGTCTATGCCCGGCATCAGGGCTATGTGCCGCGGCCGGACGGCGTCTCCAGCCAGACCGCCGGCCCGCGCATCGCGCATGTCGACCGCGTCGAGTTCAACGTCATCCCCGATCCCGCGACCGCGGTCGCCGCGCTGCAATCCGGCGCCGTCGACTGGGTGGAGCAGCCGCTGATCGACCTGCTGCCGCTGCTGCGCCGTTCCCGCGAGATCGCGATCGAGGTGAAGGACACCACCGGCATGGTCGGCAATCTGCGCTTCAACCACCTGCATCCGCCCTTCGACAAGGCAGCGGTGCGACGTGTGGTGATGCGCGCGGTCAGCCAGGCCGATTGCATGACGGCGGTCGCCGGCAACGATGCCTCGCTCTGGCGCGAGCGCGTCGGGATCTTCGCGCCGGGCACGCCGATGGCGAGCGATGCGGGGTTGCCGCCGGCGGGCGCGCGGCCAGACCTCGCTGCGCTCCGGCGCGAACTGGACGCCGCCGGCTATGGCGGGGAGCGCATCGTCATGCTGGCCGGCGCCGACGTGCCGCGCATCAACGCTGTCTGCGAAGTGACGGCGCAGGTCATGCGGCAATTGGGCATGAACATCGACTTCGTCGCGACCGACTGGGGCACGGTCAACAACCGCATCACCAATCGCCGTTCGGTCGATGAGGGCGGCTGGAGCTGCTACTGCGTCTACACCTCGGGCTCCGACCTGGCGGTGCCGGCGACCTATAACGCGCTGCGGGCCGGCGGCGCTTCCGCGGGCCCCGGCTGGCCGAACATCCCGGCCCTGGAAGCCCTGCGGGCGCGCTGGCTCGAGGCGCCGACGCTCACGGTGCAGCAGGCGATCTGCCGCGACATCCAGCTCCTTTGCGGGGAGGAAGCGCCCTTCGTCGTGCTCGGGCAGTTCACCCAGCCGGTCGCCTATCGGAAGACCCTGACCGGGATGATGGACGGGCTGCCGGTGCTGACCAACCTGCGCAAGGGATAGCGGAACCCGGAGCGGATACCGCTCAATGCGGCCGCAACTCGCCCCAGGCCGGATCCCAGACCCCGTAGGGATCGATGATCACGAGCGGCGTCTGCAGCGCCTGCGCCTTCCGGATGCCGTCATTGATCGCGAGCGCCGCCGGGCGGGACGTCAGGCCCGGGCCGGCCGGCAGCTCGCCGGTGATCGGCAGGCCGCGACGGCCGTCCGGCGGCACCACGACACCGACCAGAATGCCAGCATCGTCCTCGGTGATGTGCACGGCGACCTCCACTGGAAGCGCTTCCGCACGGCTGACGAAGACCCCTTGGCCCAACATTCTTCTCTTCTCCCCGCCGGCGCTGTCGCCGGCAGGGAAAGCCTATCAGACGTGGGGGCGAGACGCAGCCGCCGCGGCATCATCTTCCCGCCCCGAGCCCCGCGGCCTCCGCCAGCAGCGCATAGCTCCGCGCCCGCGCCTCCGGGTCGTGGCAAGGGCTGAGCACCGCCACCTCGCCCACGCCCATTTCCGCCGCCAGTGCCGTGAGCCGCGCCAGCACCTGCTCCGGCGTGCCGACGATGGCGCGGCCCCGGCCGCGCTCGAGATGCGCCCGCTCCGCCTCGCTCAACGGATAGGCCTCCGCCTCCTCCACGCTCGGCAGCGGTGGGTAGCGGCCACGGTCGCGATGCAGCCGCCAGATCTCGCGCGATCGATAGAGGCGCCAGGCCTCGGTTTCGGTCGGCGCCGTCAGCGCGAAGACCGCGATCGCGCCCTGCGGTGCCGGCAGCCGCCCGGCCTCGGCTTTGAAGCTCCGGCGATAGGCCTCCATCGCCTCGGCGCAGCCGGCGCCGTCGGTGATGAAATGCGCGAAGCAATAGGGCAGGCCGAAATAGCCGGCGAGCTGCGCCCCGTAGTCGCTGCTGCCGAGGATCCAGACCTCCGGGCGCGTCGGCACCTCCGGGTTGGCCCGGATCATCGCGAAGGGATGGTCGACCGGCAGCCCCTCCCCGGTCCAGCCCAGCAGCTCCTGGACCTGGGCGGGGAAGCGGTCCTCCACCTGGCGCGCCGCCAGCGGGTTGAGTGCGACGGCCGTGCGTCCGTCCGAGCCCGGCGCCCGCCCGACGCCGAGGTCTATGCGGCCGGGTGCGATCGCTTCCAGCGCGCGGAACTGCTCGGCGACCTTCAGCGCGGAATAATGCGGCAGCATGATCCCGGCGGAACCGACGCGGATGCGCCGCGTCGTCGCGGCGATGGCGGCGATCAGGATTTCCGGCGCGCTGCCGGCGTGGGACTGGCTGTTATGGTGCTCCGCCAGCCAGTACCGCGCATAGCCCCAGTCATCCGCCCGGCGCGCGAGTGCCAGGGTTTCGGCAACCGCGTCGCCGGCCCCGCGGCCGGAGGCGATGGTCGATTGGTCGAGGATGGAGAGGCTGATCGGCATCCGCGCAGGATGCGGAAGGTCGGCCAGGGGCGCAATGTATCAGCGGCCTCAGCGCCGGCGCGGCTCGCCCCGCAGAGACAGGCGGCGGCCTGCGGCCGCGGGGCGTCACGCCGGAGGCGTGCTATCGCACGACACCCGTTCGGGCGCTCAGCCCTTGGCCAGCTTCCTGACCGCGCTCGCTACCGGGCGCTTGCCCTCGCCGACGTAGCCCTCGTGGTATTCCTCGATGCGGGCGGGGTCGTAAAGGTAGTTCACCATCAGCCCGCAGCTCTCCTGCAGCCCCTTCTCGCTGACGTCGCCGCGCCAGTTGATGCGCTCAATGCGGGCACCGTTCGAGAGGTGGAAATGCGCCACCGGATCGCGCGCCCGCCCGGTCCGGCCCTTCGCTTCCTCGAACGCCAGGTAGCGTGCGGTCAGCCGGATCAGGATCGGCTCCAGAGCCTTGGCCAGCGCCTCGTCGCGCAGCCAGAAGCGGCGCGCCAGCACCCGGCGCAGCACCTCCAGCGGTGCCTCGGCGCGCAGCTCCGCCGGTGCCGCGTCCGGGGCAGCGATCGCCGCCGGCATCGGGCAGGCGGCGGCCAGCAGCTTCGCCTCCTCCTCGGTCACCAGCCCCATCTCGCCCGCGGCCATCTGCTGGTCGAGCCAGCGGCGGAAACCCGGGATCGGGGAGAGCGTCGCGAAGCACTTCAGGTTGCGGAACTCGTCCGACAGCAGCGACACCACGCGCTTGATCAGGAAGTTGCCGAAGGAGATTCCATCGAGGCCGCGCTGGCAGTTGTTGATCGAATAGAAGATCGCCGTGTCGGCTTCGCGCGGGTTCAGCACCGGCGCCTTCTCGTCGAGCAGCGCCTGCACGCTTTGCGCCATGCCCTTCACCAGCGCGACCTCGACGAAGATCAGCGGCTCCTCCGGCATGCGCGGATGGAAGAAGGCATAGCATCGGCGGTCGGAATCGAGCCGGTTCTTCAGGTCGCGCCAGGTGCGGATGCGGTGCACCGCCTCATAGCCGACCAGTTTCTCGAGCAGCGCCGCCGGACTGTGCCAATCGATCCGCCGGAGCTCCAGGAAGCCGACATCGAACCAGGCGGCGAGCTGGCCGCGCAGGTCGCCGTCCAGCGCGGTCAGCATCGCGTCGCCATCCATGCGCCGCATCAGCTCGGCGCGCAGGTCGACCAGGAACTTCATCCCGTCGGGGATGGTGGTGAACTGGGTCAGCAGCTTGAGGCGCGGCGGCTCCAGCACGCGGCGCAGCTTCGCCTTGGCGGCGGCACGCTCGGCGGTGTTGGTCGCGGCGGTGACGCGGGCCATGGCGCGGGTCACCGCCGCGGCATCGGAATCGAGGTTGGCCAGCGCCCGCAGGAATTCGTCCCGGCCGGAATGATCGGCCGCCAAATAGGCTTCCGCGAGCTTCGCCGCCCGGTTGCGGGCCGAGACCTCGCCGCCGCGGGCTTCGAGGCAGGTGCGGAGCTGCTCGGCGAAGCCCTCCCCGGCGCCGCCCGATACGCTTGCCGCCATGTCGCGCCATAGGGTGGTCACCCGACGCAGTGCCCGGTCGAAAAGGCCAGGCTGGATAGCGAGATCAGACATCGACGGCTCCAACACGACAGATGTGAAATCTAGCGTAACCCTGCGTGAGATGCATCCCTGAAGCCTGTCACCTTGCCGCGTGACGGGCGGTGCTGGCGGAGGCTAAAATCTTCTCCAAACAGGCCATGGAGGGAATGACGGTGCCACAGGAACGCAGCCTGAGGGAGCTTTATGCCGAGGATGCGGAGCGCGCCGACGCCCTCGCCTTCGGCCGCCGGGGCGCGCTGAAGGGTGCCTCCCTTGCCGCCCTCGGGGCGGCGCTCGGCGCCGGCATTCCCTTTTCGCGGCACATGCCGGTCGGCTACCTGCCCGCCGCGCTGGCGCAGGGCGCGCCGGCGACGCTGCGCATGGACGGCAAGGCGGCGCTGGTCATCCTCGGTGAGCGGCCGCTGGTCGCGGAAACGCCGGAGACCATGCTCGATGACGCCGTCACCCCGGTCGACAAGCTGTTCATCCGCAACAACGGCCAGGTTCCGGAGGCCTTCGCGGGTGATCCGCGAAGCTGGAAGATCCGGATCGATGGCGAGGTGAACACGCCGCTCGAGATCACGCTCGGCGAGTTGGAGCAGCGCTTCCCACCCGTCACACTACAGTTGCAGATGGAATGCGGCGGCAATGGCCGGGGCCAGTTCCAGCCGCAGACCCGCGGCAACCAATGGGGCAATGGCGCCATCTCCAACGCTGCCTGGACCGGCGTCCGGCTGCGGGACGTGCTCACGGCTGCCGGGCTGAAGCCCGGGGCCAGCCATACCGGGCATTTCGGTGCCGACCCGCATCTCTCGGGCGATCCGAACCGCGCCGCGATCAGCCGCGGCATGCCGATCGCGAAGGCGATGGAGGAGGACACGCTGATCGCCCTTCGCCTGAACGGCCAGCCGATCCCGAACATCCATGGCGCGCCGGCGCGGCTGCTGGTGCCGGGTTGGCCCGGCAGCCTCAGCCAGAAATGGCTGACCCGCATCCTCGTGCGGTCGACGCCGCATGACGGCGCCGGGATGGGCGGCACCTCCTACCGCGTGCCCGTGCGCCCGATCGTGCCGGGCAGCGAGAACAACGGGCGCGACTTCGCCGACATGCAGTCGATGCCGGTGCGCTCCGTGCTGACCAGCCTCGCCCACGGCGCACGGCTGCCGGCCGGGACACGGGAGATCGATCTGCGCGGCGCCGCCTGGGCCGGCGACGACACGGTCAGGGCAGTGGATGTCTCGCTCGATTTCGGCGCCACCTGGCGGCCGATGCAGGTCGCGGCACCGGCCAATCGCCATGCCTGGCAGCGCTGGACCGGCAAGGCGGCGCTGCCTTCGGATGGCTATTTCGAGGTCTGGTACCGCGCCACCGACGACAAGGGCCGCATGCAGCCGCACCTGCCTGCGAACTGGAACCCGCAGGGCTATGGCGCCAACGCGATCAGCCGCGCCGCGATCCTGGTCGGATGAGGTTGCTGCCATTGCTCGGCGCGCTGGCGATCCTCGGGGCCGCGCCCCTGGCCCGCGCCCAGGACAGCGAGCCGGAAACCGAGGATGTCCTGCCGCCCGGCGAAGGCCGCGAAGAGACCTTCTACGGCTGCACCGCCTGTCACAACACGGCAGTCATCCGCCGCTCCCGACTGTCCCGGACGCAATGGGAGGGGCTGATGGACTGGATGACCGAAAAGCACGGCATGGCGCCGCTGGACGGCGAGCCGCGGCGGGTGATCGTCGATTACCTCACCCGCCATTTCGGCCCCGCTGCCCCGAACCCACGCGCCCGCAATCCGTTCCTGAACTAGCTTCGAAAGACAGCCCGGCCATTGAACGTCACCGCGACAGCCGCGCCATCGTCTCCGGATAGGCGAAGATGCCCGGGCTGCCGCCGGTGTGGATCCAGACGACGGTGCCGCCGTCCCGGAAGCGGCCCTGCCGCGCCAGGCCGATCAGCCCGGCCATGCCCTTGCCGGCATAGACCGGATCGAGGGCCAGGCCCTCGCAGCGCGCGGCGAGGCGGATCGCCTCCTCGGTCGTGGCATCCGCGACGCCATAGGCCGGCCCACTCCAGCCCGCGGCGACCTCCACCCGGTCATCCTCCCAGCGCCCCGCGACGCCGAGCAGCGCCGCCGCCTCCCGGCCGACGCGGCAGACATCGGCCCTGACGCGCGCGGGCTGCGCGTCCACATCGACGCCGATCACCCGTGCCGGATGGCCGAGCGCCAGCAGGCCGGCCAGCAACCCCGCCTGCGTGCCCGCGCTGCCGCTGCCATGGACGATCCAGGCGACCTCGGGGCAGTCGCGGATGATTTCCTCGGCCGCCACCACGTAGCCCATGGCGCCCAGCGCGTCGGAGGCGCCATAGGGCACCAGGTAGACGCGGCGGCCCTCGGCCCGCAGGTCGTCGGCGATGCCGTGCAGCCGGGCGTTCCGGTCCTCGTCCCAGGGGATGTTGTGGATGACCGCGCCATAGAGGCGGTCCAGCAGGATGTTGCCGGTTTCCTCATAGCCCGGCTCGGTCGCGCTCAGGCGGCCGCGCATGATGCCGAGATGGCATGCAATGCCGAGCTTCGCGCAGGCGGCGGCCACCTGGCGCGCGGTGTTCGACTGCACGACGCCGCCGCAGACCACGCAATCGGCGCCCGCTGCCTGCGCCGCGGCCAGGTCGAATTCCAGCTTGCGGATCTTATTGCCCCCGAGCCCGAGGCCGGTGCAGTCATCCCGCTTCACCCGGAGGGACGCCAGGCCCAGCAATGCGCCGAGCCTGGGTGCCGCCTCCATCGGCGTCGGGAGATGGGCCAGAAGCAGGCGCGGCAAATCCCGGAGGGCGGCGAGCGCATCGGTCATGCCGGCAGGTTGGACGCCCCCCTGCCCGCGCACAACATCGTACCGGTCAGCCGCGGCGGTTCAGGGACCCGAGAGGTAGGTGCCCAGGATCACGCGGTCCTTGCCCGCGCGCTTCGCCTCGTACATCCGGTTGTCGGCGACCCGGATCGCATCGGAGACAGTCTCGGGAGGCGAGAGGAAGACGGTGCTGCCGATCGAAGCCGTGACCGGCCAGCCGCATGCCCCGAGCCCGTCCCGGATCGCGGCGCAGAGGCGCTCGCCGATCCGCTGCGCCTCCTCGGCATCGGACGCGGCGAGCAGCACGGCGAATTCGTCCCCGCCCAGCCGCCCGACGACATCCTCCCGGCGGACCTCCTCGTTCAGGATGGAGGCGACGCCCCGCAGCACCGCGTCGCCGGCCTGATGGCCGTGCCGGTCATTGATCGCCTTGAAGCCGTCGAGATCCGCGTAGAGCAGCGTCAGCGGCTGCCGGTCGCGGCACATACGGGCGATCGCCTTGTCGAGGGCGTCGAGGAAGGCGGCGCGGCTGGCGAGCCCGGTCAGGGCGTCGGTCATGGCCAGGTCGTGGATCGCCTGGATCCGGCGCCGCAGCTCCAGCGCCGTCATCACCGCGCGCGCCAGGGTGCCGAGCGCCTCCCGCTGCGCGGGCGTGATGTCCCGCGGCGCCCGGTCGATGACGCAGAGGGTGCCGAGCGCGTGGCCTTCCGGGCTGACCAGCGGCGCCCCGGCATAGAAGCGGATATGCGGCGCGCCCGTGACCAGCGGATTATCCAGGAAGCGCGGGTCGAGCTGGGCATCCGGCACCACCAGCATCTCCTGGGGCCGCAGGATCGCGTGCGCGCAGAAGGCGAGGTCGCGGCCGGTCTGCCCGACCTCCATGCCGACCTGCGCCTTGAACCATTGGCGGTCCGCGTCGAGGAGGGAGACCAGCGCGATCGGGCTGCCGGTGATCTGGGCCGCCAGCCGGGTCAGCTCGTCGAAAGCGGCTTCGCTGGCGGTGTCCAGGACCTCGTAGGAGCGCAGCACCCGCAGGCGTTCGGCCTCGGAGATCGGTATGACGGCGGCGGGCAACGCGATACGTCCCTTGGATTGCGGCTGCCGCCATCATGGCCCAGCGTCGATGTCCAAACCATGAACGGCTTGGGCGAGCCGTTATGGCCAGGCGAAGCCGGGCCGCGTCAATCAACCTTTTGCTGAACGATCCCTGCCGCCTGAAGTGCGGCGGGAAGTGCGGCGATGACGTCCTCCGGAATCAGGCCGGGCCCGATCCGCCGTGCCGCCTCCCCCTGCGCCCAGGCGCCGGCGCAGGCGGCCTCGAAGGGCGCCATCCCGCGCGCGATCAGCGCCGCGATGGTGCCGGCCAGCACATCGCCGCTGCCGCCGGTCGCGAGGCTCGGTGGTGCGTTCTCGTTGATCGCGGCGCGGCCATCCGGCGCGGCGATGACGGTATCGGCCCCTTTCAGCAGCACCACGCCCCCGATCCGCGCCGCCGCGGCGCGGCACGCGGCCAATCGATCCAGGGGGTCCCCGAACATGTAGGCGAATTCCCGGGCATGGGGCGTGAGGACCGTGGCCCCCACGAGCGCCTCCGGCGCGCCGACACAGGCGGTGAGCAGCGCCGCATCCGCGACCAACACCCGGCCGGCCGCGATCACGCTGCGCCCCAGCGCCTGGGTCGCGGCATCCGGGGCGAGGCCCGGCCCGACCACCCAGACCGAGCGCCGCGCATCCGCCAGCAGCGTGGCCGCCGCTTCCTCCGTCACCATCGCGCCCGGCTCGCCGCCGCGCAGGATCGCCGCCGTCGCCGCATCGGGCGCCATCAGGCTGACGAGCCCCGCCCCGGCCCGCCGTGCCGCCCCCGCCGCGAGCCGGGCCGCCCCGGTCATCGTGGCACCGGCCGCCACCGTCACGTGCCCGCGCCGGTATTTGTGGTCCTCCACCCGCGCCGCCGGCAGGTGCCAGAGCCCCGGCGCATTGGCGAAGCAGCGCGGTGCGATCGCGTCCAGCACCGCCGCCGGCAGGCCGATATCGGCGCAGATCACCTCCCCGCAGAGGCTCCGCCCCGGCAGCAGCAAATGCCCGGGCTTGCGGCGGAAGAAGGTCACGGTCAGCGCCGCCTGCGGCGCGAAGCCGCGTACCTGGCCGGTCGCGCCGTCGATGCCGGAGGGCACGTCGACTGCCAGCAGCGGCGCCCGCACGGCATGCAACACCGCGGCCGCCACGCCATCGACGTCGCGCACGAGGCCGGCGCCGAAGACCGCGTCGATCACCAGCCCGGCCCGCGCGGCGCGCGCGGGGTCGAAGGGCACGCGCGGCCCGCGCCAGCGCGCCGCCGCCACCGCCGCATCGCTGCCCGCAGGCGGCACGCCGAGGGGCGCCACCGCCACATCCCAGCCCGCCTGTTCCAGGAGCCGCGCCGCGACATAACCGTCGCCACCATTGTTGCCCGGTCCCGCCAGCACCAGGGTCGGTGCCGGCCGGAAGCGTCGCATCGCGGCGCGCGCCACGGCGCGCCCCGCCGCTTCCATCAATGTGATCCCGGCAACACCGCGCGCGATCGCGGCCGCATCGGCGGCGCCCATCTCGGTGGGAGTCAGGAGCGCGAGCCTCATCATCGCGGGGAAGTTTCGCCGCTTCGCGCCATGGCTGCTAGCCTCTCGTCGAATCGACGGAGAGGCGCATGGCCTTCATCCTCGCGGTGGCGCAGCGCAAGGGCGGCGCCGGGAAGTCGACGCTGGCCGCCAACCTCGCCGCGGCGCTCGCCGGCGATGGTGGCAAGGTCGCGCTGATCGACACCGACCCGCAGCAGACCCTGACCCATTGGCACCGGGAACGCGCGAAGCAGGGCGCCCGCGCCGCGCCGATGGCCTTCGAATCGCCCTCCGGCTGGCGTCTCACCGGCGTCGTTGAGCGGCTGCGCCGCACGCCGGGCTTCGTCATCCTGGACACGCCGCCGCACAATGAGGCCGATGCCAAGCTCGCGATCCGCGCGGCCGATCTCGTGCTGGTGCCGCTGCAGCCCTCGCGCGCCGATCTCTGGGCGATGGATGGCACGCTTGGGCTTGCGGTCGCCGAGCGGCGGCCCTATCGCCTCGTGCTCAACCGCCTGCCCGCCTCGGGCAAGCTGCGCGAGGCGGTGATGGCGGAGCTCACGGCACGGAAGCTGCCGGTGATGGAACAGAGCCTCGGCAACCGCAGCGCCTTCGGCGATGCGCTCGGCCGTGGCCTCGGGGTGACCGAGGCTGCGCCCAAGGGCCTCGCCGCCGCCGAGATCCGGGCGCTGGCCGAGGCCGTGGCTGCTTTGTCGAGGACCTGAATGGGCAAGCTGATCTATGCCGCACATCTGCTGGGCGCGGTTCTCTGGGTAGGCGGCATGGCCTTCGCCCTGCTGGCGCTGCGCCCGGCCGCGCATGCCGTGCTCGAAGGCCCGCAGCGGCTGGCGCTGATGGAGCAGGTGTTCCGCCGCTTCTTCCTGATCGTCTGGCACGCCATGCCGATCGTGCTGCTCTCCGGCTGGGCGATCCTGTTCGGCTGGTATGGCGGCTTCGCGGGCGCCGGCTGGCATGTGCACCTGATGAACCTGACCGGGATCGTCATGGCGGCGATCTATCTGGCGATCACCCTCGGCCCCTGGAAGCGCATGCGCCGGGCGCTCGCTGGCGGGGACCGTCCGGCGGCGGCTGCTGCGATGGACGCGATCCGCAAGCTGGTGGCGATCAACCTGGTGCTCGGCCTCGCGACCATCGCCATCGCCGCCTGGGGGCGGTTCCCGGGATGAGCGAGGAAGCCCTGCCCGGCATCCGCATCGTCGAGGACGCGCAGCCGGAATTCGAGGCGGTCGGCGCCATCCAGCGCGGGCTGCACAACTACAATCAGGAGATGGGCGGCGACTACGACCGCGAACCCGTGACGCTGCTGGTGCAGGACGAGGAGGGCCACACCCTCGGCGGCTTGCTCGGCCTCACCTTCTGGGGCTGGCTGTTCATCGACTGGCTCTGGCTGGCCCCCGAGCAGCGCGGCAAGCGCCTGGGCGAGGCGTTGCTGAACCGGGCCGAGGCCATTGCCCGCGGCCGCGGCTGCAGGAACGTCTACACCGACACCTTCAGCTTCCAGGCGCCGGGCTTCTGGCAGCGGAACGGCTATGTGGAGTTCGGCCGCCTCGACGACATGCCGGCCGGGCATGCGCGCATCTGGTTCCGCAAGCCGCTGTGACGCCCGATCTGGAGATCACCGAGAGCCCGGCGGAAGCCGATTGCGCGGCGGTCTCGAACGGGCTTGGTGCCTACAACGACGCGGCCTACGGCCAACCGCTTGGCAAAGAAGCCCGCTGGATCATCTCCCGTGACGCCGCGGGCGCCGTGACCGGCGGTGCGCGCTGTGACCTCAGCGCCGGCTGGCTCTATCTCGACTGGCTCTGGGTGGCCGAGGCGGCGCGCGGCACCGGGCTCGGCCGCCGGCTGCTCGATGCTGCCGAGGCCCTGGCGCGGGAGCGCGGCCTTCTTGGCGTGCATCTCTGGACCTACAGCTTCCAGGCGCCGGGCTTCTACGTGAAGCATGGCTACACGGAATTCGCGCGCATGGCCGACATGCCGCCCGGTGCGACGCGGTTCTGGTTCGCCAAGCGCTTCTGACGCGGATCATGCCTGAACAGTTGGAGATTCGGCGAAGCATCGGCGGCAGAAAACCTCCTACGGCTCCCACTGCAGGGCGGTCGCGCCCTGCGTTGCGGAGAAGAGGGTGATATGCAGGACCGAGGCGCGACGAGCTTCCATGACGACTGCCGGCGCATCCATCGCGCATGGCATGAATGTGCGCGAACCGGCGATGCCGCGGGCTATCTCGCCCTCTATGCGGAGGATGCGGTGCTGGAGAGCCCACTGGTGCCCGTGGTGCTGGACGACGTGGCCGGCGGCGTGCTGCGTGGCCGAGGCGAGATCCACCGCTTCCTGACCGAAGCCGCCAGGCGCCTGACGCGGGGCCTGACGCACTGGTATCGGACCGATACCTGGACGACCGATGGCGAGCGCCTGCTGGTCTGGGAATATCCACGGGCGACGCCGGACGGCGAGCAGCTCGACATCGCCGAATTCATGGAGCTGGAGCATGGGCTGATCCAGCGCCACCGAATCTACTGGGGCTGCCACGGCACCGGGCTGCTGGCACGCCAGGCCCGGGGTGAGGCCGCCCTCTAAGACCTCACACCACCACCCGCCGATAGAGGTGCCAGGTGGCGTGTCCCAGCACGGGGATCACGACGGCGAGGCCCGCGAAGAGCAGCGCGCAGCCCGCCGCGAGCAGCACCGCCACGATCAGCCCCCAAAGCGCCATCGGCAGCGGGTTCGCCGCCACCGCCCGCAGCGAGGTGCGCACCGCGACATCGATCCCGACCAGGCGGTCGAGCAGCATCGGGAAGCTGACCACCGTGATGCTGAGGACCAGCGCCGCGAAGAGGAAGCCCACGCCGTTGCCGAGCAGGATCAGGCGCCAGCCCTCCTCGGTGCCGGTCACACGGTGCCAGAACTCCAGTGGTGAGCCGAGCGGGCCGGCGCCGAGCGTCGCCAGCAGGACCTCCCGCGCCGCCGCGATCCAGACGACGAAGATCACCAGCAGCACGACGCCCAGGGTCAGGATCGAGGGCAAGGCCGGTGAATACCGCACGTCCAGCGCATCCAGCGCCGAGACCGGCATCCCCCGCTCCCGCCGCCGGCTCAGCTCGTAGATGCCGAGGGCGGCGACCGGGCCGACCAGTGCGAAGCCGGAGACCAGCGGGAAGAATAGCGGCATCAGCGACCCGCCCCAGGCGGCGCGCGCGGCGAGGACGCCGACGATCGGGTAGATCAGCGCCAGGAAGACGAGCTGTGTCGGCGTCGCCAGGAAATCCCGCCAGCCATCCGCCAGAGCCCCCGCGAGATCGCTTGGGCCGATGCGCCGGATCGCGGGCTCCGCGGCCGAGGCATGCCGGTGCTCCATCCAAATCTCAGCCATCGTTCCTCTCCCTCGCCCCCTTTTCGCGGGGTGCGTTGCCGAAACCGGGCGGATGCGCGGCGGCAGCGGAACAGACCAGAGGCACGAGTGGCGGCCGGGCGATCCAGCAAAGAACATGGGACGGAACCGCCTGCGTTCCAAGCGATTCAACGCCTGAGGCCGAGCGTCACTTCCCGGTGCCAGATATAGAGCCCCGCCGCCACCAGCACGGCCATGCCCGCGAAATCCCAGCCATCCGGCAACTCGCCCCAGGCCAGGGCGCCGAGCAGGGTGGTCCAGAGGATGCCTGAATATTCGAAGGGCGCGATCAGGGTCGGCTCGCCGCGCCGATAGGCTTCGGTCATCAGCACCTGGGCAAGCGCAGAGACGAGGCCGGTGCCGATCAGCATCGTCCATTGGAAGGGTGTCGGCCACACCCAGACCGGCAGCGCCAGCACCCCCGACACCAGCGCGCTGCCGATCGCGAACCAGAGCACGATGGAGATCCCGGACTCGCCCTTCTCGCCGAGCTTGCGGATCGAGATCATCGCCAGAGCCCAGGCCAGGGCCGCCCCCAGCACGGCGAGGGTTGCATGGAGCGCATCCCCTGCTCGACCGTCCCAGGGCTCGACCATCAGCAGCACGCCGCCGAAGCCAACCGTCACCGCGGCCAGCCGCCGCGGTCCGACCCGCTCGCCCAGCAGCGGCACGGAGAGCAGGGTCAGGAACAGCGGCATGGTGAAGTTGAGCGCGGTCACCGTCGCCAGCGGCAGGTGCACATAGCCGTAGAAGGAGCCGAACATTCCCCCCAGCCCGAAGGCGATGCGGGACACATGCCCCCAGGGGTATTGCGTGCGCAGCGCGCGCCAGCCATTGCGCAACAGCAGCGGCAGCAGCGCCGGAATCGCGAAGAGGTTGCGGCACAGCACGACCTCGGCGAGCGGGATCCCGCCCTGCAGCGCCTTCACCATGGCCGCCGCCATCCCGAAGGTGCCCGCGGCGCCGAGGATCATCAGGATGGCGCGCCGTCGGGCGCTGCGATTCTCGGTGGGGTTGTCGGACATGGACGTTCCAGGGAGGCGAAGCTAGGGTCGCCGGCTCATGAGCGCCAGAGACAAAGCCCCTCCCATCCCGCCTTTTCCGGGCCTCGACATCCTGAGCGAGGAGACGGTGTGGAACGGCCGCTTCCCGCTGCAGCGCATCCGCTTCCGCAAGCGCCGCTTCGACGGCGGCAAGGGCGGCGAGCTGACCTGGGAGCTGTGGCGCCGCGGCTCCGCCGTCGCCATGCTGCCCTATGACGCCGTGCGCGACCGCGTCGCGCTGATCGAGCAGTTCCGGCTGCCCGCGCATGCGGCCGGGCTGCATCCGATCGTCACCGAGGTCGCCGCCGGCCTGCTGGAGCCCGACGAGGATCCGGAGGCCGCGGCGCATCGCGAACTCACCGAGGAGACGGCGCTCGTCGCGACCGGCCTCGAGCGCATCGGGCGCTATATCCTGGCCCAGGGCGGCTGCGATGAGGTGATCACCCTCTTCGCCGCGCGCTGCGCGTTGCCGGATGATGCCGCGACCCTCGCCGGGCTCGCCACCGAGCATGAGGATATCCGCCTGCTGATCCTGCCGGCCGAGGAAGCGCTCGCGATGCTGGACGACAACCGCATCGAGAACGCGACCGCGGCGCTCTGTCTCCACTGGCTCGCGCGCCATCGCGCGCGGCTCAAGCGCGAATGGGTATGAGATGCCGACCGAGATGCTGTTCCGCGAGGATGCCTATGCGAAGGACTGCACCGCCCGCGTCGTCGCCGTCACCGAAGCCGGCATCCTGCTCGATCGTACCGTCTTCTATGCCAATTCCGGCGGCCAGCCGGGCGATGCCGGCACCCTGAGCTGGGAAGGCGGCAGCCTCGCCATCGCCGATGCGCGGAAGGGGCCGGAGGACACCGTGCTGCATCTCCTGCCAGCCGATGCCGCGCCGCCGCCGGAAGGCGCCGAGGTCACGATCGCGCTCGACTGGGAGCGCCGCCACAGGCACATGCGCATGCACACGACATTGCATCTGCTCTGCAGCATCCTGCCCGGCATCTACGCGACCGGGAACCAGATCGGCGCGGAGAAGTCACGCCTCGATTTCGACCTGCCCGAGCCGCCGCCGAAGGAGTGGTTCACCGAGCAGCTGAACGCCCTGGTCGCGGCGGCGCACCCGACCGGCGAGCGCTGGATCACCGAGGCCGAGCTCGACGCCAATCCGCAGATGGTGCGCACCCTCTCGGTGCAACCGCCGCGCGGCGCCGGGCGCATCCGCCTGGTGCGCATCGGACCGGAAGATGCGCCGGTCGACCTGCAGCCCTGCGGCGGCACCCATGTGCGCAACACGGCCGAGATCGGCCGCGTCGCGGTCACCAAGCTGGAAAGCAAGGGCCGGCAGAACCGCCGCATCCATATCGTCCTGGAGGAATAGTCATGTCCCCGCTGATCACCGCCGCGGAACTGCAGGCGGCGCTCGGTCGCGTCGTGGTCTTCGACGCCACCTACTACCTGCCGAACGAGAACAAGAACGGCGCCGAGGAATTCGCCCGCGCCCATATCCCCGGCGCCCGCTACTTCAACATCAACGAAGTCGCGGACCAGGATACCGACCTGCCGCACATGGTGCCGACCGCCTTCCGCTTCGCGAAGCTGGTGGGCGCCATGGGCGTCGCCAACGACAGCCATGTCGTCTTCTACGACCAGACCGGCACCACCCGCGCCCCGCGCGGCTGGTGGATGTTCCGCCTCTTCGGCCATGAGAAGGTGCAGGTGCTGGATGGCGGCCTGCCCGCTTGGCGGGCTGCCGGCCTGCCGCTCGAATCCGGCGTGCCGGCGCCGGCGACGCCCGCGAGCTTCACCCCCGATTTCCGGGCCGAGCGCCTGAAGGGCATCGGCGACATGAAGCGCATCGTCGCCGATGGCAGCGCCCAGGTCATCGATGCCCGCGCCCGCGGCCGCTTCGAAGGCACCGCGCCGGAGCCGCGCGCCGGCCTGCCCAACGGCCATATGCCGGGCGCCGGCAACCTGCCGGTCACCGAGATCATGGGCCCCGACGGCCGCCTGCTGCCGCCCGAGACCCTGCGCGGCCTCTATCAGGCCGCCGGCGCCGATGGCGCCCGCCCGCTGGTGATGAGCTGCGGCAGCGGCGTCACCGCCTCCGCCCTCGCGCTCGGCGCGGTGGTCGCGGGCCTGCCCGAGCCCGCCGTCTATGACGGCAGTTGGACTGAATGGGCGCTGCGCGCCGAAACCCCGAAGGTGACCGGACGATGAGCGACGACGACCACAAGGGCCAGCATTTCGCGACCCGCCTCTCGCATGGCGGCCGTGCCGGTACCCGCATCCATGGCTTCGTGAATCCGCCGGTCCATCGCGGCTCGACGGTCCTCTACCCGAGCTGCGAGGCGCGGCGCGACGCCGGTGCCCGCCGCTTCGAGCAGTTCATGACCTATGGCACCCAGGGCGGGCCGACGCATTACGCCTTCGAGGACATGATCGCCGAAATCGAGGGCGGCACGCGCGCCATGATCTACGGCACCGGCCTCGCCGCCGTCGCGGTGCCGCTGCTCGCCTTCCTGAAGGCGGGCGAGCATTGCCTGATGCCGGACAGCGCCTATGGCCCGGCGCGCGCCGTCGCCGAGGGGCTGATGACCGGCTTCGGCATCGAGACCACCTTCTATGACCCGCTGATCGGCGCGGCCAGCCTCGCGGCTCTGATGCGCCCGAACACCAAGGTCCTCTACCTGGAAAGCCCCGGCAGCCACACCTTCGAGGTGCAGGACGTGCCGGCGCTGGCCGAGGTTGCGCATGCGCGCGGCGCCAAGGTGCTGATGGACAACACCTGGGGCATCCATCACTTCCAGCCCTTCACCAAGGGTGTCGATGTCTCGATCCAGGCGTTGACCAAGTATGTGGGCGGCCATTCCGACCTGCTGCTCGGCAGCGCCACGGTCAACAACGACGCCGACTGGCAGCGGCTGCGCAGCGCTTCCTCCCAGCTCGGGCAGTATGCCTCGCCGGATGACGTCTGGCTGGCGATGCGCGGGCTGCGCACCATGAATGTCCGCCTCAAGCACCAGGAGCAGGCAGGGCTCGAGGTCGCGCGCTGGTTCGAGGGGCGGCCGGAGGTGCTGCGGGTCCTGCACCCGGCGCTGCCGAGCCATCCGCAGCACGCGCTCTGGAAGCGCGACTTCAGCGGCGCCTGCTCGCTCTTCGGCGTGGTGTTCCAGCCGCGCTACACGATCGAGCAGCTCTTCGCCGCGATCGACAGCCTCAAGCTGTTCGGGATCGGTGCGAGCTGGGGCGGCTATGAGAGCCTGGCGCTGCCGACCACGGGCTTCATCACCCGCAACGCGACCAGCCCGGATCTCGGCGGCCCGACCGCCCGCTTCCATATCGGGCTCGAGGACATCAGGGACCTGATCGCGGATCTGGAGGCGGCGCTCTCGAGGCTCGGCTGAACGTCAGAGGGGGAGGCGTAGCCCTCCCCCCCATAAGCCGGGGATACAAACGGCACGCGTACTTCCCGCGTGCCGAGCGCCCGAATGGGCGCCGCCGGTAGTCCGGCGTCACGCCGGAGGCGTGCCTTCGGCACGACGCGTCCGAGGGCAGATTTAACTCAGACCGGCTCGCGCGACTCGCCCGTGGCCGTCTCGGCGTCGTCTTCAGCATCGGCGGCATGGCCGTTGGCGTGGCCGTTCATCTCCGGCTGCTCGCCGCCTTCCGGCTGGTCGCCGCCGTCGGGCTGGTTCTGATAGCGGCGCCCCTGGGGCTGCTGCGGCGGCTGCTGTTGCGCCTGGTTCATGGCGTTCAGGATGCGGAAGTAGTGCTCGGCGTGCTGGAAATAGCTTTCGGCCATCACCCGGTCGCCGCCGCCCGTGGCATCGCGCCCGAGCTGGAGGTACTTCTCGAACAACTGCTGCGCGGTGCCGCGCAGGCGCATATCCGGACCGCTGCTGTCGAAGACGTGGTTGCGGTTCATCGGCTGATTGCCGTTGCCGCCCCCGCCACCACCGCCGGCATGCCGGAAATTGCCACCACCGCCTCCGTGACGGTGCTGCTGCCCGCCGCGGCCACGCATGCGTTTCATGTTCATTGCTGTTGCGTTCGCCGTCTCGCTCATGCTGCCGCCTGCTCGCCGGCATGCATGCCGGACGCGTCAGGAAGGCAGCCGTTACAAGGACACGGGCCGGTCTTCCGGCACCGTTGGTTGCTGGTCTCTTGCCTGCACCGTTGCTTCGTCCGGCGATCCGTCCCCGGCAATCCCGATCATCGGGTCCGCCGCTATGTCCGGATGCTCCACGGGGGCGCCTCGCGCCCCCCGGGGCCGTGCCCGGAAGCTAGCCGCAGGGCGGCGCCAGGCCAAATGCTTTTTTCAGGGGGGTGCCTGCAGGGCAAGGGCCCGTGCAATGCCACCAAGATCGGCCCGCGCCGGCCCAGGTTCAAGCCCTGCCGCGTGGGCCAGGGCCGCGACCGCATCCTCCTGCCCCGCCCCGAGCTCCAGGATCGCCCAGCCCGAGGGCATCAACAATTCCGGCAGCACCGCCGCCAGCCGCCGATAGGCATCGAGCCCGTCCGGGCCGCCATCCAGCGCCGAAGCCGGCTCGAACCGGGCGACCTCGGGCATCAGCGCCGGAATGGCGCCGCTTTCGATGTAAGGCGGGTTGGACAGCACCAGGTCGAAGCGGCCGCGAATCGCGGCCGCCCAGTCGCCGGCGAGGAAGGCGGCCCGGTCGGCCAGCCGGTTCCGGGCCGCATTCGCCCGCGCCAGCGCCGCGGCTTCCGGCACCAGATCCACGCCAATCCCGAATCCGCGGGGGTATTCGGCCAGCACGGCAAGCAGCAGCGCCCCGGTGCCGGTGCCGAGATCCAGCACCCGAAGCGACGCTTGGCGGTCCGGGAAGGCGTCCAGGGCCGCCTCGATCAGCGTCTCCGAGTCGGGGCGCGGGATCAGGGTCGCCGGCGAGACCGCCAGGTCGAGGGTCCAGAACCCCCGATGCCCCAGCAGATGCGCCATCGGCTCCCCGTCCAGGCGGCGCTTCAGCAGGTCGGTGAAGCGGGCGGCGGCCTCCGGCGGCACCGCGGCGCGGATGTCCCGGAGCAAGGCATCGGGCGCCACGCCCATGGCCTGCCCCAGCAGCAGCCGGGCCTCGGCGCGCGGCCCCTCGATGGCGGCGGCCCGCAGATGCTGGCCGGCGCGGCAGAGGAAGAAGCCGACAGTCCCCGCGGGGTCGGCGCAGAGAGCATCCCCAAGGCGCGGCCGATTCAGACCTTCGGGCCCTTCGGCCCTGCGGTCATCGGACGCGGTCACAGCCCTTCGGCAGCAAGTCTCGCCGCCTCGTCCTCCGCCAGCAGCGCATCGATGATGTCTTCGAATTCGCCGAGCATCACGCGGTCGATCTTGTGCAAGGTCAGCCCGATGCGGTGGTCGGTGACCCGGCCCTGCGGAAAATTGTAGGTGCGGATGCGCTCGGAGCGATCGCCGGTCCCGACCTGCGATTTCCGGTCCGCCGAGCGCACGCCGTGCAGCCGCGCCCGCTCCGCCTCATAGAGCTTCGCGCGCAGCAGCTTCATCGCCTTGGCGCGGTTCTTGTGCTGCGACTTCTCTTCCTGCATCGCGACCACCGTGCCGCTCGGCAGATGGGTGATGCGCACCGCGGAATCGGTCTTATTCACATGCTGCCCGCCGGCGCCGCTGGCGCGATAGGTGTCGATGCGGAGGTCCTTGTCGTCGATCTGGACATCTACTTCCTCCGCCTCCGGCAGCACGGCGACGGTGACGGTCGAGGTGTGGATGCGGCCCTGGGTCTCCGTCGCCGGCACCCGCTGCACGCGGTGCACGCCGCTCTCGAACTTCAGCTTGGCGAAGACACCCCGGCCCACGATCTCCGCGGTCGCGCCCTTCACGCCGCCGAGGTCGCTCTCGTCATAGTCCAGCACCTCGAAGCGCCAGCCGCGGCCTTCGGCATAGCGCTGATAGGCGCGGAACAGCTCGGCCGCGAAGAGCGCCGCCTCGTCGCCGCCGGCAGCCGGCCGGATCTCCAGGATGGCGCTGCGCTCGTCCGCCTCGTCCTTCGGCAGCAGGGCGACGCGGATCTCGCGCTCCAGCGCCGGCACGCTCTCCTTGAGCTGCGCCAACTCATCCTCGGCGAGCCCCCGCATCTCCGGATCGGCCAACATCGCCTCGGCCTCGGCGCGCGCGCGCTCGGCCTCGCGCAGCGCGCCCACCTTCTCGACCAGAGGCTCGATCTCGGAGAGCTCGCGCGACAGCGCGCCGAAGCCCGCGCCATCCGCCGTCGCCAGCAGGTGCCGCAGTTCCTCCGCCCGCACCAGCACGCGGTCCAGTTTGTCCGAAAGGCTCATGCGAGCCGCGCCGCGACCTCATCGATCGCGACGCTCTCCTGGGTGCCGGCGTCGAGGTCGCGGATCTGGGCGCGGCCCGCCGCCATCTCCTCCTCGCCAAGGATCACCGCCGCGCGCGCGCCGATGCGGTTGGCGCGCTCCATGCGGCGCTTGAGGTTGCCCCGATAGGCGATCTCGGCCGCGATGCCGGCCCGCCGCAGCGCCTGCAGCAGGTCGAGTGCTGGGCCTTCCGCGGCGTCGCCGACCGGAATCACCGCGACCGGCCGCGGCGGCCCCGGCGTGCGGCCATTCGCTTCCAGCAGCAGCCCCAGGCGCTCGACGCCCGCGGCCCAGCCGACCGAGGGGGTCGGCGGCCCGCCCATCTCCTCGACCAGCCCGTTATAGCGCCCGCCGGCCATCACCGTGCCCTGAGTGCCGAGCCGCTGGGTCACGAACTCGAAGGCGGTGTGGGAATAGTAGTCGAGGCCGCGGACAATCCCGGGGTTCACCGTGTGCGGCACCCCGAAGGCATCGAGATGGCGCAGCACCGCCTCGAAGAAGGCGCGCGCCTCGGCCGTCAGATGATCGAAGATGGTGGGCGCCGCGGCGACCAGTGGCTTGTCTTGCAGATGCTTGGAATCGAGGATGCGGAGCGGGTTCTTCTCCAGCCGGAGCTGGCTGTCCTCGGAGAGCGCCGTCTTGTGTGCCGAGAAATGCGCGACCAGCGCGGCACGGTAGGCGTCGCGGGATGGCGCATCCCCCAGCGTGTTCACCTCGAGCGTGGTGCCGGCGTCGATGCCGAGCTCCTTCTGGATGTGCCAGCCGCAGGCGATCGCCTCGGCATCGGCCAGCGGCTCGGGGGCGCCCAGGATCTCCAGCCCGATCTGGTGGAACTGGCGGTAGCGGCCCTTCTGCGGCCGCTCGTAGCGGAACATCGGCCCGGCGTAGAAGACCTTGCGCGGCAGCCCACCCTGGACGAGTCCGTTGGAGACCAGGGCCCGGCAGACGCCGGCCGTGCCTTCCGGCCGCAGGGTCACGCTCTCCCCGCCCCGGTCCTCGAAGGAATACATCTCCTTCATGACGACGTCGGAGGTGTCACCGAGGCTGCGGGCGAAGACCTTGGTGTCCTCGAAGATCGGCGTCGCCCATTCCTCGAAGCCATAGAGGGCGCTGATCCGCCGCGCGGCATCGATCACCGCCTGATGTCGGCGGCAATCCTCGCCGATGAGGTCGTGGGTGCCGCGGGCGGGTTGGAACATGGCCATGACGCTGGGCGATATCCCCGTGAGCGCCGGCACGCAAGCGGCGGGTTGGGACGGCGTCCCGCCCCTACTCCGCCGCGATCTTCTCGGCGGCCTTGGCGGCTTCGATCTCCCGGGCCTTCCGCTCCACCAGGCCCACGATGTGCTCGACCATGGCGGCGCCATCGACCGTGTGGTCGGTCTTGCCGGCCGCATAGACCATGTGCCGCCCGGCGCCGCCACCGGTCAGGCCGATGTCGGTCATCAGCGCCTCCCCCGGGCCGTTCACCACGCAACCGATGATGGAGAGCGTGATCGGTGTCTCGATATGGGCCAGGCGATCCTCGAGGGTCGCCACCGTCTCGATGACGTTGAAGCCCTGCCGAGCGCAGGAGGGGCAGGAGATGATCTTCACGCCGCGATGCCGGATGCCGAGGGATTTCAGCATCTCCCAGCCGACATGCACCTCCTCCTCCGGTTCGGCGGAGAGCGAGACGCGCAGCGTGTCGCCGACCCCCGCCCAGAGCAGGCTGCCGAGGCCGATCGCACTCTTCACCGTACCGGTGCGCTTGCCGCCCGCTTCGGTGATGCCGATGTGCAGCGGATGGTCGCAGGCCTCCGCGAGCTGCTGATAGGCGGCGACCGCCAGGAAGACATCGCTCGCCTTCACGCTGATCTTGAACTCGTGGAAGTCGTTCTGCAGCAGGTGGTCGGCGTGCCAGAGCGCGCTTTCCACCAGCGCCTCCGGATTGGGCTCCCCGTACTTCTCCAGCAGGTGCTTCTCCAGGCTGCCGGCATTGACACCGATGCGGATCGAGCAGCCATGGTCGCGCGCCGCCTTCACCACCTCCTTCACCCGCTCCTTGGAGCCGATGTTGCCGGGGTTGATGCGGAGGCAGGCAGCCCCCGCCTCGGCGGCCTCGATGGCGCGGCGGTAGTGGAAGTGGATGTCGGCCACGATCGGCACATTCACCTCGCGCACGATCTCGTGCAGCGCGGCGGTGCTCTCCTCGGTCGGGCAGCTCACGCGGACGATGTCGACGCCGGCGAGCTCGGCGCGGCGGATCTGCGCGATGGTGGCCGCCGCATCCTCGGTCGGGGTGTTGGTCATGGTCTGCACCGTGATCGGCGCATCGCCGCCCACCGGCACCCGACCCACCATGATCTGGCGGGACTTGCGGCGGATGATCTGCTGGTAGGGACGGTAGCTCATACGCTGGCCTCGTGCCGTTCGGACGCGTGGTGGAACGCCACCCCGGATATGGCGGCGTTGCCGCCGGCGCCAAGGCGCCTGGCGCTATTGTGGCTGATAGGGCTGATCGCGAATGACCTGGGGTTCACGCTGCTCACGCTGCGCCGGACGCGGGGGCGCCGGCAGCGGCCCGGCCATCAGACGGTCGGGATCCATCGGGATGTCACGGCGCACCCCCACGATGTTCTGCAGCGCGGGCGCTGGGTTGCCGTCGACCAGCAGCTCCATGCCCTCGGCGCGGCCGGTGGTCAGCATCAGCCCCTCCCGCAGCGGCACCGCCATGGTCTCGCCGGCGCGGAGCACGCGGTCGGTGATGACGCGGTTGGCACGGGTGTCGCGCAACTGGATCCAGGCCTCGCTCCTGCCACGCAGGGTGATACGGGACCCATCGCCTGCCGGCGGCGTGGCTGCCGTCTGGCCGGCTGCGGGCGCGGTTGGCGGTGCTGCGGCCGTGGGCGGAGCGCTCGTCGGCGGCGCGCCCGGGGTTGGCGAAGGTGCTGCCGGCTGAGCGGCGGGGGGCGCCAGACCGCGGGTGGCAGGTGCTGCCGGAGCTTCCGCGGGAGGGGCCACCGCAGCAACCTGGGCGGGTGGGCGTGGGGCGATCTCGTCGGCTGCCTGCTCCAGCCGCGGCGGCAGGGGCGGAACGCCGTCGACCACGCGCGGGCCGCCGCCGGACCAATTGTACCAGAACACATAGGCACCGACCGCCAGCACGGCGCCCGCCAGCATCACCGCGCCCGCGGGCACGCCGCGGCTCGGCACCGGCTCCGGGAAGACCAGATTCGCCTTGGGACCGCCGGGTTCGGAGACCTCGCGGAAGCGGCGCAGGACCTCGTCGGTGTCGAGCCCGAGGGCATTGGCGTAGTTGCGCAGGAAACCCACGACATAGGCCTGCCCGGGGAGGTCCTGCAGGCGGCCTTCCTCCAATGCCTGGAGGTAGATGCGCCGGATGCGGATCTGCTGCGCCATGTCGGCGACCGAGACGCCCAATGCCATCCGCGCCTCGCGCAACTCCTCGCCGAGGCGGGAGGCTTCAGCCGCGGTCAGGTCCGGACGGGCAATGCGCTTCATGTCATTCGGCATCCGGCCTCAATTAGCCCGGCGCGAGGCGCGAATCAAACCCGCGCCGCGAGCGGAGCAAGGCGCGCCACAGGGCTTCATCATATGGTCACCTGGGCCACGGCCGGTCCACGTCGAAGCGATCATGGCCGGCCTTGGCCCGATCACGGGATTCGGGCGTTCTCGGCGATCGGGCTTCAGGCCGGCACGCTTTCGGCTGGGTGCCCCCGGTTCTCGTAGGCCGCCGCGGCCTGATCCACCAGCTCGGCAATGATCGCCGCCACGGGTTCCTCGCGCAGCACCATGCCGACGCTCTGCCCGGCCATCAAGGACCCGTTCTCGACGTCGCCGTCGATCACCGCGCGCCGCAGCGCGCCAGCCCAGAAGTGCTCGATGTCGAGCTGCGCCTCCTCCTTCGCCAGCTCGCCGGAGGTAAAGCGCGCCAGCACCTTGGCCTGGTGCTCCATGAAGCGCCGCGTGCCCTGGTTCACCAGGGCGCGGACCGGTATGACCGGAAAGCGCTCATCGATCTGGACGGTGGGCAGGGCGTCACGGGCGGCGGCCCGGATGAAGGCCTGCTTGAACTTGGGGTGCGCGATGCTTTCGGTCGCGCAGACGAAGCGGGTGCCAAGCTGGGCGCCGGCCGCCCCCATCTCCAGGTAGGAGAGGATGGCTTCGCCGCGCCCGATGCCGCCGGCGACGAAGACCGGGACATCGCGGATATGCGGCAGAATCTCCTGCGCCAGCACGTTCAGGCTGACCGGGCCGATATGCCCGCCGGCCTCGCTGCCCTCGATCACCAGGGCATCGGCGCCGGAGCGCACCAGCTTCTTGGCCAGCGCGAACGCCGGCGCGAAGCAGATCACCTTCGCGCCCCCCTCCTTCGCCCGCCGGATCGCGGGGCCGGGCGGGATGCCGCCGGCGAAGACGATATGGCCGACCTTGGCCTCGAGGCAGACCTCCACCAGCTCCATCAGGTTCGGATGCATGGTGATGAGGTTCACGCCGAAGGGCCGGTCGGTCAGCGCCTGGGTCGCCGTGATCTCCTCGGCGAGGCGCGGCGGCATCATCGCCCCGCAGGCGATCACCCCGAAGGCGCCGGCATTGGATAGCGCCGCGACCAGGTGGCGCTCGCTCACCCAGCTCATGGCGCCGCCCAGCAACGCGTAGCGGGCGCCGAGGAACTCGGCGCCGCGCGCCATCAGCCGCGTGATGGCGGCGTGCCCGTGCATGGCCATTCAGCCCGGCCCGTCCAGGCCGTAGGCGGTGTGCAGCGCCCGCACCGCGAGCTCGGTGTATTCGACGCCGACCAGGACGCTCACCTTGATCTCGCTGGTCGAGATGACCTGGATATTGATGTTCTTCTCGGCCAGCGCCTTGAACATGGTGTTGGCGATGCCCGCATGGCTGCGCATGCCGATGCCGACGACGCTGATCTTGGCGACGTCCGGATCGGCGATGATCGCCTCATGCCCGAGATCGGCCTGGGCCCGCTCCAGGGTGACCCGGGCGCGGGCGAGATCCGCCTTGCCGACCGTGAAGGTCATGTCGGTGGAGCCGTCCGCGCCGATGTTCTGCACGATCATGTCGACATTGACATTGGCCGCCGCCAGCGCGCCGAACACCGCGGCCGCGATCCCCGGCCGGTCCGGCACCCGCCGCAGCGTCACCTTCGCATCGTCGCGGGAATAGGCGATGCCGCTGACCACTGGCTGTTCCACGATCTCGTCCTCATCCACCACCAGGGAGCCTGGCTTGTCCTCGAAGCTCGACAGCACCTGCACGCGCACCCGCTGCTTCATCGCGAGCTCGACCGAGCGGGTCTGCAACACCTTGGCACCCACCGACGCCAGTTCCAGCATCTCCTCGTAGGAGATCTTCTCGAGCTTGCGGGCGCGCGGCACGATCCGGGGATCGGTCGTGTAGATCCCGTCCACGTCCGTATAGATGTCGCAGCGATCGGCCTGCACTGCGGCGGCGATCGCGACCGCCGAGAGGTCCGAGCCGCCGCGGCCGAGCGTGGTGATGCGGTTGCGGGCGGGTTCCACCCCCTGGAAGCCGGCGACCACTGGCACCTGGCCCTGGGCCATGCGCTCGATCAGAAGCGAGCCGTCGATCGCCTCGACCCGCGCCTTGCCATGCGCGCCGTCGGTGGTGATCGGAACCTGCCAGCCCTGCCAGGACCGGGCATCGATGCCGATGGTCTGCAGCGCGATCGCCAGCAGCCCGGTCGTCACCTGCTCCCCCGTCGCGACCACGGCGTCGTATTCCCGGGCGTCATGCAGCGGCGACAGCTCCTGGCACCATTTGACGAGCTGGTTGGTCACCCCCGCCATGGCGGAGACAACGACGGCGACCTCGTTCCCAGCCTCCACCTCCCGCTTCACGCGGTCGGCGACGTTGCGGATACGGTCCAGATCGGCGACGGAGGTGCCGCCGAACTTCATCACGATGCGGGCCATGGGCCTGGTGCGCTTCCCGGTCGGTCAAGGAAAACGGAGCGCCGGCGGTTGCGCGGCGCTGCGGGGCGGGACAGATACCCAGCGGGCGGGCAACCCGCAACCAGAGTTTCGGAGGGTTGGAGCGTGGCAGGCGGGACGGCGCGAGCGGAGGAGGTGGCGAAATTCGACGCCCTGGCGGCCCGCTGGTGGGATCCGCACGGCCCGATGGCACCCTTGCATGCCATGAATCCGTTGCGCACCGGCTGGATCGCCGAGCGCCTGGCCGCCCGCCACGGTGGGTCGCTGGAGGGTGTCTCCGTGCTGGATATCGGATGCGGTGCCGGCCTTGCCTCCGAAGCCCTGGCCCGGCGCGGCGCCGGGGTGACCGGCATGGATGCCGCCCCGGAGGCGCTCGCCATTGCCCGCGCCCATGCCGAGGCCGGGGGGCTCGCGATCGACTACCGCCAGGGCGGTCCCGAGGACCTGCCCCCGGACGCCCGCTTCGACGCCGTCATGGCGCTCGAGGTCATCGAGCATGTGGAGGCCCGCGATGCTTTCCTGGCCGGGCTGGCCGGGGCGCTGAAGCCAGGCGGGATGCTGTTCCTGTCGACCCTGAACCGCACCCCGCGCGCCTATCTCATGGCCAAGCTCGGCGCCGAATACCTGCTGCGGCTGCTGCCGGTCGGCACCCATGACTGGCGGATGTTCATCTCCCCGGGCGAGCTCGGTGCGCTGCTGCGCGTCCAGGGGCTCCGGGTGACCGATATCGCCGGAATGACCATGCACCCCCTCACCCGCCGCTGGCGCGAGAGCCGGGACCTCGGGGTGAACTACATCCTGGCGGCGGAGCGGGGCTCAGGCGTCTGAACGCGGCACCCAGGGGATGCGGCCGACCTCGATCCCCTCTTCGCGCAGCTCCTCGGCCTGGCTCTCGCTGGCCTCGCCGTAGATGCCGCGGCGCTCGCTCTCGCCCCGGCTCATCTTGCGGGCCTCCTCGGCAAAGTCCTGGCCGACATAGTCGCAGGACTTCTCCACCTCGGCGCGGATGCGCTGCAGCAGCGCCATCACCTGGGGCGGCATCGGCCCGGCCGCCGCGGCCTGCGGCGCCTCCGGCACCGGCGCGGGCGGCAGCGCCTCAGGCTTCGCGTTGCGCGCCGGGCGGCCCTTCTTCGGGATCGCCGGCGCCATCAGGGCGCGCGCGATCTTGCTGCCGCCGCAGGCCGGGCATTGCACCATTCCGGCCGCCGTCAGCTTGTCGAAGCCGTCGCTGTCCTTGAACCAACTGTCGAATTCATGCGGCGCCGTCCCATGGGCGGCGGCGGTGCAGCGGAGGGTGTAACGGATCATGCTGCCAGCAACAGGTCGAGCTTGCCGGCGCGATCGAGCGCCGCCAGGTCGTCGCTGCCCCCGATATGGGCACCGTCGATGAAGATCTGCGGCACCGAGGTGCGCCCCCCCGACCGCTCCCGCGCCTCCTGGCGCAGGGCGGAACCCGGATTCGCTGCGATCTCGCGGTAGGGCACACCCTTGCGGTCCAGCAACGCCTTGGCGCGATCGCAGTAGGGGCACCAGTCCTGAGTGTAGATTTCAATGGTCGGCATACCGTGAAATCTGGATGAACGGCAGGCCCGGTCAAGTCCCTGCCCCGCGCGGGTCGGGTACGCGTGCTGCGGCGAGCACCGCGACCGAAGCCGCGCCGCCCGCCAGCAGCACCCGGGCGCAGGCCTCGGCGGTGGCGCCGGAGGTCACGACATCATCGACCAGCACCACATGCCGGCCTGCGACAGCCCCTCCCCGGGTCAGGGCGAATGCCCCTTCCACCAGCCGCGCCCGTGCGGCGGCGCCCAGGTCCGCGAGCGCCATGGTGCGCCGCACCCGGCGCAGGCCACGCGGCAGCCAGGGCAGGCCCGAGAGCCGCGCGAGGTGGCGCGCCAGCAGCGCCGCCTGGTCGTAGCGCCGGGCCAGCAGCCGCAGCCGGTGCGGCGGCACCGGCACCAGCACATCCGCCTGCGCCAGCAACGCGGCTCCTGCGCGCGCCATCTGGCGGGCAAGCGGCAGGGCCAGCTCGACCCTTCCGCCATGCTTCAGCGGCAGGATCAGCCGCTTGGCACCTTCGTCGTAACGGAGCGCCGCCCGCGCCACGGCGAAGACCGGCGGCGACGCGACGCAACGCGGGCAGAGCCCGCCCGCCCCGGCTTCGGTCGCCTGGGCGAAGGGCACGCCGCAGCGACGGCAAAGCGGGGCGGTGATGAAGCTCAGCCCGCCGAAGCAGGTGGCGCAGAACGTCCCCTGGGCGGTCACCGGCGCCTCGCAGGTCAGGCAGCGCGGCGGCAGCAGGGCGTCGAGCAGCCAGCGGCCGGCGAGGCGGGCACTGTCCCGGAGAGGGCGTTGCCCTCTCCGGACCTCACCCGCAAGGAGGCCGGAGCCTCCTGGGCCTGCAGGCTCCTGGTGGGATGGGTCCGGGAGGGGCAAAGCCCCTTCCGGGACAGGACCACCTTCGCTCAGCCCCAGGCCCCGAAGCGGGCGTCGCCGTCGCGTTCGACGGCCTGCACCAGGTCGATTTCCCAGGCCAGGTACTCGCGCATCGCCGCTTCCTGGCCGGAGTTTCGGTCATAGGGCCGCAGGTACCAGTCCACGCAGGCCTCGTCGGGCGGCGTCCGGCGATCGGCGCGAAGCGGAAAGCCCGCCTGCTTCCAGGCTGCGGGCCCGCCCTTCAGCACCCGCACCGGGGCCTTCGCGGCGGCCTGCAGCTCCTCCGCCGCCAGCCGCGCCTGCCAGTCCTGATCGCCCGCCACGATCAGCCGCCGGTCGGCGGGAAGCTGCGATGCGAGCGCCGCCAGGCGCCCCCGGATACCCCAGACAGCGCCGGGCAGATGCGCTTCGCGGAAAGCGATGGAGCGGGTGATCTGCACCACCTGCGCCGCCCCGTCCGAAAGCTGCGCCGCCAGTTCGGGTGCCGTGACATAGGCGGGCTTCAGGGCTGCCGCCTCCGGCACCTCCGGTCGGCCGAAGCCTTCCTCGACGCGGCCGGACAGCGCGTCCTCGCAGACGAAGACCTCCCAGCCGCCGAGCTGGCGCAGCCAAGCGCCGGTCATGCGGGAGCGCACGCCAGTGTCGCAGATCAGCACGATCCGCGCGCCGCGCACCGCGACCCACTGGTCGGTCGCCTGCACGAGTTGCCCGCCCGGCGCCGAGCGGCTGCCGAGCAGATGGCCGAAGGCGTATTCCGAGGGATCGCGCACATCGAGGAGGTAGGTCGTGCGTCCGGCATCGCCCTGCATGGCGATCGCCTCGGCCCGCGTGCAGGCCTTCACCCCATGCCGGTCCGCGAAGGCCTTCGCGGCCGCGAGGGCGGCATCGAGGCTCTCCGGGATCACGTCCTCGTAGCGTTCAGTGCGGCCGTGCTCGGATTTGAACCCCGCCAGCTCCCATCCCATGGTGCCGTTGCGGAGTGCTACGACGCGGTTCGGGATGCCGGCCTGCCGCAGGCTCTCGGCGCCGAGGATCGAACGCGTGCGGCCGGCGCAGTTCACCACAACCGTGGTGCCCGCATCGGGCGCGATGTCGCGCACGCGATAGGCGAGTTCCGCCCCCGGCACATTGATGCCGGTCGGGATCGCCATCTTGTGGAACTCGTCCATCGGCCGGCTGTCGAGCACCACCATCGGAATGCCGGAGCGCAGCATGGCGTCGAGCTCCGGCGGGTCGATCGAGGGCGTCGCGTAGTGGTGCTCCACCCATTCCCCGAAGGCCTTGGAAGGCACGTGGACGCCCGAGAACACCTCGAACCCTGCCGCCTTCCAGCCCGGCGTGCCGCCATCCAGCACCGCGACATCGGTGCAGCCGATCTCCGTCAGATAGGCCGCCAGCGCGTCCGCGTGGCCTTCGCCGCCATCGACGCAGACGGTGCGCGTGTCCTTGCGCGGCAGCAGCGCACGCGCCGCGACCTCCTTCACCGAGAGCGGGCACGGCACCGCCCAGAAGAGATGTGCGGCACCGAACTCGCCCGGCTCCCGCGCGTCCAGGATCGCGAGTTCCCCGCCGTCCCTGAGCGCCGCCTTCAAGGCGGCGGGCGCGATCCTCCGCATCAGCGGCCGCCCGCGGTCGGGGCCATGAAGTTCTTGTTGTAGGGCTTCACCTCGCCGGTCTCGGCATCGAAGGCGCGACGGTTGTCGAGCTTCTCCAGCGCCAGGCCGTACATGTGCAGGTGCCGCGTCGGCCGATCGCCGGTGGTGTGGATCGAGTGGATGTCCTCCGGCATCAGGGCGATGCCGCGGCCCTGTTCCACCATCACCTCGTGGTCGACACGGAGGTCGCAGCGATCCGGATCGCTGCCGTCGTCGAAGCGCTTGTAGACCTTGTTCAGCTCCTGCCCTTCGACCGCGACGACGACCGCCCAGGTGGTGTGGTCGTGCGGCTTGGTCGAATTGCCCGGGTTCAGCGCGTTCATGTAGAGCGCGAAACGATTATTCGGGTCCTCCTGCAGGAGATAGCGGCGGGAGCCCTTCTCACCCGCCGGCGGCGGCGAGAACTCGGCCAGCGGGAACAGGTGTTCCTGGGCCGCCAGCGCCAGCATCTCGGTCTTGATCGCATCGAGGGAGGCGCGGGTGACGCCCTGGTCGGCCTCAATGGCGCGGATGCGCTCGATGGTGGCGGCAACGGCGGCCGTGCGGGCGGCGGCGATATCGGATGCGTTCATGGCAGGCTCCTTCGTTTCCCCGAGGTGGCAATCTAGAGGAGGTCCTGCTCCTCCGAAACCACTCGGAAGCATGATCTTTCCTGGCGTGCCGCGGCTTGCGTGGCGCGACCCGCGGGCGCATGTCGCGGGCATGGACAATATGCGGATCTTCGACCGCCGCCTTATAGCACGCCGCCGCGCCCGTGCCGCCGGCCGGGTGGGCGAGGTCGCGCCGATCCTGGCCGATTGCGCCGAGCGCCTGCTGGACCGGCTGGACGACACCACCCGGCGCTTCGCCCGGGCGCTGGAGATCGGCGGGCGGGGCGTCGTGGCGCCGTTGCTGGCCGCGCGGGGCGTGCCTTTCGTGGTCTCGGCCGACCTCGCCCCCGCCATGGCAGTGCGGGCCGGCGGCCTGCCGGTTGCCGCCGACGAGGAGTTCCTGCCTTTCGCCGAGGCCAGCTTCGACCTCGTCGTCGCATCGCTGTCCCTGCACCAGGTGAACGACCTGCCAGGGGCGCTGATCCAGATCCGCCGGGCCCTGGCGCCGGACGGCCTCTTCCTGGCCTCCCTGCCCGGCCTCGGCACCCTGCAGCCGCTGCGCGACGCGCTGGCGGAGGCGGAGACGGCGCTGCGCGACGGGCTCTCCCCCCGCGTGTCGCCCTTCCCCGACCTTCGCGACTGCGCGGGGCTGTTGCAGCGGGCCGGCTTCGCGCTGCCGGTCGCGGATGCCGAGACGATCACGTTGCGTTACCGCAATCCCCTGGCGCTCTTCGCCGATCTGCGCGCCGCCGGGGAGCAGAATGCGGTCCTGGCGCGCGACCCGCGCACCCCGCCCCGCGCCCTGTTGCCGATGGCCGCGGCGAAGCTGCCGGCCGAGATCCCGCTGCGGCTGCTGGTCATGACCGGCTGGGCACCGGCAGCGAACCAGCCGCAGCCTGCGCGCCCAGGCAGCGCCACGGCGCGCCTGGCCGATGCGCTGGGTGCCGAAGAGCACAGCACGGGAGAGAAGGCCGGGCCTAGGCATTGACGACGAGGCAGCGGCAGGGATGCTGGGCCTTGTTTCGATCTCAATCTGAAGGCCTTGCCTATGACCCGTGTCCTCCTTGTCCACCTGCCGCGCACCCTGCTCGGCCTGCTGTTCCTGGTCAGCGCGGCCGACGGCTTCTGGTTCTTCGCCACCGGCGAGCACCTGATCCACCCGCCGACTTCTCCGGCCGGCCTCGCCTTCGAGCAGGGGCTGCAAGCCTCGGGCTTCCTCTGGCCGCTGCTGAAAATCGTGAACCTGCTGGGTGGGCTCAGCCTGCTGCTGAACGTCGTGCCCGCCTTCGGGCTGGCGCTGCTCGCCCCTGTCATGACGGTGATCGCGCTGTTCCACCTGGTCCTGAACCCCGGCGGCATCCCGATCGCCGCGGTCATGGTCCTCTGTGGCGTGGTGCTGGTCCATGCCTACCGCGACCGCTACGCGGCGCTGTTCCGTTGAGGGCGCGGGGCGCCGGCGCTTGCAACAGGCGCCCCCGTCGCGCATTTTCCGTCGACATGCCTGTGACCGGAAACTAGCGCCATGGAACAGTCGGGCCGCGAATCGCGCCGCATCCCGCTGCACAGCCCCGAGGATTTCGCCGCCATGCGCCGCGCCGGCCGCCTGGCCGCCGAGACGCTCGACATGATCACGCCCCATGTCCGGCCCGGCATCACCACCGAGGCGATCGACCGGCTCTGCCACGACTTCATGCTCGCCCATGGGGCGGTGCCGGCGACGCTCGGCTATCGCGGCTACACCAAATCCTCCTGCACCTCGATCAACCATGTCGTCTGCCACGGCATCCCGGGCGAGCGGGTGCTGGTGGAGGGTGACATCGTGAACATCGACGTCACCGTCATCCTGGATGGCTGGCATGGCGATACCAGCCGCATGTATGTGGCGGGCGAGGCCTCGACCAAGGCGCGGCTGCTGATGGACGTGACCTATGACGCGATGATGCGCGGCATCGCGGTCATCCGCCCGGGTGCGACGCTCGGCGATGTCGGCCACGCGATCCAGGCCTATGTCGAGAAGCACCGCTTCTCCGTGGTGCGCGATTTCTGCGGCCACGGCATCGGGCGCGAGTTCCATGCGCCGCCGAACGTGCTGCATTTCGGCCGCCCGGGCGAAGGCCCGGTGCTGAAGCCTGGCATGTTCTTCACCGTCGAGCCGATGGTGAATGCCGGCCGTCCCGAGGTGAAGATCCTCGACGACGGCTGGACCGCGGTCACCCGCGACCGCAGCCTCTCGGCGCAGTTCGAGCACATGGTGGGCGTGACCGAGGACGGGGTAGAGATTTTCACCATCTCGCCCGCCGGCCTGCACAAGCCGCCCTACGGGAACTGATCATCCCCGGGTGCTTGACGGCGCCCCGGGCATGACGGGACCATGGTCCGCACACCCCTGCCGGATGCCATGCCCCGCCCGACCGGCCTCGAAGAGGCGCCCCTTCCCGGTCTGATCGAGCCCGCGCCCGGCGCGCGCCCGAACGCCAAACCGGCGCCCGGCCCGGAAGGCCATCGCGCCCGCATGCGCACGAAGCTGCTCAATGCCGGGCCCGAGGCGCTGCTCGACCACGAATTGCTGGAGATGCTGCTCTTCCTCGCGCTGCCGCGCCGCGACACCAAGCCGATCGCGCGGGCGCTGCTGACCCGCTTCGGCAGTTTCGCCGCGGCGATCAGCGCGTCGGTGCCGGAGTTGCGCACGGTGCCCGATCTCGGCGACGCCGGCGCTGCGGCGCTCAAGACCGTGCAGGCCGCGGCGCTGCGGCTGGCCCGCGCCGAGCTGCTGGACCGCCCGATGATCGACAACGGAGAACGGCTGATCGCCTATCTCACCGCCGTCCTAGCACGCGAGCCGGTCGAGCAGTTCCGCGTGCTGTTCCTCGACATCCGCAACCGCCTGATCGCCGACGAGGCGCAGGCGCGCGGCACCGTCGACCACACGCCGGCCTATCCGCGGGATATCGTGAAGCGCGCGCTCGAACTCGGCGCCACCGCGCTCATCCTGGTGCACAACCATCCCTCCGGCGACCCGACGCCATCGCGGGCGGATGTCGAGACGACGAAGCGGATCCAGGACGCGGCGACGGCGCTCGGCATCGTGCTGCACGACCACATCATCATCGGCCGCGGGCGCCACCTGTCTTTCCGGCAGGAGGGGCTGCTGCGCGGCTGAGCCCTATCGCTGCCGGGTCAGCCCGAAGATCGCCAATGACACCGCGCAGAAGATCAGCCCGCAGGCGGTGACCGCGGGCCAGCCGCCGAGCGTCCAGGCCACCGTCCCGGCGGCCGAGCCGAGCGCGCCGCCGGCGAAGACGGTCACCATGTAGATCGTGTTGATCCGCGCCCGCGCCTCGGGCTGCAGCGCGAAGATGCGGGTCTGGTTGGAGATCTGGGCGCCCTGCACGCCGAGGTCGAGCAGGATGACCCCCGCGACCAGCCCGGCCAGGGATTCGCCGAAGAGCGCGAAGATGGCGAACGATGCCAGCGCCAGCAGAATGCCAAGCCCGACCATCCGCCGCGGGGCGCCGCGGTCGGCGAGCCGTCCCGAGAAGGGCGCCGCGAGCACGCCGACGATGCCGATCAGGCCGAACAGCCCGGCCGCTGCCGGGCCCAGATGATAGGCGGGGCTCGCCAGGTGCAGGGTCAGCGTCGACCAGAAGATGCTGAAGGCGCCGAACAGCATCGCCTGTTCGAAGGCGGCCTCGCGCAGCACCCGCTCGCGCCGGAACAGGTCCAGCAGCGAGGCCATGAGCTGCGGATAGGGCAGCCGCGAGGTCGCTTCCGCCTTCGGGAAGACCAACCGGACCACGACGGCGGTCACGGCCATCAGCCCGGCCGCGATCCAGAACATGGCCCGCCAGTCGAGCAGCTCCACGACGACGCCGGAGACGGTGCGCGCCGCCAGGATGCCGATCAGCAGCCCGGCCATGACGGTGCCGACCACGCGTCCCCGCCGCGCCGGCGTCGCCAGATGCGCCGCCATCGGCACCACATGCTGGGCGACGGTGGCGAGCGCGCCGGTGAGGAAGGAGGCGGCGATCAGCACGGCAAAGCTCGGCGCAGCGGCGGCGGCGGCCAGGGCGAGGACGAGTGCTGCAAGCATGCGCAGCATGAGCCCGCGCCGCTCCAGCCGATCGCCGAGTGGGGCGAGGAACAGCAGGCCGATCGCATAGCCCGCCTGGGCGGCCGTCGGCACCGCGCCGGCCGCACCGGAGGACAGGCCGAAGCTCGCGGCCATCTCGGCCATCATCGGCTGGTTGTAGTAGATATTGGCGACGGCCAGCCCGCAGGTGGCCGCCATGGCCAGGACCACCCACCCGTCCAGCGCCGGTCCGTGCGAGACGCCGGCCGCGCCGGCAGTCACTGATGCGCTGCTCATAGGCATACCCATGAATTATGCGGTGCAGCTATAGACACCGGATCGGGGCCGGGGACGCTGCCATTACACAGGGGTGCAATGCACAAATTCGCCTGCCCCTGGCATGGCAATCCCGCCGCTGCAACCCAGGGGGGTGCCCGAGGCGGCGGCGACGGCGCCAGCATGGACGTGATGTGTCGTTTCGTCCTGGGAACCGTCTTCTCGGTTGACCGAACCCCCTTCCCGGCGGCAGCCTTTGTGCATGCGCATCGAAATCTCCCGGCCTCCGCTCCTCAAGGGCCTAGCGGCCCTTGTCGCCTGCGCCGTCACGCTCGGCGAAAGCCCGGCCCAGGCGCAGGTCAAGCCGCAGCAGGGCCAGCCTCAGGTCCAGGCGCTGCCGACGACCAAGCCGCCGCCGCTGCCCTCGATCGCGCGCCCGCCGCAGCAGCAGGGCAGCCGCCCCCCGGGGCCGGGCGCCCAGGCCAGCCTGCCGACGACCAAGCCGCCGCCGCTGCCGCCGGGGAGCGGCCCCGGTCCTGGCCCGGGGGCGCCGGGCCGCCGTGCCGTCTCCTCCGGGACCGGCTTCGTCGTCGCGCCCGGCCGCATCATGACCAACCACCATGTCGTCGAGCGCTGCCAGGAGATGCAGGCTCGCCGCCAGGACGGCAGCGATATCACTGCCCGGGTCCTGGCCAGCGACCGGAACCGCGACCTGGCGATCCTGGCGGTGGATGGCGATGTCGGCCCGGCGCTGTCCTTCCGGGGCAGCCCGCCGCCGCGGCGTGGCGAGACGGTGGTGACCTACGGCTTCCCGCTGGCTGGCCTGCTATCCTCCGGCCCCACCCTCACCACCGGCGATATCTCGGCGCTGGCCGGCCTCGGCGATGACGCGCGCCAGATCCAGATCAGCGCACCGGTACAACCGGGCAATTCTGGCGGCCCGCTGCTCGACATGTCCGGCCTCGTGGTCGGCGTCGTGGTATCGAAACTCAACGCCCAGCGTATCGCGCAGCGCACCGGGGACATCCCGCAAAACGTGAACTTTGCCGTCAAAGGCGCTGAAGCAATTGCCTTTCTCCGCGAGCAGAACGTGACGATCGCGCCCAGCGAAGGCCGCGATCCCCTGCGCAGCGCGGCCGAGGTGGGTGAGATCGCGGACCGCTCGGTGCTGTTCCTGCGCTGCCTGCGCTGACCGGCATCGTCGCGTCGACGAGAGCGTGATGGCTTGAGGCCAGTCCAGCCGGAAAGTCTGAATCACGCGGTCGAACAATGGGTTGAAGCATGGGTTCGTGAGCGCAGGCGAACGGACCATGTTTCAGCGCCGCCGGGCCCGAGGGCGGTGCGGGGGCCGGCACTGCCGCCCCTTGCAGGGTCATGTTGCGCAGGATATGTTATATTATAACGTTATGGCCCCTGCCGATGTCCGGCCTGCTGCTCGAGAGCTTCCCCGCTGCTTCCGTCTCGCCTGGCGCGGAGGTCCCGACCTGGCGCTGCGGCGCCGCCTCCTCGGCCGATCCGGATGTGTTGATCGGCATCCTGCGGCCGGAGAACAACCTTGCCATCTGGCATCGCGATATCCCGGACGCGCTCTCCCGCGCGCTCGCGGCCTTGGCCGCGGAGGCCCCTTTCACCGCCACCGCCGAGGATGCGCCGGACCAGGCCGTCGATGCCCTGGCGGGTGCCCTGCCGCGCCCGGCGCCGCTCGACCTGCTGCTCGACATCCGCCGGCTGGCTGTCGCTTTCGCGGCCATCGCCGATACCGGCGGCGACGTCCGCATCCGGCTCGAAGGCATCGCCGGCCGGGCCTGCCATCGCTGGCACGCCGATGCCGTCGGGCTGCGCCTGCTCTGCACCTATCGCGGCGCCGGGACCGAGTGGTTGCCGCTCGCCGGCGGCGCACCGGTCGCCCGCAGCCTCGATGACCCTGCCCTCCCGGTCATGCGTATCCCGCGCGGCGCGGTCGCCATCCTGAAGGGCGAGGGCCATCCGGGGAATGCGGGCGCCGGCTGCATCCATCGCTCGCCCCGGGTCGGCTTCCGCGCTGGCCCTCGCCTGCTGCTCTGCCTCGATGCTCCCGGAAGGATCCCCCTGGAATGAGCGCGACCACCCGCCTGCCCGTCACCGTGCTGTCGGGCTTCCTCGGCGCCGGGAAGACGACACTGCTGAACCACGTCCTTGCCAACCGCGAAGGCCGCCGCGTCGCCGTCATCGTCAACGACATGAGCGAGGTGAACATCGACGCCGCCCTGGTCGGCAATACCGGCACCCTCTCCCGCACCGAGGAGAAGCTGGTCGAGATGTCGAACGGCTGCATCTGCTGCACGCTGCGCGAGGACCTGATGCAGGAAGTCGCGAAGCTGGCGCGCGAAGGCCGCTTCGATGCGCTGCTGATCGAGAGCACCGGCATCAGCGAGCCGATGCCGGTCGCCGCCACCTTCGATTTCCGCGCCGAGGACGGCTTCTCGCTCGCCGATGTCGCGCGTCTGGACACCATGGTCACCGTGGTCGACGCCGCTTCCTTCCTGCGCGACTACGAAAGCGCCGAGACGATCGCCGCCCGCGGTGAGAGCCTCGGCGAGGACGATCATCGCCTGCTGGTCGACCTGCTCGTCGAGCAGGTCGAGTTCGCCGATGTCATCGTGGTGAACAAGGCCGACCTGGTCGGCGAGGATGATCTGCGCCGCCTCGCCGGCATTCTCGCCACCTTCAACCCCGGTGCCGAGATCCTCTCCACCATGCATGGCCAGGTGCCGCTCGCGCATGTGCTGGGCACCGGCCGCTTCGACTTCGCGCGCGCCCAGCAGGCGGCAGGCTGGGCGCAGGCGCTTTCCGGCGGCCACCTGCCGGAGAGCGAGGAGTTCGGCATCACGAGCTTCGTCTGGCGTGCGCGGCGGCCGCTGCATCCGGCACGTTTCAAGAGCTTCATCGAAGGTTCCCTGCCCGGCGTGATCCGCGCCAAGGGCTTCTTCTGGCTGGCGACGCGCATGCCCTGGGCGGGATCCTGGCAACTCGCCGGCAGCATCGGGCGCCATGAGGCGGCGGGGCTCTGGTGGGCGGCCGCCGACCCGTCGCACTGGCCGGACGACCCGGATTGGATCGCCGGCGTGAAGGCGAACTGGGTCGAGCCCTATGGCGACCGTCGGCAGGAGATCGTGCTGATCGGCGTCGGCATGGAGGAGGCCGGGCTGCGTCGCGACCTCGACGCCTGCCTGCTCACCGATGCGGAGATGCGCGGCGGCCCGAAAGCCTGGACGAAATTCGCCGATCCCTTTCCGGCCTGGCGGCAAGGTTAGGGTCTGATGTGGCCGGGCGAGGAGCGTCCGGCTGCCGAGCAATTGAGATTTAATTGAAGACGAATCTACGAAATAACGCAAATGCGTCCGGCTTTCCGATTGCCTATCAGCAGCTCCTTCTCCATCAATCACCTACACACCCCTTACCCGGAGAGCGTCATGGAGGCCGAACCCGACCTTGCCGCCGTGGCGGCAGGGGTTGTCGTTGCCTTGCGCGCGATGGCCGACGCGCTGATCGCGCGGGATTTCGGTTTCCAAATCGCGCTTGAAGAACGGCTGCGGACGGCGATCGCGGAAATTGCGGTGACGCCGGGCAGCAACACCGGCGCGACGGTCGTGCCGCGCGGCCTGCTCGCTGCCCTGCAGAGGCAGAATCGCGGTGCTTCCGACGAGGAGTGAGGCCGACCGGGCTGGCTCGTCGCACCTTGTCTTAACTATCTGTTAAGACAGTGCCGACGTGCTGCGACTGCAAGACTTGGCATTGTCGAAATGGATCGGGTATCACCTGATCTCGTGCGCCCTATTCTCATTCTCGCCCTTTCCGCGGCCGTGCCTCTGGGCGCCGCCATGGCCAACCCGGTCCCTGCCAGCCTGGCAGCACCCGGCTCTGCTGCGGCCGCGCCGCTTTCCCCGGCTCAGGCGCCGCCGCTGAGCGGCTTCGCCGCCCGCGATACCGCGCTGCTGGCCCTCGCAGCTCGGCTGCGGGCCGTTGGGACCGATGGCTTCGACCCTGCCTGGTACCCGATCCCGGACGACGCGCTGGCCGCCACGGACAACGCCGCTTGGCGCAGCACCCTGGCCGCCGCGACGGACGCGGTGCTGACCGACCTGCTGCTGGGCCGCGGCCGCTTCGTCGGCGGGCGCCCGGATATCCGCCGCGATGCTGCCGCCCATCCGCTCGCCCCCTGGCGGGAGGCGCTGGCCACCGGCGCCGATCCCGCCGCCGTCATGGAACGTGTCGCCCTGCTGCCGCCGGAGGCCGCCGCCTTGCGCACGGCGCTGGCCGAGGCGCGCGCCGTCGCCGCCCGCGGCCCCTTCCCCGCCATCCCGACGGATGGTCCCGGCACCATTGAGCCGGGCAGCAGCGATGCCGCCCGCATCCCGATCCTGCGGCGCCGCCTGGCACTCGAGGATCCGGCGCTGGCCGACCTGCCGAGCACCGACAGCGCGATCTACGACCAGCCCCTGGTCGACGCCGTGAAGCGCTGGCAGGCGCGCGAAGGCTTCGAGGCGGATGGGCGCATCGGCCGCATCACCCTCGCCGCGCTCAACCAGCCGGCGGAGACGCGGATCAACCAGCTCCGCGTCAATCTCGACATGCGCCGCGGCCTCGTCGCTTCGGAGACCGAGCGCCGCATTGAGGTCAATCTGCCGCATCAACGCCTGCGGCTGCTGGAGGGCAACCGCGAGACCTTGGCGATGAACGTCGTCGTCGGTCGGCCGGACCGCGCCACGCCGTTGATGCGCGTGCGCATGACGGCGGTCCAGTTCAACCCGAGCTGGGGCGTGCCGGAGCGCAACGCGCGCGACGACCTGCTTCCCCGCTTCCGCCGCGATCCCGCTGGCATGCAGGCGCGCGGCTTCCGCCTCTATCAGGTCGTGGGCGGCGAACGCACGGAAGTCGATCCGACGACGCTCGACTGGTCCAGCTTCACCCGGACCAATTTCCCCTATTTCATTCGTCAGGACGCGGGCGATGCGAATGCGCTCGGTCGCATCAAGTTCATCATGCCGAACGGCGAAGATATCTACATGCATGACACGCCGGACCGGCATCTGTTCCGCCGTCCGGACCGCGCCTTCTCCTCCGGCTGCATCCGACTCGAACGTCCCATGGAAATGCTCGACGCCGCGCTCGCCGGCACCGCGGGCTGGGATCGCGCCCGCGTGCAACGGGCACTCGACAGCCGCGCCACCGCCGGGGTCACGATCGCGCGTTCCATCCCGGTGGCCCTTCTCTACACCACCGCGGTGGTGCAGGACGGCCGCGTCTCCATGCGCCAGGACATTTACGGCCTTGACCGGTCCTACATGCGCGCGATGGAAGCCGGCGATCCCCGTCAGCGGGTCGCCGCGCGCAACGCCAGCCGCTGAGTGACAATGACGCGTCTCTTCCATACGGATCACTGCCCTTGCTGCGCCGCCGACGAGCCGGATGCAGCGCCATCTCCCCTTCGGCGCAATCTGCTGCGCGGCGCCGTCGGGCTTCTCACCCTCTCCGCCATGGCCTGCGCACCGGTCGCGCCGCCGCAGACCGCCGGCACGACCGATGCCCCGCCGCCCGATCCGTCCGGCGCAGCCGGCGCGCCGCGCACGCCGGCCGGCGCCAGCGGCGCACCCCGCGTCGTCCGCATCCGCCGCGTCCAGACCGGCGAGAGCTTTGCTGGGGTCTACTGGCGCGATGGCCGCTATGACCGGGAAGCGCTGTCGAAGCTAAACCAGGTCTTCCGTGATCCTTCGCGCGATGAGGTCACACCGATGGATCCGCGCCTCTTTGACGTGCTGCACACGATCGCTACGCATATGCAGAGCGAAGACCATTTCGACGTGATCAGCGGCTATCGCGCGCCCGAGACCAACGCCGCGGGTGCCCGGCGCTCCCGCCGCGTCTCCCGCGTGTCGCTGCACATGTCGGGCATGGCGGCCGATGTCCGGCTGGCCGACCGCAATCCGCTGCAGATGGCGCGCCTGGCGGCCGAGCTGCAGACCGGCGGCGTCGGCCTCTACCGCCGCGACGGCTTCGTCCACCTGGATTGCGGCCCCGCCCGCCGCTGGTAGCGGATCCGCCTCGGGCGGAAAGAGCCGTGGGCGAGGAGATGCCCCGCCCGGCAGGGTCAGCGGCCGAAGGGGCTCCAGCCCGGCTCGACCGGTTGCATGGTGCACATGTTGGTGCCGCCGAACATGCCCCGGAACAGGAAGGGGCTGGGATGCGAGACCTTCTGTTCGAACTTGCCGGTCTGGCTGACGATCTTGATGCGGATCTCGTCCTTCGCCTTCGAAAGCCGCGCCTGGAGGCTCTTGTAGGCTGCGGTCGAACCGGTGATCGCCGCCTTCTTCGCGGTCTTGTCCCAGTTGCCGACCAGGATGCAGCCTTCCGAATGCGTCGCCTTGTTGCCGACGTGGATGCGCACGCCCTTGTAGCGGGGCACGCCGATCAGCAGCGGCACCAGACGGCCCAGCCCCTTCGCCTCGTATTTGTCGGAGAAGCGCGGGCTCTCGGTGAGCTGCACCTGGTAGTCGCCGGTCGGGATGGCGGTCACCGCCTTGATTTTCTCCAGGCGCTCGACATCCTCGAGCGTGAAGCACTGGAACACGCCGTCGACTGCCAAGGTGCCGATGGTGGCATCCTCGATTTCGATGAAGCGGGTCAGGGTGAGTTTCATGGCTGCCTCGTCACTGGACATAGTACCGATATCGAAATGATATATCCTTGGCGATTCACGGCTGCGTGTCGTGCCCCATGAGGTACGGCAGCTTCCTCGGGACTGACGTCTAACCCTGGCGTCCGCCGCCTCTGGCCGGTCCTTGCCACCAGGGGGCGGCTGCCGGGCCGGTCTGGCCAGGCAGGGGGGCCGGTACGGGCGTCGGCAATGGTGCGGTTCCCCAGGGGCTGCCAGCGCCTCCAGCCGAGCCTCCCGCTGGCTGCGTGCCGCCTTGACCCCAGGGCGATGGGGATGGCTGGGACGACCCTTCCCCGCTCCAGGGCGGCGGCTCGGCCGGGGCTTCCGGCTCGAGGTCGGGCAGTGGTCCCGGATCACGCCCGCCCGCCTGGCGCACCAGCGCCGACACCCGCGCGTCGATCGAGGGATGCGTCGCCGTCAGCCCCGAGAACCAGCTCTTCGCCGGCGGATCGTCCAGGAACATCGCCCGCACCTGCCCTGGCATCTCCGGCATGGCGCTGCGGCCTTCGATCCGGCGCAGCGCCGAGATCATCGCGTCCGCATCCTGGGTGAGCTCCACCGCACCGGCATCGGCCAGGTATTCCCGGTTCCGCGACAGGGCGTAGCGCAGGACGAAGGCGAAGGCATAGGCGATGAAGACCAGTGCCACGCCGATCGCGATTGCAGCCCCATTGCCGCGGCGATCGGAGGAGCGCCCGATCCGCCAGTTGCGGAACAGCAGCTCGACGACCAGGGAGATGACGCCGGCGAAGACCATGGCGATGATCGCCAGCCGCGAATCGCCATTCCGGATATGGGTCAGCTCATGCGCCAGCACCGCGCGCAGCTCGGCCGGCGTCAGCGCATTCATGAGCCCACGCGTCACCGTCACCGAACCCTTGTGCAGCGACAGGCCGGAGGCGAAGGCGTTGCGCTCCGCGGTTTCAATGATCGAGAGCCGCGGCATGGTGATGCCGCGCGAGATGCAGAGATTCTCGAGCAGGTTCCAGAGCTCCGGTTCCTGCTCCCGCGTCACCGGATGCGCGCCGGTGATCATGTCCACGATCACCTGGTTGGCCTTCCAGGCGATCAGGAACCAGATGCCGGCGCCGGCGAGCGCCACTCCGAAATACCAGGGGAAGTGGCGCAGCGCGGCGCGGATCGCGAAGGGGAGGCCGCGCGGGTCGTCGTTGAAGATCAGCGCCAGCCCGAAGGCCATCAGCGCCAGGAGGAAGGGAAACCCGAGCAACAGCAGCCCGGATTTCCACTGGTTGTTCCAGATATGGGTGCGGAGGCCGTAGCTCTGCATCGCGTCCTCCGATGGACCCGTTCAGTCAGAATTTGACCTGCGGCGTCGTCTTCACCGCCGCCTTCTCGGCCTCGTCGAGCTCGAAGAAGGCGCGCTCACGGAAGCCGAGGCTGCCTGCGAAGAACACCGCCGGCACGCTCTCGCGCATCGCGTTATACTCGCTGACGGCGTTGTTGTAGAAGCGCCGCGCCGCCGCGATCTTGTTCTCGATGTCGCTCAGCTCGCGCTGCAGGCCCATGAAATTCTCGTTCGCCTTGAGGTCCGGATAGGCCTCCGACAGCGCGAAGAGCTGGCGCAGCGCGCCGCTGAGCTGGTTCTCCGCGACCGCCTGCTGCTGCGGCCCACTCGCGGTGGCGGCGGCATTGCGGGCGGCGATCACCGCTTCCAGCGTCTGCCGCTCATGCGCGGCATAGCCCTTCACGGTCTCGACGAGGTTCGGGATCAGGTCATGGCGAAGCTTGAGCTGCACGTCGACATCGGACCAGGCCTGGTTGGTCGTCTGCCGCATCGCAACCAGCCGGTTGTAGGTGACGACCAGCCAGAGCAGCAGGAGGACGATGACGCCAAGGAAAATCCATTCCATGAGGGAAGCAGCCTTTCGTTGCGCGGGCGCTGCATTCTAGGGATTCGCCGCGGCGCGTGACAGAGTGCTGATTGGGAGGAAAACCCCAAGCGCCGGAGGTAAGAGCGCAGAATTCCGGATCGGAAAAGTAACATCGCGCACTGGCCCCGGCTGCCGCCGGGGTCAGGCCGGCAGCGTCACCACTGCCGTCAGCCCCACCCCGGCCCGGTTGCGCAGCACCACGTCGCCGCCATGGGCGCGGAGGATGTTGCGCGCGATCGGCAGCCCGAGGCCGGTGCCCCCGGTTTCCCGGTTGCGGCTGGTCTCCAGGCGCCGGAACGGCTGGAAGACGTTTTCCATCTCGTTCTCGGGAATGCCCGGCCCGTCATCCTCGATCGTCAGCCGCACCATGCCGCCCTGTGGCTGGGACAGGGACAGGCGCGCCGCGCCGCCGTAGTTCAGGGCGTTGCGGACCAGGTTGACGAGCGCCCGCTTCAGCGCCACCGGTCTTGCCCGCAGCACCAGCCGCTCCGGCCCTTGATAATCGATCCGCTCGGCAATGTCGGGATGCGAGTCGGTCGCCTCATCGGCGACGGTGCGGCAGAGTGCCGCGAGGTCGACGGCGGCCGCCGGTTCATGCGCAGCCTCGTCGCGGGCGAAGGCGAGCGTCGCCGCGATCATCGCCTCCATCTCGTCGAGGTCGGAGAGCATCTTCCGCCGCTGCTCGTCGTCGTCCAGGAACTCGGCGCGTAGCCTGAGGCGGGTGATCGGCGTCCTGAGGTCGTGCCCGATCGCCGCCAGCATCTGCGTGCGGTCGGCGACGAAGCGGCGAATACGCCCGGCCATGGTGTTGAAGGCATGCGCGGCAGTCGCGATCTCGGACGGCCCCTTCTCATCCAGCGGCGGCGCGTTCACGTCGCGCCCGAGCCGCTCCGCCGCTTCCGCCAGCACCCGGGCCGGCTTGGTCAGCCGCGCCACGGCCCAGAGGATCAGCGCGATGGCGGCGACCGTCATCACCAGGAAGGCCGCGAGGAAGGTCTCCGAATGCCAGGGCCGCGGAGGCGGCAACTCGGCGCGCAGGTTGAGCCAGTCGCCATCCGGCGTCTGCAGCGATGCCAGGAAACCGAAGGGGCCATTGGCTGCGACCAGCACCTCCCGCGGGCGCAGACGCTCCAGCGCCCGCGCCAGGCGGGACGGCGCCTCGCCCATCAGCATCCGCTCCCGCGGTTCCTCGCGGTGGCGTGGCGGCGGCGGTGGCGGCTCCTCGCGGTAACGCGGCGGCGGTGGACCGGCGGCGACGACCATCTGCTCCAGCCGGAACAGCCGCATCGCGCTGAGCGGCGGCGGCGGCATGCCCGGTCGCACCACGGGCTGGTCGGAGATTTCCGCCGTCATCCCGTCCGGAAGGTCGAGCTCCGCCACCATGCGGCCGCGCGCGAAGGGCGGCGACAGCACCGCGGTGCGCCAGACGCCGAAGCTGCGGGACACGATCTCCCGTGCCTGCGCGTAGCGCTGCAGGTCGACCCGGTCGAGGGCATGGATGCCGAGCCCCGCCGTCTGCACCGCCATCAAAGCCAGGATCAGCACCAGGGCCGTACGTCCGCCGAGCGATTGCGGCGCCAGGCGAAGCTTCATGCGCCCTGCTTCTCGACATCGGCGGCGAGCACATAGCCGCCGCCGCGCACCGTCTTGATGACCGAGGGGTTGCGGCCATCATCCTCCAGCTTGCGCCTGAGGCGGGAGACGGCGACGTCGATCGCGCGATCGAAGGGCCCGGCCTGGCGGTTGTGGAGCAGGTCCATCAGCATGTCGCGGGTCAGCACCCGGTTCGGCCGGTCGACCAGCACCAGCAGCAGCTCGTATTCGCCGCCGGTCAGCGCGACCTCGGCGCCGTCCGGGTTGAGCAGGCGGCGCCGCGCCGGCTCCAGCGTCCAGCCGGCGAAGGTGATGGCGCGTGCCGGCGGCTCCTTGGCGTTGCCTTCGCCGCCCCCCGGCGCCCGGCGCAGCACGGCGCGGATGCGCGCATGCAGCTCCCGCGGGTTGAAGGGTTTCGGCACGTAGTCGTCGGCGCCGAGCTCCAGCCCGATGATCCGGTCGGTCTCCTCGCCCATGGCGGTCAGCATCACGATCGGGACATCGGATTGCTGGCGGAGCCATCGCGCGAAGTCGAGCCCAGGCTCGCCCGGCAGCATCAGGTCGAGCACGACAAGGTGATAACGCCCGAGCGGCCAGAGCCGGCGCGCTTCCCGCGCGTCGCGCGCGGCGGAGACGCGCATGCCCTGGCGTTCAAGGAATTTCGACAGCAGATCGCGGATCTCGCGATCGTCGTCGACAACGAGGATATGCGGTGTGGCGTCCATGGCTGTTACAATAGCGCGCCGGCGGCGGGTTACACGGGGTAGGTTGTATCCGCCTGTTGCAGAGGCCGGCTGCGTAGCGTTCCGTTGCCAACAGGTACGCGAGGAAGCCTTGGTGTGGCCCTCAAGGCACGCCATCTGCATTTCACCACCGGCGCCGTCCCCCTATCCCCTAGCGGCGACCGGCGGACTATAGCGGCGGGGATGCCGAACTCCCCCTCAGGGCTCCCCGCCGCCCCCCTCCTCCTTCCCGATTGGGCCGAGGCCGGGCTGATCGCCCTGGAGGCGCGGCATCCGGACCTCGCGCGCATCCGCCCCGCCGCCGGCCCCCTGCCCTGGCGCCGGCGCGATCCCGGCTTCGCCGGCCTGCTGCGCACCATCTGCGCCCAGATGATCTCGAACCAGGCTGCGGGCGCGATCTGGGCCCGCTTCTCGGCGCTGCCCGGCGCGCTGACCCCGGCCGGCCTGCTGCTGCTGGAGGAGGATGCCCTGCGCGGCGCCGGCCTCTCCCGCCCCAAGGTCGCGCATGTCCGGGCCCTCGCCGCCGCCTGCACCAGCGGCGCCCTGGACCTCGATGCGGTGGCGCTGCTGCCGGATGCGGAGGCGATCGCTGCGATCGCATGCATCCCGGGCCTCGGTCCCTGGAGCGCATCGGTGCACCTGCTGTTCGGGCTGCAGCGGCCGGATGTCTTCCCGCCCGGCGACGTGGCGCTCGCTGCCGCTCTCGCCTCGCTGCGCGGCTTGGACGTGCGGCCTTCGCCCAAGGCGCTGGTGGCGCTCGCGGAGGAGTGGAAGCCCTGGCGGTCCCTCGCCGCGCGGCTGCTTTGGCATCACTGGCGGCATGTCACGGGGCGCGAGGCTGGGGAGGGGTAGGCGCCCTCGCGGTCTACACCCTCACCGCGCCAGCGCCGTGCACGCCGCCGGCATCACCGGTGGCGGGCTTGGCGGACGGCGTGGCGGGTGGCGCGCTTCCTCGCTCAGCCACCAGGCCAGGCTTGCGTCGCAGCCATCGCCGGGCGGCGGCGGGGCGATGTCGCGGCATTCGCCCTGCCCCGGCGGGCAGCGCATCCGGATATGCATGTGGCTGTCATGGCCGCGCCAGGGCCGCACCCGGCGCAGCCAGGCCTCACCCCCATGCATCCGGCAGAGCCCGCGCTTGATGCCGTGGTTCACCAGGACGCGGTCCAGCCCCGGCAGCTCCGCCGCCATGCGGATGAGCCGTGCGTGACCTTCGGTGAAACGCGCCGGGTCCACATCGCTCTCATCCGGCAGCACCAGCGAGGTCTCGCGGATCTGCTCGCGCTGCGCTGGCGGCAGCAGCGGCTTCGGGGCGAGGTCGAGCCAGACATCGACATCGAGCCCGGCCTGATGGCTCGCATGGCCAAAGGGCATCGGCCCGCCCCGCGGCTGCGAGAGATCCCCGATCCAGAGATCCGGCAGGCCTGCGGTGCGAGCGCGCGCCGCGAGGCCGCGCACCGCCTCAATGGTGACCGGATGCCCCCAGTTGCGGTTGCGCGAGAGACGGACCGCCTGCCAGCCCGGCCCTTCGGTCGGCAATGCCACGGCACCCGCGATGCAGCCGAGGCCGGTCGATCCGATGATCCGCGGCGCGCCCGGCACCGGCGTCTGCAGCGCCGCCCAGCTCGCCGCCGGCTGCGCCGCCGCCGGCACCGAGGCCAGCAGCGCCAGCAGCAACCCAACCACCCTGCTCAACCACGCCTCCTCGCCGGGCCGCGGTCCGCGCGGAGCCCGGGCGCCGTCAGACTCGCCTGATGCCGTAGAACAGTGCGATCCCCTTCAGCATGCCGTCCAGATCCGCGCGATAGGCGGTCGGCTGGAAGAACTGGCCGAGCGGGACGTAGGGCACGTCCTGGAAGGCCTGGCGCTGCATCTGCCGCCCCAGCGCCGCGCGCGTCGCATCATCCGGCGCGTCGAACCACGCATTGCGCTGGGCTTCCAGATCAGGGCTGGTCGGCCAGCCGAAGATGGCGTTGCGGCCGTGGCCGCGGATCAGGAGGTTGCCCGCCGGGTTCGCCTGGGCACTGCCGGCGGTCCAGCTCACTGTCGCGTTCCAGCCGCCGCGGTCCGGTGGATCCTGGTTCAGGATGCGGCGCACCACGCTGCCCCAGTCGGCCGCGACATAATCCAGGTTGATGCCGATCCGCCGCATCAGGTCGCCCGCCACTTCGGACATGGCGTTGATCACCGGGAAGTCGGTCGCCGCGAGGAAGGTCACCTTCTCGCCCTTGTAGCCCGCCGCTTCCAGCTCGCGCCGCGCCGCGGCGGCATCGAGCGGGTTGCGCAGGATGTCGAAGCCTTCCTCGCTCGCCATCGCACTGCCGGGCAGGAAGAAGCCATAGGGCACGTGCCAATTGCGCTGATCCTCGCCCGCCGCGGCGATCATGAAGTCGCGCTGGTTGACGGAGCGCATGATCACGCGGCGGATCGCGGGATTGTCGAAGGGCGGATGCAAGCTGTTCGGTCGAAAGAAGCCCACGGCGCCCTGCGGATCCAGCGCCTCCACCTTCAGCCCCCGCGCGCGCCGGAGCTGCGGCACCACATCCACCGCCGGCAATTCCCACCAATCCACCTCGCCGCGCTGCAGGGCGGCGCTGGCGGTCGCGGCATCGGGCAGGGTCAGCCATTCGACGCGGTCGAAATGCACCACCTTGCCGCCGGAGAGGTAGGAGGCCGGCTCGCTGCGCGGCACATAGGCTTCGTTCTTCGCATAGACATTGCGCGCCCCGGCGAGGCGCTCTTCCGCCACATAGCGAAAGGGGCCGCTGCCGATCATCTCCGGCACCGGCTGGCTCGACGGCAGGGAGGCGTGGCGCTCCGGCATCATGACGGCGACATGCGTGCCCACCTTGGCCAGTGCATCGGGCAGCAGCGGAAACGGCTTCTTCAGGCGGAAGCGGATGGTGCGGTCATCGGCCGCATCGACTTCGTCCGTCGCGGCCATCAGGGCCTGGCCGAAGCCGTCGCGCTGGCCCCAGCGCTTGATGCTGGCCACGCAATCCTGCGCGCGCACCGGTTCCCCGTCATGGAATCTCAGGCCCTCGCGCAGGCGGAGCAGCCAGAGCTTCCCGTCCTGCTCCACGCGATGGCCCTCGACCATCTGCGGCTGGGCGCGGAGATTGGAATCCCAGCCATAGAGAGTGTCGTAGACCATGAGGGCGTGGTTGCGGGAGACGAAGGCGACGCTGTGGATGGGATCGAGCAGCGCCAAGTCCGCCTGCGGGACGAAGCGCAGGATGCGCCGCCCCGGCGCCCCCTGTGCTGCGGCCAGTCGCGGCCGGCCGAGCGCCGATCCCAGGAGGGCTGTCGCACCGGAGGCGACAAGGCTGCGGCGGCGCATGGAGAGCCTCCTGATCCTGAATCGTGAAACGATGCTGGAATGGTGAAAGGCGGTCAACGCCGGGTTTGGATGCAAACCGAATGCCAGGGGTTGAGGCGGCCGCGCTACCATCGCCGATGCCAACCGCGTCAGCGGCGCCGAAAGCACCTTGCCGATCCGACCCTCTCCGTCGAGCCTGAGGGTCCGCACCGAACCCAGAGGGCCTGATGCCACGCTATCTCGTCACCGGCGGCGCCGGCTATGTCGGCAGCCATATCGTGCTGGCGCTGGTCGGGCGCGGCGCCGAGGTCGTGGTCCTCGATGACCTCAGCCAGGGCCATCGCGCCGCGGTGCCGGCCGATGTCGCGCTGATCGAGGCCTCCCTTTCCAACCGGGCCCAGGTGGCTGCGGCCTTCGCCGGCGCGCCTTTCGACGCGGTGCTGCATTTCGCGGCACGGTCGCTGGTGGGCGAGAGCATGGCGAACCCGTTGCCGCATATCGGTGCCAATCTCGGCAATGCGCTGATCCTGGCCGAGGAAGCGATCCGCGCCGGTTGCCTGCGCTTCGTGCTGTCCTCCACCGCCAACCTGTTCGGCGAGCCCGAGCGCATCCCGATCGACGAGGATTGCTCCATCGCCCCGGGCTCACCCTATGGCGAGAGCAAGCTGATGATCGAACGCGCCTTGGACTGGGCGCATCGCATCCACGGGTTGCGCTTCGCGGCGCTGCGCTACTTCAACGCCGCCGGCGCCGATCCTGAGGGGCGGCTCGGCGAAGACCACACGCCGGAGACGCATCTGATCCCGCTGGCGATCGACGCGGTGCTCGGGCTCAGGCCGCCGCTGACTGTGTTCGGTGACGACTACCCGACACCGGACGGCACCTGCATCCGCGACTATGTGCATGTGACGGACCTGGCCGACGCGCATCTGCGCGTGCTCGACCGGCTCGGCGAGGTGCCGCGCCTCACCTACAATATCGGCAGCGGCAGCGGGCATTCGGTGAAGGCGGTGCTGGATTCCGTCGCGCGCGTCGCCGGACGCCCGGTGCCGCACGCGGTCGGCCCGCGCCGCGGCGGCGATCCGGCGGTGCTGGTCGCAGCCAGCGACCGGCTGCGGCGCGACACCGGCTGGGCACCGCGTTTCGGCGACCTCGACGCCATGGTGCAGACCGCCTTCGCCTGGCGGCAGGCGCACCCGCGCGGCTATGCAGGATAAGAGCGTGATCGGTTGAGGCGGAATCGCCGAAAACCGCGAATCACGCGATGCAATATGGCTCGGTTCAGCCTTCCCGCATTTCCGTCCGGAAGATCTTGCTGACGATCTTCCAGCCCTCCGCTGTCTTCAGCAGGCTGAGATAGTCCGTGAAGAAGCGCGGCGGGATCGCGCAGGCCACCTTCGCGATCGCCGTATCCGGCCCGCTCTGGTCGATGAACAGGATCTGGTCGTGCCGCGCGAGCCCGGCCTTGCTCGGCGCCGGGCGGTTGCGCACGCGGTCGAACCAGGTGGCGCGGGGCTGGTCGAGCAGCCCGCCATCCTCCGCCGAATAGAGATGCGAACAGGCGTGGAAGGAGGCCGCGAGCTTCTCGGTATCGCCTTCGTGCAGGCCGTCGAAATAGGTGTGCAGCACCGCCTCGATGGCGGCGAGATCGCTGTTGGCCATGGTCGTGTCTCCGGGGGTGACGGGCATCCTGGCAGAGACGGGCCCCCGTTTACAGCGACCCCGGCGCGGGGCATGGATGAGGAAAAGACAGACCTGGAGCCTGTCTGAGAATGGCGCGGCGGAGGGTCGGCGAGGGATTTTTCGTCCTTGGCGTGTCGGTCGACGCAGCCGATGCTGGTTGCATCGGCAAGGAGGCCGGCGCGGCAAGGGCAGAAAAGAACCGCCGGAACGACCCGCGCCATTCTCAGACAGGCTCCCCGGGTAAGGAACGTTCCATGCGCATGCTGCGTCGCACGATGCTCGCCGTCCCTGCCCTGCTGTCATGGCCGGTCCATGCGCAGGCGCCTTGGCCGTCGCGCCCGGTGCGCATCGTGGTGCCTTATGCCGCCGGCGGCGGCACCGACATCCTGGCGCGTGCGATCGGCGAGGCGCTGCGCGGCAGCCTGCCGCAGCCGGTGGTGGTCGAGAACCGGGCGGGTGCTGCCGGCGTCATCGGCACCGAGGTGGTGGTCCGCGCCGAGCCCGACGGACACACGTTATTGGCGGTGGTCTCCACCCATGTGATGAACCGATACCACCTGGCATCGATCCCCTATGATCCGATCCGCGACGTCACGCCGATCGCGATGCTGACGCGGAACACCATGGTGTTGGTCGCAGGCGTCACCCAGCCCTTCGCGGATTTCCGCGCGATGATCGATCATGCGCGGCGCAACCCGGCTGCGGTTGGCACCGGGTCGACCGAAGCGCTCTCGAGCTTCATCGGGCAGGAGGTCGCGCGCCGGGCCAATGCGCAGATGCCCGACATCCAGTACCGCAGCGGCGGGCAGCTCATGAATGACATCGTTGCCGGCCACCTGCCGACCGGCTGGACCAGTACCGCGAGCGCAATGCCGCATATCCAGACCGGACGGGTGCGCGTGCTCGCTGCCTCGACCGCGACGCGCACGCCCTTCTTCCCGGATGTGCCGACCATCGCCGAGGCCGGCATCCCGGAATTCGAGCTGGCGGGCTGGGTGGCGCTGCTCGGGCCCAAGGGCATGTCCGATGCGTTGACCGCACGTATCCATGGCGCGGTCGCGGGCGCCTTCGCCGACCCCGCGTTGCGCCAACGCTTCACCGCGCTCGGCATCGAGCCGGACCTCCGCGACGGCACCGCACTGCGCGCGCAGATGGAGCGCGAGGATCGCCTCTGGGCCGCGGCGGCCGCCGCCGGCACCATCCAGCGCCAGAACTGACACGCAAGGAACGCATCCGATGGCCGACCCGAAACTGCGCGCCGCCTTCGAGGCGAAGCGCTTCATCGTCTCCCCCGGCGTCTTCGACATGATCTCGGCGAAGGTCGCGGACGGGATGGGTTTCGACTGCCTCTACGGCACCGGCTTCGGCACCGTGGCCTCGGCGCTCGGTGTCGCCGATGCCGGCATCGCGACCTATACCGACATGGTCGCGCGTATGGGCCGCGTCGCGCAGGGCTGCGCGACACCGCTGATCGCCGATGCCGATACAGGCTATGGCGGGCTGCTCAACGTGCGCGAGACGGTGCGCGGCTATGAAGCGGCGGGCATCACCGGCATTCAGATCGAGGATCAGGAAGTGCCGAAGAAATGCGGCCATACCCCTGGCCGTCGCGTCGTTCCCGCCGACGAGATGGTGCTGAAGATCCGGGTTGCGGCGGAGGCGCGCCGGAGCCGGGATTTCCTGATCGTCGCGCGCACCGATGCGCGCACCGGGCTCGGGCTCGAGGAAGCGATCCGGCGCGGGCAGATGTTAGCCGATGCCGGCGCTGACATCATCTTCATCGAAAGCCCGGAGAGCGAGGCCGAAATGGTGGAGATCGGCCGCCGCCTCGGCCGCTATCCGCTGCTGGCCAACAATGTCGAGGGCGGGCGGACACCGATCCTCTCCGCGGCGCGCTTGAAGGAGATCGGCTACGCGATCGCGATCTATCCCGCGGTCGGCTTTCTCGCCGCCGCCGCGGCGCTGGAGCGCGCCTATGCGCATCTGAAGCAGCACGGTGATTCCAACGCGCTGCCGGAGCAGGAGAGCTACGGCTTCAAGCGCATCTGCGAGCTGATGGGCTTCCCGGATGTCTGGGACTTCGAAAAGCGTTGGGCGATGAAGGAGTGACTGTGATGGCAATGGACGGGGTGAAAGCGCTGGTCTTCGACGTCTTCGGCACGGTCGTCGACTGGCGGACCAGCGTGGCGCGTCAGGCGAGCGAGTTCTTCGCGAAGCATGGCGTCCAGTCGGATGGCTTCGCCTTCGCCGATGCCTGGCGGAAGCAGTACCAGCCGGCGATGACGGAGGTCCGGAGCGGGCGTCGGCCCTTCACGCGCCTCGATGTGCTGCATCGGGAGAACCTGCTGAAGGTGCTGCCGGAGCATGGCGTCGACCCATCGAAGCTGTCGGAGGCGGAGATCGACGATCTGAACCGCGCCTGGCACCGGCTCGATCCCTGGCCGGACACCGTCGCGGGGCTGACGCGGCTGAAGACCAGGTTCTTCATCGCGCCACTCTCCAACGGCAACATCGTACTGATGGCGAATGTGGCGAAGCGGGCCGGCATCCCCTGGGATGCGATCCTGGGATCGGAGGTCTCGCAGGCCTTCAAGCCGCAGCCGGAGGCCTATCTCCGCACCGCCGAGGTGCTGGCGATGCGGCCGGAGGAGGTCGCGCTGATCGCGGCCCACAACAATGACCTGGCGGCGGCGCGCCAATGCGGGCTCCGCACCGGCTTCGTGCCGCGTCCGACCGAGCACGGCCCGAACCAGAAGACCGACCTGCGTGCAGAAGCGGATTGGGATGTGGTGGCGGAGAGCTTCACCGACCTCGCGTCGAAGCTTGGCTGCTGAGTCATATCAGCGGCATTGATCGAAGCTCGATCAATGCCCCCTCAGACGCGTCGTGCCAAAGGCACGCCTCCGGCGTGACGCGCCGCGCATCCGCGCGGCTTGGCGTCGTGCGAATAGCACGCCTCCGGCGTGACGCCGGACTGCCGGCGGGCCGCATTCGCGGCCTCGGGCCGGTTGAAAACCGGCCCGCTGACTTCAGTCGGCACGGATCCCGCCCTCCCGGATCAGCGGTATCCAGCGGTCGTATTCCGCCTGGATGAAGCGGGCGAAAGCCTCGGGCGTGCCGCCCACCACCTGGGCAGCCTGGGTGCTCTCCACCTGGCGCCGGAATTCCGGCATGGCGACGATGGCGTTGAAGATGCGGTTGGCAGCGACGGTGATCTCCGCCGGCAGCCCGGCGGGTGCCATGATGCCGTGCCAGACATTGGCCTCGAAGCCGGGGTAGAGGCTGGCAACCGGCGCGACGCCCGGCAGCAGGGGCACCGCCGCCGCCGAGCCCACCGCGATCGCCTTCACCCGGTTGTCCCGGATGAAGGGCAGCGCGGTCGAGACCGTCGGGAAGGCGGTTTCGGTCTCGCCCTGGATGACGCTGCGCAGCACCTCCGCACCGCTGCGGTAGGGCACCGGCGTCATCCGGATGCCGGCCGCGCGCAGCAGCAGCTCCTGCCCCAGATGGCTGGCATGGCCGATACCGGGATGGGCGTAGATCATCGGCTCCCGCCGTGACTTCGCCAGGGCGATCACGCCGGCCAGGTCGTCGGCTGGCAGGTCCGCCTTGGCGATCAGCACGATCGGCAGGTTCACCAGATGGCAGATCGACGTGAAGGATCGCATCGGCTCGTAGCCGAGGGTCGGCTGCAACTCCTTGCCGATGGCGTTCGCGCCCAGATCGGCCATCATCAGCGTGGCGCCGTCGGGACGGGAGGTTGCGACCGCCTGCCCGGCGATGGAACCGCCGGCGCCGCCGCGGTTCTCGACCACCAGCGACTGGCCATGAGCATGCTGGGCGAAGAGGTTGGCGACCGTCCGCGACAGGGTGTCGATGGCGCCGCCGGCACCGAAGGGCACCACCAGGCGCACCGGGCGATCCGGCCAGGCCGCCTGCGCCTGCGCCGCGCGCGGCAGCCCCGTGGCGAGCGCGATCGCGGCCATTGCGCGGCGCGAGAGCGTGAGCGTCTCCGTCATTCCTGGTCCTCCCCTTTTCTTGCCACCATAAGAGGCGGCCGGCGACCGCCGCGCAACAGGAAGGAGGCTGCCCATGACCTGGTCGATCTGCGCCCATGATCCAGAAACCGGTGCCTTCGCGGTGGCGGTCGCCACCTGCGCCTTCGCCGTGGGCGCGAGTTGCCCTTACGTGCGGTCCGGCGTCGGCGCCGTCTCCACGCAATCCATCACCAACCGCTATCTCGGCCCCGCCGTGCTGGACGCGATGGCGCGCGGCCTGTCGCCGGAGCAGGCGATCCGCAGCGCACTTGCCGGCGACGAAGGCCGCGGCCTGCGCCAGCTCCATGCGGTCGACCGCCACGGCCGCAGTGCCGCCTGGACCGGCGGGAATTGCGTCGAATGGTGCGGCGACGTCGGTGGGAAGCATGCGAGCTTCGCCGGCAACATGCTGGCCGGCCCTGCTGTCATCGCGGCGACGGCGGAAGCCTTCGCGGCCGCCGCGGGCCAGCCGCTGGCAGAGCGCCTGCTGCTCGCGATGGAGGCTGGAGAAGCGGCCGGCGGCGACAGGCGGGGCCGCCAGTCCGCGGCCTTGGTGCTGACCACCACCGAGGATTTCCCGGACATCAACCTGCGTGTGGACGACCACGCGGCGCCACTCGGGGAGCTGCGGCGCCTGTACGGAATTTGGGCGCGCGATGCCGTGCCGCGCCTTGCCATCGCGCCGCGCAAGGCGGACCCGGCCGGACAGATCGACCTCGATGTCTTCGAGGCCGCCTGGCGTGCCCGCGGCCTCGATCTTCGCTTCCGCCGCGGGTGACGGATAGCCTTACAGCCGCCCGCCGGCGGTGCGGCGATTGTCGCCCGGGCGCAGCCGCAGCCCGTCGCGGAGCCTGGTGAAGGGCAGGATTGCGGGGTCGGCGACCACCGGCCCCGGCGCCGCGACCACCAGCACCTGCTCCGCGATCGGCTGGAAATGGGCGCGGAAATGCACGCTCGACTTCAGCGCCAGGATCTTCTGCGCCGAAGGCTCGACGCCGATATGGGTAAAGAGCGCCTGGTCGAGCGCCTGCATCTTGCGCGACACGACGATGACGCGGACGCCGGAGGAGACGCGGATCAAGGCCGCGGGACCGAGATCGGCGGGGTTCCCCTTCCCCATCGGCCCGGTCAGGGTGAAGCGCCCATCGGTCAGCCGCTCCACCACCGCCGTCACCGGCAGCGGCGCGCCGTCGCTCTTGCCGCCGAGGCTGAGCGAAAGCGTCGCGCCTACCCCGGCCGCGTGGCAGGCCGCCGCGCTTTCCTGGTCATTGATCAGACCCAGCACCGCGCCTTGCGCGTCCTGCGCGATGAGCTCGGCGAGCAGGCCGATGGTGTCGCCATGCCCGCCGCCGCCAGGATTGTCCTGGGTGTCCGCCAGCACCACGGGCTTCGCCGCACCGGCGGCGATGCGCTTCGCTTCGGCGACGCCATCGGCGGCGGGGATGGCGCCCTTGGCGAACTCCGCTTCTTTCGCGGCGATGAAGCGCGCCAGCGCTTCCGTCGCCTCGGCGGCCTGCGCCTCGGTCTCGGCATAGGTCGCGATCGCCATGCCGCAGCCGGCGAAATCCGCATAGGGGAAGCCGAAGCAGAATCCGAGCTCGATGATTCCAGGCATCGTCTCCGCGAGCCGCGCACGTTCCGCCATCACATCGGCCATCGGCGCGACCATGGTGCATTGGCCGGGCAATGGGGTCCAGAAGTCGAGTTCCCGGAACAGCTTCACGGGCCGCCGGCCGGTGCGGATCATGTCGAGCAGCAGCCGCGTCGCGAGCGCGCCGGTCTGCTTCTGGTCGACATGCGGGTAGGTGCGGTAGGGCACCAGCACATCCGATAGCGCCACCATGGCAGCGGTCTTGTTGGCATGGGGATCGAGGCTGGCGGCGATCGGGACATCCGGTCCGACGACGGCGCGGACCCGGCGCAGCAGCTCGCCTTCCGCATCCGGGAAATCGACCGCAACCATGGCGCCGTGCAGCTCCAGGAAGACACCGTCGAGCGGCCCTTCCTCCAGCGCATCCGAGAGCGCCGCCACCATCAGCGCGGCGATGCGCTCGAAGGCGTCTGGGGTCACCGGGCCGGCGGGATTGGCCATGCACCAAATCAGCGGTGCGATGGTGGCGCCGGCGGCCTCAGCTTCGGCGATGGCGCCGGATGCGGGCAGGCTGGTCGGGCGCAGCGCGTCGAGCAGCGTCGCGCTGCGTTGCAGGCGGGGGAAGCCGCCGGGTTGGAGGAATTGCGGCCAGCCGGTCGGCAATGGCGCGAAGGAATGGCTCTCGTGCTGGAAGCCGCCGATGGCGATACGGGTCATGCGGATACCTGGGCTGTGGCGATCACGGCATCGGCCAGCACGCGCAACCCCTTCTCCGACCATTCGGGGGAGATGGATTCGCGCGGGTCATGGCTGAGGCCGCCATGGCAGGGAATGAAGAGCATCGCGGCCGGCATGCACGCTGCCGCATGGTAGGCGTCGTGCCCGGCGCCCGAGAGCATGTCGCGATGCGGGATGCCGAGCCGCAACGCCGCATCGCGCAGCCGCCCGCAGAGCGTCGCGTCGAAGCGGAGCCCGGGGAAGGACCAGAAGGGCTCCCGCGCGACAGAAAGGCCGCGCCGTGCGGCGGTAGCGGCGAAGCCCGCGTCCACCTCCGCCAGCAGCGCGTCGATCGTGGCGCGCGACGGATGACGGAGATCGAGGACGAAGCGTGCGCCGCCCGGCACGACGCCATCGGCACCCGGCACGATGGCGAAGCGGCTGATGGTCAGGCGCCCATCCGGCCCATGCGCCGGCAGGGCGGCCTCGGCCAGCGCCACCATCTCCGCGGCGCCCAGCATCGCGTCACGTCGCATGCCCATCGGTGTCGCCCCCGCATGGGATTCGCGACCGGTCACCGTCACCATCCCGCGTTCCGCCGCGAAGCCGCCGACGACGATGCCGACATCGAGCCCTTCGGCTTCCAGCACCGGCCCCTGTTCGATATGCGCCTCGAAATAGGCGGCAGCATTGCGCAGGGCAGCGGGATCGGCATCGCCGGCCCAGCCGATCGCGGCCAGCGCATCGGCGTAGAGTGTGCCGTCATCGGTCGCGGGCTTCGTCAGCACCTCCGCTTCCGGGATCACGCCCATGGCGCCGGCGGCGCCGAGCATCGGCGGCGTGAAGCGGCTGCCTTCCTCATTGGTCCAGTTCACCAGCACAATCGGCGCGCGAGTGACGGTGCCGGCCTCCTGCAACGCGCGCAGGATCTCGAGCCCGGCGAGCACGCCATAGGGCCCGTCGAACCTGCCGCCGGTCGGCTGGGTGTCAAGGTGGTTGCCGACCAGCACCGGCGGCAGGCCGGGCTCCCTGCCCTCCCGCCGCAGCGCCATGTTGCCGAGCCGGTCGACGCCGACCGTGAGCCCGATCGCCTGCCCCCAGCGCGCCAGCAAGGCACGCGCCTTGCCATCGAGCGTGGACAGCGCCGGCCGGTTGTTGCCGCCCTCCGGCGTGGCGCCGATCCGCGCCATCTCCATCAGGCTGTCCCAGAGGCGCTGCGGATCGAGCGGGATATTGCTCAACGCGGCGGCGCCACACCGGCCGTCGCCAGCACCGCATCGGCCAGCACGCGCAGCCCGGCTTCCGCCCAGGCCGGCGTGATGCTCTCCGCCTCGTTGTGGCTGATGCCGCCATGACAGGGGCAGAAGATCATCGCCGCCGGCACCGTGCGGGCACAATAGACGGCGTCATGGCCGATGCCGGTCGGCATCCGTCTGTACGGGTGGCCAAGGCGCTTGGCTGCATCCTCCAGCCGCTGCACCAGCGCGGGATCGAAGGGCGTCTCAGGTGAATGCCAGAACTCCTCGATCGCTATGCGCAGCCCGCGCTCCGCCGCGAGCCTGGTGCCACGGGCCTGCAACTCGTCCCGGATCCAGTCGAGCTTCGCGGGGTCGCCATGCCGGGTGTCGATGCTGAACCAGACGCGGGATGGGCAGATGTTGCGGCTGTCGGGATAGACTTGAATGCGCCCGACCGTGCCGCGCCCCTGCTCGCCGGAGGCCAGCGCCAGCTCCTCCACGGCCGCGATCAGCGGCGCGGCGCCGGCCATGGCGTCATGGCGATAGGCCATCAGGCCGCCGCCATGGCTCTCCTCGCCCTCGATCGTCACGTCGTACCAGCGCTGCGCCACCGCATGCGTCACGACGCCGATCTCGAGCCCTTCCTTCTCCAGCACCGGCCCTTGTTCGATATGCAGCTCGAAATAGGCGCCGAGGCCGCGCAGCGCGGCGGGGTCGGCATCGCCTTGCCAGCCGATGCGGCGCAGCTCCTCCCCGAAGATCGCGCCCGACGGATCGGTCTTGGCCAGGACCTCCGCTTCGGTGAAGAGACCCATGGCCGCACCGCTGCCCATCATGGGCGGCGAGAAGCGGGCGCCTTCCTCGTTGGTCCAGTTGATGAGCATGACCGGCGCCTCGGTCTCGATGCCCGCATCCTGCATCGCGCGCAGGATCTCGAGGCCGGCGAGCACGCCGAGCACGCCGTCGAACTTGCCGCCGGTAGGCTGGGTGTCGAGATGGCTGCCGATTGCGACCACCGGCCGCGCCGGATTCCGCCCCGGCCGGGTCAGCAGCATGTTGCCGACGCGGTCGAGGGTCAGTGTCGCGCCCGCCGCTTCCGCCTGGCGCTGCAGCAGGGTTCGCGCCTCGCCATCCAGATCGGTCAGCGTCTGGCGGTTGCAGCCGCCCTTCGGCGTGCCGCCGATCGCGGCATACTCCATCAGGCTGTCCCAGAGCCGGGCGCCGGACAGCGGCAGGTTGGTGCTCATGCGCGTTTCTCCACCCCGCACCATTCCGCGATGCAGAGGGCGATGGACGCCGTGATGTCGTGCATGGAGGCGAGGCCGACGCTTTCGTCGATGCCGTGGATCTCCTGCGCGTCGGGGCCGAAGCAGGCGACCGGCGTATCCTGGTAGAGGGTGAAGAAACGCCCGTCGGTCAGCCCCGTCGCCGGGTAGTCGCGGAGCTCGGCGCCGGCGACCTCGGCATAGCTGCGCCTGGCCAGCAGCGCGATCGGGCTCTGCATGTCGAAGACGCAGGGATCGGCCATGAAACCCTTGAACTCCAGCGCCACCTTGGCGCCGCGCAGGCGTTCGTCCTGCGCCGCCTCGGCGACCAGCCGTTCGATGTCGGCCTTGGTCTGCGCGGCCGTGTAGCCCATCATCACGCCGACCCGCATGCCGATGCGCGCGCGCGTCGGCACCGAGCTGTTCCACTCGCCGCCCTCGATGGTGCCGAAATTCACGTTCACTGGATGGTTCACGCCGCGGAAGCTGGCATGCACGCGCTCGGCCTTGTTCATCTCGCGCTCGTAGTCCTTGAAGCGCGCGGCGATCGCGGTCGCGGCCTCGATGGCGTTCACGCCGGCCTGCATGTCGCGGACATGGGTCGGGCGCCCCGTCACCGTGACCCAGGCCCAGACCACGCCGACCTCCGCCGAATACATCGCCGGCAGGCCGGGGCCTGGCTCCGGGATGATGACCGCATCCGTCCGCGGCAGCGCCAGCATGGCGGCGAGCGCGCCGTTGCCGGTGCATTCCTCCTCGATCACGCTCTGCATCTGCACGGTGGCGGCGGGCTGCAGCCCGGCCAGGGCCAGCGCCTTGAAAGCCATGCAGTAGCTGACGATGCCGGCCTTCATGTCGCCGGCGCCGCGCCCATACATGCGACCGTCGCGGATCGAGGGTTCAAAAGGCGGCGTCACCCAAATGTCGGCGGCGCCTTCCGGCACGACATCGACATGGCCCTGCAGCGCCAGGCTGCGTCCCCGCGCTTCCCGCGGCGTATGGACGGCGACGACGTTGTCGCGCCCCTCATAGGGTACCAATGGCGGCGAGAAGCCGGGATGGGATGCGAGCTCCGCCGGCACCGTCGGCACGCGCTTCGGCGTCAGGCCGAGCTCCGCGTAGATCCGGGCCATCTCCTCCAGCGCGGATTGCTCATGGCCGAGGGTCGACGGGCAGCGCACCAGCCGCGCCAGGGTCTCCACGCTCTCCTGTTCCAGCGCCGCCACCGCATCGAGGATGGCGCGACGGGCGCCGGGGTCGAGCGGGATCGGGGCGTCAGACATGCTGCGGCCTTTGTGATGTGATGCGATGCGGTCAGGCTAGACGCCACCCCCTGCATGGACAAGGCGGCCCGCTGCCCCCCTTTTTTGCCTACGACCAGATTCACGCCTCCGGACGTTTCCACCCTCCGGCGATCTGCTCTAGCCTTCCGTGATGAAGACCTTCCATGCCCCCGGCCATGCACGCCATGCGCCAGGCTTCTTCCTCATGCGCGGCCAGGTGCGGCCGAATTTCGAGGTGCCGGCGCGCGCCGAGGCCCTGCTCGCGGCGCTGCACGCGATGCGGCTGGCGCCGGAGGTGCCGCCGCCCGCGCCGCTGCATCCGATCGCGGCCGTGCATGATGCGGCCTATCTCGCCTTTCTCGAATCCGTGCATGCCCTCTGGTCCGCCATGCCGCAGGCCGGACCGGAAGCGGTTGCCAACATCCATCCATCGCCGGAGATGCTGGCCCAAGGCGCGCGCGCCGGGGCCGGCCTGGTTTCGCAGATCGGCTGGTACACGGCGGATACTGCCTGCCCGATCGGCCCGGGCACCTGGTCGGCGAGCCTGGACGCCGCCGCCTGTGCGCTGGCCGCGGCGGCGGAGGCAGCGGCGGGGCGCGCGGCCTATGCGCTCTGCCGCCCACCCGGGCATCACGCCTATGCGGCGCGGGCCGGCGGGCATTGCTACCTGAACAACGCGGCGATCGCGGTCGAGGCGCTGAAGCGCGCCGGTGCTGCGCGCGTCGCGGTGCTCGACATCGACAGCCACCACGGCAACGGCACCCAGGGCATCTTCTGGGACCGGGGCGACGTGCTGACCGTCTCCATCCATGGCGACCCGAACCACTACTACCCCTGGTATGTCGGCCATGCCGAGGAGCGCGGCACCGGCGCCGGCGATGGGTTCAACCTGAACCTGCCGCTCGCCATCGGCAGCGCCGATGCGCCATGGCTGGAGGCGATCGCCACCGGCATTGCCCGCATCCACGCCTTCGCGCCCGACGCGCTGGTGCTGAGCCTCGGCTTCGACGCTTCGGTGCATGAGCCGCTGAATGCGCTCTCCGTCTCGGATGACGGCTTTGCGCGGGCGGGCGCCGCCGCCGGCGCGCTGCGCCTGCCGTCCGCGATCATCCAGGAAGGCGGCTACGCGGTGGATCATCTCGGTGCCCTGCTGACGCGCTTTCTCACGGGCTTCCAGGAGGCGACGCGGTGAGCACCGAGGCCATTCACGCCGCGACCCTGACCCTCGACACCCATGTCGACATCCGCTGGCCCGACCCGCCGGATGCGACGCAGGAGACCGACCGCTGCGTCGACTTCCCGAAGATGGCGCGGGGCGGGCTGAAGGGCGTGGTCTTCATCGCCTATGTGCCGCAGGGCCGCCGCGACGATGCCAGCCATGCCGCCGCGGCCGTCCGCGCCGAGGCCATGCTGCGCCACATCCGCGGCCGCGCCGACGGGGTAATGCGCCGCTTCTGCGCCAGCGCCGCCGCGATCGCGGCGGCGGATGCGGCCGGCGCGCAGATGGTGATCGCGGCGGTCGAGAATGGCTATGCCATGGGCCGCGACCTTTCTCGCCTCGCGCTCTGGCGGGAGCTGGGGGCGATCTACGTCACCTTGACCCACAACGGCCACAACGCGCTCGCGGACAGCGCCATCCCGCGTCCTGACCTCGGCGATCCGCCGGAGGAGCATGGCGGCCTCTCGCCGCTCGGCCGCCAGGCGGTGGCGGAGATGAACCGGCTCGGGCTGCTGGTCGATGTCTCGCATGTCTCCAAGAAAGCCATGCTGGACGCGGTCGCGGCGTCCCGCGTGCCGGTGGTCGCGACCCATACCTGCTGCGCGGCGCTGCGCGCGCATCCACGCAATGTGGATGACGAGCAGCTTGACGCGCTGCGCGCCACCGGCGGCCTCGCCCAGATCACTGCCGTGGCCTCCTTCCTGCGGGAGGGGGAGAAGGGCAGGCCGACCGTCGCCCATGTCAGCGACATCGCGGATCACGTGGACCATGCCGTGAAGCGGATCGGCATTCAGCATGTCGGGCTGTCCTCGGATTTCGACGGCGGCGGCGGCGTCCTTGGCTGGGCGAATGCTGCCGAAAGCGCCGCGCTGACCACAGAGCTGGTCCGGCGCGGCTATGACGCCGCGGCGGTCGGGCTGCTCTGGTCCGGCAACTTCCTGCGCCTCATGCGGGCGGCGGAGGAGGCGGCCAGCTGACGCCCGCAGCCCGGCGTCCCCAGGAGAAAGCCGGGGAAGCAGCCCACGGCACCAGGGGCGGAGATCGGGCTGCCTTTCTCAACGAGGGCGCGCATTTACTTCCGCATAATCCCGACATGGCAGGCTATCGGCTTTCCGATCGGATGCGCGATGCAGCGAGTGCTCAGTTGCCTCACCAACGAACATGACCGCGGGCTTCTCGCCCTCGCCGTCTTGGTATGCCTGCTTGGCATCGTCGCGGCGATCGGCCTCATGCGTGCCCGTTCGGGCGCGGAGCAGGATCGGGGCTGGAAGGCCAGGCGGCTGCTGCCGGCCGCGGCCATTCTCGGCGGCGGGATATGGGCCACGCATTTCATCGCCATCCTTGCCTATGATCCGGGCCTCCCGTTGGCATTCGAGCGCGGACTGACACTGCTCTCGGCACTCATTGGCATTGCCGGCGCGCTGCTTGCGCTCGGGATCTGGGCGAAAGCCCGGACCACCCTCATGCGCTGCAGCGCCGGTATCGCCCTGGGGCTCGGGCTCGGCGGCATGCACTACATGGGCATGGCCGCGGTCCGGCTGCCGGGATACCTGCTGTATGAGGCGAACCTTACCTTTGCCTCGATCTTGCTCAGCTCCCTGGTCTTCGCCCTCGGCTTCGCAGCCCCTCCGGACCGGGTGACGCGCAGGCTGCCCCAGGCGCTGACACTGGCGCTCGGGGTCGTGGTCCTGCACTTCACCGGCATGGGCGCGGTCACGGTCGCCCCCGATCCGGCGATCGTGACGGACACCGCCCTTCTCGACCGGGGGGTGCTCGCCCTGCTCATTGCCGTGGTCGCGGCGGCCGTGCTCCTCGCCATTCTCATCGTCGTGGTTCTCGAGGCCCGGCTGAAGCTGGATGCGCAGCGCTTCGAAGGGCTTCGGTTGCGCAGCCTGGCGGATGCCAGCTTCGAGGGCCTGGTGCTCTGCACGCTGGATGGTCGGATCAGCGAGGTGAACTCGCGCGTGACCGCGCTCAGCGGATACCGGCGCGACCAGTTGATCGGGCGGTTGGTGAATGATCTCGTCGATACGGCAGAAGGGGCAGCAACCACCGCAGCGGACGCCGGCGGCACAGGGGTCCGCCGCGCGACGCTGCGGGGGGCGTCCGAGACGCTGCCCGTGGAGCTGACCTTCGCCGATATCGATACCGCCGACGGGCCGCGCCAGGTGGTGGCGATCCGCGATCTGCGGGAGCGGCTGCACGCGGAAGCCCGCATCATCTACCTGGCGCATCATGATCCGCTCACCGGCCTCGCGAACCGGACGGTGCTGCAGGAGCGGCTGCAGGACGCCGCCATGAGCGGCCGGCGGAGCGGCGAGAATCTGGCGGTGTTCTGCATGGACCTCGACCGCTTCAAATCGGTCAACGACATGTTCGGCCATGCCACCGGCGACGAGGTGCTGCGCGAAGCGGGGCGCCGGTTGCTTGCAACCGTGCGCGCGGTCGACACCGTCGCCCGCATCGGCGGCGATGAATTCGTCATCCTCCAGCGCGGGGTGGGCGGCATCGCGGATGCCGAGGCCCTGGCGCGCCGCATTCTCGCGGCCTTCGATGCGCCGATCGATGTCGACGGGCAGCAGATCAGGATGGCCGCCTCCCTCGGCCTCGCGATGTTCCCCCAGGATTCCACCGAGCCGGAGGTGCTGCTCACCAACGCCGACCTCGCCCTCTATCGGGTGAAGCAGAGCGGCCGCGGATCCTTCGCATTCTTCCACCCGGAGATGGATGAGGAGGCGCGGCGCCGGCGCGAGCTCGAACGCGACCTGGTCCATGCGCTGGAGCAGGGTCAGTTCGCGCTGCATTGGCAGCCGCAGGCCGATGCGCAGAGCGGCATGATCCGCGGCTTCGAGGCGCTGCTGCGCTGGCGTCACCCGGTGCGGGGAGACGTCTCTCCCACGGAGTTCATCCCGGTTGCCGAGGCGACCGGGATGATCATCCCGATCGGCGCCTGGGTGCTGCGCACCGCCTGTGCCGAGGCCGCGAGCTGGGAGGCGCCGCTCAGGGTCGCGGTGAACATCTCGGTCGCCCAGATCCAGCAGGACGGGTTCGATGTCCTGCTGCGGGAGACCTTGCTCGCGACCGGCCTGGTGCCGGAGCGGCTGGAGCTCGAGGTGACCGAGAGCCTCTTCATCGAGGATACCGATCGGGCACTGGACACACTGACACGGGCAAAGGCGCTCGGCGTCAGCGTGGCGATCGACGATTTCGGCACCGGCTTCTCCTCGCTCAGCACCCTGCGGTCCTTCACCTTCGACCGGATCAAGATCGATCGCTCCTTCGTCAGCGAGATCGAGAAGAGCGACTCGGCCGCGGCCATCGTGCGCGCGGTGATCGGGCTCGGCCAGGGCCTGGGCCTGCCGGTCGTGGCTGAAGGCGTGGAGACGCAGGCGCAGCTCGCAGCCTTGAATGCGCAGGCCTGCGACGAGGTCCAGGGCTACTTCATCTCCAGGCCGATGCCGATGGCGGCATTCAGCGCGGAGGTGCATCCCGCGCGTTCGGTGGAAGCGGCCTGACAACCCCTTCACGCGCAGGCGACAGGCGGGTCACCCGCCCGTCGCCCGCTTCGCCGCGTCCTCAGCCTTCGAGGATGAACGTGACCTCCATCGTGACGCGGTACTCGGAGATCCTCCCATCGCTCACACTGGCCTTCTGCTCGAGGACATGCAGCCCAGTGATCCCGCGCAAGGTCTTGCTGGCGCGCTCCAAGCCTTCACGTACAGCGGCATCGAAGCCCTCGGATGATGCCGCCGTGATCTTCGACACGCTTGCGACAGCCATGTTGGCCTCCCTCCAATGCGCCGGCTCGGGCTGGCCGGCCTCCAGACCATAGGTCCGCGTCACCTGCCGAGGTGAACGAATCCTTCCACACAATCCCCCCAGGCAAGGCGGCCGGCGGGAGGAGCCGGGGAAAGGGCGAGCCGCCGAGGTTCAGCCGCGATTGCGCGATCGGAAGCGAAATGTCCTAATACGGGCCGCATGTCCCTCGCCCGCGTCGCCACCTTCGCCTTCTCCGGCATCGATGCCGTGCCGGTCGAGGTGCAGGTGCAGATCGCGTCGGGGCTGCCGGCCTTCCTGCTGGTCGGTCTTGCCGACAAGGCGGTCGCGGAGAGCCGGGAACGGGTCCGCGCCGCCCTGATCGGCCTCGGGCTGTCGCTGCCGCCGAAACGGGTGCTCGTGAACCTGGCACCCGCCGACCTGGTCAAGGAGGGCAGCCATTTCGACCTGCCGATCGCGCTCGCGCTGCTGACCGCGATGGACGTGCTGCCGCGCGACGAGATGGTGGATTATGCGGCGCTCGGCGAACTCGCCCTCGATGGCGGCATCCACCCCGTGGCGGGCGTGCTGCCGGCGGCGATCAGCGCCTCGGCCCGCGACCTCGGGCTGATCTGCCCGGCGGCGCAGGGGCCGGAAGCCGCCTGGGCCGGGCGCATCTCGGTACTGGCCGCGCCCGACCTGCAATCCCTGATGAACCACATGCGCGGCACGCAGCTCCTGACGCCGCCGGCACCGCCCGTGACGGCGCGCGAGGCGGGGCGCGGGCCTTGCCTGTCCGAGGTGCGCGGACAGGAAAGCGCCAAGCGGGCGATCGAGATCGCGGCGGCCGGCGGCCACAACCTCCTGATGACCGGTCCCCCCGGTGCCGGGAAATCCATGCTCGCCGCCCGCATCCCCGGCCTGCTGCCGGACCTGACGCCGGCCGAGGCGCTGGAGGTCAGCATGGTCCACAGCGTCGCCGGGATGCTGGATGGCGGGCACCTCGTGCAGCGCCCGCCCTATCGTGACCCGCACCACTCGGCGAGCCAGGCGGCGCTGGTCGGCGGCGGCGTGCGGACCAAGCCCGGCGAGATCAGCCTGGCGCATCGCGGCGTGCTGTTTCTCGACGAGTTGCCGGAATTCCCGCGGCCGGCGCTGGAAGCGCTGCGCCAACCGATGGAGACCAGCCAGGTCACGATCAGCCGCGCCAATGCGCGCGTCAGCTATCCGGCGCGCTTCCAGCTCATCGCCGCGATGAATCCCTGCCGCTGCGGCTATCTCGCGGATGCGCGCCGCGCCTGCTCGCGCGCCCCGCGCTGCGCGGAGGACTACCAGGCCAAGCTCTCCGGCCCGCTGCTCGACCGCATGGACATGTCCATCGAGGTGGCACCGATGCCACCCGCCGAGCTGATCCACGCCCCGCCCGGCGAGCCGAGCGCCGCCGTCGCCGCCCGTATCGCCGCGGCACGGGACCGCGCCCGGGCACGCTGGGGCGAGGATGGGCCGGCCAGCAACGCCGAAGCCGAATTCCGCCCTCTGCAGGACAGCCTCGACGCCGATGCCGCGGCGCTGATGGAGATGGCGGCGACCAAGCTCATGCTCTCCAGCCGCGGCCATGTGCGCACGCTCAGGGTCGCGCGCAGCATCGCCGACCTGGCCGGCAGCAACGCCATCGGCCGCGAGCATGTCGCGGAGGCCCTCGCCTATCGCCACCGCATCCCGGGGCGCGGCGGCTAGAGCCTTTTGTTCTGACGAGCAGATTCACGTCTCCGGGCGATTCCGCCCTTCGACGATCTGTTCTAGTCCTTCTTCTTCCGCTTCGCGTTCTCGCCGACCCGATGTCCGGCGGCAATCAACGCCGCCAGCCGCCCGGGCAAGGCGGCCGATATCTCCGGCCGCCGGTCCCGGTCCTTCTTCCAGGCCTTCTTGTCCTTCTTCCGCATGCCGCAGCCGAGGCACCAGCCGGTGTCCTCGTCGTATTGGCAGATGTCGATGCACGGGCTTCGCATCGCGGCGATATGGGGTGCACGCAACTAGTCGCCCAGCCGGAAGGCATCCGCGATGCGCTCAACGCTGCCATCGGCGGCGACCAGGATGACGTCGAAGCGCATTCCCGCCGTGCCATGGCCGGGGTGCCTCGCCAGCCAGATCTCCGCCGCCGCCAGCAGCCGCACGCGCTGCCGTGCACCCAGGGCGAAGGCGGCGTCCCGGAAGGAGGGGCGCGCCTTCACCTCGATGAAGGCGAGCAGCCCGCCCTGCTCGGCCACCAGATCGATCTCCCCGGCCGGAGTCCGGGCGCGGCGCGCCAGCACTGCCCAGCCCTGGCCCTCCAGCCAGGTCGCGGCAATCGCCTCGGCATCCAGGCCGCGGGCGCTGGCGATGCTGCCGCGCCGACGGCGGGCGGGTTTCGGATCGGCCCCGATCATGCGATGACGATGCCGGAACAGCCGGAGATCCGCCATGCGCCGTCTGCTTGTGCTGCTGCTGTTGCTCGCTTTGCCGGCACAGGCGCAGACATTGGCGGAGCGGCATATGGTGGCGGCCGCCCATCCATTGGCCGCGGAGGCGGGCCTCGCGATGCTGCGCGAGGGCGGCAGCGCCATCGATGCCGCCATCGCCGTGCAGATGGTGCTGACCCTGGTCGAGCCGCAGGCGAGCGGCATTGGCGGCGGCTCCCTGATCCTGCACTGGGATTCCAGCACGCGGCGCCTCGCCGCCTATGACGGGCGGGAAGCGGCACCAGCCGCGGCGACCGGCGCCCTGTTTCTCCGCAACGGGGAGCCGATGGGTTTCGCGGATGCCGTGGTCGGCGGCCGCGCCGTCGGCGTGCCCGGCACCGTCGCGGTGCTGGAGGCCGCGCATCGCGCGCATGGCCGCCTGCCCTGGGCCCGCCTCTTCGAGCCCGCGATCCGGCTTTCCGAGGAGGGCTTCCCGATCTCGCCCCGCCTGGCACAGGAGCTGGCGCGCGACGGCACCCGGCTGCGCGAGGATCCGGCCGCCCGCGCCTATTTCTTCGACCCCGGCGGCCAGCCCTGGCCGGCCGGACACCGGCTGCGCAACCCGGCCCTGGCCGCGACGCTGCGCGCCATCGCCGCCCAGGGTGCCGCGGCGCTGCATCGCGGCGCCATCGCCGCCGAGATCGCCGGCATCGTGCGCGGCCACCCGACCAATCCCGGCCTGATGACCATCGACGACCTCGCCGCCTATCAGCCGCGGGTGCGCGAGCCGGTCTGCGCGCCCTACCGCCGCCGCCGCGTCTGCGGCTTTCCTCCGCCTTCCTCCGGCGGCATCGCGGTCGCACAGATCCTCGGGCTGCTCGCGCATTTCAACCTGCCACAGCTCCCTTCCGGCGGCCTCGACGCCGCGCACCTCCTGACCGAAGCCGGGCGCCTCGCCTTCGCCGACCGCAACACCTATGCCGCGGATCCCGACCAGGTTTCGGTACCGACGCGTGGTCTGGTCGACGGAGCCTATCTGACCGCGCGCGCCCAGCTCATCGACCCGCTGCGCGCCATGGCCGCACCGCGTGCCGGCAACCCACCCTGGCGCGAGACGCGCTTCGCACCGCAAGATCCGCAGCCGGAATACGGCACCAGCCACCTCTCGATCATCGACGGCAATGGCAATGCCGTTTCCATGACCACCACGATCGAGGCGGTGTTCGGTGCCCAGGTCATGGTGCGTGGCTTCCTGCTCAACAACGAGCTGACCGATTTCAGCTTCCGGCCCGAGATCAATGGCCGGCCGGTCGCCAACGCCGTCGCCCCCGGCAAGCGCCCCCGCTCCTCCATGTCGCCCAGCATGGTCTTCGATGAGGACGGCCAACTCGCCTTCATCGCCGGCTCCCCCGGCGGCGCCCGTATCATCGGCTATGTCGCGCAGACCCTGGTCGGCATGCTGGACTGGGGCCTCTCCCCCCAGGCCGCGATCGACCAGCCTCACGTCCTGACCCTCGGCAGCACCGTGGAGCTCGAAGCCGATACCCCCGCCGCCGCCCTGGCACCGGCCTTGGAAGCCCTGGGCCACCGCGTCCAGGTCCGACCCCTCACCTCCGGCCTGCAAGCCATCCGCATCCGCCGCGACGGCAGCGCCGTGGTGATCGATGGCGGCGCCGACCGCCGGCGGGAGGGTGTGGCGATCGGGGATTGAGGTGCATCCTCGGAGAGGGCTCTGCCCTCTCCGAACCTCACCCGCCAGGAGGCTGGAGCCTCCTGGACCTGCTTCACTTGGTGCCCTGATTGCCAAGGGGGCCGCCCACTTCGGGGCGGCCCCCTTGGCAATCAGGGCGTCAAAATGATCGGGGTGCAGGGGCCCTAGGCTCCTGCCGGATGGGGTCTGGGGAAGGCAGAGCCTTCCCCAGGTGCACCCTCACCCCGCCCGCCCTTCCTGCACCGCGTGGCAGGCGACCATCGTCGCCTCCGCGGCGAGCAGCTCGGGGCGTTCGCGGCGGCAGCGGTCATTGGCGAGTGGGCAGCGGGGGTGGAAGGCGCAGCCGGGCGGTGGGGTGATCGGGCTGGGCACTTCGCCGCCGACCGGGATGCGGGTGCGGCCGGTCATCTCGAGGTCGGGGATCGCTTCCATCAATGCGCGCGTATAGGGGTGGCGTGGGATGGTGAAGAGCGTCTCGGCGGGGGCGAGCTCCACCAGGCGGCCGAGATACATGACGCCGATGCGGTCGCTCACCTGGCGGACGACGGCGAGGTTGTGGCTGATGAAGAGGTAGGTCAGCCCGAGCCGCCGCTGCAGGTCCTTCATCAGGTTGAGGATCTGCGCCTGCACCGAGACATCGAGCGCGGAGGTGGGCTCGTCGCAGACCAGGAATTCGGGGTTGGAGGAGAGCGCGCGCGCGATCGAGATGCGCTGGCGCTGGCCGCCGCTGAATTCGTGCGGGAATTTCTGACCGTCCAGCGGTGACAGGCCGACCTGGGTGAGCAGCTCGGCGACCCGCGCCAGCACGGCATCGCGGCCCTGGGCGAGGCCGAAGGCGCGGATCGGCTCGGCCACGATGTCGGCGACGCGCCAGCGTGGGTTCAGGCTGGCATAAGGGTCCTGGAAGATCATCTGCAGGCGGCGCCGCTGGTCGGAGGCGGCGCGGGCCTGCTTCAGGTCCCGGCCATCGAACAGCACGTGGCCGGAGGTGGTGCCGTAGAGACCGACCATCATGCGGGCGACGGTCGATTTGCCACAGCCGCTTTCGCCGACCAGCGACAGGGTGGTGCCCTTCGGGATCGTGAAGGAGATGCCGTCGACCGCGCGCAGGATGCGCTTGCCTTCCCGCACCGCCAGGCGCTGGAGGATGGGGCGGGAGACGTCGAAATGACGGACGAGGTCCTGTGCCTCGACGAAGACGGCGGCGTCAGGCATGGGCCGGGCTCTTGTAATGCAGCCAGCAGGCAGCGTCGGTGGTGCCGGCATCCATCAGCTCCGGCCGGTCCACCGCGCAGCGGGAGAAGACCTTCGGGCAGCGGGGATGATAGGCGCAGCCCTGTGGGATGGCGGAAAGGCGCGGCATGGCGCCGTCGATCTGCGCCAGCCGCTCGACCCGCCGGTCGAGCGGCGGGATCGAGGCCATCAGGCCTGCCGTATAGGGATGCCGTGGTGCCTTCACCACGTCCCTGACAGGGCCGATCTCGGCGATGCGGCCAGCATACATGACGGCGACGCGGTCGGCGGTTTCCGCGATCACGCCCATGTCGTGGGTGACGAGCATCATCGCGGTGCCCTTCTCCCGCGCGAGGCGTTTCAGCAGCGCGATGATCTGCGCCTGGATCGAGACGTCGAGCGCGGTGGTCGGCTCATCCGCGACGATCAGCTTCGGCTCGGCGCAGAGGGCAAGCGCGATGACCACGCGCTGGCGCATGCCGCCGGAGAATTCATGCGGGTAGCTGTCCACGCGTTGCGCGGCGGCGGGGATGCCGACCAGCTCCAGCCATTCGATGGCGCGGCGCTTCGCTTCCGCCGGCCTGATCGGAAGATGCGTGAGCATCGTCTCCGCGAGCTGGTCGCCCACGGTGTAGAGCGGGTTCAGCGTGGTCAGCGGGTCCTGGAAGATGGCGCCGATCTCCCGCCCGCGGATGCGCCGCATCTGCTCGTAGCGGAGATTGTCGATGCGGCGACCTTCGAGCAGAATCTGACCGCCGGCGATGCGGCCGGGCGGTTCCAGCAATCCGATGATCGCCGCCCCGGTCATCGACTTCCCGGCGCCGGATTCGCCGACGACGCCGAGCACCTCGCCGGGCTGGATCGCGAAGGAGACGCTGTCGAGCGCTACCAGCGTGCCGCGCCGCGTCGGGAATTCGACGCGCAGGTCGCGGACTTCGAGGATCGGGTTCGGCATCAGCGCCTGCCTCGGAATAGTGCGGTCATCGCAGCTTCGGGTTCAGGGCGTCACGCAGCCAGTCGCCCAGCAGGTTGACCGAGAGGACCATCGCGACCAGCGACAGGCCTGGGAAGATCGCGATCCACCATTCGCCGCTGAACAGGAAATCGTTGCCGATACGGATGAGAGTGCCGAGCGAGGGCTGGGTCGGCGGCACGCCGACGCCGAGGAAGGAGAGCGTCGCCTCCGCCAGGATCGCGAGGCCGAGATTGAGGGTCGCGATCACCAGCACGGGGCCGAGCACGTTCGGCAGCACGTGGCTTGCCATGATGCGCAGGCTGGGTACACCGATCACCCGTGCCGCCAGCACATATTCCTTGTTGCGCTCGACCAGGGTGGAGCCGCGTACGGTGCGGGCGAATTTCGGCCATTCGCTGATGCCGATCGCGAAGACCACGACGAAGAGCGCGATCTGGTCATGCACCTCCCGCGGCACCGCGGCGCGGACCACGCCATCCACCAGCAGCGCGACCAGGATCGAGGGAAAGGTGAGCTGGATATCCGCGATCCGCATCAGCACGGAATCGACCGCGCCGCCGATATAGCCGGCGAGCAGACCGAGCGAGACGCCGAAGATCGTCGCGAAGGCGGTCGCGCAGAATCCCACCAGCAGCGAGATGCGGGCGCCGTAGAGGATGGCCGACAGCACGTCCCGCCCCTGGTCGTCGGTGCCGAGTGGATAGATCGCATCGCCCATTTCGTCCCAGGCCGGAGGCTTGAAGGCATCGCCGAGGTTGAGCGAGGCGAGGTCGAAGGGATCGTGCGGCGCGATGAATGGCGCCAGCAGCGCGCCGCCCACGCAGATCAGCGCGACGACCGCGGAGAGGATGGTGACGGGGGAGCGCTTGAAGGACCACCAGAGATCGGAATCGCGGAAGCGGGCGATGGCACCGGACATGGTTCAGTGCCCTCCGCGGCCGCGGCCCGTCCGCAGGCGTGGGTCGACGGCGTAGTAGAGAAGGTCGACGATGAGGTTGATCACGACGAAGAGGCAGGCGATCAGCAGCAGATAGGCCGCCATCACCGGGATGTCGGCGGAGCCGACGCTCTGGATGAAGAGCAGGCCCATCCCCGGCCATTGGAAGACGGTTTCGGTCACGATGGCGAAGGCGATGATGGCGCCGAGCTGCAGCCCGACCACGGTGATGACCGGCACCAGCGTGTTCTTCAGCGCATGCCCGAAATGCACGGCCCGGTTGGTCAGGCCGCGGGCGCGGGCGAACTTGATGTAGTCGGTGCGCAGGACCTCCAGCATCTCCGCCCGCACCAGCCGCATGATGAGCGTGAGCTGGAACAGGCCGAGCGTGACCGAGGGCAGGATCAGCGCCTTGATGCCGGACCAGGTCAGCAGCCCCGTGCTCCACCAGCCGATGGTCACGGTGTCGCCGCGCCCGAAGCTCGGCAGCCAGCCGAGCCAGACCGAGAAGACCAGGATCAGCAGGATGCCGATCAGGAAGGTCGGCAGGGAGACGCCGATCAGGCTGAAGGTGAGGAAGGCGCGGCTCAGCCAGGAATGGCGGTAGAGCCCGGTATAGACACCCATCGGCACGCCGATCGCCAACGCCACCGCCGCGGCGCAGAAGGCGAGCTCCAAGGTCGCCGGGGCACGTTCGGCGATCAGGTCGGCGACCGGCCGCGACAGGCGGTAGGAGAGGCCGAACTCGCCCTGGGCGGCATGCAGCGCGAAGCGGGTGAACTGCACCCAGAAGGGCTGGTCGAGGCCGAGATCGGCGACGAGGGCGGCGCGCTGCGCCTCAGTGAAGTCCTGTCCCAGCATGATGGCGATGGGATCGCCGACATAGGCGAACATCGCGAAGCTGATCAGCGCAACGGCCAGCAGCACGGGGATGGATTGCAGGATGCGGCTGATGACGAAGGCGAACATCAGCGCGATCCCGCCATCAATTCACCCGTGCCCAACGGAAGAAGGGCTGGTTGTTCGCCATGTGCGGCATCTGGATATGCGCCCGCAGCGCCCAGGGGATCATCTGGTGATGCAGTGGGATATGCGGCACGTCGGTGCGGTAGAGGCGCAGCGCCTCGGTGACCGCGGCCTGCCGCGCCTCACCGGTCTCGGTCTTCATGCGCTGGATCAGCGCATCCATCTGCGGGTTGGAATAGCGGCCGTAGTTCCAGATGCCGTCGCCCTGGGCGCCGTTCCGCGTCGCCAGGAGCGACTGGAAGGAATAGAGCGCGTCGAGCGTCGGCACGCCCCAGCCCAGCATGTAGACGCTGGTATCTTCGCGCTGGATCTTGGCAAAGAAGGGCGCCAGCGGCATCGCGTTGAGCTGGGTGCGCACGCCGACCCGGGCCCACATCGCGGCGATCGCCTGGCAGATCTGCTCATCGTTGATGTAGCGGTTGTTGGAGCAGTCGAGCGTGATCTGGAAACCGTTCGGGTAGCCCGCCTCGGTCAGCAGCGCGCGCGCCCGGGCCTGGTCATGGGGCAGCCGCACATCCTCGGCCTGCACATAGCCGTTCACCTGCGGCGGGAACAGCGTGCCTGTCGGAACGGACTGGCCGCGCATGGTGGTGCGGTGGATCGCCTGGATGTCGACCGCGTGATACAGCGCCTGCCGCACGCGCAGGTCGCGGAACGGGTTGCGTCCGCGCACGTCGCTGTAAAGCAGCTCGTCGCGATGGGTGTCGAAGACGAGGTAGAGGCTCCGCACCTCCGGCCCTTCCAGGACGCGAATGCCCTGCGCGGCGCGCAGCCGGGTCAGGTCCTGGAGCGGCGGGTCCAGCACGAAGTCTACCTCGCCCGAGAGCAGTGCCGCGATGCGCGTGGCATCGGAGCCGATCGGGCGGAAGACGATCTCAGTGACATTCGCCTCCCGGCTATCCTCCTCCCGCCAGCCCCACCAATCGGCGTTGCGCGCCAGCACGGTGCGCACATCGGCTTCCCGCGACTGCAGGCGGAAGGCGCCGGTGCCGTTGGTGTTGCGGACGGTGAAGATCTCTTCCCGCGCACGGGTGTTCTGCGGCCGCGGCGCGTTGTTCCGCTCCGACCAGCTCCGCGACATCATGAAGATCGAGGCGAGCTTGTTCGGCAGGATCGGGTCCGGCGTCTTGGTGATGATGTCGACGACCAGCGGCTCGACCTGCTCCGCGCGCTCGATGGTGTCGACGAAGATGCCGAAATTGGAGGTGGGCGCCAGGGCGCGGGTGATGGAGAAGACGACATCGTCGGCGGTGAAGGCCTCGCCCTCATGGAAGCGCACGCCGTCCCGCAGCCAGAAGCGCCAGCGATTGGGTTCCTGCTGCTCCCAGCGGGTCGCGAGGCCTGGGGCGAGGCCGAGCTGCGGGTTGCGGGCGATCAGAGCGTCGTAGATCTGCTGCAGCACCATGGTGACGGTGCCGACATTCTGGCTGTGGGGATCCATGGTGTTGGGATCGCCGGACGCAGCCCAGCGCACCGTGCGCGCCTCGGCAGCGCCCATGCCGAACAGGGCGGCCATCGCGGCCGCCAGAGCCCACTTCCTCATCCCCGCCCCCCGTCGCCTTATCGCGATCGTCTTCATCTTAGCCCATAGCAAGCCGCCCCGGCGCGGGGGAAGCGTTTCAGCGCGGCTCCTCGACCACCTCGGGCTCGTCCACCGGCAATTGCCCGTCCAGCGACGCCTTGCGGCCCGTGGCGAATTCCAGCGCCAAGGTATAGCCGACGGCCAGCACCACGGGCCCCAGGAACAGGCCGAGGAACCCGAAGGCGAAGACGCCGCCGAGCGCGCCGATCAGGGTCAGCAGCAGCGGCAGGTCGGCGCCGCGGCTGATCATCATTGGCCGGATGACGTTGTCGATCGAGGATATGCCGAGCGCGCCATAGAGCCCCATGAAGATGCCCCAGCCCGTGGATCCCTGCACGAAGAGCCAGATCGTCGCCGGGATCCAGACGATCGGCGCCCCCACCGGCAGGATGGAGATGGCGCCGGCCACGATGCCGAGCAGCACCGGCTGCGGCACGCCCGCGATCCAGAGGCCAAGGCCGGTCATGATGCCTTGTGCGACCGCGGTCCCGATCAGCCCCCAGACCACGCCCTTGGTGACGTTGGCGACCAGCGCGATCAGCCGGACCGCGTCGGCGCCGCCGATCCGCACCACCAGCGCTTCCATGCGTTCCGCAATCGCCGGTCCGTCGCGGTAGAAGAAGAAGGCCAGCACGATGGCGACCAGCAGCTCCGCGAGCCCGGAGAGCAAGGACAGCAGGGCCGCAAGTGCCAATTGCGCCAGCGTCCCGGCATAGGGCCGCGCCAGGTCGACGACGCCCGAGAGGTCGAGCTCGACGCTGCCGATCAGCCCGGAGATATAGCCGCCGACCAGCGGCAGGCTGGTGGCCCAGGTGCCGAAATTCGGGATGCCCTCGGTGATCAGCCGCTCGATGGTGCTGCGCAGGCCTTCGATATCGTCGCGCCCGGTCGGCGCGGCCAGCACCAGCGGCAAGCCGACGAGGAGGAACTCGACGGTCACCATCACCCCGGCGGCCCAGCCGGGCGAGAACCGCAGGCGTTCCCGCAACAGGCGGCAGAGCGGCCAGGTCGTATAGGCGAGGATCGCCGCCCAGAGCAGGGCGGAGATGAAGGGCTTGAGGACGAGGAAGCATCCGATGGCCAGTGCCGCGAGTGCGACGATCCCGATCAGTCGGGCGGGTCTCAGGGCGTCGGTGGGCATCAGCCTTCCTGTGGAGATGATTTGTCACCCTTGCCCGGTGGCGTGATCGCCCGCAACGGAAAACCAATCCGGAACCCGCTCGGCGGCGCCGGCGGCAGGCCATCGGCGTCGCGATTCCCCGACGCGAGCGGATTCATGCCGCCGGGCGTTTCCGCCCCGCGGCGATCTGCTCTAGCTTCCTCCCCACCCCCGGGGGAGGAGGAGAGACCATGCCGCGCTTCGCTGCGAACCTGTCGATGATGTTCAATGAGCTGCCTTTTCTCGACCGTTTCGCCGCGGCACGGCAGGCGGGATTCGAGGCGGTGGAATTCCTCTTTCCCTATGAACACCCGGCCGCCGAGATCGCCGTCCGGTTGAAGGACCATGGCCTCGCCCAGGTGCTGTTCAACGCGCCCCCCGGCGACTGGGGCCGCGGCGAGCGCGGCATTGCCGCCCTGCCCGGCCGCCAGGCGGAGTTCCGCGATGCCATTCACCGCGCGCTGGACTACGCCGCCGCCCTCTCCTGCCCGCGGCTGCATGTGATGGCCGGCCTGGCGCCGCAGGGGGTGGCGCGCGACACCCTGACCGGGACCTATGCCGCGAACCTCGCCTGGGCCGCCGAGGAATGCGCGAAGGCCGGCGTGAAGCCGGTGATCGAGCCGATCAACCATCGCGACATCCCCGGCTTCTTCCTCAACACCACCGACCAGGCGGCGGCGATCATCAACGCCATCGGGCCGGAACGCCTCGGCATGCAGTTCGACCTCTACCACTGCCAGATCACCGAGGGCGATGTCGTGAAGCGGGTCGAGAAGCACCTGCCGCTGATCGCGCATATGCAGGTCGCCGACAATCCCGGCCGCAACGAGCCCGGCACCGGCGAGGTGAACTGGCCCTTCGTGTTCCGGACGATCGATGCGCTTGGCTTCCGCGGCTGGATCGGCTGCGAGTATCGCCCGGCCGGCGACACGGTGGCCGGTCTCGGCTGGTTCGCGCCCTACAAGGGGTAGACATCGGCATGCAGCGCTTTGCCCTCGACCCTGTGCGGGATCTGCTGCTGATCGTCGATCCGCAGCCGACCTTCATGGAGCTCTGCCCGGACGAATTGCCGGTGCCAGGGGCGGAAGCGGTGATCCCTGTCGTCAACCGCATCCTGGCCGGCCCGATCGCGCGCGCCGTCGTCACCCAGGATTGGCACGACCCGGCGCATCTGAGCTTCGCGTCCCAGCATCCGGGCAAGCGCCCCTATGAGGAGGTGGCACTGCCTTACGGCGCCCAGACGCTGTGGCCGGATCACGGCGTGCGGGCGACGCCGGGCGCTGCCGTGCATCCGGCACTCGATCAAGCCAAGGTCGTGCTGGTGCTGCGCAAGGGCTATCGGCGCAGCATCGACAGCTACAGCGGCTTCCGCGAGAACGATCGCGCGACCGGCACCGGCCTCGCGGAATGGCTGCGCGCGGTGGGCGTCACGCGGCTCTTCATCACCGGCATCACCCGCCCCTATTGCATCGACTATTCGGCCGCCGATGCGGCGGAGCTCGGCTTCGACACCTTCGTGGTCGAGGATGCCTGCAGCCGCCTCGGCGCCGATGCGGCGCTGGACGAAAGCCGCCGGCGCCTCGAATCGCTCGGCGTCCGCTTCATCGGAAGCGCGGCGCTGCTGCCCACCTGATCTATCCATCAACCCAAGGACAACGCGATATGAAGATCGGATTCATCGGCCTCGGCATCATGGGCCGCCCCATGGCGGGCCACCTGCGCACCGCCGGCCATGAGATCATCGTGCCCGAGCGCAAGTCGCTGACCGCCGAGGACCGCGCCGGCGTGACCGCCGTGGCGGATGCGGCAGCAGTCGCGGCGGCCGCGGAGGTGGTCATCCTGATGGTGCCCGACACCCCCGATGTCGAAGCGGTGCTGTTCGGTGCCAAGGGCGTCGCGGAGGGGCTGAAGCCGGGCACGCTGGTGATCGACATGTCCTCGATCAGCCCGACCGCGACCAAGGGCTTCGCCGAGAAGATCAAGGCGAAGGGCGGCGACTACCTCGACGCGCCGGTCTCCGGCGGCGAGGTCGGCGCCAAGCAGGCGAGCCTGACCATCATGGTGGGCGGCAGCTCCGCCGCCTTCGAGCGCGCCAAGCCGCTTTTCGAGCTCATGGGGAAGAACATCACCCTGGTGGGTGAGGAGAACGGCGCCGGCCAGACCTGCAAGGTCGCCAACCAGATCATCGTGGCGCTCACTATCGAGGCGGTGGCCGAAGGCCTGGTCTTCGCTGCCAAGGCAGGTGCGGATCCGGCCAAGGTGCGACAGGCGCTCATGGGCGGGCTGGCGACGTCCCGAATCCTCGAAGTCCATGGCGAGCGGATGATCAAGCGGACCTTCGCGCCAGGCTTCCGAATCCGGCTGCATCAGAAGGATCTCAACCTGGCGTTGCAATCCGGACGCGAACTCGGGCTGGCATTGCCCGCCACCGCCAATGCCCAGCAACTCTTTTCCGCCTGTGCCGCGGCGGGTGGGGCGGATTGGGACCATTCGGCGATGGTGAAAGCGCTGGAGACTCTGGCGGCGCATAAGGTCGCGCCCGACGCGTGACCCAATCCGAGACATTATAAACATTCCGTTGCATCGTGGCTCAAATTCACGCAAATTTACGGAGAAGGGACTGGTCCTTAGACCCGTCTCGGCGCAATCAACGCGCTGACGGGGAGTCGTTGCCCGTCGGGACCCGAGGATGAGCATGAAGTTTGCGGACATCGGCCAGCAGCTAAGGAGCTACCGGCTGGAATCGGGGCTGCGGGCCGAGGAGATCGCGGCCCGCCTCGGCGTGTCGCGTGCCGCGCTCTATCGGTACGAGAAGGGCGAGGTCATCAAGCTCGACACCATCCGGCGTCTGGCGGAGCTCCTCAAGATCTCGCCGCTGTCGCTGCTTGGGATCGGTGTCGAATATTTCGCCCGGCCGGCCGGTTTTCAGGAACGGCTGCGCCAGGCGGAAGAGCAGGCCGACCAGATCATGGTCCTGGGCGGCGCGCTCTGCCTGCAGGTCGCGACGGACGGGCTCGAGGGCGCGATCGCCGAAGCCTGGGCGGAGATGGCGGAGGCCGGCGGCGAACGTGCCCAGGCCCGCGCCGCTGCCGACCAGCTCCTGGGGCTGATCCAGGCGCGGCGGCGGCTGCACGCGCAGCGCCGCCCCACATTGACCGTGCTGCTGGGCGAAGGGGCGCTGCGGCGCCTGCTGGCGGAAGGTCTTTGCGGCGGGCACCGTCTGTCGGAGCGCGTTTCGCTCCGGTGCCGCCACGCGGCCCGCATGGAGGTCGAGCAGCTCGCCAACCTGATGGAGAGCGGCCCGATCGGCGTGCAGGTCGGGCTGATCGCCGGCCCCGAGCCTTCCTCGCCCTTCCTGCTGCTGCGCGGGCGGGAGCGGTCGCATGTGGTGACCGGCCCCTTCTCACCCGATGCCGCCCCTCCGGGCGGCACCGGCGTCGCGATGATCACGGCCGGCGAGGACGCGGTCTCCATCCATCAGAGGGTGACCGAGAGCACTTGGCGCGATTCACTGAAGGGCCCCGCGGCAGCCGAGCGGCTGCGCGCGATCCTGCGCGAGACGCCGCTCTGACACTTACTCTCTGAGATTCTTGCGGGCCTCGACCACGCTGTCGTCTTCCGGCACGCGGTGAATGGAGAAGCCGAGCGCCCGCACGAAGCCGAGCATCGGCTGGTTGTCGGTTAGCACCTGGCCCGCCGCATGGCGCATGCCCTGGCTGCGCCCCCAGTCGAGGATGCGCGCCATCAGCCGCCGCGCCAGTCCCTGGCCTTTCATCGGCGGTACGACGGCAACCGAGAATTCGCCGCTCTCGCCGCCCGGTTCCCGGATCAGCCGTGCGACGCCGAGGATGCGGTCATGCCGACCGGCCTCCCGACGCACGGCGGCGAAGGCCATCTCGCGGTCATAGTCGATCTGGGTCAGGCGCGCGGTCATCGCGGGCGGCAATTCCTTCAGTGCCGAGAAGAAGCGGAACCGCACATCCTCGGGCGCCAGCTCGCGGAACATCTCGCCGAGCGCCGTCGCATCCTCCGGCCGGATCGGGCGGATCAGCAGCGGGCCGCCATCCTTCGCGTTCCATGTCTCCGCCAGCGCCGCCGGGTAGGGAGGGATCGCGAGATGCGCGCGCATGCCCTTCGGCCGCAGCACCAGCGTCGCGTCCAGCGCCAGCACGCCGTCGGCGTCCGCGACCAGCGGATTGATCGACAGCGTCGCGATCTCGGGGAAGTCCACGGCGATCTGGGACAGGCGCACAAGAGCGTCGGCGATGGCGCTGCGATTCGCCACGGGGTGGTCGCGATAGCCGTGCAGCAGCCGCGCGGCCCGGGTGCGGGCGATCAGCGCGGCGGCGAGCGCGAGATTGAGCGGCGGCAGGTCGAAGCCTTCGTCGGGATCGATGTCGGCGGCGGTGCCGCCGCGGCCGAAGCCGATCCAGGGCCCGAACATGGCGTCGTCGCCGAGGCGCAGCCGCAGCTCGTGCGCGCGCGCCGCCTGCCGCTGGACCAGGAAACCCATATGCCGTGCGCCCGGGCGATGCTCCGCGATCCGCGCCGCCATCGCCTCTGCCGCCATGCGCACCGCCTCCGGCGCCTGCAGGCCGAGCACCACGCCGCCGATCTCGGTCTTGCGCGGCAGATCGGGCGAGCGCGCCTTCAACACGACCGGGAAGCCGAGCATGGACGCCGCCACTGCCGCCTCCTCAGGACCCATGGCAGCCCGGCAGGGCACCGTCGGCAGGCCATAGGCGGCGATCACCGACAGCGCCTCATCCTCCAGCATGGCGCGGCGGCCCTCGGCGCGAAGCGTCGCGATGATACGGCGTACCGTCGCACGGTCGGGCGCGAGGTCCAGCACGTCGGCCGGTGGCAACTCGGCGGCGGCGGCGCGGGCCGCGCGGTCGGCGGCGAGGTGCAACGCGCCGCGCACCGCGGCTTCCGGCGTCGGGAAGACCGCGACGCCTGCCTCGGCGAGTGCAGCGCGCTGGGCGCGTCCGGTCGCCTCCCCGGCCCAGCCGACGAGCACCGGTGCGCCGCGCGTGGCGCGGGCGGCGGCGATCAGCGTGTCGCGCACGGTCTCCGGCCGCTCGTCCGGCACCGGGGCGTGCAGCGCGATCACGGTGTCGACCGCCGGCAGCGCCGCCAGCATCGCCGCCGCTTCGCCCAGATGGGTGCCGGCGAGCGGGCCGAGGTTGATCGGGTTGCGGCCGCTGCTGCGGGGCGGCAGCGATATAGCCAGTGCCGCCAGCGATTCGGGTGAGAACTGTGCCAGTCGTCCGCCACCGGCGATCACCGCATCGGCGGCGAGCTGCCCGAGGCCGGTACCGTTGGTGACAATGGCGATCCTGTCGCCCGGGGTATCGGCGGTGACGCGCGTGGACAGGCGCACGCGGGCCAGGGTCTCGGCCGCGGAGAGCATGGCCTCCAGCCCGGCGACGCGCAGCACGCCGGCGCGGCGCAGCGCCGCCTCCATCACCTGGTCGCTGATGCCGCTGGCGTCATCGAGGCGGCCGCCCGCGCGGAGCGCCACCACCGGCCGCATCCGCGCCGCGGCCCGCGCCGCCGAGACGAAGAGGCGGCGGTTCTTGATCCGCCGGAGGTCGAGCAGTACCGCACCCGTCGCGGCGTCCCGCGCCAGCCAATCGAGCACCAACGCGAAGCCGATGCCGGCATTGCCGCCGATGCCGACGACGTGGCTGAAGCCGACCGCCTCGGCCTCCGCCCAGTCCAGCACCGCCCGGGCCAGCGCCGCCGACTGGGTGACGAGCGCCAGCCGGCCGGGTCGCGGCGGGATGTGCGAGAGCGTGGCGTTGAGCCCGATCGCGGGGATGGCGATGCCGAAGCTCCCCTGCCCCAGCGCCTGGACGCCGGTCGCGGCCGAGATCGCCGCGAGGTCGGGCGCGGCGCCGGGCAGCACGGCGGCGAAACAGCCCCGCGCCGCAAGTGCCGCCATCGCCTCTGCCTGCCGCTCCGGCGGCAGGCAGAGGATGACGAGATCAGGCGCGATCGGCAGCGCCGCGATGTCGGCGGCGCGCTCGAAGCCCGCCGCCTCGATGCCGACGGCCAACAGACGACCCGCGAAGCCCCCGGCCACGAGGTTGCGTGCCAGCAGGCCCGTGATGTCGAGCGCCGGGTCGGCGATCAGGGCGACGCTTTCCGGGCGGAGCAGCGCGGCGTCGCGGAAGCCCGGGCGGCGGCTGAGCGCGAGCATGTCGGGGCTGGCCATGGCCGCAGGGTGCGACGGGGCGGGTGACGCTTTCAACCGCACACCCTTGCCGGGCCGTGCGTGACCGGGCCCAATACAGCCGGAACAGGAGATGCCGATGGCCCAGGATCCGCGCTGGAACCCCGAAATGCTGGCCTTCCAGCAGATGATGGAGGAGCGCGGCCGCGCCTTTCCGCCGATCACGCTGAGCCTGCCGCTCGGCCCCGGTCGTGCGATCACGGAAGCGTTGAACACGCCGCTCGCGGAAGGTGGGCCGGTGATGGCGGAAAGCGCCGATCGCTGGCTGATGGTCCGCGGGCGGCGGCTGCAATGCCGCCTGCATCGGCCGGTGGAGGGCCAGGCGCTGCCGCTTCTCGTCTATCTGCATGGCGGTGGCTGGGTCTGGAGCAGCATCGACACCCATGACCGGCTGATGCGGAGCTACGCTGCCGGCGCCGGCTGCGCGGTGATCGGCCCGGATTACGCGCTGTCGCCGGAGGCGCGCTTTCCGCAGGCGCTGGAGGAATGCGCCGAGGTGGTGCGGCAGGTGGCCCGCAATGCCGCGTCCTGGGGCTTCGATCCCGCGCGCATCGTGGTGGGCGGGGACAGCGCCGGCGGCAACCTGGCCGCCGCCGTCGCGCTGCTGCTGCGGGAGACCGACCCGGACATCCGCTTGGCGGGGCTGCTGATCCACTACGGCGTGCTGGACAGCGCGACCGACACGCCGGGCTACCGCGAATTCGCCGAGGGCTACACCCTGACCCAGGCAAAGATGCGGTTCTATTGGGACTGCTACTGCCCGGACGCATCGCTGCGGGTCAGCCCCTTCGCCGCACCGTTGCGCGCCGATCTCAGCGGGTTGCCGCCGGTTCTGGTGCATATCGCCGAGCTCGACGTGCTCGCGGGCGAGAACCACGCCTTCATCGCGAAGCTGCGGGAGGCCGGCGTGCCGGTGGCCAGCCGGGTCTTCCCGGGTACGATCCATGGCTTCCTCCGCGCGCTGGGCCATGTGCCGGCCGCGGATGCCGCGGTCGCGGATGCGGCGGCCTGGCTGCGGGAACGCTTCGGCTGAGCTATCCGGGCCGGCAGAGGCGAAAGACACCCTATCGCGCGCCGGCAGCCCGGCCCGGGCGGCCGTTCTCCCGGCGACGGCTGACCTTCCACATGGCCTGGATATCAGCTGCGCTCGGCCTGCTGCTGATCATCTTCAACCTCGACGGCCCTTGGCGCTTTCCATCGCTGGATCGGCTGAGTTCGATCCTGCCGGGTGGCGTCATCGGGACGCCGGCACGCGATGCTGCTAGCGGCCCCTGGCGGCGCTTCCACGCCATCGACGGCGACACGCTCGACGGGCCAGGCGGACGCTACCGGCTGCATGGCATCGATGCACCCGAGACGGCGCAGCAATGCCAGGCCGCCGGCGGCAGCTACGCCTGCGGCGAACAGGCGCGCACCGAGCTTGCTCGCCTCGTCGCCGGGCAGGAGCTCTCCTGTGACCAGCTCGACCGGGATGCCTATGGCCGCTCGGTCGTCCGTTGCCGCCGGCGCGATGGTCTCGACATCGGCGCGGAGATGGTCGAGCGCGGCTGGGCGATGGCCTATCGCCGCTACGGCACCGACTACGTGGCGCAGGAGGAGCGGGCGCGCGGTGCCCGTCGCGGGATCTGGCGCGGCAGCTTCACGGAGCCCTCGACTTGGCGAAGGGCGAACCCCTGAGGTTGCCTATACGCTGCGCCGCACCAGGGCGCAGCCGGCCGCCATGCTTCCATCGCTGCTTCAGCGCGGCGCGGTCGGCCCGGTCAGGAAACGCGCCACGGCTGCCCGATCGCCTGCCTCGCGCAGCCCATTCTCGCCCATCCAGAGACCGGGGAACATCGCGTCGGGATCAGAGAGGAAGCGTTCCAGCAGCGCGCTGTCCCAGGTCCGGCCTTCCGCACGAGCCGCTTCCAGTGCCGGCGAGTAGCCGAACGCCTGATCGCCGCCGACCCGCCGTCCCGCGAGCCCAGCGAGGTTCGGTCCCGGTCCCGGCGGCGCGCCCGCCTCCATCGCGTGGCAGGAGGCGCAACGCGCTTCGAACACCGCCCGCCCCTCCTGCCCCATTGCCAGCCCGGGCAGCAGGACGAGCAGCGCCGCCGCAGCCCTCACAGCCCGTACTGGATCCGCACGATCCGGTCGGTGCCGCTCTCCCCGCCCCAGGCCTCGCCCGCGATGCCGTCCATCTGACGCACATTCGCGCCCGGCCGGTCCGAGGGGAAGGACAGGAAGCTCTGATCCGCCGGATCGAAGCGGACAATGGCGTTGGCCGGAAAATCCGTGAGCCACACCTTGTCGGAGGGATCGACCCAGACCGAATAGCAGCGCGGCCGGTCCCCGGGCAGGCGCCAGGCGCGCCAGGACCCGTCGCGCGGATCATGCATGGAGACGTTGCCGCTGTTCCATTCGCTGATCCAAAGCCGGCCCTGGCTGTCCGACCAGACACGGCGCGCGCCCTGGTTCGGCGTCGGCGGCTCCACGATGCGGACCCGGGCGCTGCCGAGATCCTCGATCTGCGCCAGGTGGTTGCCGGCGAGCGAGACATACCAGATCGTCCCCTGCGGGGTCCGGGTGATGCCGTAAGGGCCGCGGCCGCGCGGCGCCTCCCACACCTCCAGCTGCTCGCTCGCCGGGGTGAAGCGGCCATAGACGCCGTTCTGGCCGGTGAACCAGTAGGTGCCTCGCGGATCGAAGACGCCGGTGTTGAGATTGGCGTTCGCGAAGGCATCCGGCAGCCGCCAGACCTGCACGCGACGGTCGCGTGGATCGACCCGGACGATGGCGTTCTGGCCGCCATCGGTCACCCAGAGCCCGCCATCCGGCCCGCGGATCACGCCATGCGGGGCGGAGCCGCTGCCTAGGCGCACGGGCGTCACCGTCCCGTCGCGCGGGTCGAGCCGGTTCAGGGTGCCGTTGCGCTGGCCGCAGAACCAGAAGCTCCCATCGCCGGCCGCGGTGACGTCGCGGGAGCCGACGCGGCCGCTGCCCGGCGTCGTCGCATCGAAATAGGTCACGCGGTAGCCGGGCGGCGCTGCCGCCTGGGCTTCGGCCCGCGGCGCGCGCAGCAGGGCGGGCGCGGCGAGCGTGGCGGCGCTGAGTGCCAGAAGATCGCGACGTTGCATGAGCTTCTCCCCGGTCTTGATTTAGGCTTGTTGCGGAAGGAAGTGCGGTGCCGCCGCATCCGCCGCAAGGGGCAGGTCAGCCTTCCGCCCTCACGAGTCAGGGCGGACCTTGCCTTGCCGGCACCTGGCGACGCGGGATTTGCCATGGCCTGGAGGTTTCCAGGCAAGCGTTCTCAGGGCGAGGGCGGGGGTCAGCAGACCTGGTGTGATCTCCCGGGGCCGGCGATCACGGTCCGGATGGAAGAGAGCGCGACGTGCCGGTCGCTGCCGGCTCGGAGCAGCCCAGGCGCCGCCCGCGCGGGATCAACCCGCCATTCGACCCCGGCAAGGTCGAATGGCGGCACTAGATCGGCTTCGCTCCGCATTGCCGCTGTCACCGATTCAGCCCTTCGTCTAGCAGGCATCTTCACCCGTGCGGGTGATTCCCTGAACGGGATCTGCCCTAAGCACCGCGATCGGCATTGCGGCCGAGCAGCCAGGGCAGCAGCAGGAAGAACGCCAGATGGAAGGCCGCCAGCGGCAAGGGCGCCCAAAGCGCGGCGCCGATTGGTGCCTGGCCGCCGAGATAGCCGAGGCCGATCCAGGCAGCGATGAAAGCCAGGCAGAGCCAGGGCCAGATGTGCCGCGCCCAGGCGCCACGGAGCCTCTCAGCCCGCAGCCACGGCCATGCCATCGGAGCAAGCAGCACGGCGAAGACCAGGAGCACGCCGATGAGCTTGTCGGGAACGGCGCGCAGCAGCGCGATGAAGGGCCAGACATGCCAGGGCGGCAGCACGGGGTAGAGGTCAAGGGGTTGCGCCGCCGCATCCGCGACAGGCGCCAGCAGAAGCATGCCGAGCGCCAAGCCAAGCAGGATCGCCGCGGCAGCCGCCGCGACAAGGAAGACGGCCAGTTGCCGCATGGGGCGCGCCCGCCACCGCGGGCCATGCATGGAAGCGAGATCAAGGCCGAGAAGCACCAACAGGAGCAGCGGCGGCAGCAGCGCGGCACCCGGGCTGTCGAGCACGGCCTGCAGCACCTTGCCGGGCCCGGGCCGCTCCTCGGCCAGGTTCGCCAGCCAGAGACCGATCTGCCCCCAGGGCAGGATGTAGCCGATGAAGACAGTGAGTTCCGACAGAACCCAGGCCAGGATCAGGAGCAGCCAGGTCGTCCGGCGCCAGGGGCCGAGGCGACCATCCCAAGCGGTCACGGCGACATGCGGCAGCATCGCCAGAGTGAAGCCTGCGATCAGTTGCGACGGTGCCGGTGGCCAGGGGCCCAGCAGGCTGTTGATGACGATCACCAGCACGAGAAAAAGGCCCGAATCCGCCACGCGATCCTGGAAGCGAGAAGCCATGCACCTGCACCGGAAGCCCCGGAACGCTTCTGCAATGCCCGCCATGTAGAGGCAAGCATTGGAGCTTAGATGCCGGCATCCTTCATCGGCCATTCATCGCCGAGCAGCTCCGGCTCCTCGAAGGCATCGAGCCGCGCCGTGTGGGTCGCGACATCCGCCGTGAAGAGCCGGGCGCAGATGCCGCGCGCCAGCCGCTCCGCACCATGCCCGATCGCCGGGATGTCGCCGGAGAGCTTCCCGAGCGAGAGCGTCGCCGCGTAGTTGAAGATGTGCAGACGGGCGAGATAGGGCGCGGCGCCGGTGCAGGCGAAGGCCCCATCGAGATAGGGCGAGGCCGCGAGGCCCGCATTCTCCTCGCCTGGCGGCGGCGCATAGGCATCGCGCCACAGCCGGATCGCGTTCGCCATCGGCGCGAGCTCCGGCCGCAACGCCACATCCTGGGCGAAGCCGGTGCCGAGGATGGTGAAGTCGGCGGCGACCGCGCCGCGCGGGGTCTCGAGGATCAGCCGGCCCCCGTCCCGCGTCACGCCCGTGACCGCCGCGCCGGTCAGCAGCCGGGCCCGCGGATGGCGGGCAACGCGCAGCACGCTCTCGCGCGGGGGCGGCGTCTGGCGGCGCTCCAAGGTCAGCATCAGGCGCCAGCGATCGGCATCGGGCAGCGCGGCCCAGCCATGGACGACGCCGCGGTGATCCAGCGCCTTGGAGGCATTGACGCGCGGCAGCGCCGGGCGGCGCAGCAGCATGGTGAGCGGGCCGCAGTCGGCTTCCAGCGCCGTGCCGGCATTGTCGAAGGCGGAGGCGCCGCCGCCGATCACCGCGACCTGCTTCCCGGCGAGATCAGCGAAGTCGATCGCATCGGCGCTATGGGCGAAGAGGCTGCCGCGCCATTCCGGGCGGAAGCCGGCCGGGATCTGCGGCGCGCCGAAGCCGTCGCGCCCCGTCGCCATCACGACGTGGCGTGCGAAGATCGACGGGCCGTCGGACAGCGCCAGGCGGAACAGCGCGCCCTGCGGCGTGATGGCGGCGACTGAGATGCCGCTGCGGATATCGAGCCTGGCCTCGGCGCGGTACCAGCGCAGATAATCCATCCAGAGCCCGCGCGGGATCTTCCCGAGCGCGTCCCAGGCGGCAGTGCCGTGCCGCGCCTCGAACCAGGCGCGGAAGGTGAGCCCGGGCAGGCCGAGCGCGGGGCCCGCGAGCTGCTTCGGGCTGCGCAGCGTCGGCATGCGCGCGAAGCTCTCCCAAGGACCTTCCTGCCCCTCCCGCGCCCGGTCGATCAGCAGGGTGCGGGAGACGCCGTTGCGGGTCAGCGCCAGCCCGGCGGCGAGGCCGGCCATGCCGGCGCCAATGATGACGACGTCCTGCGCGATGCTGCCGTCCGGCGCCGTAGTCTCCGGCACCCAGCTTGGCGCGGGTTCCTGGAGCAGCTCCAGGTCGCGCCCTAACGTCATCCTCCGGCGAGGGCGCGCTTCGCAACCTCGGCCAGGAAGCCGGAGGCGCGGGGCAGGATGGCATCGTTGAAGTCGTAATGCGGATTGTGCAGTTCGCGCCCGCCTTCGGCCGGGCCATTGCCGATCCAGACGAAGGCCCCCGGCACCTCGCGCAGGAACCAGGAGAAGTCCTCCCCCGTCATCGCCGGCGGCAGGTCCCGGCGCACCGCGCCGCCCGCGGCCGCGGCGGCGGCTGCCAGGTCGCGCTCGGCGGCGTGGTTGACGGTGACCGGGACGCCACGACGGAACTCCAGGCTGCTGGTGACGCCGAAGGTGGCGCCGATCCCGTCCGCGATGCGGCGGAGCGCGGCCTCGATCACGACACCATCCTCCTCGCGCAGCCAGCGGGCGGTGCCCTTGAGGGTGGCGCTGGCGGGGATCTGATTCTGGGCCTCGCCGGCTTCCATGATGGTGATGGAGACGACGCCGCCGGAGATCGGGTCGAGCTCCCGCGCCACGATCGACTGCGCGGCGGTGATGGCGTGGCCGGCGGCGATCACGGGGTCGCGGGTTAGATGCGGCAGCGCAGCATGACCGGCATGGCCTTCGAAGCGGATGGCGAAGCGGGCGCCAGCGGCCATCACCGGGCCGTCATGCACCGCGATGGTGCCGGCTTCGAGCCCTGGCCAATTGTGCCAGCCGAAGATGCGCTCCATCGGGAAGCGCTGGAACAGACCTTCGCGGATCATCGATTCCGCACCGCGGCCGCCTTCTTCGGCGGGCTGGAAGACCAGATGCACGGTGCCGGACCAGTCGGGATCGGCCTGCAGCAGGGCGGCGGCACCAAGCAGCGCCGTGGTGTGGCCGTCATGGCCGCAGGCATGCATCACGCCGGGCGTGCGGGAATGCCAGGGCAGGTCCTCGACGACTTCCTGGATCGGCAGCGCGTCCATGTCACCGCGCAACCCAACCGCGCGGTTGCCGCCGGTGCCGCCGCGCCGCAGCGTCGCGACGACGCCGTGGCCGCCGACCCCTTCCGCGATCTCGGTGACGCCCAGTTCCTTGAGTTTCTGCACGACGAAGGCGGCGGTCTCGCCCTCATGCAGGGTCAGGCCGGGATTGGCGTGCAAATGGCGGCGCCAGGTGGTCAGGTTGTCGACAAGCGAAGGTTCCATGCCCCCGTCTTACTGCGCATGCCCTCTGTTCACCAAGAGGTGGGGTGGCCGCCGGGCCTCGCTTCGGGGATGAATGGGAAATGGTCCGGGGCCGACTTCAGATTCTTCTCGTGTGCCTTGCCCTTCTCACCGGCACCGGACGGGGGCAGGAAGCGCCGCGCGATATTCCCTATCGCGTGGAGTTCGCGCCGAGCGGCGACGAGGCGCTCGACACAGCCGCGCGCGCCGTCTCCCAGCTCGAGCGCCTGCGGGAGAGCTCGCCCACCGGCGCCTTCGGCCTGGTCGCGCGCGCCGAGGCGGATGCGGAACGGATGATCATGGCGCTGCGGTCGGAAGGCTACTGGGCCGGCACCGCGCGCATCACCCTGCTGGGCGAGACCCCGGACTCGCCAACCCTGCCGGAGCGGGTCGAGCAGAGCAGCGGCGAAGTCCCGGTGATGATCACCCTGACACCGGGGCCGCGCTACACGCTCGGCCGGATCCAGGTTCAGGGAGGCGGCGCCGATATCGCCACGGCGACGCCCTTCGGACTGGCGGCGGGCGATCCGGCCCGCGCAGCGCCGGTGCTAGATGCCGGGGAGAGCTTGCGGGGCCGGCTACGCGATGCCGGCTATCCGCTGGCCCGGGTGGTCTCGCGCGACGTGATGGTGGACCATGACCGACGGACCATGGACGTCACCTTCGTCCTGGAATCCGGGCCTCTCGCCCATTTCGCAGCACCTGCCGTGACCGGGGCCGAGACGGTCGATACCGGCCTGCTGGAGCGCGTCGCGGGACGCCGCCTCGCGGGCGAGACCTACGGCCCGGCCCGGGTCGAGAGCGCGCGCAGCGCGATCTCGGCCCTCGGCCCCTTCTCCACGGTGCGAGCGCGGGAGGCGACGGCGCTCGATGCCGAAGGGCGGCTGCCGATAACCTTCGAGGTGGTGGAACGGCCGCTCCGCCTGTTCGGCGCCAGCCTGGCCTATGAAACCAATTACGGCCCGACCGTGAAGCTCTATTGGGAGCATCGCAACATCTTCGGAGCCGCCGAGAGGCTGCGGATCGAGGGGGAGATCGCCCGGCTCGGCGAGGCCGGCGGCGTCGACGACGCGACCTATCGCCTCTCCGCAACGCTCCGCACGCCCGAGGTGCTGCAGCGCGACATCCAGAGCGTGACGACCCTCGCGGCCGTCCGCGAGCGACTGGATGCCTATGATCGCAACGCGATCATCGCGTCGACGTTGTTCGAGCGTCGGCTCGGCCCGCATTTGGTCGGCCAGGCCGGGCCGTCCTTCGAGACCGGCGAGATCGGACGCGACGGCGACATGACGCCCTTCACCCTGCTCGGCTTCACCGTCGGCGCCCGCTGGGACTACACGACCAGCCTGCTCGACCCGCGCAGCGGCTGGCGGGCCTCGGTGACCGCGACGCCCTATCTGGCGCTCGGCGAAGGCAGCAGCTTCACCCGGGTGCTCGCCAATGGCAGCACCTATTTCGACCTGAGCGGCAATGGCGGCACCGTGCTGGCCTTGCGGGCAGCGGTGGGGTCCGCCTTCGGCGCCGCCCGCGACGACATCACGCTCGACAAGCGCTTCTATGCCGGCGGCGGCGGCTCCGTACGCGGCTATACCTATCAGGCGATCGGGCCACGCGATTCCCGCAACCGGCCGCTCGGCGGCGCCAGCCTGGTCGAGGGCAGCATCGAGCTCCGGCAGCGGATCAGCGGCAATCTCGGCATGGTGGCCTTCGTGGATGCGGGCAGCGTCGGCGACAGCGCGACGCCGAGCTTCTCCGACGTGCGGACCGGTGTCGGCCTCGGCATCCGCTATGCCACGGCGATCGGGCCGATCCGCATCGATGTGGCGATGCCGCTCTCCCGCATCCGTGGCGAAGGCGGCTACGCGCTCTATGTCGGCATCGGGCAGGCCTTCTGAGATGCGGGCACTGCGCTGGATCTTCGGGACGCTCCTGGTGGTGCTGGTCCTCGCTGTGCTTGGCGTGGTGGGTGGGCTGTTCTGGGCCAATACCGCCGGCGGGCGCGCGACGATCGAGCGCCTGGCACAGGAGAATGTGCCGGGCCTGGTGATCGAAGGGCTGCAAGGCCCCCTGCCCGGCCGCCTCTCGGTCGCGAAGCTGTCGATGGCCGATGGCGAAGGCGTGTGGCTGGAGCTGGAGCAGGCCGAGATCGCGGTCGATTTCATGGCGCTGCTGCGGCGGGAGCTGCATGTCACCCGCATCGCGGCCGCCCGCATCGCGGTGGCGCGGGCGCCGGCCGGCGAGCCGGCGCCGGAGCAGCCGGTGGAGAGCGGTGGCAGCGGTGGCCTGCCGCAACTGCCGGTCTCGATCCGGCTGGATACGCTGGAGGTCGGCGCGCTGGAGCTCGGCGAGACGCTGGCAGGCGTTGCGCTCCGCGCCGCGATCACGGGTGCCGCCACGATCAGCAATGACCGTGCGGTCGCGCGCCTCGACATTGAGCGCCAGGATGCGCCCGGGCGGCTCACGCTGCGTGCCGACCTCGACCCACGCGCGGAGCGGCTTGTGCTGAACCTCGACGCGCAGGAGCCGCCGGGGGGCGTGGTGGCGACGCTGCTCGGGCGGCAGGGCGACGCCTTCTCGGCGCGGGTGAACCTCGATGGTCCGGCGAGCGGCGCGGCGCTGTCGCTGGAGGCGCGCATCGGCACGGAGATCGCCTTCGAGGCGAACGGCACCGTGCGGGCGGGCACGGATGGTGCGGCGGCGCTGGTGCTGCAGGGCCATGCCAGCGCGGCGCCGCTGCTGCCCCCGGATACCGCGCCATTGGCGACGCCGGTACAGTTCGCGCTGGATGCGGAGCGTGCCGCCGACGGCGCGATGACCTTGCGTCGTGCCACGGTCTCGGCGCCAGCGGCCGAGGTGGAGGCGCGCGGGGGGATGAGCGCGGCGGGCGTCGTCACCGCGAATGGCACGCTGGCACTCCGTGAGAGCGGGCGCTTCGGCGCTCTGGTGCCGGAGGGCTTCGGCTGGGATGCGATCCGCGCGCAATTCGCGGTGGAGGGCCCGGCCGCCGGACCTTCCCTGCGGCTGGAGGTCACGCCGGAGGCGCTGCGGATTGCGCCCGAGCAATTGGCCGCGGCGCTCGGGGCGGCGCCGCGCTTGACGCTGGCGACCCAGGGCGTGGAGCGGGTCGAGAGCCTGGTCCTGGAAGGCGCCGCGATCCGCATCACCGCCTCCGGCCGGGTGGTCGACCCGCTGGATCTCCGCGTCGACACGGTGGCGCCGGACGTCGCGCGCATCCTGCCCGGCAGCCAGGGCGGGCTGGAGGCAGGCTTGCGGGTGACCGGCGCGATGGCGGACCCTGCCATCGCATTGACCGCACGCGCGGCGCGGCTCGCCTTCGGCGCGCAGGCGGTGGAGGGGCTGGAGCTGACGGCCCAGGTCGCGACCCCGCTCTCCGCCCCGCGCGGGCGGGCGCGGCTCGCCGCGCGCTATGCCGGGCTGCCGGTGACGCTCGACGTCGAAGGCAATCCCGAAGGCAACGCCATGCGCCTGGCCCGCGCCGAGGCCGGCTTCGGTCCCGCACGGCTGACGGCGAGCGGCGTCTTCGATCCCGCCACCACGATCTTCGAAGGTGAGGCGCGCCTCGATGTGCCGGATGCCGCGCCCTTCACGCCGCTCGCGGGACAGCCGCTCTCGGGTAGTGCCCGGCTTGCTGCGCGGCTGACCCGCACCGACGCGCTGCAGGGCTTCGACGCGACACTGGATATCCCGGGCTTCCGCTTTGGCGCGACGCCCGTCGCAGGGCGGGTCACGGCGCGCGGCACGCCGGAGGATGCGCAGATCGCGCTCGATATTCGCAGCGGCGAGAACGGCGCCACAGGCCAGGCGCGGATCACGAATGGGCCAGATGGGCGGCGGATCACCCTGCCGGAGCTTCGCGCGCGCGGCGCCGGCGAGACCATCGCCCTTGCCGCTCCGGCGCGGATCCTGCTCGCACCGGATGGCGTGGTGGTCATCGAGAGCCTCGCCCTGGCGCCCGGACGTGGCGGCCGGCTGGAGGTGAGCGGCCGTCATGGACCAGCCCAGACCGCGGTCGAGGCGCGGCTGACCGGGCTGCCACTGGCTGCCCTCGCCCAGGGCATGGGCCTGCCGGTCGATGGGCGGATCGAGGCGGTGGCGCGGTTGACCGGCGCCGCCGCGACGCCGGATGCACGGGTCGTGCTGGATGCGCGCGGGCTGCGCAACACCGACGCCGCCTTCCGCAGCGTGCCCCCGCTCGATATCCATATTGAGGCCGAGTTGCCGCGGCTCGCGAGCCTGCGCGCGACGGCGGAGGCGCGGGCGGGCAATGCGATCCGCCTGAACCTCGATGCGCGCGCGCCGCAGGGCTTCGGCGGCAATGCGCCGATCCAGGCGACGGTCACCGGGCAGGGTGACGTGGCAGCGATCTCCGCCCCCTTTCTCGCCGGCAGCGCCAATCAGGCGCGCGGCCGGCTGGCGATCGACCTTCGCGCCGAAGGCACGGTCGCCGCGCCGCGCGCCAGCGGCACGGTGCGGCTGAGCGAGGGCCAGTTCCGCAACACGGAGTTCGGCGCCACCTTCACCGGCATGACGGCCTTGATCCGGGCCGAGGGCAACCGGGTGGTGCTGGAGAGTTTCCGGGCGCGCACGCCGGGCAATGGCGAGATCACCGTCGCGGGCAACGTCGATGCGGGCGCACCGGGCATGCCGACCCAGGTCACCGTCACCGCCCGCGGCGCGCGGCCGGTGCAATCCGACGCCTATTCGGTGCAGATGGATGCCGATGTGACGGTGGAGGGCCGCGCGACCGAGGCGCTCCGCGCCGCCGGCCGCGTCGCCATATCCCGCGCCGAGATCCGGATCCCGGAGCGCATGCCGGCCAGCGTACGTACCATCCCGAATGTGCGCGAGCGTGGCCGCGGCGCCCCGCGGCAGCGCCCGGCACCACCACCCGGCGCCGACCAGGGCGGGCTGGAGATCGCGCTGGCGATCGACATCGCGGCGCCGCGTGGCGTCTTCATCCGCGGCCAGGGCATCGATGCGGAGTTCGGCGGCGATCTCCGGGTGCGGGGCACCGCCGCGGCGCCGCAGGTCGAAGGCGCGCTGAGTGTGCGGCGCGGCGAGCTCACCTTCTTCGATCGACGCTTCAACTTCACCCGCGGCAACGTCACCTTCGATTCCGGCACGCTGGTGCCCTCGCTCGATTTCCTGGCTGCCGTGCGGGCGCGCGAGGTGCAGGCGCAGATCACGGTGACGGGCCGGCCGGAAGCGCCGCGCATCGCCTTCTCCTCGAACCCGGAACTGCCGCAGGACGAGGTGCTGGCGCGTATCCTGTTCGACCGCACGGCACGGGAGCTCTCGCCTTTCCAGCTCGCGCAGCTCGCGCAGGTGGTCGCCGGCGCGGCGGGTGTGAACACGCCGACCGCCGGCGGCTTCTTCGAGCGCATCCGCCGTACCCTCGCGTTGGATCGGCTGGGCGTCGGCGAGGCCGAGCGGAGCCAGCAGCAGCAGAGTGGCGGCAGCGGCGCGCCGACGCTCGAGGCTGGGCGCTATGTGGCCGATGGCGTCTATCTCGGCGTGACCCAGGGCACCGAAGGCGGAACCCCGCGGATCGGCGTCCAGATCGACCTGCTGCCGCGCCTGCGGCTGGAGGGCGCCACCGGCGGCAACACCCAGGCCGGCGACCGGATCGGGCTCGGCTACGAGTTCGAGTATTAAGGTAGGCGCCCGATAGGAGCCTTTCCCGGACAGGCTCCTGAGCGCAGCATCATCTCCTCGAGCGACGGGGGGAGGCTGCGATGGCGGGCGCAACGCTGATCCGGAATGCCGACTGGGTGGTGCTGTGGGATGCTGCGGCGCAGCGACATGCCTATGCGCGCGGCGTCGACATGCTGATCCGGGACGGCGCGATCGTGGCGATCGGGCCGCATGACCCGATGGCGCGGGGCGACGCAGCGGTGATCGACGGTGCCGGCATGCTGCTGATGCCGGGCCTCGTGAACGTCCATACCCATCCGACGACGGAGCCCGGCTTCCGTGGGGTGCGCGAGGATCACGGCGTCCCCGAGCAGCAGATGACCGGCCTCTTCGAACGCAGCCAGTCCATGCGGTTGGATGCGGCAGGGCGCGACGCGGCGATGCGCCTCGCCTATGCCGAGCTGATGTCGGCCGGCGTCACCAGCGTGGTCGATCTCTCCGCCCCCTTCGAGGGCTGGATGGATGTGATGCGGGAGAGCGGGCTGCGGGTCTGGGTCGGGCCGGGCTATGCCTCCGCGCGCTGGGGCATGAGCGCGCCGCAGACCGTCGAATGGCACTGGGATCCGGCGGCCGGCAGGCGCGGCTTCCAGGCGGCGCAGGCGATCATGGACGAGGCGGAGCGCGATCTTTCCGGCCGGCTCTCGGGCATCGTCTTTCCCGCGCAGATCGATACGGTGGAGGAGGATCTGCTGCGCGATTCCATCGCGCTGGCGGAAGCGACCGGACGCCCCTTCACCACGCATATCGCGCAGGCGGTGGTCGAGGTCCGGGAGATGATCCGCCGGCACGGCACCACGCCGATTCAATGGGCTGGCGGTCTCGGGCTGCTGACGCCGCGCAGCATCCTGGGCCATGCGATCTTCACCGACGACCATCCCTCGATCGGCTGGCATGGCAGCCGCGACGTGGCGCTGATGGCCGAGCGTGGCGCGGCGGTGGCGCATTGCCCTTCCCCCTTCGCGCGCTATGGCGAGCATCTGAAGCATTTCGGGCGCTATGGCGACGCCGGCGTGCGCATGGCGCTCGGCACAGATGTCGCGCCCCATAACCTGATCGAGGAGATGCGGCTGGCCCTCCTGCTGGCACGCAATGCCGCCCATGACCTCAGCACCGCCGATACCGCGAGCGTCTTTCATGCCGGGACCGTGGGTGGGGCGGACGCGCTGGGGCGGAGCGATCTCGGTCGGCTCGCGGTCGGCGCCAAGGCGGATTGCGTGCTGGTCGATCTCGGCCATCCGCTGATGGCGCCGCCGCGTGATCCCCTGCGCAGCCTGGTCTTCCACGCCGCCGACCGCGCCGTGCGCCATGTCTTCGTCGGCGGCAACGCGATCTATGCGAATGGCAGGCCGGTCGGGCTGGACGTCAGCGAGGCGGCGGGCATCCTGGCCCAGAGCCAGGCGAAGATGCTGCGCGACGCCGCCGGCCATGATTATCGCGGCCGCGACGGTGATGCCATCGCGCCGTTGTCGCTGGGGTTTATCTAGGCATCAGGCGCCGGCGGCTGCATTCGCGGTCTCGGGCGTCGGCTTGCCTCGCGCCGCCGGAGCCGATGGCAACCTGCGGCCGCGTGGTCTGGTCAGACCGGTCGCAGCCCACTGGCACCGAGCCGTTCCGGTGTGCAGGCAGAGGCCAGCGCCGCGAGCAGGGCGTACCCGGCCTCTGGCGCCTCGCTGGCCGTCGTCACCGCGCCGGAGAAGACCAGTTTCTCCTGCACCGCGTCCGGCAGCGGCCCGACGATGTCGACCCCTTCGACGGCCATCAGCTCGCTCATCTGCTGGATGGCGAGCGCCGCCTCCCCGCGCGCCACCAGCGCGGCGGTGAAGCCTTGCGGGATGATGGTCGCCTTCGCGTTGACGAGATCAGCGATGCCAAGACGTTCGATCAGGCCGGCGAAGAAGATGCCGCTGGCGCCCTGCTTCGAATAGACGATGGACGGCACCGCGCGCAGCGTCGCGACCAGGGCCTCGACGCTGCCGATGTCCGGCTTCGGCGCCTTGGCGCGCACCGCCGCGCCGACCGCGGACCGTGCGAGATCGACCCGGCTCGCGGGATCGACCAGGCCCTTGGCGGCAAGCCCGGCGATGCCGGCTTCGGTGACGATGACGACATCGGCCGCGGCGCCTTCGGCCAGGCGCTGGAGCTGCACCTGGGTCGGGCCGAAGCCGAGCTCGAGCGGCCGTCCGGCGGCGGCTTCGAGCTGCGGCAGCACGCCTTCGATGACCTTCTGCAGGCCGAGCGTCGTCAGGACGCGGAGCGGCGCCGCCATCAGGCAGCCGGCTTCAGCACATGGATGACGCGGGTCTCGATCAAGGGACGCGTTTTCGCGGCATAGGCGGCCATATGCGGCGCGGCGCCATGCGCCTTCAGCGCGGCCTCATCAGCCCATTTCTCGATGACGACGAAGGTGTCCGGCCCGAAGGCGGTCTGGATCGCGCCGAATTCGGGCACATCGACCGCCGGGCCATATTCGATGCAGCCATCCTCGGCATGGACCGCCGGCATGTTGGCGCGGAAATGCCCGAGGATCTCCTCGCGCTTGCCGGGTTTGGCGGTGATGATGGCGAGCACGTGGATCATGGTGCGTTTCCCTCCTGGCGTGGCGCGATCCTGCGCCACGCCAGAGAGGCCGGCAAGGCGCGGGCCTGTCAGTCCGCGCGGGCGCCGCTGATCTCGACCAGCTCGCGCCAGACTGCTTCTTCCGAACGCCAAAAGGCGCCGAAGGCGGCCGGGCTTTCGTCGGTGACCGCTTCGAAGCCGAGCGGCGACAGGCGGGCGCCGAAATCGGGTGCGCGCACCACGCGGGTGATGGCGTCGAACAGGGTCTGGGTGACCGCGGGGGCGAGGCCGGTCGGCGTCACTACCGCGTACCAGACCGATGCGTTCATCCCCTTGCCCGGCGCCAGCTCATCCATCGAGGGAATGGTCTCGACGCCCGGCACATAGGTGACGCGGCCGGCGGAGCCGACCGCCAGCGCGCGGAAACGGCCTTCGCGCACATGCGGCATCAACGCCGGCATCACGTCGAACATCATGTCGATATTGCCGGCAACGAGGTCCTGGATGGCCGGTCCGCCGCCGCGATAGGGCACATGGGTGATGTCGATACCGAGGACACGCTTCAGTTTCTCGATGGCGAGATGGCTGGTGGTGCCGGTGCCGCTGCTGCCCATGGTAATGACGCCGGGATTGGCGCGGGCATGGGCCACCAATTCCTGGAAGCTCCGCCAGGGGCGTTGCGCGTTGACCACCAGCAGGATGGTACCGGAAGAGACGCGGCTGATCGGTGCCAGGTCGCGCAGCGGATCGAAGCTCATACGCGTGCCATAGAGGAACTTGTTGGCCGCGAGCGTATTGGCGGCCGCGATCATGATGGTGTGGCCATCCTTCTCGGCCCGCACCACGGATTCGGCCCCGATATTGCCACCCGCGCCGGCGCGGTTCTCGACCACGATGGTCTGGCCGAGGATCGGCTGCAGCCGCTCGCCCAGCATGCGGGCCGTTAGGTCCATGGCGCCGCCGGCCGCGATCGGCACGACCAGGCGGATGGGGCGCGACGGTGCCCAGGCCTGGGCACGCGCGACGCTGGGGGTCGCCAGGGCTGCGGCGAGCAGCAGGCGGCGGGGGATGGGGGGTGCTTGCATCATGGCGGCAGCGAATGCCACTTCGCCGCCGGTCGTTCAACCAACCTGTATTAACCCTGGCCCGGCATCGGCCGGCTATTGCGGCTCCAATCCGACCTCCCGGGCGCGCCTCCCCAGGGTCTCGATCTGTCCCCGCAGGAAGCTCTCGAATTCTTGCGGAGTGCTGCCGCGCGGGCTGAAGCCGAGCCGCCCGAGACGCTCCCGCAGGTCGGGCTGCGCCAGGACCTTGTTCAACGCCTCGTTGGCACGGGCGATCACCGGTTGCGGCGTCGCGGCCGGGGCGGCCAGGCCGAACCAGACGATCAGCTCGAAGCCGCGCACCGTCGCGCCGATCGGCGGGATCTCGGGCGCCAGCGGGAAAGGCTCCGGCGTGGTGACGCCGAGCGCCCGCACCCGGCCTTCGCGCACCTGGGCCAGGCCATTGGCGAAATCGGTCAGGGTGCTGTCGACGCGGCCGGCCATCACGTCGGTCAGGGCTTCCGGCCCGCCGCGATAGGGGATCGGCGTCATCTGCACGCCGGCCAGACGGTTGATCGATTCGCTGCCGATCAGCGAACTGGCATTGCCATGACTGAAGGTCAGCGCGCCGGGCCGCGCCTTCGCCAGCTCGATCAATTCGGCGACGCTGCGCGCCGGGGAGCTGTTCGGCACGACGAGCAGATAAGGCGCCTCGGCCAGGAAGCCGATCTGCGCGAAATCGCGGATCGGATCATAGGACAGGCGGCGGATCAGATAAGGGTTGAGCGCCCCGTTGGTGACCGAGAGGATCGCCATGGTATGGCCGTCGGCGGCGCTGCGCGCGACAGATTCCGTGCCGATCACGCCGCTGCCGCCGGGGCGGTTGTCCACCACCACCGCCTGGCCGAGCTCGCGCGAGAGCGGCTCCGCCACCAGCCGCATCAGGCTGTCGGTGACGCTGCCGGCCGGGAAGGCGACGACGATGCGAATCGGGCGATCCGGCCAGGCGGCCTTGGCTCCCGTCGCGGCCAGCAGGAAGGGCGTCGCCAGCGTGGTGCGCCGGGTGATGGTCCCGATCATGAGGTCACTTTCTCTCCCTTGCCCGCTGGGGCGTGATCCGTTCGCTGACGCTCGTGGGTCATGCCCCAGCTCCTTGTTCGGTCGCGTGATTCACGCTTTCGGCCTAAGGCCTCAAGCGATCACGCTCCAGGAAGCGGTGCAGTTCCGTGTTGTCGGCCTTGGGGCCGAGTTCGCCGAGCGCCGCTTCCCAGATGCGGCGGCAGAGCGCCAGAGCCTCGGCATCGATGCCGGTTTCCGCGGCGATGGCGCCCGCCGTCTCCAGGTCCTTGCGCATGAGGCCGAGCTGGAAGCCACCGGCATAGCGGCCGGAGATGATCTCCTGCCGGAGCTTGGTCTCGGTCGCCACGTTACGGCCAGAGGAGGCGTTCAGGACATCGGTGAAGACCTTGAGGTCGAGGCCGAGCTTGTCCGCCATCTGCAGCGCCTCGGTCGCGGCCAGCAGGCCGGCGGCGTAGACGTAATTGTTCAGCGCCTTCATGGCATGGGCGCTGCCGACCGGGCCGGTGCGGATGATCTTCTCGCCCATCGCGCGCATCGCCGCCTCAGCGGCCGCGAAGGCGGCGTCGTCACCGCCGATCATGATGGCGAGCGTGCCGGCACGCGCCTTGATGACACTGCCGGAGACCGGCGCATCGATCAGCGAGGCGCCGCGGGCGGCCGCGACCTGGGCGAGGCGCCGCGTCTCCGCCGGGATGGAGGAGCCCATGTCCACCACCACGCTGCCCTCGCGCAGCGCCGGCAGCAGGCCGCCCTCGCCTTCCGCCACCTGGGCGACGATGTCGCTGTTCGGCAGCATGAGCAGGGTGAGGTTGCAGAGCTCGGCAACGCCGGATGGCGAAGGCGCGAAGGCCAGGCGTCCTTCCGGCGCATCTTCCGCGAGTGCCGCGCGCGCCGCCTCGGCGCTGTCGCAGGCGACCAGGGAAAAGCCCTTGGCCAGAAGGCAGCGGGCCATGGGCAGGCCCATCATGCCCAGGCCGATGAACCCGATCGTGGCGGGTGCGGCGTCGGAAGCCATGACGGCATCCCTCCCCTTGTGTTGATGCGGATCATCTTCGGTGCGCGCCAGGGCGCTGGCAAGCCGAGGCGTATTGCCAGCCTCAAGCGCCGGCGCGCGCATCCACGCGCTTGGCGCGCGCGCTGTCAGGGCTGTACTGGCGTCGGCTGTTGGTCGCGCTCCGCAGGAACTGGTTGGCGGCCTGCGGCCGTGTGCTGCCGGGCTTCAGCTCGCCCAGACGGGTAGGCGCTTGGCGCGGAAGGCTGCGATGCCCTCCGCTGCCTCACTGCCGGCAGCGCAGCGCGCGAAGGCCTGGGCGCCGGCTTCGGCATAGCCATCCGGCACCACGGGACCGAGGGCTGCGAGCAGCGCCTTGGTCTCGGCCAGTGCTTCGGGCGCACCTTGCTGCACGTCGCGCAGCACCGCGCCGACCAGGGCCGAAAGCGCCTTCGCATCCGGCGCGACGCCATGCACGAGGCCGATGCGCGCCGCCTCGGCCGCATCGACGACATGCGCCTGCAGCACAAGCCGCGCGGCCTCGCTGCGGCCGGTGCGGCGAGCGATCCAGGGGAGGATCTGAGCCGCCACTAGCCCCCGCCGCGTCTCCGGTGCCGCGAAGCGGGCGTCGGCCGCGGCGAAGACCAGGTCGGCGGCACAGGCGAGACCGAGGCCGCCGGCATGCGCCGCGCCCTCCACCGCGGCGACCACCACCTGCGGCAGGCCGGAAAGCCCGGCGAGGATCGCCCCCATGCGTCGGTTGCGGGCCAGCGCGGCTTCCCCTTCCGCGAGCTCGGTCAGGTCGAGGCCGGCGCAGAAATGGCCGCCGGCACCCGCGAGCACCACGGCGCGGATCGAGCGATCCGCCGCGCAATCGGCGATCAGGTCTTCCAGGGCGCCGAACAGGGCGCCGTTCAGCGCATTCCGGCGCGCGGGCCGGTTGAAGGTGGCGCGCAGCACCGCACCCTCACGCGAGCGCAGCAGCGGGTCATCCTCGGCCATCGGGCATTCCTCCGTGTTTCGCCGCATCCTGTCGCGCCGGCGGATACCACGCTAGAGAGGCCTCGCTATGGGGGACCAGAGAATGAGCGTCGCACTCGGCATCATCGGCTTCGGCATCATGGGCGAGCGCCTGCTGCGCGCCGCGCTCAACCACGATCCGGCGACCCTCCGCCCGGTCGCGGTCTGGGATCCGGCGCCGGAGGCCGCGGCGCGGCTCGCCGCCATCGCGCCCGGCGTGCCGATGCTGGGCAGCGCCGCCGCGGTGATCACCGCCTGCGACTGCCTCTATATCGCCTCCCCGCCCGCCAGCCACCTGGAGCATGCACGCGCTGCCTTGGCGGCCGGGCGCGCGGCCTTCCTGGAGAAGCCCCTCTCCACGAACCCCGCGGATGCGGAAGTCTTCGTCGCGGAGGCGGAACGCAGTGCTGCCCGCGCAGCAGTGAACTTCCCGATGGCCTCCTCCCCCGCCGTCGCGCAACTCGCGGCCTGGCGGGAGACGATCGGCGTGCCGCGCTCGCTCGCCATCGAATGCTTCTTCGCGGCCTGGCCCCGCGGTTGGCAGCGGGACGCGCATGGCTGGCTCGACAAGCCGGCCCAGGGCGGCTTCACGCGGGAGGTTGTGTCGCACTTCCTGTTCCTGACCCGGCGCCAGCTCGGGCCGCTGGCGCTCGAGGAAGCGCGCACCCGCTTCGACGCGCCTGGCCGCGCCGAGACGGCGACCGCGGCGCGGCTGACGGCGGGGGGCGTCGCGGTGGCCTTGGCCGGCGGCGTCGGCGTCACGCTGAAGGATGACCACAACACTTGGACGCTGGATGCGCCGGGTGGTGCGGTCCGCCTGCGCGACTGGTCATTCGCCGAGCGGCGTGCTCCCGACGGCACTTGGCAGCAGGCGCCGGACGCATTGCCGAACGAGCGCATGCGGCCGCTGGTGCTGAAGGGCCAACTCGACAAGGTCGCGGCCATGACCCGCGGCGAGGCGCAAGGCCTCGCGACGCTGCGCGAGGCCTTCGAGGTGCAGCAGGTGGTGGAGGCGATCCTCGCCGCGCCGGCGTAGCGTGAACCCACGCGTCGAGCTCCCGCGGCCTTCGCTCGATCCCGATGCGCTACTGATTGATCTCCGGCTCGACAAGCCTTGCCAGGTTCCGAAGCGAGTCCTGCCACCCGAGGTAACAAGCCTCGGGTGGAATGGCGTCCGGGACGCCCGCCTGCTCGATATCCAGCTCGGTGCCGACCGACACCTTCTTCAAGATCACGGTCACCTGCATCTCGCCGGGCAGATTGGGATCGTCGAACTTGTCCGTGTAGCGCAGGCGTTCGCTCGGGACGAGCTCGACATATTCACCGCCGAATGCGTGGCTCTGGCCCGTCGTGAAGTTCCGGAAGGACATCTTGAACGTGCCGCCGACCTTCGGTTCCAGGTGGTGCACGGTGCAGGCAAAGCCGTTGGGCGGAAGCCATTTCGCGAGCGCGTCCGCTTCGAGGAACGCGCGATAGACCTTCTCCGGGCTGGTCGCGAGAACGCGGTGCAGGCGTATGGTGCTGGGCATCTTCGTTCATCCTCATGAATTGACGGAACAGATCCGGTATCGGCAGAACCAGAGTGACGTCCACGGGCTCTCATTGCCGATCCATGCCCCAAGGACGAACGGGACTGCGCCAATCCGACACGGGATCTCAGATTTGCTGAGCGCACCCGCAGCGGGCAGGACGGACCGCTACGGCTGTGACCGACGAAGCCTGTCTACGCCAGAGGCCGGCTTCCACGGATGCCCCTCGCCGCCGCGGCCAGCCCGCCTTCCATCCGGCCCGGCTCAGTAGGCGCCCGCCCAGCCGTCGCGGCGCGGATCGGAGGCGGCCATGCGCACGCCATTCTCCAGGATGCGGATCGCCTCCAGGCTGCAGGGACCTTCGAGCGGCGCCACCACCTTCACGCGATGGCCAAGCGCTTCGAGCGCCGGCGCGTGCCGCGCCAGCCCTTCCTCGATGGTCAGGGTGTCGTCGCCATCATGCGGGTAATTGGCCGGCTGGCCATATTGCGAGGAGCTCCAGCGCGGCAGCTCCACCGCCTGCTGCGGATCGAAGCCGAAATCGCAGAGCGCCACGATCGCCTGGGTGTTGACCTGCACCTGGTTGTCGGCGCCCGGCGTGCCGATGACGCACCAGGGGCGGCCATCCTTCAGCACCATCGGGGCGTTCATGGTGTGCCGCACGCGGCGGCCCGGAGTGAGCAGGTTCGGATGGCCCTCCTCCAGATGCCAGTAGCTCATGCGGTTGTTGAGCAACACGCCGGATTCGCCGGCGATGACGCCGGAGCCGAAGGGAGAATTGAGGCTCTGGATCGCGGAGACTGCATTGCCCGCGGCATCGACGGTGCAGAAATAGGTCGTGTCGCCGGTACCCTGCTCCGGTTTCAGCGGCAGATGGGCGGCATGGTCCCGGTCGATGGCGGCGGCATGTTCGGCGGCGCGCGCTTCGGAGAGGAGCATGGCGAGCGGGATGTCGCGGCCGCGCGGATCGGCGCCATGCGCCTCCCGGTCGAGGAAGACGCGCTTCTTGGCTTCCACCATGAGATGGATCAGCGCCGCGCTGTCCCAGCCGAGTGCGGCGAGATCGAAGCGGTCGAGGATGCGCAGCATCTGCAGCATCGTGAAGCCGGTCGAGTTGGGTGGCGTCTGCGCGATGGTGAAGCCGCGATAGGGCACGGCGATCGGATCGACCTCCTCCGCGCGCATGTCGGCGAGGTCGGCTTCGGTCAGCGGCACATCGGCAGCGGCGGCGCCGCGCGCCAGCAGGCCGGCGAAATCCGCCCCTTCCGACAGGGCAGCGAGCGCGGCGGCCAGGGCTTCCTGGCGCAGCACGCCACCCAGCGCGGGCGGCTCCCCATCCGGCAGGAAGATCGCGGCGGAGTGCGACCCGGCCGGCAGGCGCGCCCGCTGCGCATCGATGAAGTGACGCAGCGCATGAGTCGCGGCGAAGCCGTCGCGTGCCGCTTCGATGGCGGCGCCGAACAGCGTCGCGCGCCGCGCCTGGCCGCAGCTCGCGTGCAGCAAGGAGATGCCGGCATACATGCCGGGGACGGAGACCGAGAGCGGCCCGTGCAGCGGAATGCCGCCGCGTGCACGGTAATGCGCGGCCGTGGCCTGCATGGGCGCCGCGCCGGAACCGTTGAAGACGCGGCCCCTGCCCTGCGCCGCATCCCAGACATGGTAGAAGCCGTCACCGCCGAGGCCGGACATATGCGGCTCCACCACGCCGAGCGTCAGCGCCACCGCGACTGCGGCATCGGCGGCATTGCCGCCGGCGCGCAGCACGTCGAGCCCGGCCTGGGTCGCGACCGGGTGGTTGGTGGCGACCGCGCCATGGCGGCCCATGATCAACGGTCGAAAAGCGCGGGGCATCGGGTACATCAGTTGCTTCCCAGGTTCATGCGGCTGACGATCGGGGCCCAGCGCGCCACCTCCGCCCGGACATGCGCGGTGGCGGCCTCCGGGGAGGTGTCCGGCCAGACTTCGACGCCGGCGGTCGCCAGCCGCTGCTGGATCGCCGGATCGGCGAGCACCCGGCGCGCCGTAGCGGACAGCATGGCGGCGATCTCGGGCGGCGTGCCGGGCTTGGCGTAGAGCGCTTGCCAGGCGGTCAGGTCGTAATCCGCGACGCCGGACCGCGCGAGGCTCGGCAGGCCCGGCACCAGCGCCGAAGGGTCAGGCGAGGAGACGGCGAGGCCGCGCACCAGCCCGTCACGAATCAATGGCGTCAGCATGGTCGGGCTGTCGATGGTGAAGTTCATGCGGCCGGCCACCAGGTCCTGCACCGCATTGGCCGCGGTGCGGTAGGGCACGATGGTGAAGCTGCCGCCGGTGATCTGCTTGAACAGCTCGCCCGCCAGATGATTGGTGGCACCCGGGTTGGTGGCGCCGTAATTTGCCGCTTCGCCCCGCTGCCGCAACCAGACGAGCAGCCCCGCGACATCCTGTGCCGGCACGCTCGGGTGCACCGCCAGCACGAAGGGCTGGCGCGCGACCAGCGCGAGCGGCAGGAAATCTGCGACCGGGTCGTAGGGGAAGTTGGGATAGACCGCCCGCATCACCGGATGATTGTTGGTGACGATCAGGATCGAGTACCCATCCGCCGGGGTGCGCTGGAACGCCGCGGCGCCGACCGTGCTGCCGGCGCCGGGCAGGTTCTCGGCGACGACCGGGCGCCCGAGGATCGCACTCATGCCGTCGCCCAGGATGCGGCCCACCACATCGGTGACACCGCCGACGCCGACCGGGACCATCATGCGGATCGGCCGCGACGGGTAGCGATCCTGGGCAGCGGCGGGCAGCGCCATCAGGGCCGGGGCGGCGACAAGCAATTGGCGGCGGGCGAGCATCGGCGGGGGCTCCGGGCAGTTTGCGGCGTCGCGCGGCTCAGGCAAGCTGTATGGGCAAGCTGTATGCCAGCATACATCGGAGCCGACGCGATGCACCCCGTTACCCTGCAGGAGCCCTTCCGGGCGGTGTTCTACGCGCCCTTCTACGCAGCACTGGCACGCGGCGCCTATGCGGCGGAGGGAGTGGAGGTACGGCTGCTGTCCGGCGCCGTGCCGTCACTGGCCAAGGATGTCGTGCTGGGCGGGGAAGCCGATCTCGCCTGGGGCGGCCCGATGCGCCTGCTGCTGGCGCATGACAAGGATCCCGCCTGCCGGCTGCGGCTGTTCGGTGCGGTGGTGATGGGCGACCCCTTCCTCATCCTCGGCCGTGCCCCGCGTCCGGACTTCGCCCTGACCGACCTGGCGGCATTGACCTTCGGAACGGTGAGCGAGGTGCCGACGCCCTGGTGGACCCTGCAGGACGACATCCGCCGCGCCGGGCTCGATCCCGACAGCATCCGGCGGGTGGCCGATGCGGGGATGGATGCGAATGCCGCGGCGCTGCTTGCCGGCACCATCGACTGCGCCCAGCTCTTCGAGCCCTATGCCACGCGGCTCGAGGATGCGGGCTGCGCGGTCTGGTATGCACAGGCGTCGCGTGGACCGACCAGCTACACCGCCTTCTACGCACGCACCGACATCATCGCGGCGCGGCGGCGGGAATTCGAGGCGATGGTGCGGGGGCTGGCGACGACGCTCGCCTGGTTCGTGGATGCGAGCGATGAAGAATGCGCGCGGGAGATCGCGATCTTCTTCCCCGACATGGTGCCCAGCTTGCTGGCTCGCTGCATCGGGCGCTACCGGTCGCTCGGCATCTGGACGGAGACGCCACGCTTCCCGCCGGAGGCTCTGGCGCGACTGGAGACAGCGATGCTGTCAGCCGGCGCGATCTCTCGGACGCCGGGTTTCGCAGGGCTGGTGGCCGAAGAGGTGACCGAAGCGGCGCTGGCCTGACTCTAGCGCGCGACGGCGACCTTCGGTCCCGGCAACTCTATCTCGATCGCGAGCGTCGACATGTCGCCGCCGCGGTCGAGGTTGACCGCGACCTTGCCGGGATCGATCGACACATAGCGCGCGACCACCGCGACCAGCTCCTGCTGCAGCTTCGGCAGGAAATCCTCGCGCGTGCGGCTCACCCGCTCATGCGCCAGCACGATCTGCAGCCGCTCCTTCGCCGCGGTCGCCGTACTCCCCCCTTCCGGCTTGCGGGCACGGAAGATATCGAGCCATCCCATCAGGCAGCCCTCCCCCCGAACAGGCGCTTGAATAGACCCTTCTTCTCAGGGTCCAAAAAGCGGTGCGGCCGTTCCTCCCCCAGGAACCGCGCCACGGAATCAGCATAGGCCTGTCCCGCCACGCTTTCCGCATCCAAAATCACCGGCGTTCCGGTGTTGGACGCGCGCAGCACGCTCTCGCTTTCCGGCACCACGCCGAGCAGCGGGATCGCCAGGATCTCCCGGATATCCTCGAGCTTCAGCATCTCCCCGCGCTCGACGCGGGCGGGGTCGTAGCGGGTGACGAGCAGATGCTCCTTCACCGCGTCCTTCTTCTCCTCGGCGCGCTTCGACTTCGACTGCAGCACGCCCAGAATGCGGTCGGAGTCGCGGACCGAGGAGACTTCCGGATTGGTCACCACGATCGCCTCGTCGGCGAAGTAGAGCGCCAGCAGCGCGCCCTTCTCGATGCCCGCCGGGCTGTCGCAGAGGATATAGTCGTAGTCCTTCGACAGCTCCTCGATGATCCCAGCGACGCCGTCCTTGGTCAGTGCGTCCTTGTCGCGGGTCTGCGAGGCCGGAAGGATCGCCAGGGTGTCCACGCGCTTGTCGCGGATCAGCGCCTGGTTGAGCTTCGCCTCGCCCTGGATCACGTTCACGATGTCGAAGACGACCCGCCGCTCGACGCCCATGATGAGGTCGAGGTTGCGCAGGCCCACGTCGAAATCGATCACCACCGTCTTCTTGCCGCGCTGCGCGAGGCCGGTTGCGAAGGCGGCGGAGCTGGTGGTCTTGCCCACGCCTCCCTTGCCGGAGGTGACGACGACGACCTTTGCCATGCCTGGGGCTCCTCCTGTGCCTACCCGCCCCCGCCGGACCCGATGGGGTCGAAGCGGAGGCTCTCGCCTGCGAGGCGGACCTGCACCGCGCGCCCGATGGGCGCGGCGGCCAGCCCCTCGCGCACCGCGTAGTAGCCAGCGATGGAGACGAGTTCCGGGTCGAAATTCTGCGCGAAGATCCGCGCCTCGGTATTCTCGGCGCCGCCGGCGATCGCGCGGCCGCGCAAGGTGCCATAGACGTGCAGGTTGCCGTCGGCGATCACCTCCGCCCCCGCATTCACGGTGCCGGTCACGATCAGGTCGGCGCCCTGCGCCCAGACCCGCTGCCCGGCGCGCACCGGCTGGTCGACGATCATGGTCGGGCGCTGGGCGCCCGAGGCTGGCGGCGATGGGGCTGCCGCGGCCGGTGGTGGCGCGGGCGCGGCCTCGGCTGCTGCGGCCGGCGCCGGCGCGGGGTCCCGCGGCTCGTCGCTGCCGGACTGGCGAAGCGGCGGCAGGCCGGCGGCGATCGCCGCCTGGCGCAGCTCCGGCGTTCCGCCGGTAGTGCCGATGGGCACGATCTCGAGCGCCCGCAGCGCTGTCACGAGGCCGGCGAAATCCATCTCCGCGGCGGGCACCGAAAGATCCGCAAGCCCAACCACCAGGGGAGCGAAGCGCAGGAAGCCAGGCGCGCGGCGGAACTGGTCGCCGAGCGCCGGCACCACCTGATCGATCCGGGAATCGAGCAGGCGCAACACCAGCAGGTTGAAATTGGCGCCACGCAGACGGAAAGGCTCGATGCGGGGCTGGGGCACAGCGGACATGATGGGCCCGGGAAATCCTCTGTCTGGCGTGGCAGGACGCGAATCGGGTGGCCCCGACAGCGCTGAGCGTAGCAGGAAGCTATAGCGGCCACTGGCTGCCGGGCGAAGCCCGGATCGCCGGAAATGGTGGGGCCCCGGTCTTCCGCACCCGCAACGGCACGCCCATAGTCAGGCGTCCGAGCGGGAGCGCGCCTTGCAGCCCATTATCCTGAACGAGCCCTTCCGGGCCGTCTTCTACGCCCCCTTCTATGTCGCGGAACGGCGCGGCCTCTATGCGCGGCAGGGGATCGAGGTCCGGCGGGACACCGCCGGCGACCCCTCCAAGGCCGCCGACAACCTGCTGGCCGGACGCGCCGACATCGCCTGGTCGGGGCCGATGCGGGTGATGCTGCTGCATGCCCGCGACGCCGCCTGCCCGCTCAAGAGCTTCGCCGCCGTGGTGATGAAGGACCCCTTCTACCTGATGGGCGCCGCCCCACGCCCCGGCTTCACGACCCGCGACCTCGAGAACCTGCGCCTTGGCGCGGTGGCGGAAGTGCCGACGCCCTGGTGGTGCCTGCAGCACGATATCCGGGAGGCCGGGCTCGATCCGGAAGCGCTGGCGGTGACGCTCGGCCCCTCCATGGCCGAGAATGCGGCGGCGCTGCGGGACGGCAGGCTCGATGTCGCGCAAATGTTCGAGCCCTTCGCGAGCCAGGTGGAAGCGGCCGGCGGCGCAGTCTGGCAGGCGGCGGCGGACCGCGGACCGACCGCCTATACCGCGCTCTACGCTACCGAGGCGCGCATCGCCGAGCGGGGCGATGAATTCGCCGCGATGATCCGCGCGATCGGCGAGGCACTGGCCTGGATCGCGAGCGCGGAGCCGGCGGAGATCGCGGCAACGATCGCGCCGCTTTTCCCGGACCTGCCCTTCCCGCTGCTGAGCCGCGCATTGACGCGCTACAAGGCGAAGCAGCTTTGGGCCACCGATCCGCGCTTCCCGCGCATCGCCTTCGACCGCCTCAGGGATTCGATGGCGAGCGCCGGCCAGCTCCCCCGCCTGCCGAGCTTCGAGGAATGCGTGGACGAGGCGATCGTTGATCGCGCGCTCGCCGCATGAAGGCCGCGATCGGCACCCGCGCCGACTACCGGCGCTTCATCACGCTCGACACCCGCTGGATGGACAACGACGTCTACGGGCACGTCAACAACGTCGTCTACTATTCCTACTTCGACACCGCGGTCGCGCATTTCCTGATCGCCGAGGGCGTGCTCGACATTGCGACCAGTCCCGTGGTCGGCCTGGTGGTGGAGACGAAGTGCCGCTACTTCGCGCCGATCGCCTTTCCGGATGCCATCACCTGCGGCCTGCGCTGCGGGCGGATCGGCACCTCCTCCGTCCGCTACGAGATCGGCATTTTCCGCAACGGGGAGGACCAGGCATGCGCGGAGGGGCACTTCATCCATGTCTATGTGGACCGCGCCACCCAGAAGACGCCGATCCCGATGCCGGAACGGCTGCGCAGCGCCCTGACCGCCCTGGCGATTACCCCCTGACCCGTTGCGCGGGTCTCGCGAAGCCGCGAGACTGCCGCGCAAAAGGAGCCCTCCATGACCAAATTCGCACCGCTGCGGCGCCTCGCGATCCTCGATGACTACCAGGGCGTGACGCTGTCGCTGGGCCCCTGGGATGATCTGCCGAAATCGCTCGACATCACCGTCTTCCGCGACACGCTGCATGATCGCGATGCGCTGGTGGAGCGCCTGGCGCCCTTCGACGCCATCCTGGCGATGCGCGAGCGCACGCCCTTCCCGCGTGCGCTGATCGAGCGCCTGCCGAACCTCAGGCTGCTGATGAGCACGGCACGGCGCAACCGATCCTTCGATATCGCCGCCTGCGTGGAGCATGGCATCACCGTCTGCGGCACGCCCGATTTCGGGGCGCCGACCGTCGACCTCGCCTGGGGGCTGATCCTCAGCCTCGCGCGCGACATCCCGCGCCAGCAGGACAGCCTGCGCGCCGGGCATTGGCAGACCAGCGTCGGCATCGGGCTTGAGGGCAAAACGCTCGGCGTCATCGGCCTCGGCAAGCTCGGCGCCCGCGTCGCGCGGGTGGGCGCGGCCTTCGGCATGAAGGTCATCGCCTGGAGCCAGAACCTGACCGCCGAGCGCGCGGCGGAAGTCGGCGCCATCAGGGTCGACAAGGATGTGCTGCTGGCTGAGGCTGATATCATCACCTTGCATGTCGTGCTCTCGGAACGCTCGCGGGGAATCATTGGCGCGGCCGACCTGGCGCGGATGAAGAAGACAACCTTCGTCGTGAACACCAGCCGCGGGCCGCTGATCGATCAGCCAGCGCTGATCGCAGCGCTGAAGGAAGGCCGCATCGCCGGCGCCGGCCTCGACGTCTTCGACGAGGAACCGCTGAGGCCCGGGCATCCGATCCTCTCGGCACCGAACACCGTGCTGACGCCGCATCTGGGTTATGTGTCGGAACAGAATTACCGCGCCTATTTCACCGGCGCCGTGGAAGCGATCAACGCCTTCGAAGCGGGACACCCGGTGCGGGTGATGGAACCATGAGCCACCTTCCCCCCGGTTGGGACACGCTGGACCAGGCGGCGCGCGACGCTGCCTTTAACAACAACAATGCCGTCCCCGATGCCGCCGCGCTGATCGCCGAACGCAATGCGGCGAGCGCGCCCTATCGCGCGGCGCGCATCCAGCATCTCGACCTGCGCTTCGGCGACAGCGAGCGCGAGGCCTGGGACATCTATCCGGGACCGGATGCCGATGCCCCGGTGATGGTCTTCATCCATGGCGGCTATTGGCAGCGCAACCGGCGTGAGGATTTCGCGGCCCTCGCCGAAGGCGCCAATGCCATGGGCTGGTCGGTCGCGATGAACGGCTACTCCCTGGCGCCCGAAGGCAGCCTGACGCAGATCGCCTGGCAGATTCACGCAGCGCTCGACTGGCTCTCCGCGCATGGCGCGGAGCACGGCGCGGCGGGGCCGATCATCGCCTCCGGCTGGTCGGCGGGCGGGCATCTCGCGGCGCTCGCCGCCGAGCATCCGGCGGTGACGGCGGCGCTGGCGATTTCCGGCATCTATGAGCTGGCGCCGATCCGCGACACCTACCTCAACACCGCCCTGCAATTGAGTGACACCGAAATCGCGGACCTGTCGCCGATGCGCCGCCCGGTGGTGCAGAAGCCGATCGCCATCGCCTATGGCGCGGCCGAGTTGCCGGAGCTCTGCCGGCAGAGCCGCGACTTCCACGCGATGCGCGCCGCCGCCCAGGCCCCGGGACCACTCATCCCGATCCCCGGCGCCGACCACTTTCGCGTCCTGGAAGCCTTCCGCCAACCGAACGGCATGCTGCTGCGGGCGGCCGCGGCCCTGTTGGTGTGATGTTGCCCTGGGGAGGGCTTTGCCCTCCCCAGACCCCACCCAGCAGGAGCCTGCAGGCCCCTGCACCCGGATCATTTTAGAGCCCCGATAGCGAAGGGGCGTCCGGCCATCTGCCGGACACCCCTTCGCTATCGGGCCACCAAGTGAAGCAGGTCAAGGAGCCTCCAGGCTCCTTGCGGGTGAGGTCCGGAGAGGGCAGAGCCCTGCCCGGGACAGCGTCACATCACCAGGAACCGCTCAGCCGCATCCGCCAGCACCTGGGCGCCGAGGGCCAGGTCTTCTTCCTTGGTGTCTTCGGCCCAGTGGTGGCTGATGCCGCCGATGGAGGGGACGAAGAGCATCGCGACCGGCAGCTTCTGGCTGATGATCTGCGCATCGTGCCCGGCGCCCGAGGGCATGCTCTGCCAGAGGCCTGGCGCGTGCTGCTCGGCGGCGGCCTTCAGTGCGTCCTGCATGCGGGGATCGCAGAGCGCCGGCGTGTCGAGGCGAAGCGCATGCAACGTCGCCTTGCAGCGCTCCCGCCGGTTGCTTTCCTGGATCAGCGCGCGCAGCCCGGTCTCCAGCCGCTTCAGCACGACCATGTCGATGTCGCGGAACTGGAAGAAGATGTCGGCCTTGCCGGGAATGATGGAGGGCGCGCCGGGGTCCAGCGCGATGCGGCCGGTGGTCCAGACGGTGCGCTCGCCTGACAGCATCGGGAAGTGGCGGTCGATCTCCGCGAGCAGGCGCACGGCGGTGAGGCCGGCGTCGCGGCGCTCTGCCATGGTGGTGCCGCCCGCATGGTCCTGCTGGCCTTCGATGACGATGCGCCACTGCCAGATGGCGACGATGCCGGTAACGACGCCGAGGCGTAGGCCGGCATTCTCGAGCTGGGTTCCCTGCTCGATATGCATCTCGAAGAAGCCTTTGTAGCGGCCGGGGTCGAGGCGCATGCGCGGGATGCCGGCGAGCCCAGCATTGGCGATCGCCTCGCGAAGCGGGGTGCCGCTGGTCCGATCGCGGCTGCCGTCCATCTCCTCCTCGGTGAGGTCGCCGACGATCGACCGGCTGCCCGGGAAGCCGATCTGGAAATGGCCTTCCTCATCGGCGAAGGCGCAGACATCGACCGGCAGCCCGCTGCGGGCCAGCGCCAGCGCGCCGATGACACCGAGCGCGCCGTCGAGCCAGCCGGCCTCGTTCTGGCTCTCGATATGGGAGCCCGAGAGGAGGTGCGGGCCGTCGCCCTTGTGGCGGCCGAAGACATTGCCGATGCCGTCGATCGAAGGTTCGAGCCCGATTTCCGCCATGCGCTGCATCAGCCAGCGCCGGCTTTCCATGTCCTGCGGCGAGAAGGTCGGGCGGTGCACGCCGGTCTTGAACTTGCCGATCTGGCGGAGCTCGTGGAGATCCTGGAGGAAGCGGGCGGTATCGACGATCGGCACGATGAAATCCCCTCTGCGCAGCGGGAATCATGCTGATCGTTTCTCGCATGTGCAGCAATGGGTGGCGCGGCCTCACGATGGCGTTATGTTGCGTGCGGAAGCACTGGGAGCCCCAGGATGCCGAGCCGCCGTGCCGTACTCGCCCTCAGCGCCAGCTCTATTTTGACGAGGCCTGCGGCCGCCCAGGGCGCGGGCACGCATCGGCTGGTGATCCCCTTCCCGCCCGGCGGCACCATGGACAATGTCGCGCGCCAGATGGCGCCGGCGGTGCAGGCCGAGATCGGGCGGACGGTGGTGATCGAGAATCGGCCCGGCGGCGGCACGGTGATCGGGACGGAGGCTGTCTCCCGCGCCGCGCCGGACGGACAGACCACGTTGATGGTCGCCAATTCATTCCTGATCAATGGCTCGATGCAGCCCAACCTCACCTACGACCCGCTCCGCGACTTCCGGCCGATCGCGCTGCTGACGGTGGTGCCGCATGTGCTGGTGGTGGCGCCTGCGGTCGCGCAGGATTTCACGGGCTTCCTCGCGGCCGCGCGGCGGCCGGGTCCGGGGCTGTCCTTCGGATCCTACGGCAACGGCACCTCCAACCATCTGGGCGCCGAGCAGCTCAAGATCCTGGCACGGCTTAACGCGACCCATGTGCCCTACCGCGGCGCCGCGCAGGCCTATACCGACCTCTTCGCTGGCCGCGTGGAGTTCATGTTCATGAATGAGCCGGACGTGGCGCAACCGACTCGGGCCGGGCAGATCCGGCCCCTGGCCATCGCGGCGCCGCAGCGTTCGTCCCGCATGTCGGAGGTGCCGACGCTTGCCGAGCTCGGCTTCGGGCAGGTGCTCTCGGACACCTGGTTCGGCGTGGTGGCGCCGGCAGCGGTGCCCGCGCCGATCGCGGCGCGGCTGAGCGCGGCCTGGCTCGCGGCGCTGGCGAAGCAGGAGGTGGCGGCGCGGCTGACCGATCAGGCCTTCAGCATCCTCGGTGTCGGCGCGGACGCCTTCGGTGCCCGCATGCGCCGCGACTTCGCGACCTATGCGGAGGTGATCCGGGCCGCCAATGTACGGACAGATTGAGGAGATCATGCGATGACCCCGCTGGAGCACATCTTTCCCGAAGGCCAGTTCAAGGTCGCGGCGCCGCTGTCGCCGGCCGTGAAGGTGGGCAACCTCCTCTATGTCTCGGGCATCCCCGCCTATGACGCGGAGGGCAAGCTCGCCATCGGAGATTTTCCTGCACAGATGCGGCAGGTGATGGAGAGCATCACCGGCATCCTGAAGACCGCCGGGGCAGGCTGGGACCGGGTCGCGAAGGTGAACGTCCTGCTCACGCGGCGCGAGGATTTCGAGGAGATGAACCGGATCTACGCCTCCTACTTCCCGGACGGGAAATACCCGGCGCGGACCACGGCGATCGTCTATTCGCTGCCGCGGCCGAATTTCCTGCTGGAGATCGAATGCGTCGCTGTCCTCGCCTGAGGACAGCGACGCAGTACGCGTCTCAGCGGCTCTCCAGAGTCAGACCGCCATCGACGACGACGGTCTGACCCGTGACCATGGCGGCGCCGGCCAGCAGGAAGACCATGACTTCGGCCAGGTCCTCCGGCTGGCAGCGCCGCTTGAGCAGCGCCTTCTCGGCCGAAGCCTTCCGCCGCTCCTCCGTCCATTCGACCATCCAGGAGGAATCGACGGCGCCGGGCGCGATGGCGTTGACGCGCACCTCCGGCGCCAGGCTGCGCGCCAGATTCTTGGTCAGCGAGATCACGCCGGCCTTGGTGGCGCCATAAGCCATCGAGGAGCCGGGGGAATCGAGGCCGGCGATGGAGGCGACGGACACCACCGCGCCCTTCGCAGCGCGGAGCGCCGGTGCTGCCGCCTTGGTGCAGCGGAAGACGCCGAGCAGGTTCACCTGCAGCACGGTGCTCCAGAGCTCCTCGGTCAGACGCTCCAGCTCCGCAGGGCGGATCATGGAGGTAGTGCCGGGGGTGCCGGCATTGTTCACGAGGTAGTCGAGGCGGCCGAGATCGGCGACCGCCTTCTCCACCATGCGCGGCCCATCCACGGCGTCGCCGACATTGCCGGGTGCTGCGATGACATCGAAGCCTTCGGCGGCGAGCCGCGCCACCTGCTCGGCGCCGCGGGCGTCGCCCGCGAGGTGGTTGATCGCGACGCGGCAGCCATTGCGGGCCAGCATCTCGACGGTCGCGAGGCCGATGCCGGAAGCGCCGCCGGTGACCAGCGCCGTACTGCCTTTGAGGTCGTAGCGGATGCTCATAGCTCGCGTTCCATCCCTGCCATGGTGCCGATGCGCCGCAGCGCCTGTTTGAGGGCGAGCAGCCGGCGGTCGCGCGCTTCGAACAGCGCGGCTGGATCGGCGCCCTTCCAGTCATAGAATCCCGCACCCGCCATCACGCCGGTGCGCCCGGCGGCGACCGCGGCGTCGAGCGCGTCGGATTGCCCACGCACCTCGGGCGGCGTGTACATCTTGTTGCGCAGCGCATCCTGCATCATCGGCAAGCCCGTGAAATCGGCCTTGGCCAGCACGCCGAGGATCGGCAGGCGCAGCGCGATGCCATGGATGATGGCGGCGTCGATCTCCTCCGCCGTCGCCACGCCGTCGTCGAGCAGCTTCTGCACCTCGAGGCCGATCGCGCTCTGCAGCCGGTTGGCGATATAGCCGGGGACGAATTTCCGCATGACGATCGGCTGCTTGCCCATCGCGGCGCAGATGGCGCGCACCGTCTCGATGCAGGCGGGGTCGGTCTCCGGTCCGCCCACGATATCGACGAGGTCGACGAGGTAGGGCGGCGTGTACCAATGCGCGATCAGGGTGCGCTTCTGGCGTGCCGACGGCATCAGCGGGAAGATGTCGAGATAGGAGGTGTTGGAGGCGATGATCGCATCCTTCGGCGCCACCGCATCGAGCTGCGCGTAGAGCGTGCGCTTCGCATCCGGCTTCTCGACGATCGCCTCGACGATGAGCTCGGCACCATCGACCGTCTCCGCGAGATCCGCGTGGCGGGTCAGGGCCTGGGCGAGATGCGCTGAGGTCCAGCCATCCGGCGCCTCCCCCGCCGCGACCAGCGTCTCCAGCGCTTTCTCCATCAGGCCCTGGGCACGCGCGAGCGTCGCCGGGTTGCTGTCGGTCAGCCGCACCTTGTGGCCGCCAAGGGCGAAGACCAGGGCCAACGCATGGCCCATGGTGCCGGCGCCAAGTACCGCGACATTGGTCATGGGGTCAGATCTCCGGGGTCCAGGGCGCGGGGGCGCGCGCTTCGATATCGGTCACCACGTCCACGACGACGGTCTCCTTGGCTGCGATGGCGCGCTTCAGCGCCGGGACAAGCTCCTCCGGCCGCTCCACGCGGATGCCGGTGAGGCCGAAGCTGCGCGCGACGGCGGTGAAGTCGGTGGGGCCGAAGCGCAACAGCTCGGCGGCGGCGTCCGGCCGGTTGCCGGCATTGCGCACGAGGTTCGGCCAACCCTGCCCGAAGCCGGAATTGTTGTTCACCACGAGCACCACGGCGATGCCGCGTCGCCGCGCCGTCTCCAGCTCCGCGAGGTGATAGTAGAGCGCGCCGTCGCCGGACCAGCAGAGGACCGCGCGGTCGGGGGCCGCGCATTTGGCGCCGAGCGCGGCGGGGAAGGACCAGCCGAGCGAGCCTGCGGCACGCAGATAGGTCTGGCCTGGGGAAAGCTCGATGCAGTTGCCGGTCCAGATGCCGGAATAACCGGTGTCGGCGACGAGGATGCCATCCGCCGGCAGCGCCTCCGTGATCGCGCGGCCGAGATCGGCGGGATCGATCGCCTGGCCGGGCTGGGTCTTGCGGCTCGCCCATTCGGCGCGCCAGCCGGCGATCGTCGCCTGCGCCACGGCCAGGTAGTCCCCGTCACGTGCCGGCCGGCCGAGCGCCGCGGCCAACGCCTTGAGCCCGGCCTTCGGGTCGGCCTGCACCGCGACGGTGGCGGGGTAGGAGCGGTCGAACTCGCTGGGATCGGCATCGATCTGCACGATGGCGCTGCCCGCCTTCGGCGTACGCCAATAGTTGGTCAGCATGTCACCGGTATCGGCGCCGACGAAGAGGATGAGCTCGGCATCGGCCAGGATGCGGTTCGTTGCCGGGCCGGCATAGGCGCCGGCGACGCCGATATGCAGCGGATGCCGCGTGTCGATGATGTTGCGGGCGCCGAGTGCCGTCGCGATGGGAGCCGCCAGCGCCTCCGCCACCGCGATCAGCTCCTCCCCGCAGCCGGAGAGTGCGGCGGCGTCGCCAGCCACGATCGCGACCTTGCCCACGGCCAGCAATGCCTTCGCCGCGGCGGCGATGGCGGCAGGATCGGGTTCCGGCCGATGCATCGGGATACGGAAGGCGGAGAGGTCGGCAGGCGGGGCGGCAACGCTGCCGCTTTCGATCACCTCCGCCTGCAGGCCGAAGAGGTCGAGATGCACCGGGCGCGGCGGCATGGCGACCGCCGTGGCGAAGGCCTGACGCAGCACGCGCGGCAGGTCGGCAGCATCGGCGACATCGGTCGAGAGCTTGGTGACCGGCGCGAAAAGCGGCGCATGCTCCAGCTCCTGGTAGGCATTCCGGTGCTGGTGCGCCGGCACCTTGCGGCCGGTCATGGCGACGATCGGCGTGCGATGGAGCCAGGCGTCCTGAAGGCCGGCGGCCAGGTTCGCCGCACCGACCGACTGCGCCGCGACCACGCCCGGCCTGCCGCTGATCCGCGCATAGCCATCGGCCATGTAGACGGCCGCCTTCTCGGTATGCGCCAGCACCGGCTTCACCCCGGCGGCGCTGAGCCCGAGCAAGGTCCGCCGCAGCACGGCATCCACGAAGAACACATGCGTCTGGCCTGAGGCCGCGAGGCTCTGCGCCAGCCATTCGGCGCCGGTTGCCGCCATGCGCTTCTCTCCCTTAATCCTGCGCGCAGGCTGCACCGCACCGCGCGGTGCGGCAAGGGCATGGGCGTCAGCCCGGTGGCAGCGGATCGTCGCCGCGGATCACCAAGGCTTCCAGCACGCGGGACACGCAGTTGTAGCCGGCGACCGTCACCGTGAGCTCCACCAGCTCCCGTGGCGAAAGCCGTTCCCGCACCGCAGCCGCCACATCATCGGGCACATGCACATGCCGGGTCATGGCATCGGCATAGGCGAGCGCCGCGCGCTCGGTCGCATCGAAGACGCTCGCCGTCTCCCACTCCGGCACGGCGTCGAGCTGCGCCTGGGTCATGCCCTCGGCGAGGCCGATCGGGGCATGCGCATTCCATTCATAAGGTGCGCCATTGATCGCGGCGATGCGCAGGATCACCAGCTCGCGCAGCTTGCCGGAGAGCGTCGAATTGAAGCGCACGGCATCGTACATGTCGATCCAGCCGGCGGCGATCGGGGGCGCGTGCAGCAGCATCCGGTGCAGGTGGCCGATCGACTTGCGGGAGGCGCGGATATGCGCCGCGGCCTCCCGGTGCTCGGGTCGATCGGGGTCGGCATAGGGGATGCGCGCCATGCGGTCCGTTTCCTCGCGGCGGCCGGGGTTGGGGTGGCCACCTTGCCGATACTCTGGGCCAGGGAGCGCGCCCGTGGAAGGTGGGCGCCGACCGCTCCTGAGGCTACTTCGCCGCGGCTGCGCGCATCCTGGACGGCTCGTCCAGGGCATCATCCTCGGGTGAGCGCCGCGTCGGCACCTGCGGCAATTCCAGGATCGACCATGCCACCCCGTCATCCGACGCCTTGGCGATCGACTTCAGGCGGGCCACCTCGGTCAGCAGCTTGTCCGGATCACAACCCGGCTGCCGCGCCGAGATCTCCAGCACCGCGGCCGAGCAGCGGAGCAGCGGAAAGGAGCGCTCCCGGCCTTCCCGGTCCTTGCCGGGCACCCTGCCCTCGCTGCGCTCGTGCGTTTCGTAGAACATGGCGGCGGAGCCCGCGAAATCCTCGAGAAGGGCGCGGATGCGCGCCTCGAACTCGGCACCCTCCAGGCCATGGACGCCGATGAAGAAATCGTCGCCGCCGATATGGCCGAGGAAGACACCGTCGCGTTCCGGGAAATGGCGCCGCATCGCCTCGGCGAAGAGGATGATGGCGCGGTCGCCGACGCGGAAGCCGTAGCGATCGTTGAATGGTTTGAAGTGATCGAAGTCGAGATAGCAGAGGTGACGAGCCTGATCTGACCGGATCGACGCGTCCGCGGCGTGGGCGGCGACCGAGAGGTTGCCGGGCAGGCGGGTCAAGGGATTCTGGTCGAGCGCCAGCCGCAGCCGCTTCTCATGCAGGAGGCCGACCAGAGCGCCGGCCGATACGAAGCCGACATAGCGCCCGGCATCGTGCAGCAGCAGGCCGTCGCAACCGGGGGGCGCGGCACCGAAGATCCCGAGCAGAGCATCGGCATCCGCATGGACACTCGCGACCGGGCATTCCACCAGGAACTTGGCGACGGTGTTCTGCGTGTTTGGATTCTGCAGCAGATCCCGCCCGAAGCGGCCATAGATGAAGGCGCGCAGGTCGCGTTCCCGGACCAGCCCCTTGGGTGCACCGACCCTGTCGACGACCGGGATGACCGACTGATCACCGCTGCGGCGGAATATCTCGAAGGCCCTTTCGATGTGATCATCGCGCTCGACCGTCTCCAGATGTTCGATCGCCGCGAGCAGCAACTCGCTGTCACCGGCCTCCGAGCGGCGGCGACGCTCCTTGCCAACGGCCGAGACCAGCGCCGGATAGATCGGCAGCACGGTGTCCGGCATGGTGCATGGCCAGGCGACGTAGTGGCCCTGGATCAGGTCGCAGCCGAGCTCGCGCGCCGCCAGGAAATCCGCCTCCGTCTCAACGCCCTCGGCGATGACCATGAGGCCGAGCGTATGCGCGAAGCCGGCGATCCGCCCGACGAACAGCCGCTTGCGCGGATCCTTCGAGAGGTTCTCGATCAGGAAGTGGTCGATCTTGATGTAGTCGATTCCGCCATCGAACAGCAGGCGGATCTCGGAATGGCCGCGCCCGAAATCATCGGCGGCAAACAGCATTCCTCGCTTCCGGCATTGCAGCAGCGTCCGCCGAAAGCCCGGCAGCGAGACCGTCTCATGGCGCTCGGACAGCTCAATGCAGAGATTGGAGGCCGGCAGGCCATGGCGCCGCAACTCGTCGGCGGCTCCCTCAAGCACCTGCAGGCCCGCGGTCAGGGCAAGGGTGCGCCCGTCGAGATTGAGGAAAAGGCGGCGCTGCTGCGGATCCGGCAGGCAACAGAAGGCGGCGATCGCCTTCCGGTGCAGCAGGCGCTCCAGCTCGCAGAGCACCCCAAGTTCGGCCGCGCGATCCAGCAGCACGGCGGGCGCGCCCAGGGATAGCCCCTCGAACCCTCGTGTCAGTGCCTCGACGCCGTAGAGGGTGCCGGTATGGCACTCGACGATCGGCTGCAGCACGCAACTCAACTGGCGATCGGCTTGGTCAAGGAACGCCTCGCCCGCGCTGGTGGCAACCGAGGCAAACGCGTCACGGATATCATGGGTCAGGCATTGCGCTCGGGGCTGATCGGCCAATGGACTCAACGCTTGCATAGGCTGGCCTCCAGCGGCTCGATCATGCTGGAGTGATCGCTACCACCGTTCTGTTTGCTCCGCGTTAAGGTACGCGTGACAGTTCGATTGCGCCCGAATGCCGTCGATCAGGATTGGGCCGGGCGCCTCCGCAGGAGATACCGCTGGCGCCCTTCCATCACCAGCACGCCTCTCTGATTGTGGACCGTGCTGGCGAGGCCGACGACGCCGGTGGTGCGGTTCGGCGACAGTTCATCGACGGTGAGCGCCGCGTAGAGCGTGTCGCCGGCGAAGACCGGGTGCAGGAAGCGGCTGGACTGGTCGAGGAAGCCCTTCAGCGATCGCTCGACGAGATGCGGGAACAGCCCGGCACCGGCGGCCGTCTGGATCAGGATCTGATAGCCATGCGCCAGCATTCCCGGCATGCCATGTGAGCGGCAGTATTCCACGTCATAATGCACCGGGTGATTGTCGCCCGACGCCAGTTGGAAGGCCGCGAAGAGCGCGTCGGTCATGGTGCGGCTGGGCAGCACGAAACGCTCGCCGAGGGCGAAATCCTCGAACCAGCGCTGCTCGGGCACCATGCGGTGCGCCCGGGGGTCGAAACCCGTCACGCGTAGCCGAGGGCGTTGTCGCGGGCGACGGCATCCGGCGCGCGCTGCCCGGCATCGCCGAAGCCACCGCCACCCGAGGTTTCCAGCCGCACGATATCGCCACGCTTCAGCATGACGCCATCGGATTTCGGGGCGATCGGCGTCGCGACCCCGTCACGGATGCGCAGCAGCTTCCCGAGGCTGCCTGGGCCGCCGCCGGCAAGGCCATAGGGCGCGAAGCGGAAGCGGTCCATGTTCGCGGTGAAGACGGCGCTCGGGCACTCCACCCGCCATTCGCGATAGAGGCCGAGCCCGCCACGATACCGCCCTGCCCCACCGGAACCGGGGATCAGGCCGTAGCGGGTGATCGTCAGCGGCATGCCGCTCTCGATCATCTCGACGGGGATGTTGCTGTTGTTGTGCATGCCGAAGGACCAGGCATTGACGCCATCCTTCGCCGGCGCTGCACCGGTGCCGCCGATCTCGATCTCGACCAGTACCTCCCGATGGTTGTCCTCCGCGATGGTCTGGAAGGTCGCGACATAGCTGCCACCGTAATAGGCCGCCGGCATGCGGTCCGGAACTGCTTGGTGCAGGCAGCCGAACATGACGTTGGCCAGCCGATGGGAGACTGCGACCCGATGCGCGACGGAGGCCGGCGCCTGGCAATTGGTGACGCTGCCCTCGCGATGGATGATGCTGATCGGGCGGTAGCAGCCGGCATTGGCCGGCATGGCGCCGTCGGTCGCGGCGATCACCGAGTAGAAGACGGCGCAGTTGGACATCGCCGGGGTGCAGTTGATCGGCCCGCGCTGCTGATCGGCGCAGCCGGTGAGATCGACGCTGATCTCATCGCCGGCGATGGTCAGCGCCGCATGCAGCCGCACCGGCTCGCCGCTGACCCCGTCCTCGTCGAGGAAATCCTCGAACTCGTAGCGTCCGTCGGGCATGGCCCGAATGGCGGCGCGCATCGCGGCCTCGCTCATGTCGAGGATGCGGGCGCTCGCCTCCAGGATGCCGGCGGACCCGTAGCGGGCAGCGAGGCGCTTGATGGAAACGGCGGCGACATCGAGGCTGGCGAGCTGGCTCTGCAGGTCGCCCAGCATGAGCACGGGCTTGCGCACGTTCTGGCCGATCATCGCCCAGACCGCCTGGTTGAGGACGCCCTTCTCGATCAGCTTCAGCGGCGGAATGCGCACGCCTTCCTGGAACACCTCGGTCGCGGTCGCGGCGTAACTGCCGGGGGCCATGCCGCCCATGTCGATATGGTGGCAGAGTGCGCCGACATAGGCGATGCGCACGCCATCATGGAAGACCGGCTTGAAGACCAGGACGTCGTTCAGATGCTGGGCGCCGCAATAGGGGTCATTGGTGACGACGACATCGTCTTCCGCCCAGGTGGCGGCATCGACGAAGCGATCGAGCAGGGTTCGCAGCGCCGCCCCCATGCTGTTCAGGTGCTGCGGGATGCGCGCCGATTGCGCGAGGTTGTTGCCCTCGGCATCGAAGACCGCCGTGGAGTAGTCCAGCAGCTCCCGCACCACGGTGCTGCGGCTGGTGCGCCAGATGGTGACGTCCATCTCGGCGGCGGCGGCGGTCAGCGCGTTGCGGATGACCTCGATCTCGATGGGTCCAAGCGTCATGGGGCGGTCCTCACGGCGATCACCGCGCCGGCGGCACCGAGGCGCGCGGTCCAGCCATCGGCGATCCAGTGGGTGGAGAAGGCTTCTTCCAGCAGGGCTGGACCTTCGATGATGTCAGCGGGCGTCAGCGCTTCGCGGTCCCAGACCGCGACCTCCTGCCAGGCGCCGCTGGTGAAGACACGGCGGGCGCCCTTGCGGGCCGGGCGCGCGGCGGGGATCGGGTCGCCGACCGCGGGCTTCGGCAGCAGCCCCGTCGCGATGGCGCGCAAGGTCACGATCTCCACGGGATCGCCGGGATTGGCGTAGCTGAAGCGCTGCCGGTGGGTGGCGTGGAACCCTGCTTCCAGTGCGGCCAGTGCTGCGGCATCCGGCGCCGTGACTTCGCCCCAAGGGATCAGCAGCTCGAAGGCCTGGCCCTGGTAGCGCATATCGGCCGCGATCTCGATGCGCCGCGCGGCCTCGGGCACGCCATCGGCGGCGAGCCGCGCATCCGCATCGGCGCGGAGCGCGGCGATGGCTTCGCCGAGACGCGGCAGCGACGCCGCCTCCACGCGGAGCACGACGCTGCGCGCCATGTCCTGCACGAGGTCGGAGAAGAGGATGCCGTAGGCGGAGAGCGTACCGGGCTCCCGCGGCAACGCGACCTCTGCCATGCCGATCTCGGCCGCGACGTCGATCGCGTGCAATCCGCCGGCGCCGCCAAAGGAAAGCAGGCAGAAATCGCGCGGATCGAGCCCCTTCTCGAACAGGGAAAGCCGGATCGCGGCCCCGAGATTGGCATTGGTGACGGTCAGGATGCCCTCCGCCGCCTGCTCCGCCGTGAGGCCGAGCGGGGCGCCGATGCGCGTCTCCATGGCGCGCTTCGTCGCGGGCATGTCGAGCTTCATGAGGCCGCCCAGGAAGAAATCCGGGTCGAGGCGGCCGAGGGTGAGATTGGCATCGGTCACTGTCGGCTCCACGCCGCCGCGGCCATAGGCGACGGGGCCGGGCTTGGCACCGGCGCTGCGCGGGCCGACGGTCAGCCGGCCGCCGGCATCGACCGCAGCGATGGAGCCACCGCCGGCGCCGATGGTGCGCATCTCGACCATCGGCAGGCGCACCGGCAGGCGATCGATCTCGCCCTGGGTGATGACCGAGACGCGGCCACCCTGCACCACGGAGACATCGAAGCTGGTGCCGCCCATGTCGACGGCGACCAGGTTCGGTCGCGACAGGAGCTGCGCCAGCCGCCCGGCAGCGAGCGCGCCGCCGGAGGGGCCGGAGAGCAGCAGCCGTGCCGGCTGCTCGGCCGCCAGCCGCAGCGAACAGACGCCGCCATTCGACTGCACGAGGAAGACCAGCGGGTGGAAGCCGCCCTCGCCCAGCCGGTGCTCCAGCCGGTCGAGATAGGCCTTCACCACCGGCACCAGCACCGCGTTCAGGACGGTCGTGGAGGTGCGTTCGTATTCGCGGATCTCCGGGCTGATCTCGCAGGAGAGCGAGACCGGAAGGCCCGGGCGCGCCGCCGCGATCAGTGCCGCGATGCGCCGCTCATGCGCCGGATTGGCGTAGCTGTTGAGCAGCGTGACCGCCACGCATTCAGCGCCAAGTGCATCGATGCGCGCCAGAAGCGCCGGGATCGCGGCCTCGTCCAGCGGCGTCTCGACGCTGCCATCGGCACGCATCCGCTCGGCGATGCCAAGGCGGGCATCGCGCGGCACCAGCACCGGATTGGGATCGGGCGCGAGACCGTAGATGTCGCGGCGGACATGCCGGTTGATCTCCAGCACATCCTCGAAGCCGGCGGTGGTGATCAGCGCGGCGCGGGCGAGCTTCCGCTCCAGCACCGCATTGGTCGCGATGGTGGTGCCGTGCAGCAGCAGCCCGACCTCGGCCAAGGCGAAGCCGAAGCGCGCGGCCGCCTCGGTCACGCCGGTCAGCAGGCCGATCGAGGGATCGTCCGGCGTCGTCGGCGTCTTCCAGGCATGCACCGCGCCATCGCGGGCATCCAGGATCTGCAGGTCGGTGAAGGTGCCGCCGATATCGACGGCGATGCGGATGGGCTTCTCGGCCACGCGGCGGGATCCTGTCAGAGCATGATGATTTGAGGCTGAAGTAGCCGAAAAGCCCGAATCATGCGATCAAACGAAATCGCTGAAGCATGATCGCGAACGAACGCGAGCGCATCATGCCTCAGCCCATGACCTTCGGCAGCCAAAGCGCGATGCCGGGGAAGACCATGAGCAGGGCGACGGCCAGGAGATAGGCCGCCAGAAAGGGCATGACGCCCGCGAAGACATCGGTGATCGGGCCGCGGTCGCGCCGCATCCCCTGCAGCACATACATCACCGTGCCGTCCGGCGGGCTGATCTGGGCGATCTCCACCAGCATGGTGACGATCACCCCGAACCAGATCGGGTCGTAGCCGAGGGCGATGACGATCGGGAAGATCACGGGCACGGTGGTGATGATCATGGAGAAGCCCTCCATGAAGGTGCCGAGCGCGACATAGAGGCCGATGATCGCCAGCATGATCGCCCAGGGCGGCAGCGGCAGCCCGGCAATGAAGGCGGAGAGCGTCTGCGGCACATTGATCGTGGTCAGCAGGTAGTTCAGCAGATAGGCGCCGAACAGGATCAGCCCGAGCAGCGCGGTGTTGCGCGCCGTCGCCTCGGCGGAGGCATTCAGCATACGAAAGGTAAGCTTGCCTTCGACGGCGGCGAAGAAGCCGGCGCCGACCACACCGAGCGCCGCCGCCTCGGTCGGCGTCGCCAGGCCGCCATAGATCGAGCCCAGCACCAGCAGGATCAGCAGCATGGTCGGGATCAGGTCGAGCAAGGCGCGCAGCTTCTCGCCGAGCGGCACCGCCGGCGGCTTCTCCATGGGGCTCCGCAGCCCGTGCAGGACGATGACCAGCAGGAACAGGCCGGTGACCAGGAGCGAGGGCAGAATCGCCGCGACATAGAGGGCGCCGACGCTGGTCTCCGTGATCAGGCCGTAGATGATGAAGGTGATGCCCGGCGGAATGAGGTTTCCGAGCGCGCCGCCGGCGGCAAGCGAGCCCAGCACCATGCGCGGGCTGTATTTCGTGCCCGCGAAGAAGGGCAGCGCGACCGAGCCCATGGTCGCCGCGGTCGCGACGCTGCTGCCGCTGATCGCGGAGAAGACGGCGCAGCTCGCGATGTTGGTATGCAGCAGCCCGCCCGGCAACCGGTTCAGCCAGACATTGAGCGCGCGGAACAGCCGCTCCGACAGGCCGGCGCGCAGCAGGATCTCCCCCATCAGCAGGAAGAGCGGCACCGCGACCAGGACGAAGTTGCTCGACGGCGCCCAGAGCGTCTGGCCGGCGAAGGCCCACCAGGGTCGGTCGGAAAACATCAGCCCGGTCAGCACCGCGAGCACGCCGAGCACGGCCGCGATATAGACGCCGGCACCGAAGAACACGAGGAAGACCGCGACCAGGGCGGTGATCTCGGCGACCGGCAGCGACTGCCCGGTGGCCGCGGCGCCGATGATCGAGGCCGCAAGCAGGATCAGCAGGAAGGCGATGGCGATCACTGTACGGGCTCACCTTCATGCGCCATGGCGACGGCTTCCAGCGCCTCCGCGGTCTCGTCCTCGATCGTGCGGGCACCGAGCAGCCCGTCCACCAGTTCGGGCTGGCCGGTCAGCGCGGCGAGCGTGCCCTCGGCCAGCAGCAAGGCTGCCATCACGACGAAGGTGCAGATGCCGAAGGCCCAGATGCCCTGCGGCACCACCATCGCGACATGCCAGGCGGAGTTGTCATGCGCCTGGAACAGCGCACTCTCATCCACCAGCTCCCAGGCCGCCCAGGCGATGAAGGCGCCGAGGCCGAGCAGCAGCGTGAGCGACAGCAGGTGCAGCCAGGCGCGGCGGCGGGGCGCCAGGCGGTTCACCAGCACGTCGACCCGGATATGCGCACGCGCGGCCAGGGTATGGGCCAGCGCCCAGGCGATGCCGGCCGCCAGCATGTAGCCCGTCATCTCCACCGTCGCCTGGGAGGAGAAGCCGAAGAGGCTGCGCGCCACCACGTCGAAGGTGATGAATAGCGCGCAGAGGATGTAGTTCCAGCCTGCGACATACGCCATCAGCGCCGCCAGGGCGGCGGCGCCCCGGCGGGCGGCCGTGAGCGCCCTCACCCGCCGAAGCGGATGCCGGAGAGCGGCGCGATCACCTGGTTGTAGATCTCCCCGCAGCGCGCGCCGCAGCGGCGCACCCAGCCGGGCAGCACCGTCTGCTCGAAGATCTGGCGGATCTGCGTGCGATCGGCCTCGGTCGCGCGCACCTCGGTCATCGGGCGTGCCGCGACATTATGGATGCGGCAAAGCTCGGCGCGGCCGATATTGCAGTCGATGCCATCGCGGGTCGCGGCGGCACCGAGTTCCCAGAGCTTGTCCTGCATCTCCCGGAACGTGCCCTCGAGGAAGGCGCGTACCTGCGGATCGAGCCGGTTCCACCAGGCGACGTTCACGAGATAGCCGGCGACCGCCCAGGAAAGCGGCAGGTCGGAGATATGGGTCGAGACCTCCGGCCAGCGGGCGGAGGCGCCGCTGCCGGTGCCGGTGATGGCGCAGTCGACAACGCCGCGCTCCAACGCCGAATAGACCTCGGGGAAGCCGATCGAGACCGGCTGGCCGCCGATCGCGCCGACCATGTCCACCAGGGAATTGCCGAAGGTGCGGATCCGGCGCCCACGAAGATCTGCGAGGCTGGTGAACGGCTGGCGGCAGAACAGCACCTGTGCTGGGAAGGGGTAGATCAGCACCAGGCGCGCACCGAAGCGCTCCAGGTCGCGATTGGCGACCGGCATCACCGCTTCGGCGATCTGGCGCGCCACGGCCATGTCAGGGGCGAGGCCGGCCAGGTCGATGCCGTCCAGGATCGGCACATCGCCCGACAGCGTCGTCAGCGTGCCGCCGCCGATATCGGCCTGGCCGGAGCGGACGAGGCGGACGATCTCGGCGCCCCCCAAGTTCCGTTCGGCATGGGTCGAGAGGTTGACCTCGATGCGGCCGCCGGTGCGGCTCGCCATCATCTCCCGCAGGTAGGGCACATCGACGCGGGTGTATTGCGGCTGGGTCGGCAAAGGCTGGGTAACGGCGACGATCGGAACGCGCGGCCCGGCAGGCAGGCTCGCGGGCATCTGGGCGACGGCGGGCGCGGCCAGGGCCAGCCCGAGCGCCAGGGTGATCGGACGCAGCATTCTTGAAGCCCCCTTCATATGGCGGCAATGCTGCATGGGCAGCCCGGGACACGCAATCGGGCATCGCTGGCCAAGCCGATGGCTTGGCACCGATTCTGCCGTCCGGAACAGCAATACTGCCTGTTCAGGGGCAGGAAGGGCCGCGCGCCCGCGCGGGATCGCCCAGCAGCGCGAAGCCGAAGGGCTGGTCGGCCTCCGGGTCGACCCGCACCCGGACCGCCCGGATGTCCTCCGCACCCGGCACCATCATGCGGGTGACGTTGCCGAGGGTGCGGTCGTCCGGGCCGCGGAGCGGCAGGTCGACCAGGAAGAAATGGCTGTCGCCATGGATCAGCAGCACCGGGCGACCATAGCGCCGGGCGCCTTCGAGCAGCGCGGCGCGGGTCGCAACATGGCCCTCGTACTCGCCGAAGCCGCAGCGGTCGCGGAAGAAGATGTCGGCCTGGAAGAGGAAAACCAGGGCGGGCGCCCGGTTGCGCTCGGCCTCGGCGAAGGCGGCCTCGATCCAGACGGTATTGGCGGCATCCCGCGGCGGGAACTCCTGCGCGGCGCCAGGCGGCTGCGGCCCCTGCAGGGGCGGGCGGTTGTTGTCGGACCCTACCGCATGGACAGTCGCGAAGACGACGCCCTGGTAGGTCCAGCGGGCATTCTCCACGAAATCGCGCCGGCCGGGGTCGAGGTCGGCCTGGCGCTCCAGCGGCAGGGTCACGCGGCCGAGGCTCTCGGGGCCGGGGAAGAATTCGCGGCGGAGCAGCGCCAGCCGCTCCCGCGGATCGAAGCGGCCGGCGCGGTCCTGCCAGCAATCCGTCCATTCATTGTCGCCGGGGGTGTAGATCAGCGGATGCTCGAAGCGGGCGAACCAGCGGCGCGTGCGGTCCGCCACCACGGCATCGGTGCAATGCTCGGCCCCCGCCTTGGTGTCGCCGACGAAGACCGAAAAGGCCGGCTGGGCGGCATTCATACGGTCTATCAGGACGTTGAGACGCTGCTCGTCCGCACAAGGCGTCTCGTTCTGGCTGCAATACGGCATGTCGCCGAAGGCCAGGAACTCGAAGGCTTCGGCACGGGCGGCGGCCGGCGCCAGCAGCAGGAACAGGCAGAGCAGGGATCGCATCTCGGGGCCTCCATCGCCGGACCGGCTAGCCTGGCATGACGGCGCTTGCTACCGCAGGCCCGTGAAGGCTTGCGCCGCCGCGGCGCAGGCGCTACCCGCCCCGCGTGGCCGAGACCCCGCCCCCCCTCCGCATCGAGGATTTCGACTTCGCGTTGCCCGACGGCCTGATCGCCCAGGCCCCGGCGAGGCCGCGCGATGCCGCGCGCCTGCTGCATGTCGGGCGGAAGGGGCTGGTGGACCGGGCGGTGCGCGACCTGCCGGCGCTGTTCCGGCCCGGCGACATCATGGTCGTGAACGATACACGGGTCATTCCGGCGCGGCTGCGGGCCCATCGCGGCGAGGCGGCGGTCGAGCTGATGCTGAACCGGGCCGAGGGCGGCGGGCTGTGGCACGCGCTGGCCCGCAACGCGCGGCGGCTGCGCGCCGGCGACGCCCTGGCCATCGACGGCGCACCGGAACTGCCCTGCCGGGTGCTGGAACGGCTGGAGGGCGGCGCGGTGCTGCTGGATTTCGGACCGGACCAGGGCCTGCTCGCCACCGCGCTCGACCGCGCCGGGGAAGTGCCGCTGCCGCCCTATATCGCGCGCCCGGAAGGGCCGAGCGATGCGGACCGGCAGGACTACCAGACCATTTTTGCCAAGCGGCCCGGCGCTGTCGCCGCACCGACCGCGAGCCTGCATTTCACGCCGGCACTCCTGGACGCCGTCGCGGCCCGGGGCGTCACGCGCGCGACGGTGACGCTGCATGTCGGTGCCGGCACCTTCCTGCCCTTGCGGGATGACGATGTGCGCGCGCACCGCATGCATGCCGAATGGGGTGAGGTAAGTGCGGAGGCCGCCGCCGCCATCAATGCCGCACGCACAGCAGGCGGGCGCGTCATCGCCATCGGCACCACGGCATTGCGGCTGCTGGAGAGCGCCGCGACCGATGCCGGCATCGCGCCGTTCAAGGGGTTGACCGATATCTACATCCTGCCGGGCCACCGCTTCCGCAGCGCGGATCTGCTGATGACCAATTTCCACCTGCCGCGCAGCACGCTCTTCATGCTGGTCGCGGCCTTTGCCGGCATGGCGCGGATGCAGGCCGCCTATACGCATGCCATCGCGGAGCGCTACCGCTTCTACTCCTATGGCGATGCCTCCCTGCTGGAACGCGCCGCATGACGTTGCACTGGACACCGAGTGGCCGTGACGGCGCCGCCCGCGCCGGCACGCTGCGCACCGCGCATGGCGAGGTGCCGACGCCGGTCTTCATGCCGGTCGGCACCGCCGGCACTGTGAAGGCGATGACCGCCGATGCGGTGCGCGCGACCGGCGCACGGATGATCCTGGGGAATACCTACCATCTGATGCTGCGGCCGGGAGCGGAGCGCGTGGCGCGGCTCGGCGGACTGCATCGCCTCGCCGATTGGCGCGGTCCGATCCTGACCGATTCCGGCGGCTTCCAGGTGATGTCGCTGGCGGCGCTCAGGAAGATGGATGCCGATGGCGTCACCTTCCAGAGCCATATCGACGGCTCCAAGCACCGCCTGACGCCGGAACGCAGCGTCGAGATCCAGCGCCTGCTCGGCGCCGACGTCACCATGTGCTTCGACGAATGCACGCCCTTCCCGGCGACCGAGGCGCAGGCGGCCGCCTCCATGCGGCTTTCCATGCGCTGGGCGGCGCGCTGCCGGGAGGCCTTCCTGCCGCGCGACGGCCATGGGCTGTTCGGCATCGTGCAGGGCAGCACCTTCCCGGAGCTCCGTGCCGAGAGTGTCGCGGCGCTGATCGGCATCGGCTTCGAGGGCTATGCGATCGGCGGCCTCGCGGTCGGCGAAGGGCAGGAGGCGATGTTCGCGACCCTCGACGCAACCTTGCCGCTGCTGCCGGCGGATCGCCCGCGCTACCTGATGGGCGTCGGCACGCCGGCCGACATCATCGGCGCCATCCGGCGCGGCATCGACATGTTCGATTGCGTGATCCCGACCCGCTCCGGCCGCACCGGCCGGGCCTATACGGGGCGCGGCGTGCTCAACATCCGCAACGCAGGGCATGCCGAGGATCTGCGGCCGCTCGACGCCGAATGCTCCTGCCCGGCCTGCCGCAGCCATAGCCGCGCCTATCTGCACCATCTGTTCAAAGCTGGCGAGATGCTCGGCCCGATGCTGCTCACCTGGCACAATATCCAGTACTATCAGGACCTGATGGCGCGCCTGCGCTCCGCCATCCTCGAGGGCCGCTTCGAAGAAGAAGCCGCCGCCATCGAGGCCGGCTGGGCGATGACGGAGGAAGAATGACCCACGACGTCTCCGGCCTGACCCAGCTCGGCCAGCCGAGCCGCCTCCCCGCCTCCCCAGACCAGGCGGTGCTGGAACGCGTGGCGAACCCGCATGCCTCACTGCGCTATTGCATCCGCTTCACGGCGCCCGAATTCACCAGCCTCTGCCCGCTGACGGGGCAGCCGGATTTCGCGCATCTGATGATCGACTACGTGCCCGATGCCTGGATCGTCGAGAGCAAGTCGCTGAAGCTCTACCTCGCTTCCTTCCGCAACCACGGCGCCTTCCATGAGGCCTGCACGCTGGATATCGCCCAACGCCTGGTCGGGCTGCTGGCACCGCAATGGCTGCGCATCGGCGGCTATTGGTATCCGCGCGGCGGCATCCCGATCGACGTCTTCTGGCAGAGCGGCGCGGCGCCGGATGGTGTCTGGATCCCCGATCAGAAGGTCGAACCCTATCGTGGACGCGGCTGAGCGGATCCGGGAAAAGGCGCTCGCCCTCGGCTTCGATGCCGTGGGCTTTGCCCGCGCGACGCTGTCCGACGCGACACGGGAGCGCCTGGCGCGCTTCCTGGCCGAGGGCATGCACGGCAGCATGGGCTGGATGGAGGCGCGCAGCGAGCAGCGCGGCGACCCGCGTGCGCTCTGGCCGGACGCGGCGAGCGTGATCTCGCTCGGCATGTCCTATGCACCGGAGGACGATCCCCTCGCCTCCCTGCCGATGCGCGACCGCGCGACGATCAGCGTCTATGCCCGCCATCGCGACTACCATGATACCGTGAAGAAGCGGCTGAAGGCGCTGGCGCGCTGGATCGTCGAGACCTGGCTCGACGACAGCGTGAAGGTCTTCGTCGATACCGCGCCGGTGATGGAGAAGCCGTTGGCGCAGCAGGCGGGCATCGGCTGGCAGGGCAAGCACACCAACCTGGTGAACCGCGAGCACGGGTCCTGGCTGTTCCTGGGCGAGATCTTCACAACCTTGGCGCTGACGCCCGCCGCGGCGGAGACGGATCACTGCGGGTCCTGCCGGCGCTGCCTCGATGTCTGCCCGACCGCGGCCTTTCCGGCACCCTACCGGCTGGATGCACGGCGCTGCATCTCCTACCTGACCATCGAGAGCCGTGATCCGATCCCGGAGGAGTTCCGAGCGCCGATGGGCAACCGCATCTATGGCTGCGACGACTGCCTGGCCGTCTGCCCCTGGAACAAGTTCGCCCAGGCCCATGCGGAGCCGGATTTTGCGCCGCGCGCGACCCTGACCGCGCCGCTGCTGGCCGATTTCGCGGCATTGGACGATGCGGGCTTCCGGGCGCTGTTCTCCGGCAGCCCGATCAAGCGCATCGGGCGCGACCGCTTCCTGCGCAACGTGATGATCGCGATCGGCAATTCTGCCTCTCCCGCATTGCGGCCGCATGCCCAGGCGCTGTGCGAGGATCCCGATCCGGTGGTCGCGGAGGCCGCGCGTTGGGCCGTCGAAAGGTTGCCTGCATGAGTGACGGCGCATTGGTCCTCTTCTCCGGCGGCCAGGACAGCGCGACCTGCCTCGCCTGGGCGCTCGACCGCTTCGCACGGGTCGAGACTATCGGCTTCGACTACGGCCAGCGGCACGTGGTGGAACTCGCGGTGCGCGATGCGTTCCGTGCCGAGTTGCTCCACGCCTTCCCTCGCTGGGCGGCGAAGCTCGGTGAGGATCATGTGCTGGCGCTCGATGCGCTGCGCGCGATCTCCGACACGGCGCTGACCCGCGACACCGCGATCACCATGCAGACGAATGGGCTGCCCAACACCTTCGTTCCCGGGCGCAACCTGCTGTTCCTGACCTTCGCGGCGGCGCTGGCTTATCGCCGCGGGCTGAAGCACATCGTCGCGGGCGTCTGCGAGACCGATTACTCCGGCTATCCCGATTGCCGCGACGACACCATCAAAGCGCTGCAAGTGGCGCTGAATCTCGGGATGGAATCCCGCCTGCTGCTGCACACACCGCTGATGTGGCGCGACAAGCCGGCGACCTGGGTGCTGGCCGATGCCCTTGGTGGGCGCACCCTCACCGCACTGGTGGAAGAGCATACCCATAGCTGCTACCTGGGCGACCGCAGCACCCGCCATCCCTGGGGCTATGGCTGCGCCACCTGCCCGGCCTGCGATCTCAGGCGCAAGGGCTGGGAGAACTGGAAGGCCGCCCATGCTGGATGACCGCCGCCGCCGCGAAGGCGCGCTCTTCCTGATCGCCTTCGGGCTCTGCATCCCCGCCGCCAATTGGCTGATCGGGCATGCCGGCACGGTCTGCGTGCCCGGCGGACCCTGCCTGATCCCGGTGGCACCGGGGCTGGTGGCGCCGTCCGGCGTGCTGATGATCGGGCTCGCACTGGTGCTGCGGGACCTGGTGCAGCGCCGGCTCGGGCTGCGCTTCGCTTTCGCGGCGGTCGTGGCCGGCACCGCGCTCTCTGCACTGCTGGCGCCGCCGGCGCTGGTGCTGGCTTCCGCCGCCGCCTTCCTGGTGAGCGAGACCGCGGATCTCGCGGTTTATACCCCCTTGCAGCGGCGTGGGCTGGTGCTGGCGGTCCTCGCCTCCTCCGTCGCCGGGCTGGTGGTGGACAGCATCGTCTTCCTGACGTTGGCCTTCGCCAGCCTCGCCTATCTGCCGGGCCAGGTCGTCGGCAAGGCCTGGATGGTGCTGGCGGCGCTGCCGCTGATCCATTGGCTGCGCCGGCGGGACGAGCGGCTAGGCCTCACGCCGGCCTGAACCGCGCGGCGTTCCGCATCGGGCGCGATACCGCATAGGATGCCTGCCATGGATGCTTTCATCTGCACCGCCTGCGGCACCCAGCACGCGCCGAGCGAGGTGCCGCCGGCCGCCTGCGCCATCTGCGAGGACGAGCGGCAATATGTGCCGCCTTCTGGCCAGGGCTGGACCACCCTCGCCCGCCTGGGCCGCAGCCACATGGCGACCTTCCGGCAGGAGGCAGGCTTGCTCGGCATCGGCATGGCACCGCATTTCGGCATCGGCCAGCGGGCGCTGCTGGTGCGGACGCCGCAGGGCAATATCCTGTGGGACTGCGTCAGCTTGATCGATGACGCCATGGTCGCGATCATCCAGGGCCTCGGCGGCCTCGCCGCCATCGCGATCTCCCACCCCCACTACTACACGACGATGGTGGAATGGAGCCGCCGCTTCGGCGGCGTGCCCGTGCACCTGCACGCGGCGGACCGGGAATGGATCATGTGGCCCGATCCCTGCGTCGTGCTCTGGGAAGGCGACAGCAAGGCCCTGGCGCCGGGCGTGACCCTGGTCCGGGCCGGCGGCCATTATCCGGGCGGCGCCGTGCTGCATTGGGAAGCCGGCGCCGGCGGCAAGGGGGCGCTGCTGAGCGGCGACCTGCTGCAGGTCATGCCGGATCGCCGGCATCTCGGCTTCATGCGGTCCTATCCCAACCTGATCCCGCTCGGCGCTGCGGCGCTGCGTGGCATGGCGGCCCGCCTAGCCCCCTTCCGCTACGATGCCATCCACGGCGCCTTCTGGGACCGGGTAATCACACAAGACGGCGAGGCCGCCGTCGCGCGCTCCATGGAACGGCATATCGCCTGGCTTGAGCGGACGGATGCCGGGTAGCGCCGGCGCGCGAACCCCAGTAGCGGCCATGGTTCCGTTGGCGTATCATCGCCTCGGCTGAGCGACCCGGCCGAGGACCCATGACCTTCGGAAGCGACAGTATCGTCAGTCTTCAGCGATTCCTGAACGGCAAGCTGCAGCCGTCGCCGAATCTTGCTCTCGACGGCGTCATGGGTCCACAGACCCGCGAGGCTTTGCAGCGCTATGAGGAGGTCCGTGCCCGCGTGGGCACCGACGGCGCGCTGATCGATGCCCACCTCCACCGCGACCATGTCTGGAGCGGCGCCCCCGACGGCTGGGACGAGGCCCCGGGAAGCCAGGAAACCCTGGAGGCCGGCGGGCCGCATGTTTGGATGGCGATCGCGGAAGGCGAGATCGGGGTCTCGGAAGCCACCGGCAGGGGCAGCCATGCGGCGCAGATCGAAGCCTATCGCCAGGCGGCCGGACGCGGCGACGGGGCCGAATGGTCCTCCGCCTTCGTGAACTGGGTGCTACGCAAGGCGGGCCATATCGGGACCGGCAGCGCCGAAGCGCGGAGCTGGATCGGTTGGGGCATGGCCTGCGAGCCGCGCTACGGTGCCGTCACAGTGCTGCGCACCGCGCCGGGCAGCGGCGCGGGCTTCCATGTCGGCTTCCTGACTTCGGTGCAGTCCAGCAAGGTGCGGTTGCTCGGCGGTAGCCAGAACGACAAGGTGAAATTCGCGAATTTCCCGTCCGCTCGCTACGAGCCGATCGCCTATCGCTGGCCGCCGCAATAGGGCGTGGTCGGCGGACTACCGGTAGACCTTGCGGTAGAGCGCCTCGATCTCCGCCGCATCCGGCACCCGCGGGTTGTTGGCCGGGCTGCCGGAGGCCAATGCCTGCTGCGCCATGGTCGGGATCAGGCCATCCCATTTGGCGGCATCGATGCCGTGACGCTCCGGCGTCGGCACCGCCAGGTCGCGGTTGAGCGCGGTCAGCTCTTCCACCAGCTTGGCGCCGGCTGCCTGATCGCCCTCGGCGGCGCTGGCAACACCCATCGCACGCGCGGCCTCGGCGTAGCGCGGCAGCGCGTCATTGAGGCCGAAGGCGGTGACGGCGGGCAGCAGCATGGCGTTGGAGAGGCCGTGCGGCACATGGAAATGCGCCCCGATCGGCCGCGACATGCCATGCACCAGCGCGACAGAGCTGTTGGAGAAGGCGAGGCCCGCGAAGGTCGCGCCCTTCATCATCGTGGCCCGTGCCATGGCGTTGCGCGGCTCGGCATAGACGGTGCGCAGGTTGGGCGCGATCAGGCGCATGGCGCGCAGTGCGTATTCGTCGCTCTCGTCATTGGCGCGCTTGCTGACGAAGGCTTCCAGCGCATGGGTCAGGCTGTCGATGCCGGTATCGGCCGTGGTGCGCGGCGGTACGCTGAAGGTCAGCTCATAATCGACGATGGCCGCGAGCGGCAGCGCCCCCAGCCCTGCGATCAGCATCTTCTCGTCGCGCTCGGTGTCGGTGATGACGGTGAAGCGCGTCGCCTCGCTGCCCGTCCCGGCCGTGGTCGGCACGCAGATCACCGGCAGTGCCGCCGCATTGGCCTGCGCCGGCACCTTGAAGTCGCGCATCTTCGCGCCGGCGGGTGCCGCGGCCAGGATCGCCATGGCCTTGGCGGTGTCCATCGGGCTGCCACCGCCGAAGCCCAGCAGGCAGTCGAATGTGCCCGATTTCAGGATCGCGACGCCGGCTTCGATCACCGTGTCGGTCGGATCCGGCACCGTGTCGGAGAAGAGAACCGGGTCGATGCCCGCGGCGCGCAGCGGCGCCGCCAGCGCGCGCTCCACAGTGCCGGAAGAGACCATGAAGGGGTCGGTGACCACGAGCGGGCGCGAGAGGCCGAACTGCGCCAGCACCTCCGCGGCCTTGGCGACGGCACCGCCACCGATCAGCAGCAGGCGCGGGGACTGGAAGCTGGTGATCATGGGCGTTCTCCTCCGCCGCCGGATTACACCGCCGCCCGTGCCTTCGCAAAGAGCGCGAGGCGCCGTGCCGCCGCCGGTGCGAAGCCCGCACCGGTGTCGCTGATCGCTTCCGGCAGGGTCTCCGCCAGATGGCAGGCGACCTGATGGCCATCCGCCAAGGGGCGTAGCGCCGGGTCCTGTTCCCGGCAGATCGCCTGGGCGGCAGGACACCGGGTATGGAAGCGGCAGCCGGGCGGGATCGCCATCGGGCTCGGCACGTCACCGCCGAGCGGGGTTACGCGGCCGCGCCGCTGCGGATCGGGATGCGGGATCGCGGCCAGCAGCGCCCGCGTATAGGGATGGCGCGGCGCGGCAAAGAGGGCGCGCTTCGACGCCACCTCCAAGATGCGGCCGAGATACATCACGGCGACCCGGTCTGCGACGTGCTTCACCACGGCCAGATCATGCGCGATGAAGAGGTAGGCCAGCCCAAAGCGACGCTGCAGATCCTTCAGCAGGTTCACCACCTGCGCCTGGATCGAGACGTCGAGCGCCGAGACAGGCTCGTCGCAGACGATCAGCTCCGGCTGCATGCTGAGCGCGCGGGCGATGCCGATGCGCTGGCGCTGCCCGCCGCTGAACTCATGCGGGAAGCGCGCCGCGTGGAAGGGCGCTAAGCCGACCAGGCCCAGCAATTCCTCCACCCGGGCACGGCGGGACGCGGCGTTGCCGATGCCGTGTACCGCCATGGGCTCCGCGATCGCGTCGCCGACATTCAGGCGCGGGTTGAGGCTGGCATAGGGGTCCTGGAAGACGATCTGCGCGCGGCGGCGGAGCGCCCGCAGCGCCGCGCCGCCGATCCGCGTGACATCCCGGCCGTCGAAGTGGATCGATCCGGCGGAGGGCTCGATCAGACGCAGCGCCAGCCGCGCCGTGGTGGATTTGCCGCAGCCGGACTCGCCCACCAGCGCCAGGGTCTCGCCCCGGTTCACGGCGAAGGAGACACCGTCGACGGCGCGCACCGTTCCCACCTGGCGGGCGACGACGATGCCGCTCTTCACCGGGTAATGCTTCGCGAGATCGCGGACTTCCAGCAGCGGCGTCATGCGGCATTGCCCAGCGCGAGGGAGGCCTCGATCGGCGCGCGAATGCAGGCGGCCTCATGCGCATCGGCGATGTCGCGCAGCGGCGGCGGCGCGGCATTGCAGGGGCTGATGGCGAAAGGGCAGCGCGGCGCGAAGCGGCAGCCCGGCGGCAGCGCGAAGGGCGGTGGCACGCTGCCTTCGATGGCCAGCAAGGTCTCCCGCTCCTCATCGAGGCGCGGGATGGAGCCGAGCAGGCCGAGCGTATAGGGGTGCTGCGGATCCTCGAAGATCGCGCGCGCCGGGCCGCGCTCCGCCACGCGGCCGGCATACATGACCGCGACCTCGTCGGCCATTTCCGCGACCACGCCGAGGTCGTGGGTGATGAGGATGATGCTCATCCCCGTCTCGGACTGCAATTCCCGCAGCAGGTCGAGGATCTGGGCCTGCACGGTGACGTCGAGAGCCGTCGTCGGCTCATCCGCGATCAGCAGCTTCGGGCTGCAGGCAAGCGCCATCGCGATCATGACACGCTGGCGCATGCCGCCGGAGAGCTGGTGCGGATATTCGGTGAAGCGGCGCTCCGGTGCCGGAATCCGTACCCGGGCCAGGGCCGCGATGGCGCGGTCGCGCAGCTCGGCGGCGCCGGCGCGCGGCTCATGCGCGCGCATCGCTTCCATGATCTGGTCGCCGATGCTGTGCACGGGATTGAGGCTGGTCATCGGCTCCTGGAAGATCATCGCGACCTCCCTGCCCCGCACGTCGCGCATCTCGGCCTTGGGCAGCGTCAGCAGGTCACGCCCTTCCAGCAGCACACGCCCGGCGGCGACGCGGCCGGGCGGCGGCACCAGCCGCATGACGGAGAGTGAGAGCATCGACTTGCCGCAGCCGCTCTCGCCCACGATGCCGAGGGTGCGGCCGCGCGGGACCGACAGCGAGACGCCGTCCACCGCCGCGATCTCGCCCATGCCGCTGCGGAAGACCGTCCGCAGCCCCTCGATGCTCAGAAGCGCTTCCGTCATGCCCAGCGGAAGGTCGTCGGTGCGATCTGCTCGGCGCTGCGGTGCGCCCAGTCGCGCTGCGGCACCTGGCCTTCGATGCGCTTCTGCGCCTCATGCAGATGCGCGGCCGCGGCGCGATAATCCATGGTCAGCACCTCACCATTCTCGACCACCTTGCGGCCGTCGACATAGACGGCTTTCAACGCGTCGTCGCCCGCCGCATAGATCAGGCTCCGCAGCGGATCGCGGGCAGGGCGCATGCGCGGATGGGTGACGTCCACCAGGGAGAAATCGGCCCGGCAGCCGGCGGCGAGACGGCCGATATCGTCGCGTCCGAGCGCCACGGCACCGCCGATGGTCGCGGCATGGAACAGGTCCGCCGAGGTGAGCGTGCGCGGATCGGTCGCCTGGGTGCGGGCGATATAGGCCGCCAGCCGCATCTCATCCAGCATGTTGTGCGGGTAGGTGTCGGTGCCGAGGCCGAGATTCACCCCCGCCCGCCGATAGCGGCCGATATCCTTCAGCGCGATGCCGCGTCGCGCGAAGACCGTCGGACAATGCGCGACGGTGGTGCCGGTCTCGGCCAGGCGGTTCAGATCGGTGCGGGTGTGCCAGGGCGTGGAGGGGTGATCGTCGAGGAAGATGCCATGCCCGATGATCGCCCGCTCCGACAGCAGACCCATGCTGTCGAGCCAACCGATCGGGGTATAGCCATGACGGCGGGTGATCTCATGGAACTCGACCACCGACTGCGCCGCGTGGATCTGCCAGGAGACGCCGCGTGCCTTGGCCTCCTGCCGGCTCTCGCGCAGGAGCGTTTCGGAACATGTGTCGATTTGCGCCGGCACGACCATGCCGAAGAGGCGGCCGCATTCATGCTGTTCGGCGCGCTCGATCAGGGTCAGCGCCTCGGCCATCGCCTTCTCGCCGGCCTTCTCGTCCCATTCATATTCGACGACATGGCCGTTCTTCGTGAACCAGCGGGCGGAGCGGAACATCGGCGCGATGCAGACCCGCATGCCGGCTTCGGCCAGGAGGTCGAGCCAGCCGGGATGGGCCATGGATAGGTCGGCGACGGTGGTGACGCCGGAGAGCAGCAATTCGCTCATCGCGACGCGGACGCAGGAGGGCACGGCGTCGGCATCGGCGCGGAAGATCGGCAGGTATTCGTAAAGGGAGGAGTTGTAGAGGCCTGGCGTCCCCACCTCATCGGTGAAGCCCTTGTTCATGGGCTCGCTCGACGGATGGGAATGGATGTTCACGAGGCCGGGCATGATCATCAGGCCCTTGCCATCGATCACCGCATCGGCGGCACCGTCATAGCCGCGGCCGACGAAGGTGAGGACGCCGTCGCGAAAAGCGACGTCGGCATCCGAGAGATAGACGTGTTCCTTCGCGGCTGCGTCCCATGCGATCGCCAGGTCGGCGTTGCGGATCAGCGTGGTGGTCATGATACCCAGTGCCTCCCCTCGGTGGCGCCCTCCGGAAGCAGGCCCGGACGGCGCCATCCATGATTGCTTCAGCGTGTCAGGCGGATGTCGAGGCCCTTGTACAGCCCGACACCATAGATGCCATGCGCGCGGACGCCCTCGGTACGTTGGCTGGCGGCGAGCCAGAGATTCTCGCGCGCGATCGGCAGCCAGACATTGTTCTCCGCGATGATGCGCTGTGCTTCGGCGATGGCTGCCTGACGCGTTGCCGCATCCAGCGCGGTCTTTGCCGTGTTCAGCGCCGCGTCGGTGCGCGGATCCGACCAGTTCATCCGGTTCGGCGTCGGCCGGTTGCGGCTGTCGAAATAGAGCGCGAAGCCATCGGTCGCAGAGATATAGGGGTAGGACATCACGAAGGCATCGAATTCCTGGGTGGCGAGCCGCCCCCAGCCGACGGTCGCATCCCAAAGCTGGATGCGCATCTCGATGCCGACGCGGCGGAGATCGGCCTGGATCGCTTCGGTGAACTGGCGCGATTCCGTGGTCTGCAGCCCATAGAGCAGGAAGCTGGCGCGCTGCCCGTCCTTTACCCGGACGCCGTCGGGGCCGACGCGCCAGCCGGCCTCGTCCAGCACCCGACGGGCTGCGGCGGGATCGAATTGCGGCACCAGCCGCGCAGCCTCTTCGCTGTAGCCGGCGGTGTTCGGGTTCAGATAGGCAGTGGCAGGGGAGGCGTTGCCGAACCACACCGCCTGTACGATCGCCGCCCGGTTCACCGCCAAGTTGATGGCACGCCGGACCGCCGGGTCGCTGACCACCGGCTTGTCGACCTTGAAACCCATGAAGTAGTCCCAGAAGTAGTTCTCCTGGCGTGTCATGCGGATGGTCGGCACGTTGCGGAGCTGCTGGATCGCGATGTTCGGGATGTACTGGGTGACGTCGCCCTGCCCGGTCTGCAGCGCGGCGAGGCGCGTGTTCGCCTCCGGGATCACGCGCCAGATCACGCGATCCACCTGGGGCGAGCGGTTCTGATAGATCGGCGGCCCCCAGGTGTAGTTGGGATGGCGCTGCAGCACCATCTCCTGCCGCGGCGTCCAGCTCACCCAGCAATAAGGACCGGTGCCGTTGAAGCCCTGGCTGCCAAAATTCTGGCCCAGCCGCTCGACCGTGCTGCGATCGACGATCGAGGCGAAGAACAGGGTGAGCTGATAGAGCAGCTCGCCGAAAGGTTCGGTGAGCTCGTACTCGACGGTGTGGTCGTCGATCGCGCGCACTTCCCGCACCGGGCCGGCGCGCCAGCGCACCGGGCTGCGGTTCGCGGGGTCGACCCAGCGCATGATCGAATAGGCGACGTCCTGCGCGGTCATCGGGCGGCCGTCGCAGAAGGTGACGTCGCGGCGCAGGTGGAAGGTATAGGTCTTGCCGTCCGGGCTGATCTCCCAGCGCTCGGCGAGGCCGGGGCGGACGGTGCGCATGTCCCAGTCGAGGGAGACGAGCGTATCGGACATCATATAGACGACTTCGCCGGCGCCCCGCGCGGTCGAGCGAATCGGGTCGTAGTTGTCGGCATCAATCTCACGCAACACGACCAGCGTGTTGCGCGGCGCCGCCTGGGCCAGCGCATCGCCGGCCGGCAACGCGGCCGCCAATGCGAGCATCGCGCCCGCGAGCAGCTTCTTCATATTCCTGATCTCCCCCGGTTCCCTGTCATACGCGCAGCCTTGGATCCAGCGCATCGCGCAGCGCGTCCCCCAGCAGATTGAAAGCCAGCACCACCAGGAAGATGGCGACCGAGGGTATGACCGCGATGTGCGGCGCGAAAAAGAGGAAGGTGCGACCCTCGCTCGCCATCGCACCCAGCTCCGGGATCGGCGGCTGGGCACCGAGGCCGAGGAAGGAGAGCGCGGAGCCGAGCAGGATCACCTGCCCGAAGCGCAGCGTCGCGAAGACGAAGATCGCGGAGAGGCAATTCGGCGCCAAATGCCGCCAGATGAGGCGGAGGTCGGACATGCCGGTGGCGCGCGCCGCCTCGATATAGTCCTGCCGCATCACCACCAGTGCAGAGCCGCGCACGATGCGCGCCATCAGCGGCACCGTCGCGACCGAAAGCGCCAACACCACGGCGAGGATCCCCGGGCCCAGGATGGCGGCGATCGCCAGGCCGAACAGGATCGCCGGGAAGGACAGCATGATGTCGACCAGCCGCATGATCGGTGCATCCAGCCAGCGCTGGTAGAAGGCGGCCAGGAAGCCGAGGATCGCGCCGATGCCGCCGCCCAGGATCACCGCCGCGAAGCCCATCAGCAGCGACATGCGCATGCCGTAGAGCAGCCGGGTGATCAGGTCCCGCCCCTGCGCATCCGCGCCGAGCGGCAGTCCTTCGCTGCCCGGCGGCTTCATGGCGCTGGATAGGTCGTTGTCGAAGGGATCGGTCGGCGCCAGCAGCGGCGCGAAGATCGCCGCCAGGATGACCAGCACCACGAAAGCCAGGGCCGCCGCGGCCGCGGGATCGCGGGTCAGGCGGCGCAGCAGGCCGGGGCGCGGCGGCGCGATGATGACGGGTGCCGTGGTCGCGCTCATGCCGCGCGCATCCGCGGATCGAGCGCCGCATAGAGCATATCGACGATCAGGTTCACGATGATGAAGCCGAGCGACAGCACGATGATGGTCCCCTGCGCCATCGGGAAGTCGGAGGAGGTGATGGCGCCCACGGCCAGCCGACCGACGCCCGGCCAGGTGAAGACCGTCTCGGTCACCACCGCGCCGCCGAGCAGGAAGCCGATCTGCAGCCCGATCAGTGTCACCACCGGTACCATGGCGTTGCGCAGCGCATGGCGCAGCACGACCAGCCGCTCCGAAAGGCCTTTGGCGCGGGCTGTGCGGACGTGGTCCGCGGAGAGCACGTCCAGCACCGCGGTCCGGGTCATGCGCGCGACGGGGCCGACGAAGACGCCGCCGAGCGTGATCGCCGGCAAGGCGATGGATTGCAGCCCTTCCAGCGTCCAGAGCGGTCCGCCGCGGCCGGTAAAGGGGAGCCACTGCCACTTGAAGCCGACGAACCAGATCAGGATCAGGCCGAGGAAGAAGACCGGCACCGAGACGCCGGCGACCGAGATCGCCATCACGCCGCGATCGATCAGGGACCCCCGGTAATAGGCGCCGAGCGTGCCGAGCAGGATGCCGAGCGGGATCGACCAGACGAGGCTCGACAGCATCAGCTCCAATGTCGGGCCAATGGTGGCACCGAGCTCCTGCACCACCGGCACGTTGTTGATGATGGAGACGCCGAGGTCACCCTGCGCCAGCCGCCACAGATAGAGCCCGAACTGTGTCGTCAATGGCTGGTCGAGACCGAGGTCGCGGCGGATCTCCGCCACCACCTCGGCGGTGGCGGAAGGTCCGGCGCGCACCGTCGCCGGATCGGTCGGCACCACCTGCATCAGCAGGAAGCCGATCAGCAGCACGCCGAGCATCACGGGAATCGCCAGCAGCAGCCGCTGGATCAGGTAGCGCAGCATGGCTCAGGCGAGCTCCGCGTGGCGATCGAAGATCGGCGTCCCCTCGCGCAGCGTCAGGTCGGCCTGCACCCCGCGCAATGTGCCGGGCTCGATGGCGAAGATGTCCTCAGACAGCACGGCGACATCGGCCAGCATGCCGGGCTCCAGCGTGCCGCGCCGGTCCTCCGCGAACTGGGTATAGGCGCCGCACCAGGTGTAGCAATGCACCGCCTCGGCGACCGTCAGCGCTTCCGACGCGCCAAGCACCGTGCCCTTGTTCGTGGCGCGCGTGACCATGGTGTAGAGATTGATGAAGGGATCGACGGTCGAGACCGGGCAATCCGAGGACGCCGCCGGATGGTGCCCCTCATCCAGCCATGTCTTCATCGGATAGGCGAACTCGCTGCGCGGCAGGCCGAGATTCTTCACGTAGAGATCGCCGAACTCATACATGAACACCGGCTGCGGCACCGGCAGGATGCCGCGGGCCTTCATGCGTCGGCGCTGGTCGCGTGTCAGGAAGCCGCAATGTTCGATGCGGTGGCGGCGGCCGGCGAAGGGATGCGCCTCGCTATCAGCGGCTTCCATGCCCTGCAGCACCTGCTCGATCGCCGCGTCGCCGATGGCGTGGATGTCGAGCTGCCAGCCCTGCTCGTGATAGAGCTTCAGCAGCGCGTGAATCTTCTCCTCGGGGAAGGTGAAGACGCCTGTCGTGTTCCCGATCAGATAGGGCTCGAAGAAGGCCGCGGTCAGGCCGCCGGCAGAGCCGTCGGCGAAGACCTTCACCGCACCCCACCGCAGCCCGTCATCCCCCTCGCCCGGGCGCATGCCGGAATCCCAGGCGGCCTGGGCGATACCCTCGGGATTGCCGGCCAGCACCTGCCACATGCGGAGCGGCAGGCGCCCCGCCTTCTGCGCCACGCGGTAGGCATCGATCTCGGCGAGCCCTGCGGTCATGCCGACATTCATGTCGGTGGCGCTGGCGAAGCCCCGCGCCGCGAGGTCGAGGCAGGCGGCCTCGATCGCATCGACCATCCGCGCCTGGTCTGGCTGCGGGATATGGTCCCGGATCAGGCGCATAGCGCGTTCCTGGAACAGCCCGGTCAGGCTGCCGCCACGCCGCTCGATCACGCCGCCTTCAGGATCCGGCGTGTTGTGCCCGACGCCGCAGAGCCGCAGCGCCGCGCCGTTCGCGACGCCCATATGGCCGCAGGTGCGCACGATGAAGACCGGGTTGTCGGGCGCCGCCGCATCCAGCTCCGCCGCCGTCGGGTGCCGCCCGACATCGAGCGCGCCGTGGTCGTAGCCGCGCCCCAGGATCCAACTGCCTTTCGGCGCCGCCGCGGCGGCCGCGCCGATGCGGCGCAGCACCTCGTCCAGCGTCGTCACTTCCTCCGCGCGCAGGTTCACCTGCGCGAGGCCGAGCCCATAGGGCAGCAGATGCATATGGGCTTCGTTGAAAGCCGGGATGGCGACACGGCCCTCGAGATCGAGGCGCCGCGTTCCGGCCGGCGTCGCCGCCGCCACCTCCGCCGCCGTGCCGACCACAGCGATGCGGCCATCGGCGATGAGCAGCGCTTCGGCGAAGCCGCCGGCGAGCCCGCGGAAGACGCGCCCGCCGGCAATGAGCAGCGGCGCAGCCGTCACGAGCGATAGTCCGGCTTGTCGTTCTCGATCAGCCGCAGGCTGGCTTCCCAGGCGAGGTTGTAGCCGGGATTGGCCTTCGGCCGGTTGAACTGGGCGGCGGTGTGGACGCGGACCGATTCCGGCGGCAGCACCAGCTCGGCACCGCCGGATTGCGCGGCGATCTGCGCCTGGCAGGCACGCTCCAGGTAATAGATCTGATCGAAGGCCTGGGCCGGTGAGGCGCCGCAGACCAGCAGGCCGTGGTTGCGCAGGATCATGGCGTTGTGGGTGCCGAGGTCACGCACCAGCCGGTCCCGTTCATCGAGGTCGAGCGCGATCCCCTCATAATCATGGTAGGCGAGGTGGCCATAGAACTTGAGCGCGTGCTGGCTGATCGGCAGCAGGCCCTGGCGCTGGGCGGAGACGGCGATACCGGCGGCGGTATGGGTATGGACCACCACCATCGCGTCCTCGCGCGCCATGTGGATCGCGGAATGGATGGTGAAGCCGGCGGCGTTCACGCGCTTCGATGAATGCGCCTCCTCGACCACATTGCCGTCGAGGTCGATCTTCACGAGGTCGGAGGCGCGCATCTCGTGAAACAGCACGCCGTAGCGATTGATGAGAAAGTGGTGTTCCGGCCCCGGCACCCGCGCGCTGATGTGGGTGTAGATCAGGTCGGTCATCCGGAAATGCGCGACCAGGCGATAGAGCGCGGCCAGTTCGCAGCGGACCTGCCACTCCTCCTCCGAAATGCCGGCCCGGATGGCCTGCGGCACGGGCATGTTCATGGCAAGCGGGCTCCCATCATGTTGCGGGGATGGTGGATGTTCCTGGGGCGGATGCTCCGCCGCGGGTCGCAGCGCGTCAACTGCTTGACGCACAATGTCCGGGCAGGGCAGGCGCGGCACGCCGCAGCGCTGGGCAAAGCCTGCGCGATTTCCGCGCATGCCCCCTTTCCCCGCCCTGCCGCGCCGCCGCATGATGCGCCCCGCCAAGCCCATCGGCGCCGCAGCCTGCGGCGACATCACCGCCGGAGATCGCGCGATGCCCCGCGCCGCCCTGCTTCTTGCCGCCTCCTTCCTGGCGGGCACCGCTGCTTTTGCACAGCAGCAACCGGCCGCGCCGGCACCCCCTGCCCCGGCCGCCGCGCCGCCGGCGCCAACCTCCACCCCCACGCCCCCGCCACCGCCGGCCGGGCTCTACACGGAGCGCAGCATCACCGCGGGCCTGGCAGCCGAGGCGGTGGCCGCGGCCGTCGAAGCCTGTGCCGGGCGCGGGCATCGGGTTACGGCGGTGGTCGTGGATCGCGCCGGCGTCCTGAAGGCGGCGCTGCGGGCCGACGGCGCCGGGCCGCACAGTGCTGCGGCCGCACGCGCCAAAGCCTATACGGCGGCCTCCACCCGCACCGGCACCACCCAGCTTCTGGAGACGGTGCGCAGCAACCCCGGCGCTTCGCGCGTGCCCGATGTCGAAGGCTTCCTGGTGGTCGGTGGTGGGCTGCCGATCCGGACCGGGGACGAGGTGGTGGGCGCGATCGGCGTGGACGGCTCGCCGGGCGGGCTGCTCGATGACCAATGCGCCGAGGCCGGCATCGCCCGGATTCGCGACCGGCTGGGCTGACCCCGACCGCCCCATGACCTCCGCCACCCGACAGGACACGCTGCCGCCGCGCGCAGCGGTGATGATGGTGCTGCTCTGCGCTGTCTGGGCGCTCAATCAGGTGGCGATCAAGCTCGGCAATGACGGCTTCCCGCCGGTGCTGCAGACCGGGCTGCGCTCGATCGGCGGGGGGCTTCTGCTGCTCGGCTGGTGCGTCTGGAGGCGGGTGCCGCTGCTGGCGCGGGACGGCACGCTCGGCGCCGGGCTGCTGGTCGGCGTGATCTTCAGCGTGGAGTTCATGCTGCTGTATGAGGGCATGGCGCGTACCACCGCCGCGCGCGGCGTGGTCTTCCTCTACACCACGCCGGTCTTCGTGGCACTCGGCGCGCATCTCTGGCTGCCCGGCGACCGGATGACGCGGGCCAAGGCCTTCGGCCTGGCGGCGGCCTTCGCGGGGCTGCTGCTCGCTTTCCTCGACAGCCTGCGCCTGCCTTCGCGCACGGAGCTCACAGGCGACCTGCTCTGCCTGGCGGCGGCGATACTCTGGGCGGCGACGACGCTCTGCATCAAGGGCAGCACCGCCCTCGCCCGGGCGCGCACCGAGAAGACCATGCTCTGGCAGATCGGAGTGTCGGCGCTGCTGATACCGCTCGGCTCGCTGGCGCTCGGCGAGGATTGGCGGATCGCGCCCGGGCCGATCGCACTAGGTTCGCTCGCCTTCCAGATCGTGATCGTCACCTTCCTCAGCTACTTCGCCTGGTTCGGGCTGGTGCGGCGCTATGCCGCCTCCCGCCTTTCGGGTTTCACCTTCCTGACGCCGGTCTTCGGTGTGGGCTTTGGGGCATGGCTGCTGGGCGACCCGGTGACGCCGGTGTTCGGTGCTGCGCTGGCGCTGGTGGCGGCCGGGATCTGGCTGCTCAACCGGCCGGTGCGCGCGACCTGATCGCCAGGCGCTTGGCGGGCGTGCCGGTCGCAGCGGCGGCCATCAGCGCCGCGACATCTTCCGGCCAGCCCGTGACGCGTCGGGCGTTCAGGTCGATGCAGAGATAGAGCACCTCGTTCTCCGCGACCTGCCAGCCTTCCTCGGCATGCAGCAGGACATGACGCGCGAGCAGGCGCTTCGCGTCATGGGCCAGCACTTCGCTGGTGGCGGCGAGCGGCGCACCCTCCAGCACTTCCCGCGTGTAGCCCTGCCAGGATTCGGCAGCGAAGGTACCTAGTCCGCGTTCCCGGAAGGCGCGACCGAGCCCGAGCTTCGGCCAGAGCACATCGGTCGCCATGTCGAAGGCGACGAGATAATAGGCGAGGTTCATGTGCCCGTAGTGGTCGACCCATTCGGGCTTCACATGGGTCAGGAGCGTCAGGTCGGTCATGGCCCCGATTGTGCCGCGCAGCATGGCCGCCGGGAAGCGCTCACCGACAATCCGGATAGGAGAGCCAGCCGAGCGGCGCCCCATCGGGCGCATCGATCCGCCGAGCATCGGCGCAGCCACGCTCCAGGGCGAAGGCCCGTGGTCCGGGCGGCGGAGCCTCCCCTTCCAGCGGCAGCCTGGTGCGCGGCGCGGCATCGCCGGGCGCAATCCGGCAGCGCGTGAAGCTGCCATCCGCCCGGCGCACCAGCGCTTCGTAGAGCGGGCCGTCCCGCTTCAGGTCGAGCACCATGGCACCATCGCGTTCCGCGAGCAGGCAGCCGCGCAATTCGCGCGCCGCCTCCGGCAGCAGCGCCGTCCAGTCCTCCTGTGCCCGGGCCGGGGCCGCGAGCAGCAGGAGGACAAGGACGGCACCGCGCCGTCCCATCAGTGGATGTCGTCGGCGCGGCGCAGCGCGTCCTTCAGGATCTCCACGTTGAAGCCAGGTTTCTTCGCCATCTCCAAGATCACCGCCTCCTTGCGGGTCAGCAGCTCGATCGCCGCCGGGATCTTCTTCACCGAAGCCGCCGGGATCACCACAGCGCCGTGACGGTCGGCATGCACCACGTCGTCATGGGCAGTCGCCATGCCGTGGATGGTAACCGGCTTGCCGAACTCCACAACATGCACATGCGCGTGGCTCGGGTTGATGCTGCCGGCGATGAGCTGGAAGCCCGGCGCGATCATGTCGAGGTCACGGATCGAGCCGGAGGTGACGCAGCCCAGCACGCCGAGGCCCTTGTGGACATTGGTGTTCACTTCGCCCCAGAAGGCGCCGACTCCGGGGGTCGGGTCGATATCCTCGAGGATGGCGATGGTCGGCAGCGCCCCGGCCGCGACGTATTCATACCAGCCGATGCGCGCCGCGCGGTCGGCATCCTTGCTGCGGGCGGACGGCGCCGCGGCGCGGATGGTGCCGACGCGCGCCAGGCCGCAGATCGGCGGCAGGGTGACGTCGGCGATCGCGAACTGCCGGTAGCTGAAGCCCCAGCACCGCCGCTCCGGATCAGTGAGCTCGAGGGCGTTGCAGATGGTCGGCGTGTCCCAGGCGCAGAGTGCCTTCAGGTCGTCGGCAGTGAAGGGGTAGTCAGCCATGCTCGTTTCCTCCTGATGGCGCAGCTTCGGCCGGGCGCGGCGCCCGGTCAATTCGTGCCCAGGTGGTCGAGAGGACGGTTGACGCCGGCCGTGCCACGGCCCAAACCCCGCGGCCCGCAAGCAAGAGGATGAGATGCGCGCGTTCGACGGACAATTCTCCGGCAATCGCCCCATGCAACGGAACATGGAGGAGAAGCGCCGGCAGCTCGCGGAGCTGAAGCGCACCCTGGCCAACATGAAATCACACGCCGCGCCGTCGCTGCGCGCCTCCGTCACCGCCAAGATCGCGGCCCTTGAGGCGGAGCTGGCCGGCAAATAAGAACGCCCCGCAAGAGTAGGCCCCTCCCCGGGGCCGCAGGCCGCCACGGGTTCCTGCGGAGCGAGGCGAAGCCGATGCTCCGGGGCCGCGAATGCGGCCCCGCGCGCGACCGATCTCGGCCGTCAATGCTGCCCTGACAGCGCGCAAGCCAAGCCGGCGGATGCCGGCGCCGGCGCTTGAGGGCAGTGAACTCTCTCACCCCAAAAACTCGGGTGAGATCATCCTCGGCAGGACCAGCACCAGGCCAGGCCAGAGGATCACCATCGCCAGGACCGCCAACATCGGCAGCAGCATGATCATGGTGTCCTTCAGCGCATCGCCCACCCGCATTCCCGCCACGTGGCAGGCGATCATCAGGCAGAGCCCGTAGGGTGGCGTCACCAGGCCGAAGGCCAGGCTGACGATGCCGATCATCGCGAAATGCACGGGATCGAGCCCCGCCCCCGCCGCCAGCGGCTGCAGGATCGCGCCGACGATGATGATCGCCGGGATGGCGTCCAGGAAGCAGCCGACCACCAGGAACACAGCGGCGATGAAGAAGCCGGTCGCGATCGGGCCCATGCCCCAGGCAGAAACGCCGGACAGGATCGCCTCCGGGATCTTGTAATAGGCCAGCAGCCAGCCGAAGCAGCTTGCGGCGCCGACGCAGAACAGCGCCACCGCAGCCAGCCGACCGGTCTCCCCGAGAGCTTCGTAGAGGCCGCGGAAGCTCATCTCGCGATAGACCAGCAGCGAAAGGACACCCGCATAGAGCACCGCGATGCAGGCGCTCTCGGTCGCGGTGAACCAGCCGAAGATCTTGCCGCCGATGATGATGAAGGGCGTCATCAGCGCCGGGAGTGCGGTGAGCAAGGCTCCCGCCAGAGCACCCCAGCTCGCGCGCGGATAGGTCGGATAGCCGCGCAGCTTCGCATAGGCATGCACGGTGCCCATCTGCACCAGGCCGATCAGCAGACCCGGGATGATGCCGGCCAGGAACAGCGCCCCGATCGAGGTGGTCAGCACCCCACCCCAGACGATCATCAGGATCGAAGGCGGGATGATGACCGCGAGCACCGCGGAGACGGCGGTGATCGCGACCGAGAAGCTGTCGTCGTAGCCTTCCTTGCGCTGCGCCTCGATGAAGATCTTGGACTGGCTCGCGGCATCGGCCGTGGAACTGCCGGAGATGCCGGCGAAGAAGATCGAGAGCACGACGTTGATCTGCGCCAGCGCCCCGGGCCAATGCCCGACCATGGTGCGCGACAGGGTCATCAACCGGTTGGTGATGCCGCCCACATTCATCAGGTTCGCGGTCAGCAGGAAGAAGGGCACCGCGAGCAGGATGAAGCTGTTGAAAGCGTTGAAGGTCTCCTGCATCAGCACCATCGGCGACAGATGCGGTTCGATCAGCAGGATCGGCAGGCAGGCGAGGCCGAGTGCCACGGCGACCGGCACCCGCAGCACCAGCAGCGTGAAGAAGACGCCGAACAGGATGGCGGCGGCATCGCCGGAGGACAGGACATTGCCGCCCATCAGGCGCGCCCCCGCAGCGTCGCGACCGCATCCCACATGCGCTCACCGTTGAAGAGGAGCCAGGTGACCCCGAGGATCGGCCAGGCGATGTGGATCAGCCACAGCGGCAGCTCCGCCAGCTCGCTCTCGCGGAACCAGGCAAAGTCTGTGAACTCGATGCCCCACCAGACGAAGGTGAGCGCGAAGATCAGGATGAAGCTGCCGGAGACGAGGTCCATGATCGCCGCGGGCTTCGGCGACAGACGCGGGAAGACATCGACGATGAAGTGGATGCCTTCCTTCAGCGCCAGCATGGCGCCGATCATCACCATCCAGACCAGCAGGAAGCGCGCCAGCTCCTCGGTCCAGATGTAGTGCGGGATGATGGCGGTGTAGCGGGAGAAGATCTGCAGCGAGACCGGGATGACGATGATCAGCACCGAGATCGCGAGCAGGGCGGAAAGCAGGCGCGCATAGGCAGCCGAGAGGCGCCGGAACAGGCCGGGCGCGGTGGCGTCGGTCATGCAATTGTCCCTGGAAAGGGGGCGGCCGGGCGCCGCCCCCGGGCCGATATCACGCGGTGATGGCGTTGATGCGGGTCATGATGGCTTCAGCGTCGATCTCGCGCGCATAGGTCATCATCACCGGCTCGACCGCGCGCAGCATCTGTGGGCGTTCGTTGAAAGCGATTCGGCGCAGGCGGCCGGCCCGCTCGAGCTGATCGAGTTTCTGGCTGTCCTCGGTCGATTCCGCCTGACGGCCGAAGACGCCGGCCTCCCGCCCTGCCCGGCGCACCGCTTCCTGCAGCTCACGCGGCAGGCGGTCAAAGACCTGCTTGGCGAAGCAGATCGGGCGGATGGTGATCGCGTGCTCGGTCATCAGCAGGTTGGGCGCCACTTCGAAGAACCGCATGGATTCGACGCCGGCGGCCTCGTTCTCGCCGGCCTCGATCACGTTGTTCTGGATGGCGTTGTAGACCTCGTTATAGGCGATGACGGTCGGCGACATGCCGACCGCGGTGAAGGCGCGGCTCCAGATCGGCGCGCCCTGCACGCGCACCTTCAGGCCACGGAGCTCGGCCAGTGTGGAGGCGGTGCGATTGGCGAAGATATTGCGCACGCCGCCGCCGGCATAGCCGATGAGCATGACGCGGGCCCGACGCTCCACCTCCTGTGCGACCGGCGCGAAGAGGTCGGCATCCAGCACCCGGTTCCAGTGCGCCAGGTCGCGGAACAGGAAGGGCGCGTCGACGAAGGGCGCGGCGCGGCTGAAGGTCGACATATGCGCCGGGCTGACGATGCCGTAGTCCACGGCCCGCCCTTGCGCCATGTATTCGAAATACTGCTTCTCCAGCCCGAGGCTGGAATTCTTGTGCAGCACAAAATTGACCGGTCGATTGTAGTATTGCTTGACCAGCTCTTCGAACCGCACCAGGGCGCGGGTGAAGACGTGGTCGTCGTTGAACTGCACGGCGCCGTTCAGCGTGATGGGCTGCTGCGCCCGGACGATGCCCGGCATCGCGAGCACGGCAACGCCCCCGGCTGCGCCGAGGATCTCCCTGCGCTTCATGGTTGTTCTCTCCCGTCACTATCATGCCGGCTTCTGCGAACCGGCTGGTTACCAGTATGGAGAAAAGCGGCGCGGCTGGAAGCGGAACTTCATGCCGCCTAGGCTCGACCATTGGCGGCTTAGCGCCGCGAAGGAGGAAACGCATGAACAGGATCGATCTCGCCGGCCGCGTGGCGGTGGTCACCGGCGGCGCACGGGGCATCGGCCTCGCGATCGCCGAACGGGCCGCGGATAGCGGGGCGGCATTGGCGCTCTGGGACATGGATGCCGGCAAGCTCGCCGAGACCCAGGCGAGGCTGGAGGCCAAGGGCGCCCGCGTCTCCACCCATGCCCTCGACCTGACCAAGGACGCCGCAGTCGAGGCCGCGGTCGCCGCGACGCTGGAGGCGCATGGCGGCATCGACATCCTGGTGAACAATGCCGGCATCACCGGCGGCAATGCACCGACCTGGGAATTGCCGGTCGCCGAATGGCGGCGGGTGGTGGAGGTGAACCTGATCGCCCCCTTCCTGGTCTGCCGCGCCGTGGTGCCGGCTATGCTGAAGCGGGGCTACGGGCGGATCGTCAACATCGCCTCGGTCGCGGGCAAGGAAGGCAATCCGAATGCCTCCCATTACAGCGCCTCGAAAGCGGGACTGATCGGGTTGACCAAGTCGCTCGGGAAGGAATTGGCGACCAAGGGGGTGCTGGTGAACGCCATCGCCCCGGCCGCGGCCAAGACCGACCTCTTCGCCCAGATGACCGAGGCGCAAATCGCCTACATGCTCTCGAAGATCCCAATGGGCCGCTTCGTCGAGACCGGCGAGATCGCCGCCATGGCATGCTGGCTGGCATCGGAGGAATGCAGCTTCGCGACCGGCGCCGTCTTCGATGTGACCGGCGGTCGCGCCGTCTACTAGCTGAGGACGCCCGCTTGAACTAGCCGGTGGCGATACCCGGCCGCGATGCGGCGTGGTGCTCCTTCAGGATGCGGTCCTCCACGGGATCCATCTCCTTCAGCACCACGTCGTAACCCCAGAGATCGGCCAGGTGCTGCAGCACCGCCTTGACCTCCTCCGCCTGCAGAAGCTGGCGGTCGAGCACGCGATGGTGCAGCACCAGCCGCCGGTCGCCGGCGAGATCGACATCGGCGATCTGGATGTCAGGATCGGTGCGGCCGATATCATACTGCCGTGCCAGCGCGCGACGAATGCGCCGATAGCCGCGCTCGTCATGGATGGCGGCGACCCGCAGCGCGTCCTCGTCCTCTTCATCGGCGAGGTGGAACAGGCGCAGGTCACGCATCAGCCGCGGCGAGAGGAACTGGGCGATGAAGCTTTCGTCTCGGAAGGCTGCCCAGCCCTCCCGCAAGACGCCCATTGCATCGCCGCAGCCGGCGAAGGCCGGGAACCAGTCGCGATCCTCGGCGGTCGGATCCTCGGCGATCCGAGCGATGTCGCTCATCATCGCGAAGCCAAGGGCGTAGGGATTCAGCCCGCCATAGCGCGGATCGTCGTAGCTTGGCTGGAACACGACGTTGGTATGGCTCTGGAGGAACTCCAGATAGTGGCCGTCGGTGATGCGGCCCTGCTCGTGCAGCCGCGTCAGGATGCGGTGGTGCACATAGGTCGCGCAGCCCTCATTCATCACCTTGGTCTGGATCTGCGGATAGAAATACTGCGCCACCTGCCGGACGATGCGCAGGATCTCGCGTTGCCAGGGTGCCAGGCGCGGCGCCGACTTCTCCAGGAAGTACAGGATGTTCTCCTGCGGCAGTTCCAGCAGCGCGCGGCGCCTTTCATCATCGGCGCGGCGCTGGGTGGTGCCCGATGCCGGAACCGTGGCCCGCCAGAGATCGTTGTACATCGCCTCGTCATGCGCGCGGCGCTCCAGCTCCCGCCGCCGCTCGCTGGCGAGATCGGGCACGCGGCGGCGCGGCGATCGGAAGACGCCGTGCGATTGCAGCGCATGGGCGGCATCGAGCACGCGCTCCACCGCCGTCGCGCCATACCGATCCTCGCATTCTGTGACATAGCCGCGCGCGAATTCCAGATAGTCGAGGATCCCCTCGGCATCCGTCCATTGCTGGAACAAGGTGTTGTTCTTGAAGAAGTGGTTGTGACCGAAGGCGGCGTGCGCGATCACCAGCGTCTGCATCAGCGCCGTGTTCTCCTCCATGACGTAGGAGATGCAGGGCGAGGAGTTGATGACGATCTCATAGGCCAGGCCCTGGAAACCCTTGCGGTAGAGGCCTTCATGCCGGGCGAAGCGCTTGCCGAAGGACCAGTGCTTGTAGAGCACCGGCATGCCGTTCGCCGCATAGGCGTCGAGCATCTGCTCGGCCGAGATCACTTCGATGCGGTTGGGATAGGTGCTGAGGCCGAGTTCATTCTGGGCGATCGCCTCGCAGGCGTCGTGCACGCGGCGGATGGTATCGAAATCCCATTCGGCGCCTTTGAACAGAAGCTCGCTCACGGGCTGGCCTCCGTGGTCGCGCCCTTGCGGAACAGCTCACGGAAGACCGGGTAGATGTCCTTCCGATGCCTCACCTTGCGCATCGCGATCGGCAGCCCGTCGGCACGGAGCGCGGTGTAGAGCCGCCAGAGGTCGGTCTCGCGCGGGATGAAGCCGATCGGGCCATGATCACCTTCCCGCCCGACTTCCAGATAGGCGTAGTACTGGCAGGCGGGCAGGATCTCGGTCGCCAGCAGGCCCGCGGTCTTGTCGTTGTCGGAGGCGGTATTGTCGCCGTCGCTCGCCTGTGCCGCGTAGATGTTCCAGTCATCCGGGCTGAAACGGGCGGCGAGCACGCGCCGCATCTCCTCGAGCGCGGTCGAAACCACGGTGCCGCCGGTTTCCGGGCTGCGGAAGAAGGTCTCCTCGTCGACTTCCTTCGCCTCATGCGTGTGGCGGATGAAGACCACCTCCACGTGCTTGTAGCGGCGCTTCAGGAACACGTAGAGCAACAGGTAGAAGCGCTTCGCGAGATCCTTCATCCCCTCGGTCATCGAACCCGAGACGTCCATCAGGCAGAACATCACCGCCTGCGCGATCGGCCGCGGTGCCGGCGCGAATTGCCGGTAGCGGACATCCAACGGGTCGATATAGGGGATCCGCAGCACCCGGTGCTTCAGCCGCGCGATCTCGCTGCGCAGGGCCTCGGCACGCTCCAGGGCACCGGCCTCCTCGGCTGCGCGCGCTTGGTCCTCCAGGGCCTCCAGAGCCTCGGGCTTCGGGCGCTTCAATGCGATGCGGCGCGAGAGCGCGTTGCGCATGGTGCGGCCCAAGGCCAGGTTCGCGGGCGATCCGGTGGAGGAGAAGCCGGCGCGGCGGAAGCCCGCCGCCTCCCCCACCACCATGCGCTTCTTCGCGAGGTCCGGCAGTTCCAAATCCTCCAGGAAGAGGTCCAGGAACTCCTCCTGGGTCAGGGCGAAGCGAAACTCGTCCTCGCCCGACCCGGTATCGCTCCCTTCCTGCCCGGAGCCACCGCCGCCGCCACCACGCGGCCGCGGAATGCGGTCGCCCTCCGCGAAGTCCTTGTTGCCGGGCAGCACATGCTCACGGTTGCCGCCCGCGGCGCGGCGCAGCGCCGGTTCCTTCACGCCGGAGGCGGGGATGCTCACCTCACCCCCGCGCTCCATATCCTTCATCCCGCGACCCGTGACGCTGTCGCGCACTGCGTCCTGGATCTGTTCCTTCGCGCGCCGGAGAAAGCGCTGCCGGTTCGCGAGGCTCTTGCCGCCGGGATTGCGCCGACGATCGACGATGTGCATGGAGGTTTCCGATCGCGCCCCTCAGCCCGACTGCTTGACGCGCATGTACCATTCCACCAGGCGCCGCACCTGGCGTTCGGTATAGCCACGCGACGTCATGCGTTCGACGAACTCGCTGTGCTTGCGCTCGGTCTCGTTGTCCTTCTTGGAGCCGAAGCTGATCACCGGCAGCAATTCCTCGACCTGGCTGAACATCCGCCGCTCGATCACCTCGCGCAGCTTCTCGTAGCTGGTCCAGCTCGGGTTGCGCCCGGCATTGGCGGCGCGGGTGCGCAGCGCGAACTTCACCACCTCGTTGCGGAAATCCTTCGGGTTGGCGATGCCCGCCGGCTTCTCGATCTTGGTCAGCTCCTGGTTCAGCGCGTCGCGGTTGAGAAGCTGCCCCGTATCGGGATCCTTGAAGTCCTGATCCTCGATCCAGGCATCCGCATAGGCGACGTAGCGGTCGAACAGGTTCTGGCCGTAGTCGTGATAGCTTTCCAGATAGGCTTTCTGGATCTCGTTGCCGATGAACTCGGCATAGCGCGGGGCCAGCTCGCCTTTGATGAATTCGAGGAAGCGCTTCTCGGTCTCGTCGGCGAACTGCTCGCGCCGGATGGCCTGCTCCAGCACATACATCAGGTGCACCGGGTCGGCTGCGACCTCGATGGTGTCATGGTTGAAGGTGGCGGCCAGCACCTTGAACGCGAAGCGGGTCGAGATGCCGTCCATCCCTTCATCGGCGCCGGCGGCATCGCGGTATTCCTGCAGGCTGCGGGCGCGCGGGTCGGTCTCCTTCAGGCTTTCGCCGTCATAGACGCGCATCTTGGCGAAGAGGCTGCTGTTCTCATGCCGCCGCAGCCGCGACAGCACGGAGAAGCGGGCCAGCATCTCGAGCGTGCCCGGCGCGCAGGGCGCGCGGGACAGCTCGCTGCTGCGCAGCAGCTTGTCGTAGATGCGCTGCTCCTCGGTCACGCGCAGGCAGTAGGGGACCTTGATGACATAGATGCGGTCGATGAAGGCCTCGTTGTTCCGGTTGTTCCGGAAGGCCTGCCACTCCGCCTCATTGGAGTGGGCCATGATGATCCCCTGGAAGGGGATGGCGCCGATATTCTCGGTGCCGATGTAGCTACCCTCCTGCGTCGCAGTCAGCAGCGGGTGCAGCATCTTGATCGGCGCCTTGAACATCTCGACGAATTCGAGGATGCCCTGGTTGGCGCGGTTGAGCCCGCCCGAGAAGCTGTAGGCATCCGGGTCGTTCTGGGCGTGGATCTCGAGCTTGCGGATATCGACCTTGCCGACGAGCGAGGAGATGTCCTGGTTGTTCTCGTCGCCCGGCTCGGTCTTGGCGACCGCGATCTGGCGCAGCCGGGACGGGTTGAGCCGGGCCACCCGGAAGCGGGAGACGTCGCCACCAAATTCATCGAGCCGCTTCACGGCCCAGGGGCTCATGAAGCCCGAGAGGCGGCGACGCGGGATGCCGTAGCGGTCCTCCAGCATCGGCCCGAACTTCTCCGGGTCGAACAGGCCGAGCGGGTTCTCGAAAACCGGGCTGAGCTCATCCCCAGCCTTCAGCACATAGACCGGATAGGCCTCGATCAATGCCTTGAGACGCTCCGCCAGGGAGGATTTGCCGCCGCCGACCGGGCCCAGCAGGTAGAGGATCTGCTTTCGCTCCTCGAGGCCCTGGGCGGCGTGGCGGAAGAAGCCGACGATCCGCTCTATCGTCTCCTCCATGCCGTAGAATTCGGCGAAGGCGGGATAGCGGCGGATGGTGCGGTTCAGGAAGATGCGCCCGAGCAGCGGATCCCGGGCCGTGTCCATGATCTCCGGTTCACCGATCGCGGCAAGTATGCGTTCCGGGGCGGAGGCGAACATCATCGGGTCCGACCGGCAGCCCTGCAGATAATCCGCAAGCGACATGTCAGCGTCGCGGCGCTGGTCGAAACTCCGGGCGAACTGGACGAAAACGTCGTCAGACGGATGCATGCTATGCTCCTCGCCGAAGATTTAGGCGTATCACCACTACGCCCGCCCGACCGACGTGGTTGCTCCTCCTGACGTACTTTCCTCCAAAACTTTTTCTATCGCCGCGTGGCGGGCGTCGATGCTGCGTGATTGTAGGCTCGTCGAGGGTATCAGATTCAAGCGTTACAGCGTTTCGCAACGTCATCCTGTAACCTCGTGGCAAGAAAGCCGCGCGCAACAGGGCGAAAACAGGGGTGGATGGACAACCGGCCCTCTCGGGGCGACACACTCCCCATCCGAGACGCGAACAGAATGGGAAGGAAATCACCATGGCGGCGCAACATACGGGCCGAGTCGCGCTGGTAACCGGTGCCGGGACGGGAATCGGACGCTCGGTCGCGCTGGGGTTGCTGGGGGCCGGCTATTCGGTGGCGCTTGCCGGCCGCCGCCAGGAACCGCTCGACGAAACCGTCTCCCTGGCCGGCGCGGCCGGCGCCCAGGCCCTGCCGGTCGCGACCGATGTCGCTGACCCGGCCGGAGTCGCAGCGCTCTTCGACGCGATTCGCGCCCGCTTCGGCCGTATCGACCTGGTGTTCAACAATGCCGGCCTGAACGCCCCGGGCACCCCCTTCGAGGACCTGTCCTACGAGAAGTGGTCGGAAATCGTCGGCGTGAACCTGACCGGCAGCTTCCTGGTCGCCCAGACCGCCTTCCGGATGATGAAGGAGCAGACGCCGCAGGGCGGCCGCATCATCAACAACGGCTCCATCTCCGCCCATGCCCCGCGGCCGGACAGCGCGCCCTACACGGCGACCAAGCACGCGGTGACCGGCCTGACCAAGTCGATCAGCCTCGATGGCCGGAAATACGACATCGCCTGCGGCCAGATCGACATCGGCAATGCCGCGACACCTATGACCCAGCGCATGCAGCGGGGCGTCAAGCAGGCCGATGGCGAGGTGAAGGTGGAGCCCACCATGGATGTGGACAATGTCGCCACCACCATCCTGTTCATGGACAGCCTGCCAATCGACGCGAACGTCCAGTTCGTGACGGTGATGGCCACCAAGATGCCCTTCGTCGGTCGCGGTTGAGAGCCCGAACGGCGCTGGACGCGGAGTCCGGCGCCGCTAGACTGTTACGACCGACGCGCTGACAAGGGCGCGCGGGAGAGGGGAACGACCGATGGCCATCGACACGCTCCGCGCCGAGCGACGCGCGCTGATCCTGGGCGGCGCCGGCGCGCTCGCCCTGCCCTGGATCGCCCGGGCGCAGACCAGCTACCGGTCGGAATACAAGATGTCGGTGGTCGGCAACCGGCCGATCCCTTTCGCCGAGGGCGCCTTCAAATGGGCCGAGCTGGTGACGGAGCGCTCCGGCGGCCGCATCAATGTCCGGGTCTATCCTGGCAGCCAGCTCGTCGGCGGCGACCAGACCCGCGAATTGCTGGCCATGCGCCAGGGCGTCATCGACATGGCGGTGTTCAGCACCATCAACATCGCGCCCCAGGTGCGGGAGGTCGGGCTGTTCCAGCTCCCCTTCCTGATGCCGGACCACAAGGCGCTGGACGCTCTGATCCGGGGCGAGGTCGGGCGCGACATCTTCGGCGTCATGGAACGCCGCGAGGTGGTGCCGGTCGCCTGGGGCGAGAACGGCTTCCGGGAGATCAGCAACTCCAAGCGCGCCATCCGGACGCCGGAGGATCTGCGCGGCCTGAAGATCCGCTTCGCCGCCGGCGCGATCTTCAGCGACATCTACACCGGCCTCGGGGCCAATCCGGTGCAGATGTCCTTCGCGGACCTGCAGCCGGCGCTCTCGACCGGGGCGGTTGACGGGCAGGAGAACCCGATCAACCTCTTCCTCGCCTTCCGCATGGACACCTTGGCGCAGAAGCACCTGACCATCTGGAACTATGTGAACGACCCGCTGATCTTCGCCCTCTCCCGCCAGGTCATGAACAGCTTCAGCCCCGCCGATCAGGCGCTGGTCCGCGACTGCGCTGTGGAGGCCGGGCGCTGGCAGATCGAGCTGACGCGGCGCGGCCTGGGCGTCGAAGGCGGCGATGACAGCTCGATCCGGGAATTGCGGCAGCGCGGGGTCGAGGTGATGGTGCTGACGGCGGCGGAGAAGCAGGCCTTCGCCCGCGTCACCCGCCCGGTCTACGATCGCTGGGCGGCGACCGTCGGCGCCGAGCTGACCCGCAAGGCCGAAGCTGCCGTCCGCGCCGCTGCGGCATGAGCGGGCCTGGCCCGGGGCGGCAACATTCGGCATGAGCGCCGAGCCCGACCCGACGGCACCGTTGCCGCGCCCGAGGACGCGCCTATCGCTGCGCCTGGAGGAGGTTCTGGTCGCCGCGGTCATGGCGGTGATCGCGCTGATCACCGCGGCCAACGTGGCGATCCGCTACCTGACCGATATGTCGCTCGCCTTCACCGAGGAGTATTCCGTCGCGCTGATGGTCGGGCTGACCCTGTTCGGCACCGCGCTCGCCATCGCCAAGGGCGGGCATGTGCGGATCGGCTACTTCACCGATCAGTTGCCGCCGCGCGCCCGCCGCGGCGCCGAGGCCGTCGCGATGGCGTTGACCGTCCTCTGCTTCGGGCTGCTGGCCTGGAACGGCGGTCGCCTGGCCTATGATGAGTATGATTTCGAGGCGCTGTCCTCCGGCCTCGGCCATCCGCAATTCCTCTACACCATGTGGCTGCCGATCCTGTCGCTGCTGGTGATGGCGCGCGCGGCCGGCCGGCTGGTGCGAATGCTGCGCGGCGAGGAGGCATGACCGGCGCGATCCTGTTCCTCAGCTTCGCGATCCTGCTGCTGGGCGGCGTGCCGATCGCGGTGGCGCTCGGGCTTGCGGGCGCACTGGCGATCTGGCTCGCCGACCAGTCGATCATGGCGATGCCGACCAATGTCTATTCCGGCATCGCCAAGTACCCGCTGATCGCCATCCCGATGTTCGTGCTGGTGGGCTCGGTCTTCGACCGCACGGGCGTGGCACTCAGGCTGGTGCGCTTCGCGACGGCGCTGGTCGGTGCCGGGCGCGGCGCGCTCGCGTCCGTCGCGGTGCTGGTCGCCATGGTGATCGGCGGCATCTCCGGCTCCGGCCCCGCCACCTCGGCCGCCGTCGGCCAGGTGGTGACCAAGAGCATGGTGGCCGACGGCTATCCCCGATCCTTCATCGCAGCGACCGTCGGCGCCGCGGCCGCGACCGACATCCTGATCCCGCCCTCCATCGCCTTCATCATCTATGCGGTGCTGGTCCCCGGCGTCTCGGTGCCGGCGATCTTCATGGCGGGGATGTTCCCGGGGATCCTGGCCGGCGTCGCGATCATCGTGCCGATCATCCTCATCTCGCTGATCAAGGAATTCGGCGGCAAGAGCCGGCAGCGCGACCCGCTCTCGATCTGGACCACCTTCAAGGAGGCCTTCTGGGGCCTGATGGCCCCGGTCGTCATCCTGGGCGGCATGCGCATCGGCGCCTTCACACCCACTGAGGCCGCGGTCATGGCGGTGGTCTATGGACTGTTCATCGGCTTCGCCGTGTACCGGACGCTGACCTTGCGCGATCTCTACGAGATGCTGGTCGAAGCCGGGGAGCTGTCGGCCGTCATCCTGATGGTGGTGGCGCTCGCCTCCGTCTTCGCCTGGTCGGCCTCGACGCTCGGCATCGTGCAGCCGGTGGCGCTTTGGGTCGTGGGGCTGGGATTGGGCGAATACGGCACCATCGCGCTGCTGATGATCGTGCTGATCATCATCGGCATGTTCCTCGACGGCGTCAGCACCTTCCTGATCCTGCTGCCGGTGCTGATCCCGATCGCCAATGCCTTCCACTGGGACCTGACCTGGTTCGGCGTGATCCTGACGATGAAGATCGCGATCGGCCAGTTCACGCCGCCCATGGCGGTCAATCTCATGGTGAGCTGCCGCATCGCCGGCGTCTCCATGGAGAGCACCATCCCCTGGGTGGTCTGGATGATCCTGGCGATGTTCGTGGCGCTGGCGCTGGTCGTCGCCGTACCGGACATCGCGCTGTGGCTGCCGCGCGTCATGGGGCTTTAGAGAGCGACGACTTAAGGGGCGTGCATCCGGGGGCTTAAGATCGGCTCACGGAGAAAGGGTTCGAAAAGGAGGAGATCGCCATGCAGGTACAACCGCTCGCCGGCGCGATCGGCGCCGAGATCACCGGCATCGACCTCGCGCGCGGGGTCTCGGCGGAGGAGATCGCGGAGATCCGCCAAGTCTGGCTGCAGCATGGCGTGATCTTCTTCCGTGACCAGGATCTGCCGCCCGGCCCCTTCCTCGCATTCGCCCGGCACTTCGGCGATGTCGTCGAATATCCCTTCATCAAGGGCATCGACGGCTTCCCCGAAATCATCCCGGTTCTGAAGCAGGAGCATGAGCGGCACAATTTCGGCGGCATCTGGCACAGCGACACCGCCTATCTCGAGCGGCCGCCGATGGCGACCATGCTGATCGCGCGCGAAGTACCGCCGGTCGGCGGCGACACCCTCTTCGCCTCCGGCTATGCCGCCTACGAGGCCCTGACCGACGGCATGAAGGCGATGCTGGCGCCGCTCCGGGCGGTGAACAGCTCTGCCAAGGCCGATGTCTCCAAGACGCGGGAGGACCGCGTCAAGGACAGCGCCACGGCGGAGGCGAAGAAGGTCTACGAGGCGACCCACCCCGTGGTCCGCACCCATCCGGAGACCGGTCGCCGCGCGCTCTATGTCAATACCGGCCACACCGCCCGCTTCGAAGGCATGACGGAGGAGGAGAGCGCGCCGCTGCTCGACTTCCTGTTCCGACACCAGGTACGGCCGGAATTCACGTGCCGCTTCTCCTGGCGGCCGGGCTCGATCGCCTTCTGGGACAATCGCTGCGCGCTGCACAACCCAGTCAACGACTATCACGGCTATCGCCGGCTGCTGCACCGGGTGACCTTGGCAGGCGACCTGCCCGCCTGAGGCCGGTCGCCCGCCAGGCCGCTCAGCCGGCCTCCTGCAGCAGGAAGGGCACGTTGCAGCCCCGCGCCACGTTGCGCACATGCTCGGCCAGGCTGTCCGGGATCGGGATGCCCTCTCGCTGGCGGCGCACCCGCTCCTGGTCCTCGGGATCGCCGGGGATGAGCACGGGCTTGGCCGGATCGACCGGCTTCGTCGCGCGGAGGGCGGCGATCTCCTCGTCGAGCTGCGCCTCGAACGCGCCGGGCGCGCGCACGGAGCCGGGGTTCAGGGCCAGGAAGAAGTGCCCGATATCGTCCGGCTGCCCCTTCTTCCGCTTCGGTTTGTGGATCGCCGGGAAGGCCGCGCCGGCGAGCGTCCCGGAGAGGATATGCGCCATCATGGCCAAGCCGTAGCCCTTGTGGCTGCCCATGTCGCTGGTGCCCCCGAGCGGCGTGATGCCGCCGCCACGCGCATTGAACAGACGATCATACCCGGCATGCGGATCGGTCACCGGCGCACCCTTCTCGTCCAGCACCCAGCCGTCCGGCAGCACCTTGTCCTTGAGGTGGTAGACCTTGACCTTGTTGCCGGCGACCGTCGTCGTCGCCATGTCGAGCACGAAGGGCCGCTCGGTCGCCGCGGGTGCGGCGAAGGCGATCGGGTTGGTGCCGAGCATCGGCTCGGCGGCCCGCGTCGGCACCATCAGCAGGTTGCGCGCGGCGCTGGTGACGAGGCCGATCATCCCGGCATCGGAGGCCAGCCGCGCATAGTAGCCGGCGGCACCGAAGTGATGGGAATTGCGCACCGCGACGACGCCGATACCGAAGGCGCGCGCCTTCTCAATCGCCAGCTTCATGGCGCAGAAGGAGACATAGTGGCCGAGCGAGGCGCCGCCATCCATCAGCACCACGGCGCCGGCATCGCGCTCGATCTGCGGACGCGCATCCAGGCTGAGCTGCCCATCGCGGCGCATGCCGTCATACATCATGACCATCGAGATGCCGTGGCTGTCCACGCCCATCAGGTCGGTCTCGACCATCACCTCGGCGGTGGTCTCCGCCATGTCGGCGGGCATGCCCCAGGCATGGAGGATCGCGAGGATCTGGGCGCGGACGCTGTCCGCGGTGGCGTTCATCGGCATCGGTGATCTCTCTTCAGTACCAACTCAATCGACCGACGCGCCAGTCGCGTGCACGATCGGCACCCAGCGTTCGATCTCGCTCGCGATGAAGGCACGGGTCGCGTCCGGCGTCATCCCCTCCGGGATGGTATTGCCGAGCTGGATCAGCCTGTCGCGCACATCGGGCTGCCGCAGCACCTCGGCGATCTGCTCGTAGAGGAACTGGCGGATCGGCGCCGGCGTGCCGAGCGTCGCCGACCAGGGCGTCCAGGTGGTCGCCTGATAGGCAGGTAGCCCGGCCTCCGTGCTGGTTGGCAGATCGGGCGCCATGGGGGAGCGTTGCGGAGTCGCGATCACGATGCCTCGCACCGTCCCGGCGCGGATCGGCTCCGAGAGGAAGCTGATGGTATCCGCCTGGAAGGCGGTGCGGCCCCCGGCGAGGTCCGAAAACGCCGCGGCCGAGCCCCGATACGGCACATGCGTCGCCTGCACGCCGAGCAGCGAGACCAGCATGGCGCCCGCGATATGGCCCGTCGTACCATTGCCGGAAGAGCCGTAATTGTAGCGACCGGGATTGCGCAGCAGCAGGTCCCGGAACTCCGCCAGTGTCGTCACGTTGAGCGAGGGGTGTGCCGCGACTGCGATCGCCGAATGGCTGCTGATCGTCACGTGGTCGACGCCGGTCAGCGGATGCACGGCGAGGCGCCGGTAGAGCCCGACATTCAGCGCATGGCTGCCGAGCGCGCCGACCAGCAGCGTATAGCCATCCGGCGCGCTGCGCGCGAGCTCCCCGAAGGCAACGATGCCGCCGCCGGAGGGCCGGTTCTCCACCACGAATTGCTGCCCGAGCCGCTGCGACAGCGCCGTCGAGATCAGCCGCGCATTGATGTCGGCATTGCCGCCGGCCGCCAAAGCCACCAGCACGCGCACCGGCTTGTTCGGGTAGTCACCGGCCCGCGGCTGCGCCGCGGCCAGCGCCGGCACCAGCAGCGCCAGCGCGGCGACGATCAGGCGTCCCATTGTCTCTCCCCTCCCCGCTCAACCAATGCCGTGTTCGAGCACCCCTATTCCTTCGACCTCCAGCGCCAGCCGGTCGCCAGGTTTCAAATATCGTGGCGGCTTGCGGAAATGCCCGGATCCCGCGGGCGTGCCAGTCGCGATCACGTCGCCGGTGCGCAGCCGCATGTAGCGGCTGAGCCACGCGATCAGTGCCGCGACCGGGAAGATCAGCTCCGCCGTGTTCCCCTCCTGCACCGTCTCGCCGTTCAGGCGGCAGGACAGCGCCGTGCGCCAGGGCTCGCCAAACTCGTCGGCTGTGACAATCCAGGGGCCCATGGGGCAGAAGCCGTCGAGCCCCTTGGCGAAGCTCGTCATCGCCAGCGGCTGGTCGAACTGGAACTCCCGCGCCGAGATGTCGTTCAGGATGGTGTAGCCGGCGACATGCTCCAGCGCCTGGCTCTCCTCCACGCACCAGGCCTCCCGCCCGATGACGACCGCGAGCTCCACCTCCCAATCGGGCTTGGTGACGGCGGGCGGAATGCGCACCACGCTGCCCGGGCCGCAGACCGAGGAGGCCGGCTTCAGAAAGATGCGCGGCACCTCCAGCTTCGGTCCGCCGACCTCCGCCGCATGGGCGCCGTAGTTGCGCCCGACGCCGAGGATCTTGCCCGGCAGCAACGGCGCCAGCAGCCCCGCGATCGGCCGCCGCAGCGCCGCATTCTCCGGCCGCGCCGCGAAGGCGATGGCGCGGGAGGCAGCCGTCATCGCCGCCTCGTCCGCCAGCAGCGCGATCATGTCGTCCGGCAGCAGCAGCGCCGCCTCATGCGCCGCGACATCGAGCGCGTGCTGCAGCGGCACCATCCAGGGACCGATGATCCCCGCGAGGCGCGCCGTCGTGCCATCCTGGAAGCGCGCGAGCCTCATGCCGCGATCGCCGCGTAGTCGAGACTCGCCATCACCTGGACGCGCAGGATGTAGCGATGCTCGTCCGGCCCGTAATCGGCGACCGCGTTGTGCGTGGTGCCGATATTGTCCCACATCAGCACATCGCCTTCGCGCCACTCATGGCTGTAGAGGAAGCGCGCCTCCGATTGGTGTCGGAACAGGAAGTCGAGCAGCGCGTCGCTCTCCGCCTTATCCAATCCTTCGATCACCGTTGCGTAGCCGGGATTGCAATAGAGCACGCGGCGGCCGGTCACCGGATGGGTGCGGAAGATCGGCTGGCTGACCGGCGGCTTCTTCGCCCGCTGCTCCGGTGTCAACGCCTGGCGGATACTGCCCGGCCGCGCCCGCATCATGTCCCAGAATTTTTCGAAGTCATGAATGGCGCTGCGGCCTTCGAGGCGGTCCCGCACCTCGGCGGGCAAGGCTTCATACGCGGCGTGCTGGTTGCGGAACTGCGTGGCGCCGAGCGCCCGTCCGTCGCGCCGCGGCACCCGCTTGGCGTGCAGCACATTCGCCAGCGCGATGTCGTGGGAATAGCTCATATCGGTGTGCCAGCCCTGGCCGGCGTCGTGCAGGCCGACCGGCTTGCCCGCGTCGTCCTTCATGTTCGACAGCAGCATCACCTCGGGATGGTCGGGTGCGTGGAACATGTTCGCGACATTCACCTCGAGCTCCCCGAACCGGGACCCGAAGGCCGAGAGCTGCGCAGCATCGAGATCCTGATCCGGGAAGCAGAGCACCCCGAACTCACAAAGGGCGCGCAGCACCTCGCGCCGGGCCGCGTCGTCCAGTGGCTGCGCGAGATCGATACTGGTGACGCGGGCGCCCAGGCCCGCATTGTTGGGCGTGATGTGCATGGCCGTTACCCCCTCGGGCAAAGCCTCCGCCAGACCGTGGCTTCCGTCAACGCGAAGCGCGCGGCAGTCTACCGGCATGAGAAACGTGGTCATCATCGGCGCCGGCATCGTCGGCCTCTGCCTCGGCTGGCACTGCGCGCGGCGCGGCATGAACGTCACGCTGCTCGATGTGGGGGAGCCGGGCGGCGGCGCCTCCTCCGGCAATGCCGGGGCGATCAGCGCGGGGTCGGTGGCGCCGCTCGCGATGCCCGGCGTGCTGCGCCAGGTGCCGGGGATGCTGACCGACCCCAAGGGCGCGCTGCACATCCCGCCGACCTATTGGCCACGCGCCCTGCCCTGGCTGCTGCGCTTCCTGGCCAGCGCGCGTCCCGCCCGGGTCGAGGCCATCGCCAGCGCGCTTGCCGCGCTGCAATTCGGCGCCATCGAACGCCACCGCGAGATCATGGCCGCGGAAGGCGCGCTCGACCTGGTCCGGGAGACCGGCCAGCTCTATCTCTACCGAGACGAGGCGCATCTCGCGAAGGACAGCGCGAGCTGGGAGTTGCGCCAGCGGCACGGCCTGCGGGTCGAGCGCCTGGATGCCGCCGGCATCGCGGCACTCGAGCCGGGCATCGCCCCCGATTACACGCTCGGGCTCCTCCTGCCGGAGCAAGGCAGCGTCGCCAACCCAAAGCGCCTGGCGGAGGTTGTAGCACGCGGCGTCGAACGCCAGGGCGGGCGCGTCCTGCGCGGCCGTGTCTCCGCCATCGCGACCGAGGGCGGCCGGGCGATCGGAGCCATGACCGAGGCCGGGCTGGTGGCCGGCGACATCACCGTACTCGCCGCCGGCGCCTTCTCGGCCCGGCTGCTGGCGCCGCTCGGCATCCGGGTGCCGCTGGAGAGCCAGCGCGGTTATCACGTCATGCTGCCCGACGCCGGCGTCGCCCCGCAGCGGCCGATCATCCCGGCCGACCGCAAGGCCTTCATCACGCCGATGGAGCACGGCCTGCGCATCGCCGGCACCGTCGAGTTCGGCGGCCTCGACCGCGCACCCAACCCAAAGCGCGCGGCGCTGCTGCTCGAGGATCTGGCGAAGGTCTATCCGCAGGCAAGCACGCAGGGTGCCGAAGGCTTCTGGATGGGCCATCGCCCCTGCCTGCCCGACAGCCTGCCCGTGCTGGGGCCGGTCGCGCGCATCCCCGGCCTCTGGTGCGCCTTCGGGCACGGGCATCTCGGCCTGACCGGCTCGGCACCGACCGCGGCACTGCTGGCCGCCGCGATGGCGGGCGAGACGCCGAACACCGACATTGCCCCTTTCGCCATCGAACGTTTTTGACCGGGAGGACGCCATGACACGCAAGGTCCTGATGATCACCGGCGCGGGACGCGGCATCGGCGCCGCGACCGCCCGCCTCGCCGCCGCACGCGGCTATGACCTGCTGCTCACTTGGCGCGGCAACGAGGCCGCCGCGCAGGCAAGCGCCGCGACCTGCGAGGCAGCCGGTGCTGCCGTGGAACTGGTGCGCGCCGATGCTGCCGACGAGGTCGAGATGCTCGCCGCCTTCGCTGCCCTCGATGCCCGCTTCGGGCGCATCGACGGGCTGGTCGCGAATGCCGGTATCACCGGCCCGATGTGCCGCCTGATGGACAGCAGCCTCGCCGACTGGGATGCGGTGTTCCGCCTGAACGTCCTCGGTCTCTACCTCGCGCTGCGGGAGGCCGCGAAGCGCATGTCCACGGCCCGCGGCGGCCAGGGTGGCGCCATCGTCGCCCTCTCCTCGCGCGCCGCTGAACTCGGCAGCCCCGGCGAATTCATCCACTACGCCGCCAGCAAGGGCGCCGTGGACAGCATCACCATCGGCTTCGCCAAGGAAGTCGCAGCCGAAGGCATCCGCGTCAACGCCGTGAGCCCCGGCCTGATCGACACCGAGATCCATGCCACCGCCGGTGCCCCCGACCGCGTCCAGCGCTTCGGCCCGATGATCCCGATGGGCCGCGGCGGCACGGCGGAAGAAGTCGCTGAAACCATCCTCTTCCTGCTCTCCGACGCCGCCAGCTACATCACCGGCGCCCGCCTGCCGGTCGGCGGCGGGCGGTGATGAGGGCGCGCCCTGGGGAAGGCTCTGCCTTCCCCAGACCCCATCCGCCAGGAGCATAGATGCTCCTGGACCTGCTTCACTTGGCGCCCTGATGGCCGAAGGGGCCGCCCACTTCGGGGCGGCCCCTTCGGCCATCAGGGCTCTAAAAGTACACGGGGTCCAGGGGCCTGTAGGCTCCTGGTGGGGTGGGTCCGGGAGGGGCAAAGCCCCTGTCTAGCCGGGGACATCACTGACAGTTTGGACCGGAGACATGGCTGACAGTCTCCTTGTTTTG
>NZ_JAAGBB010000004.1 GCF_018129085.1 Plastoroseomonas hellenica
CCCGGCGCCGGCCCTGCAGGCGTCGCGCCGCCGGCATAACCGCCGGCCGCTGTCGGCCGCGGCGCGGCGGGCATCGGGGCTGGTGTCGGCCTCGCGGCCCCGCCAGGACCTCGGACGAGCGTCTTGTCGCTGTCGTCCGGTTCAGCGAAAGGATTGTCGCTCATCCGCGGATCGCCCAGAGTTCCATGCGCAGGTTCGGGAAGTCACCGGAGACGTGGAGCGCGAAGGCGCCGGAATTCTGCATCTGCGCCCAGTGCGGCGAGCCACGGTCCAGCTCGAAATAGGTCGCGCCGGCGGTGAAGGGGATCTGGCGCGGCGCCACCGGCAAGGGCCGAATGGCGATGCCGGGCAGCGCCACGTTCACCAGCTCCCGGATATGCTCGACGGCGCCGATCTTCACCTGGTTCGGGAAGAGGCGGCGGAGCTGCTCGCCCGGCATGTCCGCCTGCACCGTGAGCACGAAGGAGGAGGCGCGGAGCAGGTTGCGGTCGACGATCGGGCCGACGCGCACGCCGAACTTGCGATCCTGCAGCGGGATCGCGACCGCATTGGTCTCCAGCACCGCAGAGAGGCTGCGGCGGATATCGGCGACCACCGGGGCGAAGCTGCGCTGGATGTCGTCGTGACGATAGGCGGGGTAGGCGCTGGCGCGCTTGTCCGGCGCCGTGAAGGTGGCGAGCTCGCCCGCGATCTGCACCAGCGCCGCGTAGAGCGTCTCAGGATGCACATTCGCCGCATCCGCCCAGTGTGCGAGCAGCGGCTGGCAGCGGTTCACCGTCTGCAGCAGCATGAAGTCGGCGACCTCGGCGACGCCGCGCGATCCCGGCTGGGTCAGCCGCGCCGCCAGCGCCTCGGCGCGCTGCCCGAGCATGCCGACCAGCTCCCCGATCAGGTTGGCAAGCGGCGGCGCCGCGGAGGCGCGGAGGCAGGGCGGGATGAAGCGGTCATCGACCACCACCCGGCGGTCGGCCTGCACCTCGACGACGCGCGCGAGGCCGATGCAGGAGAAGCCCGGGCGCTCCTCCGTCTCCAGCATGAAGCGCAGGCGCGGGCGGCCGACCTGGACCTCAGCCGGCAGGGTGGAACCGGAATGCGTGTCATAGGCTTCGAAGCTGCGCAGGCCATAGCGCGCCGTCAGCGCGTCCGGCCCTTCCCCGGTGGTCACCTCGGCGGCACCCGGCTGGCGCACCGGCAGCGCCAAATAGACGATGCAGTTGCGGAGGCCCTCGGGCAGGTCGAGCGGCGGCGGCTGATCGGCGTCACCCGGCACCGCGAAAGGCGTGCCGTCCTCCATGATGCCGGCGCAGGAGGCGATGGCGAACTTGCCCGCCGCCAGTAGGTCGCGGTCGAGCGCCAGGTCCGTGACACCCCAGGGATGCGGGCGCAGCGGCGCAGCCCGCATCTGCACCAGGTGCTCTGCGTAGCGGTCCGCCTGCTGGAAATGCTGCGACCGGAGGAACATGCCCTCCTGCCACACGACCTTGTCGTTCCACGCCATACGGGCCCGTCCTCTTTACGCTGCCGAGCAACCTACCGGGATTTGGCTATCGTTTCGATGCCTGTTCGTATGCGCGCGCGAACTCTTTCCCGAAGGCGCTGTCGAAATCGTCGTCGAACTGGTCGCTGACCTGCTGGTGCAGCTTCTTGTAGGCGTCCCAGAGCTTCTTCTCGCGGCTGGCGCCGAACAACCCGCCGCCACCCTGGTCGCCACTCTCGAGCAGCGCCGGCGCCAGCTTCTCGAGCAGCGCGCGCGCCGCCGCCTGGGTGGCGGCGAGTGTCGCCACCTGGTGCGCGGTGAGATCGGCGACCGTCTCGGCGACCGCGGCCGGCCCCTGCCGCGCACCGGCCGCGATCAGGCCGGCCATGGCCGCCTCATCGGTCGCGGCGAACTTCACCGGGTTGTTGGCACCGGCGCGCAGCATGGTCTGCTCGATGCGGAATTCGCGCTTCACGTCCGCCCGCGCGATCAGCAACGCGCGCATGCCGGAGACGGCGGCGGCGAAAGCGGCGCCGAGCGCCTGCAAGGTCTCCTCCGCGCCGGCACGGAGCGGCTGCGGCGGCAGGCCCGCACCGGCGAGGAAGGCCGCGAGGCCGGCGGCGGCATCACCGCCACCGAGATTGGCCACGGCGACGGCCGGCATCGGCGCCGGCGTGTGCGGCACCGCCGCGACCACGACCGGGGCCGGCGGCGGCGCAACGTGCTGCTCCGCCGGCACATCCTCATGGAAGGGATCGGTGTCATCGGCCACAAACTGTGACGTTGCCGGCGGCGCGACGGGCAGCGCGGGCGGAACCGGTGCCGCAAGCGGCGAGGGCGGTTCCGGCGCCAGGCTGAATTCAGCCGGCAATGCACCCGGCGACGGCGCAACCTGGGCCGGCGGCGCATAAGCCTCGGGCACCGGACGCGGCGGCGGCGGTGGCGCCACCGGCCGGGGCGATGGCGCGGGCGGCGGAGCGGGCCGCGGCGTCAGGTCCAGATCCCAATCGTCCGGGATCGCGCTCGGCGGTGGCGGCGGGGCGGGCGGCGGCGGTCCCTGGTTCTGTGCCGGCTTCGGCGAAAGATCGAGATCCCAGTCGTCCGGGATCCCGGAGACCTGCTGCATCGGGCGCGGCGGCAGAAAAGCATCCGAGGTCGATGGCCGATGATCCGGCATCGACTCATTGGCGAAGGGGTCGGCAGCCGGGTTCGCGAAGGGGTCGGCACCCGGCAGGCCACCGCCGCCCGGCATCCCGCCCGCGCCGCCGCCGCCGTAGTTCGCGCCCGGTGACTCCAGCCCCGGCATCGCGAACGGGTCGCCCGCGATGCGCGGCGCCATCGGATCCTGCTGGCGCGTCGGCTGCGCGGATTGCTCCCAGCCGCTCACCTGCCAGGCCTCACCGGCCTGGCGGGGCGGCGGCTCGGCATTCCATTCGGGACGCGGTGGCGGCGGATCCTCCCAGCCCGGTGCCGCCGGGGCCATCGGCATGGCGCTCCCGCCCTGCCAGGAGCCCGCGGCGGCCTGTTCCACCCGGATCTCGATCTCGTAGGCGCCAAGGCGGATGCGGTCGCCATCGTGCAGCACCGCCGATTGCTCGCGCCCGACCGGCGCCGCGGCGTGGTTCACGAAAACGCCGTTGGTGGAGGTGTCGCGCACCTCCCATCCGCCGGACCGGAACTCCAGCACGCAATGCTGCTTGGACAGCAACCGATCCGGATCCGGCAGCACCCAGTCGCAATCGGCGCCGCGACCGATGCGGTAATCGCCACCGGGCACGCGGCGCTGCTCAGGCACCACGCTGTCGGGGCAGCGCAGCACAGTAAGGGTCAGTTCCATGGCTTTAACCCGGCTGGGTCGTTCTGATCGTCGCCCGCATGGTCGTCAGCCCTCCTCCACCTCGACGCGACCGGCACCGCCGGCGGCGATGGCGCGCGCGCTGTCGAGGAATTTCTCGATCCGCCCGGCCTGACGTTCGGGCTTCACACGCACGGACGCAAGCACCACCGCACCAGCGATCGCGACGCCCGTCAAATGTTCACCCGGCGGCACTTCGGCCATGCCCTCCGGGGCCAGGCTGCCGCCCGACCAGAAGGCGCCCATCGCCGCCCAGGCTTCGGCTGACTGGAAGCTCGTCCGCTCCGCCGCCTCCGCCGCCGCGCGGCGTATCGCTTCCTCGGGCCGGCGCACCCAGGCCTCGGCCGCCTCCAGCGCCACGATGTCCTCGGGCTTCAGCGCCGGGTCGGGCACCGAGCGGGCGCACATGCAGGCCCACCACACCGCTTCACGCTTCGGCAGCGCATGCGCCGTGAGACGCGCCGCCTCCACCAGAAGGCCGGCATCGACCAGGCGCTCGATACCCTGGAGCGCGTTTTCCGCGCCGTTCAGGGCCTCCTCGCCTTCCGGCTCCAGCTCGAGCCGAGGCAGGAGCGGCGGCAACGGGACGGCGAGCTTGGGATTGATCTGCTGGCTCATATCAGTTGATCGACACCACGCCGCCCTTGAGGGTCAGCATACCGCTGCCCTCGACCGTCGTCATGGGCGCCGAGACCTTGGTCATGATGCTGCCCTTCACGGTCACCATCAGCCCTTCGATCTTGATCCCCATCTGGCTGATCTCGATCTTGTTCGACCCGACCTTGAGCGTGATCTTCTGCATAGCCTCCAGGGTGTAGCTGCCGGCGTTAACCTTTACCTTACGGTCGCCGGTCTTCACCGTGAGCGAGGTGTCGCCCATCACCTCGACCGTCTGCTTGCCGAGCGTGACCGTGTTGGTCTGATCGCCCTTCTCGACGGTGTTGGTCTGGTTGCCGGTCTTCACCGTGTTGGTCTGGTTGCCGGTGTTGACGGTGTTTTCCTGATTGCCGGTGCGGATCGTGGTGCTGTGGTTGCCCTCGATCGTCGTGGTCTGGGTGCCGGTATCGACCAGGAAGACGTCATTGCCCTTCCGCACGGTGATGGTGCGGTCGTTCTTGATCTCTTCCTTATGGTCGTGGCCGACATACTCCATGCGGTCATTCTTAACGTTGGACCGCTGATCCTTCTGTGCCTGAAGGTACAGCTCCTCGCTGCCCTTCTTGTCATTGAAGCGGATGATGTTCGCCTGCTTGGTGTGGTCCGAGGTGAGGGCATCCGCCGCCGTCGGGCTGACGAAGCCATCCCCGGCCATGCCGCCTTCCGACGAGCGCGAGAGCATGCCGGCGACGGTCTTATTGGCTGGTAAAGGCCAGGGAGGCGGACCGTCGGAATTGTAGAGGGTGCCGACGATCACCGGCTTGTCCGGATCGCCGTCGACGAAGCCCATCAGCACCTCGTCGCCGACACGCGGCAGGAAGAAGCCGCCGCCCCAGGCGCCCGCATAGGGGTGCACCATGCGCACCCGGATCGAGGTGCCGCCCTGGTACTGCTTCTTGCGGTCCCAGAGGAAGCGCACCAGCACACGGCCCTTGTCGTCGGTGTCGATCTCGCCCTGCCCGACCACGATCGCCGATTGCAGCCCGGGCACCACCGGGCGCGGGCGGGGGTTGGAGACCCGGAAGGTCCGGTCGGCCGGGATCAGGGTCAACGCCGCGGAATAATGGTGGCCGCCGCCCTCACTGATCTGGGTCTCGTCATAGGCACTGTGGACCACCTCGGTGACCAGCCAGGTCGCGGACGTGCCGCCGAGCCGGTCCGACACCTTGACGCGCATGCCGGCATGGATGCGCTGGTCGGTGCTGGTCGCATGCGCCACCTCCGCCCGCGCTTCGAGCTGCTCCATGAAGAGCTTGGCGGGGTCGACGTCCGGATGGCCATGGATGCCACCGGGCCAGGCGAACATCTCGAAACTGGCCGAGCCCGCCGTCGGCAGCACGCTCGCCGCCTGCTTCTGCAAGGGGCCGGAAGGCTTGATCAGGTCGTAGTCGACGGTCGTGACCTTGGCCGGGGGATGCGTGCTCTCGAGCGACCAGGAGGTCAGGCCCTCCTCGAAATCGCCCTCGCCGCGCACCACCAGTTCTCCGGACAGCAGCGGGTATTCGGCATTGCTGCCGCAGACCATCATCTCGTGGTCCGACTCCTTCTGGTCGAACCAGTAGCCTGCGCCCACCTCGTCCAGCAGGCGCTGGACGAAATCCATGTCGGTCTCGTTGTACTGGATGGTGTAGGGCCGGAGCACCGTCGGCACGCTGCCGCCGAAGCGGACCGGCGTCGCGCCGCCCTCCCCGATCAGCTCCTGGGCGATGTCCTTGACCGATTTCTGCTGCCAGGCCCGGCAATCGAGGGTGCGCGACATCAGCCAGAATTTCGGCACCGCCTCCAGCCGATAGACCGCAAGCTCGGCATCGAGCTGTCCGACCTTGCCGAAACCGCGGCAGATGCCGTGGAAGGTTCTGGTCTTGCCCCCGGGGACCCCCACCGTGAAGCCGACAGGCTTGCCGATCAGGTCAGCAGGCTTGTGCCCCATAGAGGGGCCGATCAACTCGGCCTGGATCAAGTAGGGCCGGGAAATCGCCTCCTGCACGCGAAGGCTGCGCAGCACCAGGGCATCCGCGCCCAGCGGCGTCTTCGCGACCAGCAGCCGCCCGGCCTGAACAATAGGCATTTCCCGCTCTCCTCGTCGCCATCATCCAGGCGACATCAGGCACAAAGTGGAACATTACGATCTAGTTCTCAATCCCGCTCTTGCCGGGGGGCGGAGCGCTCGCGATGTCTTCAACGGAATTGGCGCGGACCGGCAGGCCGGGAGGGTTGTCCGCCGCCGGATCATTTCATCCATGAAGGATCAGCGCTAGAGCGGTTTCCACTTCGCTGCGCTCGTTGCAACCGCTCTAGCCCCTTGTTTTGGCGAGCGTCTCCATCCATTCGGGCGCTTCCACCTGAATGGGATCTTCTCTAGGCCCCACACAACCGGGCCAGCGCGGCGGTCAACTCGCCGGGGTCATAGGGCTTGGCGAGCACCGGGACCCCGCGGTGCCCCTCCGGCAACCCGGCGGCGCCATATCCGCTGGCGACCAGGAAGGGCACGCCCTGCTGGACCAGCGCATCGGCAACCGGCGTCGATGCCTCGCCCGAGAGGTTGAGGTCGAGCACCGCCGCCTCCGGCAGCTCGGCCTCCAGCAGCGCCAGGGCCTCGGCCACCGTCGCGGCCGGGCCGATGATCCGGCAGCCGGCATCGAGCAGCGCATCCTCGACCAGCATGGCAACCAGCGCCTCGTCCTCGACGATGAGGATCCGGCGCCCCCGCAGCAGGGCTTCGTCGGGATGGCTCACGATTCGCTCTTCTCCTTGCCAACCGCGTCCATGCCAGCCGCGTCCTCGCCAGCCGCGGCAGCGATCGGGAATTCCAAGGCCGCCACCAGCCCGTCTACTTGGTAGCGAAGCACGACACTCGCCCCCCGGCCAAGCTCGGCCGCCAGCCCCCTCCCCAGGAGCCGCGACCCGAAGCCCTCATGCCGGGGCGGTGTCACGGGAGGGCCGCCGCTCTCGCGCCAGCACATCTCCGCCCGGCCTTCAGCGGCGATCCGCCACGTCAGCTCGGCCTGGCCGGTGCTCTCGGGCGACAGCGCCCCGTGCTTCGCGGCATTGGTCGCAAGCTCGTGCAGCGCGAGCGCGAGCGCCAGGGCCTGCCTGGGTCCGAGCCAGAGCGCCGGCCCATCGAGAGCGATACGCGGCACCTGCCCCGCCCGCCAGGGCGAGAGCACCGCCTCGGCCAAGGCATCGAGCTGCGCCCCCTGCCAGGTGCTGGCGGTCAGCAGGTCGTGGCCCCGCGCCAGCGCCTGGATGCGGGCGCGGAACACCGGCAGGAAGGCGGCGAGCCCGCCATCCGGGTCGGCATTGCCGCGCGCCGTCTGCTGGGCGATCGACAGCACCGTCGCCAGCGTGTTCTTCACCCGGTGGTTCAGCTCGGCGATCAGCAGCGCCTGCCGGGTCTCGGCTTCCTTCTGGCTGGTCACGTCGCGCGCCAGCCTGCCGATGCGTAGGGGGGACGGGGTGCGCGTGGTGTCGCGAATCGGGAAGGCGGCATCGCGCAGCCAGATGGTCACCCCATCCGCGCGGCGCATCCGGTACTCGATCTCGGAGGAGCGGCCGGCGGCCGCGGCGACCATCGCCTGCTGCAGCTTCTCCCGGTCCTCGGGGGCCACCTGCGCCATCCAGGCGCCGGGATCGGCGACGAGCTGCGCCAGCGGCAGGCCGGAGAGCTGCGCCGCGGCCGGGCTCACGTAGATGGCGGTGCGGGCGGCCGGCGACTGGATCCAGACCGCGTCCGGGCTCGCCTCCGCGAAGCGGCGGAATCGCTCCTCCGAGGCGGCGAGAGCAGCGGCGGCGGCCATCGCCTCCCGCCGGGCGGCCGCCTCCGCCTCCACCTGCTCGCCGAGCGCCTGGGCGGCGGCATATTCATCGCCGACATCGACGAGGACGGAGGCGATGGCGTTCGGCGGTGCCTCCGGCCGCTCGCGCATCGGCACCGCGGCGACCCTGAGCCAGACCATCTTCCCGTCCGCCCGCCGCAGGCGATAGTCGGCATTGGCCGGCCGTTCCGTGCGGATGGCGCGCGCGAGCGGCCGTTCCTCGGTCGCGAGCCGCCGGCCTTCCGCGGTATAGGCGGGCCATTCCTCGGCCCGGTCGGCGAGCACCGAGCCAATCGGGATCGGCTGGCCCAGGATCTCGACCATGCGGCGGTTGATGAACAGCAGCCGGCCGCTTCCGGCATCGGTCAGCGCCACGCCGACGGTCAGGTGATCGAGCACGCTGAGCAGCCGCGCCTCGCTCGCTTCCCGCGCCGCTTCGCGCTCGTCGCGCTCGGCGGCGGCGGCTGCGATGGCGCGGCACACCGCGTCGATCTCCCGGATGTCCGAACGCGGCAGCGGCACCGTCGCGCCGCGGACGCCGAGCGCCGTCGCGCTCCGCTCCAGCGCCGAGAGCGGACGGACGATGCGCCGGGCGCCCCAGATCGAGATCGTCAACGGCACCAGCAGGGCAAAGAGGCCACCGCCCGCCAGCACCGGCCACAGCGCCCGGGCGAAGGCGCCGTCCACAGCCTCGGCCGGCACGCCGACCATCACCGTCCAGCCGGTCGCGGCGATCCGGCGCCAAGCGACATCGACGGGCGCTCCCTCCCGGCTGAGGCCGCGCCGCCAGCCGGAGGTGGCGGCACCGAGCACGAAGCGTGTCTCCGGATGGACGAACTGGCCGACGAAGCGTTCGGGATTGGGGACGCGCGCCAGGATACGGCCTTCCCCATCGGCGACGTCGGCGACCCAGCCGGGCGGCAGCGCCACCCGGCCAAGGGCGGCCGACCAGACGCCGATGGCGTCCGAATGCAGCACGAGTTGCTGGCCGCCGGAACCAGGCAGCGCCAGGATCAGCGGCACGCGCCCGGCGCCGGTCCCGGAATCGATCTCGAAGCGGCCGACCGTGACGCTGCCTGGCACCGCACGCGGGTTCGCAGGCTCCATGCTGAAGCCCACGCCCATGAGCGCGCCGAGCGCCTCCGCCTGGGCTCGCAATGCCTGCGGATCGCGGACCGCGCCGGGGGCAGCGGTGCCGAGCGCAGTCAGAGCGGCGCTGAGCGCCGTCAGGTCACGCTCGACGGCCGCTGCGACCGCTCGCGCCGCCTCTGTGCCGTCGCGGCTGATCGCGGCGCGCTCCGCCTCGGCCATGCGCCAAGCGACGAGCCCGGCGAAGCTCCAGACCGGGAGCAGCAGGACAAGGACCAGCACCGCCAGGCGGCTGCGGATGCCGCGCCTGGCCGCCTCCGCCTGGCCGGGCACGGCGGGAGCCGATACCTCGCCGCCAGCCTGGAACTCGCGAAACCCGTCCAAGCGATGCCCCGCAAACCGATCCGCCCCGGTCGCGGATGCCGGCGAGGCCTGGCCGTCACGGCGCGGTGGCGCCAAACCGGTCAGGCGTCGATGGATCGGGGAATCCGGGGGCGGATCAAGCACGGACGCCCGTGCCCTCTCCCTCTAGCGTTCCACCTACCGGGACGCCGCTCAAGATTGCGCGTGCGACCGCATTCCTCCGTGTCTCATGAGGCCGGATGGCAGCGGGAGAACCCGATAGCCTACCGGGACAACCGGATGGCAATGCCCGTTCCGTCAGACAGACTATCGTCATGAACTCGACCGCCCCCGCGATCCCATCACCCTTCCCCGTCCAGCCCCGCCAAGGCCGATTCCGGCAGTGCAGCCAAGCAGGAGAGGGTGAATAGTCTCATGACTACCTTGCCGCGGGAGAAGGTCAACAGCACGTGGCGGCGGCAGGCGGGGGATTGCTTGGATCACCCTCGCCTTCTGCCTTCAATATCCGGGATCGGCGAGGTTCAGCAGCGGGAAGGCGCTGTGCACGCCGGGCAGGTTGGTCGGCGCCGCCGTGTGCAGGCAATGCGGCCCGAGTTGCGCGAGGCTCGGCACGCCGAGCAGCCCCATCGCCGAGATCATCTCGTTCTCGAGCAGCGCCAGCACGCCCTCGACCCCTGCCTCGCCATCGGCGGCGAGCCCGTAGCAATAGAGCCGGCCGAGCGCCACCAGCTCCGCCCCCAATGCCACCGCCTTCACCACATCGCTGCCGCGATAGAAGCCGCCATCGACCCAGACCTTGGCCCGGCCGGCGACCGCCGAGACCACCTCCGGCAGCACCTCGATCGAGCCGCGGCCATGGTCGAGCTGCCGGCCGCCATGGTTCGAGACATAGACAGTGTCGACCCCATGCTCGACCGCCATCAGCGCATCCTCCGCGGTCGCGATGCCCTTCAGGATCAGCGGCAAGCGGTGATGCTTTTTGTAGTGGGCGACATGGCTCCAGTTCAGCGCCGCCTGGAAATCCATGCCGATCGCGCGCTGCCGCCAGGGCTTGATGAAGCGCTTGGCAATGTCGCGCTCGCGCCGGCTGTAGATCGCGGTGTCGACAGTCAGGCAGAACATGTCGTAGCCGGCATCCTCGGCCTTCCGCACCTGCTCGTCCTGCCAAGCCTGGTCGCCGCGCACATAGAGCTGGAAGACGCGTGGCCCCTTGCTCTTCGCCACGTCGTCCAGGATCGGCTGCGGCGTCACGCTGCTGACGATGGTCGGCACGTTGAAGGCCTCGGCCGCCTTCGCCGCCGTCGCCGCACCGCCCGGGGAGAGGGATTCGAGCGAGCCGACCGGGGCGAGGGCCACCGGCAGCCGGATGGAACGGCCGAGGAAGCGGCCGGTGGCGTCGATCTTGGAGACGTCGCGCAGCACGCGCGGCCGGAAGGCCAGGGTCTCGATGCCGAGGCGGTTGCGGCGCACCGACGTCTCCGTCTCGGTACCGCCGATCAGGTAGTCCCAGATGTCCGGAGTGACCTTGTTGCGCGCGAACTTGACGTATTCATGGAGCGTCAGGAACTGCCCTTCGGTCTGGCTGACCATCTCTCTACCCTCTCTTCTCATGCTGCGTTCTTGCGGCGCGCAGCAGCGCGCCGGGCTGTCCCTCAGCCCTCCAAAAAATCCCTGGTCCAGCGCGCGTATTCGGCTTCCCGCGTCGCGCCCTTCATGAAGGCGGCCGGCGGCACGCCGGTGAGCTTGCCCGGCGCCACGCCGTCGCGGAGCTGCTTCAGCGTCGCATGCACAGCCGCCGAGGCGGCCGCGAAGGGCTGATGGCCCTGCAGCGCGATCTTCACCCGCTGGCTGGCGAGCCACGCTTTGTCCTGCATCGCCTCCGGCAGGCCGCCCAGCATGATCGGCAGCGTCGTCGCCGCCGACAGCGCCTCGAGCTGCGCGCGCTCGGTGATGCCGGTGAAGAACAGCGCATCGGCGCCGCAGGCGTCATAGGCGCGGGCCCGCTCGATCGCGTCCGCCATGCCGGTCACCGAGGGCGCGCCGGTACGCGCCATGATGACAAGGCCTGGATCCTGCCGCGCCGCGAGGCCCGCGCGGACCTTGCCAAGCCCTTCCGCCAGACTGATCAGCCGCGTGCTGCCATCGCCGAAGGGGCGCGGCAGCTCGGTGTCCTCCAGCGAGAAGCCGGCGACGCCGGCATTCTCGAGCTCCTCGACGGTGCGCATCACGTTCAGCGCGTTGCCATAGCCATGGTCGGCATCGCAGAGCAGCGGCGGCGCGCCAGCGCGCACGATGCGCCGCGCCTGGTCCGCGAATTCGGTCAGCGTCAGCACGATGAGATCGGGCGCGCCCAGCACCGCGAGCGAGGCGACCGAGCCCGCGAACATCCCGAGCTCGAAGCCGAGGTCGCTCGCGATGCGGGCCGAGACCGGGTCATGCAGCGAAGCGGGATGGTAGCAGGCATCGCCCGCCAGGATGGCGCGCAGTCGCGCCCGTCGTTCACTCGCGGTCATGGACATCCCCCTCGCGTTCCGGTGCAGTCTGGACCAGCTTGGGGGCGCCGTGGAGGGGGGGTAGGATGCGCGCCACCCCCGACACCAGGGATATGACGCGATGCCCGTCCCGCATGCTTCCCGCCGTACCGTCTTCGGCGGCCTGCTCGCCTTGCCGGTCGCGGCGGGCGCCGCCTTGCCTGCGGCAGCGCAGGTGCCCGCCGGCCAGCGCATCACCTTCCTGCACGTGAACGACATCTACCTGCATGGGCCGCGCAACGGCCGCGGCGGCCTCGCGGAGCTGCAGACACTGATCGCGCGCGTGCGCGCCGCGGCACCGGGACCCGTGATCTTCACCTTCGGCGGCGACCTGTTCTCCCCCTCCCTCGCCTCCTCGATCACGCATGGCCGGCACATGGTGGAGCTGTTCAACGTGCTGGCACCGGCTGCCGCGGTGCTCGGCAACCATGAGTTCGATTTCGGGCCGGAAGAGGCAGAGAAGAACATTCGCGCCTCCCGCTTCCCCTGGCTCGGCGCCAATGTACTGGGCGCCGATGGCCGGCCGTTCGGCGGCGCAGTCGCCACGGCCACGCATGACGTCGAAGGCGGGCCGAAGATCGGCTTCGTGGGCGTGCTGACGCCCGCGACGGCGCAGATGTCGAACGCCGCCGGCATTACATTCACGCCACCCGACGCGGCGCTGCGCACGGGCGCGGCACAGCTCCGCGCCCAGGGTGCAGAGCTCGTGGTCGCGCTGACCCATCTCGACATCGCCGATGACCGCCGCATCGCGCGCGAGGTCCCCGGGATCGACCTGATCCTCGGCGGGCACGACCATGACCCCATGAGCCTGCTGGACGAGGGTCCGCTGGTCCTGAAGGCCGGGCAGGACGCGCTCTGGCTCGGCGTCGTCGAGATGGAGCTCGCGCGCCGTCCCGGCGAACGCGCCACCGTCGCGAGCCTCGGCTGGCGCTTCGTCCCGAATGTGAACACGCCGGCCGAGCCGCGCCTCGCCGCCGCCGTCGGCGCGATCGACGCCGAGCTCGACCGCAGCCTGGCGCGCAGCATCGCGCAGCTCACTGCGCCGCTCGACAGCCGTACCGCTGTGGTGCGCGCTCGGGAGGCCGCGATCGGCAACCTGGTCGCCGATGCGCTGCGTGCGCATTTCAATGCCGACGCCGCGCTGATCAATGGCGGCGGGCTGCGCGGCAACCGGGAGTACCGCACGGGCCATGACTTCACCCGCCGCGACCTGCTGACCGAGATGCCCTTCGGCAATGTCGGCATGCTGCTGGAGCTGACCGGCGCCGAGCTGCTCGGCGTGCTGGAACATGGCCTCTCAGCGGTCGAACTCGGCGCCGGCCGCTTCCCGCAGGTCTCCGGCATCGCCCTCACCTATGACCCGGCTGCGCCGGCCGGGTCGCGCCTGCGGGAGGTGCAGGTGGGTGGCGCGTCGCTCGACCCCGCGCGGCGCTACCGCCTCGCGACCGTCGATTTCCTGGCGCGTGGCGGCGACGGCTATGCGGGGCTGCGCGGCGCCCGGGTGCTGATCGATGCCGCGGCCGGGCCGCTGCTGGTCAATGTCGTCGCCGAAGCGATCGAGCGCGCCGGCGCGGTCACTGCGCGGGTGGAGGGACGGCTGCGGCCTTGACGGCGGTGATGGCCACCCGAATGATGGCGCCATGATCCGCGGCAGCCTCAAGCTCCAGGCGTCGAAAAAACTCCCCGCTTCGGGGAGCGAGGCTCTGCGCGCGCCCTAGGCGCGGCACCGCAGGATCACCTTGGACCCCGCCGGTTCGGTCGGGGTCCTGTCCGTTGCATCCCGCCTCCGGCATCATGAAGGAGACGGAGCATCGTGACCCCCGATCAACATCCAGCCCCACAGGGGCTCTGGCTGCCGCTCGTCACGCCGTTCCGCGACGGCGCGCTGGACGCGGTCTCGCTGCGGCGGCTGGTCCGGCACTATGCCGCGGAACCGGTCGAGGGGCTGATCCTCGCTGCCACGACCGGTGAAGGCCTGACGCTGGACGATGACGAGGCGGAGCGTCTGGTCGCGATCACCGGGGAGGCGCTGGCCGCAGCCGGCCGGCGGCTGCCGCTCTGGCTCGGGCTCTCGGGCAGCGACACGCGCAAGCTGATGAAGACGCTGGCGCGCACTGCGTCCTGGGGCGTCGATGGCTATCTGATCGCCTGCCCCTACTACACGCGGCCGTCGCAGCAGGGGCTGCTGCAGCATTTCGCAGCGCTGGCGGATGCCACCGCGCGGCCGATCCTGATCTACAACATCCCCTACCGGACCGGCGTGAACCTCGGCAACGAAGCGATGCTGGAACTGGCGGGCCGCACCAACATCGTCGGCGTCAAGGAGTGTTCGGCCGATGCGGCGCAATCCTTCGAGCTGCTGCGCCGCCGGCCGCCGGGCTTCGCGGTGCTGACCGGTGAGGACGCGCTTTACTATGGTGCGCTGACCCAGGGGGCGGATGGCGGCATCCTGGCGTCCGCGCATGTCGAGACGCGGGCCTTCGCCGCGATCCGGACGCGGCTGCTCGCCGGCGACCAGGCCGGGGCGCTGGCGGATTGGCGCCGGCTTTGCGAGGTGCCGCGGCTGCTCTTCATCGAGCCGAGCCCGGCGCCGATCAAGCACTGGCTGTGGCGCCTGGGCCTGATCGACAGCCCTGAGGTGCGCCTGCCGATGACGCCGGTGACGGATGCCCTCGCCGCTCGCATCGACCGCGCGATCGCAGCGCGGCAGGGACAGGCGGCCCCTGCCCCGGATGCGGATACGCCGGTGCCGATCACGCCGGCGGATCTCGCGGCGACCGGCGCGGCGCTGCTCGCGCTCAACAATGCGCATGCCAAGGAGCTGTCCTGGCTGGAGCCGGCGCGGCTGCGGCACCTGGTGGAGCAGGCTTTCCTGGCGCGGCGGATCGGCGCAGCCGATGCCTTCCTGCTGGCCTTCGACCAGGGCGCCGATTACGACAGTCCGAATTTCCTGTGGTTCCGGGACCGCTACCGGCGCTTCGTCTATATCGATCGCATCGTCACCGCCGCGGCCGCGCGCGGCCGCGGGCATGCGCGGCGGCTCTATGAAGCGCTGTTCGCCACCGCCGCGGCGGCGGGGCATGATCGCGTCGTCTGCGAAGTGAATGCCGAGCCGCCCAACCCGGCCTCCGACGCATTCCATGCAGCACTCGGCTTCGTCGAGGTGGGCCGCGCCGCGATCCACGGTGGGGACAAGACGGTGCGGTATTTTTCCCGGTTGCTGGGGTGAAGGCGCCGCAGACGGAATCGCGTGCTTGACATCGCCCCTCGCTCGCTGGCGCAGTTCTTGCTGCGCCAGCGAGCGACAAAAGGGGATCCTTTGATGCTGCAGGCTTCCAGACGCTCACTGCTTCTCTCCGCCGCCATGCTGCCCATTGCCGCGCGGACGGCGCGCGCGGCGGAGGCGGATGCCACGCTGCAGATGGCCGTGGGCGCGGTGCCCACCTCGCTCGATCCGCACTACCACACGCTCACGCCCAACAATGCGCTGGCGCAGCACTTCTTCGACAATCTGGTGCATCGCGACGCGCAGGCCCGCCTGGTGCCGGCGCTCGCGGAATCCTGGCGGCTGATCGACGAGACGACATGGGAGTTCCGCCTCCGCCGGGGCGTCACCTTCCACAATGGCGAGCCCTTCACCGCGCGCGACGTGCTCTACACGTTGGACCGCGTGCCACAGGTCGTGAACAGCCCCGGCTCCTTTGGGGTCTTCACCCGGGCCATCAAGAGTGCCGAGGCGATCGATCGCCATACGCTCCACTTCCGCACGGACAGCATCTATCCGCTGCTGCCAGCCGATCTGTCGCAGGTGTCCATCATCTGGCACGGCGTCGCGGACTATAGCCAGACCGGCGACTTCAACACCGGTCGCGCCGCCATCGGCACCGGCCCCTTCCGGCTCACCGCCTATCGCCACGGGGAGCGCGCGGAGATGGAGCGCAACCCCAGCTACTGGGGCGAGGCGCCTGCCTGGTCGCGCGTGAGCTACCGCTTCATCCCGAACGACGGTGCCCGCGTGGCGGCGCTCCGCGCCGGCGACATTGCCTTCATCGATGCCGTGCCGACGGCGGATCTTGCCCGGGTACGCAGCGAGCCGCGCTTCGTGATTTCCGAAACCGTCAGCCTGCGTTCCGTCTATCTCCGCCCCGATTTCCGCGAGCGGACGGCCTATGTCGCCGGGCCTAATGGCGAGCCGCTCAGCGTCAATCCGCTGCGCGACCTGCGCGTGCGACAGGCGCTGTCGACCGCCATCAACCGCGCCGCCATCGCCGAGCGCATCATGGCCGGTGCCGCCATTCCGACCGGCCAGTTCATGCCGCCCGGCACCTATGGCCATGTGCCGGACCTGTCCGCGCCCGCCTTCGATCCGGATGGCGCCCGCCGCCTGCTGGCCGAGGCGGGTTATCCGCAAGGCTTCACCATCACGCTGCACGGCCCGAACGACCGCTACGTGAATGACGCGCAGATCGCCCAGAGCATCGGGCAGATGTGGGCGCGCATCGGCGTGAAGGCGCGCATCGACACGATGCCCTATGCGGCCTATGCCCAGCGCAACGCCCGCAGCGACACCTCGATCCCCTTTGGTGGCTGGGCGAATTCCAGCGGCGAGCCCTCCGCCGGGCTGCGCGGCCTGCTCGGTACCCGCGACGTGGCACGGGGATGGGGCACGGTGAACCGCTCCGGCTATTCCAGCCAGGCCTATGACGCGACGCTGACCCGGGCGCTGGCGACCGCCGATGACGAGGATCGCGAGAAGCTGTTCCAGGAGGCGACGCGCATCGCCGCGCGCGACGTCGCCTGGATCCCCCTGCATGTCCAGAAGAACATCTGGGCCATGCGCAGGGGCCTCGCCCATGCCGCCCGCGCGGACGAGATGACCTTGGCGCAGGACGTGCGCCCGGCGTGATATCAGCCCTCAAACGCCGGGCGGCCGGCATCCGCCGGCCTTGGCTTGCGCGCTGTCAGGGCGCATTGGCGGCGACTGATGGTCGCGCGCGAGGCCGCATGTGCGGCCCCGGTCCGTATCGGCTTCGCCTAACAGCCCGTTGGAATGGGTGGCGGCCTGCGGCCGTGGGGCTGCGTCACCCGGCCGCTGGCGCGAGTTCCTGTTCGACCAGGCTCAGCCAATAGGCGATGCCGAGAGGGATCGCGTCGTCGTTGAAGTCGTAGGTCGGCGTGTGCAGCGCTTCGGAGCTCGGCCCGCCGGCGCCGATGCCCATGAACATGAAGGCCCCCGGCCGCGCCTGCAGCATCAGCGAGAAATCCTCCCCGCCGGTGATCAGCCCGGCATGGCCGTCGACGCGTTCCGGCCCTGCCACCGCCGTCGCGGCCTGGACCGCGACCTCGGTCTGTTCGGCGTGATTGGCGAGCGCCGTGCCGCGCCGATTATACTCCACCTCCGCCGTGCAGCCGAAGGACGCCGCCAGCCCGGTAGCGAGCTCCCGCATCCGACGTTCCATCGTGTCGCGCACCGCTTCCGTGAAGGAGCGCGCGGTACCGCCGATCACCATCTCGGACGGCATGACGTTGGTCGATAGCAGGGAGCCGCCATGGATCGCACCGACGCTGATCACCGCGGCATCCACCGCCGCGACATTGCGCGCCACCACCGTTTGCAGCGCCAGGATGAACTGGGCCTGCAGCACGGTCACATCCGTCGCCAGATGCGGGGAGGCGCCGCCATGTCCGCCGGTGCCGCGGAAGGTCACCACCCAGCGGTCGCCGGCGGCCATGGCCGGGCCAGGCCGGATCGAGAAGCTGCCGAGCGGCCGTCCCGGCTGGTTGTGCAGCCCGTAGACGGCATCCACCGGGAAGCGCTCGAACAACCCGTCCGCGATCATGGCCTTGGCCCCGCCGCGGCCTTCCTCGGCGGGCTGGAAAATGAAATGCACGGTCCCGCCAAAATCCGGATCGTCCACCAGCATCTTCGCGGCACCGAGCAGCATGGTCGTATGCCCGTCATGGCCGCAGGCATGCATCAGGCCGGGATTCCGGGAGGCATGCGGCAGGCCGGTCGCTTCCGTGATGGCCAGCGCATCCATGTCCGCGCGCAGCCCGATCGCCCGCTGCCCCGGCCGCCTGCCTTTCAGCGTGGCGACGACGCCGTATTTCCCAACGCCCTCCGTCACCTGCAAGCCCCAGCCCTTGAGCGTCTCCGCCACCAGCGCGGAGGTCCGCACTTCTTCCATTCCGATTTCAGGGTGCGCGTGGATGTCGCGCCGGATCGCGACCAGCTCCGGCTGCAATGCCTGGAGGCGGGCTTTGGTGGCGTCGTTCATGAGCTGCGAGTTCCCCGAATGCGGTGAAGCGCGATTGGACCGGCAAATCCTGACGCCACTGCACGCAGGGGGCAACCCGCAGGTCGGAAGAGAGGGCGGCTGGCGGGAAGGCCCACCAGCCGTTGCTAGCCTATTCCGCCGCCTGCTCCGGCAGGTAGATCTGCCCGCCCTTCTGAGCGAACTCCGTCGCCTTCTCCTCCATCCCGGTCATGCGCTCGGCTTCCGCGCGCAGGTCCTGGGTGATCTTCATGGAGCAGAATTTCGGCCCGCACATGGAGCAGAAATGCGCCACCTTGTGCGCGTCCTTGGGCAAGGTCTCGTCGTGATAAGCGCGCGCCGTATCAGGGTCGAGGCCGAGGTTGAACTGGTCCTCCCAGCGGAAGTCGAAGCGCGCGCGGGACAGTGCGTCATCGCGCAGCTTCGCCGCCGGATGGCCCTTCGCCAGGTCGGCGGCATGGGCGGCGATGCGATAGGTGATGACGCCGGTCTTCACGTCGTCCCGGTTCGGCAGGCCGAGATGCTCCTTCGGCGTCACGTAGCACAGCATGGCGCAGCCGAACCAGCCGATCATCGCCGCACCGATGCCGCTGGTGATGTGGTCATAGCCCGGCGCGATGTCGGTGGTGAGCGGCCCGAGCGTGTAGAACGGCGCCTCCCCGCATTCGCGGAGCTGCTTGTCCATGTTCTCCTTGATCTTGTGCATGGGCACATGACCCGGGCCTTCGATCATCACCTGGCATCCTTTCTCCCAGGCCACCTTGGTCAATTCCCCGAGCGTCTCCAGCTCGCCGAACTGCGCAGCGTCATTGGCATCCGCGATGGAGCCGGGGCGAAGGCCGTCGCCCAATGAGAAGGAGACGTCGTACTTGCGCATGATGTCGCAGATCTCGCCGAAGCGCTCATAGAGGAAGCTCTCGCGGTGGTGCGACAGGCACCAGCGCGCCATGATCGAGCCGCCGCGGGAGACGATGCCGGTGACGCGGCGCGCGGTCAGCGGCACATAGGCCAGCCGCACGCCGGCATGGATGGTGAAGTAATCGACGCCCTGTTCCGCCTGCTCGATCAGCGTGTCCTTGAACACCTCCCAGTCGAGCTTCGCGGGGTCGCCGCCCACCTTCTCCAGCGCCTGGTAGATCGGCACCGTGCCGATCGGCACCGGCGAGTTGCGCAGGATCCAGCCGCGGATGTTGTGGATGTTGCGGCCGGTCGAGAGGTCCATCACCGTGTCCGCACCCCAGCGGATCGCCCAGACCAGCTTCTCGACTTCCTCCGCGGCGGAGGAGGTGACGGCGGAATTGCCAATATTCGCGTTCACCTTCACCAGGAAGTTGCGGCCGATCGCCATCGGCTCGACTTCGGGATGGTTGATGTTGGCCGGGATGATGGCGCGGCCGCGCGCGATCTCGTCACGGACGAATTCCGGGGTGATGAAGGCCGGCAGCGCGGCGCCGAAGCTCTCACCATCGGCCAGGCGCGCCTCCGCCCCCTCCAGCATCGCCGCACGGCCGAGATTCTCCCGATGCGCGACATAGATCATCTCCTCGGTGACGATCCCGGCGCGGGCGAACTCGTACTGGGTCACATGCGGCGCGGTGCCGGCTTCGATCAGCGCCCGGCCGGCGGGACATGGCGGTAGGACCCGGTCTGCCGGCAGGTTGCCGTTATCGACCGGCTGCACGGCGCGCGGCGTCGCCGGCGCGAAGCCGCGGCGGGCGATCCAGGACTCACGGATGGCCGGCAGGCCGGCGCCGAGATCGACTGCGTGTGCAAGGTCGGTATAGGGGCCGGAGGTGTCGTAGATGCGGACCGGCTCCTCCTTCGCGGAGGGAGCGAGCGCCACCTCCCGGAAGGGCACGCGGATGTCCGGGCGGCCGGGCCAGGCGGCATAGGCCTTGCGGCTGCCCTGGATGGGGCCGGTGGTGACGGTCTCGGGGACCGGCGGGCGGGCATTGATCTGATTCAAGACAGGACCTCCTCCGAAGCAGCGACAGGAGATCCGGGAATTGGCTGTGTGGCGGCTGCGCGTGGCGCTTCGTCCGTCCCTTCGCCGGCATGACCCGGATCAGGTTCGAAGGGTCACCATCGGGGCCCCGGGAGCCTGGCAGGCTCCTCGCGGCCGGGATGGACTCTCAGCGCCCTCGCGGCGCCCCCCTGGAACTGGGCCACGTTGGCCGCGCAGGGCTGCCGCGTCAATCCGCTTGCCGCAGCCCGCGCCCGGGGCCTCTACTCCCGCATTACGAGCCGTCAATGGCGCCTGCCGGTGCCGGAGGGGAGGAAACAGCCGATGACCCAGACGATCACCATGACGGTGAACGGGCGGGAGGCGCGCGTCGAGGTCGCCGATCCCGACATGCCGCTGCTCTACGCGCTGCGCAACGAGCTCGGCCTGACCGGGCTGCATTTCGGCTGCGGCCTCGGCCAGTGCGGCGCCTGCACGGTGCATGTAGATGGCGAAGCGGCCCGGTCCTGCATGCTGCCGACCGCCTCCGCGGCCGGCAAGCGCATCACCACGCTGGAAGGCCTCGGCACGCCGGAGCGCCCGCACCCGGTGCAGGCTGCCTTCATCGCCGAACAGGCGGTGCAATGCGGCTACTGCGCCAGCGGCATGATCATGCAATCCGCCGCCTTCCTGGCGAAGACCCCGCGCCCCACCGAGGACCAGGTGCGGGAGGAGCTTGTCAACAACATCTGCCGCTGCGGCACGCATCCGCGTGTGGTCGCGGCGGTGATGCGCGCGGCGCGCGGCTGAGGGAGGCAGCGATGAACGCGATCACGAACCGCCGTGGCTTCCTGCAGGCAGGCGCCGCGCTGACCGTCGCCTTCTCGGTCGGGCTGCGCCCGCGCGCCGCCGCCGCCTGGGCGGAGAAGCCGGTCGCCGCCGACGAGGTCGGCGCCTTCCTGTCGATCGACGCCCAGGGGGCGGTCACCGTCTATGTCGGCAAGGTCGATCTCGGCACCGGCGTCCGCACCGCCTTCATGCAGATCGCCGCCGAGGAGCTGGACGTGCCGATGGCGCGCGTCACTGTCGTCGAGGGCGACACGGCGCTGACGCCGGACCAGGGCGCGACTTATGGCTCGCTCTCAATCCAGAATGGCGGCGTCGCGCTGCGTGCCGCGGCCGCGACGGCGCGTCGCGAGTTCCTGCGCCTGGCGGGCGAACGGCTGAACACGCCGCCGGCCGAGCTCCGCGTCGAGGATGGCGCGATCATCGCCGGCAGCCGCCGCGTGACCTATGCGGAGCTGGTCGGCGGACGCGCCATCAATCTGAAGGTCGATGCCAATGCCCCGATCAAGCCGCCGGAGGCGCGGCGCGTTGTGGGGCGCTCGGCGCCGCGCGTCGATATCCCGGAGAAGGTCTTCGGCCGCTTCCACTATGTTCATGATCTGAAGCGCCCGGGCATGCTGCACGGCCGCCCGGTGCGCCCGCCGGCGATGGGCGCCATCGCTGAGGCCGTGGATGAAGCGAGCCTGCGCGACATCCCCGGCGTCGTTCGCGTCGTGCATCAGGGCGGCTTCGTCGGCGTGGTCGCGGAGAGCGAATGGTCGGCGATCCGCGCCGCCCAGGCGCTGCGCGTGCGCTGGTCCGACTGGGCTGGCCTGCCGGAGCAGGCGAAGATCTGGGAGCATGTGCGTGCGACGCCGGTCGCGCAGGTGCAGGTCACCTCCGAGCGCGGCGATGCGCGGCGGGCGATTGAGGGTGCACCAAAGCAGCTCGCGGCCACCTATGACTTCGCGATCCACAGCCATGCCTCGATGGGCCCGTCCTGCGCGGTCGCGGAATTCCAGGGCGACCGGCTGACGGTCTGGAGCGCGAGCCAGGCAACGCACAATCTGCGCAAGCAGCTCGCGATGATGCTCGGCGTCGAGGCGGAGAAGGTCCGCTGCGTCTATATGGAGGGTGCGGGCTGCTACGGCCGCAACGGGCATGAGGACGCGGCGGCCGATGCGGCGCTGCTGGCCAAGGCGGTCGGCCGCCCCGTTCGCGTGCAATGGATGCGGGCGGACGAGCATGGCTGGGACCCGAAGGGTCCACCGCATCTGGTGGACCTGCGCGCCGGGATCGATACCCAGGGCAACATCACGGGCTGGCTGGCGGATGCCTATATCCCGAAGGGCGCCGGCGGCAATGTCGACCTGACCGCCGCCGAGCTCGCGAGCCTGCCGCGCGAGCAGATCCTGAGCCCGGGCAACATCGTCCACAACCTGGCGCATGGCTATGCGATGCCGGCGGTGAAGACCACCTGCCACCGGCTGGAGACGACGCCCTTCCGCCCGTCCTGGATCCGCACGCCCGGGCGGATGCAGAACACCTTCGCGACCGAGGCCTTCCTCGATGAATGCGCCGCCGAGGCCGGGGCGGATCCGGTCGAGTACCGGCTGCGCCTGCTGCCCGCCGAGGAGACGCGCGGGCGGGAGGCACTGGAGCGCGTGGCGCGGCTGGCCGATTGGCAGACCCGCGCCAGCCCGCAACGCGACCGCGCCGGTGCGGTGCTGCGCGGCCGCGGCGTCACCTATGTGAAGTACGAGCTGGTGCGCACCTATGTCGCGGCGGTGGCCGAGGTGGAGGTCACCCGCGGCACCGGCGCGATCCGAGTGACGCGCTTCTTCTGCACCCATGACTGCGGGCAGATGATCAACCCGGACGGCGTCCGCGCGCAGGTCGAGGGCAATATCGTGCACACCCTCTCCCGGGTGCTGAAGGAGGAGCTGACCTATGACCGCCGCGCGGTCACCAGCCTCGACTGGGCGAGCTACCCGGTGATCACCTTCCCGGAGGTGCCGCCGATGACCATCGAGCTGATCGACCGCCCCGCCGAACGCCCCTGGGGCGCGGGCGAGCCGGCGGCGGCGATCGTGCCCTCCGCGGTCTCGAACGCGATCTATGACGCGACCGGGGTGCGGATGCGCAGCGTGCCTTTCACGCCCGCCAAGCTGCTGGCGGCGTTGCGTGGCGCCTGAAGAGAAGCAGGGGGTGGGTGTCGCGCCCGCCCCTTGCGGTCATCGACTGCCGATCGCCGCGATGTCGAAGGGCGTGGTCTGATAGATCTGGTTGATCCAATTGCCGAACAGCAGATGCGCGTGGCTGCGCCAGCGATTCTCCGGCTGGTGGGCGGGGTCGTCTTTCGGGAAGTAGTCGCGCGGGATCGCGATCGGCTTCTCGGCCGCGCGGTCGCGGACATACTCCTCGCCGAGCGAGCTTGAATCATACTCGATGTGGTTGAACATGTGCAGTGACCGGTGGGCCGGATCGTCCAGCAGACAGAGGCCCGCTTCATCCGAATCCATCAGCACGGTCATGCCGCTCCCCGCCGGGATGTCTTCCCGTCGCACCTCGGTCCAGCGCGACACCGGGATCGCGAAATCGTCGGAGAAGCCGCGCAGATAGGGCGAGGTGGGCGAGAGGTTGCGGTGGCGGTAGACGCCGAAGGCCTTCTCGGGCAGCAGGTATTTCGGCATGCCGTGGAAGTGGTGCACTGCCGCCTGCGCGCCCCAGCAGATGTTGAAGCAGGCATGGGCATGAGTCTGCGTCCAGTCGAAGATGCGGCGCAGCTCGTCCCAATAAGTCACCTGCTCGAAGGGTATCGTCTCCACCGGGGCCCCGGTGACGATGAAGCCGTCGAAGCGCTCGGAGCGCACATCCTCCCAGTCGCGGTAGAAGGAGATGATGTGCTCGCTCGGCGTGTTGCGGGCGACGTGGTTGGTGATCTTGACCAGGGTCAGCTCCACCTGCAGCGGCGTCGCGCCGAGCAGCCGCGCAAGCTGCGTCTCGGTCCTGATCTTGTTCGGCATCAGGTTGAGCAGGCCGATGCGGAGCGGCCGGATATCCTGGCGGACCGCATCCGCCTCGCGCATCACCATGACCCCTTCGGCGTCGAGCGTGGCCCGGGCGGGAAGGTCATCGGGGATCTTGATGGGCATCGTGTCTCGCTCTGCCGGGTGCCGGATATCTTGCCCTCCGGCGATTCCGCCGGGCCGGGACCTGCATCTGACACGAAAACCGCGCGGGACGAAAAAGGGCGGGCCGCTTGGCCCGCCCTGCCGCCAGCGTCAGGTGCCAGGTGTCACTCGCCGTTGCCGGTGTTGTACTGCGCCGCGGACTGCGCGCCGAAGGAGCCGCTGGAGGCGCCGCCCCACCGGGTATGGGTGGCCTGGCTCTGCTCCACGTCCTGGTGGTTGGTGGTGTGTGCGGCCATGGCGATATTGGCCAGACCGAGGGTCGAAGCGGCCAGAACGGTCGCGATCAGAAGACGCTTCATCACAGTCATCCTTCCATGAAGCGGCACGCCCGGTAGTCGCGCCGTGAGGAACCGGGTGGCGGCGATATGGTGGCAGCTCAGGCGGCATGACGATTCAGAAGCGATTCGAACTGTAACCTATGGTGACTGAATATTGGAGATGATGATGGAATGGAAAAAGGGCGAGCCCTGACGGACTCGCCCCTTCCACGCCAAGAAGACGACGCTGTTACTCGCCGTTGTCCTGGTTGTACTGCTGGTTCTGCTGCTTGATCCAGGAGTTGTCGGAGTCGCTTGCGGCCATGGCGACGCCGGCGAAGCTCAGGGTGGAAACGGCCAGCACGGCCGCGATCAGAAGACGCTTCATGACACTCATCCTTCTCAGTGGCGCGGGCGGTGGGCCTCGCGCGCAGGACGGCCATCTTTCCCTCTTCGTCCAGCAACATTCAGCGCCCGGACGTCGAGATTGGCAAAGTTGGGCACAAACCTCCTTTCCCGGCGCCGTCCTATAGGGGCTCGTCGGGGAAGAAGGCATTTTCCATTTCACTGCAGGCCCTGGAGAACTCCCGGAAGCGTTACCGCCTCACCCGGGTATCTTTTCCGGCCAACAAGAAAGCGTACTCAACCTCGCAGATGGTCAACGAACCGACGACTAATCGCTGCCGCCGATGCGTCATGCATATGTCATGGCGCGCCCCAGCCGCAATCGGGGCACTCCTCGCGACAGCTATGCATATTTTTCAGGTCTGCGCCCCTTCAATATGCGATTGGACTGAACGGGTCAGTTCAGTCGACGCCCTTGAAGCCGGTCACGCCCCATCCGAAGCTCGGCCCGCCACAGCAGGCGTGGCGAGGGAGAAGACGATGTCCAAGACACGGCGTGGGCTGGCCCTGGCAGGGGCCGGGGCGATCATGGCGGCCGGCCTCGGGGAAGTGTCGGCGCAGGGCGACGAGGCTGCTGCGGTCGGGCGCCAGGTCGAGGCGCTGACCCAGGCGATGCTCGCGGCCGACCGGGCGAAGCTGGAGGCGCTTTCGGCCGATGCGCTTAGCTATGGCCATTCGGCAGGGCGCATCGAGACCAAGGCGCAGTTCGTCGCGGCGATTGCCGAAGGCCGCTCTTCCTTCCGCAGCATCAGCCTCTCGGAGCAGACGGTCGCGGTGACCGGGCAGAATGCCATCGTGCGCCACATCTTCTCGAGCGAGCTCGGCGGTGCGACGCCGAGCAGCGTGCGCATCGGTGTGCTGCAGGTCTGGACCAAGCAGGGAGCGGACTGGAAGCTCTACGCACGCCAGGCGTACCGGCTGTAGCCACTTCCGGCAGCGAGCCAGGACGGGGCGGCCCTTGACGGGGGCCGCCCCTTCGGTTCGGCACCGGAATTCCCGCTTGCCCGCAGCCGCGGCACGACGGATCGTCAGCCCCAACACAATTGGGGAAACGTCATGAACCGCTTTGCCACGGCGCTTGGCGCCGCGTTGCTGGCGCTCGGCCTTGCCGGGTCCGAGGCCGCCGCCCAGCGCGGCGACCCTCAGGCACTGCGCATCCGGCTGTTCGGGGATCTGCGTTCGCTCGATCCCTTCATCAGCCCGGAGTACATGGCCCGCAACCATGGCTACATGGTCTACGATACCCTCTTCGCACTCGATGCGCGGTTGCAGCCGCGGCCGCAGATGGTGGAGCGCTGGAGCGTCAGCGAAGATCAGCTCACCTGGAGCTTCACGCTGCGTGACGGCCTTGCCTTCCACGACGGGCAGCCGGTCACGCCCGCCGACGTGATCGCGAGCCTCCGCCGCTGGGCGGTGCGCGACGGGCTCGGCCAGCAGATCATGGCGCTGGCGAGTGCCATCGAGCCGATCGATGCCAAGAGCTTCCGCGTCGTATTGCGTCAGCCCTTCGGCCTGATGCTGCAGGCATTGGCAAAGCCTTCCGGCCAACCGCCCTTCATCATGCCGGCCCGGGTCGCCGCGACGCCGCCCGAAACCGCGGTCACCGACCCGACCGGCTCCGGCCCCTTCACGCTGCGGCCGGCGGATTGGCGGGTCGGCGACCGCGTCACCTATCGTCGCAACCCGGCCTATGTGCCGCGTGCCGAGCCGCCGGACGGGCTCGCGGGCGGCAGGCGGGCGGGCATAGAGCGCGTCGAATGGGTTTATCTGCCGGACGCGCAGACGGCGCTGAACGCGCTGGTCGCCGGCGAGATCGACATCTTCGAGGAGCTGCCGCCCGACCTCTTCCCCATCGTGCAGCGCAACCGCAACCTGCGGCTCGGGCCGCAGGACAGCGTCGGCGTCCAGGCGATCTTCCGCATGAACCAGGCGGTGCCGCCCTTCGACAATCCGCGGCTGCGCCAGGCGATGCGGCTGCTGGTCGATCCCGCCCATGCGATGCCGGCCTATATGACCGACCCGGCGCTGTGGCGCGACTGCCGGTCCTTCTACACCTGCACCTCGCCCTACGCGACGCAGGCCGGCTGGGTCGCGCCGAACCTCGAGGCGGCGCGACGCGCGGTCGCGGAGAGCGGCTATGACGGCACGCCGGTCGTGGTGCTGGACGCGCAGGATTCCACGATCTCCCATACCTTCGCGCTCGTCGCCGCCGACATGCTTCGCCGCGCCGGCATGACCGTCGATGTGCAGGCGATGGATTGGGCGACGCTGATCCAGCGCCGCCTGTCGCGCAGCCCGGGTCCGAATGGCTGGGGCCTCTTCGTCTCGGCGCCGACCGGGCTCGACGGCATGGATCCCTCCGGCCACAACGCCATGCGCTCCGCCTGCGAGCGCACCGCCCTTCCCGGCTGGCCCTGCGATGCCGAGATGGAGCGGCTGCGCAACGCCTTCGTCGCCGCGACCAATGACGCGCAGCGCCGCGAGGCGGCGGAGGCATATCACCGCCGCGCCACGGAGACGGTTCCCTACATGCCGCTCGGCCAGTTCAGCCTGGTGCGCGGCTATTCGGCGCGTCTCAGGGGCATCCTGGACGCGCCGGTGCCAGTCTACTGGAATATCTCCAAGGCGGTCGAATAGGCACCCGCGACAAGGCTGGAGGAATGCGGGCCCACGTACGGGCTCGACGCCGCGGACGATCACCGAGGGCAGCTTTCCCAAGCGTGATCTGGCCTGGAGCGTGGTTGCCTCAAGCTGCCGCAATCATGCCCTAGGACCTTTGTCCGGCGGACAACCCGGGACCGGCTGCGGTGTTGACGCCGAACCTTGTCGAGGAAAGCAAATATGATGACGACGCTCGTCCGAACCGCCGTGCTGAGCCTGGCCCTCGCCGCGCCCCTGGCGCTGCCGGCCGCGGCGCAGCAGGCGCCGGCGTCGGGGCTGAGCTATGTGCAGCCGCTCGCCCCGCCTGCCCTGGCGCGGCTGCAGGAGAGGCTGCGCCAAGCCGGCGACTACACCGGCCGCGCGGATGGCGCCTGGAGCCCCGAGAGCCAGGAGGCGCTGGAGCGCTTCCAACAGCGCAACGGCCTGCAGGCGACCGGCCAGCTCAATCAGGCGACGGCCATGATGCTCGGCATCAACACCGCCGAGCTGCTGTCGGCCGGCCCGGCGGCGGACCAGGCGCCCCGTCCGCTCAGCATCCTGGCGGTGCAGAAGATCCAGGCGCAACTGCGCGTGTTCGGCTTCTATCGCGGCGGCATCGATGGGATTTGGGGGCCCGGCACGCAGGCGGCCATCGAGCGCTTCCAACTCGGCCGCGGGCTGCAGCCGACTGGCCAGCTCAACCCTGAGACGGCGCAGGCGCTGGGCCTCGATCTGAACAATCTGGACGCCCCGCCGGGCTGAGCCGCCGCGGCTTCGGGCCGCCGCCAATACGGACAGGACATGGGACGCCCGGCGATCATGCCATCGCCGGGCAATGCTGATTTGCTTGCACCGCCGCGATCGGTGGTGAATGTTCGGGATGTTGGTTTCTGTTGCGGACTTTTCCCTCGATCCAGGCGCGGCCAAACGCTGCGCAACCAGGGAGGTTCACTATGGCAACGTGGCAACCCGATCCTTCATTCTATCCTTCACCGAGAATGGCGGCCCAGGCGCCTGCGGAGCGCCTGGCCTATGTGGCGGCCTTCGATCCCGACCGGAAGAAGCCCGACGCGATCGCCGTGGTCGATGTCGACCCGGGCTCCGCCGACTACTCGCGGATCGTCGGGCAGGTCGGCATGCCGAACATCGGCGACGAATTGCATCACTTCGGCTGGAACGCCTGCTCGTCCTGTCTCTGCCCGAATGCACCGCACCCGCATATGGAGCGGCGCTATCTCGTGGTCCCGGGCCTTCGCTCATCGCGCCTGCACATCATCGACACCAGGCCCGACCCGCGGAACCCGAAGATCATCAAGGTGATCGAGCCGGAGGAGATCGCCAGGAAAGCCGGCTATTCCCGGCTGCACACCATCCACTGCGGACCGGAAGGCATCTACGTCAACGCGCTCGGCAATGCCGAGGGCAAGCGGCCCGGCGGGATCTTCCTGCTGGACCCCGAAAGCTTCGATGTTCTCGGCCAATGGGAGCTGCATCGCGGTCCTCAGGAGCTGGCCTATGATTTCTGGTGGCACCTCGGCCAGGACACCATGGTGACCAGCGAATGGGGAACGCCTGATACCTTCGAGAGCGGCCTGGTCCCAGAGATCCTGCTCGGCGGCAAGTATGGACGCCGGCTGCACTTCTGGGACCTGCACAAGCGCCGGCATCTGCAGGAGATCGACTTCGGCGAGGAGTACCAGCTCGTCTTCGAGCTGCGTCCTGCGCATGACCCGACCAAAGCCTATGGCTTCGTCGGCTGCGTGATCAGCCTTAAGGACCTCTCCTCTTCCATCTGGACCTGGTACCGCGACGGCGACAAATGGGCCGTCAAGAAGATCATCGACATCCCGGCCGAGCCTGCCGATCCCGCCGACCTGCCACCTCTGCTGAAGGGGTTCAAGGCGGTACCGCCGCTGGTGACCGACATCGACCTGTCGATGGACGATCGCTTCCTCTACGTATCGTGCTGGGGCACCGGCGAGATGCTGCAATACGATGTGTCGGATCCGGTGAGCCCGAAGCTCACCGGCAAGGTCCGCATCGGCGGCATCGTGTCGCGGGCGCCGCACCCGAAGGCCGCGAATGGCGCGCTCAATGGCGGCCCCCAGATGGTCGAGATCAGCCGGGACGGCAAGCGCGTCTATTTCACCAACTCGCTCTATGGCGCCATCGACCCGCAATTTTATCCGGACGGGATCGATGGCTGGATGGTGAAGCTCGACGTCGCCGAGAATGGCGGCATCCAGTTCGACGAGCGCTTCTTCATCGACTGGCCGAAAGGGCATCGCCCGCATCAGGTCCGCCTGGAGGGCGGTGATTGCTCATCTGATTCCTATTGCTACCCGTAGCCGGTGAAGGGCGCGGGCGCGGCCGATGACGGAGATCTCGCCCTGGCTCGTGCTCGCGGGCCTGGGCGCGTTCCATGGCGCCAACCCCGCCATGGGATGGCTGTTCGCGGTGGCACTCGGGCTGCATCGGCAGAGCCGGCGGGTCATGTGGCTGTCCCTTGTCCCGATCGCGGTCGGGCATGCGGCTTCGATCGCCGCCGTCGTGGTCGCGGTCGTGACGCTCGGGCTCGTCATGGATCGACGCGTCCTGGATGCGCTCGCCGGGACCGCGCTGCTGGGCTGGGCCGCCTATTACGCTCTCTACGGGCATCGCCATCGCGTGCGCGTCGGCATGCGGACCGGCATGGTCGGCCTTGGGCTGTGGTCCTTCCTGATGGCGACGGGCCATGGCGCCGGCCTGATGCTCATCCCCGTCATCATCCCGTTGTGCCTTCCGACATCGCCGGCGCAGGGCGCCTCCGCGATGGACATCGCGCCGGTCTCTCTCGCGGCCGTGGCCGTGCATACGGGCGCCATGCTGGCCGTGACCGCGGCGGTGGCAGGGCTGGTCCATGAATGGTTGGGATTGGCGTTCCTGCGTCGCGGATGGATCAATCTCGATCTGATCTGGATCGCGGCACTGGCGGTGACCGGTCTCCTCCTCATCCTGTGACGGGCGACGGGGCGGCGCACGAATGGTGGCAACCAAGCACGGCAAAGGCAGCGCGACGCGCGGGACACCCGCTTGCCTTGCCGGGCATCGGCTGGCCTAATGCCTCAAGGACACGGGACGGCATCGACCGAACCGGCCGGAGGAAACGTCGTGATGCCGCAGGACGGCCCACGCCCATGGTGATCTATCTGCTGCGCCGCCTCGGCCTGGCGCTGCTCACCTGCGTGTTCATTTCCGTGCTCACCTTCATCATCATCCGCCTGCCGCCGGGCGATTTCGTCGACGCCTATATCGCCAACCTCGCGGCCAGCGGCAGCTCGGTCTCCGTCGAGCAGGCCCAGGCGATGCGCCAGGAATACGGGTTCGACCGGCCCGTGGTGGTGCAATACGCCTTCTGGATCGGGCGCGTCCTGCAAGGGGATTTCGGCGTCTCCATGATGTGGCGCCGGCCGGTGACGGAGGTGATCGGCGACCGGCTCTGGCTCACCATGGTGGTCTCGGTCGCGGCGTTGTTCCTCACCTGGATGATCGCGCTGCCGATCGGCATCTACTCCGCGATGCGGCAATACTCCTTCGGCGACTATCTGTTCACGACGCTCGGCTTCATCGGCCTCGCCATCCCGAATTTCCTGCTGGCGCTGATCCTGATGTATCTCGGCTTCCGCTATCTCGGGCTCAATGTCGGCGGGCTGTTCTCGGCCGAATATGTGCAGGCGCCCTGGAGCTGGGCGCGCGTCTGGGACCTCGCGAAGCACCTGCCGCTGCCGGCGGCGGTGCTGGCGATGGCCGGCACCGCGCAGCTCATCCGCATCATGCGCGCCAATCTGCTCGATGAGCTGCGCAAGCCCTACGTCATCACCGCCCGCGCCAAGGGACTGACGGAGCGGCGCGCCATCCTGAAATACCCGGTGCGCGCGGCGCTGAACCCCTTCGCGAGCTCGCTCGCCTACCTGTTCCCCTATCTCGTCTCCGGCAGCATCATCGTCTCGCTCGTGCTGGGGCTGCCGACGGTGGGGCCGCTGCTGCTGCAGGCGCTGGTTGCCCAGGACATGTTCCTGGCCGGCACCATCGTGTTGCTGCTCGGCATCATGACCGTCATCGGCACGCTGATCTCCGACCTGCTGCTGATGTGGATCGACCCGCGCATCCGGCTGGAGGGACGCTGATCCATGAGCGTCAGCACCGCCAGCGATCCGCCAGCCAGCGACCCGCGGGCCTCCGACCCCAAAGCCGCGGCCGCCGAGGCGCGCTATGCGGAGGCGACCCAGCTCCAGCTCACCTGGTGGCGATTCCGTCGCCACAAGCTCGCGGTGGTGAGCCTCTTCGTCATCGCCCTCTTCTACGGCATCGCGATCTTCGCCGACTTCCTCGCCGCGAGCGATCCGCACGCGACCGATGCGCGGCGCAGCTTCATCCCGCCGCAGGGCATCCACCTCTTCGACGAGAACGGCTTCAATCCGCATGTCTATGGGCTGCGCGGCGTACGCAACCCGCGCACCTTCCAGCTCAGCTACTCGCCCGATCCCGCGCGCAAGCTGCCGGTGCGGCTCTTCACGCGCGGCTACACCTACAACCTGCTCGGGCTGATCGAGACCGACATCCATCTCTTCGGCATCGAGGGAGGCCGGCCCGGCGAGGGCATCTTCCTGCTCGGCACCGACCAGCTCGGGCGCGACCTCTATTCGCGCATGATGGTGGCGACCCGCGTCTCGCTCTCGATCGGCCTCGCCGGCGTGACCTTGAGCCTGTTCCTCGGCGTGCTGCTGGGCGGCATCTCCGGCCTTTATGGCGGCTGGGTGGACCTCCTGATCCAGCGCTTGATCGAGCTGCTGCGGTCGGTGCCGACCATCCCGCTCTGGATGGGCCTGGCCGCCGCGCTGCCCCGCACCTGGAGCGTGATCGAGGTCTATTTCGCGATCACCATCATCATCTCCCTGATTGGCTGGACCGACCTGGCGCGCGTCGTGCGCGGGCGGTTCCTGGCCTTGCGGGAGGAAGATTTCGTGGTCGCGGCCGAACTCTCCGGCGCCAGTCAGGGGCGGATCATCTTCCGCCACATGCTGCCTTCCTTCGCGAGCCACGTCATCGCCGCGACTAGCCTTGCGCTGCCGGCGATGATCATCAGCGAGACCTCACTGAGCTTCCTCGGCCTCGGGCTGCGGCCGCCGGCGGTGAGCTGGGGGATCCTGCTGCAGGACGCGCAGAACATCCAGGTGCTGGCCGGTGCCCCCTGGCTGCTCTCGGCCGCGGTGCCGGTCACCCTGGTGATCCTGGCCTTCAACTTCCTCGGAGACGGGCTGCGTGATGCAGCAGACCCCTATGGCTGAACGCACAGCTCTCGCGATCCGCGACCTCGCCGTGCAGTTCGAGAGCGAGCAAGGCGTGGTGCGCGCGCTGGACGGTGTCAGCTTCGACCTGCACGCCGGCCGCACCCTCGGCATCGTCGGCGAAAGCGGTTGCGGCAAGAGCGTCACCGCGCGGTCGATCCTGCGCATCGTCGACCGGCCCGGCCGCATCACCGGCGGGCACATGCTGCTCGACCCTGGCACGCCGCAGGAGGTGGACCTCGCAGCACTCGACCCGGAATCGAAGCGCATGCGCGAGGTGCGCGGCGGCCGCATCGGACTGATCTTCCAGGAACCGATGACCGCGCTCAGCGTCCACTACACCGTCGGCAACCAGATCATCGAAGCGGTGCGCCAGCACAGCGACGTCTCCAAGGAGGAAGCCCGCAACCGCGCCATCGAGCTGCTGCGCGAGGTCGGCATCCCGCGCCCGGAGACGCGCATCTCCGCCTATCCCTTCGAGCTGTCGGGCGGCCTCCGCCAGCGGGTCGGCATCGCCATGGCGCTGGCCGGCGATCCCGAGATCGTCATCGCCGATGAGCCGACCACCGCGCTCGACGTCACCACCCAGGCGCAGATCCTGGCGCTGCTGCGGCGCCTGCAAGCGGAGAAAAACATCGCGCTGATGCTCATCACCCATGACATGGGGGTGATCGCCGAAATGGCGGACGAGGTCGCGGTGATGTATCTCGGCCGGGTCGTGGAATTCGCGCCGGTGCAGCAGGTCTTCGCGGCCCCGCGCCATCCCTATACCCGCGCCCTGTTGCGCGCGGTGCCGAGCATCCTGGCGACGCCGCGCCAGCGCCTCTCGACCATCGGCGGCGCGGTGCCGCATCCGGGCTCGCGGCCCACGGGCTGCGCCTATCATCCGCGCTGTTCGGAACGGATCGGCGCCATCTGCATGGAGCAGCGGCCGCGGCCGGTGCCATCGGGCGAAGCCGGCGCAAGCTGCTTCAAGGATGAGGCGCGGGAGCAGGCGGCATGAACCTGCTCGAAGTCGAAGACCTCAAGAAGCACTACCCGATCCGCGCGGGGCTGTTGCGGCGCGAGGTCGGGCGGGTGCGCGCGGTCGATGGCGTCAGTTTCCACATCGCCAAGGGCGAGACGCTGGCGCTGGTCGGCGAGAGCGGCTGCGGCAAGACCACCGTCTCCCGCTGCATCCTGCGCGCCTTGCCGGTGACTTCCGGCGCCATTCGCTTCGCGACCGGCGACGGCGAAGCTGCGGTCGATCTCGCGACGCTGCCGAAGCGGCAAATTCGGCCGCTGAGGCGGCACATGCAGATGATCTTCCAGGATCCCTACGCGTCGCTCAACCCGCGCATGATGGTGGGCGACATCATCGCGGAACCACTGAAGGTCAATGGCGTCCCCGCCGCCGAGCGGCGCGATCGGGTGCTGGAGCTGCTGGAGCTGGTGCAGATGCCGCCGGGTGCGCGCACCCGCTTCCCGCATGCCTTCTCCGGCGGGCAGCGCCAGCGCGTCGGCATCGCGCGCGCGCTGGCGCTCAACCCGAAGCTCGTGGTGGCGGATGAGCCGGTCTCGGCGCTCGATGTCTCGGTGCAGGCCCAGATCATCAACCTGTTGCTCGACCTGCAGGACCGGCTTGGCCTCTCCATGCTGTTCGTGGCGCATGACCTCAGCGTGGTGCGCCATGTCAGCGATCGGGTGGCCGTGATGTATGTCGGGCGCATCGTGGAGGTGGCGCCGACCGACGCGCTCTACCGCGCGCCGCTGCACCCCTATACCGAAGCGCTGTTGGCCGCGGTGCCGGCGCCGGATCCGACGCGGCGGAGCCGCCGCCGGGTCGCACAGGGGGAGGTCGCGGATCCCGCGAACCCGCCGCCCGGCTGCGCTTTCCACCCGCGCTGCCCCTACGCCGTCGAGCGCTGCCGCCAGGAGCGGCCGGAGCTGATGCCGGCTGGCAATGGGCGCGCCGTGAGCTGCCATCGCGCCGGGGAGCTGGAGCTCGCTGGCGTCCGTTGACCCAAGAAGCACAAGGGAGGGAACGCCATGCGGCGCAGGGAGCTTGGCATTGTGGCGCTGGCCGGATGGGCTGGCGCGGCAGCCGCGCAGACATCCGGCGGCTTCCAGGATTCGGGGCTGATCGGCACCTTGGAAGGCCCGACCATCCTGACCGACGCGCCGCGGCCCGCGCAATTCAAGGAAGCCCCGATGCTGGCGGAGCAGGTGCGCGCCGGCCGCCTGCCGCCGGTCGAGCAGCGCCTGCCGCAGGATGTGATGGTGATCCGGCCGCTGCGCAGCATCGGCAAGTATGGCGGCACCTGGCGGCGCGGCTTCATCGGCCCGGGCGACAGCGAGAACGGCAACCGCATCATGTCGGCCGACAAACCGCTTTTCTTCGACGAGAGCGGCACGCAGCTGCGCCCCTGCCTCGCCCGCGGCTGGGAGGTCAGCGAGGATGGCAAGCGCACCACGCTGCATCTGCGGCGCGGGCTGCGCTGGTCGGATGGATCTCCACATACCGCCGATGACTGGCTGTTCTGGTTCCAGGACCTCTACACCAATCGCGACCTGGTGCCGGCGCCAGCGCCGGAGCTCGCCTCCAACGGCAAGCCGGGCCGCATGGTGAAGGTCGACGACCATACCGTCGCCTTCGAGTTCGAGGAGCCGTATTTCCTGTTCCCGCAACTGCTGGCCGGCGACACGCTGGTGGGCGGCGGCAGCACGCGGCTGCAGTCCCAGGGCCAGACCTACGGCCTCTACGCGCCGGCCGCCTATCTGAAGCCCTTCCTGCCCAAATACACGCCGGTCGAGACGCTGACCCAGCAGGCGCGCGCGGCGGGCTTCGGCAATTGGGTGGAGCTGTTCAAGTTCAAGTCGGACTGGCGGCTGAACCGCGACCTGCCGACGCTCAGCGCCTGGCGGATGGTGCAGCCGATCAACACCCAGCTCTGGGTGCTGGAGCGCAACCCCTACTACTACGCGGTCGACATCGAAGGGCAGCAGCTTCCCTATATCGACCGCGTGCAGATGAGCCTGGCCGAGAATCCGGAGGTCGTGAACCTGCGCGCGATCGCCGGCGAATACGACTACCAGGAGCGCTTCATCGATCTCGGCAAGCTGCCGGTGATCATCGAGAACCAGCAGCGCAGCCGCTACAAGGTGCATCTCGATCCCGGCTTCAATGGCGCCGATTCCGTGCTGTTCCCGACGCTCACCTATACCGAGGACCGCGAGATCGGCGAGCTGCTGCGCAATGTGAATTTCCGCCGCGCGCTGTCGCTCGGCATCGAGCGCGAGCAGCTCAACGAGGCCTTCTGGCTCGGGCTCGGAACACCGGGTTCGGTGATCCCGGATGACACCCTGCCGGAAAGCCCGGGCGGCGAGTGGCGGCGCAGATGGTCGACGCATGACCCGGCGCAGGCGAACCGGCTGCTCGACGGCATCGGGCTCAATCGCCGCGATCGCGAAGGCTTCCGGCTGCGCCGTGACAATGGCCAGCGCCTCAGGATCGAGATCGCGGTCGGGCAGACATTGTCAGCAACCTGGCCGCAGCAGGCCGAAATGATCGTGCAACACTGGCGCGGCATCGGCATCGCGGCCGATGTGAAGGTGATGGAGCGCAGCCTCTGGACCACCCGCGCCTTGACCGACCAGCACCAGATCGCGCTCTGGACCAACAACGGCACCGAGAGCCTGTATCTCTATCCGCGCTATGTGCTGCCAGTCGATCCGATCGGCGGCGTCATGAGCAATGTCTATGCGGCCTGGTACGCCTCGAACGGGGCGCGCGGTTCGCCGCCGCCGGACCCCGAGATGATGCGCGCCTACACGCTGATGCGGGCGGCGACCGGCCAGCAGCAGGCGCAGCGCAACGAGACCGCGAAGGAGGTCTGGAAGATCGCGGTCGACCAGCAATGGGGCATCGGCCTGGTCGGCCTCTCGCCCGCCTTCATGGGGGTGCGGGTGGTGAGCGAGCGGCTGGAGAATGTGCCGGGCCGCACCGGCATCTCCCAGCATTGCCGCACGCCCTGGGGCGCGCATCCGGAGCAGTGGTATTTTAAGAGCTGAAGCACCGATGAAGCTCAGCCTCGTCAGTGGAGCGTCCGATTCAGATCTCCGGGCCTTTCGGCCCTCCGATCATCGGGTGCTTTGGTGGAGCGTCCGATTCAGATCTCCGGGCCTTTCGGCCCTCCGATCATCGGGTGCCTTGGTGGAGCGTCCGATTCAGATCTCCGGGCCTTTCGGCCCTCCGATCATCGGACGCTCACCCAAGGCCGAGCTCCTCCAACCGGATGCGCATTGCGGCTTCCGAGACGTCGAAGGTGCGGACGAGGTGCGCGAGCGATGGGTTGGCGCGGAATTCCTCGCGCACCAACGGCGCCGGCATCACGAGATCGGCCGCGAAACGGTCCGCCTGACGTTCCATGCGCTTATGGGCGCTGCCCTGATAGGCCTCGTATTCTGCGTCATCCTCGAACATGGATCGGTGCAGCAGGGCATGCGCCAGCTCATGCGCCAGGGTGTAGCGCCGTGCCGCCGGCGGGCAGCGGGCGCTGATCTCGATGGTGAAGATCTCGCGGCCGCCCCGGATCTCGCGGCTGATCTGCCCCCAGGTCGCCTTCGGCAGCCGGGCCTGCAGGCGCAGGCCCATGCCGAGCGCCGCCACCATGCCGGCCAGGTCGACCGGGGCACGTTGCAGGAAAGGCCGGATGATCGCCTCCGCCGGCATGTCCGACCGCGGCGCGAAAAGGCTGCCGGTATAGGGGATGGTCATCGCGACCAAAGTGGCGGGGCCGGCCGAACAGATCAAGAACCACCCCGGCGGCGCTGGCGGCGCTCCCTGTCCCGACGGGCGCGCCGCCGCGCGCTCAGCGCGCCATCATACCGACCGGCGGCCGCTCCACGGCGCGATCGTCAATACGGACGACGCCGGGGATTTCTGCGATCAGGGCGGACAGGGCCCGGCGCGTGGCGGGCGAGCGGTGGAAGCCATGCAGCTCCACCACCCCGTCCTGGACGCCGATCGACAGGAATGGCGTGTCGGCCCAGGCCTGACGCCGCATCTCGGCCTCGATCGCCGTCCGGATCGCGTCATCCGATGATGGGGCGGCCGCCGTGGCCACCGCGGGCGGGAACAGGGCGCGTAGCAGGTCGCCGCGCGAGACCATGCCCACCAGCCGTCCCTCGCGCAGCACCGGCAGGCGCCGCACCTTGTGCTCCTCGAGCAGATGGGCGGCGTGCTCGACGCTGCTGTCCTCCTCGACGGTGATGAGCTCGGTGGTCATCACATCCCCCGCCGTCGCGCCATGGGCGCGCGCATAGCGCTCGGCCGCCTCGTCCTGATCGGCGAACAGCCGCCGGAACCAGCCGGGCTTCGGTTCGTCGGCGATCGCGAGCCGTCTGAGCAGGTCGGTCTCCGTGACCATGCCGAGCAGGGCGCCGTCGGCATCGAGGACCGGCACACCGGACAGGCCGCGATCAGCCAGCAGCCGCACGATGTCGGCAACCGGGACGGAGGGCGCGACCGAAATGTTGCTCGTGGTCATGAGGTCGCGGACAAGCACGGCACATCTCCTGATCCGACGCTCCCGTGGCGCCGCGCCGCGCGCCGGTCGGGAGCGTGCCGGGGAGCGCGGCGATGAGGGGTCCGGGACAGCAGGCGCCCCGCGCATCCGGAGGATGGCGCCGACGACGCCCGCCCCTGCCGGGACGGGTGCCGAGGCGGTCCGCCTCGCCGCTGTGAATATGGGTTCGCGCCACGTCGGCAGCGCATCACGCCCCCGCGACGGGCCGGAGGGCGGCTCACGCCGATCGGTCATCCCGGCCGCAATGGCAGCCGCCGCCCTCGGCAGGGCCGCAGCCCGGGCGCTTCGGCCAGTAGCGGCGCAGCAGGAAGGCGCCGGCACCCGCCACCGCCAGCGCGACGACCGCGCCCTGCAGGACCGCACCCATCCTCACCCGCCCCCAAGCGCCAGCGCCACGCGATAGGTGATCAGCGCCGCCAGATAAGCGAGCGTGATCATGTAGGCGAACATCACCCCGGGCCACAGCCAGCTATTGGTCTCCCGCTTCACCACCGCGAGCGTCGAGGCGCATTGCGGCGCGAAGACGAACCAGGCGAGGAAAGCGAGCGCCGTCGCCATCGACCAATGCGAAGCGAGCGTCGGAGAAAGCGCGGCCGCGACCTCATCGCCTTCCGCCGCCACGGCATAGACGGTGCCGAGCGCGCCGACCGAGACCTCGCGCGCCGCCATCCCCGGGATCAGCGCGACGCCGATCTGCCAGTTGAAGCCGATCGGCGCCAGCACCGGCTCGATCGCATGGCCGATGCGCCCGGCGATGCTGTAGTCGATGGCCGGGTCCGTGGCCCCTTCCGGCGCGCCGGGGAAGGAGGAGAGGAACCAGATCAGGATCATCATCGCGAGGATGATGGTGCCGGCACGGCGGAGGAAGATCTGCGCCCGCAGCAGCACGTTCTGCGCGACGTTGCGCAGGCTCGGCAGCTTGTAGGAGGGCAGTTCCATCAGGAAGGGCTGCGCCGCGCTCCGCCAGAAGACGCGCCGGATGACCGTGGCCGCGATCAGCGCGAAGGCAATGCCGGCGGCGTAGAGGCCGAACATCACCAGCCCCTGCAGGCCGATGACGCCCCAGACCTGCCGGTCCGGGATGAAGGCCGCGATGATCAGCGTGTAGACCGGGATGCGCGCGGAGCAGGTCATCAGCGGCGCGACCAGGATCGTCGTCAGGCGATCGTGCCGGCTGTCGATCACGCGCGCCGACATGATGCCCGGAATGGCGCAGGCGAAGCTCGACAGCAGCGGGATGAAGGCGCGCCCGTGCAGCCCAGCGACGCCGAGCATGCGGTCCATCAGGAAGGCCGCACGCGCCATGTAGCCGAAGTCTTCGAGCAGGATGATGAACAGGAAGAGGATGACGATCTGCGGCAGGAAGACCAGCACGGAGCCGACGCCGGCGATGATCCCGTCGGCGATCAGGCTGCGCAGCAGCCCGTCTGGCAGGGTGGCCTTCACCAGCCCGCCAAGCGCGCCGAAGCCGGCATCGATCGCGTCCATCAGCGGCTGGGCCCAGGCGAAGACCGCCTGGAACATCAGGAACAGGATGACGAGCAGGATCAAGGTGCCGGCGACCGGGTGCAGCAGCACCGCGTCGATCCGCCCGGTCCAGGTGTCCGGCCGCTCCGGCGGCCGCACCGCCAGGCGATGGATGCGCGCCGCCTCGGCGTGCAGGCTGCGCAGAGCCTCGGCCGAGGCCGGCCGCCAGCCGGCCGGCGCCGGCGCGGCAAGCGCCGCCTGCTCCGCCGCCTCCAGCAGCGCATCGAGGCCACGGCGCCTGACCGCGACCGTGTCCACCACGGGCATGCCGAGTTCCCGCGACAGTGCCGCGCGATCGATGCGCAGGCCCTGCCGTTCGGCGATATCCACCATGTTGAGCGCCAGCACGAGTGGCCGGCCGGTCGCCTTCAGCTCCAGCAGCAGGCGCAGCGCCATGCGCAGGTTGGTCGCGTCCGCGACCGCGATCAGCGCGTCGGGCGCGGGCTCGTCCGCCCTGGCACCCAGCACCACGTCGCGCGTCACCTCCTCATCCGGGCTGCGGGCGCGCAGGCTGTAGGTACCGGGCAGGTCGACCAGCAGGGCACGCGCGCCAGAGGGCAGCGCGACGGCGCCGGTCTTCCGCTCGACCGTCACGCCGGCATAGTTCGCGACCTTCTGCCGCGCGCCGGTCAGCGCATTGAACAGCGCGGTCTTGCCGCAATTGGGATTGCCGAGCAGCGCCAGGCGCAACGGCCGGGTGCGGGGCGCGAGCGCGTCCATCAGCGGTCCCGCCGCACCAGCACCGCCCGCGCCTCCCGCCGGCGGAGCGCGACCCGCATCTCGTCAAGCGACACCGCGATCGGGTCGCGGCCGATCAGCCCCTCCATCAGCACCGCGAGGCGCGCGCCTTCGACAAAGCCCATCTCCAGCAGCCGCCGTTCCATCTCCTCGGCGCCGACGCCGTGATCCTCATGACCGTCCGGGTGCAACCCAGCGACGATGCCGCGCTGGCCGCGCCCCATCTCGCTCAGCCGGCAAAGCCCATCCTCAGTGCCAGGCGGGTCCTGGGCCATGGGCCTCTCCTGCGTGCGGTGCGGCGCGGATGTAGTTGCAACGCATTCGCATGTCGAGGCCGCAGGCCCGCCGAAGCGTAAGATGAACGCATTGTATGGCCGGGGATAACTGGCGCGGCCCTGCACCCGGCCACCCAGTGGCGGCGGGCGTCAGATGGGTCGTTTCCGCAGAGAGGGATCGGCGGCGAGCACCTCGGCCAGCCAGGGCACCACGCGCTCGGCGGCCGCATAGGCCAGATCGGCGCTGCCATAGGCAGCGCCGGCGAAGGACCCCACCGGCGTCCAGCGCCCGGCGTCCTCGGCATCGCGCCGGAATTCCTCGAAGCCGAAACTCGCATCCGACCGGCGGAACAGATCGACACAGCGGTCGTGCTCGGGATTCTCGATGCTCACGAAGACGACCCAGGACGGGTCGATACGCCGCGTCATGGCTGGCCCCTTCGCCATCCTGCACTCACGGCGAGCCGCTGGCAGTTTTCCGGGATCAAGGGTCGAGATGCCGTTTGGCCAGGCTAGAGCAGATGATGTTCGGATGGGAATCACCCGAACAGGTGCCAAGGCTCGTCAGGTTGGCGTGACTTTGGTGCCGCGTGTCTCGCCACCCTGCCTTCACTCGGAAACCGGCATGTCCTGGGGCAGAGCTTCCCGGTACTCCTCTCCCGTCCGGGCAACTCGCCCAAGTATAAGAACAAATCAAGAGCATTGAAAGCCGACGCCAGCACCACGCATCGGCCTCTTCCCGGGACGGCGCAGGCGGACGGCGGAAGGGGTTGCGGGGGCCTGGGGGAGCGGGTAGGAAGCGCGCCGCACCAGGACGCTGCCGTAGCTCAGTGGTAGAGCACTCCCTTGGTAAGGGAGAGGTCGAGAGTTCAATCCTCTCTGGCAGCACCATCCTTCCCCGGCATCGACCGGGCTCTCCGGTGCCTCCCTTTCGCCGATGATCCACGCCGTCCAGACCGGGCTGGACCGGCAGGACGCACGTCAGCGGGACGCCATCGCGCAAGTGGCACTCTCGACAGTCGATCAATTCAAAATCATACCGTAACCATCGAGGCTGACCGGTGGCGCGTCCGCGGCTTCCGCGCACGGAAGGTGAGGATGGGCGCCCGGCGCGCAGCCTCATGCTGGCTCATCGGCGGGGTGGTGGAATCATGCATTGGCTCGTCAGCGTGGGACTCTTCATCGCGGTCGCCTACGGGGCAGGCGCCATGCTGGGTGATGCGCCGAGTGATGCCTCGAGATCCTGGCTCTTCTGGTCCGGGCTCATCCTCGCGGTCGTCAGCTCGTGTGCGATGAAGATCAGCGGCCTGCAGCGAATCACCAGCCTTCTGCGGGACCTGCTCATCGGGGCCTGGCTGGGGTGGGGGCTGCGCAAGCTGGGCCTCGATCGGCCATGGGTCCTCCGGGCCTTCCGGTTCATCGGCTACGACGCCTCGCCCGACGCACAGGGCCAGGAGTTGCAACGCCGCGTGCTGTCATGGTCGCGCCTGAACGATGCCCTGCTCGTCCTCGGCTGGTTCGGCGCGGTGGTCGGCGTGGCCCTGGTCTGGGCCAGCCGATAGAGTCCCGGCCGGGCTGGTTCAGCCCGCCCGCTGCCTCAATGCGATTGCCCCTTCCCCGGCCCGGGTGCAGAACCCCGCCATGACCCAGGACAAGCCCCGCACCGCCAGCGAGGCCGAGCGCGCCGCGCGCGAGGCCGCCGCGCTTCGTGAGAATCTGCGCAAACGCAAGGCCCAGGCCCGCGCCCGCGCGGCCGCCCCAGCCCCCTCCGCCGAAGGCGACCCCGCCCCGCCCTCCGTGCCGGTTGCCCCACGCGACCCGACCGGCTAAGCCCGGCCGCACCGCAACACGGCTTGCCCGAGGCGCCCCATGGCCATCATGCCCGACAGCTGGATCCGCCGCATGGCGAAGGATCACGGCATGATCGACCCCTTCGTCGAAAGCCAGCGGCGCGAAGGGGTGATCAGCTACGGCCTCTCCTCCTATGGCTATGACAGCCGGGTCGCCGACGAGTTCAAGATCTTCACCAATGTCGACAACGCCGTCGTCGACCCGAAGCAGTTCTCGGACGCCGGATTCGTCACCCGCCAGGGCCCGGTCTGCATCATCCCGCCCAACTCCTTCGCGCTGGCCCATACCGTCGAGTATTTCCGCATCCCGCGGGACGTGCTGGTCATCTGCCTCGGCAAATCCACCTATGCCCGCTGCGGCCTGATCGTGAACGTCACGCCGCTGGAGCCGGAATGGGAAGGCCAGGTGACGATCGAGATCAGCAACACCACGCCGCTGCCCGCCAAGGTCTATGCCAACGAAGGCATCTGCCAGTTCCTGTTCCTCAAGGGCGAGAGCCCGCCCGAGGTCAGCTACGCGGACCGCGCCGGCAAATACATGGGGCAGCGCGGCGTGTCGCTGCCCAAGCTCTAGGACCGACCGATGGACCGCATCCGCATCCGCGGCGGCCGCCGCCTCGAAGGGCGCATCCCGGTCTCCGGCGCCAAGAACGCCGCGCTGCCGCTGATCGCCTGCGCGCTGCTCACCGATGAGCCGCTGGTGCTGACCAACACGCCCGACCTCGCCGATGTCGAGACCATGGGCAAGCTGATCGCCCAGCACGGCCTGACCGTCGAGCATGACAAGGCGCGCCGGACCCTGACGCTCGCCGGCCGCGCCACCAACCTCGAAGCGCCCTATGATCTGGTGCGCAAGATGCGGGCCTCGGTCCTCGTGCTCGGCCCGCTCACCGCGAAATACGGCCGCGCCCGCGTCTCGCTGCCCGGTGGCTGCGCCATCGGCACCCGTCCCGTTGACCTGCACCTGAAGGGGCTGGAGGCGATGGGCGCCACCATCACGGTCGAGAGCGGCTATATCGAGGCCGAGGCCCCCGATGGCGGCCTCAAGGGCACGCGCATCATCTTCCCGCAGGTCTCGGTCGGGGCCACCGAGAACCTGCTGATGGCGGCAGCGCTCGCCGATGGCGAGACCGAGCTGGTCAACGCCGCGCGCGAGCCCGAGATCGGCGACCTCGCGCGCTGCCTGATGGCGATGGGCGCCGATGTCGAGGGCATCGGCAGCGATCGGCTGCGCATCCGCGGCAGCACCCGCCTCTCCGGCGCGACGCACGGCATCATCCCCGACCGCATCGAGGCCGGCACCTTCGCCTGTGCCGCCGCCATCACCGGCGGTTCGCTGATCCTGGAAGGCGCCAGGCTCGATCATCTCGGTGCCGTCACCCGGGTGCTGCGCGATGCCGGCGTCGATGTGCGCGAGCATGCCGATGGCCTGATGGTCAGCCGCCTCAACGGCCTGCACGGCACCGACGTCTCGACCGAGCCTTTCCCCGGCTTCGCCACCGACATGCAGGCGCAGTTCATGGCGCTGATGTGCGTGGCCGAGGGTGCGGCGATGCTCACCGAGACGATCTTCGAGAACCGCTTCATGCATGTGCCGGAGCTCAACCGCATGGGCGCCCGCATCAACGTGCACGGCTCCTCCGCGATCGTGCGCGGCGTGGCCCGGCTCTCGGGCGCGCCGGTGATGGCGACCGACCTCCGCGCCTCGGTCTCGCTCATCCTCGCGGGGCTGGCGGCGAAGGGCGATACCGTCGTCAACCGCGTCTACCACCTTGACCGCGGTTATGAGCGGATCGAGGCGAAGCTGGCCGCCGTCGGCGCCGACGTGGCGCGGCTTTCGGGCTGACCCATGGATATGCCGAGCCCCCTCACCCCTGCGACGCCGGCCGATGCCGCGCCGGTCATCCTCGCCTTGCCCAAGGGCCGCATCCTCTCCGAGGTCGGCCCGGTGCTGGACCGCGCCGGCATCGTGCCGGCCACCGACTACGCCGATGAGGACAGCCGGCGGCTGCGCTTCCCGACCAATGATCCCGCGCTCGACGTGGTCCGCGTGCGGCCTTTCGACGTCGCGACCTTCGTGGCCCATGGCGCGGCGCAGATCGGCATCTGCGGCGCCGACGTGCTGATGGAATTCGACTACGCGGAGATCTACGCACCGCTCGACCTCGGCATCGGCCGCTGCCGCGTCTCGATCGCGGAACCGACGCCGCGCGAGCCGGACGAGGACACCGCCCGCTGGTCGCGCGTCACCGTCGCAACCAAGTACCCGAACATCGCCCAGCGCCATTTCGCCCAGCGCGGCATCCAGGCGGAGATCGTGCACCTGAACGGCGCGATGGAGCTCGCCCCCTCGCTTGGCCTCGCGAAGCTGATCGTCGACCTCGTGCAGACCGGCTCCACGCTCAAGGCGAATGGCCTGGTGGAGACCGAGGTGATCGCACCCGTCACCTCCCGCCTCATCGTCAACCGCACCGCGCTCAAGACGCGGCCAGAGGCTATCGGCGCCTGGATCGCGCGCTTCCGCGCCGCGCTCGCCGAGACCGCCGGGCTATGAAGCGCCTCGACACCAGCGCGGGTGATTTCGAGGCTGATTTCGCCGCGCTGCTCGATGATGCACGGGAGACGACCGCGCGCGTCGATGCCGCCGTCGCCGCCATCATCGCGGATGTCCGCGCACGTGGCGACGCGGCGCTGGTGGAACTCACCACCCGCTTCGACCGCTGGACGCCGCGCGATGCGGGGGCACTGCACGTCACCGAGGCCGAGATCGCCGCGGGCACCGCCGCGGTCGCGCCCGATTTGATGGAGGCTCTGGACCTCGCGGCCAGCCGCATCGAGGCCTTCCATGCCGCCCAGATGCCGAAGGACATCGCGTTGCACGACGCGGCGGGGCTGAAGCTCGGCCTGCGATGGGGCGCGCTCGACGCCGTCGGGCTCTATGTGCCCGGCGGCAAGGCGAGCTACCCGTCCTCCGTGCTGATGAACGCCATCCCGGCCCGCGTCGCCGGCGTCGGGCGGGTCGCGATCTGCGTGCCGACCCCGGACGGCGAACTCAACCCGCTGGTGCTCGCCGCCGCGCAGCGCGCTGGTGTCAGCGAGATCTGGCGCGTCGGCGGCGCCCAGGCGATTGCGGCGCTGGCCTGGGGCACCGAGAGCATCGCCCCTGTCGATCGCGTGGCCGGCCCCGGCAATGCCTATGTCGCGGAAGCCAAGCGCCAGGTCTTCGGCAGGGTCGGCATCGATTCCATCGCCGGCCCATCGGAGGTGGTTGTCATCGCCGATGCGGCGAACGACCCCGCGCATGTGGCGATGGACCTGCTCGCCCAGGCCGAGCATGACGAAAGCGCGCAGTCGATCCTGATCACCAATGACGCCGGCTTCGCCGATGCCGTGGCCGCTGCGGTCACCGCCGCGCTGCCGACGCTGCCCCGGGCCCCGATCGCGGGCGAGAGCTGGCGCCGCCACGGCGCCGTCATCCTGGTCCGCGACATGGCGGAGGCCGCAGCACTCGCGAACCTGCTGTCGCCCGAGCACCTGCAGATCATGACCGCGGATCCGCAGGCGCTCTTTGCCCGGATCCGCCATGCCGGCGCCGCCTTCCTCGGCCGTTTCTGCCCGGAGGCGGTCGGCGACTATGTCGCCGGCCCGAATCACGTGCTGCCGACCGGCCGCACCGCGCGCTTCGCCTCGGGCCTTTCGGTCTTCGACTTCCTGAAGCGCACCACCTGGGTCGAGGCCGACCGGGCCGCGCTCGGCAAGGTCGGGCCGGCCGCGGTCGCGCTCGCCCGTGCCGAGGGCCTGACTGCGCATGCGGAAAGCGTCGCGCTCCGCTTGCGGTGAAGCGACAAGCGGCGGCTTCCAGCGCTCCGCCGTTGCCTCGGCATCGTCTTCGCGGACAATCTGAGGCTGGGTCCGGCACGGATGAGCCAGCCGGACGCGGATCGCAACGGGAGACGGCGCCATGATCGGTCTCGACTGGGGCACCTCCAGCCTGCGTGCCTGGCGCTTCGCGCCCGATGGCGGCGTGCTGGCGCGGCGGGAGACGCCGCATGGCATCACCGCCCTGCCGGAAGGCGGCTTCCAGGCTGCCTTCGCCGCCGCGACCGGCGACTGGGTCGCGGATGGAGAGAAGCAGGCCTTGCTCTGCGGCATGGTCGGCAGCCGCCAGGGCTGGGTGGAAGCGCCCTACCTCCCCTGCCCGGCTGGCCCCGCCGAGATCGCCGCCGCCGCCGTGCCGCTGCCGATCACGGGTATCAGCGCCATGCTGGTCCCGGGCCTCACCTGCCGCGATGCCGATGGCGTGCCGGAGGTGATGCGGGGCGAGGAGACGAAGCTGGTCGCGCTGCTGGCCCGCATCGGCGCACGGGAGGCGACGCTCTGCTCCCCCGGCACCCATGCGAAATGGGCCCGCGTCGCCGACGGACGCATCCAGGGCTTCGCGACCCACATGACGGGGGAGGTCTTCGCCGCCCTCTCCCGCCACACCATCCTGCGCCACAGCCTGGAGGATGCGCCGCTCGGCCAAGGCATCCCGCCCGGCTTCGCCGCAGGCCTCGCGCAGTCGAAGCGCTCGGGCGGGCTGCTGCACCAGATCTTCGGCCTGCGGACCCGCAGCCTGATGGGCGAGATCGAGCAGCGGGAGGGGGCGGGCTTCCTCTCCGGCCTGCTGATCGGGCGCGAGGTGACCGCGGTGCTGGAGCTGGGCGTTGCGCCGCCGATTGTCATTGCCGGCGCCGACCATCTTGCCCGGCTATACGCCGCAGCCCTCGATTCCTGGGACATACCGAATGAAAGCGCCGGCGCCGACCTGGCGGCGGAGGGGCTCACCGTGATCGGCCGTCAGCTCGGCATGCTGCCGGCATGAGCGCGCTCGTTGAAGCGCTGGCGCGCTGCCCGCTGGTCGCCATCCTGCGTGGCATCCATCCGGAGGAGGCGGAGGGTGTCGGTGCCGCGCTGGCCGGCGGCGGCTTCAGCGTCATCGAGGTGCCGCTCAATTCCCCGAACCCGATGGCGAGCATCGCGACCCTCGCCCGGCGCTATGGCGACCGCGCGCTGATCGGCGCCGGCACCGTGACGACGGAGCAGGAGGTGGCGGCGGTCGCGGCGGCCGGGGGCCGCTTGATCGTCACCCCGCATGCCGACCCCGCCATCGTCCGCGCTGCCAAGGCGCAGGGCCTCATCGCCGTTCCCGGCTTCTTCACCCCCGGCGAGGCCTTCGCACTGCTCGCCGCCGGCGCCGATGGGCTGAAGCTCTTCCCGGCTGAGGCCGCCTCGCCCGCCGTGCTGCGCGCGCTGCTGGCGGTGCTGCCGAAGGGCACGCCGGTGCTGCCGGTCGGCGGCATGGACGCGATGACGATCCCGGCCTGGCGCGCCGCCGGCGCTGCCGGCTTCGGCATCGGCTCCGCGCTCTACAAGCCGGGCGATACGCCGCAGGTGGTGGCGGCAAAGGCGGCCACCCTGCTGGACGCCCTGTAGCCACCGGTTCCGGGGGCGTAGCCCCGGTAGGGAGCGGAAGGGACGGCGCCCTCGCATCCACCTGCGGGTTTGCATTACCCTCCGCCGGACGGCTTCCTGGGGGAAACATGATGACCATGCGCCGCACCCTGCTCGGCTCCGCGCTCGCGGCGCCGGTGCTGCTGCGTCCTGCCGCGCTGCGTGCGCAGGAGGTGACGCTCAGGCTGCATCACTTCCTTCCCGCCGTCTCCAATGTGCACCGGCATTTCCTGCAGCCATGGGCGCGCAAGGTGCAGGATGACAGCGGCAACCGCATCCGCATCCAGATCTTTCCCGCAATGCAGTTGGGCGGCGCGCCGCCGCAGCTCTATGACCAGGCACGGGATGGGGTCGTGGACATCGCCTGGACCCTGCCTGGCTATACCCCCGGCCGCTTCCCGCGCATCGAGGTATTCGAGCTGCCCTTCGTCGCGGACCGCCGTGCCGCGCCGAATGCCCGCGCGACCCAGGCGCTGGTCTCCGGCCCGATCGCGGAGGAGTTCCGTGACGTCCATGTGATCTGCGCCTGGAGCCATGACGGCGGCCTCATTCATGCCAAGCGCGAGGTGAAGACGCTCGAGGACCTGCGTGGCCTCAAGCTCCGCTTCCCGACACGCCAGGCGGGGGAGGCGCTGCGCGCCCTCGGCGCCGCGCCGGTCGGCCTGCCGGTGCCGCAGGTGCCGGAAGCCCTCAGCCAGGGCGTCATCGACGGCGCCGTGGTGCCGTGGGAGGTGGTGCCCTCGATCCGCCTGCAGGAAATGGTGCGCCACCACACGGAGATCCCGGGCAGCCCGACCCTCTATGTCGCTTCCATGCTGCTCGTGATGAACCCCGCGAAATATGCGGCGCTGTCGCCGGAGGCGAAGCGGGCGCTCGACGCCAATAGCGGCGATGTCGGCTCCCAGCTCGCGGCGCGGGTCTGGGACGAGCAGGGGCCGGTGGTGGCGGAGGCGGCGCGCCGCCGCGGCAATGCCATCATCGAGATCACGACCGAGGAACGCGCGCGCTGGCAGCGCGCGACGCAACCTGTCATCGACACCTGGCTCGCGCAGATGCGCGAACGCGGCATCGATGGTGGCGCCTTGCTGGAGGAAGCGCGCACCGCGCTCGCGCGCGGCGCGTGAGCGGCGGCATCGCGCGTGCCTCCCGGGCGCTGGCGCTCGCCGGCGGAGCGGTGCTGGTCGCTGTCGCAGTGCTGACGCTGGTCTCGGTACTGCTGCGCTGGCTCACCTCACAGCCGGTGCGTGGCGACGTGGAGCTGGTCTCGCTCGGTGCCGGTGTCGCGGTGTTCGGCTTCTTCGCCCATGGCACCTTCGCGCGCGCCAACATCATCGTGGACAGCGTCACCACCTGGCTGCCGCGGCGCGCGAATGAGCTGCTCGACGCCTTCTGGTCCCTCGCCTGGGCCGCGACCATCGCGCTTCTCGCCTGGCGCGGCGCGGTCGGCGCGAAGGAGGCGCTGCGCGACCACAGCCTGACCATGGGTATGCTCGGAGTACCGATCTTCTGGGCGGTCGGCTTCGGCGCGCTCTGCTTCGCGGTGACCGCGCTCGCGGCCCTGCTCTGGGCCGGGCGCCTGCTGCGCGGGCGCGCCTAATGGCCGATGAATTCCTGGTCGCCAGCACCGGCTTCGCCGTGCTGCTCGGACTGATCGCGCTGCGCGCGCCGATCGGCCTCGCGATGCTGCTCGCCGGCGCCGCCGGCTATGTCCACATCCTCGATACCGCGGCGCTGCTGCAGTACCTGAAGAGCACGCCCTATTTCCTGTTCGCGAACTACACGCTCTCGGTCATTCCGCTGTTTATCCTCATGGGTGCGCTGGCGGAGCGCGGCGGCCTGGCGCGGGACCTGTTCACGGCGGCAAGCGCCTTGATCGGCCACCGGCGCGGCGGGCTCGCGATGGGGGTGATCGGCGCCTGCGCCTGCTTCGGCGCGGTCTGCGGCAGCTCGGTCGCGACCACCGCGACCTTCGGCCGTGCCGCGCTGCCGGAGCTTCGCCGCCATCGCTACGCGCCGGGCTTCGCCTCCGGCGTCATCGCGGTCGGCGGCACGCTCGGCATCCTGATCCCACCTTCGGTGATCTTGGTCGTCTATGCGATCAGCACCGAGCAGAACATCGCCAAGCTGTTCATGGCGGCGCTGCTGCCGGGCCTGCTCGCGACCGCGCTCTACATCGCGACGATCGCGATCCTGTCGCGGCTGCGGCCTGGGGACATGCCGCCGGCCGCGCCGATCGACGCCGCCGAGCGGCGCGCCGCGTTCCGCAACGTGATCCCGGTGCTGCTGATTGCGCTGGTCGTGGTCGGCGGCATCTATGGCGGCGTCTTCACGCCGACCGAGAGTGCCGGCATCGGCTGCGTCGCGGTGCTCGCGGTCGGTCTCGCGCGCCGGACGCTTCCCGGCAGTGCGATCCGGGAGGCGCTGCTGGCGACAGCCGAGACCACCGCGATGATCTTCGCAATCCTGCTGGGCGCCGAAGTGTTCAATGCCTTCCTGGCGCTGTCCCAGGCACCGGACCTGCTGGCGGTCTGGATCACCGAGCAGGGCTACCCCGCCTATGGCGTGCTGGCGCTGCTGCTGTTCGCTTACATCGTGCTCGGCGCCGTCATGGACGAGTTGGCGATGATCCTGCTGACTTTGCCGGTGTTCTTCCCGGTGATCACCGCGCTCGATTTCGGCCTGACGCCGGAGGAGACGGCGATCTGGTTCGGCATCCTGGTGCTGGCCGTGGTCGGCATCGGCCTGACGGCGCCGCCGATCGGGCTGAACGTCTTCGTCGTCTCCGGCCTGGCGCGCGACGTGCCGATCGCCGCCACCTATCGCGGCGTGTTGCCATTCCTCGTCGCAGACCTGATCCGCTTGATGATCTGCGTGATGGCGCCGGGATTATCACTTTGGCTGGTCAGATTGCTGACCTAGAGCATGATGCGTTCGCAAGTGCTCACGCATCATGCTCCAGGACCTTGTTCGATCGCGTGATTCAGACCTTTCGGCGATTCCGCCTCAGGTCGTCACGCTCTAGCCACGCGGCCGCAGGCCGCCACCAGAAAGGCCGGGCTGCGAGGCGCAGCCGATCCAGACCGAGCCGCGAATACGGCCCGCGCGCGACCAACAGCCGCGCCGGCGCCCTGACAGCGCGCAAGCCAAGCGCACGGATGCGCACGCCGGCGCCTGAGGACAAGACTACTGCGCTGCCGGTGGAACCACTGGCAGCGCCGCCGTATAAGCTTCGATGCGCAGTGTGTCGTTGCGCATGATGGAGACGCGGCCATTGGCGGCGTAGCGGGTGCTGCCGTCCTGCGCGCGGCCGACCGTGTAGCGCCACGCGCTGATCTGGCCGTTCGCCGCCAGGGCACGGCCGATGCGGTCCACGGTCGGGCCCTGGCCCAGCGCATCGAGCTCGGCCGTGGTCAGGCCGATGGTCACGGTGTCGCGCGGGCCGACCACCTGGAACAGCGTGACAGCCGGCGACTGCGCGGAGGCAGGCGCAATCGCGGCGACGGCCAGGGCCGCACCGAGGAGGCGGCGGGAGGGAAGCAGCATGGGAACGTCTCCTGAATGCGCCTTATTGGAACGCAACGGCAACGTACTGCCGCGATGCCTGCACCGCAATAGTGCCGTGCGCCGACGAACGGACCGCGATCCGCGTCGAGTGACGTTCGGCACATGCTTGATCGGGATCCCCGACGTCGTTCATACCCGACGCAAGTATGCGGGATGCGGCGAAGGTCGCGCTCCGCGTGCAGTCGCCAGACCGACAAGAGGGATCCGCCATGAAGACACGCGCCGCCGTCGCCTGGGCCGCCGGCAAGCCGCTTTCCGTCGAGACCATCGAGATCGGTGGGCCGCAGCCGGGCGAGGTGCTGGTCGAGGTGATGGCGACCGGCATCTGCCACACCGACCAGTACACCCTCTCCGGCAAGGACCCCGAGGGCATCTTCCCCGCGATCCTCGGCCATGAAGGCGCCGGCGTGGTGCGGGAGGTCGGCGCCGGCGTCACCTCGCTGAAGCCGGGCGACCACGTGATCCCGCTCTACACGCCGGAATGCCGGCAATGCAAAACCTGCCTCTCCCGCCGCTCCAACCTCTGCACCGCGATCCGCGCGACGCAGGGCCGCGGCGTGATGCCGGACGGCACCAGCCGCTTCTCCTGCGATCAGGGCACCGTCTTCCACTACATGGGCTGCTCGACCTTCGCGAACTTCACCATCCTGCCGGAGATCGCGCTGGCGAAAGTCCGCGAAGACGCGCCCTTCGACAAGATCTGCTATATCGGCTGCGGGGTGACGACCGGTATCGGCGCCGTCATCAACACCGCCAAGGTCTGGCCCGGCGCCAATGTCGCGGTCTTCGGGCTCGGCGGCATCGGCCTCAATGTCTTGCAAGCGGCGCGCATGGTCGGCGCCGACAAGATCATCGGCGTCGACCTCAACCCCGCCCGCGTGCCGATGGCGAAAAAATTCGGCATGACCGACTTCATCAATCCGAGCGAGATCGGCGTGGACAAGGTGGTGCAGGCGATCGTCGACCTCACGGGCGGCGGCGCCGACTTCTCCTTCGAATGCATCGGCAATGTGAACGTCATGCGCCAAGCGCTGGAATGCACCCATCGCGGCTGGGGCGAGAGCATCATCATCGGCGTCGCGGCGGCCGGGCAGGAGATCAGCACCCGCCCCTTCCAGCTCGTCACCGGCCGCAACTGGCGCGGCACCGCCTTCGGCGGCGCGCGCGGCCGCACCGACGTGCCGCGGATCGTTGACTGGTACATGGAGGGGAAGATCGAGATCGACAGCCTGATCACCCACACCATGCCGCTCGAGGAGATCAACCGCGGGTTCGAGCTGATGGAGAAGGGCGAAAGCATCCGCTCCGTCGTGGTCTACTGAAGCGGGCCCCAATCCCGGGGCAGACGATGCCTGCCCCGGGGAAACGGCCTGCGCTACTGCGCCTGGATACCGCTCGCGGTCATGACGGCGCGAATTAATCCGGCCGGATTCCGGCCTCCGTCACCAGCGTCGCCCAGCGTCGAACCTCGTCCTGCATGAAGCGGGCGCTGCGCTGCTCGTCCCAGCCGAGCAGCTCGAATCCGCCATCTTCGGCGCGGGCGCGCAGCCCTGGATCGCGGAGTGCCGCCTGCACGGCGCCGGCGATCGCGCCGCGCACCGGCGCCGGCGTCGCGGCCGGCACCATCATCCCGGTCCAGTTGCCGATCACCAGCGCCGGCATGCCTGCCTCGGCCGTCGTCGGCACCTCGGGGATCAGCCCGTGGCGCCGTTCCGCGGTGACGGCCAGAGCCCGCAGCCGTCCAGCACGGATCTGCGCCAGCACCTCCGGCAGGTTGCCGACCACCATCTGCACATGGCCCGCGACCAGGTCGGTGATCGCCGGCGCGCCGCCGCGATAGGGCACATGCAAAAGCCCCTCCCCGGCCGCGGCCGCGCGGCGGAACAGCTCGAGCCCGAGATGCGGCGGCGTGCCATTGCCGGAGGAGGCGGCGCTGACCCGCTGCGTCCGCGCCATGGCGGCCAACCCCGCGAGGTCGCGCGCCGGGCTCTCCGCCCCGACGCAGACCACGAGCGGCAGCGAGCCGATGACGGAGACCGCGGCGAGGTCGCGCAGCAGGTCATAGGGGGCGTTCGGGAACAGCGCGACATTGACCGTATGGGTCATGGTCATGGCGAGCAGCGTGTGCCCGTCAGGTGCGGCGCGAGCCACCGCCTCGGCGCCGATCATGGCATTGCCGCCGGCGCGGTTCTCCACGACCACCGGCCGGTCCCAATGGGCGGCGAGCCGCTCCGCGACCAGGCGGGCCATGATGTCGGTGAGGCCACCGGGTGGGAAGGGCACGATGTAACGCAGCGGGCGGTCGGGAAAGCCGCCCTGCGCCAGGACGGGCGCAGCGGCCAGGGCGGCAGGCAGGGCCAAAAGCCCGCGGCGATGAATCATGGCGCTCCCTCCGGCCGCGCCTGCCCTCGCGGCGGCGCCGGCTCGGCCATGAGCTTGCCGGAGCGCCGCGCCGCGCAGCAAGCGCGGCGCAGGAACGGATCAGCGAGCCTCGGCCAGCTCCAGGTGCTGGGCGCCGTTGCGGCGCAGCCGCGCGAGCTGAGAGGTGCCGCAGCCGCGATTGGCGAAGATGGTGCTGTTGGGCTCCACCGCCTCGATCTTGCCGCGCACGCGGCAGACATAGGTCGCGACATTGCTCGGTGAGGCGCCGTGCCAGCGCCGCAGCACCTCCGCCCAGTCGCCGCTCCGCTCGTAATTGGTGCGCAGGAACTGCGCGGCCCAGTCCGCCGCCGCCCAGGGATCGAGCGGCCAGACCTCGCCCCGCGCATGCACGCGGGCGTTGATCTGCAGGCAGCCGGCCATGACGTAGCTGCGGTTGGCGGCGCCGCGCAGCAGGCGCTCGGCCTCCTGCCGGCTCTCCGGGAAGCTCGCGCGGCCATTGATATTGAGCGCATGGGCATGCAGCCCGGATTCGTTCAGCCCGATCGCGACCAGCAGCCCGGGCGGCAGGCCGTAGCGCGCCTCGGTGGTGCGGAGCGCGTCGAGGCAGGCGGCGCGCGGGGTGCCGGCGGGGGCCACCGCCTCATCGGTCAGGGCCGGGATAGTCGGCATCGCCGCCCAGGGGGGGGTCTCAGCGGCGGCGGGCGTCTGGGCAGGGCGAGCGGCGCCAGTAGTCGCGGCAGGGCGCCGCGCGGCGCCGGAGGCGTGGGCGGTGCCGGCGGTCAGGCCGATCGCCAGCAGTCCAATGCCGAAGAGGGCAGCCAGGCCGTGCAGGCGGTCGTGAAAGCCCCTGGCGAGCCCCCCGAAGCGGTTCAATGTCATCCGGCGTCGCATCGCGCGCGCCGTCCTCGCGGTTGGCCTCAGCCCGAGGCCACAGGATCCGAGGTGCTGGCTGCCCCGCCGCATTGCGCGCTGGGACGTCGCCACGTGCCGTCGCCGGGGGGGCTTCAGCGTACCGCTCGCGCTCGTCATGGCGTGGCCCGTAAACACGGCGCACGGAACTGTCAAACAGCGAAGAGGTGAAACCCCCAGTCACTCACTCGGATTTGGAGGTTGTGGCAGGATTGGGGCAAAGTCTCCGGAAGTATTGAATACTTATACTGACGGGACTTCCGGCCTGTTCTTTCAGTTTTCGCCACCTGTTTTTCAGTAAGATCGGCGCCCTGGCCAAAGCGCCGATTCCGGCGGCTTTTTTTCTGGTCGGCACAATCGGGCAGCCAGGTTGACACCGCCAGGAGCTTCGCGCCGGCCCTGTGCAGGAAGGGTTGCGGCCTCTGCCGGATGTGCGCTCAGCGCGGCCGAGCCACCGGAGCCACCCGGCGCCCGGACCGGCGGTCGGGAAGCTCCGGCCCGTTGGCATGGTGGGAGGACTGGAGGTGTCCTCAGCGCCCTGCCAGGGCCAGGGCGAGCCGCTTCAGCCCCAGCGCCTGCTGGCGGAACCAGCCCCCGGTCACCAGCCCCTCCGGCGCGTCCGGGTCCCCGGTTTCGGGATAGACGTCCCGCCGGAAGTCGGCAGTGCCGAAGATCCAGTCCCAGACCGGCAGCAGCACCGCGTAGTTCTTGCCCGACTGCCCGACCGAGAGCACCCCGTGATGCACCCGGTGGAATCGCGGCGAGACGATCAGCCGCTCCCCCACGCTGCCATAGGACAGCCGCACATTGGCGTGGCTCATCGCCTCCGCGATGCGCAGGATCAGAAGGATCACCGGGAACTGCCCGAGCGGCACGCCGATCAGCAGCGCCAGCGCGCCGAACCAGAGGGCGGCGATGACATCGTCCAGGATGTGGTTGCGGTCGTCGGTCCAGAAGGTCATCTGGCGCTGCGCGTGATGCACCGAATGCAGCGCCCACCACCAGCCGAAGCGGTGCTGGAAGCGGTGGCGCCAGTACTCCCCGAAATCCAGCACCACGACATAGGCGGCGAGCGCCAGCAGCGGGTACTCGCGCAGCACCGGGAAGATCGTCTCGAGCGTCGGCGGCACGAAGCCAGTATCGGCGATCAGCCCGTCGAGCCGGCTCTGCGCCCCGTTCAGCAGCACGAAGGCGAGCAGCGGCAGCACGCCGACGCGGGCCAGCAGCGTGTAGATCATGTCGGTATAGACCGGCCCGCGCCCCGGCCAGCGCTCCACCGGCATCGCCGCCTCCAGCGGCCGGCAGACCACGTAGGAGATGACGATGCCAATTAGCCCGAAGATCGCGAAATCGAGCCATTGATAGAGGTCGTCGGCGTAGTCCATCAGCCCGAGCGCATAGAGGGCGGGCTGCAGCGCCTCCGTGTAGAGCCAGCCGGTGAGCTGGGAATAGGCGGTGTCGAGATGGCCGAACATACGCCGAGCCTATCCCCGGATGCCGCCGGGCGGCAGGGTCTCGAAGCAGAATCCACGTTCCCGTAATCCCGCGACCAGCGCCTCCAGCACGCCGGCATAGGGCTCGCGCCGGCTGCGGACGCCCCAGTGCATGACCAGCACCTCGCCATCGCGGATGTCGCGGAGCGAGCGCGCCAACAATGCCGCATTCGGATGCTGGGCGCTGTCGAGCTCGTCGCCGAGGAAGCCGTTGCGCGTCCAGCCCTGATGGTGCAGGCCGCAGGCCTCCGCCATCCGCAGCGCGCCAGGCGTCGTGAAGCCGCCGGGCGCCCGCCAGAGCGGGAGCACGGTCGCGTCCGGCACCATCGCGCGCAGCCGTTCGACCGGCCGCGCCAGCTCCGCACAGAGGCCTGCCTGGTCCAGCACCTCCGCCCCCGGCCCGCCGCGCTGGACATAGCGCACCCGGCCGGGCGCTGGGTCGCCCCGGAAATACCAGTGCCGCCAGGTGTGGGAGGCAAAGACATGCCCTTCCGCCGCGCGCGCGCGCCAGAAAGGCGCCCAGGCGTCGGAAAGGCTGCGCTCCCCGGTATGGGTCGGCTCATCGGCCAGGAACAGGGTCGCGCGGATCTGGTGGCGGCGCAGGATGGCGGCGATCTGCTCCGCCTCCCGCCCCCAGCCGGTGTCGATCGTCAGATAGACCCGGTCGCGGCAGGCCGGTTGCGGCTGCGCGGCGAGCGGCGCCAGCGCCAGCCCGGCAAGCGCGGCGCCGAACCCCCGCCTATTCACCGCGCCGCGGCTGCACGAAGATGCCATGCGGGCTGCGGCCGACCCGAATGGTGTCGAGCGCGCCGCTATGGACATCGAGGATGCCGACCCGCTGCACCCAGCGCAGCGTCGCCCAGAGCCGGCCGTCGGAATCGAAGGCGATGCAGTCCGGCCCGCCCGGCACCTCATAGACGCGGGTCACCTCCAGGCTCTCCGGATCGATCGCGACGATGCGGCTGTCCACCCGGCTGGCGCCATAGAGCACCCGCCCATCGGGCGAGGGGAAGATGGTATGGGCGCCACGCCCGATCGGGATCTGGCGCTCGACCTGGCGGGTCTCGGGGTTCAGCACCACGAAATGCGCCTCCCCCATCACGCCGCAGATGATCTTGCCGCGGTTCCAGTAGACCCCCGCCGGCTCCCGCCCGACCTCGGCCTGCCAGACCGGCTGGCGCGTCTCGAGGCTGATCGCCAGCACGCTGCGCACGCCCTGGAGCGTCACGAAGGCGGTGGTGGCGCCAGGGTCGAAGCAGATATGGCTCGGCTTGTCGCCGACGCGCAGCCGCTGCAGCAGCGACAGGTCCCGGGCGTCGTAGATATCCACCTGGTCGCGGCGCAGCGAGGCCACCACCAGGTACTTCCCATCCGGCGAGTAGCAGAGGTGATAGGGGTTGCTGATGCGGACCCGGCGCTTCACCTCGGCGGTCGCGGGGTCGAGAAAGAAGAACTCGTTGCCACCGGAATCGGCGATGACCAGTTCCTTCCCGTCCGGCGTCAGCGACAGGTGGTGCGGCTCGCGCAGCGCCGGGAAGCGGCGGAGCTCGCTCCGGGTCCCCGCATCGAGGATCGAGATGGTGGCGTCGCCGGAATTCAGGACATAGACGATGTCGGACCGGTCGGGCAGCGCCGGCACCGGCTGGGCCGATGGCTGCGCGGCCGCCGGCGCCGCGGTCTGGGCGTGTGCCGCGGGGGCGAGCAACAGAGGAAGGAACAGGGTGGCCCGCCGGGATGCGGTGCACATGGTCGCGTGGTCCAGGCTGGCGATATTGGCCGACGCATGCACGCAGGCCGCCGCCCGCGCAAGAGGAATAGATGCGCGAGGCGGCGCGAGCCTGGCCGGGCGGAGGGCGCCGCCCGGGCGAGGCTCAGCCCGCCGGCTCGAACCGGAGCGCGGCGCCGTTCATGCAATACCGCTGGCCGGTCGGCTGCGGCCCGTCCGGGAAGACATGGCCGAGATGGCCGCCGCAGCGGGCGCAATGCACCTCGGTCCGCACCATGAAGTGACTGCGGTCGGTGGTGGTGCCGACGCTGCCCTCGATCGGGGCGTAGAAGCTCGGCCAGCCGCTGCCGCTCTCGTATTTCGTGTCCGATCCGAACAGCGCGGTGCCACAGCCGGCGCAATAGAAGGTGCCGGGCCGTTTCTCGGTATTGAGCGGCGAGCTGCCCGGCCGTTCGGTGCCGTGCTCGCGGAGCACCCTATAGGCATCGGCCGGCAGCTCCGCCCGCCACTCGGGATCGGTCTTCGCGACGGGATCCTGCGCCGGCGCGTGCTTCAGGGTCATGGCTTCCTCCTTACCGGCCGTCAGGCCGCGCTGCTGCGGGGCACGAAAAGGCCCGAGAACTGCTTGCGGAACTTCGCGACCTTCGGCCCGACCACGGCGCGGCAATAGCCGGACCAGGGATTGCGGGCGAAGTAGTCCTGGTGCTCGGGCTCGGCCGGCCAGAAGGTCGCGGCCGGCGCCAGTTCGGTGACGAGCTTCGCGTCCCAGATGCCGGCGGCCTCGATCTCGGCCATGACAGCGCGCGCCGTCGCCTCCTGCCCTGCATCCTCGTAGAAGATCACCGAGCGGTATTGCGGGCCGACATCGGCACCCTGACGGTCCTTCGTGGTGGGATCGTGGATCGCGAAGAAGACCCGGAGGATATCGGCATAGGAGATCTGGTCGGGGTCGAAGCTGACCCGGACCACCTCGGCATGCCCGGTTTCCTTGCCGCAGACCGCCTCATAGCTCGGGTTCGGCACATGCCCGCCGGCATAGCCGGAGACCACCTCCGTCACGCCGCGCAGCTCCCGGTAGACCGCGTCGAGGCACCAGAAACAGCCGCCGCCCAGCACCGCGGCCTCGCGCTCCTGCTCCGCCATTCCACCCTCCTTGTCTTGGGAGACCGATATGGGGATGCCCGACAACGGCTGGAAGATGAAGCCCCCGTCGATGAAGCCTCGAGGCGCCGGGGCCGAAAGCGGCTTGGCCGCGCCGCACGGCCGGTCCACCTTTCGCCTCTCGCCCGAATGGAACCCCGCCGCATGCCGCTTGCCGCCGCCATCATCCCGGTGACGCCCTTCCAGCAGAATTGCGCCCTGGTCTGGGACGAGGAGAGCAAGCGCGGCGCGGTGATCGACCCCGGCGGCGACGTGGACCGCATCCAGGCCGCGATCGCCGAGCTCGGCCTCACGATCGAAACCATCCTGCTGACCCATGGCCATATCGACCATGCCGGCGGCGCCGCGGCGCTGGCCGAGGCGCTGGCCGTGCCGATCGTCGGCCCGTCGCGGGAGGATGCCTTCCTGCTCGACGACCTGCCCGCCCAGGGTGCCCGCTTCGGTTTCGAGGGCGTGCGTGCGGTAACGCCGGATCGCTGGCTGACCGAGGGCGAGACGGTCGGCATCGGTGGCCATGATTTCGGCGTGCTGCACTGCCCGGGCCATACCCCCGGCCACGTCGTCTTCACCAATGCCGCGGCGGGCTTCGCGATCGTCGGCGACGTGCTGTTCCAGGGCTCGGTCGGCCGCACCGATTTCCCCTATGGCGATGGGGCGGCGTTGATCGCGGGGATCCGCGGCAAGCTCTTCCCCCTCGGCGACGAGATCGCCTTCATCTGCGGCCATGGCCCCGGCTCGACCTTCGGCGCCGAGCGCCGCGGCAACCCCTTCGCGGGGGACGGCGCCCAGGATGGTTAGGGGCGCCCCATGATCGGGCCGCCATGACGCTGCGTCGCTACCTCGACCAGCGCCTGAAGCTGCACCATCTGCGGGCGGTGGACGCCATCGTCGCCCAGCGCAGCCTGATGCGCGCATCAACCATGCTCAGTCTCAGCCAGCCCGCCCTGACCAAGACCCTGCACGAGCTGGAGGAGATCACCGGACAGCGCCTGTTCACCCGGTTGCCCCGCGGCGTGCGCCCTACCGAAGCCGGCACCCTGCTGGCGGAATCCGCGCGCCGCATCCTGGCCGAGCTGCGCCGGCTCGACGAGACCTTCGACCGCCTCTCCGAGCTCGGGGGCGGGACGGTCGCGATCGGCACCCTTCCCGTCGCGGCCACCGGCGTGCTGCCGGGCGCCCTGACCCGTCTGACCGCGGACCATCCCGGCCTGCATGCGCGCCTGGACCAGGGCCGGACCGAGGAACTGCTGCCCAAGCTGGCCGCCGGCGAGATCGACCTGATCGTCGGCCGGCTCTACGACCCTGCCATGCCGGACGGCTTCTCGCGCGAGCCGCTGTGGGAGGAGCCGATCTCCATCCTGGCCCGGACCGGCCACCCGGTCTTCCACCTGGCGGAGATCACGGCCGCGGCGCTGCGCCGCTACGACCTGGTCCTACCCACCGTCAGTCAGCGCGTCGGGCAGGAGATCGAGGGTGTCCTGTCCCTGATGGACATGGCACCGACCGGGTCCCTGCGCTCCAGCTCTTACGGCTTCATCCGGGAAATGCTGCACGCGACGGACCTCATCTCGGTCATGCCCCGGCTGATGATGGCGGGTGACCTGCTGCGGGGCACGCTGCGCGTCGTGCCGCTGCCGGTCCCGGCACCGCCCCGTCCCGCCGGGCTGATCCTGCCGCGCGACCGGCCGCTGCCCCCGGCCGGTCTCGCCTTCGTCGCCTGCCTGCGCGCCCATGTCGCCGAGATCGGTCAGCGGGGGCTCGCCACTATCACCGTCGGTTATGGCTCGGTCGGGGAAAGCGATAGGACAGGCAGCGCGGCCAGGGCTTAGGGGAGACCCAAGCCTCCAGCACGCGCGATCAGCACCAGGGGGCAGGAGGACGCCCCATGCGGGATCGCGACAGCGGACCTGCCCCGCCCCCAGGATTGCTGTCCCGCCGGTTCCTGCTGGCCGGGGCCACGGGGCTGGCAGTGCCGGCCATCGCCCACGCGCAGCCGACGGCTGACTACCCCTCGCGCCCCATCCGCATCGTCGTCGGCTTCGCGGCCGGCGGGCTCGCCGACATCACGGTGCGCCTGATGGGCGAGGCGCTGTCGCAGCGGCTTGGCCAGCAGGTGGTGGTCGACAACCGCCCCGGTGGCGGTGGCACGCCGGCCGCGACGGCCGCCGTCTCGGCGCCGGCCGATGGGCATACGCTGGCCGTGCTCAGCACCGGCAATGCCATCAACCGGACGCTGCTCCGCAACCTGCCCTATGATCCGGTCGCGGATTTTGCCCCGATCTCCGCCCTGGTGAATTTCGACCTCCTGCTACTCGTCGCGGCCGGCTCGCGCTTCCGCAGCGTCGCGGATGTGCTGGCGGCCGGACGCGGCGGCGGTATCGCCTTTGGCACGATCAGCCCTGGCAGCACGCAGAACCTCGCCGCGCAATGGCTGCGCGTCGCCGCTGGGATCGATGCGACCGTCGTGCCCTATCGCAGCACGCCGGAGGTGCTGACCGCGGTGCAGCGCGACGATGTGCAGGTCGGGTTCGAATCCTTCGCCGCGTCACGCAGCCTGCTGGAGGCAGGCCAGCTCCGCGCCGTCGGCAGCACCGGCGCACGGCGCTCCAGCCTGCTGCCGGAGGTGCCGACGCTGCGCGAAAGCGGCCTCGCCGACTACGCCGTGGTGGGCTGGAACGCGCTGTTCGCGCCAGCCCGCACGCCGCGCCCGGTGATCACGCTGCTGAACCGCCATCTGCGGGAGATCCTGGCCACCCCGGAGATGCGATCGCGGCTGCTCGGCCTCGGCGTCGAGCCAGCGGCGGATACGCCGGAAGCGTTGGGCGCCTTGCTGCGGAAGGACGTCGCGACCTGGGCCAGCGTCATCGAACGCGCGGACATCCAGCGGCAGTGAAGCAGCACGTGTGGAGGAGACAGGATCAATGGTGACGTCCAGGATCACGCGGCGCGGACTGATGGGCGCCGCCGGCGTCGCTATCGCGGGGCGGCCGGCCTTCGCGGCCTATCCGGACCGGCCAATCCGGCTGATCGTGCCCTTCCCACCGGGCGGCACGGTGGACGTCACCGCGCGCCCGGTCGCCGCGGCGATGGCGGAGCTGCTGGGCCAGCCGATCATCGTCGACAACCTGCCCGGCGTGGGCGGCAATCTCGGCGCACAGCGCGTCGCCCGATCCGCGCCGGATGGCCACACGCTGCTCTTCACCGCACCGAACCACACGATCAACCCCGGCCTGATCCCCAATCCCGGCTTCGACGCCGAGCGCGACTTCGTACCGATCTCGCTCTGCGCGCAGATCCCGGAGATCCTGGTCTGCCACCGCGACGCGCCCTTCCGGAGTTTTGCGGAATTCGTCGCCTATGCGCGCGCCCATCCGCGCGTGCTGACCTATTCCTCCGCCGGCATCGGCTCGCACCCGCATGTCACGATGGAGCTGCTGCTGCATCGGCTGGGGCTCGAGGTGCTGCATGTGCCCTATCGCGGCGCGGCGCCGGCCTTCACCGACCTCGTCGCCGGCCGCGTGCAGCTCAAGCTCGATTCCTTCGCGACCTCGCGGGCGCAGATCGATGCCGGCGCGATCCGCGTGCTGGCGATCGCCAGCGCCGCGCGATCCCCGGTCGCGCCGGATCTGCCGACCATCGCGGAGATGGGCCTGCCTGGCTTCGAAGGCATCCTCTGGATGGGCTTCCTCGCGCCCGCGGGCACACCGGTGGAGGTGATCACGCGGATCGCGACATCCGTTCAGGACGCGGTGAAATCGCCCGCCGTCGCCGAGCGCCTGGCCCAGCAAGGCGCCGAGCCGGTTGGCAGCACGCCCGCGGCCTTCGCTGCGCAGATCGCGCGCGAGATCCCGCAATGGCGCGAGGTGATCCGCGCCGCCAATATCCGTCCGGAGTAGCCCGATGCCGCCGCTGACCCTGCCGCCCGACCCGAACCCGCGCACCCCGAAGCTACGCTGCCCACCGGGTTCGGTGGATTGCCAGATCCATCTCTTCGGCCCGGCCACCGAATACCCCTTCGATCCCGGCAGCAAATACATCTCCGCCGATATGCTGCCGGAGGAGTCCATCCGCATCCAGGACATCCTCGGCCTCGATCACGCGGTGATCGTCAGCGGCGGCGGCTACGGGATGGACACGCGCCATCTATGCGACACGCTGCGGCGTTTCCCCGACCGCTTCCGCGGCGTCGCTTTGCTGCCCGGCGACACGACGCAGGCGGAAATGGAGCGGCTGCATGGGCTCGGCGTGCGCGGCACGCGCTTCGTCGCGCCGCGCCACGGCCTGCATCTGCCGCAGATCTCGGAGCGGGTCGCCGCGATAGCGGCCGAGCTCGGCTGGGTGATCCAGTTCTATCCCGGCCGCGGCGAGCTCGAGGAATTCGCGGATCGCTTGCTGGCGCTGCCGGGCCGCATCGTGCTCGATCATTTCGCAGCGCTGGATGCCAGAAGCGGCATCGACCAGCCCGCCTTCCGCGCGCTGCTCCGCATGCTCGACAGCGGCCGCGTCTGGGTACGCCTCTCGGGCCCGATGCGCTGCACGCAGGAGGAGTTCCCCTACCCGTCCGTCACGCCGATTGCTCGGGCGCTGGTCGCGCATGCGCCTGAGCGCATGGTCTGGGGCTCGGACTGGCCGCATGTGAACATGCAGGGCCGCGTCATGCCGAATGACGGCGACCTGCTCGACCTGCTGCTCGACTGGGCCCCGGACGAGGCGGTGCGCAACCGCATCCTCTCCGACCAGGCGCGCGAACTGTACGATTTCCCGGCGCCCTCCTGCGCCAAGGCTTCGGAGGGCTAACGCCCCGCCCCCGCTCTCCCATGCGGCCACAGGCCGCCACCGGTGCCTGCGGGGCAAGCGAAGCGATGCCCCGGGGCCGCGAATGCGGCCCCGCGCGCGACCAACAGCAGCTGCCAATGCGCTCTGACAGCGCGAAAGCCAAGCACGCGGATGCGTGCGCCGGCGACTGAGGGCGACGTCAGTCGCCGAAATAAAGTCGCAAGGGCGTCTCGCCGGCAATCTGCTGACGGATCCGTTCGTCCGGCACCCAATCGGTCAAGGTCGCGACGGCCTCGGCATAGGTGACGCGATCCTCGAAGGCGGCGAAGGGCCAGTCGCTGCCCCAGACCAGGCGCTCGCCGCCGGCGACGCGGACCAGCGCGGCCGCGTATTCGCGGGCGGCGTCCGGCGAGGGCATGCGGTAGCCGGCAGAGATCTTCACCCAGGTCAGGCCGCGCTCGATCGCCGCCAGCATCGCCTTGAAGCCCGGCGCGTTCACGCCCTGCGCCGGGTCGGGTCGGCCGAAATGGTCGATCACCAGCTTCACGCCGGCGGCCTCCGTCCCCTCGATGATGCGGGGCAGGTCGGTGCTCTCGGCCAGCACATGGACGTGCCAGTCGAGGTCGCGCACCCGGCGCAGCAGCCGGCGGTATTCGGGCGAGGTCAGGTCGGGCGGGCTCTCGACATGGCGGTAGAAGATGCGCACGCCGACGATGCCATCCTCCTTCATCTTCTCCATCCGGTAGAAATCGGCGTCCGGCGGCAGGATGACGGTGCCGCGCAGGCGCTTGTGCCGCCGCGTCGCACGGATCGTGTAGTCGTTGTACTCACCATACATGCTGGCGGCGGCGATCACGCCGAAGGTCACACCATGCGCGTCCATGGTCTGGAGGAAGCCTTCTGGCGTCGCGTCAAAGGGCGGCTGGTGCCAGGCATTCGCGACGCTGGGCATATCAGCGGTGTAGAGGTGGAAATGGCAGTCGACGATGGGATGGACGGTCATCTGTGTCGGGCTTGCCGCCCCTCCCTTCATGGCGCCGCAGGACGCGCACCAGCGGAACTCAACCAGCAAGGCCCGGAAGCGGCAAGGCGGCGGCACCGATCGCGATCGCGCCGGCCGATCGCGTCAGCGAGCCCCCGACATCACAGGCATGATCCTGGAATCGCGGCGCTTTCGGTCTGGCCGGCCGGCATGCCACAGGCCCGCTATAACCGTGGCTCATGCATCGGCGCGGAAAAGCGATAGGACCAGGAGCACGCCTTTCGGCCGCGGCATGCGAAGCGGCAGCGCGCCCTCTTCACGGGACGGGATGCCGGGGGCACCCTCGGGCGCGTCCCGTCGCCGGCCAATTCCGGCGTGACGAGCGAAAGCGCCCCGCCATCGTGAGCCTCGGCCCACGAGCCCTCAGGAAGGAGCCCCCATGGCCACCATCGCCTTCGTCGATCCGCCGCTGCCGACCGCGGAGCCTAGCTCGCTCGGCTTCTCCGCGCCCCGCCTCGCCCGCCTCGGCGCGGCGCTGAACCGGGAAGTGGAGGCCGGGCGCCTCCCCGGCGCCGTCATCGCCATCGCCCGCCATGGCCGCCTGGTGCATGCCGAAGCCGTCGGCCAGCTCGACCCTGCGACCGGGAGCGCCATGCGCGCCGACGCGATCTTCGCCATCGCCTCGATGACCAAGCCGGTCACCGGCGCGACCGCGCTCTCGCTCATGCAGGAAGGCCGGCTGCTGCCGAGCGACCCGGTCGCCGACTGGCTGCCGGCCTTCGCCAGGATGCGCGTCGGCGTGGAAAGTCAGGCCATGCTCTCCGGCACCGGCCCGCTCGAGACCCGACCCGCCGCCGCCGTGATGACGGTGCAGGATGCGATGCGCCATACCACAGGCTTCGTCTATGGCGGCCCCGGCCGCGGCAGCACCGCGGTGCATGCCGCCTATCCCGGCGGTTCCGGCTGGCTGCAGGAGAAGACCACCTCCGAACAGGCCGAGGCGCTGCTGGCGGGGCTGCCGCTCCGGCATGAACCGGGGACCGTCTGGGAGTACGGCTTCTCGACCGACGTGCTCGGCCTGGTCGTCGAGCGCGCGGCCGGAGCGCGGCTCGGCGATGCGATGCGGGAGCGGATCCTGGCGCCCCTCGGCATGACGGAGACCGGCCAGGTGGTGACCGAGGCGCGGCTCGCGCGCATGGCCAAGCCCTTCGCGCAGGATCCGCTCGGTGGTGGGGCGCAGTCGGTGCCGGTCTTCACCACCCAGGCCGCCATGGACCCCGGCGGCACCGGCCTCACCTCGACCGCGAGCGACTATCTCCGCTTCGCGCAGATGCTGCTCGACCGCGGCCGCTGGGGAAAGGAGCAGGTGCTGGCGCCACGCATCGTGGACTGGATGGTGAGCGACCATCTGGGCGATGGCATCCGCAATACACTGGGATCCTTCGACGCCTCGCTCGCCGGCTACGGCTTCGGACTGACGGTCGCGGTACGCACCCGGCCGGGCGTCGCGGGGCTGCTGGGCAATCCCGGCCTGTTCACCTGGAGCGGCGTCTACGGCACGAATTTCTGGGTGGATCCGGCGGCCGGCCTCGCCGTCGTCTTCATGGCTCAGGCGCCGGGCGAGTTGCGCAAGCGCTATCGCCGGCTGGTCAACATGCTGGTCTACCAGGCGCTGGAAGAGTAGGCGGCGGCGTCAGCCGTCCATCAGCGCGAAGCCCTGGCGGATCCCTTCCGCCAGGGCCCGCGCCGCGGGGGTGCCGAGCGCCGCGCGGCTCTGCACCAGCTCGATGCCCATGGAGGGCAGCTTCGGCATCCCATCCGTCTCGCCGAGCCAGATCAGCCCCTCCGGCAGCGGCGCCGGGGTGCTGACGGTGACCGCGAGCCCGGCCAGCGCCAGGGCGAAGCAGCCGGTCTGGGTGGCGCTGTTGTAGGTGACGCGGGCGCTGCGCCCGACCTGCTCCAGCGCGCCCAGCGCGGCCGCGCGCCAGGTGCAACCGTCATGCGCGAGAGCCAGCGGCAGTGGATCGCGCCGATGAGCAGCATGGCGCGCGCTGCCCACCCATTGCAGCGGCCCGCGCCAGACCTCCTCCGCCGCCCAGCCGGACTGCACATGGCCTTCGGTGAGCAGGGTCAGGTCCATCGCGCCTTCGGCGAAGTGCCGGGCCAGGATGTCCGAGTTCAGGCAGATCACCTCGACCTCGACCGACGGGTGGGTCTCCGCGAAGCGCGCGAGGATGCCGGGCAGCCAGCGCAGCGCGTAGTCGTCGGGCGTGCCGAGCTTCACCTGGCCGACCAGCGGCGGGTCGCGGAAGCCGCTGACGATCTCATCGTTCAGCGCCAGCACCATGCGTGCCCGGCAGAGCAGCCACGCCCCATGCGGGGTCGGCGTCAGTCCTTTCGGGGTGCGGGTCAGCAGGGTGCGGCCTAGCGTCTCCTCCAGCCGCTTCATCTGCATGGAGACGGCGGATTGCGTGCGGCCAACCCGCTCGGCGGCACGCGTGACGCTGCCGCCTTCGGCAATCAGCACGAAGGCGCGCAGCAGGTCGGGATCGAGGCCCGGGGGCAGAGCGAGCATGGCCCTATCAATTTAGCTGATGCTTCGCTTCAAGACAAAGCATTTCCCTTATTCCAAGCCGTACACGAGGATATCGCTGCATCGAACCCCAAGGAGTTCTTCCCGATGTCCGGCTTCGTCCTCTCCTCTCCCCTCGCCGCCCGGCGTCCCCGGGGTGTTGTCCGCGCCGTCTTGGCCGCGGTCGCGGGGGCGTTTCAGGCGATCACCACCCGTCGTCAGCTCCTCGAAATGGATGAGCGTATGCTGAAAGACATCGGCGTCACCCGCGCCGAAGCGCTGCGCGAGGCCGCGCGCGCGCCCTGGGACAACGGGCTGCGCCGCCCGCACTGACCGCGGCCGCGATCCTGCCTCCAGCAAAAGGCCCTGTCCGCGTCGCGGACAGGGCCTTTTCGTTTGCAGCGCGGCGCGGTCGGTCAGACGCGTTCGATCACCATGGCGATGCCCTGGCCGACGCCGATGCACATGGTGGTCAGCGCATAGCGCGCGCGGCGCCGGTGAAGCTCGGCGACCGCGGTCTGCACCAGCCGCGCGCCGCTCATGCCGAGGGGATGGCCGAGCGCGATGGCGCCGCCATTCGGGTTCACATGCTCGGCGTCATCTGGCAGGCCGAGATCGCGGGTCACCGCCAGGGCCTGGGCCGCGAAGGCCTCGTTCAGCTCGATCACGTCGATGTCGGAGAGGCTGAGCCCGGCCTTGGCCAGCACCTTGCGCACCGCCGGCGCTGGACCGAAGCCCATGATGCGCGGCGCGACGCCGGCGGTCGCCACCGCGATCACCCGCGCGCGCGGCGTGAGCCCATGCTTCGCCGCACCGGCGGCGGAGGCGATCAGCATCGCACAGGCGCCGTCGTTCACGCCGGAGGCATTGCCGGCAGTGACGCTGCCGCCTTCCTTCCGGAAGGGCGTCGGCAGCTTCGCCAGCGCTTCCAGCGTCGTCTCCGGGCGCGGATGCTCGTCGGTGTCGACCAGGATCGGGTCGCCCTTGCGACGCGGGATGGAGACCGGGACGATCTCCTCCGCGAAGCGGCCGGAGGCGATGGCGCGGCCGGCGCGCTGCTGCGAGCGCCAGGCGAAGGCATCCTGGTCGGCGCGGTTGACCTGGAAGTCCTGCGCCACGTTCTCCGCGGTCTCCGGCATGGAATCGATGCCGTGTTGTGCCTTCATCTTCGGGTTGACGAAGCGCCAGCCGATGGTGGTGTCGAAGATCTCGGCGCTGCGGCCGAAGGCCTCGCTCTGCTTGCCCATCACGAAGGGGGCGCGGGTCATGCTCTCGACGCCGCCAGCAATCATCAGATCCGTCTCGCCCGCCTTGATGGCGCGCGCCGCGATGCCGACCGCATCCATGCCGGAGCCGCAGAGCCGGTTGACCGTGCTGCCGGGAATGCCCTCCGGCAGGCCGGCCAGCAGCAGCGCCATGCGGGCGACATTGCGATTGTCCTCGCCCGCCTGGTTAGCGCAGCCGAAGATCACATCCTCGACCGCATCCCAATCGACGCCGGCATTCCGTTCTCTCAGCGCCCTGAGCGGGATGGCGCCGAGATCGTCGGTGCGCACCGGCGCCAGGGCCCCGGCATAGCGGCCGATGGGCGTGCGCGCGGCATCGCAGATCAGGGCGTCGGTCATCGGCGTGTCCTCCAGGCGTCTTTCCTGAGTTCGCGCCTACACCCGTCCGCCCTGTCCCGTAAAGCCTGGCTTAGCGGTGCTTAGCGCAGCGCGGCGAGGACCTGGCCCACGAAGCCGTCGACCGCCGCCGGATCCATCCAGCGCCACACCGCGACGATGCCGGTCCCCGGATCGATCCAGGTGGCATTGCCGCCGGCACCGAAGGCGAAGACCGCATCGGCCGCGGCACTCGGCACCCGCGCACGGGTGGAATTCAGCCACCAGAGGAAGCCGTAGCTCGGGTTCAGGGCGCAGGGCGTGGTGCTCTCGGCGATCCAGCGTTCGGGCAGGATGCGCGTGCCGCCCCAGGCGCCCTTCTGCAACATCATCAGCCCGATCCGCGCCTGGTCCTCGGCATGGATGAAGCAGCCGCCGCCCCAATGCCCACCGCCGGAGACCGACTGTATCAGCCGCCCGCCGATCTCGACCCAGCTCGTGCGATAGCCTTCCCAACGCCAATCGGCCGAAGCGCCGAGCGGTCGCATGATCCGCTCCGCGAAGACCTCCGGCAGCGGCTGTCCGAAGCGCCGCAGCAGCGAGAGCGCCAGGCGGTTCACACGCACGTCGTTGTATTCCCAATGCGTGCCGGCCTTGCGCATCGGCCGCGGCTGGCCCTTCTTCCCCTGCCCTTCCACGGTCAGGTCGCGGCCGCGATCGATCATCTCCGACTTGCCGAACAGCGTGCCTTCCCATTCGGAGGTATTGGTCAGGATGTGCCGCCAGGTGATCGGCGCGTTCTGCGCGCTGTCGAAGCCGCCATCGCGCACCGTCTCGCCGATCGGCTCATCGAGGCCGCGGATCAGCCCATCCGCGTGGGCGATGCCGGCGAGCAGCGAGAGATAGGACTTCGCGACCGAGAAGGTCATGTCGACCTGGCGCGTGTCGCCCCAGGAGGCAACCAGCACGCCGTTGCGCGTGATCAGGCCGTTCGGCGCCCCGCGTGGGCTGACGGTGCCGAGAATCTCGTTGTCCGGCGGCGCCTCGAAGAAGCCGCCGGCGATATGGGCGGCGATGTCGTTCGGCCAGGGCGTCTCCCGCGACGCCGCGAAATCGACCGCCGCCCCGAGCTTCGCGGCGTCGAAGCCGAGCGCGTCGGCCGGTTGCGCCGGCCAGGCGGCGGGGGAAGGCGGCGGCAGCGCGATGCTGGTCATAGGATCCTGTCGGTCTTACGAAATAGGAGCCGCAGAATGGGGCCGTGCGGTCCGGCACTCAAGGCGCGATGCCGCCTTGTTCCAGGATGAAGGCTGCGATCTCGGCGACGCCCTGGTTCTCCTTGAGGTTCGTGAACAGGAAGGGCCGCTGTCCTCGCATCTTCCTGGTATCGCGATCCATGACCGAGAGATCGGCGCCGACCAGCGGCGCGAGGTCGATCTTGTTGATGATCAGCAGGTCGCTGCGGGTGATCCCCGGCCCGCCCTTGCGCGGGATCTTGTCGCCGGCCGAGACGTCGATAACGTAGAGCGTGAGGTCCGCGAGCTCCGGGCTGAAGGTCGCGGCCAGGTTGTCGCCGCCGCTTTCGATGAACAGCACCTCGAGCTTCGGGAAGCGCTCCACCATCTCCTGCACGGCGGCGAGGTTGATGGAGGCATCCTCACGGATCGCGGTGTGCGGGCAGCCGCCGGTCTCCACCCCCATGATGCGCGCCGGCTCCAGTGCGCCGGAGCGGGTCAGGAACTCCGCATCCTCCTTGGTGTAGATGTCGTTGGTGATGGCCGCGATGTCGTGGCCGTCGCGCAGATGCTTGCAGAGCCGATCGACCAGCGCGGTCTTGCCGGAGCCGACGGGGCCACCGACGCCGACGCGGAAGGGTCCGCCCGTCCGATGGCCGGAGCGCGCATCGCGCGGGGAGGGCTGAATCGGCCGGGCGACCTCGGATGCGTTCATGACCGAAAAAGCCTCGTGTATTGCGTCTCGTGACGCAGGGAAAACAGGTCGAGCATCGGCGCCGCGGTGCCGAGTGTGTCGAGGTCGGCCGTCAGCGCCGCCTCGGTCGCCGCGGTGATGTCCGGCAGCAGCGCGGCGGTCGTGCGTTGGCCATCGGTCTGGCCGAGTGGCACCAGCCGCACGCCGGCCGAGACGAGATTGGCCGCGAAGGCCGAGAGGAAGGCGAAGACCGTATCCCGCGCCGCGATGCCGGCGAAGCCGCAGGCCGCGCCGAAAGTGACGGCATGCGCGAGGCGCCGTGGATGCCGGGCGCAGAAGGCTTCGAAGCGCGTATCCGGCCAAGCCGCGACGGTGACGGCGGCAAAGGCATTGCCCTGTTGCGTCGCCTCCAGTGCCGTCTCCGCCGTGCCGCGCCAGGCGAAGCCGAGCTCCGCCACGGCATCGAGCGCCGCGTCGTCGCCGGCGGCCGCGATCGCCGCGGCAGCGAGCGCGCCGTCGATGCGTCCGGCACCATCGCGGAGCGCCGTCCGTACATAGGCGGCGAGCGCCGCGACATCACGCACCGCCCCCTCCTCCACCGCCGTTTCCAGGCCGTGGCTGTAGGTATAGGCGCCGACCGGATAAGCGGGAGAGGACCAGGCGAGCAGGCGCGAGAGCGCCCCGGTGTCAGTGATCATGTTCGTGGTCATGGTCGTGATCGTGGTGATGATGGCCGTGATCGTGGTCATGGCCTTGATGATGATGATGGCCGTGGTGATGGTCCGGGTTGCGGTTGTGCTCGCCATAGGCACCGCCTTCGGGATCAAAGGGCGCATCGACCTTGGCGAGCGTCGCACCCAGCCCCTTCAGCATCGCGACGATCACATGATCGTCCCGGATCAGGATGCGGCTGCCTTCGATCTGTGCCGGCAGATGCCGGTTGCCAAGATGCCAGGCGAGGCGCATCAGCTTCTCCGGCGTATCCGCGGTGACCTCCACCAGCGGCTCGGGCGCCGCACGTACCAGGATCACGCCGCCGCCTTCGAGCAGCAGCCCGTCGCCGTCGCGCAGCGCCGTTGCCTCCTCGAGGTCGAGCAGGAAGGCCAGGCCCTTGGCGCCGACATAGCGGCGGCGCCGGCGGAATCGGTCGTCGAAGTCGAGCGTGACCGTGTCACGCGCGGTGCGCTCGATCCAATGCCCGGCGCGGAGCACCTGTGTGGCGCGGGGAAGCTCGGCATCCATGTTCGACTCTCAAAACAGGAAGTAGCGCTGCGCCATCGGCAGCAGCTTCGCGGGCTCGCAGATCAGCAGCTCGCCATCGGCGCGCACCTCATAGGTCTCGGCATCGACCTCGATCTTCGGCAGCGCGCTGTTCAGCACCATATCACGCTTCGAGATGCCGCTCCGCGTGTTCGCGACCGGCAGCACCTCGCGCGCCAGCCCGAGCCTTTCAGCGACACCGGTATCGATCGCCGCCTTCGAGACGAAGGTGACGGCGGATGCCGCCATGGCCTTGCCGAAGCCCGCGAACATCGGCCGGTAATGCACCGGCTGCGGTGTCGGAATAGAGGCGTTGGGATCGCCCATCGCCGCCATGGCGATGCTGCCGCATTTCAGCACCATCTCCGGCTTCACGCCGAAGAAGGCCGGCGACCAGAGCACCAGATCCGCGAGCTTGCCAACCTCGATGCTGCCGACATGGGGGCTGATCCCCTGCGAGATCGCCGGGTTGATCGTGTATTTCGCGATGTAGCGGCGGGCGCGCAGATTGTCGTTGTCGCCGCTCTCGCCCGGCAGCCGCCCGCGCTGGACCTTCATCTTGTGTGCGGTCTGCCAGGTGCGGATGATCACCTCGCCGACGCGGCCCATGGCCTGGCTGTCGCTGCTCATCATGCTGATGGCGCCGATATCGTGCAGGATGTCCTCGGCCGCGATGGTCTCGCGCCGGATGCGGCTCTCGGCGAAGGCCACATCCTCGGGGATGCGGGGGTCGAGGTGATGGCAGACCATGAGCATGTCGAGATGCTCGTCCAGCGTGTTCACGGTGTAGGGCATGGTCGGGTTGGTGCTGCTTGGCAGCACGTTCGGCTCGCCGACCAGGCGCAGGATGTCCGGCGCATGGCCGCCGCCGGCGCCTTCGGTGTGGAAGGCCTGGATGGTGCGGCCGGCGATCGCCTTGATCGTCTCCTCGACGAAGCCGCTCTCGTTCAAGGTGTCGGTGTGGATCGCGACCTGCACGTCGGTGCGGTCGGCGACCGCGAGGCAGGTGTCGATCGCCTTCGGCGTGGTGCCCCAATCCTCATGCAGCTTGAGGCCGGCGGCGCCGGCGGCGATCTGCTCCGCCAGCGCGGCCGGCATCGCGGCATTGCCCTTGCCGAGGAAGCCAAGATTGACCGGCAGCCCCTCGGCCGCCTGCAGCATCCGCGCCATGTGCCAGGGCCCCGGTGTCGAGGTGGTGGCGAGGCTGCCATGCGCGGGCCCGGTGCCGCCGCCGAACATCGTGGTGACGCCGGCAGCCAGCGCCTCCTCCACCTGCTGGGGGCAGATGAAGTGGATGTGCACGTCGAGCCCGCCGGCGGTCAGGATGCGCCCCTCGCCCGCGATGATCTCGGTGCCCGGGCCGATCACGATGGTGACGCCGGGCTGGGTATCGGGATTGCCAGCCTTGCCGATAGCGGCGATCCGCCCGTCGCGCAGGCCGACATCCGCCTTCACCACGCCCCAGTGATCGAGGATCAGGGCATTGGTGATGACGGTGTCCATCGCGCCCTCGGCGCGCGATCGCTGCGACTGGCCCATGCCGTCGCGGATCACCTTGCCGCCGCCGAACTTCACCTCCTCGCCATGGATGGTGAAGTCCTTCTCCACCTCGATGAAGAGCTCGGTATCGGCAAGCCGCACCTTGTCACCGACCGTCGGGCCATACATGCCGGCATAGGCGGCACGCGAAATCCTGGCGGGCATCAGAGCCGCCCTTCCACGAGGCCGCGAAAGCCATGCACGATGCGGGCCCCCGCGATGGGCACTAGACGCACCACGCGCGTCTGCCCCGGCTCGAACCGCACCGCCGTGCCGGCCGCGATGTCGAGGCGATGGCCGCGCGCCTTGGCGCGATCGAAGGTGAGCGCCGGATTGGTCTCGAAGAAGTGGTAGTGGCTGCCGATCTGGATCGGGCGGTCGCCGGTGTTCGCGACCTCCAGCTCCACCGCGACGGCGCCGGCGTTCAGCTCGATCTCGCCGGCGGCGGTGATGATTTCGCCCGGGATCATGTGCGCCTCCTTCTGAATGGAGCGTCCGATTCAGACCTTCGGGCCGTCCGACCTATACGTCGGACCCCTCCGGTCATTGGACGCTCAGCGGATCGGGTTGTGGACAGTGACGAGCTTGGTGCCGTCCGGGAAGGTGGCCTCGACCTGAATGTCGTGGATCATCTCGGGAATGCCTTCCATCACCTGGGCCCGCGTGAGCACGGTGCCGCCGTCGCGCATCAGCTCCGCCACGCTGCGCCCGTCGCGCGCGCCCTCCACCACGAAATCGCTGATCAGCGCGATCGCCTCGGGATGATTGAGCTTCACGCCGCGCGCCAGGCGCTTGCGGGCCACCTCCGCCGCCATGGCGATCAGCAGCTTGTCCTTCTCTCGGGGCGTCAGATGCATGGCGGCGTCCGTTGCGGGGTGCGGGGGTGCATCATGTCGCGCTCAGAGCCCGTTTGGGAATGGCGTGGTGGCGGGCTGGCGAGGCATTTTTCGTTCCTGTCGTGTCGGGTGACGCAGCCGATGCTGGTGGCATCGGCCCGAGCAGATCCCGCAAGGGTGAAGCTGCTCGGCAAACCAAGCTGGCCGGCGCGGCGGGGGCGGAAAAGGACCGCCAGAGCCCCCGCGGCCATTTCCAAACGGGCTCTCAACCTCATGTCGTCCACAGGCGCGGCAGTCGCGGTGGCAGGCCGAGCGCCACGGCGCGCAGCCGGCAGATCGCCTCCCCCAGCAAGCCGCGTACCGAAGCGGCGCCGCCGAGCCAGCGCAACAGCAGCAGGCCGGGACGCGGCAAGGTCACCGGGCAGCCGGCCTCGCGCAGCGCCGGCAGCAGCGCCTCCGCGCGATCATCCACCAGCAGCAGCGTCGCCATCGCCTGCGCGCCCCCGAAGCCGAAGGGATTCTCGAGCGCCTCCGGGCCGTCGAGCGCGACACCATCCGCCCAGAGCAGCCGCCCCTGCCGCCGGATGCGCCAGGCATCACGGTAGAGGCCGCGGGTGAAGCTCTCGCCACGTGCGGGACGGCCGAACACGACGGCCTCGGCCGCGAGCAGCCGGGCATCGCGGCCGAGTTCCGCATCGATGCGCCGGGTGAAGCGGGCGCCGTCGAACAGGATCGTCTCCTGCGGGATCCATTCCAGCGCCGCGCCATCCTCCACCGCGAGCGTGCAGTGCAGCCTGCTGTCGGGGCCGAGGCTGCGATAGACCTTCTCAGCGGCGGGCGTGCTGAGCGTGAACCGCGCCCCCTGCCCCGCACTGACCGCGATGCGCAGCGAATCGCCGCCGGCGAGGCCGCCCGCGGTGTTCACGATCGCGATGGCCGGCGTCTCACCCGGCTCCGGCGTCGGGAACAGCGCACGCAGCGGCGCGGCCTGGAACAGATGGCGTAGCCCGTCACGGCCGATGCCGATCTCTAGCTCGCCGGCGGCGCGCTGATGCGATGGCGTAGTCGGGGCGTCGTTCGGTGGCACGCGGCGAAGCTGCCACAACCCGATCCGGACACAAAACGCCCTCCGAACAGGCATTGCGCTATCTCACCTGCTCCGTGCGTGGGCGCGATCCTTCTCAGGCTTGCTCCCTCTTCCTCTTCTCCGCCAGGACGGAGATGCTGGCGGCGACAGGTCCGACCGGGCCGACACGCGGGGATGAAGTGATGATGAAGCTCACGCTCGAACCACTGACCGCCGAGGCCTTCGCGCCCTATGGCGATGTGCTCGCCGCGCCCGCCGAGCCCGATCGCATCTATATCGACGGCGCCTATCGCAGCCTCAGGTCCGGGGCTCGACCAAGCCTCTCCTTCACGCGCAAGGCGCCCGCTCGGCTTCCCATCACCTCCCACCTGCTGGAACGGCATGAATTCTCAGCCCAATCCTTCATCCCGATGGATGGCGGCACCTGCATCGTGGTGGTGGCACCCCATGCCGAGGCCGGCGGGCCGGACATGACGAGGGCCCGCGCCTTCCTCGCTGCCCCGGGCCAGGGTGTCACCTATGCGCCCAATGTCTGGCACCATCCCTTCACGGTGCTGGAGCGCCCGGCCTGCTACGCTGTCGCCATGTGGCTCGACGGCAGCAAGGGCGACGAGGAATTCGTCACCGTGCCTGAATTCGTCATCGACAAGGCTTGAGGACCGGACCCATGCCCTATGAGGTGAAGCGCGACTTCATCGGCTACGGCCGCAACCCGCCGGACCCGCAATGGCCGGGCGGCGCGAAGCTCGCGGTCAATTTCGTGATGAACTACGAGGAAGGCTCGGAGCCTTCCTTCGAGCTCGGCGACGGCGTGACCGAAAACGGGCTGACGGAGGCGCATGGCCTCAACCAGGTGAAGTCCGGGCGGGACCTCGCGGCCGAGGGCATGTTCGAGTATGGCAGCCGGGTCGGCTTCTGGCGCCTGCACGACCTGTTCGCCGAACGCGGGTTGCCGATGACGGTCTTCGGTTGTGCGCTCGCGCTCGAGCGCAACCCGGAGGCCGCGGCCGCGATCCGTGCCGCGGGTTATGACGTCTGCTGCCATGGCTGGCGCTGGGTGAAGCATTTCGAGCTGCCCGAGGCCGAGGAACGCGAACATATCCGCCGCGCGGTCGAGAGCCTGCAGAAGACGGTCGGCCATCGCCCGGATGGCTGGTACTGCCGCTACGGCCCGTCCCAGAACACCCGCCGCCTGGTGGCGGAGGAAGGCGGCTTCCTCTACGACAGCGACTATTACGGCGATGAGCTGCCCTTCTGGCTGACGGTCGAGGGCAGGAAGCAACTCGTCATCCCCTATTCCCTGACCAACAATGACGGGAAGTATGCGGGATGGATGGGCACCGCTGACCAGTGGTTCTCCTTCATCCGCGACGCCTTCGACATGTTGCTCGAGGAAGGGCGGCGCGGACGGCCGAAGATGATGTCGGTCGGATTGCATATGCGCCTGATCGGTCACCCGGCGCGGGCGATGGGGCTGAAGCGCCTGCTGGACCATGTCATGGCGCAGAAGGATGTCTGGATCTGCCGCCGCGCCCAGATCGCACGGCACTGGATGGCGACACATCCCTATCCCGGCGCTGGACTCAACGAATAGGCGTTGCATGCTGCGCCGCGTCGGGTTTCGATGCGGCGTCAACAGTCGGGGGCTTTCATGGCGACGGAGATCGGGCGGCGCGGCATTCTGGCAGGGGCGACGCTGCTCGCGACGCCAGGCCTGGTCCGCGCGCAGGGCGAGGCGATCCGCATCGGCGAGATCAACTCCTACACCGCGCAGCCGGCCTTCCTCGCGCCCTACCGCAATGCCTGGGTGCTGGCGGTCGAGCAGGTCAACGCCGCCGGCGGCATCAACGGGCGGCGGCTGGAGACGGTGTTCCGCGACGATGCCGGCCGTCCCGAGGATGCGGTGCGCCACGCCGGGGAACTGGTGAACGCCGAACGCGTGCATCTGCTGGCCGGCGGCTTCCTGTCCAATGTCGGCCTCGCGATCGGCGATTTCGCAAGGCAGAACCGGCGCCTGTTTGTCGCGTCCGAACCGCTGACCGATGCGCTCGTCTGGGCGCAGGGCAACCGCTACACCTTCCGCCTCCGCCCCTCGACCTACATGCAGGCGGCGATGCTGGTGGAGGAGGCGGCCAAGCTCCCGGCACGGCGCTGGGCGACCGTCGCCCCCAACTACGAATACGGCCAGAGCGCCGTGCGCTGGTTCAAGGAGCTGCTGACCCGCGCCAAGCCGGATGTGCAGTTCGTCGGCGATCAGTTCCCGGCCCTCGGCCGCATCGATGCCGGCGCCACCGTGCAGGCGCTGGCCAGCACCACGCCGGATGCGATCTTCAACGTGACCTTCGGCGCCGACCTCACGAATTTCGTGCGCCAGGGCAATACCCGCGGGCTGTTCGAACGCCGCCGCGTGGTGTCCGTGCTGACCGGGGAGCCGGAGTACCTGCTGCCGCTCGGCGACGAGGCGCCGGAGAACTGGATCGTCACCGGCTATCCCTGGGAGGACCTGAACACCCCGGGCCATGTCACCTTCCGCGACGCCTACCGCCAACGCTGGAACGAGGCGCCGCGCCTCGGCTCCGTCGTCGCCTATGACACGGTCTCGGCGATTGCCGCGATGCTGCGCAAGACCGGCGCGAATACCGAGACCGAGGGCATGGTGGAGGCGATGCGCGGCCTCTCCTTCCCGACTGCCTTCGGCACCGGCGACGTGACCTTCCGCGCAGTCGATCACCAGTCGACGCTCGGCGCCTATGTCGGCCGCACCGCGCTGCGCAACGGCCGCGGCACGATGGTCGACTGGCGCTATGCCGACGGCGCGCGCTACCTGCCCGCCGACGAGGTGGTGCGGGGCCTGCGTCCGCAAGGGTGACGGATGCACGGACTGACGAAGGTTCGAGCCAGATGGGCGCGCGGACCTGATGGAAGATCTGCTGATCCAGGCCCTCAACGGCCTGGCGAGCGCGTCCTCCCTGTTCCTGGTGGCGTCGGGGCTGACTGTGATCTTCGGTGTCAGCCGCATCGTCAACTTCGCCCATGGCAGCTTCTACATGCTGGGCGCCTATCTCGGCTGGACGCTGGTGACGCGGCTGCCGGAAGGGCTGGCGGGCACGCCGTTCGGCTTCTGGGGCGGCGTGCTGCTGGCGGCGCTGATCACCGGCTTGATCGGCATGGTCGTGGAGATGCTGCTGCTGCGCCGCATCTACGGCTCGCCGGAGCTGTTCCAGTTGCTGGCGACCTTCGGCGTCGTGCTGGTGGTGCAGGACCTGGCGCTGATGGCCTGGGGGCCGCAGGATCTGCTCGGTCCCCGCGCACCGCTGCTGCGCGGCAGCACGGACCTGCTGGGCCTGCGCTTCCCGCGCTACGAGCTGTTCCTGATCTGCGTCGGTCCCGTCGTGCTCGGCCTGCTCTGGCTGCTGTTCCACCGCACCCGCTGGGGAAGGCTGGTGCGCGCCGCGACTCAGGATCGGGAAATGGTGAGCGCGCTCGGCATCGACCAGCGGCGGCTGTTCACCGGCGTGTTCTTCCTGGGCTCCCTGCTCGCCGGCCTCGGCGGCGCGCTGCAATTGCCGCGCGAGAGCGTGAACCTGCACATGGACCTCGCGATCATCACCGAAGCCTTTGTGGTGGTGGTGGTGGGCGGCCTCGGTTCCCTCGGCGGCGCCTTCCTCGCGGCGCTGCTGATCGGGGAGCTGCACGCCTTCGGCATCCTGATCCTGCCCAAGATCACCCTGGTGCTGGTCTTCCTGGTGATGGCGGTGGTGCTGGTGGTGCGCCCGCACGGGCTGCTCGGCCGCGCTTCTGCGCCGGTGCGCGGGGCCGCCGCCGCGCCCGATCCGCCGGTCGGCCCAACGCCGAGGCCACTCGTCATCGCCGGCTTCGCCGCGCTCGCGCTGCTGATCGTGGTGCCCCCCTTCCTGCGGGATTACGAGGTCTCGATCCTGGTCGACCTCGCGGTCTTCGTACTCTTCGCGGCGAGCCTCCATTTCATCATGGGCCCGGGTGGCATGGCGAGCTTCGGGCACGCCGCCTATTTCGGCGCCGGCGCCTATGGCGCGGCGCTGCTGGTCAAGCATCTCGCGGCGCCGATGGGGATCGGGCTCGCGGCCGCGCCGCTGGCCGCCGGGCTGCTCGGCCTCGCTTTCGGCTGGTTCTGCGTCCGGCTCTCCGGCGTCTATGCCGCCATGCTGACCTTGGCCTTCGCGCAGATCGCCTGGTCGGTCGCTTTCCAATGGGTGGAGGTGACGGGCGGCGACAACGGGATCCTCGGTGTCTGGCCCGCAGCCTGGGCCAATACGAAGCTGGTGTATTTCTACCTGACGCTCGCGCTCTGTCTCGGCGGCACCTTGCTGCTCCGCCGCGTGGTGCGGGCGCCCTTCGGCATGGCGCTGCGCGCGCAGCGGGATTCGACGCTGCGCGCGGAAGCGATCGGCATCGACGGCTTCCGCATCCGCTGGCTGGCCTTCGCCCTCGCCGCAGCAATGGCAGGGATCGCCGGCGGCCTTTTTGCCTATGCCAAGGGCAGCGTCTTCCCGACCTATCTCGCGATCTCGCGCAGCGTCGACGCGCTGCTGATGGTCCTCCTCGGCGGCGTGCAGACGTTGAGCGGCCCGATCCTCGGCGCCATCGGCTTCGCCGGCATGCAGGAACAGCTCATGCGCGCGAGCGATCTCTGGCGGCTGATCATGGGCGGCGTGATCATCGCGCTGGTGCTGTTCTTCCCGCAGGGGCTCGCCGGCGCGGTGCGCCGCCTCTGGGAAGGGCGCCGCGCATGAGCGTGGTGCTGGAGGTCGAAGGGCTGGCCAAATCCTTCGGTGGCGTGCGCGCCGTGCAGGGGGTGGGTTTCGCGGTCGATGCCGGGGAAATGCTGGCACTGATCGGCCCGAACGGCGCCGGCAAGAGCACCTGCTTCAACATGCTGAACGGCCAGCTCCGCCCCGATGCCGGACGGGTCCGGCTGCTGGGGCGGGACATCACCGGCATGGTCCCGCGCCGCGTCTGGCGCCTGGGCGTCGGGCGGACCTTCCAGATCACCGCGACCTTCGGATCGATGACGGTGCGGGAGAATGTGCAGATGGCGCTGCTCTCCCACGCGGGCCGCCTGCTGCACCTCTGGCGCCCCGCGACCGATGCTTTCGTGGCCGAGGCCGATGCGCTGCTCGCCCGGGTCGGCATGGCGGAGCAGGCCGACCGCGTCTCGGCCATCCTCGCCTATGGCGACCTCAAGCGGCTGGAGCTCGCGATCGCGCTCGCCAACGCGCCGCGGCTGCTGTTGATGGATGAGCCGACCGCCGGCATGGCGCCGCGCGAGCGCGTGGCACTGATGGAACTCACCGCAGGCATCGCGCGGGAGAGCGGCATTGCGGTGCTGTTCACGGAGCATGACATGGACGTGGTCTTCGCCCATGCCGACCGCATCATCGTGCTCGACCGTGGCCGGCTGATCGCCGAGGGCGCCCCACCCGCGGTGCGCGCCAATCCGGAGGTTCAGGCGGTCTATCTCGGCGCCGGGCTGGTGCACGGGTGATGCTGCAGGTCGCCGGCCTCTCCGCGCATTACGGCCGCGCGCATATCCTCGACGATGTCGGCTTCACGGTCGGGGCCGGCGAGGTGGTGGTGCTGCTCGGGCGCAATGGCGCCGGCAAGAGCACGACGATGAAGGCGGTGATGGGGCTGGTGCCGCCCAGCGCCGGCAGCGTGCGCTTCCTCGACGCCGAGGTCGTGGGACAGCCGCCCTTCCGCATCGCCCGCGCGGGCCTCGGCTATGTGCCGGAGGAGCGGCGGATCTTCACCGAGCTGACGGTCTTGGAGAATCTCGAGGTCGGGCGGCAGAAGCCGCGGGAGGGCCTGGCACCCTGGACACCGGAGCGGCTGTTCGAGCTCTTCCCGAGCCTCGGTGCGATGCGCGACCGGCCGGGCGGGCGCATGAGCGGCGGCGAACAGCAGATGCTGACCATCGCGCGCACCCTGATGGGCAATCCGCGCCTGGTGCTGCTCGACGAGCCCTCCGAGGGGCTGGCGCCGGTGATCATCGAACGCATGGCGCATGCGATCCGCGCCCTGAAGTCGGAGGGTCTCTCCATCCTGCTGTCGGAGCAGAACCTGCACTTCGCGCGCCTGGTCTCCGACCGCGCCGTGATTATCGAAAAGGGCCGCATCCGCTGGTCCGGCAGCCTGGCGGCGTTGATGGACGCAGCCGAAGTGCGAGAGCAGTACCTCTCCGTTTGAGTCCACGCGATGTCACATCCGCCGCCGGGCTTTCGTGCCATAGAGGCCCCGGATGGAGGGCCAGGCCCATGTTTTCGGTCGGGCAGCGGGTTTACCACCGGGATGGCCGCCGCAGCGGCCGGGTCGTGGAATGCGACGGCGACCGGGTCTTCATCGAGCAGGACAATGGCGCCGAGCTGGATTTCGATGCCCGCGACCTGACCGCGACGTCGCGCAGGCTGCGGCGGCAAGCCCCGATCCGATGGCGGAGCGGGCGTTGCGCGCCACCGAGATCACCCCGGAGCATGTCCGGGTGCTGGGCGTCATCCCGCCGCGCACCGTGCAGGCGGTCGCCGCGCTGTTCGAGCGCCGGCCGGCGCCGGCCGGTTCAGCGGACTCGACGTCGCCTCGAAGCTGAACGTGATCGCCGAGATCACCGCCATCCCCTACCGCACCATGCGCAGCTACAGCGACCGCCCGGGCGAGTTGGGGCTGATGATGGGCAAGGGGCTGGCGGATGCGCAGAGCCAGGCCGAGGCCAGGAAGAAGAAGGGCTGAGGGGGGGGCGCCAATAGGCCGCACTGACGCGCCTCCGCATCGAAGAAGCCCACCTAATCCGGCAGCCTCACGTCGCAATTCCACCGGCGGGGGTCACCATGGGCCAGGAGCCTGCCCTGTTCGCAAAGGGCAGCGATCCGACTCCTCAGCATGACGTCTCCAGCCTGGATGTAAGGCTCCGCGTCGTGTGACATGGTGTCGGAAACGACCAGCGCAGATCTACGCCAATCCTTGGTCACCCGCTCCAGAATCCACGCATCGAAGACATCAGCAGGCGCCGACACAAGACCTGCATCCGTGACGATACGGAACGGCGCGTTCTCGGATTTCAGCCGGCGCCAGCGCTGCGCGGCGTCTTTCCGGTCCTCGCGCGTCATCGCGCGTTCCGTGCCGAAAAGCGAAGCAAGCGCCTCCCCGCCCATCCGCGAAACGGCTCGCTCCGGGGGCGACAATTCCGGTTCGCTGCCGGGTCGCGTCATGGGTATCCGCAGCCCGGTGACGTCGATGACGTCGTAGGGACGGTCGCCGAGCCGGTCTGCCAGCGCCAGGAAGAAGGCGTGCTCGGAGGCGCTGTGGCGCCCGAACCAGACGATGAGCCGGTCGGGGGTCGACGCAACCTGCCGCCAGAAATCGTCGATATCGATGTCGCTCTCATCATGCATCGACGCCCACCAGCGTGCCCGCTGCGATCCATCTTCGGAATCGATGGGGCCACCGCTCAGGTCGTCCAGGAAGCCGAGCACCTGGTCGGTGCGTCCGCTCGAACGAACCGCAGCGCGCAGCCTCCAGGTCGCCGCATGGCCGGGCACGATATGCAGCACGCCGCTGCGCCATTTCTGCGTCCCGTCCGCGTTCACATCCCGCCTGAGATAGTTGGTGTCGGAAAGCGTGCGATGGACGGCGAGCCCTTCGTCCGACCGCAGCAGGTGATAGAGGGTGGCTTGCCTGGATGGCCAATGGGCGGCGAAACGGACCCCGTCCTCGCCATATTGCAGATCCCGGATATCGGCCAACTCGCCGGTGGAATCATCGATGGCACGGACGACGAGGAGCCCGCCGGCGATCTCGATCTCGATCTCGATCGTCGCCGTCCTCGGCCATTTGTCTTCGGCAATCCAACGGCCGACGAAATCCTCTCTCGGCATGCCCTCGATCCCACTGTTGTTGCCCGTCACGGGTTCATGTGGCCCCGTTACCAATCTAGCCTGCGATGCCTGGTATGGAGGCCGCCGAGGTGCGGGCGCAGTCCCTGTCCGTGTGCAAGCCTGATGTCGTTGGACTCTGCGGCCCGGCCTTGCCTAATCCGGCAGCCTCACCTCGCAACTCCACATGTTCGAGGTATCACCATGGGCCAGGAGCCTGCCCTGTTCGCAAAGGGCGGCGAGCCGGCGCCTCAGCATGACGTCTCCGACCTGGAAATATGGCTCCGCATTGTACCCCATGGCGTCGTGAACGACCCGCAGAGATCCGCGCCAATCCTTGGTCGCCTGCTCCAGAATCCACGCATCGAAGACATCCGCAGGTGCCGATGCGAGACCTGCATCCGTGACGATGCGGAACGGCGCGTTCTCGGATTGCAGCCGGCGCCAGCGCTGCGCGGCGTCTTCCCGATCCTCGCTCGTCATCGCGCGTTCCGTGCCGAAAAGCGAAGCAAGCTCCTCCACGGCCATGAGGGCGACGGCCTGTTTCGGGGGTGACAATTCCGGTTCGCTGCCGGGTCGCGTTATGGGTATCCGCAGCCCGGTGACGTCGATGATGTCGTAGGGGCGGTCGCCGAGCCGATCCGCCAGCGCCAGGAAGAAGGCGTGCTCGGAGGCGCTGTGGCGTGCGAACCAGACGATGAGCCGGTCGGGGGTCGACGCAACCCGCCCCCAGAAGTCGTCGATATCGCTTTCGATGTCGGGGTCATCGTGTACCGACGCCCACCAGCGCGCCCGCTGCGAGTCATCCTCGGAATCGATGGGGCCGCAGCTGAGGTCGTCCTGGAAGCCGAGCACCCGATCAGTGCGTCCGCTCGAACGAACCGCCGCGCGCAGCGCCCCGGCGGCCGAGGGGCCGGGCGCGATATGCAGCACGCCGCTGCACCATTTCTGCGTCCCGTCGGCGTTCACATCCCGCGTGAGACACTCGGTCTCGGAAAACTTGCGATGGACGACGAGCCGTTCGTCGGACCGCAACAGGTGATAGAGGGTGGGTTGCCTGGATAGCCAATGGGCAGCGAAACGGACCTCGTCCTCGCCATATTGCAGATCCCGGATATCGGCCAACTCGCCATTGGAGTCGTCGATGGCACGGACGACCAGGAGCCCGCCGACGATCTCGATCTCAATCGTTTCTGTTTCGCCCCAGTTCCAGTCGCTTCCGGCAATCCAGCGACCGACGAAATCCTCTCTCGGCATGCCCTTGATCCCGTTGTTCTTGCCCCCGAAAATCGGGCAAGTCAGACTGGCAGTATAGCACGGAAGAATTGCCGGAGGGGCCTGTATCCCGCGGCGCGATGGGGCGGACCTTATTGTCGTGGGTGAACCAGGTGGCTATGGGCGGAGCACAGTCCGGGCGCAGCCCCGCGGAGGCGGACATAGCCGTGCTTGGAACGCCTCGGCCATGCCATTGCTTCGCGGGCCTCGAGCGGAGCGGGCTTCGACAGCAAGCCGATAGTCTGGGCGAAGGTCCTTGTATTGGAGGCGACATAGGGCTGCTGTTGTCGCCGAGCCGCTCGATCGGCCGCGGCAGACGGCTTACGCGGCCGAACCTCCGCGCGAGGCGGCGATCATGAGACGGCGGCTATTGTCACCGCAGTGGCCGCAGTGGCTCCAGCTCGTGCTCCCGGAGACGACGAGCCTGCACAGCCCCCGGCCGACCTAGGATTTCCAACGCTTTTACAGCACAATCCCGGCAAAGTGTTCTGCCTTCCACAGAGAACGCTCCCGTCATACCGTTACGATGACGACTGGCACCACATCCCTGACATCTCAGTTCCCCCGCTGCGGCGGGGATGATGTCTTCATTGCCACTTTGCTGGACTCTCTGAGGTGCCGCCTCCGCCGGCTGCCATCCGGTAAATCGCACCGCTTCCGTGGGCACCGTTGCTCTGGCTCCGGCAGGAGCCGCCCGCGCCAGTTCCGTTGCAGCCTCGCCTGCCTGCTGGAGTGCGGCTGGCACCCTGCCCGCCGCAGACGTCGCCGCGTCTCCAGCTTGCGTCGCGGCGGCCTCGCCTCCCCCGACGATGGCCCCGCCCGGTCCTTGCGGCAGACGGCGTCGGCCATTGACCTGACTGACAGGCGAAGAGGGGGGCTCGAGCAGCACCTGCATAGCGGAGCTACCGAGACGCCCGATCATCGGAGTGAGGTATACCGCTGGCCTTGGCAACCATCGCGCCAGCAGCCCATCATCCCAATCATCGAAGGGGGTGCGGCGCGGCTCTTCGAAGGCGTCCTCCGACAGCAGGCCCTTCATTGGCCCAACTCCCATTCGGTCTCGCGCCGTTGGGTAGGCTGACTCAAGAAGAATGAGGATGGTTCACTCAGGCCGGAGATTTGGTGCAGCGCATGCGACCTGGCCCTTCGCAGCAAGCGGGCGCTCGCGCCGCTACTCGCGTCCGCTTCCTGCTCTATTCGACGCAACAGGCGAGCGTCGTCGTCCTCGCCGGACGGCAGGCCGGCGGGTTCACTGGGAATGCGCATCTCCGGACTCCGAATTGTGGCGAAGGGTCCGGGTGTCAGGCAGGAATCCGCCGCACTGCACCGATGCAGTTCGGTGCACCGACGACCTCGGTATCCGTAGAGAGACTGTCGGCAGCGCCTACCTTCGGGCCCTTCATGTCAGCGGCTATCCAGAGCTGATGGAAGGCATGCAAGCCGAAAGGTGCAGGCGTGGTGCGGAGATTGTGCAGGTTATTCGCTACGGATCATGCGAGCCCTCGGAAGGGCTGGCGCCGTGATTATCGAGAAGGGGCGGATCCGCGGGTCAGGCACCCTCGCCGCGCTGATGGGGGCGGCCGAAATGCGGGAGCAATATCTTTCCGTCTGACACCACGCGGATCTCATCCCCTATCGCCAGCAGCGCCGCGGTGATCAGCCCTTCCCGCCGGAGCCGCGCCGCGACCGCCGCGCCCGCCTTCAGCGCCTCCGCCACCACCGCATCCGGCAGCGGCCCGACACCGGTCGTGACCAGGATGTCGCCGAGGTCGCTGTCGGGATCGAGGCTGCGCGCCGGGGCGCGCCGGATCGCGGGATGATCCACATCCACGGCATTGGCGATGACGGTCGCCGCCGCATCGGCGTCGGCGGCGCGTGCCGCCAACACCGTCACCGCATCGGCAATGCCGCGGGAGAAGCTGCGCCCCGGCCAGCCGCTGGTCGCGATGCCGCGCACCGGCATGTGGCTGGCGATGGTCACGCTGCCCTCCGGCGTGGCGCGCGAAAGGGAACGCACCAGCCCGATCCGCAGGCTCTCGCCCTCCGCGAGATGCAGGGCGATGTCGCCGCCATTGTTCACATGCGCGCGTCGGATCGCCGGATCCTCCGCGATGGCGGCCAGCACATGTTCCGCGACCGCGCCGGCCACGGCGGCCATGGGCGTGATGAAGACGGACGCATGCGGCCGCACCGCCTGCGCCATGCGCTGCGCCACCGGGTGCTGCAGCTCGGCGGTGCCCGCCGGCGCGCGGAGCGCCGGTAACTCCTCCGCCAGGGCCGCGATCAGGCCGGTGAAGGCGCGCTCCGCCCGCGCATAGGCAGCCTGCCGCGCCGCCTCCGGTGCATCGACGCCGATGACCAGATCACTCGGCCCGTCGCTCAGGTGCAGCCGGCCGTCGGAAAGGATCAGGGCCTGGGCCAGGGGTTCTCCGGATGCGGAGCCTCTCGCCGGGCGCCGCCGCCATGCTCAGCCAAGAGCCGCGCCAGCGGAATCGCCTGCTCCACATGCCCGCCGAGCATAGCATAGAGATCGGCGCGCATGGTGAATTCGATCGGCGCCACCAGCGCCGGCGTCGGCACATAACCGAAAGCGCGCGCCGGCAGGCGCAGCACATCGGCCATGATGGTGATGCCCCCGCCTGGCCAGAGCATGCAGGGCGCGCCGCCCATGGTCACCCGCACCAGCGCGTCGCGCACGCCGCGGGTCAGCAGAATCGGGTTCTCGGTAACGCCGGCGCGCAAGGACCCGCCGGCGCCGGCCATGAACAGGATGGAGGTCAGCGCCGGCTCACAATTCTCCCCGATGCGGGCAATGGTCGCGGCGACCGCCGCCGGCATCGGCACCGGGACTGGCCGCAGTTCCTCGTCCAGTACGCAATAGAGCGCGTCCTCCCCCGTCGTGCTGGTCAGCAGCAGCCGGAGCCCAGGCCAGGCGAGCTTGGGGTCGACACTCTCGATGATCGAGAGCGGGTCACTGATGTCGGTGCCGCCCCAGCCGGTGCCGGGATGCGCCACCTGGAAATAGCGGCCGGGGGTGGAGCGGCGGCCACGCACCCTGATGCCGGTGCGGCGCATGTCGAGGCAGGCGCCGGCCTGGTGCTCGCTCAGCACACCGGTGATATGGTCGTCGACCACGATCACCTCATCCACATGCCCCTGCCACTGCTGGGCAAAAATACCGACGGTCGCGCTGCCGCAGCCGACCCGCATCCGCTCCTCCGGCCTTCCGTTCACGATCGGCGCGGCACCGGCCTGGATCGTCAGCGTCGCGCCGCCATCGATCGTCACCTCGATCGCCTGCTTGTCGCAGAGCGCCAGCATCGCCGCGCAGGTGGTGCTGCCTTCCTTCTTCGATCCGCCGGTCAGGTGCCTGACGCCGCCGAGGCTCAGCATCTGGCTGCCGTATTCGGCGGTGGTGACATGGCCGATCTGCTCGCCGTGGTGGCGCACCGCAGCGGTCTCCGGCCCCAGATGCCGGTCGGTGTCAATCTTCACCTTGAGGCCGCAATAGCTGAAGATCCCCTCGGTCACCACGGTGACGGTGTCGACGCCTTCATGCTCCGACGCCACGATGAAGGGCGCCGGCTTGTAGTCCGGATAGGTGGTGCCGGCGCCGATCGCGGTGACGAAGGTCTCCTCCGCTGGCGCCAGGCTGCCAGCCCAATCCTCCGCCCCGGCGGCGAAGGGCACCAGCGCGCCGCCGGCCTCCGCCGTCCGGGTCACCAGCACCAACGGATCGGTGCGCACCAGGGTGCCGTTCTCATTCGCATAGCGGCTGCAGGCGCCGCTGCGGCCGGGGCGGATGCGGCAGAGCACGGGACAGGCATCGCAGCGGACGATGCCGTTCTCCTCCCGCGCACCGAAGACGCTGGTGCGGTCGTTCATCGGTCCATCTCCCGCCGGTTCAGCGCCTCCAGCACACGGTGCGGCAGGGCCGGCACGCGGTGCAGCCGGGCGCCGGTCGCGTCATGGATCGCGGAGAGGATGGCGGGCGCAGTCGGCACCAGCGCCGGCTCGCCGATGCCCTTGGCGCCGAAGGGGCCGAGCGGCTCCGGATCTTCGATCAGGATGCAGTCGATCGGCGGCACGTCGCCGGCGGTCGGAATCAGGTAGTCATGCAGATTCTCGGTGCGGCCGGGGATGTATTCCTCCATGAGCGCGAGCCCGATGCCCTGGGCGATACCGCCATGGATCTGGCCTTCGACCAGGGTCGGGTTCACCGCCCGTCCCACATCATGCGCAGCGACGATCCGCCGCAGCGCCACAGTGCCGAGCCGGGTGTCGACATCGAGGGAGGCGATCTGCGCCGCGAAGCCATAGGTGGCGTAGGGGATGCCCTGCCCATCGGCGTCGAGCGGCACGGTCGGCGGATCGAACTGCCCGATGCCCTCCAAGGCTTCCTTCAGCACCACCGGCGCGCCATCGACGAAGAGCTGCCCGCCCTCCAGCGCCAGCCTTGCATCGGCCCCCGCATTGGTCAGCCGCAGGATGGTGGCGCGGAGCGCGGCGCCGGCTTCCTGCGCTGCGCGGCCACTCACAAAGGTCTGCCGGCTGGCGCTGGTCTTGCCGGCATCCGCGGTCAGCGCGGTGTCGCCGAGCACCAGGGCGAAAACCGCGACCGGCAGGCCGAGCGCCTCCGCCGCGATCTGCGCCAACACCGTGGTACTGCCCTGGCCGATATCGACGGCGCCGTTCCAGAAGGTGAGCCGCCCGTCGGGGTCGAGGCTGATACGCATGGTGGACGGGTTCGACATGCCGGTATTGCCGATGCCGTACCACATGCAGGCAATGCCGGTGCCGCGGCGGATGGCGCCACCCTGCGCGTTGAACGCCGCCGCTTCCGTCCGCAGCGTACGCCAATGCGGCCGCAGCGCATCGAGGCAGGCGGACAGCCCTGCCGAATGCGCGATCACCTGGCCGGTCGCGGTCGTGTCGCCGGCGCGAAGCGCGTTCAGCGCCCGGAACTCCAGCCTGTCGATGCCGGCCTGGTCGGCCAGCGCGTCATAGAGCGCTTCCTGCGCGATCGCCGCCTGCGGCACGCCGAAGCCGCGGAAGGCGCCGGAGGGCGGGTTGTTGGTATAGACCGCCCGCGCGACGGCGCGGACGCGCGGCACGCGATAGGGGCCGCTCGCATGCACCGGCACGCGGCCGGCGACGGTCGGGCCCCAGCTCGCATAGGCCCCGGTGTCGAAGTCACCATCGAAATCGAGGCTGACCAGCCGCCCCTCCGCATCGCAGGCGGCGCGTGCCGCGATGCGTGCAGGGTGGCGTTTGGTGCTGCTCGCCATGCTCTCGGTGCGGGTCCAGATAGCGCGCACCGGCTGCCCGGTGATCCAGGCGGCAATCGCAATCATCGGCTGGATCGAGACATCGAGCTTGCCGCCGAAGCCGCCACCGCAGGCCGAGGGGATGATGCGTACGCTCTCCTGCGGCAGGCCGAGCACGCGCGCCACTTCCTCCCGGTCCATATAGGGCGCCTGGGTGCAGGCGAAGACCTCGATGGCATCGCCGATGCGCGCGGCATAGCCGGCCTCAGGCTCGATATAGGCATGCTCGACGAAGCCGGTCTCGAAAGCGCCGGCCGCGACATGCACCTCCGCCGGCGCCGCGCGCTCGCAATGGAGGCGGCCGGTGGTCAGCACATTGCCGGGGCGGAAGCCGTGCAGGTCCGGCGCCCCCGGTGCCAGCGCCGCGGCGACATCGAGCGGCGGCAGCATTTCCCAGGCGATCGGCAGCGCGTTGAAGCGCACTGCTTCCACCGCCTCCCGCGTGCCGAGCAACGCCAGCAGGCAGTCGCCGCGATAGCGCACATAGCCATCGGCGAAGACCGGCTGGTCCTTGATATCAGGGTAGATGCCGAAGCTGTTGGCGCCCGGCACGTCGCGCGCGGTCAGCACGCGGAGCAGCCCGGGATGGGCGGCGAGCAGCGGCGTCACATCGCCGAGCGTGAAGCGCGCATGCGCATGCGGGGAGCGCACCGGCCGCAGCCAGAGCGCATCCGCTGGCGCGGCATCGGCGCCGTAGCGGTCGAAGCCCGCGACCTTGGCGGCACCATCCAGCCGCGGCAGCCGCGCCCCGACCGCGTCCCCCGGCGCCGCGACGGGCGCGCGGAAGCGATGCGCGTCGCAGATCGCATCGATGATCTTGAGGTAGCCGGTGCAGCGGCAGAGCACGCCACCGATCGCATCCTGCACCGCCGCCCGGGACGGCGTGGGATCGCGCGCCAGCAATTCCATTGCCGCCATCAGCATGCCGGGCGTGCAGATGCCGCATTGCGCCGCGCCGTGATGGAGGAAGGCGCGCTGCAGGGCGGCACCAAGCGGATCCTCCGCCAGCCCCTCCACGGTCCGGACCGCGCAGCCTTCCGCCTGCGCCGCGGGCACCAGGCAGGCGCAGACCTGGGCGCCGTCGAGCAGCACGGTGCAGGCGCCGCAATCGCCGGCATCGCAGCCGATTTTGGTCCCCGTCAGGCCCAGCGTGTCGCGCAGCACCGCGGAGAGCCGCGTCTCGGGCGGGCTGTCGCAGCGCGTCTCGACGCCGTTGACAGTGAGGATCATGCCGCCTGTACCCCTGCTGCATCGCCGAGCCGAGCCAGCAGGCGCTGCAGCACGACCAGCGCCGCCTCCTCCCGATAGGCAGCCGAGGCGCGTGGGTCGTCGATCGGCGCCAGGCCCGCGAGATGCGTCGGTGTCACCACGAGCTCGCCGGGCCGGGTGCCGCGCAGCGCCGCTTCCAGGGCCGGCAGCCGCCGCGCGACCGGGGAGCAGGCACCGACCGCGACCGCCGCCGCCGCGATGCGGCCCTGCTCCAGCCGCAGCGTGGCCGCTGCCATGACGATGGAAATGACGAGGTAGCGCCGCGCCCCCAGCTTCTCGAAGCCGCTGCGGCGCGCGTCGCCCTGCTTTGGCACCAGCACCGCCGTCACCAGCTCATCCGCCGCGCGGGCGGTGCGGCGGTTGCCAAGGATGAAGTCCGGAAGGCAGAGACGCCGCAGGCCGCGCAGGCTCGCCAGCTCGACCTCGGCATCGAGCGCCAGCAGCGGCGGCACGCCGTCGGCGGCTGGGCTCGCATTGCAGAGGTTGCCGGCGATGGTGCCGCGGTTCTGGATCTGCGCCCCGCCCACCTCCCGCGCCGCGGCGCGGAGCGCGTCGAATTCCGGCGGCAGCGCGGCGTCGCGCAGCGCCGCCCAGGTGACACGGGCGCCGATGCGCCAGTGGTCCGATGCCTCCTCGATCGCCGCGAGGCCCGGCAGGGCGCCGAGATCCAGCATCGCATCCGGGAATTCCTGCCCCCAGGCGAAGCGGGCGGCCTGGGTGGGGTAGAGGTCGGTGCCGCCGGCGAAGGGCATCAGGGCCGGATCGGCGGCCAGCAGCGCCAGCGCCTCCTGCATGCTTCGCGGCCGCAGCCAGCGTCCCATGACCCGCCTCGATCGTTGTCAGGCTAACGATGCTAGGGACTGCCAGCGCCCGGTTCAACGCCAATCGTCAACCAAGCCGCCGCAGCAGGGCGACGAAGCGCGCCTGCTCCTCCCGCGAGAGCGGTGCGAGGGTCGCCGCGGTCACCGCGCGGGCGCGCTCGACCAGCCCCGGCAGGTCGTGCAATGCCGCCGGCGTGAGCGTGATGCGCAGCAGCCGGGCATCGCCGGCATCGCGCTTGCGCGTGACATAGCCGCGCGCTTCCAGCCGGGCGACGACGCCCTTCACCGTTGGCGGATCCATGGCCAGCAGGCGCCCGAGCAGGTTCTGCGACAGGGGCCCGTTCCGCCACAGCGTGAAGAGGGCGGCGAACTGCATGGCGGTCGGCTGGTCCTCGCCGAAGATGCCCTGGAACAGCGCCAGATGCCGCTGCTGGGCGCGGCGCAGCAGATGGCCGGCTTGGTCCTCCAGCACGTAATCCTCCGGCGGCTCCGGCTGCTTACGCCGCGACATCCCCTGCCCTTTCCTGGCGCCGTAATTCGTTTCTAGGCTCACGAGCGGGAGCGGCGCTAGGCTTCGGTGAGCAGAGGGAGCATCGCGATGGCGGTCGAGGCAGCTTCAGGCCCCACGCAGGGCAGCACCATCATCCGCAATATCGGCCTGCTGCTCTCGGGCGACCTCGCGCAGCCGGTGCTGGCGGCGGATGCGATCCTGGTCACCGATGGCCGCATCGCCGCGGTCGGACGCCTCAAGGATCTGCCCGAGGCGCCCGGCGCCGCGGTGATCGACGCCGGCGGCGGCGCCGTGGCGCCCGGGCTGATCGACAGCCATGTCCACCCGGTCTTCGGCGACTGGACGCCGCGCCAGAACCAGATTGGCTGGGTGGAGAGCTTCCTCCATGGCGGCGTCACCACCATGATCTCGGCGGGCGAGGTGCATCTGCCCGGCCGCCCCAAGGACATCGTCGGCCTCAAGGCGCTGGCGATCGCCGCGCAGCGGAGCTTCGCCAATGCGCGCCCCGCCGGGGTGAAGGTGCTGGCCGGCGCGCCGGTGCTGGAGAAGGGCATGGTCGAAAGCGACTTCGCCGAGCTCGCCGCCGCCGGCGTGACCCTGCTGGGCGAGGTCGGCCTCGGCTCGGTGAAGGCCGGCTACGAGGCGCGGGAGATGGTCGCATGGGCGCGCAAGCACGGCATCCAGAGCACGATCCATACCGGCGGCCCGTCCATTCCCGGCAGCGGCTTGATCGACAAGGACACGGTGCTGGAGGCGGATGCCGACATCATCGGCCATATCAATGGCGGCCACACCGCGCTGCCGGAGGCGCATGTCTGCGAGCTCTGCGAGCGCAGCAGCCGCGCCATCGAGCTGGTGCACAACGGCAATGAGCGCGTGGCGATCGCCGCCGCCCAGGCGGCGCGCGACCTCGGCCAGCTCCACCGCCTCATCCTCGGCACCGACAGCCCGGCGGGATCGGGGGTGCAGCCACTTGGCATCCTGCGCATGATCTCGCTGCTGGCCTCCCTCGGCGGCATACGCCCGGAGCTCGCCTTCTGCATGGCGACCGGCAACACGGCGCGGCTGCGCGGCCTCGACAGCGGCATCGTCGAGGTGGGGCGCGCCGCCGACCTGGTCTTCCTCGACCGCGCCCAGCACAGTGCCGGACGGGACCTGCTGCATTCGGTGGAGCTCGGTGACATCCCCGGCATCGGCATGGTGATGATCGACGGCGCCATCCGCGCCGGCCGCAGCCGCAACACCCCACCGGCCGAGCGCGTTCCCGAATTGCTGGGACATTGATCGGCCATTGAGGAGACCGCCATGCCCGCCGTCATCCGCAAATTCGTGCTGCTGCTGGACGAGACGCATCGCGAGATGGGGCGGCCGGTCGCGCCGCCGATCCGCCGCGTGGTCGCTGGCGCGGTGATCGAGAACCCCTTCGCAGGCCGCTATGTGGAAGACCTCGCCGAGCTGATCGCGGAGGGCGAGACACTCGGCGGAGTTTTGGCGGAACGCTGCGTCGCCGCCCTCGGCATCTCGGGGCCGGAGACGCATTCCTACGGCAAGGCGGCGATCGTCGGCGAGGCCGGCGAGCTGGAGCACGCCGCCGCCCTGCTGCACCCGAAGATGGGCGCGCCGATCCGCCGGGTGCTCGGCACCGGCGCGGCGCTGATCCCGTCCGCCAAGAAATCCGGCGGCCCCGGCACCGCGATCGACGTGCCGCTCGGCCACAAGGACGCGGCCTTCGTGCGCAGCCATTTCGATGCCGTCGAGGCGCGGGTGCCCGACGCCCCGCGCGCCGGGGAAATCGCGGTCTTCGTCGCGGTCACCGCCGGCGGCCGGCCGCTGCCGCGCATCGGCGGGCTGACGCTCGAACAGATCGAAGGCAAGGACGGGCTCCGCTGAGCACGGTAGGAGAAACGCGATGACCAACGCCATTGCCGGCCATATCGACATCGTCTCCGACGCCATCTGCCCCTGGTGCTGGATCGGCAAGCGTCACGCCGATACCGCGCTGGCGATGCTGGCCGAGGAGGGGCTGCATTTCACCCGGGGCTGGCGGCCCTACCAGCTCAACCCCGACCTCCCGCCCGAGGGCGTGGCGCGGGACGCGTACCGGGCCGCCAAGTTTGGCTCCCTCGAGCGGTCCCGCCAGCGTGACGCAGAGGTCGCGGCAGCGGGGAAAGCGGCGGGGCTGAGCTTCCGCCATGACCTGATGCAGCGCACGCCGAACACGCTCGAGGCACACCGGCTGGTGCGGCTGGCGACGCCGGCCGGGCTGCAGGACGCCGTCGTCGAGGCGATCTTCCGCGCCTATTTCCAGGAGGGCGTGGATGTGGCGCGACCGGAGGCGCTGGCAGCGATCGGCCGCGCCGCCGGCCTGCCGGAACCCGTCATCGCAGAATTCGAGGCGGGCGACGCGGCGCGGAAGGAGGTACAGGCCGAGGATGCCGCGCTGCGCGGCGCCGGTCTTTCCGGCGTGCCGAGCTTCGTCATGGACCGGCACCTGCTGTTCTCCGGCGCCATGCCGGCAGAACGGATGGCGGCCGCCTTCCGCCACGCCCATCAGGTGCTGACGGAACGCGCCGCCGGCTGAGCGCCGCTTGGCGCGTCAGGCGCCGCCGAACCAGAGCAGCACCTCGACCGTCGCCCAGGCCAGCACCAGGCCCCAGGCGAAGTCGCGCATCACGATGCGGAGCGCGGAAGGGCGCCGAGGCTGCGGCCGAGGCCGGGCCGGCGGCGGTGGGATGGCGATGTCATCCCCCCAGGAACTCGCGCAACCGGCCAGGCCGTGGCGCGCATCCAGCAGATGACGGGGCAGGTCGGGGTCGAAGCGGCTCATGCGAGGATAAGAACAAATAGCGAACATGCATGCAAGCTAAAAAGCGCGGCCACGCTTGTCGCCGGGTGCGTAACGTCCGAAGATGCAGGTCCATTCACGGAGCCCCGCGATGAGCGACGAGCCAGCCGACACGCCAGCCAAGCCCCGCCTGTCCCGGCGCCTGATGATCCTTCGCGTCGGCGCCGCGGGCGGCGCGACGGCCCTGCCCGGCATCGCCGGGGCGCAAGGGGTGAAAGGGGGTGGCGGCCCCGGCCCTGCGCCGGCACCGCCGCCGCCGCGCTCCGGCCTGACCGATTCCGATCCCGGCGACCAGCCCGGCCAAGGCCGTGGCGGCAGTGGTGGTGGACGCGGGCAGGGCACCGGCGTCTCCGATTCCGATCCCAATGACCCACCCGGCCAGGGCCGCGGCGGCCCCGGCCGCGGACCGCGCCAGGGCGGCGGCGGGGTCTCCGATTCCGACCCGAATGATCCGCCGGGCCAGGGCCGCGGCACCTTCGGGCGCGGGCCGACCGATGCCGACCCGAACGACCCGCCGGGCAGCGGCACCGGCCGCAATCCGGTGCAGCCGAGTGGCCCGAGCGACAACGACCCGAACGACCCGCCCGGCCAGGGCCGCGGCAGCCGCAGCGGCCGGCCGACCAAGACCTGAACGGCGCGCAGGCGGCGCCGTTCCTCCACGGTGGCTCGCTTACCGCCGCGAGCGCGCGTTCCCATATCTCGCCGCGCGGCCACGCGACGTGGCCGCCGGCAGTTGAGCAAGGCACGCCACCTCCGCAGTCCCGGCGCGGAGGATTGCGCGGCGCGCCCCATCGGCGCTACCGACCCCTCGGCTCCGGTGGAGATGCTGCTTCATGGACGACATGACCTCGATGCCACGCCCGCAGCCATCGGGGCGGCGATCCGTGGCGCTGCTGCTGCAGGGCGGTGGAGCGCTCGGCAGCTACCAGGCCGGGGTCTATGAGGCGCTGGCGGACACCCCCTGGCAGCCGGACTGGGTGGCGGGGATTTCAATCGGTGCCATCAACGCCGCGATTATCGCCGGCAATGCGCGGGAGCGCCGGGTCGAGCGCCTGACCGCCTTCTGGGAAGGGATCACCGATCCGCCCGCCTTCTGGCCGGTGGCCGAAGGCGGCCTCGCGCCCTTCTTCCCGGAAAGCCGGGAAGCCGGCGCGCTTTCCGCCCTGCTCTTCGGCCAGCCCGGCTTCTTCGCCCCGCGCCCGCTGCTGGAATGGTTCCGGCGCCCGCTGCCGGTGAGCTTCTACGACACCGCCGCACTGAAGAGCACGCTGGAGCGGCTGGTCGATTTCGACCGCATCAATGCCCGGGAGACGCGCTTCAGCGTCGGCGCGGTCAACGTGCGCAGCGGCAACTTCATCTATTTCGACAACACCCCGGCGCAGGCGAAGCCGGCGACGCATATCCGCGCCGAGCACGTGATGGCCTCGGGTGCGCTGCCACCGGGTTTCCCGCCGATCGAGATCGATGGGCAGCACTATTGGGATGGCGGTCTCGTCTCCAACACTCCGCTGCAATACGTGCTGGACACGGAGCCGCGCGAGAGCCGGATCGCCTTCGAGGTCGACCTGTTCCCGGCGCGCGGCCCGGTGCCGGCCACGCTGCCGGAATCGCAGGAGCGCGAGAAGGACATCCGTTATTCCAGCCGCACCCGCGCCGGCGTTGACAGCTTCAAGCGCATGCACGACGTCCGCGTGAACATCAGCGCACTCTGGGAAAAGCTGCCGGAAGAACTGCGCGCGACGCCGGAGGCGCAGTACCTGCGCAGCCTCGGCTGTGCCACCACCATGGATGTGGTGGAGCTGATCTACCGCCCCGCCGAGGTCCAGGGGCAGAGCAAGGACTACGCCTTCAGCCGCGGCACCATGCGGGAACGCTGGGTCCAGGGCCGGGAGGATGCCGCCTTCGTGCTGCACCAGGCGCCCTGGACCGCGCCCTTCCCGCCCGGTGTCGGCGTGCGGCGTTTCGACCTGCTGGCGCGCAAGAAGGCTGCGGCCGTGGGCGCGCATGTCTGATCCGGCCGACGCTTGACGCTCCAAAGGGAGCGGCGTCTGCTTCCCGCATGACCCTTCGCTTCGCCGACATCGCCTATCCCACGCCCAGCCGGGAAAGCCTGGCCCAGGGCCATGCCGCCATCGAGGCCAAGCTGGCCGACCGATCGGCGGCGATCGCCGCCTGGGACAAGGCGCGGCGCGATTACGAGGGCTGGAGCGCACTGGTGCATCTGCGCTTCTCCCAGGACACCGCCGATCCCGCCGCCAAGGCGGCGCGCGAATATGCCGATGCGCTGGCGCCGGAGGCGACGCAGCACGAAACCGCGATCAAGCAGCGCCTGCTCGCCGACCCCGATCGCGCCGGGCTGGAAGCCCTGGTCGGCGCCCATACGGTGCGGCTCTGGGAAAACGACGTCACCACCTTCGACCCGGCGATATCAGCCGATCTCGAGGAGGAGTCGAAGCTCTCGGCGCGCTACACAGAGCTGCTCGCCTCGGCGCACTTCACGATCGGCGGCGAGAGCGTGAACCTCTCGGGCCTCGCGCCTTTCGCCGAGGATGCGGACCGTGCGCTGCGCCATGAGGCGGAGAGGCTGCGCTGGAGCTTCTTCGCCGCGAACCGCGAAGCCCTCGACGGCATCTACGATGCGCTGGTGAAGCTGCGCCACGGCATGGCGGTGAAGCTCGGCGACCGCGACTTCACCACCCTCGGCTACCGCCGCCTGCGGCGGCTGGACTATGGCCCGCAGGAGGTCGCGCGCTATCGCGAGCAGGTGCTGCGCCATGTCGTGCCGCTGGTCGCCAGGCTGCTGGAACAGCGGCGCACCGAGCAGGGTTGGGACCGGCTGCGCTATTGGGATGAGGCGTTGATCGACCCCGCCGGCAATCCAAAGCCGGTCGGCGACCACGACACCCTGGTCGCCGCGGCCGAGACCATGTTCGACCGCATGGATCCGCGGCTCGCGGATTTCTACCGGATGCTGCGCGATGGCGGCTTCATGGACCTGAAGAACCGCCCCTCCAAGGCGGGCGGCGGCTTCTGCACCGCCTTCCCGAAGCAGGGGGTGCCCTTCATCTTCGCCAATTTCAACGGCACGCATCACGACATCGGCGTCTTCACCCACGAGATGGGGCATGCCTTCCAGTGCTGGGAAAGCCGCGCGCTGCCCGGCATCGACCAGCTTTGGCCGACGATGGAAGCGGCCGAGATCCATTCCATGGGCCTCGAATTCCTGACCCATCCGCAGATGGGGCTCCTGGTCGGCGACGCCGCCGCCGACCGCTTCCGGCGCATGCACCTGATCGGCTCGCTCGCTTTCCTGCCCTATGGCGTCTGCGTCGATCACTTCCAGCACGAGGTCTACGCCAATCCGGGCGCAACGCCGGCTGAGCGGCACGCGATCTGGCAGCGGCTGGAACGCCTCTACATGCCCTGGACCGACTACGGCGACCTGCCGCATGTCGCGACCGGCGGCCGCTGGCAGGCGAAGCAGCACATCTACGCCAGCCCCTTCTACTACATCGACTACACGCTGGCGCTCTGCTGCGCGCTGCAGTTCTGGGTGAAGAGCCGCCACGATCCGAAAGCGGCGCTCGATGCCTATGTCGCGCTCTGCGGCCGCGGCGGGTCGATGCCCTTCAGCGGTCTCGTCGCCTCCGCCGGGCTGATCTCGCCCTTCGCGGAAGGCGCCCTCGCCGAGGTGGTGCGCGAGGCGGAGGGCTTCCTAGGCGCGGGCTGATAGGCCAAGCTCACCGCGAAACGGGAGAGACACGACCATGGCCCATGCCGGCTTGCGCTTCGGCATCTTCCTGGCCCCCTTCCATCGCGTGGGTGACAACCCGACGCTCGCCTTCCAGCGCGACCTGGAGCTGGTCGCCTGGATCGACCAGCTCGGCTTCGACGAGGCCTGGATCGGGGAGCATCACTCGGCGGGCTGGGAGACCATCGCTTCCCCCGAGATCTTCATCGCCGCCGCCGCCGAGCGCACCCGTCACATCCGCCTCGGCTCCGGCGTCACCAGCCTGCCCTATCACCATCCGCTGCTGGTCGCGCAGCGCTTCGTCCAACTCGACCACATGACGCGCGGGCGCACCATGCTGGGCTGCGGGCCGGGCGCGCTGGTCTCGGATGCCTGGATGATGGGGATCGAGGCCGGCGACCAGCGCCGCCGCATGGAAGAAAGCCTCTCGGCCATCATGCGCCTGCTCGCCTGCGAAGAGCCGGTGACCATGAAGACCGATTGGTTCGAGCTGCGCGAGGCGCGGCTGCACCTCGCACCCTATACCCATCCCTGCTTCCCGATCGCGGTCGCCAGCAGCACCACGCCATCGGGCGTGCTGGCGGCGGCGAAGCACGGCGTCGGGCTGATCTCGCTCGGCGCCGGGCTGCCGGGCGGACCGACGAAGCTCGCGGAGCAATGGCGCCTCGGCGAAGCGACGGCGGCCGAGCACGGCAAGACCATGGACCGCGCCAATTGGCGCCTGGTCGTGAACTTGCATGTCGCCGAAGACGACGAGCAGGCGATGCGCGAGGTGCGCCTGGGCGAACGGCTGGAGACCAACGACTATTTCTCCGAGGTGCTGGGCCGGCCGCCGATGCGCTCCGAGAACCCGCTGAAGGAAGGGCTGGAGGCCGGCACCACCCTGGTAGGTTCGCCGGAGACGGTCGCAAAGGGCATCGAGCGGCTGCTGGCCTTCACCGAGGGCGGCGCCGGCTGCGTGCTGTTCCGCAGCCATGATTGGGCGAACCGGGAGCAGACGCTCCGCAGCTACGAGCTGTTCGCGCGCTGGGTGATGCCGCGCTTCCAGGGCTCGACCGTCACCACCCACGCCTCCCGCGAATGGGTCAGCGAGAACAGGGGCACCATCTTCGCGCCGAACATCGCGGCGCTGAAGCAGGCCTTCGTCGATGCCGGCCAATCGGTGCCGGATAGCGTGCGGCTGCGCCTGCATGCGGGACAGACGCCGAAGGACTGAGCAGCCCCGACAGACAAGTCGCGAGTTTGCGCAGCGCCGCAGCCTGACGGTCTGCCCATGTCATCGTTTCGTCACTGACCCGTCATCCCGCTGCATCGCAGCGTGCTTAACCCCTCGACCCGACGATGGAGGGGTTGATGGGCAAACGCCGCAACGTGCTGTTGATCGTGGTGGACCAGTGGCGCGCGGATTTCGTGCCGGCGCTGGGGGCGGGCTTCATCCGCACGCCGAACCTGGACCGGCTCTGCCGCGAAGGCGTGACCTTCCGCCACCACGTCACCACCACGGTCCCCTGCGGCCCGGCGCGCGCCAGCCTGCTGACCGGCCTCTATCTGATGAATCACCGGGCGGTGCAGAACACCATCCCGCTGGATCAGCGCCACTTCAACCTGGCCAAGGCGCTGCGGCTGATCGGCTATGACCCGGCGCTGATCGGCTACACCACGACGACGCCCGACCCGCGCACCACCGGCCCGCGCGACCCGCGCTTCCTGGTGCTCGGCGACATCATGGAGGGCTTCCGCTCGGTCGGCGCTTTCGAGCCGAATATGGACGGGTATTTCGGCTGGATCGCGCAGAACGGCTTCACCCTGCCGCCGAAGCGCGAGGATATCTGGCTGCCGGAAGGCGTCGACGCGGTGCCCGGCGCCACCGACCGCCCGTCCCGCATCCCGAAGGAATTCTCCGACAGCAGCTTCTTCACCGAACGCGCCCTGACCTATCTGAAGGGCAAGGGTGACAAGAGCTGGTTCCTGCATCTCGGCTACTACCGCCCGCATCCGCCCTTCGTGGCGCCGGCGCCTTACCACGCCATGTATCGGCCGGAGGACATGCCCCGCCCGGTGCGCGCGCCGAGCTGGGAGCAGGAGGCGGCGCAGCACCCGCTGCTCGATTTCTATCTGCGCAACATCCGCCGCGGCAGCTTCTTCCACGGCGCCGATGGCGACGCGGCGTCGCTCGACGAAGCTGCGATCCTGCAGATGCGGGCCACCTATGCCGGCCTGATCACCGAGATCGACGACTGTCTCGGCCGCGTCTTCGACTACCTCGACGAGACCAAGCAATGGGAGGACACGCTCGTGGTCTTCACCAGCGACCATGGCGAGCAGCTCGGCGACCATTACCTGCTCGGCAAGATCGGCTACCACGACGAGAGCTTCCGCATCCCGCTGGTAGTGAAGGACCCGAACGCGCCGGCCCGCGCCGGCAGCATCGAGAGCGCCTTCACCGAAAGCGTCGACGTGATGCCGACCATCCTCGACTGGCTCGGCGGCGAGATCCCGCGCGCCGCCGACGGCGCGTCCCTGCTGCCGCTGGTGCATGGGTCGAAGCCCGCCGATTGGCGCGATGCGCTGCACTACGAATACGACTTCCGCGACGTGCACTACAGTCGGCCGGAAAGCACGATCGGCCTCGGCATGGATGAGAGCAGCCTCTGCGTCATCCAGGACGAGCACTACAAGTACGTGCACTTCGCGGCCCTGCCGCCGCTGTTCTTCGACCTGCGCGACGACCCGCACCAGTTCCGCAACCTGGCCGAAGAACCCGCCTATGCAGGGCTCGTGAAGAATTACGCGCAGAAGGCGCTGTCCTGGCGGCTGCGCCATGCGGAACGCACCCTGACGCATCACCGCGCGACGCCGCAGGGGCTTGAGACCCGCAGCGTCCGCGCGCCCGAGGAGAGCGAATGATGACCCGGATCACCCGCCGTGCCACGTTTGCGGCGGGCGCCGCGCTGGCGCTGCCGCGCTTCGCGATCGCCCAGGCCGACCAGCGGCCGTCCATCACTGTCGCGGTGCAGAAGATCAGCAATGCCAATGTGCTGGAGCCGCTGCGCGAACAGTCCAATGTCGGCGAGCGCGTTTGCCTGACCTCGCTCTGGGAGGGCCTGCTCGGCCGCAACTACCAGGGGCAGCTCCAGACCGTGCCGGTGCTGGCGACCGAGGTGCGCCGCATCAGCGACAGCGTGGTCGAATTCAAGCTCCGCCAGGGCGTGAAGTTCCACAATGGCGACGAGTTCACCGCCGAGGACGTCGCCTTCTCCTTCGGCAATGACCGCATGTTCGGCCCCGGCGGCCCGAACAGCAGCGGCACCATCCGCGTCGGCGAGGCGAACCCGACCCGCGGCGGCAAGGAGCTGCCGGCCGAGGTGCCCGCCGTCGCCAACCGCTCCTTCCCGGGGCTCGAGCGGATCGAGATCGTCGACCGTCACACGGTGCGCTGGATCAACCGCACCCCGGACGTGACCCTGGAGGGCCGCCTCGCGCGCTACGCCAGCGAGATCGGCAGTCGCCGCGGTTATGCCGAGGCCGCGACCTGGCTCGACTGGGCGCGCAAGCCCGTCACCACCGGCCCCTACAAGGTGCTGGAGTTCCGCCCCGACACCTCGCTGACCTTGGCCGCACATGACGAGTACTGGGGCGGCCGCCCGCCGCTGCGCCAGCTCCGCTTCGTCGAGGTGCCGGAGGTGTCGTCGCGTATCAACGGTCTGCTCTCCGGCGAATACCACTTCGCCTGCGACATCCCGCCCGACCAGATCACCGGCGTCGAGCGCAACAGCGCCTTCGAGGTGGTGGGCGGCACCATCCCGAACCACCGCCTGACGGTCTTCGACAAGACCCATGCCGTGCTGCGCAACCCGCTGGTGCGCCGTGCCTTCACGCATTCGATCGACCGCCAGGCGATCGTCGACAGCCTCTGGGCAGGGCGCACCGTGATCCCGAAGGGGTTGCAGTGGGAATTCTACGGCGACATGTACATCGCCGATTGGGCGGTGCCGCGCTTCGACCAGGCCGAAGCCCGCCGACTGCTGCGCGAGGCCGGCTATCGCGGGGAGCCGATCCCCTATCGCCTGCTGAACAACTACTACACCAACCAGACACCGACCGCACAGGTGCTGGTCGAGATGTGGCGCGCCGTCGGGCTCAACGTCCAGATCGAGATGAAGGAAAACTGGTCGCAGATCCTGGAGCGTTCGCCGACCCGCGCGGTGCGCGACTGGTCGAATTCCGGCCTGTTCAGCGACCCCGTCTCCTCGCTGGTCAACCAGCATGGTCCAAACGGCCAGCAGCAGCAGGTCGGCGAATACGCCAACGAGGAATACAACCGCCTCTGCGTCGAGCTGGAGACCAGCACCGACCGTGCCCGGCGCCGCGCCGCCTTCCGCCGCCTGCTGGAGATCGGCGAGCGCGAGGACCCCGCCTACACCGTGCTGCACCAGAACGCGACCTTCACCGCGAAGCGCAAAGAGATCCGCTGGCAGGCGGCGCCGGCCTTCGCAATGGATTTCCGCGCCCAGAACTGGGGAGCCTGAGCGGATGATCGCCCGCCGCGCATTGCTCGCCACCGCCGCCGCGGCGGGCGCCCTGCCCCGTTTCGCCATCGCCCAGGCCGACCAGCGGCCGAGCGTCACCATCGCCGTGCAGAAGATCGCCAACACCAACACGCTGGAGACGCTGCGCGAGCAATCCAATGTCGGCTCCCGCACCTGGAACAGCTATGCCGAGACGCTGATCGACGTCGACTGGCTCGGCGATCTCGGTCTGCTGCCGTCGTTGGCCGAGAGCTGGCGGCGGATCGATGCGCGGTCGCTGGAACTGACCTTGCGCGACGGCGTGCTGTTCCATGACGGCCGCCGCATGACGGCGGAAGATGTCGCCTTTTCCTTCGGCCCGGAACGCATGGGCTGGGAGATGTCGACCGAGCAGGCGCGCAACCTGTTCGGCGGCGTGCCCGGCCAGGGCCAGGGCCGCGCCGCACCGCCCGAGGTGCTCGCCATCGCGCGCCGCACCTATCCGGGCTTCGAGAAGATCGAGATCGTGGACGCGTGCACGGTGCGCTTCGTCAACCGCACGCCGGACGCGACCCTGGAAGGCCGGCTGACCCGCAACACCGGCATGATCCTGAGCCAGGCCGCTTTCGGCAACGCGGCCACCTGGCTCGATCACGCGCGCAAACCCGTCGGCACCGGTCCCTATCGCGTGGCGGAGTTCCGGCCCGACCAGTCGCTGACCCTCGAAGCCTTCGACGACTACTGGGGCGGGCGGCCGCCGCTCCGCCGCATCCGCTTCATCGAAGTGCCGGAAGTCGCGTCCCGCATCAACGCGCTGCTCTCCGGCGAGGTGGACTTCGCCTGTGACATGCCGCCCGACCAGGTCAGCACGGTGGAGCGCTCGGCGCGGCACCAGGTGGTCGGCGGCCACATCATGAACCACCGGCTGACGGTGTTCGACAAGAACCACCCGCAGCTCGCGAACCCGCTGATCCGCCGCGCCTTCACCCACGCGATCGACCGGCAGGCGATCGTCGATGCGCTCTGGGGCGGCCGCACACGGGTGCCGAAGGGCCTGCAGTTCGACTTCTACGGCGCCATGCTGCAGCAGGACTGGGAAGCACCGCGCTTCGACCTCGCCGAAGCCCGCCGCCTGCTGCGCGAGGCCGGCTATCGCGGTGCGCCCATCCCCTATCGCTTGCTGAACAACTACTACACCAACCAGACGCCGACCGCGCAGATCCTGGTCGAGGGCTGGCGCGCCGCCGGGCTCAACGTGCAGATCGAGATGCGGGAGAACTTCCCGCAGGTGCTGTCCCGCGATGGCCAGCGCGGCGTGCGCGACTGGTCGAACAGTGCCGCCTACAACGACCCGGTCGCCTCGCTCTCCGCCCAGCACGGGCCGGACGGCCAGCAGTGGCAGATCAACGAATGGCGGAACGAGGAGTTCGGCTCTCTCTCCCGCCTGCTGGAATCGAGCGTCGACCTCGAGGAGCGCCGTCGCGCCTTCCGCCGCATGCTGGAGATCGCGGAGCGTGAGGACCCGGCCTATACGGTGCTGCACCAGACCGTGAACCTGACCGCGAAGCGCCGCGACCTGCGCTGGGCGCCGGGCCAGTCCTTCAGCATGGATTTCCGCGCCCGCAACTGGGGTGGTGCGGCGTGAGTCTGGTTGCCATCCGCGATCTCGCCGTCAGCTTCGACGGCGCGCCGGCATTGCGCGGCATCGATGTCGAGATCAACAGCGGCGAAGCCCTCGGCATGGTCGGTGAATCCGGCTGCGGCAAGTCGGTGACCTGGCTCGCCGCCCTCGGCCTATTGCCGGGCAAGGCCCGCATTTCCGGCAGCGTGCGGCTGGAGGGGCAGGAGATCCTGGGTGCGACACCCGCGACGCTCGACCGGGTGCGCGGCGGCCGCGTCGCCATGATCTTCCAGGACCCGGCCAGCAGCCTCAACCCGGTGCACCGCATCGGCAAGCAGGTGAGCGAGGCGCTGAGCCTGCACCGCGGGCTGCGCGGCGCGGCGGCGCGGGCGGAGGCCAGGCGGCTGCTGGACCTGGTCGGCATTCCCGACGCGGCGCGGCGGCTGGACGCCTATCCGCACGAGCTCTCGGGCGGGCAGAACCAGCGCGTGATGATCGCGATCGCGCTTGCCGGCCAGCCGGAGCTGCTGGTGGCGGACGAGCCGACGACGGCGCTGGACGTGACGATCCAGGCGCAGATCCTCGACCTGCTCGGCACCCTGCGGCGGGAGATGAACATGGCGCTGGTGCTGATCTCGCACGATCTCGGCGTGATCGCGGAAGCCTGTGAGCGGGTCGCCGTGATGTATGCCGGCCGCATCGTGGAGGAGGCACCGATCGCGCGCATCTTCGCGGCACCGGCGCATCCCTATACCCAGGGGCTGCTGGGTGCGCTGCCGCCGATCGATGGCGAGCGGCAGCCGCTGGCCGCAATCCCCGGCCAGGTGCCGGATCCCCGCGCCATGCCGCCCGGCTGCGCCTTCGCGCCGCGCTGCGCGGTGCGCCTCGACGCCTGCGCAGCGGCCATGCCCGAAGGCCGCGCCGTCGCCGAGGGCCATCGCGCCGCCTGCCTCAGGGCGGGCGCCATGGAAAGGGTATTGGCATGAGGGCCGGCCCCATGGATGCGCCGCTGCTTCAAGCCGAAGGGCTGGTCCGCCGCTACTGGATGCGCCGCGGCCTCTTCGGCCGTCCCGCCGAGGTGCGCGCGGTCGATGGGGTATCGCTGACCCTGGAACGTGGCCGCACGCTGGGCCTGGTCGGCGAATCCGGCTGCGGCAAGTCGACCACCGGGCGGCTGGTGCTGGGGCTGGAGACGCCGGACGAAGGTCGTGTCGCCTTCCAGGGCAGCGCCCTGCCGGCACCCGGCAGCCGCGCCTGGCGGGCGCAACGCGCGCGCATGCAGATGGTGTTCCAGGATCCGCTCGGCGCGCTGGACCGTCGCCTGCCAATCGGCGCCCAGGTACGGGAACCGCTCGACATCCATGCCGTCGGCGACGCCGGCGCGCGGGACGCCCGGGTGATGGAACTGCTGCGCGCCACCGGCCTGCGCCCGGAGCATGCCGAGCGCTATCCGCATGAGCTCTCCGGCGGCCAGCGCCAGCGCGCGGTGCTGGCGCGTGCGCTCGCCACCGACCCCGCGCTGCTGGTCTGCGACGAGCCGATCAGCGCGCTCGACGTCTCCATCCAGGCGCAGGTGATGAACCTGCTGGTCGAGCTGCAGCAGCGCTTCGGCACCGCCATCCTGTTCATCAGCCACGACCTGCGCGCGGTGCGCCAGGTCAGCCACCGCGTGGCGGTCATGTATCTCGGCCGCATCGTCGAGGAGGGCGAGCCGGACGAGGTGCTGCACGCGCCGGCGCACCCCTATGCGCAGGCGCTGGTCTCCGCCATTCCGCATCCCGGGCGCCGCGGCAACCGCGTCCTGCTGCAGGGCGATCCGCCGAACCCGGCCGACCGCCCCTCCGGCTGCGCCTTCCATCCGCGCTGCCCGGTCGCCACCGCCCTCTGCGCACGGGAGGCGCCCGAGCTGAAGAGGCGCGGCGATGGCCGCCTGGTCGCGTGCCACCTGGCGCATGACACGCCACTCGCGAAGGCTGCCTGAGATGAGAGCCTATCTCTGATGTTCCGCTTCTTCGGCTTCCGCGCGCTGCGCGCCGCGATCACCATCGTGATGGTCGTGACCTTCGCCTTCGTCGTGCTCCGCCTCTCCGGCGATCCGGCGCTGCTCATCATGTCGGTCGATGCGCCGCCGGAGGCGGTCGCGGCCTTCCGCACCTCCTGGGGCCTCGATGAGCCGCTCTGGGTGCAATATGTGAGGTATTTCGCGGCAATCTTCGAAGGCGATCTCGGCCGTTCGATGCGCGATGGCCGGCCGGCGCTCGATCTGGTGGTGGAGCGCATCCCGGCGACGCTCGCACTCACCATCCCGGCACTTTTCATCAAGCTCGGCCTCGGCATCCCTGCCGGCATCACCGCGGCGCTGCACCGGAACTCGCTGCTCGATCGTACCGTAATGGCGCTGGCCGTCGCCGGCTTCACGGTGCCGTCCTTCGTGCTCGGGCTGCTGCTGGTGCTGCTCTTTGCCGTGCAGCTCGGCTGGCTGCCCTCGGGCGGGCAGGAGAGCTGGCGGCATGCCATCCTGCCGGTGGTCACGCTCGGCATCGGCGGCGCTGCGGTGCTGGCGCGCTTCACCCGCAGCGCGATGCTGGAGGTGCTGGGCCAGCCCTATATTCGCACCGCCAGTGCCAAGGGTGTGCCCTGGCGCCAAGTGGTGCGCGGCCATGCACTGCCGAACGCCGCGATCCCGACGGTCACCATCATCGGCTTCATGGTCGGCAGCCTGATCGCCGGCGCGGTGGTGGTGGAGAGCGTCTTCTCCTGGCCCGGTGTCGGCCGGCTGCTGGTGGTCGCCGTCGCCAACCGCGACCTGGCCGTCGTGCAATGCATCCTGCTGCTGGTGGCTGCGACCATGGTGACCGCCAACATGATCGTGGATCTGCTCTATGGCCTGCTCGATCCGCGGCTGCGCAACGCGCCGCGCGGCGCGGGAGGTTGAACGATGAGTGACGCCGCCCTCGCCACGCCCACCCGCCGCCATGCGACGCCGCGCCTGCCGCCGCCATTGGTGATGTTCGCGATCGGCTGGGTGGTGCTGATGCTCGGCATCGCGCTGCTGGCCGACGTCATCGCGCCCTATAGCTACACCGCACTCGACCTGCGCAACCGCCTGTCGCCGCCGATCGGCTTCGGCGGCGTCTGGATCCATGGCCTCGGCACCGACGAGCTCGGGCGCGATGTGCTGTCGCGACTGATCTATTCCATCCGCATGTCGTTGCTGATCGCTTTCGGCGCCACCATCATCGGCGCCGCGCTCGGTACCTCGCTCGGCTTCCTGGCGGCGCATTTCCGCGGCATCGTCGAACAGGCAGTGATGGCGCTGGTCGATTTCTCGGCCTCGATCCCCTTCTTGATCCTGGCCCTTGCCGTGCTCGCCTTCTTCGGCAACTCCCTGACGCTCTTCATCTGCCTGCTCGGGCTGCACGCCTGGGAGCGCTATGCCCGCATTGCCCGCGGCCTCGCGATCAGCGCGGGATCCCAGGGCTATGCGGCGGCGGTGCGCCAGCTCGGTGCCACGCCCTGGCGCATCTATGGCCGCCACGTCCTGCCGAACATTGCCTCCACGCTCATCGTCTCGATGACCCTCGCCTTCCCGGAGATCATCCTGTTGGAAAGCGGCCTGTCCTTCCTCGGCCTCGGCGTGCAGCCGCCGGAGACCTCGCTCGGCTCCATGGTCGGCTACGGGCGCGAATACCTGACCCGCGCGCCCTGGATCCTGCTGTCGCCGGCGGCGGTAATCGTGTTCACCACCTTCTCGGTGTCGGTGCTGGGGGATTGGCTGCGGGACAGGCTGGATCCGACCTTGCGTTGACGGACTACGGGGGAATGAATTCCCCCGCACCCCCTTCTTCTATTTTTGCCAATTGGCGCCGGCCACGGCGGCCAGCACCAATTGATAAAAAGGAAAGAATGGGGGTCGGACGTATACGTCCGGCGGGGAAATTCATTTCCCCAGCTCTTCAGGCGTTCGCGCCCTTGATCGCCGCAACAACCGCCGCGGTTACCTCCGCCGTCATGGCCTTTCCGCCCACATCGGCGGTCAGCACGCCATCGGCGCAGACCTGCTCCACCGCGGTCATCAGACGCCGCGCCGCCGGCGCCTCGCCCAAATGCTCCAGCATCATCGCCGCCGTCCAGAAGGTGGCGACTGGATTGGCGATCCCTTTGCCCGCGATGTCGAAGGCCGAGCCATGGATCGGCTCGAACATCGAAGGGTGCCGGCGCTCGGGGTCGAGATTGGCGGTCGGCGCGACGCCGAGCGAGCCGGCGACCGCGCCTGCCAGGTCGCTCAGGATATCAGCGTGCAGGTTGGTCGCGACGACCGTGTCGATGCTGCCGGGCTTGCGCACCATGCGTGCGGCCATGGCGTCCACCAGTTCCTTGTCCCAGGTCACGTCAGGGAAGTCGCGCGCGACCTCGGCGGCGATCTCGTCCCAGAACACCATGCCATGGCGCTGGGCATTGGACTTTGTGACGACGGTCAGCAGCTTGCGCGGGCGGGAGGCCGCGATGCGGAAGGCGGTGCGCATAATGCGGGTGACGCCGACGCGGGTGAAGATCGCGGTCTCGGTCGCGATCTCCTCGGGGTGACCGCGATGGGCGCGACCGCCATGGCCGGCATATTCCCCCTCGCTGTTCTCGCGCACGATCACCCAGTCGATATCGCCCGGGTTCACGGCGCGCAGCGGGCTGGTGAGGCCCGGCAACACGCGGGTCGGGCGGATATTCGCGTATTGGTCGAAGCCCTGGCAGATCTTCAGCCTGAGGCCCCAGAGGGTGATGTCGTCCGGCAGGTCCTTGTCGCCGACCGCGCCGAAGAAGATCGCATCGAACCCCTTCAACGTCTCCAGCCCATCCTCCGGCATCATCCGGCCAGTGGCACGGTAGTAGTCGCTGCCCCAGGGGAAATCCTCGACATCCAGCGCGAAGCCGCCGTCGCGTTCGGCGAGCGCGCGCAAGACTTCGAGCCCGGCGGGAATCACTTCCTTGCCGATGCCGTCGGCGGGAATGGCGGCGATACGATGGCGACGCATGGAGATGGCCTCTGGCAGTGGGTCAGGAACGCCGGCTGGCAAGCGCGCCACCGGCCACGAGGAAATCGGCGGAACGCTCGCTGAAGGCGCAGGCGACGTCATGCACCAGCGCGACGCGCAGCAAGGCCTTCACATCGACGTCGTGGGGCATCGGCGTCAGCGGGTCGACGAAGAAGATCAGCGCGTCGATGCGCCCTTCCGCGATCAGCGCGCCGATCTGCTGGTCACCGCCGAGCGGGCCGCTCAGCACCGTGCATACCGCGACATCGGGACATTCGCGCTGGACCATGCTGCCGGTGGTCGCGGTGGCGACGACCTCGCAGGTGGTGAGCGTCGCGCGATGGCGCGCCACCCAGACGGTCATGGCGGGTTTCAGCCGATCATGCGCGACGAGCGCGACCCGTGCGCCGCCTTTCGCCTGACTGGCCATCCTCGCCTCCCGCTGCATTGCACCGGGAGGGGTAGCAGGCGGAGCGGTGGGCGGCCAAGGGTGCAGGGCTGATCGGCGCCGCCCTGCCCGAAAGGCTTGAAGCGGAACGCCCTTGGCCCCACCCTGAGTGGCCAGGTCGTCCTTCGTTCTGGGGGGCATCTTCACCCACTCGGGTGATGCCATCCGGACGGGATGCGCCCTGGTGAAAGGCTGACGCGGACAATGTGGAACGAGCCCTATCTCGAGACCTGCTGCCGCTCGGCGCTGCACCGGCTGACCCTGGTCGCGACGCATGGCAGGCCGCCCGGGCTGAAGGACGGCCCCTGCCTGGATCGGCTGACCGGCATGGGCCTGGCGCGTCCCCGCGCGGATGGCCGCTTCGAGATCACCGATGCCGGCCGCGCACGGCACGCCATTGAGATCCTGCGCCGGAGCAGCGCCGCCTAGGACATCCAGGCCCTCCCATTGTGCTCGGCCCGCGAACCTAGGATATTATACCCATGCGCCATGACGACATCTGGCGGGCCCTCGACGCCTTGGCGGCCGAGAATGGGCTTTCGGCCTCCGGCCTCGCCCGCAAAGCGGGGCTCGATCCCACCGCCTTCAACCCGTCCAAGCGTGCCGGGGCTGACGGCCGCGCCCGCTGGCCTTCGACCGAAAGCATCGCCAAGGTCCTCGACGCCACCAGCACCGGTATCGAAGCCTTCGCCGACCTCGTCACCGGCCAGCGGGCGCTGCCCAGCGGCCGCGCGCCGGCACGGCGGCACCTCCCCCTGATCGGCTTCGCGCAGGCCAGTAGCGACGGCTATTTCGACGAAGGCGGCTTTCCCGTCGGCGGCGGCTGGGACGAGATCTCGATGCCCGAGGTCGCCGACCCTCATGCCTACGCGCTCGAGATCTCCGGCGATTCCATGGAGCCGGTGCTGCGCGACGGCGACACCATCATCGTCTCCCCCGCCGCCCCGGTCCGCCGCGGCGACCGCGTGGTGGTGCGCACCGCCAAGAGTGAGGTGATGGCCAAGGAGTTGGCGCGGCAATCCGCTCGCCGGATCGAGCTGAAGAGCCTCAACCCGGCGCATCCGAACTACACCTTCGACCTCGGGGACATCACCTGGATGCACCGGGTGGTGTGGTTGAGTCAGTAGTTTTTTGAGGCCTCAAGTGCCGGCGCGTTAGCTTTCATTGTCCTCAGACGCCGGCGGCCGCATCCGCGGCCTTGGCTTACACGCTGTCAGGGCGGCATTGGCGACATCTGTCGGTCGCGCGCGGGGCCGCATTCGCGGCCCCGGAGCATCGGCTCCGCCTCGCTCCGCAGAAACCAACGGCGGCCTTCGGCCGCACTCCTTTCCGATCAGGTCGGTGGCGCGGTCTCGGCCGCCGGCTCCGCGGCGGGCGTCGGGTCGGCCGCGGCAGGCGCCGGTGCCGTGCTGGTGGAGGCCGGCGTGGCGCCCGGCTGCGGGCGCGCGGCGGTTGGGGTCTGGGGGGCCGGCGGGGCCGGGCGGCGCTGCATCTCGCCGGTCATCGGGATGAAGTAGACGCCGACATCCTTGCGGCTGCGCACGCGCCCTTCCTCGTCCTTCGTGTAGATGTAGAGGAACTGGCCGCGCCGGAAGGGCTGCCCGATCGGGATCAGCATCCGCCCGCCGGGCTTGAGCTGCGCCAGCAGCGCTGGCGGCACGTATTGCGCGGCACAGGTGACGATGATGGTGTCGAAGCCACCCTGCACCTCAGGCCAGCCGAAGAAGCCGTCGCCGACCCGTGTCTCGATATTGGTGTAGCCGAGCGGCGCGAAGATGCGCTGCACGGCGCGGCCCAGCGGCTGGATGATCTCGATCGAATATTGCCGCGCCACGATCCGCGACAGCAGCGAGGACTGGAAGCCACTGCCGGTGCCGATCTCCAGCACCACGTGATCGGGCTTCGGATCGCAGGCCTGGGTCATATAGGCCTGCCCGAGATAATCCGAGAGCGCCGAGCCGTAGCCGAGCGCCCAGGGCTTCGCGTCCGCCTCCCAAGCGTCGAGCGGCGTCGCGCGGCCGCCTTCGTACATGTAGTGGAAATACTCGCGCGGCACCTCGGCGAAGGCGCGCAGCACCGCCGGATCGGCCGCGCCGAAACGGGTGCGGAGATAGCTCTCGATGCGGCGCAGCCCGTCCTGGCGGCGTTGCTGGATGGTCCGGAAACCGGCCTCGTTCAGCCCCGTCTCGCGCCCGGACGCGCGCATGGCGGCGAGGTAGGCGGCATGGGTCCAACCCCCGCTCGCCTGCTGCGCCTCGGCGACCGCGGGCAGCACGAGACCAGCGCCAGCGGCAAGGAAATGGCGACGTCCGAAGGTCATTGCGCGTCGTTCCGGGGAAAAACCAACATGGCCGTTACATAACACAGCAATGCCGCCACCAGCAGCGCCGAAAGCCCCTCCGTGCGCGCCAGGAGGTTAGCGAGTGGCGTAGAAACCACACTGAAGGCCCCGTTCAGCGCCCAGGCCCAGGGCAGCAGCCGCGGCGCCCGCCGCGCGAAGCGCTCGAGCCCGAGCGGGAAAGGCAGCCCCAGCGCGATCCCGGCGGGCGCGGTGATCGCCAGCACCAGCGCCGCGCGCGCGATCCAGGGCCAATCGAGCGTCGCCCCCACCAGGTCACGCAGGCCGACCAGCGCCAGCCCGCACCAGAGCAGGATGACCCCACCCGCGACCAGCAGCGCACCGCGCGGCCGCGCCTCGAACCGTCCGGCCATCATGCTGCCGAAGCCGGAGAAAACGAGCATCGCTGTCAGCACCAGCGCGAAGCCGGTCGCCCGGTCCTCCAGCAGGAAGGCCGCCTGTTCGATCAGCGCAATCTCGATCATCAGGAAGCCGAGGCCGAGTGCTGCGAAATAGGGCAGCGCCCGCAGCACCAGCCCAGCCGGCGCGCCGATGCCGCCGCGCCGGAGCGCCGGCAGCAGCGCGACCAGCAGCGCGAGCAGCGCCGCCTGCGCCAGCACCGCGACATTCACGAGCGTGCCGATCTCCGCCTGCGGCAGCACCTCGACCCGCGCCAGCGCCAGCGGCAGGGCGGAGAGGCGCACCAGCGGCGCCAGCCAAGGCCGGTCCTCGGTAACCGGGGAGCGGTCGAAGGCATCCTCCGCCGGCGTCCCCCCCAGCACGCCCGGCGCCTCCTGCGCGATGGCGTCGTCGCCGGCCGCCTGGGTTTCGGATTCGAGCGTGACCGGCGGCAGCTCGTTCCAGACGGTGCGGTCGGGTGCCACCGCGTCCAGATGCGGCGCGAAGGAGATGTCGAAGGACCGCTCCTCCGCGAAGCGGTGCAGAGCCGCGACCCGCGCCGCGTCCCAAGGCACGGGCGAGACCAGTGCGCGCAGGTTCCAGGCCGAGCGCAGCACCACGACATGCGCGGCGGGATCGGCGACGCCGGAAAGCCGCAGCGCTTCCCGCACCGAGGCCAGCACGCGGATCGCATAGACCGGCAATTCGCGGATGTTGACCGGCAATGACAGCACCCCGCCCGGCGTCAGCCGCGCGAGCTCGTCGGCGATCGCCTCCGCCGCGTAGAGGTGCCGGCTCTGCTCCTCGGCATCCAGGATGTCGCCGGCATAGTCGATCAGGTCGAAGCGTTCGCCCGGCGCGCGCAGCGGATGCGTGTCCGAGAGGGTGACGCGCGGATCAAGCGGCAGCGGCGGCACCGGGCCGATTCCGTCGATCAGGATTCGGCGCAGCATCGGCTCCGGTTCCTGCACGACGACGCTCCGGGCATCGAGCGCCAGCGCCTCGGCGACGCGGAAGCCGCCGGAGGCGCCGATCAGCAGCACCCGCGGATGGTCGAGCAGCGCATAGGGTCCGGCGGCCAGTGTTGCGCGCGCATAGGGTGCCGCGAGCGCCTCCATCGGCAGTGCGGCAATGCGCACGCCGTCGCGGTATAGCCCGTAGCTGCGCGCCGGCGGAGGCAGGCCGAGCAGGCCGAGATTGTTGCTGATGTCGGTGTCGAGGCGCTCGGTGAAGTTCTCGAGCAACTGGTAGACGCCGCGCGGGCTCAGCACCTCGGCCAGCACCCGGCTCTCCGGCACGTTGCGCGCGATGGAGACCGGCTTGTATTCGCTGACCCGCGGCGCGGCGGCGAGAAGCACCAGCGCCTCCGAGGCGAGCAGCACCAGCAGTGTCGCGCCGCGCAGCAGCGCGGGCCGCGCCGCCGGCGTCAGCAGGGCCGCGATCGCCAGCACCGGCAGCAGCGCCGGCACGAGGTCGAAGGGGTGCAGCAGGTGCAGGAGCGCGATGGTCGCGACCGCACCGGCGCCGGCGCCCAGCAGGTCCCAGCCATAGACCCGGCCGATCGCCTGCGCATAGCGCACGAAGTAGAGCGAGACCGCGAAGCCGGTCAGGAAGAAGAAGGGAAACAGCGCCGCGTAGTAGAGCAGGATGTTCCAGGCCTGCTCCTGCCAGGTGACGCCGTTCTGCAGTTCCAGCGGGTTGAAGGGATTCAGCGTCACGCCGACCCAGCCGGCCGCTCCCGTCCCCATCAGCGCCAATGGCAGCGCCGGCAGCAGCCAGGAGGCGCGCTTCAACAGCGCATCGCGGCCGAGCACCATGACGACGCCCGAGACCGCGAAGCCGGTCATCGCGATGGAGATCACCCAGTAGCCATATTCCGACCAGCTCGCGACCGCGAAAAAGCGCGTCAGCCCGGTCTCCAGCGCGACCGCGGCCAGCGAGATCAGGAACAGCGGCAGCAGGGCGCGCGGCGTGACCTTTGCGTCGCTCATGCCCATTGCGCCCGCCGGGCGGCGAATTCCGCCAGCAGGCCGTTGAAGCGCGACGCCTCGTCGACGAAGAGCGCGTGGCCCGCCCCCTCGAAGACCTCGATCCGCGCATCGGGGTGGCGCGCGGCCAGCGCTTCCCCCTGCACGGCGAAGTTCGGGCGGATGGCGTAGAGCACCGGCCGCCGCGTGCCATAGACGGCATCCCGCCAGTATTCGCGCGGGCGCGGGTAGGAGAGGAGGTCGATGCTCGCCTGCAGCGGCACCCGCAGCACGTCGCGGCTCAGCCGGTCGAGATAGTCGGGCGGCTGCGGCGTGCGGAACATGGAGGCGACGAAACCCCGCACCGTCGGCTCCCGCCGCTGCCGCAGCGCCGGGATGAAGCGGGAGCGCGAGGCGCCGGAGGGTGCCGGTCCCTCGCCCACCGAATTGTCGACCAGAATCAGCCCGGCAATGCGCTGGTCGCCATGCTCGGCGATGGCGGCGAGACCATCGAGCACGCCAAGCGACCAGCCGACCAGCACCACACGCGGCAGGCCGAGCTGGGCGATCAGCTCCATGATATCGCGCCCGCGCCGTCCGGGCTCATGGCCGCGTGTGGCGATCTGCGACTGGCCTTGGGAGCGCGGATCGAAGGCGATGACGCGATGGCTGAAAGCGAGTGCCGCCACCTGCTGCTCCCAGATCCAGGCCGGCATGCACCAGCCCGGCACCAGCACCAGCGGCCGCCCCCGCCCGGCATCGACGTAGTGGAGGCGGACGCCATCGCTGCTGGTAAAGAAACGATCGATGCCGGTGGCGAGCACCGGCGCGGCGGGACTGGTGAGCGCCGCGGCCAGCAGGGCGCGGCGGCTGAGCGTCCGATGACCGGAGGGCCGAATGGCCCGAAGGTCTGAATCGGACGCTCCACTGACGAACGTCCGATGACCGGAGAGCCGAATGGCCCGAAGGTCTGAATCGGCCCCTCGGCTGACAAGGTTGGACTCGGGCATCGCGGACGGCTTGTCCCCCTGGGGATCAGAGGCTTGTCGCGTCCGCGCAGCCCGAGGGCAAGCCTTCAGGCCATCCCGCCCCGGGCGCTGACCGGCCAGAGGCACTCCACCCGGCCACGGCGCACGCCGACATACCAGTCGTAGCGATCGACGGTCGGGTCGCAATGCCCCGGCACCAGGCGCAGCTTCTCGCCGAGCGCCGGCGCGGCGCCATCCTCGATCACGATCTTGCCATGCTCGTCCGAGGCGCCGACGAAGCGCAGCCCCGGTCGTTCCCAGATCACGGGCAGGCCGGAATCGACCGCGACCGCCTTGTGCCCGGCATCCACCACCGCCACGCCCGGCATCGCGCGGCTCATCACGGTCGCCAGCACGAACAGGGCGTGGCGGAAGGGGGGCGCATCGTCGTTGCGCGCGTAGTCGGCGTCCATGAAGGCGTAGGAACCGGCCTGGATCTCCGTGTAGACGCCGCTCGCCGCCTCATGCCGGAAGGTGCCGGTGCCGGCACCGCCGACGATCGGGCAATCGAGCCCGCGCTGGCGGAGCTGTTCCACGGTGCGCCGGGCGGAATCGGCGGCCGCGGCGATGGAAGCGGCGCGCTGCTCCGGCGTGCGCTGGTGCTGGGCGCTGCCGTGATAGGCCTGCAGGCCGCCGAAGCGCAGATGCTTCGATGCCGCGATCCGCTCGGCTAGCGCGACCGCGGGCGGACCGGGCTCCACACCGCAGCGGGCCATGCCGACATCGATCTCGACCAGCACCGGCACCCGCACGCCAGCCGCTTCGGCCGCCGCCTCGATGGCGGCGACCTGGGCCGCGTCGTCGGCACAGATTGCGACATCGGCGATGCGCGCCAGCGCGATGAAGCGCGCGAGCTTGCGGGCGCCGACCACCTGGTTGCTGACCAGGATGTCGGGGATGCCGCCCCAGGCGAGCTGCTCGGCTTCGGCGACCTTCTGCACGCATTGCCCGACCGCGCCGCGCGCCATCTGCAGCTTCGCGATCACCGTCGATTTGTGGGTCTTGGCATGGGCGCGCAGCTTGGCGCCGGTCGGCGCCAGGAACCCTGCCATGGCGTCGAGATTCGCCTCGAAGGCGTCGAGGTCGAGGATGAGGGCGGGGGTATCGACCTCTTCCTCACGCATCCCGGGTTCGGCGGGCGGCGACTGCAGCATGCGGGTTCTCCTTCGACGCGAAGGCTAGAGCAGATCTTGTTCTGGCGGAATCGCCCCCCATGCCATCTTACGCACCGGAACAAACGGAGACCTGCCTTGGGTGCCAAGTCCTTCCCGCTGACGCCAGCACAGGCCCGCGCGATCTGGCTCCGTGCCCAGCGCCTCGACGCCGAGGCGCCGTTCGGGGAAGGTCCGGAGGCGACGCGGCGCGCGGTCGAGCATCTCGGCTATGTGCAGATCGACACGATCAACGTCATCGAGCGCAGCCACCACCACATCCTCCATACCCGCATCCCCGGCTATAGCCGCGCCGATCTTGAGCAGGCGCAATCGACCGACAAGACGGTCTTCGAGTATTGGACGCACGCGCTTTCCTATGTGCCGACGGCCGACTACCGCTTCTTCATCCCGGCGATGGAGCGACTGCGCCAGACCCCGAACGCCTGGCTCGCTGGGGTGGACGCCGATGACTATGCCGCGCTGCTGCGCCGCATCCGCCGCGAGGGCGCACTCTCGATCCGCGACATCGATGACGAGGTGCTGGTCGAGAAGACCCATCCCTGGGCCAGCCGCAAGCCATCGAAGCGTGTGCTGCGGCTCGGCTTCTTCATCGGCGATCTCACCATCAGCAAGCGCTCCGGCATGCTGAAGAGCTATGAGCTCGCGGGGCGGCATTTCGGCTGGCTGCGCCGGCCGAGACCAGCGACCGAGGCGCAGATCGCCGCCTACCTCCTGGATCGGGCGGTGCGCTCGCAAGGCATCGTTAGCCTCGATTCGATCTGCTTCGGAAACCTGGCCTCGAAAGCCGCGGTCTCCGGCCTGATCGAGACGGCGGTCCGGCGCAAGCGGCTCCTGCCCGTCACGCTCGATGGCCATGCGAAGATCCAGCATTGGGCCCCGCCGGCCGCACTGGACACCACCGCCGAGGCGCCGCCCCGTCCGCAGGTCCATATCCTGTCGCCCTTCGATCCGCTGGTCATCCAGCGCAAGCGCCTGAACCTGTTCTTCGGCTACGAGCATCGGTTCGAGGCCTATGTGCCGGCGGCGAAGCGCGTGCTGGGGTATTTCGCGCTGCCGGTGCTGATGGGCGACGAGGTCGTCGCCGCCATCGACCTCAAGGCGGATCGCCAGGCGCGCAAGCTGCTGGTGCAGAAATGGACATGGATCGCCAAGCGGCGCGCTGGGCTGAAGCTCGCCATCGAGGAGGCCATGGCGCGCTTCGAGCAGTTCCAGTTGTCCTAAAGTCAGGGTAGCTCGGCGGCCACGGAAAGGCCTGGCCAGCGCGCCGCCCAGCGCTTCACCCGGATGCGTTCGGCGAAGATCGCGCGCTTCGCGGCGGAGGCCGCGAAATGCGGCGTCGGGCGGAGGCGGCACGCGAGGAGATCGTCGAGGCCATGCGGCGCCATGATCTCCAGCGCGTCGCCTGTCCAGCGCGCGGCGATGGCGGTCGCGGTCTCCGGCCAATGCGCCACCGCGTCGCGCGCGTCAGCATAGGGCACATCGCCGTTGCGCACCGCCATGCGCGCCTGGTTGCGCACCGACCAGGGAAGATCCGGCCGGACAGCGTGGAGCCGCGCCTCGATCGCCATATCCGCCGCCTCTGGCGCCAGCGCGTCGAACCAGATGACGTCGATGTCGCCGGGCGGATTGCTGCCCGGCGACAGTCCGGAGAGCGCGTCCCAGACCGTGTTGCGCAGCAGGCCCGCGCCGATCCAGACGTCCGGCAGGCCGAGCCTGACCACCAGGCGCAGCGGCTCCACAACGGCAGGAGTTGCTTCGAGGAATCGGCCGAGTCCGGCCGCGTCGTGGATCACGGCCAGGGCGCCACGTCGGCGCGCCAGGGTGGTGCCATCCAGGCCCGGGCGCGCAGCGGGCCGCGCGGGGTCAGCACGCGCACCGGGCAGAGCCGGTACTCGGCCCCCTCATAGGCGGCGAGGCGGCGGAGCGCCGCGGCAGGCGGGTGGATCACCTCGCCCGCGACCGCGCCCTGCCGGTCGGGCCGGAGCGTCGGCCAGGGCGTGCCGCGCAGCGCGACGCGGCGATGCCCGAGCAGGATCGCCGGCACCATGCGGCGCGCCAGCCGCGCATCACCGCCGCGCCGCGCCAGCACGGCGGGATCGAGGAGCGTGCCGTAGACGAAGATGGGCGCGCTCACTCCACCTGCATGCGGAGCTCGGTCACCAAGGGCCGCACCTGCGCGAGCTGAGCGCGGACATTGGCGCCGAACTCCTCCGGGCTGTCGCCGCCCGGCGCCGCGCCGAGCTCGTTGATGCGGTTGGCGACGGCGGGGTGGCGGGCGGCGGCCGCGATCTCCTGGTGCAGCCGCGCGAGCACCGGCGCCGGCGTGCGCGCGGGAGCGAAGAAGCCGTTCCAGCCGAGCAGCTCGATATTGGGAAAGCCCTGCTCCCGCGCGGTCGGCACATCCGGCAGGGCGCTCGCGCGTTGGGCGGCCAGCGTTGCGATGGGGCGCAGCGCACCGCCGCGGATATGGCCGAGCGAGGAGGAAAGCTGGTCGCCGCCGAAATGGATGCGCCCCGCCAGCATGTCCTGCACCAGTGGCGCAGCGCCGCGGAAAGGCACGTGGTCCATGCGGATCTGCGCATCGCGCTTCAGGATCTCGCCCACCAGGTTCATCGTGCTGCCCGGCCCGGTGGAGCCGTAGAACAGGTCGGTCCGAGTGCGTGCGAGCGCCACGAATTCCCGCAGGTTCTGCGCCGGCACCGCAGCGCCGACCAGCAGCATCATCGGCACGTTGGCGCCCATGGAGATCGGCGCGAAGTCGCGTTCGATCGCATGCGGGGCGCGGTTCTGGAATTCCAGCGCCGCTGTCGTGGTGCAGAAGGTGAGGTTGTGGAACAGCAGCGTGTAGCCGTCCGGCGCCGCCTTGGCGACGACGTCGGCGCCGATCGACCCGCCACCGCCTCCGCGGTTCTCGACCACCACTGACTGCCCCATCGTCTCCGTCAGGCGCTGCGCATAGAGCCGCGCCAGCAGATCGGTGGTGCCGCCTGCCGGGAAGGGCACGATGATGCGGATGGGGCGCGAGGGATAAGCAGCCTCCTGCGCGGCCCCGAAGCGCGGCAGCGCCGCGGCGAGAGGGGCTGCGAGAAGGACGCGACGGCGGGTCAGCATGGATGTCACTCCCGGGATAACCTTATGGTTACCCCGAGCGTGGCCGCGCTTCCCGCCTGCCGTCAATGACCCGCGTTTTCGCCCGAGAAATCCGGCGCCGCGAGACCGCTGGCGGTGAGCTGGCGGACCAGGCTCGCCTTCAGCCGATCGAGCCCTGCCTCGCTCGTCGCCTCGCAACGCGCCACCAGCACCGCCTGGGTGTTCGAGGCGCGCAGCAGCCACCATCCATCCTCGGTCAGCACCCGCACGCCATCGACGTCCTGCACCTTGGCACCTTCGGCCGAGAGGCGGTCCTTCACCTCGGCGACGACCTGGAACTTGCGGTCCTCGGCGCAGTCGAAACGCAGCTCCGGCGTGTTGATCACTTGCGGCATCGCGCGGCGGACGTCGGAGAGCTTCTCCGTCATCCGCGCGACGATGCCGAGCAGCCGCAGCGCGGAATAGGGCGCGTCGTCGAAGCCGTACCATTTGTCGGCGAAGAAGATGTGGCCCGACATCTCCCCGGCCAGCGGGCTGCCGGTCTCGGCCATCTTCGCCTTGATCAAGGAATGCCCGGTCTTCCACATCAGCGGCGTGCCGCCGGCCTTCGCGACCTCGTCGAACAGCACCTGGCTTGCCTTCACATCGGCGATGATGATCCCGCCCGGCTTCGCCTTGAGCACATCGCGCGCCAGCACCACCAGGAGCTGGTCGCCGAACAGGATATGGCCTTCATCATCGACCACGCCGATACGATCCGCATCGCCGTCGAAGGCGATGCCGAGATCGGCTTTGCGGGCCCGCACCTCGGCGATGATCTGCTCCAGGTTCTTGGCGACCGTCGGATCCGGGTGATGCGCCGGGAAGGTGCCGTCGATGGTGCCGTTGATGACGGTGTGCTCACCCGGAAGCCGCGCCGCCAGCGCCTTCACGATCTCAGCACCCGAGCCATTGCCGGGATCCCAGACCACCCGCAGCTTGCGCTCGCCGCCGTCATAGTCGCGCAGCATGCGCGCCAGGTAGTCCTCCGCGATGTCGACATGCCGGTCGCTGCCGGCAGCCTCCGCCACCACGTCGCCGCTGGCCGCCATGCGGCCGATCTCCTGGATCTGCGAGCCGAAGAAGGGCTTCTTGCCGAGCATCATCTTGAAGCCGTTGTAGTCCGGCGGATTGTGGCTGCCGGTCACCATCACCCCGCCATCGGCCGCGAGCGCATAGGTCGCGTAGTAGAGCATTGGCGTGGGCCCGGTGCCGACCCGCAGCACCTCCAGCCCGCAGGCGCTGAGCCCCGCGACCAGCGCCGGCTCCAGCTCCGGTGAGGACAGCCGCCCGTCTCGCCCGACGGCGACCGTCTTCCCGCCGCCGCGCGCGACGATCGAGCCGAAGCAGCGGCCAATCGCGAAGGCGTCCGCGGGATGCAGCGTCTTCCCGACGATGCCGCGGATGTCGTATTCGCGCAGCGTCGTCGTGTCGAAGCGGTGATTGAAGGCGGTCATCCGGGTCTCCCTGGAGCGTGGCGACGTTGAGCATGCTCCGCCGGCATAGGCGGACGGATCATACCTTGGGCCGGCCGATGGAGTGATAGCGGAAGCCGGCCTCGCGCATCGCGACCGGATCCCAGACATTGCGCAGGTCGAGCACCACGTCGCCCCGCATCGCCGCCTTCAGCTTCTGCGGCGAGAGGGCACGGAACTCGTTCCATTCGGTCAACAGCACCACGGCATCCGCCCCCTCGGCGGCGCCCAGCGCATTGCCGGCGTAACGGACGCTGGCCGGCAGCGACTGCCGCGCAAACTCGCTCATCGCCGGATCGAAGGCGGCGAGCTTGGCCCCCGCGGCCGCCAGCAGCGGCAGCACCGTCAGTGACGGCGATTCCCGCATGTCGTCGGTCTCGGGCTTGAAGGTCAGGCCGAGCACCGCGATGGTCTTGCCGGCGACATCACCCCCGCAGGCCTCGATGACGCGCGCCGCCATGGCTTCCTTGCGCGCCTCGTTCACCGCGACGGTGGCTTCCACCAGCCGCAGCGGGCGGCCGTAATCCTGCCCGGTGCGCGCGAAGGCCAGCGTGTCCTTCGGGAAGCAGGATCCGCCATAGCCCGGGCCGGGATGGAGGAACTTGCGTCCGATGCGGCCGTCGAGCCCGATGCCGCGCGCCACGTCATGCACATCGGCGCCGACCTTCTCGCAGAGATCGGCCACCTCGTTGATGAAGGTGATCTTCATCGCCAGGAAGGCATTGGCGGCATACTTGATCATCTCGGCGGTCTCGATCGCGGTCGCGACCACCGGTGTCTCGATGAGGTAGAGCGGGCGGTAGAGCCGCTTCAGCACCGCCTCGGCCCGCTCGGACTCGACGCCGATCACCACGCGGTCAGGCCGCATGAAATCGCCGATCGCATTGCCTTCGCGCAGGAATTCCGGATTGGAGGCCACATCGATCGTGAGGTCCGGCCGCGCCCGGCGGACGATCTCCCGCACCTGGGCACCAGTGCCGACCGGGACCGTCGACTTGGTGACCAGCACGGTCGGGCCGGTCAGCGCCCGCGCCACCTCCTCGGCCGCCGCGAAGACGTAAGTGAGGTCGGCATGGCCGTCGCCGCGCCGGGTCGGCGTGCCGACCGCGAGGAAGACCGCCTCCGCACCCCCGACCGCCTCAGCGAGATCGGTCGTGAAATGCAACCTTCGGTCGTGGACATTGTCGGCGACCAGCTTCTCCAGCCCCGGCTCGTAGATCGGGATGCGGCCCGCCTGCAGCGCCTCGATCTTGGCCGGATCCTTGTCGAGCACGATGACATCGTGCCCGAACTCGGCGAAGCAGGCACCGGAGACAAGGCCGACATAGCCGGCGCCGATCATGGTGATGCGCATCGCGTCAGTCCTTTCGTCCCGGGATCGCGAGCCATGGCCATGCCGGTTCCGCAGCCCAGGCGCAAGGGTCAGGCATGCGACGGTTCCGGGGGCAGCAGCGGCAGCAACTTCTTGAGATCCTTCTCAGCCCGACACGCAAGATACCGTGGTTGCGTTTGCATCTCACCCAACGGAAAGGCCGTCAGCCCGATATCCTCGTAGACGCGGAGCAATTCCGGGCCGGTGCGCCAGAAGGCGGGATCGACACCCGCGCTCTCGCACAGGTCGCGGAACCGCCAGATCGCGGAAATTCGATCCCGCTCCTCTCCGGCGGGATCCCCGAGCGCCAGCCACACATCATCGCGCTTCACGAAAGCGAGACCGGCGCGGCCGGCATCCCCGAACACGGCGCCGTCCGCCATCTCCGGCGCCAGCGCGCCGAGGCCGCGCAGGCGCAGCCTGGTCTCGGCGTCGTAGGGCGTGGCCGCGCGCCGGGCGGGCCGGAGCAGGCGCAGCATCGCGACCAGCAGCAGCACCGCCGACAGCCCGACCGTAAAGCGCAGGGAATCCGGCGCCACCCCGGACAGCACCACCTGCCACCAGCTCGCATGCGAGATCGAGCTGTCATAGGCAACGAGCGCCAGGGTGATGGCGCAGCCGGCAATGGCACCGAGCGCCAGCGTCGCCTCCCCCGACAAGGGTTCCCCGATCAGCCGCGCGATGCGGTAGAAGGCACCGCGCATCGCGGCCAGCAGGACGAAGACGGCCAGGAAGGCCCCCCAGAGCCACCAGGCCTCCCCGCGCAGCCACAGGATGGCGGCGCCGTTCAGCAGGAACAGGAGGCCGAGGATCCAGGCGATGCGCAGCCGGCGCAGCATGCCATAGCCGGTCACCAGCAGCAGCGACCCCACGACGGAGGCCGCGAAATGCGAGGCGATGGCCGCCGTCGGACCGGCCCACTCCTCGATGATCGTCCCCTTCACCGGCAGCGCGCCGACGAAGATCAGGATGGCGCCGCCAAAGCCGACGAGAGAGGCGAGCGCCGGCACCTCCAGCGCCTCGCTGCCACGGATATTGCCGGTCAGCCGCTCGAAGGCGGCGCGGCGCTGCGCCACCTCGAAGGCGGCGAAGAGGGCGCCAGCCACGAAGAGTGGGGCGATGTAGTAGTAGAGGCGGAACAACAGCAGCGCCCCCACCGCTTGGGACGGTGCCATGTAGGGCGACAGCGCCAGCAGCAGGAAGCCGTCGAAGACACCGATGCCCCCCGGCACGCTGGCCGCGATGCCGATCGTGTAGCCGGCGACATAGATGCCGAGGAACTTGACGAAGGTGAGGCCCTCGGCCTCCGGCAGCAGCGTGTAGAAGATCGCTGCCGTCACCGCGACATCGACGCTGGCGAGCGTCACCTGCGCCAGCGCCATCTTCAGGCCCGGCAACGCGATCTCGTGGCCGAAGATGCGGATGCTCGAAACCAGACGCGACGCCACGATATAGGCGATGACGATGCTCCAGAGCAGCAGAGCGATACCGCGCATCGCGACATCCGGCACATGGTCGCGGAACCAGGGCAGGATGCCGGGCTCCACCATCAGCACCATGCCGCCGAGCGCGAAGCCGCCGAGCCCATAGGTCAGGCTGGTGAAGGCGACGAGCTTCGCGATCTCGAGCGGCGTCAGCCCCCAGGCGGCGTAGAAGCGGTAGCGCACCGCCGCCCCCGAGACCGCGGCGAAGCCGAGATTGTGCGCCAGGGTATAGGAGACGAAGGAGGCGAGGGAGCTGCGCGCATAGCTCACGGGATGCCCGGCATAGACCGAGCCCAGCCGGTCGTAGATGGTCAGAACCGCGAAGGCGAGCAGCGTCCAGCCGGCAGCGATCCAGAGCGAGGCCGGCGGGATCGCCGCCAGCGCGTTCCGGATATCCGCGACCGAGAGGCCGCGGAACTCGTGCTGCACGACGTAGATCGCACCGACCAGCAGCGCCAGGCCGAAGACCGTCGGCCCGTGGCGGCGCAGCAGCGGCCAGATCGTCTTCACGGGGCGTGGTCCCCGCCATCCTCGCGCGCCAGCGCCGCCTCGATCAGCCCGATGGTGCCGGCGATGCCGTAGAGTGCCACGAAGCCGCCGAAGCGCGGCCCTTCCTGCTGGCCGAGCAGCACCTGGTACAGCGCGTTGAACCAGGCGCGGGAGACACCTTGGCGGCCATCCTTCCCGGCCTCCAGGAAGGGCTCCCGCCGCCCGGCGTCATAGACCAGGTCCTGGATGGCGCGGGCGCGCTCCTCGGCCGGCAGCGCCTCCAGATCCGCCGCGCGGTCGCGGAGTGCGGCGAGCAGCGCTTCCAGCGCCCCCCGCTCGCCCGCATCCGGTGCCCGGTGCTGCTTCTGCGGCAGCACGAAGTCGCGGTAATAGGCGACCGCGTATTCCGCGAGGCGGGCCAGCAGCGGATGGCTTTCCGGCGTCGCCTCCGGCGCGTAGCGGCGGATGAAGCCCCAGAGGATGGCGGGCTCGTCGGCGTTCACGACGCTCGCCAGGTTCAGCAGCATGGCGAAGGAAAGCGGGCTGCCCGGATCGTTGGTGGGGCCGCCATGGATGTGCCAGGCCGGGTTCGCCGGATCGGGCGCGGCGCGCAGCCGGTCGAGATGCGCGACATAGTCGTCCACGGCGCGGGGGATCACGTCGAAATAGAGCCGCTTCGCCCGCTGCGGCGCCTGGTACATGAAGTTCGCCAGGCTCTCCGGCGGCGCATAGCGCAGCCATTCGTCGATGGTGAGCCCATTGCCCTTCGATTTGCTGATCTTCTGGCCCTTGTCGTCCAGGAACAGCTCATAGGTGAAGCTCACCGGCGGCTCGGCGCCCAGCACCCGGCAGATCGCCGAGGAGAGCTTCACGCTGTCGATCAGGTCCTTGCCCGACATCTCGTAATCGACGCCGAGCGCGTACCAACGGAGCGCCCAGTCGGCCTTCCACTGCGCCTTGCAGTGGCCACCGGTGATGCGCGTCTCGAAGCGCTCGCCGCTCTCGGGGTCGCGCCAGACCAGCGTATCGCGGTCCGGGTGCACCGCCTCCATCGGCACCTGCATCACGACGCCGGTCTTCGGATGGAGCGGCAGGAAGGGCGAATAGGTGGCGCGCCGCTCCGGCCCCAAGGTCGGCAGGATGACGTCGCGCACCGCGTCGTGGCGCTCCGCCATGCGCAGCAGCGCCGTGTCGAAGCGGCCACCCTTGTAGTAGTCGGTCGAGGAGGCGAATTCGTATTCGAAGCCGAAGGCGTCGAGGAAGGCCTTCAGCCGGGCGTTGTTGTGCGCGCCGAAGCTGTCATGGGTGCCGAACGGATCGGGGACCGCGGTCAGCGAGCGGCCGAGATATTCGGTCAGCATCGCCTTGTTCGGGACGTTGTCCGGGACCTTGCGCAGCCCGTCCATGTCGTCGCTGAAGGCGATCAGCCTGGCCGGCAACCCGGTCATGCGCTCGAAGGCGCGCTTCACCCAGGTGGTGCGCGCCACCTCCCCGAAGGTGCCGATATGGGGCAGGCCGGAGGGGCCATAGCCGGTCTCGAACAGCGCGCCCGCCGGTTTCGGGCGGGCCGCGAGGCGATCGGCGACGCGCGCCGCCTCCTCGAAAGGCCAGGCCCTGACGGTACGGAGCGATGGATCAGCGGTCATCCCGGCCAGATGGCAGGCGGGGGCGGCGGGGTCAATTCGGCTCGTTGCGGGAATGCGCGCCATCGCATGACGGGTTTGCGACGACCGGTGTGGCGCCGGCGGCCGGTCTGCGCTAATCGGGCGCTTTGCGTCTCATGAGGAAGGGTGTCATGCGCGTCGGCGTGATCGGGGCCACGGGTGCTGTCGGCAAGGAACTGGTGGAGGTGCTGGGCAAGCGCCGCTTCCCGGTGACCGAACTGAAGCTCTTCGCCTCGACCCGGTCCGCCGGCACCCGAATTAAAACCCCCTTCGGGGAGGTGGCCATCGAGGCCTTCTCCCCCGAGGCCGCGCGCGGGCTGGACCTGGCGCTGCTGGCCGTCTCCGGCGACTTCGCCAAGCAGCATGCCCGGGCGCTGGCCGCCGAAGGCGTTGCGGTGGTGGACAATTCCTCCGCCCTCCGGCTCGAGGATGACGTGCCGCTGGTGGTGCCGGAGGTGAATGCGGCCGCGATCGGCAAGCATCGCCTGATCGCCAACCCCAACTGCACCACCGCCATCCTGGTCGTGGCGCTGGAGCCGTTGCGCCGGGCCTTCGGCCTGAAGCGCGTCATCGTCTCCACCTACCAGGCGGCCAGCGGCGCCGGCGCCGAGGGCATGCAGGAGCTGGAGCGGGAGACGCGCCGGGCGCTGGTCGAGGGCCAGCCCGCGGGGCATGCGGTCTTCGCCCATCCCCTGCCCTTCAATGTCATCCCGCACATCGATAGCTTCCAGCCGAACGGCTATACGCGGGAAGAGATGAAGGTCACCTGGGAGAGCCGGAAGATCATGGGTCAGCCCGACCTGCTGATCTCCTGCACCGCCGTCCGCATCCCGACCTTCCGTGTGCATGCCGAGGCGGTGACCATCGAGACCGAGCGCCCGGTGACGCCGGAGGCGGCACGCGAAGTGCTGGCCGCGGCGCCGGGCGTGATCGTCGTCGACGAGCCGGGGGCGAATCGCTACCCGATGCCGCTGACCGCGACCGGCCGCGACGATGTCGAAGCCGGGCGCATCCGGGCCAATCCGGTCTTCGGCGATCGCGGCCTCGACCTCTTCCTCTGCGGCGACCAGTTGCTGAAGGGCGCGGCGCTGAACGCGGTGCAGATCGCGGAACGGCTGCGCGCTGCCTGAACGCCCGAAAGCGCCACCGCGCCTCCTGCTGCCGGAGGCGCCGGCGCTGATCGCCGGCAACGGGCGTGCGGCGCTGCTGACCCCGGATGGGGAGTTCCTCTGGCTCCCCGCCGGCGAAGTGACGGCGCATCTCGATGCGCCGCCATTGCTTGTGCATGCGCCGGCGACAGCGCGGCGCCTCGGCCTGCCCGGCTTCCCCGGCGCCTTCGACCTGCTGGAGCTCTTCGCCTTCTGCAGGCCGGCGCAGCCCTGCGCGCCGACGCCGCGCGGCCTCGCCATGGCGCTGGGCTTCGACGCGCCCCGGGATGCGGAGGCCGCCGCCGCGCTGCTGCCGGAGATGGCGACCGCCCTGCTCCGCCATCTCGCCGCCGGGCGCGGCGCGCCCCTGAACCGCGATGCGGCGTCGCTGGCGGCCCGGCTGCGGGAGGCGGTGGACTGGCCCTGGGCGGCCTCGGTCCTGGCGGCGCTCGGCGATGAGAGTGCCGTCGCCTCCCCGAACGGCCTCAAGGTCTGGCGCCGCCTGCCGGAATGGGAGGACACCGCACCGCCCATGCCGGCGGCGAGCTTCGGGGTGGAGCCGGCGGAAGCCCGGCAGCGCCTAGCCGAGATCCTCGGCGAGGATGCCGAGCAGCGGCCGCAGCAGGCCGACTACGCCTCCGCCGCCGCCGCCGCCTTCGCGCCCCGCACGGCGCCGGGTTCGCCGCAGATGGTGCTGGCCGAGGCCGGGACGGGCACGGGCAAGACGCTCGGCTACATCGCGCCGGCCAGCCTCTGGGCGGAGCGCAACGGCGCGCCGGTCTGGATCTCGACCTATACCCGCAACCTGCAGCGCCAGATCGACCAGGAGCTGGCGCGGCTGTTCCCCGATCCGGAGGAACGGCGGCAGAAGGTCGTGCTGCGCAAGGGGCGCGAGAACTACCTCTGCCTGCTGAACCTGGAGGAGGCGACCGGCGGCGGCCATCCGGGGCAGGTCATGGCGCTGGCGCTCGCCGCCCGCTGGGCGCTGGCGACCCGCGACGGCGACCTGATGGGCGGCGACTTCCCCGGCTGGCTGGCGGAGCTCTTCGGCCACCACGCCATCGCGCCGCTGGCCGACCGCCGCGGCGAATGCATCCACTCCGCCTGTCCGCACTACAAGCAATGCTTCGTCGAACATTCGATCCGGCGCGCCCGCGGCGCCTCCATCGTGGTCGCGAACCACGCGCTGGTGATGGTGCAGGCCGCCTTCGGCGGCGGCGAGGATGGGCGGCCGCTGCGCCTCGTCTTCGACGAGGGGCATCACCTGTTCGACGCGGCCGATTCCGCTTTCTCTGCAGCGCTCACCGGCGCCGAGACCGCGGAGCTCCGGCGCTGGCTGCTTGGCGCGGAAGGCGGCCGTTCCCGCGCGCGTGGGTTGCGCCGGCGGCTGGAGGAGGTGGTCGGCGGCAAGCCGGACCTGCTGGCGCCGATGGAAGCCGCGCTGCACGCCGCGCGGTCGCTGCCAACCGCCGGCTGGCACGCCCGGCTGGCGGAGCCGGCCGCGGCGGAGAATCCGGCCGAGGCCTTCCTGCACCAGGTGCGTCACCAGGTCCTGGCGCGCAGCGCCGAAGCCGATGCCGGCTATGATTCGGAATGCGACCTGCATCCGGTGACCGAAACGCTGCCGGAGGCCGCCGCGGCGCTGGAGCGTGCGATGGCGCGGTTGGAGACGCCGCTCAAGACGCTGCGCACCCGGCTGGAGGCGCTGGTGGAGAGCGAAGGCGAGGAGATGGAGACCGGCACCCGCATCCGGATCGAGGCGGTCTGCCGCTCGCTCGATCGCCGCGCCCTGGCGCCGCTCGGGGCCTGGATCGGCATGCTGCGGCATGTCCAGGGCCCGGCACCAGAGGCCGGACAGCGGCCCACCTATATCGACTGGCTCTCGCTGGAGCGGCGGGAGGGCCGCGACATCGATGCCGGCATGCATCGCCACCACCTCGACCCGACGGTGCCGTTCGCGACGGTGGTCGCGGCGCCCGCGCACGGGTTGCTCGTCACCTCCGCCACGCTGCGTGACGCGGCGGAGGGCGAGGATGTGGAAGCCGCCTGGCACGCCGCGGAGGCGCGCACCGGCGCGCTCCACCTGCCGCTGCCGGCGCTGCGCGCGGCGATGCCCTCGCCCTTCGACTACGCGGCGCATACGCGCGCCTTCGTCGTCACCGATGTCCGCCAGGGCGATGCCGGGCAGATCGCCGGCGCGATGCGGGCGCTGTTCCTCGCCTCGGGCGGCGGCGCGCTCGGCCTCTTCACCGCGATCCGGCGGCTCAGGGAGACCCATGCCCGCATCGCACCGGCGCTGGAGGAAGCGGGCATCCCGCTCTACGCCCAGCATGTGGACGCGATGGACAATGCGACTCTGGTCGACGTGTTCCGCGCCGAGGAGGATGCCTGCCTGCTCGGCACCGACGCGATGCGGGACGGCGTGGACGTGCCCGGCCGTTCGCTGCGGCTGCTGGTCTTCGATCGCGTGCCCTGGCCGCGCCCGTCCATCCTGCACCGGGAACGGCGGACGCATCTCTCGGAAGGCCGGCCGAAGGATTATGACGACGCGGTGGCCCGGCACCGGCTGCGCCAGGCCTTCGGGCGCCTGATCCGCCGCGCCGACGACAAGGGCGTCTTCGTGGTGCTGGACCCGCGCACGCCGTCCCGCCTGCTGGCCGGGCTGCCATCCGGTGTGGTCCCGCAGCGGCTGCCGCTGCGCGCCGTGGCGGAGGCCGTGCGCAACTTTCTGGCGGAATGAGAGCCTGCTGAGGCTGTCGGCATCGATCGCTTCGCGGTAGAATTGCAGCACCGGAGCCAGGGGAGTGCCGCATGACCACCGAAAATGCCGCCACGCTGCGCTTCAACGTGCAGGAAGCCTTGGTTTGCGCGATGGTGCTGATGGCCGCGTCCGATGAGCGCATGTCGGATGCCGAGATCGGCGTGATGACGCGGCTGGTGCAGGAGCTGCCGGTCTTCTCCGAATTCCATCCGGAAGAGATCGGCACCGTCACGGAAACCTGCCTCGGCCTGCTGAACCGGAGCGACGGGCTGGACCTGGCCTGCACCATGATCCGCGACGCCCTGCCGCCGCGCCTGCGCGAGACGGCCTATCTGCTGGCCTGCGAGGTCGCGGCCGCGGATGGTGATGCGACGCAGGGCGAGTTGCTGTTCCTGCAGGATTTCCGGATCGCGATGGACATCGACCGGCTGATCGCGGGCGCGATCGAGCGCGCGACGCGGGCGCGCTACCAGGTCATCTGAACGCGGAAAGGGCCGGCGCCGTCCGGCAGCCGGCCCCCTCGACGCATCAGCCGTTCAGAGCGGCTTGAGGTTGGTGGCGGCGGCCTTGCCGCGCTCCATCACCACGTCGTAGCTGACCTTCTGGTTCTCGTTCAGGCCCTGCAGGCCGGCCTTCTGCACCGCGGTGATGTGGACGAAGACGTCCTTGCCACCTTCCTGCGGGACGATGAAGCCGAAGCCCTTGGTTGCGTTGAACCACTTCACAGTGCCGATCGACATCCGATCTGCCTCCTTCCTCGCTGTGCCGGGGTACGATCACCCAGGCACGCAACCGGGTTGTTGGGACGTCATGGAGGCACCCGGCTATCCGGAGGCACGGCACGGCGGGCCAAGTCGGTTGGCGCCCGACCCTGAGGCGTGGGGCAGACAGTGTCAAACAAATCCGATGCGATATCGCAGTGCAATATTTTGCAAGTCCTCAATCGCCGGCGCCGGCATCCGCCGGCTTGGCTACCGCGCTGTCGGGGCAGCATTGGCGACATCAGTTGGTCGCGCGCGCGCCGCATTCGCGGCCTCGGTCTGCATCGGCTGCGCCTCGCAGCCCGGCCTTTCCGGTGGCGGCCTGCGGCCGCGTCGCAGTGCGGTGGTGCAGGTGCCGAAACGAAGAAGGGGCGGTCCTTGCGGACCGCCCCTTCCTGTCTGCCTTCCGTGAGGAAGATCAGAAGTCCATGTCGCCCATGCCGCCCATGCCGCCGCCGGGGCCACCGGCCGGGGGCGCGGCCTTCGCCGGGCGCTCGGCCACCATCGCCTCGGTGGTGATCAGCAGTGAGGAGACCGACGCGGCGTCCTGCAGGGCGGTGCGCACGACCTTGGTCGGGTCGATGATGCCGGCCTCGACGAGGTTCTTGTACTCGTCGTTCTGGGCATCGTAGCCGTACTCGTAGGTGTCGGTGCGCAGCACCTCACCGGCGACCACGGCGCCGTCCTTGCCGGCGTTCTCGGCGATCTGCTTGACCGGCGCCTGGATCGCGCGACGCACGATCTCGACGCCGACCTGCTGATCCGCATTGTCGGCCTTCAGGCCCGCGAGCTTCTGCGACGCGCGCAGCAGCGCGATGCCGCCGCCCGGGACGATGCCTTCCTCGACCGCGGCGCGGGTCGCATGCAGCGCGTCATCGACGCGGTCCTTGCGCTCCTTCACCTCGACCTCGGTCGAGCCGCCGACGCGGATGACGGCAACGCCACCGGCCAGCTTCGCCAGACGCTCCTGCAGCTTCTCACGGTCGTAGTCCGAGGTGGTCTCCTCGATCTGCGCCTTGATCTGCTCCACGCGGCCGTTGATCGCATCCTTGGAGCCGGCACCATCAACGATGGTGGTGTTCTCCTTCTCGATGCGGATCGTCTTGGCACGGCCGAGCTGCGCCAGCGTCACGTTCTCGAGCTTGATGCCGAGGTCTTCGGAGATCACCTCGCCGCCGGTCAGGATCGCGATGTCCTCGAGCATCGCCTTGCGGCGATCGCCGAAGCCAGGCGCCTTCACGGCCGCGATCTTCAGGCCGCCGCGGAGCTTGTTGACGACCAGCGTCGCCAGCGCCTCACCCTCGACGTCCTCGGCCACGATCACCAGCGGACGGCCCGACTGCACCACCGCCTCGAGCAGCGGCAGCATCGGCTGGAGCTGCGAGAGCTTCTTCTCGAAGATCAGGACGTAGGGGTTGTCCATCTCCGCGATCATCTTCTCCGCATTCGTGATGAAGTACGGGGAGACGTAGCCGCGGTCGAACTGCATGCCCTCGACGACGTCGAGCTCGGTCTGGATGCTCTTCGCTTCCTCGACGGTGATCACGCCTTCGTTGCCGACGCGCTCCATCGCCTTGGCGATCATCTCGCCGATCTCGGTCTCGCCATTGGCGGAGAGCGAACCGACCTGAGCGACCTCGGCGGAGGTGGTGATCTTGCGGGTGCGGGCCTTCAGCTCCTCGACGACGACCGTGACGGCCTTGTCGATGCCGCGCTTCAGGTCCATCGGGTTCATGCCGGCGGCGACAGCCTTCGCACCCTCGCGCACGATGGCCTGGGCCAGCACGGTCGCGGTGGTGGTGCCGTCACCGGCGATGTCGTTGGTCTTCGAGGCCACTTCGCGCACCATCTGCGCGCCCATGTTCTCGAACTTGTCGGCCAGCTCGATCTCCTTGGCGACGGTCACGCCGTCCTTGGTGATCCGCGGCGCGCCGAACGACTTGTCGATCACGACGTTGCGGCCCTTGGGGCCGAGCGTGACCTTCACGGCATCGGCCAGGATATCGACGCCGCGCAGCATACGATCGCGCGCGTTGGCGCCGAACTTCACGTCCTTTGCAGCCATGTGCGATTACCTCTTTCTTGTCCGGTGTTGATGTCAGGGCAGGATGGCGGAAGCGGCTCAGGCCGCCTTCTTCGCCGCAGCCGTGCCCTCGATGATGCCGAGGATGTCGGATTCCTTCATGATCAGCAGCTCCTCGCCGCCGATCTTCACCTCGGTGCCAGACCACTTGCCGAACAGGATGCGGTCGCCGGCCTTGACGTCGAGCGGGCGGAGGTCGCCCTTGTCGTTCAGGGTGCCGGAACCGACGGAAACGACTTCACCCTCCTGCGGCTTTTCCTTCGCAGTGTCGGGGATGATGATGCCGCCGGCGCTCTTCTCTTCCGCGGTAACGCGGCGAACCAGAACGCGGTCATGCAGGGGACGGAAGCTCATGTGATCCTCTCCTGACGCCTCATGATTGAAGCACGTCTCGCTCCGGGCTTGGGTGGGTCTGCGGGTTCCGGCCACCATGGCCCGGCTCCGCTAGCACTCCCCCCGAAGGAGTGCCAGAGAGGTATAGCGGCCATGCCGGCGCGTCAAGCGGTTGCAGCACTCAAAGAGTGCGAGTGCTAATGTATTGATTTAAGCGGATTTTTTACTTGGAGTCGGCCGTCATCGCCATGTCATGCTGCGGCTGTGTCACGGCCCTGATGGGCAGGGCCGACCTAAGGCCGCGAGGTCCCTTTGGTGCTGAAAGCGCTTGACCCCCTGATCCGTGTTCCCGACTGGCGGCTGACCACGGCCGAGATCCTCTATCACATGCCCGACCACCCGGCCGTGCTGCAGAGCTTCGTCTGGCAGAAGCTTGATCGGGCACCGGAATTCCCCGAGCTCCAGCGCTTCCTCGAATTCTGGCGGCGCGAGATCGAGGGGCCGCTGCATTCGGTGCGCGTCGCCTCCACCGCCCTGCTGCGCCCGGCGGAACTCCGCTATGCCGACGGCGAACTGAGGTTGCATTAGTCCGACCTCAATCGCCGGCGCACGCATCCGCGTGCTTGGCTTTCGCGCTGTCAGGGCGCGCTGGCGACATCGGTTGGTCGCGCGCGGGGCCGCATTCGCGGCCCCGGAGCATCGGCTTCGCCTCGCTCCGCAGGAACCAGGGGCGGCCTGCGGCCGTGGGGGCTTCCCCGCAGCTTGTTCACGCCGGCTGCGGCTGGCGTTTTCTGAAGAGCAAGGCCAACGGCCAGAGCAGGGCGGCGCCGGTCATGAAGGCCAGAACCGCGGAGACCGGCCTTTCGAAGAAGGGCAGCACGCTGCTGTCCGACTTGATCAGCGAGGTGATGAAGTTCGTCTCCACCATCGACCCCATGACGATGCCGAGCACCATCGCCGCCACCGGATAGCCGTTCCGTTCCATCACGAAGCCGAGGCAGCCGAACAGCGCCACCAGCAGCACAGAGAACAGGTTGTTCCCGGTCGCGAAGGCGCCCACCGCGCAGAGCAGCACGATCACCGGCATCACGCTGGACCGTGGCGCCTTCAGCACGTGGCTCGCCGCGCGGATCATCAGGATGCCGAGCGGGATCATGATGATGTTGGCGATGATGAAGATCAGGTACAGCGCGTACATGCTCGACGCACGTTCGGTGAACAGCGTCGGGCCTGGGTTCAGCCCCTTCATGTAGAGCACGCCGATTGCGATCGCGGTGATGGTGTCGCCGGGGATGCCGAACAGCAGCGACGGCACCCAGCCGGAGGCGAGCGAGGCGTTGTTGGATGCACCCGCCTCCACCAGCCCTTCCGGATGGCCGGTGCCGAATTTCTCCGGCTCCTTGGAGAAGCGCTTCGACATCGCGTAGCTGACCCAGGCCGCCATGTCGGCGCCGGCACCCGGCAGCACGCCGATGATGATGCCGACGATGTTCCCCCGCCACATCGGCCACTGGTACTTCTTCGTCAGCTTCCACTGCCCCGCGAGGATGCTGCCGAAGCGCCGCTTCGGCAGCGGCGGCGGCTCCGCGGTCAGCATGGCGCGCATCACCTCGCTCACCGCGAAGACGCCGACCAGCGCCGGGATAGGCTCGATGCCGCCGAGCAGGTCGGTGATACCGAAGGTGAAGCGCGGCGTGCCGGCCGGATTTTCCATGCCGATGCAGGAGACCAGCAGCCCGATGAACATCGCCGCGATCGCCTTGATCGGGGAGGAGCGCGCGACCAGCGTCGCGCACATCAACCCGAGGAAGGCGAGCCAGAAATACTCGAAGGTCGAGAAGCTCAGCGCCATCTCCGCCAGCGCCGGCGCCATCAGCACCAGCGAGAGCGTGCCGACGATGCCGCCGATCGCGCTGAACCAGAGACCCGCGCCGAGCGCCAGCTCCGCCTGGCCCTTGCGCGTCATCGCATAGGCCTCATCGGTATAGGCGGCCGAGGCCGGCGTGCCGGGGATGCGCAGCAGGCAGCCGGGGATGTCGCCCGAGAAGATCGCCATCGCCGAGGCCGCTATGATCGTGGCGATGGCCGCAATCGGCGAGAGATAGAAGGTGATCGGCACCAGCAGCGCCGTCGCCATGGTCGCCGAAAGCCCGGGGAGCGAACCCACCACCAGTCCGTAGACCGAGGCCGCGAGGATCGCGATGATCACATCCGTCTGGGCGACCAGCCGGAAGGCTTCGAGGAGGTCCGCCATCACCAGGGTGCCGCCATCAAGCCATCGGGCAGCGGCACCCGCAGCAGCTTCACGAAGACCACATGGACAAAGAGCGGCGCCAGCACTGCCAGTGGCAGCGCCAGCCGCAGCCGGGCGCCGAGCGCCAGCGACGTGACGCCGACGACCGCGGCCGCGGTGATCAGGAAGCCGAGCCTGTCGACCGTCAGCACGTAGAACAGCAGCAGCGCCGGCGGCAGCAAGGCACGCAGCCCATGAAACCAGGGCCGCGGCGTCTCCTCCGGGTCCTCCGGCACTTCCAGCGAACTGCCGACGCCAAGCGCGATCAGCACCCCGCAGAGCAGCATCCCGCCGCCGATGATCATCGGGAACACGCTCGGGCCGACATCCTGGCCCGGCACCCCCGGCAGCCGGGACCCTGCCCAGGCCGCAGCAACCCCGACCGTCGCGATCACCGCGCCGGTCACCCGGTCGGACAATTGCATGTCCGCTTTCCCCCTCGCCTCGTTCTTGTCGAGGGATTCTAAAGGCGCGCCGAGCGCGCGGTCCAGCGCGGCGGTCAGAGGACGGCCGTCATCCCGCCATCCACGTAGAGGAGGTGGCCATTGACGAAATCCGAGGCCGGCGAGGCCAGGAACACCGCCGCCCCCACCAACTCCTCCACCTTGCCCCAGCGGCCGGCAGGCGTGCGCTTGCAGAGCCAGTCGGTGAAAGCAGCATCCTGTACCAACGGCTCCGTCAGCTCCGTCTCGAAATAGCCGGGCGCCAGGCCATTCACCTGGATGCCGTGCTTCGCCCATTCGGCACAGAGCGTCCGCGTCATCATCCGGAGCGCGCCCTTGCTGGTGGCGTAGGGCGCGATGGTCGGGCGCGCCAGCTCGCTGTTCACGGAGCAGACATTGATGATCTTGCCGGCGCCGCGCGGGATCATCCGCCGCGCCACCGCCTGGGTGGTGAAGAAGACCGCATCGACATTGGTCCCCAGCACCTCCCGCCACACCTCCGGCGTGACCTCGATCGAGGGCATGCGGCGCATGATGCCGGCATTGTTGACGAGGATCGCGATCGGCCCCAGCCGCGCCTCGATCTCGCTGATCGCCGCCTCGGTCGCCGCGGGGTCGGCGACATCAAAAGCCGCCTGCTCCACCGCGACGCCACGCTCCGCGAGCCGCGCCACGGCGGCCGCCAGCTTCTCCGGGTTCCGCCCGTTCAGCACCACCCGCGCGCCGGCCTCCGCCAGGCCCTGGGCCAAGCCGAAGCCGATGCCTTGGCTCGACCCGGTCACAACAGCCAGACGCCCCGTCAGATCGAACAGCTTGCTTGCCATCGGCTTCCTCTTTCCCGGCCTTCGGGAGCTTAGAGCCGTCCGGGTGGGGGTGACAGCAGCGGCGCCCTGTGCTGCCATTCCGCCTCGCGGAACTACGGCAGGGAATGCCCGGCATGAGAATGGGAAACACGCGGCCATGAGTATCAACGGCAAGGCCTATATCGTCGGCGCCTATGAGCACCCGACGCGCAAGGCCGAAACCCAGTCCGTCGCGCAGCTCCACGCGGAGGTGGCCTATGGCGCGCTCCAGGATGCCGGGCTGACCAAGGACGACATCGACGGCTATTTCTGCGCCGGCGACGCCCCCGGCCTCGGCCCGCTCAACATGGCCGATTACATGGGGCTGAACCGGCTCTCCCATATCGACAGCACCGATACCGGCGGATCCTCCTACCTGATCCATGTCGCGCATGCCGCGGAGGCGATCGCGCTCGGCAAGTGCAACATCGCGCTCATCACGCTCGCCGGCCGGCCGCGCTCGGAAGCGATGGCGACCGGCACCGCGCCCCGTTCCTGGGGCGTCAACGTGCCGGACGATCCCTTCGAGATTCCCTTCAACCGCACCGTCGCGACCGCCTATGCGATGTCCGCGATGCGCCACATGCACGAATTCGGCACCACCAGCGAACAGCTCGCCTGGATCAAGGTCGCCGCCTCCCACCACGCGCAACACAATGAGCACGCGATGCTGCGCAAGGTCGTGACGGTGGAAGACGTGGTGAACTCCCCGCTCGTCGCCGACCCGCTGCACCGCCTCGATTGCTGCGTCATCTCCGACGGCGGCGGCGCGCTGATCGTCGCGCGGCCGGAGATCGCGAAGTCGCTGAAGCGTCCGCTGGTCAAGATCAAGGGTTCCGGCGAAGCGGTGAAGCACCAGGCCGGCGGCACCATCGACGTCACCTTCTCGGGCGCCCGCTTCTCCGGCAAGCGGGCCTTCGACATGGCCGGCGTCACCCCCACCGACATCAAATACGCCAGCATCTACGACAGCTTTACCATCACCGTGCTGATCCAGCTCGAGGATCTCGGCTTCTGCGAGAAGGGCCAGGGCGGCAAGTTCGTCGCTGACGGCAACCTGATCTCGGGCATCGGCAAGCTGCCCTTCAACACCGATGGCGGCGGCCTCTGCTCCAACCACCCGGCCAATCGCGGCGGCATGACCAAGGTCATCGAAGCGGTGCGCCAGGCGCGCGGCGAAGCCCATCCCGCCGTGCAGGTGAAGAATGCCGACCTGGTGCTGGCGCATGGCACCGGCGGCCTCCTCAGCATCCGCCACGGCAGCGGCACCCTGATCCTGGAGCGGGAGTAAGCATCATGGCGACGATGGCAGCCAACCGGGCGATCCCGGCACCCGCGGTCGACCCCACCAACAAGCCCTTCTGGGACGCCGCCCGCGAAGGCCGCTTCCTGATCGGGCTCTGCAAGGACACTGGCAAGCACTTCTTCTACCCGCGCGGCGTCTCCCCCTTCACCCTCTCCAACAATGTGGCGCTGGTGGAAGCCAAGGGCACCGGCACGATCTACACCTACACGGTCGCCCGCACGAAGGAGCCGCACGCGGTCGCCTATGTCGAGCTCGACGAAGGCCCGCGCATCTTCACCAACATCGTCGACTGCGACCTCGACGCGCTGAAGATCGGCCAGAAGGTGAAGCTCGTCTGGAAACCGACCACCGAAGGCGCGCCGCCGGTCTACATGTTCACGCCGGCCTGACGGCGCATTTCGGAAAAGGGGCGCCGCCCCTCTTCCATCTGCGGGTCCGTGTCAGGTGCGGATCCAGGTCTCCGAAAAGGCCAGCATCGCCGTCGAGATGCGTTGCCCCGCGACTTCACGCGGGATCGGTGCGCCCGGCCGCACCCGGCCATTCACGGTGACGGTCGCGGTGTCGCAGCCCACGAAGAGGCTCGGCATATGGTGCCGGCCGGTGGCCGACTGGGCCGGCGCCAACGCAAAGCAGAAGGGCTTGCTAAGCCCGGACCACTCCAGCACCACGGTCATGTCGCCGGCCCGCACCGTCTCGCCGTAGCGCGTGATGGCGTCGCCATCAGCGGCGACGCTGTCGAGCCTGCGGAACTGCAGCCCCTGCAACCCCGGCAGACCGCGCCAAGCCCCGAAATGCGCCACGTAATTCGAAACCAGCCAGCGGGCGAGCGGCTCATTGTCAGTCAGGCAGAGATTCGCTTGCTCGGCCGGTGGTGCGGCGGCCTGCGGCGACTGCATCAGCACCAGCGCGTGGCCACGCCCGTGCGGCGACAGCATCACACGGAAGAACGACGCGAGGGTGGTGAAGGGGCCGGTCGGATCCTCCTTCAGGGAAATGCCGGGATTCTCGCCCGACCATTCGACTGTGCCCGGAAAGACCAGTGTCTCGGCCATCGATGCGTTCCCCTCCCGCGCTGCTGTGTCCGCGAGCTTGCTCCCCGTATCCGGCGGGATCAATGACGTCAGCCCGCCGCCTCGCACCGCAGCTCGAAACGGCATTCGGCATGGCCATCGGCGGCGCAGGCCACCTCGCGGCAGACCGGCTCGCCGGGGTGGCCGGCCTGCTCCAGCACGAAACGCATGCCACCGGCAAAGCTGCCCTCGAACATGGAGCAGACGGGGCGCCCGGTCCCCGGACCATAGCCGAGCGCGAAGGCGGAGTTGCGGATGGTGATGACGGCGGTTCCTGCCACGGCATCGAGGGCGGTGATCTCCAGCAGGCCGTAGCCGCGCTGCGACAGGCGCTTCAGGTGATGCCGGAAGGTGTCGAGCGGCGTGAGGCCATGGGTCCTCGCCTCCTCCCGGCACCATTGCAGAGCGGAGAGATCGCTCGATCCGTAGAGGATGGTACGATAGGCCTCGACGCCGATGGCCGCCTCGATGCCCTTCTGCAGGTTCACCAGGAAATGCCGGGGAAGGTAGATCATCGGCAGACCGTCCGTGCGCCAGATGCCGGTTTCCGGATCGACGTCGATCGGGACTTGGGGCTGAGCCATGCACGTCTCCGGATATTGGCCGCGCCGGGCGTCAAGCCTCGGCCGGCGATCGAGGCAGGAGGCGATCGTGACCGTCAAGCGACCGACGCGCGCCATCAAGGCCATGGGGTCTGCGCCGGTGCGTGGCATGGCCGGGAGGGGGCTGCCCCTCCCGGCTGATCGCGAGCCTCAGCCGCGTGCGAGACCCGCGGCGCGCATGGCCTCGCCCATGGCGCGGTTGCCGCGGTCCATGAAGGCGGCGAATTGCTCGGCAGTGCCCCAGACGGTGCCGAAGCCGCGGGCGCTCATGAAGTCCTTGAACTCCTGCGCCTTGTAGATGCGGTCCATGGCGGCTTCGAGCTGCTGGACGATGTCGCGCGGCAGGTTGAGGGGGGCGGCGATGCCGCGCCAGGCGCCGGTCGCGTAGTTGATGCCGAGCGTCTCGTTCAAGGTCGGCACATTGGGGAAGATCGGGTTGCGCTGCGGCGCCATGATCGCGAGGCTGCGGGCGCGCCCGGCATCGATCATCGCGCGGGCTTCCGGCACTGAGCAGGTGACGAGGTCGAGACCACCGGCAGCGAGATCCTGCATCGCCGGCGCAGCGCCGTTGGAGGGCACCCAGCGGACATGGTCGGCACGCAGCCCCATGGCCTGCAGCCAGCCGACGAGCGCCAGGTGCCAGATGCCGCCCTGGCCGGTGCCGGAGGCCTTGAGACGGCCGGCGGGTGCGGCCTTGATCGCGTCGGCGAGCGCCTTGATGTCCTGATAGGGCGCGTTATGGGGGACCTGCACGCCGGGCGGATCCTCGTTCATCAGGGCGATCGGCGTGTAGCTGGTGTGATTGAGCGGCGTCAGGCCCTGCCAGTGCATCATCGTGATCTCCACGGTGATCATGCCGATGGTGTAGCCATCGGGCTGGGCCTGGGAGATCGCGGCATGGCCGACGACGCCAGAGCCGCCGGTGCGGTTCACGACGTTCACGGGCTGGCCGATGTCGCGCTCCAGCAGGGTGCCGATGATACGCGCGGTGGCATCGGTGCCGCCGCCGGCGCCCCAGGGCACGATGAGCTGGATGGGCCGCGAGGGATAGCGCGCCTGCGCGAGCGCGGGGCGCGCGAGCAGCGCGGCCGCTCCGGCGGCGCCGAGCCCGCGACGGGTGATGCTGTGCATGAGGAGGCTTCCTTCCCTGGCATCGGGTGCCCGAGGGCCCCGCTTCGTTTGCCGGGGAAGGCTATCTTGGCGGTGGAACGCTCCGCAAGGAGCGGCAACGACGCCGTGTGGAAGCGGGTGTCACAGGCCGCGGAGTTCCTGGCCTGCCAGAAGGCCGCGCTGCGCCTTCAACTGCTCCGCCAAGGCGTCGAGCACCACCCTGACGCGTGCGGTGCTGCGCAGATCCGGATGGGTCAGGAGCCAAAGCGAGGTCGCCATCTCCGCAAGCGGCGGCATGACCCGGACGAGGCCCGGATCGGGGTCGGCGATGACGCAGGGCAGCGGCGCCAGGCCGATCCCGGCACGGGCGGCGGCGGCAAGCGCCAGGAGCGAGCTCGCCCGATGGACGATCCGCTCCGGTGCGACCTCGTCCGCGATCCAGCGCGCGGAGCCGAGATGCGACAGGCTGTCGTCCGGGCCGAGCCAGTCGAGCGCGAGGGGGTCGCCGGCGCGGGTTTCGCGATAACGGGCGGATGCATAGACCGCAGTCGCGACAGTCCCGAGCCGGCGCGCGACGAGGCCTTCGGGCGCCGCGCTCGCGGGCCGCAGCGCGATGTCGGCGTCGCGACGGGTCAGGGTGAAGAAGCCGTTGTCGGTCACCAGCTCGACCACCAGGCCCGGATGCGTCGCGCGCAGCCCCGCCACCACCGGCAGCACCAGGGCCAGCAGCGTGTCCGTGGTCGTCAGGCGCACGATCCCGCTTGGCCGGATGTCCCGCCCGGCGAGCCGGCGTTCGAGGGCGTCGAGCTCGGCCAGCATATGCCGCGCCACGGCGATCGCTTCCTCCCCCGCCGGCGTCGCGGCATAGCCGGTGCGACGCCGATCGAAGAGGCGCACGCCGAGCCGGCCCTCGAGCGCGCCGAGCCGCCGCCAGGCGCTCGCGTGATTGACGCGGACCTGCCGGGCAGCCGCCGCCAGGCTGCCGGTCTCGGCCAGTGCCGCCAGCAGCCGAAGGTCCTCGAGGCTGAAGACTTCTTGTCTTGCAGGCAAAGACATCTTGCAGGCCGACCTCATTCCCTTGCGCGAAGGTAGATCCCAGCTTCGCCTCTGTCATTCGCAGCCGGAGGCACCGATGCCCGACCGCCTCATTCTCGTCAGCCACGACCTCTGCCCCTATGTCCAGCGCGCCGCCATCGCGCTGCTGGAGAAGGACGTCCCTTTCAAGCGCGTGACCATCGACCTTTCGGCCAAGCCCGACTGGTTCCGCGCGATCTCCCCGCTCGGGAAGGTGCCGCTGCTCCGCGTCCGGCAGTCGGATGGGGGCGAAGCCGTGCTCTTCGAGAGCAACGTCATCTGCGAATACATCGAGGAGACGGAGGCGGGGCCGAAGCTGCTTCCGGCCGATCCCTTGGAGCGCGCACAGCATCGCGCCTGGATGGAGTTCGGATCCGCGATCCTGTCCGACCTCTATGGCCTCGAGACGACGCAGGATGCGACGGTCTTCGAAAGCAAGCGCGCAGCGATCGCGGCCAAGTTTGCACGCGTCGAAGCGGCGCTGGACAACGGGCCGTTCTTCGCCGGTGAGCACTTCGGCCTGGTCGATGCGGTCTTCGCGCCAGTCTTCCGCTACTTCGACCTCTTCGACAGCCTGGCCGATCTCGCGATCTTCGCCGGGACCCCGAAGGTCCGGGCCTGGCGATCGGCCCTGCACGCTCGGCCAAGCGTGCAGGCGGCGGTCGGCCCGGACTACGCCACGCTGCTGCTCGCCTTCCTGCGGCGACATGACGCCTATCTCCTGTCGATCGCCAGGTGAGCCGCACAGGCTGGCACTACGCCGGCGTCAGCCCTCGCCCTGTCGCTCGGCTTCGGGCGCGGCGATATGCCGCGCCAGTTCCGTGGTCACCCAGCTCCTGAGGGCAGCGACCGGCGGCCGGTCTTCGGCCCCGTCCGGATAGACCAGGTCGTAGCGCAGGCCTTCCAGCACCGGGCCGAAGGGCTGGACCAGTGCACCTGATGCGAGTTCCGCCGCCACCAGCGCGAGGCTCAGCAGTGCCACGCCCTGGCCCGCGATCGCGGCCTGGATGGCGCTGCTCTCGTCATTGAAGGTGATGCCGCCTTCGGGATCGAAGCGGTCGAGCCCCGACCGCTGCGCCCAGAGGCGCCAGGTGGGCACGGACAGCTTCGCCGCCATGGGGCCCCAGCCGAAATGGATCAGCGTGGCGCCCGGCAGGTCCTCGCGCCGGTGCAGGCCGAGATGCGGGCTGCAGACCGGCGCGAAATCATCCCGCAGCAGCGGCAGGGTGGTAAGGCCGGGATAGTGACCCAGGCCGTAGCGGATCGCCGCATCGGCCTCCCCGGCACTGACATCGACGGGATCGTCGGAGGCGTGCAGGCGCAGGTCCCAGCCGGGGTGCAGCCTGCGGAAGCTGCCGACATGGGGCACCAGCAGCTTGGCGGTGAAAGCGACCGTGGCGGACAGCGTCGCCACCCGCCGCATCGGTTGCCGCTTCACGGCATCCACCGCCTCGGCCATGGCATCGAGCGCATCGCGCAATGCGGGAAAGAGCATCCGCCCTTCCGCGGTCAGCGTGACCTTACGGGTCTGGCGCGCAAAGAGGGCGATGCCAAGTCCGGCTTCGAGCTGGCGGATCTGATGGCTGATCGCCGTCGGCGTCACGCCGAGCTCCGCCGCGGCGGCCTTGAAGCTCTCCCGCCGCGCCGCCGCCTCGAAGGCCCGCAGCGCGGCCAGCGGCGGCAACTGGCGCATCAGCGACGCCGCCTCATGGATGATTTGAACTCATTCATCGGCTGAGAACTTCGCGTTTGTCGGTCGTAAATCAAGGAGCCATTTGCTCGCTCGGCCGCCGCGGCGGACCAAGGATGAATCCTCATCATCTGCGCAGGAAGGAAAGCCAGCATGGCATGGGTCTATCTCGCCGCCGCCGCGGTCTTCGAAGTCATCTTTGCGATGAGCATGAAATACGCCGAGGGCTTCACGCGCCTGGCGCCGACCATCATCACGGTCATCGCGACGATCGGCGGTATCGGCTTCCTGACGCTTGCGATGCGGAGCCTGCCGGTCAGCGTCGCCTATCCGATCTGGACCGCCGTCGGCACCCTCGGGACCGTGATCCTCGGCTGCGTCCTGCTCCAGGAGCCGCTCTCGCCGCTCAAGCTCGTCAGTGCGCTCGCCATCACCGGCGGCGTCGCCGGCCTCAAGATGACCTCAGCCTGATCGCCATCATCAGCCGGAGAACAATCCCATGACGACCATCCTGCATCTCGACGCCAGCGCACGCGTCACCCGCTCGCTCAGCCGCCACCTGTCGCAGCGCTTCGTCGAGACGTGGCGCGCACACCGCCGGGATGATCGGGTGATCCGCCGCGACCTCGCCGCCGATCCGCCGCCGCATGTAAGCGAAGCCTGGATCGCCGCCTGCTTCACGCCGCCGCAACAGCGCGACGCCGCCATGCGGGCCGCCCTCGCCTGGTCCGACGCGGCGATCGCCGAGTTGGAGCAGGCCGATGTCATCGTCATTGGCACACCCATGTACAATTACGGCATGCCCAGCGCCTTGAAAGCGTGGTTCGACCAGGTGATCCGGGTTGGCCGCACCTTCTCCTTCGACCTGGCGCGCGGCGACCGGCCGATCGAGCCGCTTATGCGCGGCAAGATGCTCGTCGTCCTCAGCGCCCGCGGCGAGTTCGGCTTTGCGCCCGGCGGCTTGCGCGCGGCCCAGAACCATCTCGATCCGCATCTGGCGACCTGCACGCCCTATATCGGGGTCGCCGAGGAGGCGATCCACACGGTCGCGATCGAGTTCCAGGAATTTGGCGATGAGCGGCATGCGCGCTCACGCAGCGATGCGGATGCAAGGGTCCTGGCGCTGGCGGTGGAACTTGCCCGGCTGCAGCCTGATGTCGCAACGGAGTTGCAGGCGGCAGTGACTTCGTCGAGCGTCGCGCCAGCATCATCGGCCGCCGTGTAACGCTTGATCTCGATGATTGCTTTCCGGGCGGGCGCTCGTCTAGCAACGCGGCGTGTCCATGTCAGCCAGCAGGAAAGCGCAAGCCATGCCTGGTCATGAGACGTCGCCATGGCTCTGACGCCCCTGATCGGCCAGGGGCGGATGCGGGTCATCGAAGAAGCACCGCACGAACCCGCGGTGACGCAGTCATGGCGTCACCGCTCCCTCGTCTTCGACCATCGCCGCTGGTCCTGCCGCGAGGCCGAGCTGACCTGGACCGCGCCATCGCATCTCATCGTCCTGACCCAGAGGGGCAGCACGACGCAGACGCGCATCGCTTGCGCCGGAGAGCTCGTGCATGACGGCCACGACCGGCCCGGCATGCTGTCCTTCGTGCCGGCGGGGGTCGAGCGGTCCGGCCTCTATCGCAACGCCGATCTGGTCTACTCCGCCCTCTGGCTCGACCCGCGCCTGCCCGGCCTCTGCGGCCGCGACTGGGCGACCCTGCCTATCCTGATCAACCGCGCCGATGCCGTCGTCGCGACACTCCTGTCGTCGCTCCGGGATGAGATCGCGGCCGGCGGGATGCCCGAAGCGGTCTATGTCGAGCATCTGGCCGCGGTCGCCATGCACCGGATCCTCGCCCTCGACGGCGCACCGCCGCGGCGCAAGGATCATGGCCGCCTGAGCGGCACGACGCTGCGTCGGGTTCAGGATCATGTCGAAGCCCATCTCGACCAGGAGATCGCGCTTAGCGATCTCGCCGCCATCGCCGGGATGACCGGCGACAGCTTCGCACGTCAGTTCAAGGCAGCGGCCGGGCTCGCCCCTTATGCCTTCGTGATCGAGCGGCGGATGCGGCGGGCGGAGGATCTGCTGGCCAGGCCGGAGATGGCGCTCGCGCAGATCGCGATGGCCTTGGGCTTTTCGAGCCAGAGCCATTTCACCACGACGTTCCGGCGCCAACGCGGGATGACGCCGCGCGCCTATCGGCAGCGGCTTTTCTCCTGAATCCTGCAAGTGATGCCGGATTCATGAAAGACGCGTCGGCCTCCGCCTCCCACCTCCTGTCCACGCGCAAGCGTTGCGCGAGATGCGAGAGGGACGCGACATATCATGACGGAACGGAAATCCCGGCCGACGCGCCGCGACATCATGCATGGCGGCGCGGCCGCGACCGTGCTGCTCGCCACCGGCATGCCCGAGGCGACAGCCGCTCCCTCTCCTGCCGCTGCGGCCGAAGCCCCGCTCCGCACCGTCAGGCTCCCGGTGACGCTGACGATCAACGGAAGCCCGGTCGCGGCGGCATTCGATCCCCGCACCACCTTGCTCGATGCGCTGCGCCACCAGCTTGACCTGACCGGGTCGAAGAAGGGGTGCGATCACGGGCAATGCGGCGCCTGCACGGTGCTGGTCAATGGGCGGCGCATCAATGCCTGCCTGACGCTGGCGGTGATGCACGAGGGCGATGAGATCCGGACGATCGAAGGCCTCGCGCAGGGCGATACCCTGCATCCGATGCAGGCGGCCTTCATTGCCCGCGACGGCTTCCAGTGCGGCTACTGCACGCCAGGCCAGATCTGTTCGGCCATCGGCATGCTGCGGGAGGCCGAGGCCGGCTGGCCGAGCCACGTCACGAGTGATGTCGCGGCAGCGCGTATCACCCTGAGCGACGCCGAGATCCGCGAGCGCATGAGTGGCAACATCTGCCGCTGCGCCGCCTATCCCAACATCGTCGCTGCCATCCGCGACGTCGCCGAGACGGCCTGACGCATGCGCCCCTTCACCTATGAACGCGCGACGGGCCTGCGCGAAGCGGCCGCCGCTGTCGCCGCCCGCCCCGATGCCAAATTCATCGCCGGCGGCACCAACCTGCTCGACCTGATGAAGCTAGAGATCGAGCGGCCGACCCATCTCGTCGACATCAGCCGCCTGCCGCTGCGCCGGATCGAGGAGACATCCGATGGCGGGCTGCACATCGGCGCGCAGGTGCCGAACAGCGATCTCGCCGCCGATGCCAGGGTCCGGACGCGTTACCCGCTGCTGTCGCAGGCCTTGCTCTCCGGCGCGTCCGCGCAGCTCCGCAACAAGGCCAGCACCGCCGGCAACCTGCTGCAGCGCACGCGCTGCCCATACTTCCAAGATGCGGGCATGCCCTGCAACAAGCGCGTGCCCGGGTCGGGCTGCGCCGCGCGGGGCGGCTACAACCGCGCGCACGCCATCCTCGGCGCCAGCGAAGCCTGCATCGCGGTGCATCCTTCCGACATGGCGGTGGCGATGACCGCGCTCGATGCGCGGGTCGAGACGATCCTGCCCGATGGCCGCGCCCGCACGCTTCCGATCGGCGAGTTGCACCGCCTGCCGGGCGACACGCCGCATCTGGAGAACAACCTCGCGGCCGGTGAGATGATCACCGCCGTCACCCTGCCGCCGCCGCCGCCCGGCCGGCAGCTCTACCGCAAGATCCGCGACCGTGCGTCCTATGCCTTCGCCCTGGTCTCGGTCGCGGCTGTCGTCGAGGTGGCCTCGGGGCGCATCCGCAATGCACGGATCGCGATGGGTGGCGTCGCGCCGAAGCCCTGGCGATCAGCCGAGGCCGAGGGCGCCCTGGCGGACCGCGCCGCGGGTGATCGGAGCTATGCGGCCGCTGCCGATGCGGCGTTGTCGGATGCACGCGGCGACGGGCACGTCGCCTTCAAGATCGAGCTGGCGAAGCGCGCCCTGCGGCGCAGCCTCGCTGACCTCACCCCGGATCGCTGAGGTGGCATGATGACTTCCGACCCTATCGTTCAAGCGACTGCCGGCGCCGCGCCAGGTGCCAGGATCGGCCAGCCGGTGGACCGGATCGACGGTATCCTCAAGGTCACCGGACGGGCGACCTATGGCTATGAGCACAGGATCGGCCGTGCGCCTGCCCATGGCTGTATCCTCGGCGCGAGCATTGCCCGGGGGCGCATCCTGGAAATCGACGTGCGCGAGGCAGAGCGTGCGCCCGGCGTCATCCTGGTGATGACGCACCGGAACGCGCCGGACCAGCCCGAGTTCGGCGCCGCCGTGACGGCGACTGTCCCGGAGGTGTTCACGCGCGCGCGCCCGGTACTGGCGAGCGAGCGTGTCCGCTATCACGACGAGCCGGTCGCCCTGGTGGTCGCCGAGAGCTTCGAGGAGGCGCGTCACGCGGCGAGGCTGATCAGGCTACGCTACGAGACCGAACCCGGCGCCTTCGATCCCGTAGCACCGGATGCGGAGATCTACCGGCCCGGCCGCACCAATGCCGGCTTTCCGACTGATTCGGAACATGGTGACTTCGAGGGCGCTTTCTCGGTGGCGCCGGTCCAGATCGACGCGAGCTACCGGACACCCTTCGAGAGCCACAACCCCATGGAGCCGCACGCGGCCATCGCCGAATGGGAAGGCGATCGGCTGACCGTTCATACCGCGACGCAGACGGTGGCGAATATCCAGGCCGGCCTCGCCAGCACCTTGCGGGTGCCGCCGGAGAATATCCGCATCGTCAGCCCCTTCATCGGCGGCGGCTTCGGCGCCAAGCTAATCCTCCACCCGGAGACGATCTGCGCGGCGCTCGCCGCCCGGGTGCTGAACCGGCCCGTCAAGGTCGCGCTGACGCGCCAGCAGATGTTCGCCAATGCCGGCCACCGCCCGGCGATGCGCCAGCGCGTCAGGCTAGGTGCGGATCGCGATGGCAGGCTTACCGCGATCGGCCATGAGGTCCTCGCCTCGACCGCCCGCTTCGAGGAGTTCGCCGAGCAGAGCGCGGTCCCGACCCGCGCGCTCTATGCCGCGCCGAACCGGCGCACGACGCATCGCCTGATACGCCTCGACACCAATCGCGGCGAGTGGATGCGCGCGCCTGGCGAAGCATCCGGGCTGCTCGCCCTCGAATGCGCGATAGATGAGCTCGCCGAGCGGCTCGGCCTTGATCCGATCGCACTGCGCATCCGCAATGAGCCGGAACGCGATCCGGAGCTTGGCGTGCCCTTCTCCAGCCGCAACCTGGTTGCCTGCATGCGGGTGGGCGCCGAGCGCTTTGGCTGGCGCGATCGTCCGTTGCGGCCGGGCAGCCGGCGCGAGGGCCGATGGCTGATCGGCTACGGCATGGCGGCGGCGATCCGCGGCAATTATCTCGGACCGGGCTCCGCCCGCGTCGCCATCGATGCTGCGGGCCAGGTGACGGTGCAGGCCGACATGACCGATATCGGCACCGGCACCTATACGATCCTGGCGCAGGTCGCGGCCGAGCGGCTCGGCGTGCCGCTCGATGCGATCAGGGTCATGCTCGGCGACAGCCGCCTGCCGCGCACGGCAGGGTCCGGCGGCTCCTGGGGTGCCACCAGCTCGGCGACGGCGGTCCACAATGCCTGCCTGGCGCTGCGCCAGCGCATCGCGACCGCCGCGGCATCGCATGCGGCATCGCCGCTGCGCGGCAGCAATGCCATCGAAGCGCATTTCGCGGATGGTGCGCTCCGTCTTGGCGCGCGATCCGAAAGCCTTGAGCGCCTGCTGGCGCGGATCGCGCCGGAAGGGTTGGCGGCGGAAGGCTCGGCCGTCCGCGGCGAGACCTATCGCACCTATTCCCAGCACGCCTTCGGCGCGCATTTCGCCGAGGTCGCGGTCGATATCGACAGCGGCGAGGCCCGGCTGCGGCGCATGCTCGGCGTCTTCGCGGCGGGGCGAATCCTCAATCCGAAGACGGCGCGCTCGCAGTTGATCGGCGGCATGGTCTGGGGCGTCGGCGCCGCACTGATGGAGGAGACCGTGCTCGATCGGCGCCACGGTCATTTCGTCAATCACGACCTCGCCGAGTATCACGTCCCGGTGCACGCCGACATTCCGGACGTCGACGTGATGTTCGTCCCGGAGGAAGACGACAAGGGCAACCCGCTCGGCGCCAAGGGCATCGGCGAGCTTGGCAATTGCGGTGCGGGAGCGGCGGTCGCCAATGCGGTCTACAACGCCACCGGAGTGCGCGTGCGGGACTTCCCGATCACCCTCGACAAGATCTTTCCGGGGCTGGCGGCGGGCTGAGGCTCGAAGCCGCGGCCGCCATCATTGCAGCCGGCGAGCTTCGTCCAAACACAAAAGGGCGGGACCTGCCGGTCCCGCCCTTTTTGTAAGCTCCTGATTTAGCTGCCTAAATCGAGGAGAGACTTGGCGCGCCCGAAGAGATTCGAACTCCTGACCCCCAGATTCGTAGTCTGGTGCTCTATCCAGCTGAGCTACGGGCGCCCAAGAGGACCGGGGAATTACCGGAGGCTCGCCGCCTCCGCAACCCCCTTCCTCCAGAATTATGCCGAGAGCTTGTCGAGCTCACGAACGATCGCTTCCCCCATGACGCTTGTGCCGACGCGGGCCATGCCCGTCTGCATGATATCCGCCGTGCGCAGGCCGCCGGCGAGCACGCGCTGCACCGCGGTCTCGATCAGCTTCGCATCCTCCTCCATCTCGAAGGACCAGCGCAGCAGCATGGCGAAGGACAGCATCTGCGCGCAGGGATTGGCGATGCCCTTGCCCGCGATATCAGGCGCGCTGCCATGCACCGGCTCATAGAGCGCGTGGCGGCGCCCACTGGCGTCCGGCGCGCCAAGCGTCGCCGAAGGCAGCATGCCGAGCGAGCCCGTCAGCGCCGCCGCCAGATCGGACAGCACGTCGCCGAACAGGTTGGAGCCAAGGATGACATCGAACTGCTTCGGGCGCGAGCAGAGCTGCATGGCGCAGTTGTCCGCGTACATGTGCTCCAGCTCGACATCCGGGAATTCGGCGCGGCCGATCTCGCCGACGACGGCGCGCCAGAGGCGGCCGCTCTGCATGACATTCGCCTTCTCGACGCTCGTCACCTTGTTGCGGCGCTTGCGCGCCAGGTCGAAGGCGACGCGCGCGACGCGCGCGATCTCATCTTCCGTGTAGACTTCGGTGTCGATGCCGCGGCGCTTGCCGTCGGCCATGATCTCGATGCCGCGCGGCTCGCCGAAATAGATGCCGCCGGTCGATTCGCGTACGATCATCAGATCGAGGCCGCGCACCAGATCGGCCTTCAATGACGACGCATCGGCCAGAGGGTCGAGCACCACGGCCGGGCGCAGATTGGCGAAGAGGCCGAGGTCCTTGCGCAGCCGCAGCACGCCGAGCTCCGGCCGCTTCTCGAAAGGCAAGCTGTCCCATTTCGGGCCGCCGACGCTGCCGAACAGCACGGCATCGGCGGCGCGCGCCGCCGCGACCGTCTCATCCGGGCAGGGCGAACCCTCGGCGTCCAGCGCGGCGCCGCCGACCACGCCTTCGCTGATGTCGAAGCTCACGCTGCGCCGCCGGTCCATCCATTCGATGACGCGCCGCACTTCACGCACCACCTCGGGGCCGATGCCATCGCCCGGCAGGATCAGCAGCTTCTTGTTCGATGCCATCGTGTCCGTTCCCTCAGGCCGGCGCCAGCCAGGGCTGCGCGGACTTCTGCTTCGCCTCGTAGCTGTCGATCTGCGTCCCGTGCTGCAGGGTCTGGCCGATATCATCGAGGCCGTTCAGCAGCAGACGCTTGCGCAGTGCGTCGACCGGGAAGGAATGTTCCTCCCCGTTCGGCCGGATCACCACCTGGCGCTCAAGGTCGACGGTGACGCGCGCGTTGCCGCCGAGCTTCGCATCCTCGACCAGCAGCTCGCAGACCTCCCGCGGCAACCGCACCGGCAGCACGCCGTTCTTGTAGCAGTTGTTGTTGAAGATATCGGCGAAGTCCGGCGCGATGACGCAGCGGATGCCGAAATCGAGCAGCGCCCAGGGCGCATGCTCGCGCGACGAGCCGCAGCCGAAATTCTCATAGGCGATCAGGATCTCGGCGCGCCGGTAAGGCTCCTGGTTCAGCACGAAATCCGGGTTCTCGCTGCCATCCTCGCGGAAGCGGAGATTGGCGAAGAGGTGCTTGCCGAAACCGGCGCGCGAGATCGACTTCAGGAAGCGCGCCGGGATGATCTTGTCGGTGTCGACATTGGCCATCGGCAGCGGTGCCGCGATGCCGGTCAAGGTGGTGAAGGCCTTCACGACAGCGCCTCCTTCGGCTGATAGTCGCGCACATCGGCGAGGTGACCCGCGACCGCCGCGGCGGCCGCCATCGCCGGCGACAGCAGATGCGTCCGCCCGCCCGGCCCCTGCCGCCCTTCGAAGTTGCGGTTCGAGGTGCTGGCGCTGCGCTGGCCGGGCGTCAGCTTGTCCGGGTTCATGCCGAGGCACATGGAGCAGCCGGCCTCCCGCCACTCGAAGCCTGCCTCGCGCAGGATGCGGTCGAGCCCTTCGCGCTCGGCCTGCTTCTTCACGAGGCCGGAGCCCGGCACCACCATCGCACGCACGCCATCGGCGACCCGGCGGCCCTTGGCGATGGCCGCCGCCGCGCGGATATCCTCGATGCGGCTGTTGGTGCAACTGCCGATGAAGACGACGTCCACCGGCAGCTCCTGCAGCCGCTGCCCAGGCGTCAGGCCCATATACTCGACCATGCGACGGAGCTGCGCGCGGCGTGCTTCGTCCGCCGCTTCTTCCGGGTTCGGGATGATGCCGGTGATCGGCAGCACATCCTCCGGGCTGGTGCCCCAGGTGACCTGCGGCGCGATCTCATGCGCGTTCAGCGACACGACGCGGTCGAAATGCGCGCCGGGATCCGACGGCAACGTCTTCCACCAGGCCAGCGCCCGCTCCAGGGTCTCGCCCTTCGGGCCGTTCGGCGTCTGCGCCACATAATCGAAGGTGGTCTGGTCGGGCGCCACCATGCCGGCGCGGGCGCCGCCTTCGATGGTCATGTTGCAGACCGTCATGCGACCGGCCATGTCGAGTGCGCGGATCGTGTCGCCGGCATATTCGATCACATGGCCGGTGCCACCAGCGGTACCGATCTTGCCGATGATCGCCAGCACGATGTCCTTGCCGGAGCACCCGAAGGCGAGATTGCCGTCGACCTGCACCTTCATGTTCTTCGCCGGCTTCTGCAGCAGCGTCTGGGTGGCGAGCACATGCTCGACCTCGCTGGTGCCGATGCCGAAGGCGAGTGCCCCCATGGCGCCATGGGTCGAGGTGTGGCTGTCGCCGCAGACGATGGTCATGCCCGGCAGCGAACGCCCGAGCTCCGGCCCGATCACGTGCACGATGCCCTGGCGGTCATCGAGCAGCGGGATATAGGGCACGCCGAACTCGGCGACGTTCTTCTCGAGCGTCTCCACCTGCAGCCGGCTCTCGGGATCGACGATCCCGGTGCGGCGGCTGTCGTCGGTGGCGATGTTGTGGTCCACGACCGCCAGGGTGGCGTCGGGGCGGCGCACGCGGCGGCCGGCGGCGCGCAAGCCGTCATAGGCCTGCGGCGTCGTCACTTCGTGGGTAAGGTGAAGGTCGATGTAGAGAAGCGCGGTGCCATCCGGAAGCGTGTCGACGACATGCGCGTCCCAGATCTTGTCGAACAACGTGCGCGGCTTCTGAACCGACATCTTTTCCTCGCCTACAGAGCAGATCGCCGGAGGGCGGAAGCGCCCGGAGGTGTCAATCTGCTCGCCTCGTATCCCATAAGAAGAGCGGTGGCCGGGACGATCCGCGGCCACCGCTTCATATGGTTAGTCCTGGGCCACCTCGGCAGGGGCCGCGGCGGCGGTCGTCGCGCCGGGCTTGCCCGCCAGCTTCTCCTGGATGCGCGCCGACTTGCCGGTGCGCCCGCGCAGGTAATAAAGCTTCGCGCGCCGCACCTTGCCGCGCCGGACCACCTGGATCTCGGCGACGTTCGGGGAATAGAGCGGGAAGACGCGCTCCACACCCTCGCCATAGGACAGCTTGCGCACGGTGAAGTTGCTGTTCACGCCGCGGTTGGAGCGCGCGATCACCACGCCCTCATAGGCCTGGGTGCGGATGCGCTCGCCTTCCTGCACCTTCACCATCACGCGGACGGTGTCGCCGGCGGCGAAGTCCGGGGTGGCGCGGGCGGCGGAGAGGCGGGAGAGCTGCTCGGCCTCGAACTGCTGCAGCAGGTTCATGGAATTGTCCTTTCGTCCGATGTCTTAGGCGGCGTCAGGCCGGCCGGCAATGGCCCGCCCCGCCGCGGTTTCCTGGCCCGAATGGCGTGCCCAGAGGTCGGGCCGCCTTTCGCGCGTGATCCGTTCCGCCTCGGCCCGGCGCCAGCGCGCCACCTCGGCATGGTTGCCGGAGAGCAGCACGGGCGGCACGCTGCGCCCCTGCCATTCCGCCGGCCGCGTGTAATGGGGGTATTCGAGCAGGCCGGAGGCGCCGTGGCTCTCCTCCTCCGCGCTCTCGGCCGCGCCCATGACGCCGGGCAGCAGCCGCACACAGGCATCGAGCAGCGCCAGCGCCGCCACCTCGCCGCCCGACAGCACATAGTCGCCGATCGAGACCTCGGTCATCGCCCGCGCCTCGATGACGCGCTGATCCACGCCCTCGAACCGTCCGCAGAGCAGCACGACGCCGGGCCCCGCCGCCAGTTCCCGCACCAGCGCCTGGTCCAGCGGCCGCCCGCGCGGCGTCAGGTACAGCGCCGGCCGCGCCTCACCTTCCGCCAGCGCCGCGCCGACCGCGGCATCCACGACGTCCGGGCGCAGCACCATGCCGGCGCCGCCCCCGCAGGGCGTGTCGTCCACGCTGCGGTGCCGGTCGGTCGCGAAGCTGCGGATGTCCCTGGTATCGCACCGCCAGCGCCCCTCGCGAAGGGCGCGGCCGGCCAGCGACAGGCCGAGCGGCCCCGGGAACATCTCCGGGAACAGGGTCAGGACGGAGGCGTGCCACACGGTCATGCGGCCTCCTCGCCCGGCTGCGGCGGCACCACGATCTCCTCCGGCAGGATCACGGTGAGGCGCCCGGCGGCGATATCGACCACCGGCACCACCGCCCGGGTGAAGGGCAGCAGGCGCTCGCCGCGCCCTTCCCCCACCACCAGGAAGGCGCCGGCGCCATGCTCCTCCACGTCCCGCACCATGCCGAGATTTTCCCCCGCCTCCGTCACGGCCGAGAGGCCGATCAGGTCCGCGAGGTAGAACTCCTCCGCATCCGTCGCCGGAAGCTGGGCACGATCGGCATAGAGCCTGGTGCCGGTCAGCAACGCGGCGGCATCACGGTCGGTGACGCCTTCGATCTGCGCCAGCCCTTCCGCCTTCAGCGTGATCCCGAGGCGGCGCATGCCCGCGGCATCGGTCAATGGCCCGAGCGTGCCGATGGCAGCAGGGTCGGCCGTGAAGCTGCGCAGCTTCACCAGGCCGCGCACACCGTGCGGCCTGCCGATCTCCCCCACCAGGATGCGCTGCGCGGCCATTCAGGCGATGCCTTCGTGCCTCAGCCCGCCGCCGCGGCGGCAGCGGCAGCGCGCTCCTGCGCCTTCTTCTTCGGCGCGGACTGCTTCGGCTGCTCGGGGAACACCGGCATCGGCGCGAGGCCGGCCTTGCCGAGGAACTTCGCGACGCGATCGGTCGCCATCGCGCCCTCGCTCAGCCAATGCGCGATGCGGTCGTCGGACAGACGAATGCGATCGGCATGGTCGGAAGGCAGCATCGGGTTGTAGCTGCCCACCTTCTCGATGAAACGGCCGTCGCGCGGGCTGCGGCTGTCCGCCACCACGATGTGGTAGTAGGGGCGCTTCTTCGCGCCGGCGCGCGCAAGGCGGATCTTCAGGGCCATCGGTTTTTCTCTCTGCTCCGATCGAATAAATGGTGTCTCAGAAGGGGCGTCCGCCGCCCCGCATGCCAGGCGGAAGAAGCCCGGCGAGACCGCCGCGCATCATCCCCTTCTGGCCGAGCTTGTTCATCCGCTTCATCATCGCGGACATGTCGTCAAACTGCTTCAGGAGGCGGTTGACCTCCTGCACCGTCGCGCCGGATCCCGCCGCGATGCGGCGCTTGCGCGACGCCTTGATGATGTCGGGCGTGCGGCGCTCCTTCGGCGTCATGCTGCCGATGATCGCGGCCTGGCGCTTCAGGATCTTGGTGTCGAGATTGGCATCCTCGAGCTGCGCCTTGATCTTCCCCACCCCCGGCAGCATGCCGAGGATGCCGGAGAGCGAGCCCATCTTGCCGATCTGCTGCAACTGCTTCGCGTAGTCTTCCAGGTCGAACAGACCCTTCTGCATCTTGGCCGCGAGCTTCTCGGCCTCCGCCTTGTCGATCGTCTCCGCGGCCTTCTCGACCAGGGAGACGATGTCGCCCATGCCGAGGATGCGGGACGCGATGCGGTCGGGGTGGAAATCCTCCAGCGCATCCAGCTTCTCGCCGGCACCGAGCAGCTTGATCGGCGCACCGGTGACCGCCCGCATCGACAGCGCCGCACCGCCGCGCGCATCGCCGTCGACCCGGGTCATGACGATGCCGGTGACGCCGACCTTGTCCTGGAAGGCGCGCGCGGTGTTGACCGCGTCCTGGCCGGTCATGGCATCGACGACCAGCAGCGTCTCATGCGGCTTCGTCGCCGCCTTCACGGCCGCGACCTCCGCCATCAGCGCCTCGTCGATCGCGAGCCGGCCGGCGGTGTCGAGGATCACGACGTCATAGAGCTCGCGCCGCGCCACATCCATGGCGCGCGCCGCGATCTCGAGCGGCGACTGGCCGGCGATGATCGGCAGGCTCGTCACCTCGGCACGGCCGGCGAGCTGCTCCAACTGAAGCTGCGCCGCCGGGCGATGCACGTCGAGCGACGCGAGCAGCACCTTCTTGCGGTCTCGCGCCCGGAGTCTGAGCGCGATCTTGCCGGAGGTCGTGGTCTTGCCCGAGCCCTGCAGGCCGACCATCAGGATCGGCACCGGCGATGGCGCGTTCAGGTCGAGCCCGCGCTGGCCGGTATCGCCCTCGCCGCCGCCCAGCGCCTCGACCAGCGCATCGTTGACGATCTTGATGACCTGCTGCGCCGGGGAGACGGAGCGGATCACCTCCTGCCCGATCGCCCGGTCACGGACTTTATTGGTCAGCTCCTTGACCACCGGCAGCGCGACATCAGCCTCGAGCAACGCAACGCGCACCTCGCGCAGCGCTTCGGCCACGTCGGTCTCGTTCAGCGCGCCGCGGCGGCGCAGCCGGTCGAAGACCCCGTTCAGCTTGCTCGACAGCGCCTCGAACATCGTGGTCGCCTGTAATCCCAAATCCGTTGCGGGCGCCCCAAAACATTACGCGCCGCTGCGCGAGCCTTCGCGGAGCGGCGGAGCCACCCCGCCCATGGGGGTGACCGGTTTCGGGGCATGGCCCAGAGAAGCGGGGAGATACGGTGCGGTGCGGAGGAGGTCAAGCATCCTCGGGAGGGCTCTGCCCTCCCAAACCCACACGGCAGGAGCCTAGGGGCCCTGCACCCGATCAATTTGAAGCAGGTCCAGGAGGCTCCAGCCTCCTGGCGGGTGGGGAATCCGGGGAGGGCAAAGCCCTTCCCGGAGTGCCGCCTACTTCGGCGACAGCACCATGATCATCTGGCGGTTCTCCAGGCGGGGCATCTGCTCCACCTTGATGATCTCGCCGAGATCGGTGCGGATACGCTCCAGGACTTTAACGCCAAGGTCCTGGTGGGCCATTTCACGGCCGCGGAAGCGTAGCGTGACCTTTACCTTGTCGCCTTCCGAGATGAAGCCCTTCATCTGCTTCATCTTGGTCTCGTAGTCATGGTCGTCGATATTCGGACGGACCTTGATCTCCTTGATCTCGACGACCTTCTGCTTCTTGCGGGCCTCGTTGGCCTTCTTCTGCTGCTCGTATTTGTACTTGCCGTAGTCGAGGATCTTGCAGACCGGCGGAACGGCGTTGGGGGAGATCTCCAGGAGATCGAGCCCGACATCATAGGCGCGCATCAGCGCCTCTCGGGCGGTCATGACGCCAAGCATCTCGCCGTCCTTGTCGATCAGGCGGACCTGCGGGACGCGAATTTCCTCGTTGACCCGGGGGCCGTCCCGGGAAGGCAGTTGCTGAGCGGGAAGCGGAGCGCGTGAGATCGGGGACCTCCTCTCGATGTTTCATGAAAATATAGCCTGGAGCAGATCGCCGGGGGGCGGGAAAACGCCCGAAGACGTGAATCTGCTCGCCAGAAACGCTCTATGCGGCCGAAACGGGGTTCTCCGCAACCCGAAGATCGGGTGGCATGGCCTCCGCGACAAGACGGGCGACCGCATCGGCGAGCGGCAGCGTCTCCTGCTCGCGCCCGGGCAGGCGGCGCAGCACCAGGCTGCCTTCCTCCGCCTCGCGCCGTCCGACCACCGCGAGCACGGGCACCCGTTGCTCGATATGGTCCGGCACCTTGCGGTTGATCTTCTCGTTCCGCGCATCCAGCGCCACCCGGATGCCGGCCTTCCGGAGCGCCTCGGCCGCCTGTTCCGCGAAGGGCACAGCGTCATCGACGATCGTCGCGATCACGACCTGGACGGGAGCCAGCCAGAGCGGGAAGCGCCCGGCATGCTGTTCGATCAAGATGCCGAGGAAGCGCTCGAAGCTGCCGAGAATGGCGCGATGCAGCATCACCGGGCGCTTCCGGCTGCTGTCCTCGGCCACGTATTCGGCATCGAGACGATCCGGCAGCACGTAGTCGACCTGCAAGGTGCCGCATTGCCAGTCGCGGCCGATCGCGTCGCGCAGCACGAATTCCAGCTTGGGGCCATAGAAGGCGCCCTCGCCCGGGTTCAGCTCGTATTCGACGCCGGCCAGGCGGCAGGCTTCCTTGAGGCCGGCCTCCGCCTTGTCCCAGCTCTCCTCGCTGCCGGCGCGCTGGGCCGGGCGGTCGCTGAACTTCACCCGGAAGCTGTCGAAGCCGAGATCCCGATAGACCGACGCCAGCAGATCGACGAAGCGCGCCGTCTCCGCAGCCACCTGATCCTCGGTGCAGAAGATATGCGCGTCATCCTGGGTGAAGGCGCGCACCCGCATGATGCCGTGCAGCGCACCCGAGGGCTCATAGCGATGGCAGGCGCCGAATTCCGCCATGCGCAACGGCAGCTCGCGGTAGCTGCGCAGGCCGTGGTTGAAGATCTGCACATGGCAGGGGCAGTTCATCGGCTTCAGCGCGAGAAGGCGGTCCTTCTCAGACTCATCATCGACGGTCGCCAGGAACATGTGCTCCCGGTACTTGTCCCAGTGGCCGGATGCTTCCCAGAGCTTGCGGTCGACGAGCTGCGGCGTCCGCACTTCCTGATACTCCGCGGCCTCCAGGCGGCGGCGCATGTAGTCCTGCAGCACGGTGTAGAGGCGCCAGCCCTTCGGATGCCAGAAGATGCTGCCGACCGCCTCCTCCTGGAGGTGGAACAGGCCCATCTCGCGGCCGATGCGGCGATGGTCGCGCTTCTCCGCCTCCTCCACCTGGGTGAGATAGGCGTCGAGCTCCTTCTGGTCGCGCCAGGCAGTGCCGTAGATGCGCGACAGCATGGCGTTGCGGTGATCGCCCCGCCAATAGGCGCCGGCGACCTTGGTCAGCTTGAAGGCGGTGCCGACATCGCCGGTGCCCCGCATATGCGGGCCGCGGCAGAGATCGAGCCAGTCGCCCTGGCTGTAGAGGCTGATTTCCTGATCGGCCGGCAGGCCCTCGATCAGCTCGACCTTGTAGGCCTCGCCCTTCGCCCGAAACAGCGCCGTCGCCTCTTCCCGGCTCACCACGCGGCGTTCGAAGGGTGCGTTCCGGGCGACGATCTCGCGCATCTTCGCCTCGATCGCCGCGAAATCCTCGGGCTTGAAGGGCTCGTTGCGCGCGAAGTCGTAATAGAAGCCGTTCTCGATCGCCGGGCCGATCGTGACCTGGGTGCCCGGGAAGAGCTCCTGCACCGCCTCGGCCAGGACATGCGCCGTGTCGTGGCGGATCAGCTCCAGCGCCTCGGGGTCGCGGCGGGTGATGAAGCGCAGCGTCGCGTCCTGCTCGATCGGCGTCGCGAGGTCCACGACCTTGCCGTCCACCGCCATGGCGAGCGCCGCCTTGGCGAGCCCGGGGCCGATCGCTGCGGCCACGGTGGTGCCCGTCACCGGCCCATCGAAGGCGCGGACGGATCCATCGGGCAGGGTGATCGCGGGCATGAGGACAGGCGGCTCCGGGGTAAGTTGCGGAAGGCGCGGACATGGCCACCGCCCCCGCGCCCCGTCAAGAGAAGGCCGGCCGCAGAGCGCCTCAGCGTTGGAAGGTGAAGCTCTCCTGCCAGGGGCCGTAGTCGGTGGTGGTGACGCCGTTCGCGGTGCTGCCGAGATAGGTCGGCAAGCCCGGCACCGGCACCACGGTCACGGTGCCGCCCTCGGCGCCGATCACCCCGGCATGGACGGCAGCGCGGCAGACCTGGCTGTCGGTGGTGTAGACGCCGGTGCCCCAGACGGTGCCGGTGTCCATGGCGGCGGAAGCGTCGCAGCCGCAGCTCAGCACCGCCCTCTGCCCTTCGAAATTGGCGGGGCAGGCCTGCGCGGCAGTTGCGGCGCCGGGCTTCGCCGCGGTGACGCTGAAGGAAGCCTGCCAGGGCCCGTAATCCATGGTGCTGACGCCATTGGCGCTGCCGCCGCGATAGGAAGGCCGCCCCGGCTCCGGCGTCACGGTGACGAGGCCGCCGGCGGCCGGGACCGCGCCGGCATGCAGCGCGGCACGGCAGACATGGCTGTCGCTGGTATAGGGCCCGCTGCCCCAGACCGGCCCCGAGAGCATTCCTTCCCCGCGACAGAGGCAGGTGGTCGGGTTGCTGCGACCCTCGAAATTCAGCGGGCAGGCGGCCTGCGCGTGGACGCTGCCGGGTATGGCCATCGCGAGCAGGAGAAGCACGACGACAAGAACGGGCCTGATCATGGAACCCTCCCCGCGGCGGCCATGGCGCCACTGATACGGGAACGGTATGACAAGCGGCGGCGCTGGGCCAGCCGAATCCCGTGGCGATCGGGCGTGGCTGGCGAACAGCTTCACGCTTCCGGGCGTTCCGCCCTGCGGCGACCTCTTCCGCTCAGGCGAAGCCCGCCGCCGCGATCGCGTCCCGCACCTCCTCGATCGTCAGGGCGGAGAGCGGGATCCGGCGCAGGTGGATGCCACCACTGGCGCGCGGCGCGCAGAGCGCCGGGTCGCTATCGGCGCCGAAGAGCGTGAGGCCAGGGCAGCCGCAAGCGGCCAGGAGATGCATCGGACCGGTGTCGTTGCCGACCGCGAATACCGCCCGCCGCGCGATCGCCGCGATGTCGGTCAGCGCAGTCCGTCCGGTGAGGTCGACGGCATCCGGCTGCGCTGCACGGATCGCGGCCGCCAGCGGCGCCTCGCCCCGCGCGCCGATCACGACGGAGGGCAGCGGCAGCGCCGCCGCCAGGGCCGCGAAGCGCTCCATCGGCCAGCGCTTGGCAGGCCGCGACGGCGCAGCGCCCGGCACCAGCACGGCGAAACGCTCCGGCAGGCCGAAGCGTGTGAGATCGGCGTCGAGCCAGCCGAGATCGGGTGCCGGGAATTGCGTGATCCCAGCCATCTCGAGCTGCTCGCGCTGCCGGTCGATGGTGTGCATGGAATCCCGTGCCGGATTGGCATGGGGGTGCGAGGCCCCGCGCGCGATGCCCGACCATTCCGCGCGCGCGCCCACGAAGAGCCGATAGCGCGAGGAGCGGCCCGAGGTCTGCAGGTCGTAGACGCGATCGAAGCGCGCCGCGCGCAGCCGCCCGGCCAGCCGCAGCAACCCGCCCAGATCGCGCGCCGCCGGCCGCCCATCCTCCCAGACCTCATCGAACCAGGGCGAAAGCCGCGCCAGTGGCGCAAAGGGCGGCGTCGTCAGCAGGGTGATGCGCGCCGCTGGGTGATGCGCCCGGATCGCCGCGAAGGGCCCGAAGGCGAGCGCGAAGTCGCCGAGCGCCGCCAGCTTGATGACGAGGATGGAAGGCGCTTTCATGCCGGCCGCATGATGTACTGGGCGATGTCGGCGGTCATGCGGCCGGCATGAGTCTTGGTTTGGCGCGCAGCCGCCACACCAACCCTACGCGCAGAGACCCGGCTCCGAAAATCAAGATTTTCTCCGCCGGTTCTCACAGCAGTTCCCGATACACCGCGATGGTCGCGTCCTGCATCGCCCGCGTGGTATAGTGGGTCAGCACCGCCTGCCGCGCCGCCGCGCCGATCGCGGTACGTTCGGAGGCCGGCATCGCCAGCACGCGCGTCAACGCAGCGGCCAGCGCCACGGCATCACCGGGCGGCACCCGCCAGCCGGTCACCCCCTCCTCCACCGTCTCGCGCGGGCCGCCGAGGTCGGAGGCGATCACCGGCCGCGCCATAGCCTGCGCCTCGATCACCGTGCGGCCGAAGGCCTCGGCATCGGTCGAGGCGTGTACGACCACATCGGCCAGCAGCAGCGCCGCCGCCATGTCCTCGGCATGGCCGACCAGCCGCACGCGTCCGCCGAGCCCGAGCGCCGCGATGCGCGCCTCAAGCTCGGTCGCGAAACCGCGCTTGCCGCCCTGGTTGCCGACCAGCAGCGCCATGGCAGCGCCCGGTATCGCGGCCATCGCCTCCACCAGCACGCCCTGCCCTTTCCAGCGGGTGATGCGGCCGGGCAGCAGCACCACCGGGCGTCGCTCCGGCAGATCCCAGGCCGCGCGCAGCACGGCGATGCGCTCCGGCGCCACCAGCGCAGGGTCGAAGCGGCGCGGATCGACGCCGCGCGGGATGATGCGGATGCGCTCGGCCGGCGTGCCGTGGCGCTCCGCGATCAGCGCCGCGATGAAGCGGCTGATCGCGATCACCCGATCGCCCTTCGCCATCACCGCGTTGTAGGCGCGCTTGCCCGGGAAGCCTTCATTGTAGGTGCCGTGATAGGTCGTGACGAAGCACGCGCCGGTGCGGCGTGCCGCCAGCAGCGCCGACCAGGCCGGCCCGCGCGAACGCGCATGCAGGATCGCGACGCCCTCCGCCCGCACCAGCGCCGCCAGCCGCGCGGCATTGCGCCAGATCGCGAGCGGCGACTTCCGATCGAGCGGCAGCGCCACATGCCGCGCCCCGAGCCGCTCCAGCTCCGCCACCATCGGGCCGCCGGCCGAGGCGACGATGGCGCGGAAGCCGGCCGCGATCTGCGCCTCCGCGATTTCGATCGTACCGCGCTCCACGCCGCCGGTGACGAGGGCGGGCAGCACCTGGAGGATGGCCGGTGGAGTGATCATGTGGCGGATGGGTTAACCGGCCGGCCGCGCAGGGTCCAGCCCGTCCGTGGTTCCCGTCCAGTGCCGGGCGGGGTAAGGGAGGGTCGCGATGTCCCTCTATTTCATGGCCATGCTGCTGCTCTCAGCGGCCGCTTACATCCATTCGCGCGCCACCGAGCCCGAGTTCCGCCCGGAATCGCCGATGACGGACGCCGTCTGGCGCATCATCAGCCATGCCTGCCTGGCGGCCTGGCTGGCGCTGATCGTCTGGGGCGCGCTGAAGCTGCATTGGACGCAGCCCCTGTCCGGCGTCATCGGCTCGCTCGGCGTCAATGCGATCATCATGAGGGTCCGGCCGATGTCGATCTGGCCGGGCCTCTCCATGCTGCTCGGCGCCGCCGGCTTCGCGGCGGCGAGCCGGGCTGTCTTTGGCTAGCTAGAACCTGTGCCGCAGCGTCGCCAGGACGGTGCGGCGGAAACCGTACCAGCACCAGGCATAGGTGTTGCACGAGGCCACGTAGTCCTTGTCGAAGAGGTTGGTCACGTTCACCTGCAGCGAGGTCCCCTGCAGCGTCGGGCTGAGCTGCCCGAGGTCGTAGCGCGCCATCAGGTCCACCAGCGTGTAGTCCGGCACGCGCAGCGTATTGGCGGTGTCGCCCCAGGTCGCGCCGACGTAGCGGACGCCCGCGCCCAGCGCGAGCCCCGCCATCGATGAGCCTTCCTGGAAGGTGTAGCTGCCCCAGACCGAGGCCATGTGGCGCGGCACTCCGATCGGCACCGTCCCGCGCTCGGGCCGGCTATAGGTCGGGGCGCCGATGATGCCGGTGCTGGCCGTGGCGGTCGCGTTGCTGCCGGTGACCTCGCTATCGAGATAAGTATAGGCAGCGGCGATGTCGAAGCCGGCAGCGAGGCTCGCCTTGACTTCCAACTCCACGCCGCGCGTACGGATCGCGCCGGTCTGCACGGAGTAGCGGCTGTCATTCGGATCGGTGGTCAGCACGTTCTGGCGCCGCAGGTCGAAGGCCGCCAGCGAGATGAGGGTATTGCTGCCCGGCGGCTGGTAGCGGATGCCGATCTCGTGCTGCTGCCCCGTCGTCGGCTCGAAGGGCCCCGCCCCACGCACCGGCGAGAAGGTGCCGCTCTGCGGCTCGAAGCTCTCCGTGTAGGAGTAGTAAGGCGCGAGGCCGAAATCGGTCAGGTAGACGATGCCCGCACGACCGGTGAAGGCGCTGGTGTCCATCTGGCTGCGGGCGATCCCGCCCGTCGCCAGGGTCTCGGTGCGGCTCTCGGTATCGTACCAGTCCTGCCGGCCGCCGAGCTGGATCGCGATGGGCCCGAAGCGGATCTGGTCCTGCATGTAGAGGCCGACGCCGTTCTGCTCCTGCCTTGCCCGCGTCTGGTAGGCGAGCGTGGGGACGCGGATGTTGTAAACTGGGGCGAAGACATCCTGCGCCGGGACGCCGACCGTGCTCGAGCCGCTGAAGGTCCTGCTGCTCACGGTGTAGTAGTCGAGCCCCGCGAGCAGCGTGTGCTGGACCGGCCCGGTCCGGAAGCGGCCCTCGATCTGGTTGTCGAGCGTGACGGAATCGAAGGCCACGTTGGTGCCGGTGATGCCGCGCTGGACGGTGCGGAAATCGGCCAGCAGGTTCGCCGTATAGATGCCGTAGAGCTGGCGGTAATAGCCTTCGGTCCGCGCATAGCGGAAGTTCTGCCGGACGGTCAGCCAGTCGTTGAAGCGATGCTCGGCCAGCCAGCCGATCTGGTACTGGGTGCGGTTCAGCCGGTCGAAGCTCGGGTCGCCGTCCCAGAGGCTCGAGGAGATGCGGCCGCGCGGGTTGGGCAGGGCCGAGCCATAGGCCGGCACGGCGCCATAGGTGCCGCCCCAGGGGTCGCGCTGATAGAGGCCGAGCAAGGTGATGCTCGTGTCCTCGGTGGGACGGAAGGTGATGGAAGGCGCGATGAAATAGCGTTCCTCCCGCGCATGATCGATCTGGCTGTCCGAGCGCGAATAGGAAGTGATGACGCGGCCGAGGATGGTGCGGTCCTCGTTCAGGGCGCCGCTGAGGTCGAGGCCGACGCGGAAGGTGCCCCAGCTCCCGCCCTGCAGTTGGAGCTCGCGGTAGGGCTGCTCGGTCGGGCGCTTGCTCACGAGGTTCACAAGGCCGCCGGGGCCGGACTGGCCGAACAGCACCGAGGCTGGGCCGCGCAGGATATCCACCCGCTCCAGCCGGAAGGGATCGACGCTCGGGTTGGCGTCACGGCCGCCGAAGGTGCGCATGCCGTCGAGGAATTGCGGCGCGGTGAAGCCGCGGATGGAATATTGGTCGAGCCGCCCGACGACGCCGCGCGTCTCGACCGCGACGCCTGGCGTGTAGCGCATGATGGCGTTGAGGTTGTGCGCGGACTGCGCCTCGATCTGGTCGCGCGTGACGACGGAGATGGACTGCGGCGTCTCGATGATCGGCGTGTCGGTCTTGGTGCCGGTCGCGGCGATCTCGGCGACATAGCCGCGGACCGGGGTCCAGCCCTGGGGGAGCCCGGCATCGACCCGGACTTCCGGCACCGCGATGGCGCCGTCCGCGGACCCGCCGGCGGGCATGCGCACCAGGGTCACCGTGGTCGGGCCGGTGAGGCGGTAGGACAGGCCGGTGCCGGCCAGCAGCCTGGCCAGGGCCTCGGCCGCGGTCTGACGCCCGGTGGTGCCCGGCGAAGCCACGCCCTGCCCGAGATCGGCCGGATACCCAACCTCCCAGCCGGTCGCGCTGCTGAAGGCATTGAGCGCGGAGGCAAGCGGCTGCGGCGCAATCTGGAACTGGAAGGCAGGCGTCGGCGCGGCCTGCGCCTGTGGCGGGCTCGGCTGGGTGCGGGCCGGAAGCGCGCCGAGGGCCGTCGTGGCCAGGAGGGCCGCGGCCAGCGGCACGCTGATCCAGCGCGCCCTCTCCGGCCAATTCGGAAGGCCGGAACCATCCCAAGTCATTGCAATCGCACTCCCTCTCGGCATCAGAACTGCGAACGGTTCGCATCTTCTGATGACCCGACGTCCGAGCGGGGCAGAACGCGTAAAAAAGGCCGGACGATCCCGGTGCTAGTGGAGGATCAGCACCGTATCCGTGATCCGGGTCATCCGGGCGTGCAGGATGGCCGCGAGCGAAGCCAGGGTCTGGACCGGGTCGTCAAGGCGGTAATTGCCGGTCAGACGCACGGCGCCGAGCCGCCCGTCGCCGAGGATGATCAGGCCGGGATGGTAGCGCCGCAACTCGTGCAGGACGTCCCGCAGCGGCTGATCCACGAAGACGAGCCGCCCGTCGACCCAGGCCATGGCGGCCGCGGCATTCACCCCCTCCACGGGACCAACGCCCTCGGCGTCGACCTGGACCTGCTGGCTCGCGGTCAGGCGCACCGTTCCCCCACCTGGCCGCCCGACCAGGACCGCGCCGTGCCGCACCGCGACCGTCACCCGCCCGTCGAGATACCGCACGGTGAACGCCGTCCCGGTGACCTGGACCTGCGTCGATCCGGCCCGCACCTCGAAAGGGCGAGCCTGTTCGGAAGCAACGTCGAAATAGGCGGCGCCCTTCAGAAGCCGGACGCGTCGCCGGCTGCTGCTCATCTCCGCGACAATGGCCGTGCCGGTGTCGAGGACGAGCCGCGAGCCATCCTCCAGGGTCAGCCTCTCCTGGTTGCCCGTACCCGTCACGAGGTCGGCCTGCAGGCGCGTCGGCAGGTCAAAGCGCCAGCCGATCCAGGCCGCGACCAGCGCCGCCGCCGCGATCGAACTCGCCCGCCGCCAGGGCCAGCCCGGCAAGGAACGGCGCGGCCTGGCCGCCGGGGACGGAGGCGCGAGGCGTGCCTGGGCAAGCCGCGCCGCCTGCTTCAGTTGCGGCGAGGACCAGACGGCGCTGACGGATCGCCACGCCGCTTCATGCGCCGGATCCGATGCGCGCCAGGCGTCGAAGGCGGCCTGCTCGGCGCCACCCCAGCCGCCGGACCGCTGGCGGATGTGCCAATCCAGGGCCTGGTCCATCACCGGCCCGAGCGCCTGGCCGGCCGGTCTTCCCTCGCTCATCTCAGCAAGCCCCGATCCTTAACCGGCTGCTCCCGTTGACATGACGTCCGGCACGGCGACAACGCGTAATCACGGCCGGTCCAGCTCCGCATGCACGGTCATGCAGGCGAGCATGGCCGCCTTGAGGTCCTTCTGGACCGTGCTCAGCGAGACACCCAAAAGGGCGGCGATGTCGCCGAGGGTCACGCCCTCGAGCCGGCTCAGGACGAAGATCCGCTGCTGGCGCCGGGGAAGGCGGGACAGGGCGGCATCCAGGCGCCGAAGAAGCTGCCTGTCGCGGGCGCTGGCTTCAGGGTTCGCCACCGCCACCGGGATCTCGTCCAGGTTCCGGACCGCATGCTCCGGCAGCACCACGGTACCGCGGCGCCTGACCGAGCGGAGGTGATCCAGCGCCAGGTTCCTGGCCGTCTGATGAAGGAAGGGCGCGAGGTGTTCGACCGGCCGGTCCCGCAGGGCCGCCGACACTTTGAGGTAGGCGTCCTGGATCAATTCCTCGGCGATCGGCAGGCTGCCGACCATCCGGACCAGGCCACGCACGAGTACCAAGCGCTCGCGGATGAATACCCGGTCGAGATCTTCTCGTACCTGATCGCTCACCGGGCAGTGCGAAGCCCAGCGAGAATGCGCCGCACCCACCGAAGCTTTGCCAATGCCCCCATGGCAGCACCCGCATGCTCGCAGGTCCGCTCCGTGCAGGGCGAGTATTCCAGAGGCCTCGGCACGGGCTCTCTCCGCTGCACAATGATATCGCTACGCCATCCCCGATGGCCGAGGTCGCGTAACGCGTTTGCGAGTCATTTGCAACTAGGAGGCCCGAAACTACCCGAACCCGTGCGGACGGGCTGCAGCCCGTCCGAATGTCCGCCAAGACGTCTCAACGCGTAGTTTCAGCCTGCCCCTGCCCGGTTGCCGCCGCCGAGCGCCTCGCCGGCCAGCTTCTCCGAGAGCTGCGCCAGCGCCGTGTGGTCCTGCCCAGGTCCGAGCAGCGCCGAGGCGCTGGCGGAAAGCTCCCGGCAGAGCGCCGAGAAGGGCGTCGGCGTCCCGGTCTCGCGCCCGACCTCGAGCGCGATCGACAGGTCCTTCACCATCAGGTCGAGCCCGAAGCCGGAATCGAAGCGCCGCGTCAGCACGTACTGCTTGAACTTCTTCTGGGTGGAGTTGTTCATGCCCGTCGATGCGTTCAGCACATCGACCATCAGCGCGGGATCGAGGCCGAAGCGCTGCCCGATCAGCAGCGCCTCGATGCCGATCAGGAAGCCGCCGGCGCTGACCAGGTTGTTCAGCGCCTTCATCGCCTGGCCGGCGCCGACGCCGCCGCAGCGATGGATGCTGGTGCCCATGGCGCGCAGCACCGGATCGACGCGGTCGAGCACCGCATCCTCGCCACCCGCCATGATCGCGAGTTCGCCGCTCTTCGCGCGCGGCACGCCGCCGGAGACCGGGCAATCCACCACCGCGACGCCGCGCTCCGCGAGGGTCGCCGCGATCTCCCGCGTGCGGCCCGGCGCGCCGGAGGTCATGTCGACCAGCACGCTGCCGGCGGCGAGCACCGGCGCGATCTGCGCCGCGACCTCGGCCACTTGCTTGCTGGTCGGCAGGATGGTGATGATCACCTCCGCCCCACGCACGGCCTCCGCAGGACCGGCGGCGGCGGTGCCGCCGGCCTCCGCCACGAACTTGTCCGCGCGGCCCGGGACGGCGTCGCTCACCGCCACCGCAAATCCGGCCTTCACCAGGTTGGCCGCCATCGGCCAGCCCATGTTGCCGATGCCGATGAAACCAATTTTGGAAACATCCATGCGCGGCCGATTCAGACCTCCGCGCCCTTCGGCGCTTCGGTCATCGGACGCGGCAGTCACGCCTTCTTCGCGGGAAGCGCGCCCTCGGCCACCAGTACCTCATGCGCCGCCTTGAAGGCGTCGAGGCCGGCCGGGATGCCGCAATAGGCCGTCGCGTGCAGCAGCGTCGCCTTGATCTCCTCGACGCTCACGCCGTTGTTCAGCGCGCCCTTCACGTGCAGCTTGATCTCCGGCGTCTTGCCGAGCGCCGTCAGCATCGCGAGGTTGAGCAGGCTGCGGGTCTTGCGGTCGAGCGTCGGGTCGCCCCAGGCCCAGCCCCAGGCGATCGCGGTGGTGGCGCGCTGGAACGACATCATGAAGTCGTCGGCCTTGGCCATGGAGCCATCCACATACTCGGCGCCCAGCACGGCGCGGCGGATCGGCAGGCCCTTGTCAAAGAGCGCGCTATCGTCGGACATCGGTTCCCTCCTTCGGGTTTCGGGCACAGGCTTGCGCGCAGTGGCCCTGGGGTCAACTGGGGATAGTCTGATTGTCGGACAAAAACAGATCGGCGGCGCGAAGCGGAGCGGCTCGATCCGAGGTTGAGGAAGCGGCAGATGGCGTTCTTCGAAGGCTTCACGCTGGAGACAGTCGATCTCGGCGGCCGGTCCTTCCGGCTGCGGCGCGGCGGCGAAGGGCCGCCGCTCCTGATGCTGCACGGCAATCCGCAGACCCATGCCATGTGGCATCGCGTGGCGCCGATGCTGGCGCAGCGCTTCACCGTGATCTGCGCCGATATCACCGGCTACGGCTTCTCCCACAAGGCGCCGGTCAGCGCCGATCATGCGCCTTATGCCAAGACGGCCATGGCCGCCGACATGACGGGCGTCATGCGGGCACTCGGCCATGACCGCTTCCAGCTCGTCGCGCATGACCGCGGCGCGCGGGTCGCACATCGCCTGGCGATCGACTTCCCGGATGCCGTCCTCCGCCTCGCGCTGCTCGACATCGTGCCGACGATCGAGCATTTCGAGCGTGCCGACATGGCGTTCGCCATGGGTTACTGGCACTGGTTCTTCCTGGCCCAGCCGCATCCGCTGCCGGAGCGCATGATCAGGCACGACGTCGAGGACTGGTTCGACCTGCACACCAGCCGTGAGCCCAAGGACCGCAGCTTCTTCCACCCCGAAGCGCGCGCCGACTACCTCGCCGCCCTGCATCAGCCGGGCACGGTGGAGGCGATCTGCGAGGATTACCGCGTCGCAGCCGGGCTCGACCTGGAGCATGACCGCGCCAGCCGCGCCGCCGGCCAGCGCATCCGCTGCCCGCTGAAGGTACTTTGGGGCGCCCGCGGCAAGATCGGCGCCTGGTACGATCCGCTCGCGATCTGGCGCGGCTATGCGGATGCGGACGTCTCCGGCGGGCCGGTCCCCTCCGGCCATTACCTGGCTGAGGAAGCGCCGGAGGCGGTGCTCGCCGCGCTCGACGGCTTCCTTATCCGGGCGTGAGCCGCAGCTCGAGCCGATTGCGGCCATCCGGGCTCCGCGTATAGCGCGCGGCCGTCGAGAAACGCCGGATCAGCAGCAGCCCGCGGCCGCCGGGCTGCTCCGCCCCGGTTTCCGGTGCGGCGACCTCACCGGCCAGCGGATCGAAAGCCACACCGGAATCCTCGAAGACCAGGCTGATGCCGTCGGCCCCGATCTGCGCCTCGACCTCGACATTGGGCGCCGCGCCGTGGCGCAGCGCGTTCAGCACGACCTCCTCCAGCAGCAGCGCCGCTCGCGCAGCGGCGCCTTCCGGCAGCCCCTCATCGTTCAGGAAGGTGATCAGCCGCTGCTCGGCAGCGACCACCGCTTCCGCGCCGCCGGCAATCACCAGCCGCAGCGGTCCGCCGGAGCGGCTTTGCTTCGCCTTGCTTCGCTTCACCGCTCAAGTTCCGTGTCCTGGCGAGCATCTTCACCCGTTCGGGTGCCTCCACCCGAATGGGTGAAGATGCTCCTGCGCTCAAGCGCCGACGAGCGCGCGTGCCGAGGCCTCGTCCGCTGCGATTGGAATGAGCTGATCGAGCGACACCGTGTGGAGCACGTCCAGCACCATCGCATTGGCGCCATAGAGTGCCACCTGCTGTCCGTGGCGCTTCAGCAGCCGGGTTGCTGAAATCAGCACGCGGATGCCGAGCGAGCCCACGAAGGGCACGTCCGAAAGGTCGATCACCACGGCGCGGCGCATCGCAGCGAAATGCGCGCTGAGCGGTGCATCCAGCATCTCGGCGCCGGCGGCATCGAGCCGCCCCGACAATTCGACCCGGCATAGCCCCGCATCGATTTCGACGATCTTGAATTGCATTCTTCCCCCTGTTCCCCTCGCCTCACGGAAAATCCAGCACGAGGATGGCGACATCATCCTCCATCGCGCCCGGCCGCGCGGCCGCCTGGGCCACGGCCAGCAGGCGCGCCGGCTCCGCCGGCTCCGCCAGACCCGCCACCGGCGATGCTGACAGATACGGCAGGAAATCCGCGAGGCCCAGTTGGCGTCCATCCGGTGCCCGCACCTCGAAGGCGCCGTCGCTGAACAGCACCAGGCGGGCGGCGGGCGGCACCGCCGCTTCCGCGGCCGCGAAGCGCCAATCCGACTCCGCCAGCCCGATCGCCGGATTGCGGGTCCAGAGTGGTACGATGCCGAGATAGGCCGGATGATGCCCCGCTGCCGCGAAGTGCAGCCGCCGCGTCGCCGGGTCGTAGACCCCATACCAGAGCGAGAAGTAGAGGCCGCCGTGGCTGTCCATCTGGAAGCCGGCATTGAGCCCGGCCAGCACCGCCGCCGGATCGCCGGCGTCGCAGCCGGCGGGCCCGCCCTGGCGCAGCGCGTTCATCACGCTGGCCGCAAGCAGCGCCGCACCCGCGCCATGGCCGGAGACGTCGAGCAGGTAGACCATGAAGCGACCATCCGGCAGGGCACGGTAGCCGAAGCCGTCGCCGCCGATGCCGGCCGATGGCAGGAAGCGCCAATCCACCCGCACCGGCCCTTCCGTGATCGCCGGCGGCAGCAGCGCCTGAACGTAGCGCCCGGCCTTCGCAAGGTCGCGCTCCATCTCCGTGCCGCGTTCCAGCTCGGCACGCGGCCCATGCAGATGCGTGATGGAATAGGGCCCGAGCCTGAGCCGCGCGCCGGGCCGCAGCACCGCCGGCGCCACGATCCGCGCGCCATCAAGGACGCAGCCATTGGTGGAATCGAGATCGGTGACGATCGCGTCCTCCCCTTCCAGCGCGATCAGGCAATGGGCACGCGAGATCTCGAAGGATGGCAGCACGATGTCGTTGCCGGGGATACGGCCGACACGGATCGGCGCCCGGCCAATCGGCATGCGGCGCGGCGCCTCCCCCGGTGCCTCGATCACCAGGAGATGCAGCAGGCTGTCGGGGTCGGCCGCGATGTCCGGCATCGCGCGCCGGACCATGGTGCGCTCGGTCTCGTCCGCCATCGGAGCAGATCCCGTTCGGGTGTCTTCACCCGAACGGGTGAAGATGCGCGTCAAAACAAGAGCCTGAGATGGTGAAGCGTAACAAAGCGGAGCGCAACTATTCTAGCGATTGCGGCGGTTACGGCCGGGCTGGGCGGGCATCAGCCAGGCCGCTTCCAGAACAGCAGCCGATCGGCCGGCGTGCGGTCGGCATTCAGCGCATAGCCCGGGATGCGCCCGCCCTCCTGCCAGCCGAGGTCGCGGTAGAGCGCCTCCCCGACATCGCCGGCACGCGCGCCGAGCGTCATCAGGTTGCGGCCATGCGCCCAGGCCGCCTGATCGGCCCGCCGCATCAGGGCGCGCGCGATGCCCCGCCGGCGGAAGGCGGGATCGACCAGCAGCATGGCGAGCTCCGCGCGATGCTGCTGGTTCTCGGGCGTGCCGAGATCGAGCTGCACCGTCCCCGCCAATTGCCCATCTGCCCAGGCCGCGAGCAGCACCCGCTTGCCCTGCGCGACTTCGGAGGAGACGCGCTGCCAGAAGCCCCGCGCCCGCTCCAGCGGCAGCGGCGGCAGGTAGGAGACCGAGGCCCCGCCCGCCACGCAGGCCACCAGGATCTCGGCCAGCCGCCGCTCCGCGCTCGCCGCCGCAGCAGCGTCGAGCGCCTCCACGATCAGGCCGCGCGCCGGCTTGGCATAGCGGAATTCCAGCGATTTCGAGACGTCGTCGAGGATGCGGATCGAGCCTTGCCGCACATAGCCGCGCTTCTCGTAGAAGCCATGGGCGCGAGCGAAGCGGGTGTCGGTCCAGAGCACCATCCGCTCCGCCCCCGCCGTCCGCGCATGCGCTTCCGCGGTGTCGAGCAGCGTCTGGGCGAGGCCGCTGCCGCGCGCGGCGTTCGCCACATACATGCGGCAGATCTCCCAGGCCGCATCCTCGCGCAGCGGCCTGGTGCCGACCATGCCGATGATGCGCCCGTCGCCCTCCGCCGCCCAGAGCACGCCGCCCGCCTCCGCGAACCAGGAGGCGAGCGCGCGCAGCTCCGGCAATTCTCCATCCACATCGAGGACGCAGCCGGGATATTCCGCCCAGCAGGCGTCGATCAGCGCGATGAAGCCGTCCGCATCCGCGTCCCGGCCGGGGCGGAGCGCGATGCTCACCGCAGGTCCCGGCAGAATTCCTGGATGCGCGCGCAGGCCTCGCGCAGGCTCGCGGTGTCGGTCGCGTAGGAGATGCGGATATAAGGGCTCATGCCATAGGCGGAGCCCTGGACCGTCGCGACGTATTTCTCCTCCAGCAGCGCCAGGGCGAAGTCGCCGTCGGTCTCGATCCTGCGGCCGCCGGCGCTGGTCTTGCCGAGGCAGCCGGCGACATTCGGGAAGACGTAGAAGGCGCCCTCCGGCTTGTGGCAGGCAAGGCCGGGCGCCTGGTTCAGCATGTCGACGACCAGGTCGCGGCGCTCCCGGTAGATCGCGGCGCGTTCGCGCACCAGATCCTGCGGGCCGTCCAGCGCCGCGGCGGCGGCCGCCTGGCCGATGGTCGAGACGCCGGAGGTCGCCTGGCCCTGGATGTTGATCATGCCCTTGATCAGCGCCTTCGGCCCGCCGGCGAAGCCGACGCGCCAGCCGGTCATCGCATAGGTCTTCGACGCGCCGTTGACCGTCAGCGTGCGGTCCTTCAGTCGCGGCTCCACCTCCGCGATGGTGCAGAACTCGAAGCCGTCATAGACGAGGTGCTCATACATGTCGTCCGTCATCACCCAGACATGCGGATGGCGGAGCAGCACCTCGGCGATCGCCTGCATCTCCTCGCGGGAGCAGGCGGCACCGGTCGGGTTGTTCGGGAAATTCAGCATCACCCACTTGGTGTTGGGCGTGATCGCCGCTTCCAGATCCTCGGCGCGCAGCTTGAAGCCGTTGTTCTGCGGGCAGCTCACCAGCACCGGCTTGCCGCCAGCGACCTTCGCCATGTCGGCGTAGGAGATCCAGTAGGGCGCCGGGATCACGATCTCCTCGCCCGGGTTCACGCTCGCCATGAAGGCGTTGAAGATCGCCTGCTTGCCGCCGTTGGTGACGATGATCTCATCGAGCGCGTAGTCGAGCTTGTTGTCGCGCTTGAACTTGCGCTGGATCGCTTGCTTCAGCTCCTTGGTGCCATCCTGCGGCGGATACTTCGTGTCGCCCGCCAGCGCCGCCTTGTGCGCCGCTTCGACTGCATGCGGCGGGCTCGCGAAATCCGGCTCGCCGGAGGCGAGGCTGATGACCTTAATGCCCTGCGCGGCCAGCTCGCGCGCCTTCACGGTCATGACAACGGAGGCGGAGATCGAGAACTCCTTGAGGCGGTCGGCGAGGGCGGGCATCGTGAGGGCTGTCCTATGTTGCGGCGGGAAGCCTAGTCCCCCGCCTTTGCGGCACCAAGATGGTCAGCTGAAGCGGCGATCCGCTTCTCGGCCGACCGCTCCATCAGATCGTCGAAATCCTGGCTGCTGACGAAGCGGAAGCCCTGGCGCTCCCAGAAGCGCCGGGCGCGGCTGCCCTTCAGCACCTCGATACGGATCGGCAAGGCTGGCAACTCGGCGCGCAAGGCGGCGAAGACCGCAGCACCGAGGCCCTGCCCCTGCGCGCTGGGCTCGATATAGAAGCCGTAGAGCTCGACATGATCGGCCGCTTCCGCCGTGGCGATGCAGCCGAGCAGACCGCCCTCGCCCTCGATCGCCCGCATCATCAGGGGATCAAAGCCCTCCCGCATGCGGCGGCGGCGGCGTTCCGGGTCGCAGCGGCCAAGCCGCTCCAGATCCGCACGCAGCACGCGGATGCTGAGGTCGAGCAGCGGCTCGAAATCCGCCTCCGCCACCGGGCGCAGGCGGAATTCGGGCGCGGTCAGCGCAGCCCCGCGCAGAAGGTCTGGATGCGCTTGCAGGCCTCGACCAGCGAGGCATCGTCGGTCGCGTAGCTGATCCGGAAATGGCCGGGGAACATGAAGGCCGTGCCGTGCACCGCGGCGACCCCATGCTCCTCCAGCAGGCCGAGCACGAAGGCTTCGTCGCCGTCGATCTTCCGCCCGCCGGCGCTGGTCTTGCCGAGGCAGCCATGCACGTCCGGATAGACGTAGAAGGCCCCTTCCGGCTTGTGGCAGCGGATGCCCGGCGCCTGGTTCAGCATCTCGACCACCAGGTCGCGGCGGCGTTCATAGACGACGCGCATCGCCTCGATGCTCTCCTGCGGGCCGGCCAGCGCCTCCACGGCGGCGGCCTGGGAGATCGAGCTGGTGTTGGAGGTGGACTGGCTCTGCAGCTTGTCCATGGCCTTGATCAGCGTCACCGGCGCGCCGGCGAAGCCGATGCGCCAGCCGGTCATGGCATAGGCCTTGGAGCAGCCATTCATGGTGACCGTGCGATCGCGCAGCCGCGGCTCCACCTCGACCACCGTCACCGCCTTCATGCCGTCGTAGATCAGCTTCTCGTAGATGTCGTCGCTGAAGATCCAGACATCCGGGTGCTTCACCAGCACGTCGGTCAGCGCCTTCAGCTCGTCGCGCGTATAGGCGGCGCCGGTCGGGTTGCACGGATTGTTCAGGATGAACCACTTGGTCTTCGGCGTGATCGCCGCCTCGAGCTGTTCGGCGGTCAGCTTGAAGCCCTGGTTCTGCCCGCAGGGCAGGATCACCGGCTTACCCTCGGCGAGCTCCACGATGTCCGGGTAGCTAACCCAGCAGGGGGCGGGGATGATCGCCTCGTCGCCCGGATTGATGGTGGCGAGCAGCGCGTCGAAGATCACCTGCTTGCCGCCGGTCGCGACCAGGATCTCCTCCGGCTTGTACTCGACGCCGCTGTCGCGCTTGAACTTCTCGCAGACTGCCTTCCGCAGCGCCAGGGTGCCGGCGACGTCGGTGTACTTGGTCTCGCCACGCTCGATCGCCGCGATCGCCGCGTCCTTCACGTTGCGCGGGGTGTCGAAATCCGGCTCGCCGGCCGAGAGGGAGATGATGTCCTTGCCCTCGGCCTTCAGGGCGCGGGCCTTCGCGGTCATCGCGATGGTCAGCGAGGGGGAGATGCGGTCGAGGCGGTCGGCGATGAGGTTCATGGCACCCTGGTCGGGCGGTTGCTGGAAGGGCGGGACCCTACCCGCCCTCCCCCTGCCCTTCAACCCGCCGTGCGCGCAGAAGCAGCATGGCAAGCCCGACCAGCGCGCCGGCCAGCAGCAGGATCACGGCGCCGAGCGCGTTCACCTCCGGCGTCAGCCCGAGCCGCAGCGCCGAGAACAGCACCATCGGCAGGGTCGTCCCCTCGGGGCCGGAGACGAAGCTCGCGACCACCAGGTCGTCGAGCGAGAGGGTGAAGGCCAGCAGCCAGCCGGCCGCGAGCGCCGGCACCATCAGCGGCAGGGTGACGGTGCAGAAGGCGGTGAACGGCCCGGCGCCGAGATCCATGGCCGCTTCCTCCAGCACCCGCTCGCCGCCGGCCAGCCGCGCCTGGACCACCACCGCGACATAGGCAGCGCCGAGCGTCCCATGCGCCAGCAGCACGGTCAGCGCCCCGCGCCCCTCAGGCCAGCCGGTCAGCGCTTCCAGCGCCACGAAGGTCAGCAACAGGGAGAGGCCGGTCACCACCTCCGGCAGCACCAGGGGGGCGCCGATCAGGCCACCGAGCAGCACCCGCCCGCCGAAGCCGCCCCAGCGGGCGAGCGCGAAGCCGGCCGCGCCGCCGATCAGCATGGCGAGCGTCGCCGCCCCGGCGGCGATGCGGATCGAGAGCCAGGCGGCCTCGATCAGCCGCTCATTGGCTGCGAGTGCGGCGAACCAGCGCAGCGAGACGCCGCCCCATTGGAAGGGGATGCGGTCGGCACTGAAGGCGAAGCCGACCAGCAGCAGCACCGGCACCCAGAGGAAGCCAAGTCCCAGGGCCAGCCCCCAGCTGCCCACGCGGCCGCGCTTCATGCCCTTGATTCCAACCGCTGAAACAGCCGGATCGGCAGGATCAGCAGCACCAGCAGCGCGACGGCGAGCGCCGCGGCCAGCGGCCAGTCGCGGTTCTGGAAGAATTCCTGCCACAGCACCCGCCCGACCGGCAGCGCCTCCGACGGCCCGAGCAGCTCCGGGATCACGAACTCGCCGGCCGCCGGGATGAAGACCAGCAGGAAACCGGCGATGATGCCGGGCAGCGCCAGCGGCAGGGTGACGGTGCGGAAGGCGGCGCCGGGCGTGGCGCCGAGGTCCATCGCCGCCTGTTCCAACACTGGATCCAGCCGCGACAGCGCGGCGTAGAGCGGCAGCACCGCGAAGGGCAGATAGGCGTGCAGCATGCCGGCCAGCATGGCGCCCTCGGTGTACAACAGCGGTAACGGCTCCTGAACCACGCCAAGCCCGATCAGCAGGCCGTTGATCAGCCCCTGGTCGCGCAGCAGCCCGATGAAGGCGCCCATGCGCAGCAGGAAGCCGGTCCAGAAGGGCAGCAGCACCAGCGCCAGCAACAGCGCCTGCCGGGCGCGCGGCGCGCGGGCGATCGCGAGCGCCATCGGGAAGCCGAGCAGCAGCGCGAGTGCCGCCGTGCTCGTCGCGATGCGCAGCGCCCGCAGCAGCGAATCGAAATAGAACTCATCCTCGAAGAGCGTCGCGAAATTCCCGAGACTCCCCTGCCAGACCAAACCCGGCCCGACCGGCGGCGCGAAGGGTGGGATGCCTTCCGTACTCTGCCCGAGCGCGATGCCGAGCAGGATCACCGCCGGCGCCGCCACGAAAGCGAGCAGCCAGGCCCAAACGGGCACCAGGATCAGAAGCCTGCGCATCAAGCGGCGAGCGGTGCGAGGTCGTCCGGGTCCCAGGCGAGCGCCACGCGCTCCCCCATTTCCGGCATCGGGTCATCGGCATGGACGGTGACGCGAAGCGCGCCGCCGGCCTCCAGCGCCACCACGAACAGCGTCGAATCGCCGCGGAAGGCAGCTTCGCGCACCACGCCCATGACGCGGTTGGGCCCGGTCTCCTCATGGCCGAGCGTCCGATGATCGGAGGGCCGAATGGCCCGGAGGTCTGAATCGGATGCTCCACCGATGCGGGTCAGGCGGATATATTCCGGCCGCAGCGCATAGGCAGCGGCACCGGCCACCTGCGGCTTCAGCGGCAGAGTCGCGGGTTCCACGATATTCGCCGCCCCCAGGAACCTGGCCACGAAGGCGGTCGCCGGACGCCAATAGACCTCCTCCGGCGTGCCGACCTGCACCAGGCGCCCGCCCTCCAGCACCGCGATGCGGTCGGCGAGCGCCAGGGCCTCCTCCTGGTCGTGGGTCACCATGACGAAGGCGGCGCCGGTCTGGCGCTGCAGGGCACGCAGCTCGAACCCCGTCTGCTCGCGGAGCCCGGCATCCAGCGCCGCCAGCGGCTCGTCCAGCAACAACAAGCGCGGGCGCATCACCAGGCTGCGGGCGAGTGCCACCCGCTGGCGCTGCCCGCCCGAGAGATGGTGCGGCCGCCGCGCGCCGAGCCCGTCGAGCTTCACCAGCGCCAGTGCTTCCGCGATCCGGCGCGCCTGCTCGCCGCGCGCGACGCCGACGCGGCGCAGCCCATAGCCGACATTCTCGGCGACGCTCATATGCGGGAACAGCGCGTAGGACTGGAACATCATGTGGACCGGCCGCGCCCAGGGCGGATCCGCCGTGATGTCCCGCCCGTCCAGGAACAGCGCGCCGCCATCCGGCGCGTCGAGACCCGCGATCAGCCGCAGCAGGGTCGACTTGCCCGAGCCCGAGCCGCCGAGGAGGGCGAAGAACTCGCCGGGACGGATCGCGAGGTCGAGCGCATCCAGCGCCAGCGCGGCGCCGAAGCGCCGCGTCAGCCCACGCGCCTCCAGCAGCGTATCGGCCATCCTGCTCAGCGCCCGGCCTTGAAGCGTGACCAGATGCGGGTGCGCAGCCGCTCCACCTGCTGGGACGGCGTGCCGGCGACGAAGCTCCCGGCGAGCGCCGCATCGGTCGGGTAGACGCTCGGGTCGTTGCGCACCGCTTCCGCGACCATGGGGCGGGAGGCCGGCACCGCATTCGGGTAGCGGACATGGGAGGTGATGGCGGCCATCACCTCGGGCCGCAGCACGAAGTCGATGAAGGCCTGAGCCGCTTCCGGGTTCGGCGCATCGGCCGGGATCGCCAGCATGTCGAACCAGAGCTGGGCGCCGGCGGCCGGGGCCACATAGGCGATCTCGACGCCGCGCCCAGCTTCCCGCGCGCGCGCCGAGGCCTGGATCACATCCCCCGAATAGGTGAGCGCCAGGCAGACATCGCCGGTCGCCAGCGCGTCGAGCACCGAGCCCGAGGGCAGGATCGCGCGCACATGGGGACGGATCGCGAGCAGGGCGCGTTCCGCCGCGCGCAAATCATCCTGGCTCTGCGTGTTGGGATCGAGGCCGAGATGGCGCAGCACCGAAGGGATCACGTCGGTGGCGCTGTCCATCACCTGGATGCCGCAGCGGGAGAGCCGCTGCGCATTCCGCGGATCGAGGAGCAGAGCGAGGGTGTCCATCGGGGCATCCGGTGCCGCGGCGCGCACCCGATCCGGCCGGATGCCCATGCCGACCGTGCCCCAGAGATAGATCGCGCCATGACGGTTGTCGGGATCGACACTCGCCGCCCGCGCCATCAAGGCGGGATCGAGGTTGCGCCAGTTCGGGATGCGCGCCCGGTCGAGCGGCCGAAGGGCACCGGCGCGCACCAGCCGGGCGAAGGTCGGCTCGCTGGTCGGCACGATGAGGTCATAGCCGGACCGCCCGGCCGAGAGCTTGCCCTCCAGCGTCTCCAGGCTATCGAAGACGTCGTAGCGCACCCGGATGCCGGTCTCCGCCGTGAAGCGCTGCACCACATAGGGGTCGATGTAGTCCGACCAGTTGTAGATGTTCAGCACCGGCTGCGCCCGCGCCGGCAGGGCGGCGAGCAGCAGCAGGGCCAGGGCGGTCAGCAGGCGCGGCATCGCATTGGTCCTCGTGATCCGGGCCGATGTTCGCCGCTGCGGCGCGGCGACGGAAGGGGCCAGGCGCGCCCGGGCGGAGGCCATGCCGCATTTTCAGGCCCGGCGTGACCACCAGAAGCAGCCGGCCGCGCTGGTGGCACCGAGCAGCGCCAGCGCGAACGGCCACCAGGCGAAGCCCGATTCCTCCTCCGGCGCGGCGAGCACGATGGGCTCGGCGAGCCGCGGCGGCGGGTCGGCCAGGACCAGGGGCGGTGGCGGCGCCTCCGGCATGGCGGTGTCCGGTGGCGCCGCGGCCCGGCTCCGGCCCGACCGGCCGGGGCCTCTGCTGGCTCGGGACATTCACGGGCCTATGGACGGGCTCCGTGGAGGGCGGAAGATGGTGGAAACTTGAGGAAAGGCTCACGTCCATGACCGCATCCCTGCCGCCACTGCTTCCTGACGCGACCCGTGACCTCGCCTGCTTCGCCGCGGGTCTGCGGTACGAGGACCTGCCGAAAGCCGTCATCGAGCGCGCCAAGCTCTGCCTGCTCGATGGCATCGGCGTCTGCCTGCACGGCGCCGACCTGCCCTGGACGCGCATCCTGCGGGAGGTCGTGCTGGCCGAAGGCGGTGACGGGCGCGCCAGCATCTGGGGCAGCGGCGCCAAGGCTTCCCTGGCCAAGGCCGTGCTGGTGAACAGCACCGCGGGCCATGGCTTCGAGATGGACGACATCCACAAGGATTCGGTGCTGCACCCGAATTCCATCGTGACGCCGATCGGCCTCGGCTTCGCCGAGGCGACCGGGGTCAGCGGACGCGACCTGCTGACCGCTGTTGTCGCCGGCTACGAGGTCGGCACCCGGGTCGGCAATGCGGCGACGACGCAGCTCTTCCTCAACGGCTTCCATCCGCAGGGCACCAGCGGCGCCTTCGTGGCCGCGGCGACGGCCGGCCGCCTGCTCGGCCTCGATGCCGGGCGGATGCAGCATGCGCTCGGCATCGCGGGCTCGCTCGGCAGCGGGCTGATGGCCGCGCAGGAGGGTGCGATGGTGAAGCGCCTGCATGCCGGACGCGCCGCCGAGGCCGGCCTCCAGGCAGCCCAACTCGCCGAGCGCGGCTTCACCGGCATCCCCGACGTGCTGGAGGCCGGCTATGGCGGCTTCCTGAGCACGCTCTCCGGCAAGCCCGACATCGCCCGCCTGACCGAAGGCCTCGGCACCACCTGGGAGACGCTGGCCGTCGGCTACAAGATGTACCCGAGCGTCACCAGCATCCACGCCGCGCTCGACGCGCTGAAAGCCATCATGCGCCGCCACGGCCTCACCGCGGCCGACATCGCCAGGATCCAGGCCGGCGTCGGGCATATGACCCATGTCCACACCGCCTGGGACTACAAGCCGGCCGGCATCACCGCGGCGCAGATGAACATCTTCTTCGGCCTGGCGACCATCGCGCTGCACGGCGACGCCACCGCCGAGGCCTATGTCGAGGCGCGGTTGCAGGATCCCGACTTGCTCCGCTTCATGCAGCGCATCGAAGTCTTCGAGGACGAGGCGATCGATGCCCGCGGCCGCGCCGCCCGCCATGCCTGCCGCATGGAGGTCACGGCGGTGTCCGGCGAACGCTTCATCGAAGACGTCTTCGACCGGCGCGGCAGCCCCGAGAACCCGGTCAGCGCTGCCGAGATCGAGGCGAAGTTCCGGACCAACACGCGGGGCCGCCTGCCGGACGCCGCGGCCGATCGCCTGATCGCCTTAGTCGGGCGCGTCGAGGCGCTCGACAGCCTCGCCGGGATCACCGGCCTGCTCGCCGAGGCGCGCTGAACGCTACCGCGGCGCTTCCGGCGTCGGCTGGCCGGGACGCTGCGGCGGCACCAGCGGTGTCCGCGATGGGTCCGGCGCCGGTGGCCGCGTCGGCGCCACGATGCCGGGATCAGCGGCGGGTGGAGGCGCGCTGCGCGGCGACGGCCGCGGCTCCCCATTGGGCGGGCGCGGGCTCGGCGGCGTCGGCTCGATCCGCTCCGGCACCAGGGTCCCGGCTGGCGGTGGCGCAGGTATGGTCTGGGCAGCGGCGCCGGCCGCAGTCAGCACCGCGACCGCGACCGCCAGAATGCCATGTCGCCTGTCCATGCTTCTGCCTCCCATCATCGGAGGGGAAGCGCATGACGCGCCTGCCGGTTGCTTTCGTGCCGACCCCGAGGCGTTTCCGCCGAGTGAACGCCATGTCACGCCGCGGCGCCAGTAGGCCGGATATGAACCGGCCATAGCGCATGCCCGGAACCCGGAGGATCGATGCTCGCCAATCTTCTCGCCACCCTGGCGAGCGCGATCACCTCCGTCATCCTCGCCGGCGGCTATGGCGGCGTCGCGGCGCTGATGGCGATCGAATCCGCCTGCATTCCCCTGCCCTCCGAGATCATCATGCCCTTCGCGGGCTACCTGGTGTCGACCGGCCACTTCAGCTTGGTCGGAGCAGCGACGGCGGGTGCGCTGGGCTGCAACATCGGATCGACCATCGTCTACACCCTGGCCGCACACGGTGGCCCGGCGCTGATCCGGCGCTGGGGCAGGTTCGTCCTGCTCAGCTCGCAGGAACTCGCCTGGGCGGAGCGCTTCTTCGCCCGCCACGGCGCCATCACGGTCTTCATCGGCCGGCTGCTGCCGGTCATCCGCACCTTCATCGCCCTTCCCGCCGGCATCGCGCGCATGCGGCAGGTGACGTTCCAGGCCTATACCTTCGTCGGCTCCTGGCTCTGGTGCTATGCGCTGGCCTATGTCGGCGCTGAGCTCGGCGAGCGTTGGGACAGCGACCCGGCACTCCGGGCGGTCTTCCATCGCCTGGATGCAGCAATCCTGGTTGCATTGGTTGCGCTGGGGGCGTGGTTCGCCTGGCGGCATCTCCGCGCTGCCAAGGCCGGCAGGGGACGTCCCGGAAACCGGGCTTCCGGCTAAGTCCGCGCCCCGGCGTCGGTCAAGCTGACCGGCATCAGGAGCGAGCTGCCGCCCGGCGGTCCCATCACCCAATTCATGGCGGCGATTCCACCGACGCTCAGAACCGCCACCAGCAGCACGATCCAAACTTCGCGCATGACCCCACCGATGCTCGTGGGAATATCCTACCGCAGCACGAGGCGATGGGCTGTCAACGCATCCGCGAGGAAGCGCGACTGTGATCGGTTCACGGACCCGATCGAGGCCTCATCCAGAAGTAGAATTTCGGACGAAGAGATATGTTCTCCTGGAAGATCTGAGCAGATTTTCGTCAACGGAATCGGGATTTTCTTACATTTCTTAAGCAAAAGCGAAGCCGATCGCCGAAAAGAGCAAATATCGGCCACCAGCCGATTGCCAGTGGGCCGCCACCCCTGGCACAAGTGGCTCTCAAACCCGTGACGGAGCGAGACCATGCGCATCGCGCTGGCGGCCGCCTTGCTCGCGATGGCGTTCCTGCCCGGCTGTCAGGAGCGGCCACAGACCTTCCACGTGCTGCCCGCCTTCGAACGCGGGCTGCTGGCCCTGGCGGCTCCACCGGACGGCGCGATTCTCCCGGCGCATCCGCGCGCTTCGTGACGGCGGTCGCCCGACCGGCAAGGCGTCAGGCGAAGGCGGACGACCCGGGGCAGGCGATGAGGCTGTCGTCGATGCGGGACTTCGCTTCGGCGACCAAGGCGGCAAGGCCACCCGGCTGCGCGGTTTCCATCAGCGCCGGACGGAACAGTCCTTTCGACGGGTGATAGATCAGGACCGACCATCCCGGCCCCTGGTCCATGACCTGCAGGCGATGCCGCCTGTAGGTGATCAATCGCACGGCTCTGGCGTCTTGCACCGGTTCCACTCCTGCATGGCGCGGCCTCAATGCTGACGAGGTGATCAGCGCCTTTGGACGCAAGGGGCCGGCACGCCGCGCCGCGGCGGCCATGTGCGGAACAGATGCGCGACAGCCATGGTCCCAGGCCGCCCCTGGCATATCGGCGCCGGGGTGCCTGACGCATTGTTTATCCAGGGGGCGCGTCCATGATCCGCAGAGATGGCGCGGTCGCGCTGCCGTCGATCCCCCGCCTGGAGCGTGATCGCTTCAAGCTAAGCGATCACGCTCCAGGCGCCTTGTTTGATCGCGTGATTCACGGTTTTCGGCAACTCCGCCTCAACCGATCACGCTCCAGCCCCGATCGTGCTAACCGTCGCGTATGCAGGATCGTCACGCCATCAACTTTCCCACACGCCGTCTGCTGCTCGCGATGGCGACCGCGACATCCGTGTCGAGCCCCGCCTGGGCTCAGGCGACGCCGACGGAGGTGGTGGAGCGCTTCCATGCCACGCTCCTCGAGATCATGCGCAATGCCGGCAGCCTCGGCGTGCGCGGCCGCTTCGACCGGCTGGCGCCGGTCATGCAGGCGAGCTTCGACCTGCCGGCGATGACCCGCATCGCGATCGGCCCGGCCTGGAGCAACATGACGCCGGACCAGCAAGGTCAACTGGTGCAGGCCTTCTCGGAGTGGTCGATCTCCACCTATGCCAACCGCTTCAACGGCTTCTCCGGGGAGAGCTTCTCCACGGCCGGCGTCACGACGTTGCGCAGCGGTGACCAGATGGTGCGCACCGCGCTGAACCGCGTGAACGACGCGCCCGTGCAACTGAACTATCTGGTGCGGCAGGCCTCCGCCGGCTGGCGGATCGTCGATGTCTATCTGACCGGGACGATCAGCGAGCTCGCGTCGCGCCGGGCGGAATTCACCACCGTCCTGCAGCAGGGCGGGCCGGACCGCCTGATCGCGGAGTTGCGCCGACGCGCCGCGGCGCTGATGCGGGGCTGAGACAGCGCCAGCGGCTGGATGGCGATGACCTTGTCGGCCGCCCCCGGATCGGAGAGCACCTGGACCGGATCGGGCTCCCCCCCAACCGGCGCGGCCGGACCACCGGCCGGTGCCGGCCCGGGGCTGGCGCCGCCTTCGGTGCTCTGCCGGAGCTCGGCATTGCGGCGCTGTTCCCAGACGCTGCGCAGCCGTGCATAGAAATCGAGCGAGCCGCGCTGCAGCTCGTCCAGCCCTTCGATGGTCTGCTCGCGCAGGTCGAGACCCTGCACGGCGCCGCGGGCCATCAGATATTCGGTGGGAATGACCCAGCTCAGCGGGTTCAGGAAACCATCGGCGACCCAGCCGACGCTGTCGCGCACATTGGACGGCCCGGCGATCGGCCACATCAGGTAGGCGCCGCTGTCCATGCCCCAGACATGCAGGGTCTGCCCGAAATCGCCGGTCCGCTGCGCGAGCCCCCAATCGGTCGAGACATCGTAGAGACCGCCGAGCCCGAAGAGCGAGTTGAAGGTGAAGCGCAGCAGCGTATGCGCCGCGTCCAGCATCCGGCCCTGCAGGACGTTGTTCACCAGCACCCGCGGCTCGTTCATGTTGGTGACGAAGCGGCGGATGCGGGTGCGGGCATAGTCCGGCACGGCTTCCCGATAGCCGAGGGCGACGGGCCGGATCACCGCGCGGTCGACCGCCATGTTGGCGTCCAGCACGTCCCGGTTCCAGGGCTCGATCGGGTCACCGGGCGCCGCGGTGGTGCCCGGCCCCTGGGCGCAGGCCGCGAGGGACAGGGTCAGGGCCAGCAGCAGGGCGGGATATCGGGGGGGCATCGGCCGAGCATAGGGCCGGGTATCGGGGCTCTGCCGCATCTGTTTCACACGACCTCCTGATGTTCCGTAGGCGGAACCGCCAGCAGTGCAGGACGGACCAGCAGGGTGACCAGCAGCTCCCAGCCCAGCGAGACCATCAGCAGCCGCCCCATGCTGGCCGTGCCGGGATGGCTCGACAGCCAGAGTGCGCCGAAGGCGGTCGCCGTGGTCAGCGCGCTGAACACGACGGCTCGCGTCAGGCTCGATTGCAGCGGATGCGCTTCGCCAGCCCGCCAAGCCATGACGAAGTAGATGTTGAACGCGACCCCGATGCCGAGCAGCAGTGGCAAGGCGATGATGTTGGCGAAGTTCAGCGGCAGGTCGAAGACGACGCAGGAGGCGAGCGTCAGCGCCGCGCTGAGCAGCACCGGCAGCATGGTCAGCAGGACGTCGCGCGACCGCCGCAGGACCAGGGCGAGCAGCAGCGTGATGGCGAGCGCCGAGAGCAGTGCTGCCTGCAGGAAGGCGGTGACGATGGCATCGCCGGCCCCCTTGATGGAGATCGGCGTGCCGGCGGCGTCGGGGGCGATGGCCTGGATGGCGGTGGAGAAGCGCTGCAGGCTGGCGTCGTCGCTGGCATCGCTGTGGGGAAAGGCCTCGACGCGGGCACGGCCGTCGGCCGTCAGCCAGTCGGCGACCAGCTCCGGCGGCAGGGTCTGGCGGCTGACGGGGCCGGCTTCCAGCATGGCGCGCACCTGCTCCAGCAGGATGCCGAGCGGTTCGACGAGCGCCGTCGCCACCGCCGCCCGCGTGGCGGGCGGGGCGGCGGCGAGCTGATCGAGGGCGGCAGCCAGACGGCGGGCGGTGACGGCGGCCGGATCCCCTGCCTGTCCCGCGCCCTGGCGGAGGGCGGCGGCTGTCCGTCGCAGGCTGTCGATCTGCGCCGCGTCATCGGGCGGCGGCAGCCGCTCCACGCCCTCGAGCGTCGGCTCCAGCAGCGCGGCGGCATCCCGGATCAACGCGAGCTTCTCCGCCTGCTGGTCGGGGATGAAGCTGTCCAGCGTGACGGTATGCGATACGGCCGGCAGTGCCTGCAGGCGCCGCGCCATGGCCGGAGCCTGCTCCAATGAGGGCACCAGGACGCTGACGGTATTCGGCGTGCGATCGGGATCGGCCATCAAGATGCGCAGCGTGGCCATCGATTCCACGGCTTCGCTGCGCAGATTGAGCGGGTTGAAGTCGAACCGCACCCAGGGCAGCAGCGCCACCGACCCGGCCCCCACCAGCGCCGCCACCACCAGTACGGCGCGGCGGTTGCCGCGCAGCACGGCCTCGATCGGGGCAAGGGCGGCGTATCCCATCTCCGCACGGCCGCCGGCGGGATGCAGCAAGGTCAGCAGCGCCGGCAGCAGGGTGATGCTGAGCGCGAAGGCGATGATCATGCCGAGGCCGGCAATGGCCCCGAGCTCGGCGACGCCGATGAAGCTGGTCGGCAGGAAAGCGAAGAATCCGACGCAGATCGCCGCCGCCGCGAGCGCCAGCGCCCGGCCGATCCCGCTGCCGGTCGCCGCCAGAGCCCCGTGCAGGCCGGATCCAAGCCGCCGCTCGGCGAGGTAGCGGACGCAGAACTGGATCGCGAAATCGATGCCGAGCCCGACGAAAAGCGGGATGAAGGCGACCGAGATCAGGTTGAACCGCCCGGTCGCCAGCAGCCCGGCCCCGGTGGTCATGACCAGGCCGAGAAGCGTCGTGACCAGGATCGCGACCATGCAGCGCACGGAGCGGACAGCGAGCCAGAGGACCAGGAGCAATGCGGCGACCATGGCGCCGGTGACCAGCTCGGCGTCCTGGGCGAGGGTCGCGAACTCCTCATCGGCCAGCGGCACCGGCCCGGTCAGCCGCAGGGTCACGCCGTGTGCCGGATCCATCCCGAGCCGGCGTGCCGTGTCGCGGATCGCGGCACTGGCGGCCGCACCCGGCTGCAGCGCGGCATAGTCCATGACCGGCTGCACCAGCAGGATCCGCCGGGTCTCGCGCGACCCGGCAGCCGAGCCGGCGATCAGATCGCGCCAACTGAAGAAGGCCGGGCGGCCCGCCAGGGCAGCCTCGGCGGTCCCGGCGATGGCGGCCATCGCGGGCGCGATGTCATCGAGCCTGGCCTGGCCGCCTTCCACCCCCTGCAACGCGGTCCCGATGACACCCATCACGCCGCGCAGGCTGGGATCGGCCGCCAGCGGCCCCAGGAAAGGCTGGGCGCGAACCAGTTGCTCCATCGTCGCCTGAACGCGCGCTGTCGGCAGCAGCAGCAGGCCATTGCGCGCGAAGAAGGCGCCGCCATCCGGCTGCCGCGCGGCACGGAACAGCGCGGGCTGGGCCTGCAACGCCTCCACCAGCCGGCTGGCCGAGGCATCGGCAAGCTCGGGCGTCGCGCCTTCGACGACGGCGACGATCACATCCTGGAACTGCGGGAAGGCGGCATCATAGGCGAGCTCATGCTGACGATAGGTGAGCTCGGTCGAGATCAGCTCGGCCGTATCGGTCGTGATCGCGAAGTGGCGGGCGGTGTAGAGCAACGCCGCCGCGGTGAGCAGCAGCGCGACCAGCAGCACCGTGACCGGCAGCCGGCAACTGGCCGCGACGATGCGGCCGATGCGCGAAACGGCCATCCGGCGCGGTCAGCCCGCCCGCGCGGGTCGAGCGTTTGCTTCGCCCATGGCGGCGAGTGCGGCGGCGACGATCTGCGGCGCGTTCAGCCCGGCCTCGTCATACTGCTTCACCGGGCTGTTGTGGTCGATGTAGCGGTCCGGCAGCACCATCGGACGCAGCTTCAACCCCGTCTCCAGCAGACCCGTCCACGCCAGGTGCTGCATCACCAGCGAGCCAAAGCCCCCCACCGAGCCCTCCTCCACCGTGATCAGCACCGCATGCTCCCGCGCCAGACGCTCCACCAGCTCCACATCCAGCGGCTTCGCGAACCGCGCATCCGCCACCGTGCAGCTCAGCCCTCGCGTCCCAAGATCCTCCGCCGCCGTCAGGCATTCCCCCAGCCGTGCCCCGTAGGACAGGATCGCCACGCTCGTCCCCTCCCGCAGCACCCGGCCGCGCCCGATCGCAAGCGGCGTCCCCCGCTCCGGCAGAGCGAGCCCCAGCCCCTCACCCCGCGGGTAGCGCAGCGCGCTCGGGCCGCTGTCCAGCACCGCCTGCGTCGCCACCATGTGCATCAGCTCAAGCTCATCCGCCGCCGCCATCAGCACCATGTTCGGCAGGCATCCCAGATACGCGATGTCGAACGACCCCGCATGCGTCGCGCCATCCGCACCCACCAGGCCCGCCCGGTCCAGCGCGAACCGCACCGGCAGGTTCTGCAGCGCCACGTCATGCACCACCTGGTCATAGGCCCGCTGCAGGAACGTCGAGTAGATCGCGCAGAACGGCTTCATCCCCTCCGTCGCCATCCCCGCCGCAAACGTCACCGCATGCTGCTCCGCGATCCCCACGTCGAAGCTCCGCTTCGGGTACGCCTTGCCGAACGCGTCCAGACCCGTCCCCGACGGCATCGCCGCCGTCACCGCCACGATCCGATCATCCGCCGCCGCTTCCGCGATCAGTGCCTTCGCGAACACCTTCGTGTACGAGGGCGGGCCCGGCGGCGCCTTCACCTGCTCACCCGTCACCACGTTGAACTTCGCCACACCGTGGTACTTGTCCGCGCTCTGCTCCGCCGGCGCGTAGCCCTTGCCCTTCTGCGTCACCACATGCAGCAGGATCGGGCCCTGGTGGTCGGTGTCGCGCAGGTTGCGCAGCACCGGCATCAGGTGGTCCATGTCGTGCCCGTCGATCGGGCCCACATAGTAGAACCCCAGCTCCTCGAACAGCGTGCCACCCGTCAGCAGCCCGCGTGCGAACTCGTCCGCCCGCCGCGCCGCCCGCTCCAGCGGGCGCGGGAACCGACGCGCCATCTTCGCCATCAGCTCCCGGATCGACAGGAACGGCCGCGACGAGATCAGCCGCGACAGATAGGCGCTCATCGCCCCCACCGGCGGCGCGATCGACATGTCGTTGTCGTTCAGCACCACGATCAGGTTGGCCCGGCTCGCCCCGGCATTGTTCATCGCCTCATAGGCCATGCCGGCACTCATCGCCCCGTCGCCGATCACCGCGATGACGTGCCGCTCCTCGCCCTTCAGCTCGCGTGCCACCGCCATCCCGAGACCCGCCGAGATCGAGGTCGAGGAATGCGCCGCACCGAACGGGTCGTATTCGCTCTCCGACCGCCGCGTGAACCCGGACAAGCCCCCGCCCTGCCGCAAGGTCCGGATCCGCTCCCGCCGACCCGTCAGGATCTTGTGCGGATAGGCCTGGTGACCGACATCCCAGATCAGCCGGTCATGCGGTGTCTCGAACACCGCATGCACCGCAACCGTCAGCTCGACCACACCGAGCGAGGCCCCCAGGTGACCGCCCGTCACCGACACCGCGTCGATCGTCTCCGCGCGCAACTCAACAGCAACCTGCTTCAGCTGCTCCGCCGACAGGTTCCGCAAATCCGCAGGCTCCCGAATACGGTCAAGCAGCGGCGTATGGGGCATGACGGTTCCTCACCGGCTAGTGGCGACGGCTGATGACATGATCGGCCAGGGCGCATAGCAGATCCGCGCGCGCCCCGAAGACATCGAGTTCCGCCTTGGCGCGCGCGATCAGCTCCACCGCATACAGCCTCGCGCGCTCGGGGCCCAGCAGGCCGAGCAGCGTCGCCTTGCCGGCGGCCGCGTCCTTGCCGGTCGCCTTGCCCGCCTGTTCCGGCGTCGCGGTCAGGTCCAGCAGGTCGTCGGCGATCTGGAAGGCCGTGCCGATGTCCCGCCCATAGGCCAGCAGCCGCTGACGCAGCGGCGCCGCCGCCTGGCCGAGGATGCCGCCGGCCTCGGCCGCGAATTCGATCAGCCGCCCGGTCTTCAACTGCTGCAGCCGCAGCACAGCCCCGCGCTCCAGCGGCGCCGTCGCGACCTCGGCCAGCATGTCGAGCATCTGGCCGCCGACCATGCCCTGCGCCCCGGCTGCCTGGGCCAGGCGCAGGCAGAGCGTGGCGCGGATCTCGCCATCGGCATGGGTCTCCGGCGCGGCCAGGGTGGCGAAGGCCTGGGTCTGCAGCGCGTCGCCGGCCAGGATGGCGGTCGCCTCGTCCCAGGCCTTGTGCACCGTGGGCTTGCCGCGGCGCAGGTCGTCATCATCCATGGCCGGCAGATCGTCATGCACCAGCGAATAGCCGTGCAGCATCTCGACCGCCGCCGCCACGCGGATCGCCGACCCGCGCGCCACGCCGAACAGCCGCGCGGTCTCCAGCACCAGGAAGCCGCGCAGCTTCTTGCCGCCACCGATAGTGGCGTAGCGCATGGCCGCGAACAGCGGGGCTTCCTCGCCGGCATCCGGCGGCAGCAGCACCGCCAGCGCGGTGTCGATCTCGGCAGCGGCCTCAGCGATGGCTGCCGGCAATGTCTCCAGGTTCATGGCGTCAAAGCTGCTTCAAAGCCGCGGAAGGATCTCGTTGCGGGCGCGCTGCACGTCGGCAGGGAAATCGATCTCGACCCATGGCAGTGCGGTGATGTCCACCGCCGAGAACCGGGCCGGGTCGGCGAGGATCAGGTCGCGGATCGCCTCTTCATACTCCACGCTGGCCTGGCCGGATTGCACATAAGCGTCACACCGATCCGCCAGGGCGGCGGCCATGGCGGCGGAGAAGCGGAAGAAGCCGACGGATTCTCCATACCGGTCATGCGCATGTTCGGGCTGCTTGCGGAAATCCACGATGCTGTCGCCCCGGAAGCAGATCTTCACCGGCTCGTCGCCCGGCTCGATCTCGCGGTCGAGCAGCAGGACATTCTCGTGGGGGGTATCGAGGAGGGACGCGATCATGCGCTGATCGTAGAGCACGTCGCCGTCCATCAGAAGGACCGGCGTTCCGGCGCGCAGCCAGGCCCCCTGTGCTGCGAGCGACACGAGGCTGCCCTCGCGATATCGCGGGTTCTCCACGAAAGTGACACGGCCGGACAGCCCCAGGCGGGCGACCTCGGCCCGGATCAGCGCCTGCTGGTGGCCGACGGTGATGCTGACATGATCGACGCCATGGGCCCTGAGTGCCGCCAGATGTCGCGCCAGCAGCGTGCTGCCGCCGAATTCCAGCAGGATCTTCGGCCGATCCTCCGTGGCATGGAGTCGCCGGCCCACGCCGGCCGCCAGGATGATCGCAGCAGCGGCATGCGAAGAGGCAGACACATCCAATATCCCGATTTCCCCAATGGAATTACGGTATGGTGACAGTTGAATATCTTGCAAGTGTCGCCATCCTGTCATCCGCGCTGTCGGGAGCGCTCAGGAAGAGGGATGTGCCTTGAGGCATTCGATCGCCATGCCCGTGCGCGACGGCCAGGTCGCCACGACCCGTTTCGCTGCACTGCGGCACGAAATCACCAAACCGACGCTGTCTTTCCTGATGGAGGCGCATGACGGCATCAGCGCCAAGATCGTCGAGGAAGCGGGCTTCCGCGGCATCTGGGCCTCGGGGCTGACGATCTCGGCCTCGCTCGGCCTGCGCGACAGCAACGAGGCGTCCTGGACGCAGGTGCTGGACGTGCTGGAATACATGGCCGACGCCAGTACCCTGCCGATCCTGGTGGATGGCGATACCGGCCATGGCAATTTCAACAATGTCCGCCGCTTCGTGCGCAAACTGTGCGAGCGCGGCATCGCCGGCGTCTGCATCGAGGACAAGCTGTTCCCCAAGACCAATTCCTTCCTGGGGGAAGCGCAGCCGCTGGCCGACATCGACGAGTTCTGCGGCCGCATCAAGGCCGGCAAGGACAGCCAGACCGACCCCGACTTCACCCTGGTCGCGCGCGTCGAGGCGCTGATCTCGGGCCGCGGCATGGATGAGGCGATCACGCGCGCCGAGGCCTATCACCGCGCCGGCGCCGACGCGATCCTGATCCATTCCAAGAAGGCGAGCGCGGACGAGATCTTCCGCTTCGCCGAGATCTGGGCCAATCGCGCGCCGCTGATCATCGTGCCCACCATGTATTACGCGACGCCGACCGACCTGTTCCGGCAGGCCGGCATCTCCACCATCATCTGGGCGAACCACCTGCTGCGATCCTCCATCACCGCGATGCGGCAGACCGCGGCCGCGATCCAGGAGGACGAGTCGCTCATGCGCGTCGAAGGCAGCGTCGCGACGGTGAAGGACATCTTCCAGCTCGTCGGCAATGCCGAGCTGGAAGAGGCCGAGCGCCGCTACCTGCCGGCGCCGCCCGCCGTCGGCGCGGTGGTGCTGGCGGCCGGTGGCGAGCTCGGCGGGCTGCCGGCGGATCAGCCCAAATGCATGGTCGATATCCGCGGCCAGTCGCTGCTGAAGCGCCTGACCGGCACCCTCAGGGAATGCGGGGTGCAGGACGTGACCGTGGTGCGCGGCTACCGCAAGGAAGCCGTGGCGCTGCCGGGCGTCGCGATGGTGGACAATGACCGCTTCGCCGAGACCGGCGAGGCCTGGTCGCTCGCCTGCGCCCGCAATGCCATCCGAGGTGAGACGGTCGTCGCTTATGGCGATGTGCTGTTCCGCCGCTACATCCTGGACAGCCTGCTGACCAGCAGCGCGGATGTTGTGGTGGCGGTGGATGCTGTGGCCTCGGTCCAGCCATGGGCCGGCAAGCGCGACCTGGTGATGGCCGACCGCCGATATTCCGGTGACTACCTGGACGACGAGCCGGCCATGCTGCGGCGGATGAACCAGTATATCCCGGCCAGCGAAGTGGCAGGCGAATGGATGGGCCTGGCCCGCTTCAGCGCCCGCGGCACCGCCTGGCTGCAGGAGGAGATCGCGGCTCTGGAAGCCGAAGGGCTGCTGGAGCAGGCCGACATGCCGCTGCTGCTGACCCGGCTCGCCGCCCGGCATCCGGTGCGGGTCAAGTACTTCACCGGCCACTGGCTGGACGTCGACACCATGACCGACCTCGCGGAAGCGCGTAACGTCACCTGAGCCATGATCACCGCCCAGGATTTCATCTCCGAGGCCGGCCGGGCCGGCTTCGACTTCTACACCGGCGTCCCCTGCAGCTTCCTGACGCCGCTGATCAACGGCGTGCTGTCGGCGCCGACGCTCGCCTATGTCGGCGCGACCAGCGAGGGCGAGGCGGTGGCGATCGCCGCCGGCGCCTGGCTGGCCGGACGGCAGACGGTCGTGATGTGCCAGAATTCCGGCCTCGGCAACGCGGTGAACCCGCTGACCTCGCTGAACGCGCCGTTCCGCATCCCGACCCTGTTCCTGACCACCTGGCGCGGCGAGCCCGGCATCCCGGACGAGCCCCAGCACGAGCTGATGGGCGAGATCACCCAGGACCTGATCGCCGTGATGCGCCTGGAGCAGGCCCCCTTCCCCAACGAGGCCGTGGCGCTGGCGCCGACCCTGTCCCAGGCCGCCGCCCGCATGGAGGCGACCGGGCTGCCCTACGCCTTCGTCGTCCGCAAAGGCGACGTGGCGGAAACCGCGCTCAACCAGGCGCCGCGGGAGCTGCCGCCGCCCGGCGAACGCGTCGACCACCGCGCCATCGGCGCCCGCCCGACCCGGGCCGCAGCGCTGGAGCGCGTGCTGGCGGTGGCGCCGGAGGAAGCCGCAATCATCGCGACGACCGGCAAATGCGGCCGCGAGCTCTTTACCCTCGCCGACCGGCCGCAGCACCTCTACCAGGTGGGCTCGATGGGGGGCGCCAGCGGCATGGGGCTCGGCGTGGCGCTGAACAGCCCGCGGCCCGTGGTGGTGCTGGATGGCGATGGCGCGGCGCTGATGAAGCTCGGTTCGCTCGCGACCATCGGTGCCCATGCGCCTGGTAACCTGGTGCATGTGATTCTGGACAATGGCGTGCATGATTCGACCGGCGGCCAGGCGACGGTCTCGGCTTCGGTGGATTTCGCAGCCATCGCGCTCGCCTGCGGCTATCGCCGGGCGGCTTCCTGCGCCTCGCTCGAGGGTTTCGAGCACGCGCTGCGCCGCGCCTTCGCCCAGGCGGGACCGACGCTGATCCATCTGCGCATCGCACCGGGGTCGATGGCCAAGCTCGGCCGCCCCACGGTCAAGCCGCCCGAAGTGGCGCGGCGCTTCCGCGACTTCCTGGCCTCGCCCATGGCCGCGACGCGCGCGGCGTGATCTGGTCCACGGGCATCAGCCTGGGCATCGGGCTTGCGATCGCCGTCGCGCTGATCGCCGCCAACGACCCGGCCGAGATCTTCGGCCTGCTGCTGCAAGCGGGCTGGGGCCTGGTGCTGGTGGTCGCGCTGAACATCAGCCAGATCGTCGCCTCGGCCGCCGGCTGGGCGCCGGTGATCGACGATCCGCGGCGGCCAGGCCTGCCGTTCCTGGCGCGGCTACGCTGGATCCGCGTCTCGACCAACGCCCTGCTGCCCATCGTGCAGGCGGTCGGCGAGCTGATCCGCGCCCAGTTGCTGGCGCGGGCAGGGGTGCACAAGGTCAAGGTCATCGCCAGCGTCGCCACCGACCTCGGGACCGAGATGGCGTCGCAGATCGTCTTCTCCCTGCTGGGCCTGCTGGTGCTGCTGCTGATTCCGCATGACGGCGGCGACACGGCCCTCAGGGTCGCCGTGATCGGCACCCTGCTCGGCGCCGGCATCACCGGCGTCTTCATGGCCGCGCAGCGCTGGGGCCTGTTCCATCTGGTCGAGCGTCTGCTGCCGAAGCTCGCGGCCCGTGCCGGCTGGACCTCGCTCGGCGACCTGTCCGGGCTGCACGACGCGGTGGTCCGGCTCTACCGGCAGCCCGGGCGGCTCTGGGCCAGCGGCGGCTGGCACTTCGTCTCCTGGCTGCTCGGCGTGCTGGAGACCTGGGCGGCCATGTGGGCGCTCGGCATCCCCGGCGGGCTGGCCGAGGCGCTGGTCATCGAAAGCCTGGGCCAGGCGGTGCGCAGCGCGGGGTTCTTCATCCCCGGCGCGCTCGGCGTGCAGGAAGGCGGCTATGTGCTGATCTGCGCGCTGTTCGGCATTCCGCCCGACCGCGCCATCGCGCTGGTGCTGCTCAGGCGGCTCCGCGACATCGTCATCGGGGTCCCCGGCATCATCGCCTGGCGCTGGACCGCCGCCGCCCCAGCCATCCCCGCTGCCTCTCCGGCCAGGAGCCAGCCATGACACCGCCCCCGTCGCCGCCGATCCTGCTGACGCCGGGTCCGCTCACCACCCGGAGCGAGACCCGCCAGGCCATGCTGCGCGACTGGGGCTCCCGCGACCCGGCCTTCATCGCGCTGACCGCGGAGCTGCGCCGGCGGCTGCTCGCCATCGCCGCCGGCGAGGCGACCCATGTCGCCGTTCCATTGCAGGGATCCGGCACCTTCATCGTCGAGGCCGCGATCGCCACCCTGGTCGGGCCTGGGGACAAGCTGCTGGTGCTGGTCAACGGCGCCTATGGCGACCGCATGGTCACGATCGCCAGGCGGATGGGCCGCGCGGTCGATGTCCTGCGCTGGCCGGAGGACCAGGCGGTCGATCCCGCCTCGATCGGCGAACGCCTCGCCGCCGATCCCGCCATCACCCATGTCGCCCTGGTGCATTGCGAAACGACGACCGGCATCCTGAACCCGCTGGCGGAGGTCGCTTCCGTGGTCGCCGGGGCCGGCCGCGCCTTCCTGCTCGACGCCATGAGCAGCTTCGGCGCCCTGCCGATCGACCTGGCGGCCACCCCGGTCACCGCGGTCCTGGCCTCCTCCAACAAATGCCTGGAAGGCGTCCCCGGCCTCGGCTTCGCCCTTGTCGAGGCCGCCGCCCTGGCCGCCGCCGCCGGCCGCAGCCCCTCGCTCAGCTTCGATCTGCATGCGCAGTGGCGGGGCTTCGAAACCGATGGCCAATGGCGCTTCACCCCGCCGGTCCAGGTTGTGGCCGCACTCGTGGAGGCGCTCAAGCTGCTGGAGGCCGAAGGGGGCCCCGCGGCCCGCCTGGCGCGCTATCAGGACAATTTCGCGACCCTATGGTCCGGCATGCGGCGCCTCGGCTTCCAGCTCTTCCTGCCGGAAGGCTTGCAGGCCCCGATCATCGCGACCTTTCATCTGCCGCCGGGCCTGGCGTTCCGGCCCTTCTACGACGCGCTGGCCGAGCGCGGCTTCCTGATCTACCCGGGCAAGCTGACCCAGGCCGAGACCTTCCGCATCGGCTGCATCGGCGCCCTGGACCGCCGGGATTTCGATCGCCTGCTCGCGGCGATCGCGGCGGTGCTGGCGCCGGCCTGACCACGCGATAAGCGGACTGGTCATGGACCGGTCCGAGGCCGCGAATGCGGCCCCACGCGCGACCGACCTACCCGCCGGCGCGCCCTGACGGCGTGGAAGCCAAGCCGCCGGAGGCGGCGCGTCACGCCGAAAGGCGTGCCTCTGGCACGTCACGCCGAAAGGCGTGCCTCCGGCACGGCGCGTCTGAGGGCAATGATCATGCAGGCCGGCGCTTGCCGATCACGCCGAGCAGGATGGCGACGACCGGGGTGATGACCGCGGCCGCGATCAGCATCGGGAAGGCAGCGCCGCACCAGACCAGGATCGGCACGAAGATCATCAGGTCGTCGGGGTCGACATGCAGCCCAGGCCCGATCACCCAGGGCCGCAGCTCGCCGATGCGCAGGATGTGCAACTGCCAGAACAGCGACCCGACCGCGGCACCGGCGATGATCCCGAGCAGCGGGCCGTAAAGCCCGAGCTCGGGCATCTGCCCGATGCCGATGCCGATGAAGGCGATGATGTTGGAGGTGCAATCGCTGATCAGGTCATAGCGATGCCCGCCCGGACTGGTCTGGCCGGTGAACCGCGCCAGGTCGCCGTCCATGCGGTCCAGCAACATGGAGAACACGAAGATCGCGCCCCCGATATGCAACCATGGCGCCGGGCCGGCGAAAGCGATCGCCGCGGCGACGCCGGTGATCAGGCGGAACGTGGTGATCTGGTTCGGCGTCACGCCGGTCGGTGCGAGGGCGACCACCCCCGGATGGACGATGCGGTGGATGATGGTGTTGGCGCTCACGGTCAGGCTTTCATGAAACGGCGTACGAAGCGGATCATCCTCGGCACCGTGGTCGGGCGCAGCAGGCGGGGGTCATAGCCCGCCATGCGGCGATCGTTCTCCACGAGGCAGATGTCGAACAGCGCCGCCGCACTCATGGTCACGCCGATGGAATCCGAGGAAGCGGTGAAGTTCGTGTCCTTGGCCGAACCGCCCATGCTGCGGGCGAGGACCAGGCGGTCCCAGAACAGCACCACCCAGATCGCCATGGTCTTCAGCCGGAACCAGGGGCGGCGCCACCAGGGCTCCTGCCGGCGGCGCCAGGCGATCCAATTGGCGAAGAACAGGATGTGGCGCCCCTCCTCCTGGATCACCGGCTCGAAGGTGTCGACCAGATCGGGGGGGAAGAAGCCCGACCGGCGGGCGGCCTCGAACAGGCCGAAGGCGAAGAAGCTGTCGATGCACTCGCTGTATCCGGTGCGCATCCAGCCCCATTCGACATCGCGGAAACCGGTATATTCCGGCTCCGGTTCCAGCACGACGCCATAGGCCTCGACCAGGTTGGACAGCACCTTCTTGTGCCGGGCCTCCTCATTGCCATCCATGACCACGGCTTCCCGCAGCAGCGGGTCCTCGATGGTCCTGGCGTAGTCCAGCACCCGGAGGGAGGCGCGGCCCTCGGTCTGGACCGCGATGTCCCAGATGGGCAGCCCGGTGAGCCGGGCATGGGCTTCCGGGTCCAGCTTCGGCCAGTCCAGGACGCGGGGCTTGTAGGGGTTGTGCGTTTCCAACAGCATGCGGGCGAACATCGCCATATGCTCGGGACTGCCGACCGCCACCGTGCCGGGCTGATCGAAGGTCCAGTGCCGAGCGGTGTGGTCGGCGGCAGCGACACGCGGGCTGTCAAGCGGTATCGACTCAGCAGAGCTTGACGGCATCAAGGGACTCCCAAGATCAGGCAGGGCTTTCACGAGCCCGGCAGTAAATTGATGGCGTCATACGCGAAAAGCGCAATACGTTGTTATTTCGGGTGGACAGGATGCGGGGGCCAACGGGTTCGCGTCCTGACATCGGCCCGGACGCTGCCGCATCATTGTTGCTCGGCGCCCGGGGTCGCACGGCGGGGGGCCGGCGGGTCGGGAACGAGGGGTTGGAGTTGCATGCGGGTTCTTCTGGCTCAGCCGCGCGGCTTCTGCGCGGGAGTGGTACGCGCCATCGAGATCGTGGAGCGGTCGCTGCAGAAATTCGGCGCGCCCGTCTATGTCCGCCATGAGATCGTCCACAACCGCCATGTCGTCGAGACGCTCAAGAGCAAGGGCGCCGTCTTCGTGGAGGATCTGGCCGAGATCCCCGACGGCGCGGTGACGATCTTCAGCGCGCATGGCGTGGCGCAGTCGGTGATCGATGATGCGGCGGCGCGTGGCCTGCCGGTCCTGGATGCGACCTGCCCGCTGGTGTCGAAGGTGCACGGGCAGGGTAAGCGCTATGTCGCCCGCGGCCGCCATCTCGTGCTGATCGGCCATGCCGGCCATCCCGAGGTCGAGGGCACGATCGGCCAGATCGAAGCGCCGGTGCATCTCGTCTCCTCGATCGAGGATGTCGCGCTGCTGGATCTGCCGCTGGACGCGCCGGTCGCCTATGTCACGCAGACCACGCTGAGCGTCGACGACACCCGCAGCATCATCGCGGCCTTGCAGGCCCGCTTTGCGGATCTCGAAGGGCCGGATGTCTCCGACATCTGCTATGCGACGCAGCATCGGCAATCCGCCGTGCGCGACCTCTGCGGCGTGGTCGACCTGCTGCTGGTGGTGGGCAGCCGGAACAGCTCCAACTCCAACCGTCTCAGGGAGATCGGGGTGGAGATGGGCCTGCCCAGCTATCTGATCGCCGATGGCAGCGCGCTCGACCCCGCCTGGCTGCAGGGGGTGGAGACGGTCGGCCTGACCGCCGGCGCCTCGGCCCCCGAGGAGCTGGTCCTGGATGTGATCGCCGCATTGCGGCGCCATGCCGATGTCGAGGTGGCGCCGATGGCCGGAATCCAGGAGAAGACCTCCTTCCGCCTGCCGCCCGAACTCCAGACGCCGGCCGTCGTCGCGCCGCCTGTCTCCTGAAGGATAGCGATCTTGGGTATTCCGTTCTTCCAGGCCGCCAGGATCGGCGCCTATCTGCTCAAGCAGGAATTGTCCGGCCGCAAGCGCTACCCGCTGGTGCTGATGCTGGAACCGCTGTTCCGCTGCAACCTGGCCTGCGCCGGCTGCGGCAAGATCGATTACCCGGATCCGATCCTCAACCAGCGCCTGTCGTACGACCAGTGCATGGAAGCGATCGATGAATGCGGTGCGCCGGTGGTCTCGATCGCGGGCGGCGAGCCGCTGCTGCACCGGGAAATGCCGCAGATCGTCGAGGGCTATCTCCAGCGCAAGAAGTTCGTGATCCTTTGCACCAACGCCCTGCTGCTGGCGAAGAAGATCGACGACTACAAGCCCAGCCCGGCCTTCACCTGGTCCATCCATCTGGATGGCAACCAGGCGATGCACGACAAATCGGTGTGCCAGCGCGGCGTCTACGACAAGGCCGTCGAGGCGATCAAGCTGGCGAAGTCCAGGGGTTTCCAGGTCAGCATCAACTGCACCCTGTTCAACGACGCCGACCCTGTGCAGGTCGCCGACTTCTTCGACGAGATGAAGGCGCTGGGGCTGAACGGCATCACGGTCTCGCCCGGCTATGCCTATGAGCGCGCACCCGACCAGCAGCACTTCCTGAACCGCACCAAGACCAAGGAGCTGTTCCGCGGCATCCTGGCGCGCGGCAATGGCGGGAAGAACTGGCCCTTCACGCAGTCGCGCATGTTCCTGAACTTCCTCGCGGGCAACGAGGCCTATCACTGCACGCCCTGGGGCAACCCGACGCGCACCGTCTTCGGCTGGCAGAAGCCCTGCTACCTGCTGGGCGAAGGCTATGCCAAGACCTTCGCCGAGCTGATGAACGACACCGAGTGGGACAAATACGGCGTCGGCAATTACGAGAAATGCGCCGACTGCATGGTCCATTCGGGGTTCGAGGCTTCGGCGGTCAGGGACATGGTGCGCAACCCGCTGAAGGCGGCGCGGGTCGCGCTTGGCGGCGTCCGCACCACGGGTGCGATGGCCAAGGACATACCGATCGACAAGCAGCGCAAGGCGGAATTCGTCTTCTCCGGCCATGTCGAGCGCAAGATGACGGAGATCCGGTCAGCCAAGCACGGATCGGCCAAGCCTGGGCCCCAGCCGACGGTAGCCGCGGAGTAACGCGCGGAAAGCGCGCTCCGCCGCGATGCCGGTGCGGATCAGCGCCGGCAGTTGCCGCGGATCGGCAGCGAGGGATCGCAGTACCGCCGGCAGGTCCATCCCCCCATCCGGCCGCATCCCGACCCGCGCGGCCGGCGGCAGGGTGTGGTCGGCTGCGTCGGAGATGACGCGGGCGGCGGCGAAAGGCAGCCCGTGCCGTTGCGCCACCCGGGCCGCCACATGCGATTCCATGTCGACCGCCAGCGCGCCCGTGGCCTGGTGCAGCGCCGCCTTCCCGGCCGCCTCGGCGACCATGGCGTCGGTGCCGGCGATCGACCCTCGCCTGGCCTCGAGCACCTCCGTCAGCCGCGCCGCCCAGCCGGGATCCGCCCGGACCTCGCCCACCGCATCCGCTACCACCCAATCGCCGGGCCGCAGCCCGGGTGCCAATGCGCCGGCGATGCCGATGCTGATGACGCCGTCCGCCTGCGGCGCGGCCTGGTCGAGTTCCGCCTCCAGCCTCCGCTGATCGCCACCGCCCAGGATCACCCGGACACCCGTACCGCGCAGGATCCGTCCTTCGCGCCGCAGCCCCGTGGCGGCGAGCAGCATCACATGCCCAACGCCATGCGCGGCGCATTGCCGCGCTTCAGGTTGCGGTAGCGCGCGAGCGCCCAGAGCGGGAAGAACAGCGGGTAGCCATGGTAGCGCAGGTAGAAGACGCGCGGGAAGCCGCCGCCGGTATAGGCGTCCTGCCTCCAGAGCCCGTCATCGCGTTGATTGGCCTGCAGCCAGGCGATGCCGCGCGCGACCGCCGGCTCCTCCCCGGCGCCCACGGCCATCAGGCCGAGCAGCGCCCAGGCCGTCTGCGACGCCGTCGAGCGGGCGGGCTGGTAGCCGCGATAATCCAGGCTGTAGCTGTCGCAATCCTCGCCCCAGCCGCCATCGGGATTCTGGATCGCCAGCAGCCAGTCCACGGCCGCCTTCACCGGCGCATCCGCCGTGGTCATGCCGATGGCGCCGAGCGCTGACAGCGCCGACCAGGTGCCATAGATGTAGTTCACGCCCCAGCGGCCGAACCAACTGCCATCGGCTTCCTGCCCGCGCAGCAGATAGTCCCGCGCCCGCACCAGGCGCGGGCTGTCGGCGGGCTCGCCGAGCTGCGCCAGCATCGAGATGCAGCGGGCGCTGACATCGGCGGTCGGCGGATCCAAGAGCGCGCCATGATCGGCGAAGGGGATGTTGTTGAGGTAGTGGTGCTCATTGTCGGCGTCGAAGGCACCCCAGCCGCCGCCCTTGCTCTGCAGCCCGACGGTCCATTCGACGCCCCGGTCGATGGCCTCGTCATAGTCGCGACCGGCATCGCATTGCCGGCGCGCGCGATCCATCGCCATCACCACGACAGCGGTGTCGTCGAGATCGGGATAATGCGCGTTGCGGTACTGGAAGGCCCAGCCGCCGGGGCGGACATCCGGCCGCTGCACGGCCCAGTCGCCCTTCACCTCCAGCTCCTGCAGCGGCTTGAGCCAGGCGAGGCCCTTGGCCGCCGCCTCGGCGGCCGCAACGCCGCCGACTTCCATCATCGCGTGGGCGGTGAGCGCCGTGTCCCAGACCGGCGAGACGCAGGGCTGGCAATAGGCTTCGTCCTCACGGATCACCAGCAGCTTCTCGACGGACCGGCGGGCGATGGCGCGATCAGGGTGATCCTCAGGATAGCCCAGCGCGTCATACATCATCACGGCATTGGCCATCGCGGGGTAGATCGCACCGAGGCCATCCTCGCCGTTCAGCCGTTCGGTGACGAAATCGCGGCACCAGTCGATGGCGCGCCGACGCGTGCGGCGCGGCCAGAGCGGCTCCACAAGCTTCAGCCCGCGATCGAGCACATTGAAGAACAACGCCCAGCCAGGGTGCTTGTGGCTGCGTGGCTTCGGCCCCTGCGGAGGCGCATCGGTGAAGAGCTCCGGGATGCGCACGCCGCGCGGGTTGCGCGCCCGCACGCGGAGCGCCTGCAGCACCAGCAGCGGCACCAGCACCGTGCGCGCCCAATAGGACATGCGCGACAGATGCACCGGGAACCAGCGCGGCAGCAGCACCATCTCGACCGGGATGGTCGGCACCTTGCCCCAGGGCAGCTCGCCATAGAGCGCCAGCAGGATGCGGGTGAAGACATTGGCGCGGCCGGCGCCGCCCAGCGCCAGGATGGCGGCGCGGGCACGCGCCATGTGCGCCGCCGCCGGATCATCGCCGATCATCTTCAGCGCGAAATAGGCCTTCACGCTGGCGCTGAGATCCATCGCCCCTGCATGGAACAGCGGCCAGCCGCCATCCGCCCCCTGGATGCGGCGCAGATACCGGCCGATCTTCGCTTCCAGCTCGGGGGCATCGGGTTCGGCCAGATGCTGGCGCAGCAGGATGTATTCGGCCGGGATGGTGGCGTCGGCCTCGAGCTCGAAGACCCAGTGGCCGTCGGGGCGTTGCTGCGCCAGCAGCGCCTCCGTCGCGCGGTCGATATCCTGGTCCAGCCCTTCGAGACCGGCCATCTCCAGCGTGTCCCTCATGCCGCCACTCTCTCCGCCCGGATACGCGCGGAAGCAAGACCCGCCGCGACCTCTCCGGAACGCAGCGCGCCTTCGATGGTCGCGGGCAGGCCGGTATCGGTCCAGTCGCCGGCCAGGAACAGGTTCGGCCAACGTGTACGCGCCGGCGGGCGACGGGCCGCCTGGGCGGGGGTCGCGGCGAAGGTGGCGCGGCGCTCCTTCACGATGCGGCTCGGCGGCGGCGGGCCGGTGAGGCCATAGACCGCCGCGACATCCTGCCAGAGGCGCGCGGTCAGCGCCTCGGTCTCGATATCCATCAGGCGACCGGCCGCGCTGACGGTCACCGACAGCCGGTCCTGGAAGGCGAAGACCCATTCCGCGGTGCCGTTGATCAGCCCGACCATCGGGGCCGCGCCTGGCGGCGGCGCGATCCGGAAATGCGCGTTCAGGATCGGCTCGAAGGCATCGGGCACCGTCAGGCCCGGCAGCAGTTCCGCGGCGACCCAGGGCGGCACCGCCAGGATCAGCGCGTCATCCGGCCCGAGTACCACCGTCTCGGCCCCGAAGGCGAGGCCGGTGACGCGATCGCCATCCCAGTGCAGCGCGCGCAGCCGGTGATCGAGCCGGACCACGGCGCCGGCGGTGTGCAGCTGGTCCAGGGCGGGATCGACGAAGGCGGCGGCCAGCGTCGGCGTCGCGATGCGCGGTCGGCTGGCGGCGCCGCCCTTGGCCAGGCTCTCGCGCAGCACGGCGCCGGCGAGCGCGACGGAGCCCTCCTCGGGTGCGGTGTTCAGCACCGAAACCAGCACCGGCCGCAGCAGCCGCTCCCAGAGCGGGCCCCGGCAGTCGATGACATCAGCGATGCGCGCATCCGGCCTGCTGCGCGTCAGGGCGGCCAGTGCCATGTAGTCGCGCAGCCGGGTCCCCGGCACCCGGCGACGCTGGTCGAAGACCCACCAGGGGATGCGGCCCTCGCTCGGGCGCAGCACCCAGCACTCGTCGGTTGCGCGATCGAGGAAGCGGTATTCGGCGCGGTCCGGCCCGGTCAGCCGATCCGTCGCCCCGATGGCGCGGAGATAGCGGATGACCGCCTGGTTGCCCGAGAGCACCAGGTGGTTGCCGTTGTCGATCACCATGTCGAGCTGACTGTCGTGGTAGGATCGGCAGCGCCCCCCCGGCTGGCGCGCGGCTTCCGACAGGATGACGCGCTCGCCCTTCGCCGCCAGCGTCACCGCCGCCGACAGCCCCGCCAGACCCGCGCCGATGACGTGGATCGTCATCCGAACAGGCCGCGGCGCGCGAGGATCCAGAGCAGGCGCGGCTTGCCGATGCGCACGCGGCGGCGCGGCGGCACCCAGCCCGCCGCCAGCATGTCCTGCAGCAGCGAGCAGTAGACGTCGCCCATGATGCGTGGGGCGAGCAAGCGTCCCTTCGGCCGCGCACGCAGCACGCGGTCAGCTTCGGCGAAATGCGCCTGCGCACGCTCGGCGAGCGCGCGGCAGGCCGCATCGACACGCGGATCGGCGATGGCGGCGGCGGGCTCCGCCGTGTCGATGCCGGCCGCGGCCAGCAATTCGCGCGGCAGGTAGAGCCGCTCGATCCCGGCATCCTCGTCGAGATCGCGCAGGATATTGGTGAGCTGCAGCGCGCGGCCGAGGTGATGCGCGAGATCCAGGCCGGGCGTCATCTCCATGCCGAAGATTTGGGTGGAGAGACGGCCGACGGCGCTCGCCACCCGATCGCAGTAGAGGTCGAGGGTGGCGAGGTCCGGCGCGCGGATATCGGCCGCGACGTCCATGGCCATGCCGTCGATCACCGCCAGGAAATCCTCCTGCCGCAGATCGAAATCGCTGATCGGCCCGGCCAGGAAGGCAGCGCGTCCGGCAGGCCTCCCGGCATAGAGCGCCGCGAGGTCGGCGCGCCATTCGTCGAGCTCGATCGCGCGGACGGGGCGCGGGCGGGTGCCGTCGTCGGCGATATCGTCGACCAGGCGGCAGAAGGCGTAGATCGCGAACATCGCCGCGCGTTCCGCCGGCGGCATCAGCCGCATCGCCGCATAAAAGGAACTGCCGGAGACCTGCGCCTGCAGCGCGGGATCGATGGTGGCGGCCGCGCTCATCCGCGGGCACTCAGCGGCGCCGCGCCGAAGCGCCGTCGCAACCGCCCCGCCGCGACACCGAGTGCCGCGAGCACCGCGAGTCCCAAGGCCTCCGGCTTGCTGTGATGCACGCGCTCGGACAGCGGGTCGCGCTTGCGCAGCCGTGCCACCAGGCTCTCCGCCAGGCCCTGGATCACGCCCACCTCCAACGCCAGCCGCCGATCGGCGATACCGCCGGCGAAGCCACGCGACTGGTCGAGCAGCGTCGCGGTGCGTCCGGCCAGTTCCACAATCACCTGCCGCAGCGCCGGCGAAGCCTGTGGTGCGCGCAGAGCCTTCACATCGAGGCCCCGCGCCACCAGCGCATCGAGCGGGATATAGACGCGGTCCAGTGCGCGAAAATCCTTCGCGCAATCCTGCAGGTGGTTGATCACCTGCAGCGCGGTGCAGAGCGCGTCATTGGCGGGCCACAGACCGCGCGCCTCGCCATGCAGGTCCAGCACGAAGCGCCCGACGGGTGCTGCGGAATAGCGGCAGTAGTCCATCAGCTCCGCCCAGTCGGCGTAACGGGTCTTGGTGCAGTCGCGCCGGAAGGCCTCCAGCAGGTCGAGCGCATGCTGGTCGGTCAGGCCGCGCGCCCGCAGCACCGCATGCAGCGCCTCGCCTTCCGGGCTGCCACCGGTGCCGCGCAACCCGGCCTCCAGCGCATCCAGCCGGCGCAGCTTGGCATCGGGCGCCGCGGTCGTGTGGTCCGCGACGTCATCCGCGGCGCGGGCGAAGCGGTAGAAAGCGAGGATGGCCGGCCGCAGCTCCGGCCGCACCAGGCGCGAGGCGACCGGGAAATTTTCGTCCCTGTGGCCCTTGCCTGAATCGAACTCGGTCATGCACTGCCTGCCATGGCCTGACTTCGCCCCTTCCACATGCCGCCCTTGCCGCGCCAGACCTGCAGCGCCGATTGCAAGGTGAACAGCGTGTAGGTCGCCCCGATGAGCGGTAGCGCCACCCCCCAAAACGGTGAGACCCGGTAGAAGCGCAGCATCGGCTGGAAGGAGAGCGCCATCAGCAGCCAGGCAGCCGCGCCGGAGAGCTGTGCCCATCCGGTGCCGAACAGCGCCAGCGCCGGCGCCGCCAGATAGGTCAGCACCATGCCAGCCACCGTCCCCGCCAGCAGCAGCGGCGAGTAGTGCAACTGCGCATAGGCCGAGCGCGACACCATCCCGCCGATCTCCGACAGGCCGCCATAGGGGCGCAGGCTGACCGCACGCCGCGTCAGGCTCAGCCGGATCGGCCCGACCTGCTTCAGCCGGCGGCCCAGCGCACAGTCATCAATGATCTCGGCCCGGATCGCAGCGATGCCGCCCGCCTGCTCCAGCGCCGCCCGCCGCACCAGCATGCAGCCGCCGGCAGCGGCAGCCTCCCGCCGGTCGGGCCGCGACACCCAGGCGAAGGGGTAGAGCATCTGGAAGAAGAAGACGAAGGCCGGGATCAGGAACCGCTCCGCCCAGCTCATGCAGGAGAGCTGCGCCATCAGCGACACCAGCGTGTGGCCGCCGGCTTCGGCGCGCGCCACCAGCGCGCGCAGGTTGTCGGGCGCATGACCGATATCGGCATCGGTCAGCAGTAGGTAGTCGGGCGTCCCGGCCGCCTTCACCCCCTGCGCCTGCGCCCAGAGCTTGCCCGTCCAGCCGGCCGGCAGCTTCGCCCCGGCCAGGATGGTCAGGCGGTCCTCGGCTGCGAGTGCGCGCGCCGCCGCCGCGGTGCCGTCGCTGCTGCCGTCATCGACCAGCACCACCCGGAAGTCACCGGGGTAATCCTGGGCCAGCAGGCTGCCGATCGAGCGCGCGATGACATCGGCCTCATTCCGCGCTGGCACCACCGCGACCACGGATGGCCAGCGCACGGGCTCCACCGGCGGCGCGACATCGTCCCGATCGCGCGCCAGCCAGAAGCCGCCGCGCGCCGCCAGCAGCCAGATCCAGATCGCGAGCACCAGCAGGCCGAGGACCAGGCTCATGCCAGGTAACCCGCTGAACGGAACCAGGCCAGGGCGTCCGCCACGCCTTCCTGACACGGCCGCGCATGGTAGCCGAGCTCCCGTTCTGCCTTGGCCGAGGTGAAGAACATCCGGTAGCGGGACATGTTCAGCGCATCGACGGTCAGCAGCGGCTCCTTCCCCGTGCGCCGCGCCACCGCCTCGGCCAGCATCGCCAGCGGGTAGAGCGGTGCGCGCGGCAGCCGGATGCGCGGCGCGCGGCGCCCGGTCAGCCGCGCGATCTCCGCCAGCAACTCGCGCAGCGAGAGGTTCTGACCGCCCAGGATGTAGCGTTCCCCGACCACGCCCCGCTCATAGGCCAGCAGATGGCCTTCGGCGATATCATCGACATGGGCGAAGTTCAGCCCAGTATCGACGAAGGCCGGGATCTTGCCGCGCGCCGCGTCCAGGATCATCCGCCCGGTCGGCGTCGGCCGGATATCGCGCGCGCCCACCGGCGTCGAGGGATTGACGATCACCGCCGGCAGTCCGTCATGGAGGACCATCTCCTCCACCGCGCGTTCGGCCATTGTCTTGCTGCGCTTGTAGACGCCGATCGCCTGATCGGGATCGAGCGGCGCCGTCTCATCCACAGGCGCGGTGGCGCCGGCGACCTTCAGCGCGGCGACACTGCTGGTGTAAACGATGCGCTCGACCCCAGCCTCCAGCGCCGCGCGCATCAGCGCCTGCGTCCCCCCGACATTGGCGCGCAGGATCTGGTTCGGATCCGGCGCCCAGAGCCGGTAATCCGCGGCAACATGGAACAGCCCGCGGATCCCGGCCAGCGCCGGCCGCAGCGATTCGACGTCGGTCAGATCGCCGGTGACGATCTCGCAGGCGAGCCCCTCCAGATTGCCGCGCTGGCTGGTCGGCCGCACCAGCGCCCGGAGCCTGACGCCACGCGCCAGCAGCGCCCGCGCGACCGCGGAGCCGAGAAAGCCCGAGGCCCCGGTGATCAGGATCGGGTCGCCTTCGCGCAGGGGGAATGCCGTCATCGGTGCACGGCCCGCGCCGCTCCTATCGGCAATGGCATCAGCGTGTTCATGCCAACCTGGCGCTCCCCTGTCGGGCCCATACAAGCCGGCGACCGGCCCCATGCGGGCCGGCGCGGGCGTCCCGCGCGAAGCTAGTCGAGGCTGGGAGAGCCGACAATTCAGTGGCTTGGTCGGCTCCAGCCGCTGCCAGGCCAGGAATGGTCGCGCAACGGGCTGCGGTCCGGAAAGCCAGGAAGGGGCCGAGGAACGGATGACCGACAAGCATCGAACCGCCGTCGGAACCTCGGAATGGGGGCTGGCGTAACCCCTTGAAAATGGTGGGCGCACAAGGATTCGAACCTTGGACCCGCTGATTAAGAGTCAGCTGCTCTACCAACTGAGCTATGCGCCCGCCAGGGCGGCGCTAATCGCCCGGCTGGCCGGGTTTGTCCAGCCCCTTTTTAATCCTGGGTGACGCCAAGCTCGGCATCGCGGTGGATATGCGCCGAGAGCAGCAGGCCGAAACCCAGCATGGTCGTCAGCATCGCGGACCCGCCATGGGAGATCAGCGGCAGCGGCACCCCGCCCACCGGGATGCTGCCGGTCACCATCGCGACGTTCACGAAGACGTAGAGGAAGAAGTTGGTCCCGAGGCCCACCGCCAGCAGCCGCCCGAACTGGTGGCGTGAGCGGAAGGCCACCATGAAGCAGAAGGCCACGACCAGCAGCAGCAGCCCCAGCACCGTCAGCGCGCCGACCAGGCCGAATTCCTCGGCCAGCATGGTGAAGATGAAGTCTGTCTGCTTCTCCGGCAGGAAGTTCAGGTGCCCCTGGGTGCCCTGCAGGAAGCCCTTCCCCCAGAGCCCGCCCGACCCCAGCGCGATCTTCGACTGGATGATGTTGTAGCCGGCCCCCAGCGGATCGCTCTCCGGATCCAGGAAGGTCGTGATCCGCGCCCGCTGGTAGTCGTGCAGGTGCTCAAAGGCGATCGGCGCCGCCACCGCGATCGCGGCGCCGAGGGCCGCGAATTTCCACCACCTGACCCCCGCCGCCCAGAGCACCGCGGTGCCCACCACGCCGGTGATCAGGGCGGTGCCGAGATTGGGCTGCTTCAGGATCAGCCCCACCGGCACCAGGATCATGATGCCCGCCGGGATCAGGAACAGCGGGTTGCCGACACGCTCCCAGCTCGCGCGGTGAAACCAGGCGGCGAGCGCCAGCACCAGCATGATCTTCATCAGCTCGGAAGGCTGGAGCTGCAGCGGCCCGATATCGATCCAGCGCTGCGCCCCCTTGCCCACATTGCCGTGCAGCAGCACCAGCACCAGCAGCGCCAGGCCACCGAGATAGCCGAGCCAGGAGAGCTTCGCGATCAGCTTGATGTCGATCATCGCGATTGAGATCATCATCACCAGGCCGAAGCCGAAGCGGATCGCATGCTTCGCCGCATAGGGCTCCGCCGAGCCGCCGCCCGCCGAATAGAGCGCCACATAGCCGACCGCCGCGATCATCGAGACCAGCACGACGAATATCCAGGGCACCTGCCAGAACTTGCTGAGCAGGCCGAGGCCGCGGTCGCGGGTCAGCAGCCGCTTCTCGAAGATCATCCGGTCCGCTCCGCCACGCGCGGCGGGGGCGGCGGTGCCGCCGGACGCAGCCGCTGGAACGCCTCCGTCATCACGTCCCGCGCCAGCGGCGCTGCGGCACCGGAGCCGGAGGTGCCGTGCTCGACCACCACGGAGACCGCGAATTGCGGGTTGTCATGCGGCGCATAGGCCACGAACAGCGCATGCGGGCGCCATTCCCGCGGCATGGTCTCCACCCGGAAGCCACGCTCCCGCTGCTCGCGCGTCACGCGCCGCACCTGGGTGGTGCCGGTCTTGCCCGCCATCTGCGCGCCGATGGTGCCAGGCAGCCGCGCGACGCGCGCAGTCCCGCCCTCCTCGTTCACCACCGCCCACATCGCATCGCGCACCAGCCGCAGGTCGCGATCGTTGATGCCGAGGGAGGGCCATTCCTCCGGCCTGCTGCCTCGCGTGGTGCGCCCGCCGATCGCCTTCGTCAGATGCGGCTGCACCGCCCGCCCGGTCGCGAGCCTGGCTGCCATGGTCGCGAGCGCGAGCGGGGTGAGCTGATAGAAGCCCTGCCCGATCCCGTGCACGACGGTGTCGCCGAGCGCCCAGGGCTTGCCCTGCGCCTCCCGCCAGGCCCGCGTCGGCATCAGGCCGCGGCGGACGCCGGGCAGCTCGATCTCCAGATCGACGCCGAGGCCGAAGCGCCGCGCCATGGCGGCGATGCGATCGATGCCCAGCCGCTTGGCCATTTCGTAGAAGAAGACGTCGCAGGAATATTTCAGCGCCTGGCGCACATCCAAGGCACCGTGGCCGTTGCGGTTCCAGCAATGGAAGCGCGCATTGCCCAGATCCATGTGCCCCGGGCAGCTCACCCGCTCGCCGGGGCCCACAACCCGTGCCTCCAGCGCCGCCAGTGCCACGACCATCTTGAAGGTGGAGCCCGGCGCGTAGAGGCCGTTGGTGGCCTTGTTGATCAGCGGCGTCGCGCGGTTGCGGGTCCATTCCCGCCACTGCGCGGCCGAGACGCCGGTGTTGAACACCGTGGGATCGAAGGAGGGCTGGCTCGCCATGGCCAGCACCTCGCCGTTCCGGGCATCCATCAACACGACGGAGGTGCCTTCCTCGATCTTGCCGCGGATCACCCGCTGCAGATCGGCATCGACGCTGACCTGCACGTCCTGGCCGGGCACGCCCTCGCGCCGATCGAGCTCCCGGATCACCCGGCCGACCGCGTTGACCTCGAACTGCACCGACCCGGCCTGGCCGCGCAGCAGGCGATCATGGGCGCGCTCGATCCCGGCGCGGCCGACCCGGATGCCCGGCAGTTCCAGCAGCGGATCCTCACCGATATCGGCCTCCGCGGGCGGCGCGACATAACCCACGATGTGGGCCATGTGCTCGGCCTCCGGATATTCGCGGGTGGTGCCGAGGTCGACGCTGATGCCGGGCAGGTCGGGCGCGTTCACCTCGATCCGCGCCATGTCCTCCCAGGTCAGGAATTCGCGCACGATCACCGGCACGAAGCGGCGCCGGCGCCGCACCTCGCGCTCCACCCGCGCCCGCTCATGCGCCTCCAGCGGCACGATCTTGGAGAAGGTCTCGAGCGTCGCCGCGACATCGGCGCTCTGCTCCGCGACCAGCAGGGCCCGCCAGTTGAGGCGGTTGCCGGCGACGACCTTGCCCTGGCGGTCGAGTACCCGTCCGCGCGGCGGCGCCAGCAAGCGGGCGCTGATCCGGTTCTCCTCGGCGAGCGTCGCGTAGCGCGCGCCCTGCTCCACCTGCAGCTTATAGAGGCGATGGCCGAGGAAGCCGAAGGCGCCGAGCTGAAGGCCGCCCAGCACCAGTGCGCGGCGGGTGAAGACGCCGCGCCGCCGCTCCTCCTCCTTGCGCACCGTCCGCTCTCCGGCGAGCGGACGCAGCGGCCGGCTGTCCTTCCAGTTCATTGTGCTCGCCTCGCGGCTCGCCGCGGCCGATTCAGACCTCCGCGCCATCCGGCGCTCTGGTCATCGGGCGCGCTCAAGAGTCGAGCTCCGCCCGCTGCATCGCCTGATGCGCGCGGGTCATCAGGAAAGCGAGGGTCGGATAGAGCCCGGCCGAGAGCAGCGCCAGATGCAGCGCCGGCATGGGCGGCGGCAGTTGCAGCGAGAGCACCGCGTACAGCAACCAGCCGAGCCCGGCCGCCCCGGCCGCGAAGGCGCAGAACACCAGCCAGACGGCGAGGAAGCTCCACGCCGCCAGCCCACGCCGCCAGCGGAAGGCCAGGCCATGGACGACCAGCAAGGTCAGGATGCCGATGCCGATCGGCGCATAGGTCAGCAGGTCCTGCAGCAGCCCGAGCGCGAAGACGGCCGGGGGCGTCATGCTGACCGGGCGGAACACCGACCAGAAGAACACCGCCGGCAGCACCACCGCTGGAACCAGCGCCGGCAGGCCGAGCGGGGCCGCCGCCAGCACCAGCAGGATCGCCGTGGTCACCGGCGGCAGCGCCGCGCGCGCGATGCCGTCGAGCCGCCGCAGCAGGCCCTGCGCTGGCTCCGGTCGTCCCGGGCTCGGGCGAAGCGGTGGGCGCGCCATGCCGTCCTCAGCGCCGCCCCGGTCGCGGCTCCGGCCGGGCGACCGATTCCGGGGGCAGGATGCCGCGCAGCCCGAAGTCGAACAGCCGGACCATGTCCAGCCGGTCAAGCTGGGCAAAGAGTTCGACCTCCGGCGTGCCGGAGGCGGAGAAGCGCACCACGCCGACCGGCAACCCCGCGGGGAAGGCGCTGGCCTCCGCGCTGGTCACCACCCGTTCGCCCTCCTGCGGCATCACGCCTTCCGGCCAATGCGCGATGCGCGGCCGGGCGCCGTTGGTGCCGACCATCATGGCCCGCACCCGCGATCCCTCCAGCGTGATCGGCACCCGGCTGTTCATGTCGGTCGCGAGCAGCACGCGGGCGGAGCGCGCACCGACCTCCGTCACCCGCCCGACCAGGCCGCGCTCATCCAGCGCCACCTGCCCCTTGCGCACCGGCTGCGCCGGGTTGGTCGCCAGCAGGACCGCGCGCGCATAGGTGCCGCCGCCATCGGCGACCACGCGCGCGGTGTTGAAGCTCGGTGCCGCGTCGGGCACGAAGTTGGTCTGCCGGCGCAGCAGCGTATTCTCCGCCTCCAGCGCCAAGGCCGCCGCGTGCCAGCGGCGCAGATGCTCGTTCTCTTCGCGCAGCCTGGCATTCTCGCTGCGGATGTTCACGAGGTTCCGGGCCTCGGCCACCGTCTCCTCGATCGCGCGCAGCGGTTCCGCCAGCGCGCTGTAGACCGGGGCCAGCGCATCGGCCAATGCGGTCCGCGCGCGTTCCGCCAGCATCGTGTCCGCCTTGCCGAGCAGCAGCGTGCCGAAGGCCGCCGCCACCATCAGTGGCAGCGTCAGCCTCGCCAGCGCCTGCCGCAGCGGAATGCTGAGACGAATCACCGCGACCCTGCCCTTATGCCTCGTGCTGTACCAAGTCTGGCGTGGCGATCATGCACCATGGGCATGGTCGCCGTCGCCCCCTCAAGACATTTCAATACATGGAGGACAGGACGTGGCGCAGCCGCTTGATGTCCTCGAGCGCCCGCCCGGTGCCGAGCGCCACGCAGGAGAGCGGCTCCTCCGCCACCACCACCGGCAGCCCGGTCGAGTCGCGCAGCACCTGGTCCAGCCGGTGCAGCAACGCGCCGCCGCCGGTCAGCACGATGCCCTTGTCCACGATGTCAGCCGCGAGTTCCGGCGGCGTGTTCTCCAGCGCCACCTTCACCGCCTCCACGATCTGGCTGACCGGCTCATAGAGCGCCTCGGCGATCTGGCGCTCGGTGATCTGGACCTCGCGCGGCACGCCGTTCATCAGGTCCCGGCCCTTCACTTCGGTGAAGGTGCCCTCCCCACCCGTGTCCGGCGCGGCGGCGCTGCCGATCTCCATCTTGATGCGCTCGGCGGTTGATTCGCCGATCAGCATGTTCGCGCTGCGACGGATATAGCTGATGATCGCCTCGTCCATCTTGTCGCCGCCGACCCGGACGCTGCGCGCATAGACGATGCCGCCCAGCGAGATCACCGCCACCTCGGTCGTGCCGCCCCCGATATCGACGACCATGGAGCCGGAAGGCTCGGTCACCGGCAGGCCGGCGCCGATCGCGGCCGCCATCGGCTCCTCGATCAGCAGCACCTTCCTGGCCCCGGCGCTCTCGGCGCTCTCCTGAATGGCGCGGCGCTCGACGGCGGTGGAGCCGGAGGGCACGCAGACGATGATCATCGGCGAGGCGAAGGAGCGCCGGTTGTGCACCTTGCGGATGAAATGCTTGATCATCTCCTCCGCCACCTCGAAATCGGCGATGACGCCGTCGCGCAGCGGCCGGATGGCGGCGATGTTGCCGGGGGTGCGGCCCAGCATCAGCTTCGCCTCCTCCCCCACCGCCAGCACCTGCTTGCGGCCGCGGGTGTCCGAGATGGCGACGACGGAAGGCTCGTTCAGCACCACGCCCCGGCCCTTCACGTAAACCAGCGTGTTCGCGGTGCCGAGGTCGATGGCCATGTCGGCCGACAAGAAGCCGAACAGGCTAGAAAACATGCGCCGAACCTTCCAAGGCGCGGTCCGCCCCGTCACGCCGCGCGGGGGGCGACCGCTTCACGAGATAGAGTGCGCGGGAGGCGGGCGAGCCTTAGCCGGGCCGGCCCCGGCGCTCAAGCCGGATTCCGGATGGCATCCTCACGGCAGCCGGGCGGCCGCCGACGGGACCGCTGAGCACCGGGCATGGGAGTTCGACACCAAATCGGGGAGTCAGGCCGCAGACAGCCATTCACGCCAACTTGCGCCGGGGACCCGGCGCAACCGGCAGTGTCGAACCGACGTTGATTTCCTATCCACCATTCCAGGAGGAGGACATGCGGAAGATTGCCATCGCCTTGGTCGCCATTGCCAGCATCGGCCTGTCGGGCTGCGGCTATTCCCGCGGGGACCGAGCCGTCTCGGGCGGCCTGCTCGGCGCCGGCGCGGGCGCGGCCGTCGGTTCGCTGTCGGGCAATGCCGGCACCGGCGCGCTGATCGGCGGCGGTGCGGGCGCCCTGGGTGGCGCCCTGACCAGCGGCCACGACGTCAATCTCGGCCGGCCGATCTGGCGCTGACCGTCTGCGCCCGCGCAATCCTGTTGCGCGGGCGCAGCGAATGGCGATGATGCCGTGAAGCGGGGGCCGGTGCCCCCGCCCACCGGGAGCCGTCCTGAGATGCATCGCCGCCTTCTTCTCACAGGCGCCGGCCTTGGCCTGCTGGGCCTCGCCGGTTGCCGCCTCGCCCCAATCCATACGGTCACCGATGGCGCCTTCCGGGGCAGCGCCCCGCTGCCGCGGCGCGGCGACCAGATCCGCCGCGCCGCCATCCGGCTCGGCTGGCAGGTCCAGGACATCCGTCCTGGCCTGATGCGCGCGACCTTCAGCGCAAGGCGCGACCAAGCGGTGGTCGAGATCGCCTATACCCGCGACCAATTCTCGATCCGTCACCTCGAAAGCACCAACCTCAGCTTCGACGGCACCCAGATCAACCGCGCCTATAATGGCTGGGTGCAGGATCTGGAGCGGGGGATCGTCGCGGCTTCAGCGAGCTGATAAATCAGCGGGCCCGGCTCGAGGTGACCCGGCAGGCCTGCGCCGCGCCCCGCGCCGGCGCCCAGACCACGGTGCCGCTATTGGGGCCGACCGTCAGGTCGCCCCGCGCCAGGGCCGGTGCCCCCGGACATTCCGCGCGAAAGGCCATCGGCGTCGCACAACTGTTGCGGAAGGCGAAGCCCGTCAGCCCATCCTGGCTACGGACCCCGGCGAAGCTCACCCCGCACCGCCCGGGTGGCGCGGGCGCCCCCGGCTGCACGCCTGGCTGAGTGCCTGCCGCCGCCGGCGTCGCGGCCGGCAGCGCCGCCAAGCGGCGCTGTGCCTCCTCCGCAACCGGTGTGCCGGCCCCCGCCCGCTGCGCCTGGGAAAAGGCCCGCCGCGCCGCGTCGTTCGCGCCGCGGTCGCGCTGCGCGTCGCCCAGCATCAGCCAGAGCGGCGCCTCCTGCGGCGCCAGTCGGGTCCCAAGCTCCAGCACCCGCACCGCCTCCGCGGCGTTGCGCGCCTCGAGCAGGCCCGGCGCCTGCGCCGCCAGCCCGCGCGCCAATTCCCCCGACCCAGGCGCTGGCCCGTCGCGCAGGCGCTGCAGCACCGGCTCCGTGGCCTCGCCGTCCACCGGCAGCCCGGTGGCTGCCTGGAAAGCCCGGATCGCCGCCGTCGTCCGCGGCCCCGCCGTGCCATCCGCCGGGCCGGGATCCAGCCCGAGGCCGGCCAGCCCGCGCTGCAATTGCTGAACGCCGTCCCGCCCCAGCGGCGCCGGGGCCGATGCCGGCAGCGAGCGCGGCGGCGGTGCCGGTGCCGCGAGTGCCGCGAGCCGCGCCCGGGCGATCGGGGCGAAGATCCCATCGGGCCAGCGCGCCAGATAGGCTTCCAGCTCCGGCGCCTGGCCCTGCAACTGGACCGATTGCCAGAACAGCAGCTCCGTGGCGTCGGCACCGCCCGGCGGCGGCGGCAATGCGACCGATGGCGCGGTGCCGGCCGGCGGCGCCTCCGGGCGCGGCGCCGATGGGATCAGAAAAAGCTCCCCGGTCGCCTGGTCGTAGATCGCCGGATTCTGCGCGTGGCGGACCATTGCCGCATCCGTCCGCACCCGCTCCCGCACCTGCTTCACGGCCGCGTCCAGGCTGACCCCGGGCTCGGCGAGCGCCGGCAGCAGATGGCGGGTGAAGACGCTGTTGGGCGAGGTGTCGGCGTCGCTCAGGCGATCGAGCGCCGCCTCGCCGATCCCGGCGGAATAGACCACATAGGTCCCGCGCGGCGCGTCGGCGCGGCCGAGGCCGCGGGTGCGGCCGGTGCTGCGCCCGGCCTGGCGCGGCAACGGGTTGTCGCGGCAGGCATCGATGATCAGCGCGGAGTAGCGCACCCCGGAATCCGACATGGCCTGGGCCAGGTCGGTCAGCAGCAGCCCCTCCCGCAGGATGATCGTCTCCGAGAGGGTCGAAGGAATATCCGCGGGCAGCAGCACGTTGGTGCCCCGGATCTCCACGCCGTGGCCGGCGAAGAAGAACATGCCGACCTCCGCCCCACGCAGCCGCTCCTCGAACTCCGACAGCGCGACGGAGAGGGCCCGGCGATCGGGATCGGTGCGCAGGATCACCTCGAACCCCGCGATGGTGAGCCGCGCGGCCACCGCCGTTGCGTCGTTGCGGGCGCGGCTCAGCTTTTCGACCTGCTGGTAGTTGTCGATGCCGACCACGAGCGCCACCCGACGCGCCTCCGCCGGCCCCACCGCGAGGGCCGCCAGCAGCAGCAGAAGACAGGCAAGAGCGCGCGACACCGTCGGTCCATCCCTTGGCAATGGCAAAACATTCCGTTATCGTGCCGTTCTGGTCAAGCGCGAAGCCGCACGGGCTCACGGTCGCGAGAATTTCGGCTGGCCTTCACGGGTCTTTATCAAGATTGATGTCGCAACGAAGCCGGGAGCCCCGCGATGCGGCTGAACTCGATCCGCCTTGCAGCGCTTCTGCTGCTCCCCGGCGTCGCGGCCGCGCAACCTGCGCCCGCACCCGGGCGCTACCAGGCGGTGCCAGGCAACCCCACGGTGCTCATCGACACCGCGACCGGCCAAAGCTGGGTATTGGTGCAGACACCCGGCCCACCCGTGCAATGGGCGCCGCTGCGCTTCTGGACCCCCGGCAACGTGCTCGCCCCGCTGCCGCCGGCGCCTGGTGCCGTCGGCAACCGCCCGAGTGGCGGGGGCAATTGATCGGCGCCACCTGGCGCTTGCCTTGGTCGCCGGCCTGACAGGATGCACCGTCGACGGGACGGGCCATGCGCCCGGCACTAGGCCCGTCGGGAATGGCTATCTCCGCGTAGGGGGGCTGCAGTCCGAGGGAGACGTCCAGGCCGTCTATTGGGAATCCGTCGAGCCGGGCCAGATCCTGACCGGCGATGACAGCATCCGCGCCCTCGTGATCCGGGATCCAGAACTGATCGCACGCTGCGGCGCGCCGACGGTCGTGAACTCGGACGAGCGCATGCTGCCGTCGTCTGAGCCGCCCCGCCGGCGGCGGGAAATCACCATGGCCATCCGCTGCCCGAACCGCTCCCCCCAACGGATCTCCGGGGCGAATGCCCCGGAGATCCGATGATCTAGGCGGTATCGAATTCAGCACCGGGAGGCGCCTGGCGAGAGATTTTTTGCGCTGGCCAGGCGCGCGGCGCTGCCGATGCTGGTTGCATCGGCAAGCCGCGCAACGCCGCCAGCGTGGAAAAGACCCGCCAGGCGACCCCGAAGGCTGAATGTCGATCCGCCCTAGGCGCTCATCGCTTCGGGCGCGGTGCGCTCGCGCTTCACCAGCAGCTTGTTCAGCGCGTGCACATAGGCACGCGCCGAGGCGACGATGGTGCAGGTGTCGGCGCCCTGGCCGTCGACCAGCTTGCCGTTCTCCTCGAAACGCACGGTGACGCGCGCCTGGGCATCGGTGCCGCCGGTGACGCTCTGCACGGCGTAGAGCTTCAGCGCGATGTCATGCGGATAGGCTTGGCGCAACGCGTTGAAGGTCGCGTCCACCGCGCCGTCGCCGGTCGCGACGCCGGTCCTCGCCTCGCCATCGATCTCCAGCGCCAGGGTGGCGGTGGGCTTCATGCCCATGCCCGTCGCGACCGTCATGCCGGTGAGCCGGATGCGGTCATGGCCACGGACGACCTCGTCATCGACGAGCGCCGCGACATCCTCGTCGTAGACGACCTTCTTGCGGTCGGCGAGGTCCTTGAAGCGGCGGAAGGCATCGTTGAGCTGGTTGTCGCCGATCTCGCCATAGCCCAGCGCCTTCAGCTTGTCGCGGAAGGCGGCGCGGCCGGAATGCTTGCCGAGCACCAGGCTGTTCTTGGTCCAGCCCACGCTTTCCGGCGTCATGATCTCGTAGGTGGAGGCATCCTTCAGGACGCCATCCTGGTGGATGCCGCTCTCATGCGCGAAGGCGTTGCGGCCGACGATCGCCTTGTTCGGCTGCACGTCGAAGCCGGTGATGGTCGCCAGCAGCTTGCTGGTGCGCAGGATGCGCGGCGTCTGGATGCCGTGGCGGAAGGGCAGCACGTCGTGGCGCGTGCGCAGCGCCATCGCCACTTCCTCGATGCTCGCATTGCCCGCACGCTCGCCGATGCCGTTGATCGTCGCCTCGATCTGCCGCGCGCCGCCTTCGATCGCGGCCAGCGTGTTCGCCACCGCCATGCCGAGGTCGTTGTGGTTGTGCGCCGAGAACACCACCGTGTCGGCGCCAGGCACCCGCTCCATCAGCATGCGGAAGATGCCGCGGATATCCTCCGGCATCGAATAGCCGACGGTGTCGGGGATGTTGATCGTGGTGGCACCCGCCTTGATCGCCGCCTCGACGCAGCGGCAGAGGAAGTCCGGGTCGCTGCGGCTGCCATCCTCGGCGCTCCACTCGACATCGTCGGCATGCTGGCGGCCGAGCGTCACGCTGCTGGTGGTGAGTTCCAGCACCTCCTCCCGGCTCATGCGCAGCTTGACGCGCATATGCAGCTCGGAGGTCGCGAGCACGATGTGGATGCGCTTCCGCGCCGCCGGCTTCAGCGCCTCGGCCGAGCGCAGGATGTCGGCGGGGTTGGCGCGGCCGAGGCTCGCCACCACCGGCCCGTCCTTGGCGAAGAGCTTGGCGATCGCCTGCACGCTTTCGAAGTCGCCGGGCGAGGCGATGGCGAAGCCGGCCTCCATCACGTCGACGCCGAGTTCATGCAGCGCCTCCGCCATGCGCAGCTTCTCCTCGAGGTTCATGGAGAAGCCCGGCGACTGCTCGCCGTCGCGGAGGGTGGTGTCGAAGAAGATGATTCGGTCGGGGTCCAGCGTGCCGAAGCTCGGGTGCGTGATGGCCATCGGAGGCGTTCCTTGCGCGTGCTGTCTTGGTGGCGCACCCATCCGGGCGCGCATGGCGGGTCATCCTCTCCCCCTGAGCGAACCCGGCCGTGACCGGCCGGGCGCTACGCCCAGGGGCCGATAAGTCGAAGGAGGAGCGCCGGACGTGCGTCGCCGCGGGCGGAACGCCCGATGGTCAGCCCAGGAAGGAGGGCGCGCTGCGTCATCTCTGAAACAGAGTAACCGGCCGCCGGGCGCCGGGCAAGCCGGAAGCCAATCCAAGTCTTTGCCTTGCGCGCAGCCGCCACACCAACCCTGCGCGCGATACCCGGCTCCGAAAGTCAGGACTTTCTCCGCCGAGTATCAATCCCACCAGAAATACCACCAGTCGCTCGCCATCAGGATCGCGGCGAGCGGGGCGAGCGTGCCCACCCCTTGCAGGACGATGTCCTCGCAATAGACGGACTGCTCCCGGGCCAGCGCCAGCGCTGCCTCCCGTGTCTCGGGCCGGCGCGTCACGCGGAGGTTGAGCACATCGTTGCTGATGCCGACGAGTTCCGCGCCATGGCGGTCCCGCCACGACCGGAGCGCCGCGACATGCAGCTCCGGCGGGGGATTGGCGTTCCAGCCGCCCCATTTCAGGAAGGCCGGGGCCGCCGTGCCGTCCCGCGTGGGGAGCACCAGGATATGCACCTTCGGCAGGGGGTGGTCCTGGTGGTCCCGCGCGACCGTAAGCCCGGGCCCCCCCTCCGGCACATCCGGCCATTCGCCGATCGCCGGTGCCCCCTTCGGGCGGGCACTGTCCTCCCAGAGCCCGCGGATCTCCTCGGGCGACAGCGCCTGCCACTGGCCATCCGGAAGGCTCAGCCGGTTCACCCGGGGCGGCAATCCCGGCCCGTTGCCGCCGCCGGTCATCGCTTCGAAGTGCTGCCGCTCCTCGGCACGAAGCGCGTGCAGGGCGTCCGGAAAGCGGAGTGCTTCGGCGGCGGCAAGGATCGCCTCCGCGGACCGCGCATCCCCGATTTCCAGCCATTCGGCGAGGCGCACCAGGTCCCCGTCCCCGCCGACCACCACCGGCCAGCCTTCGCCCTCCGCCCGCAGCCGCTCCCAGGCCGCCAGCGCCGCCTGACCATCGGTCTCGATGCGCCGGAAGGGGATGGAGGCGATCGCGCGGGCCAGTGCGGCTCGTTCGGGGCTGCGGTCCCCAGGGCCGATGGGCCGGCCATGGGAAGCCCCGCGCCAGACGGAAGCGATGCTCCTGCCCCACCGGGCCAGCCAGCTCGGAACGCCATCGGTCATGCCGTGCCCTCCGGCGCCACGGCCCGCAACGGAGGATGCCGGGCGCCGCGACGTGTCAGGCGCGGGCGGGTTGCGCGTTTGCTTCACCCATGGCGGCGAGTGCGGCGGCGACGATCTGCGGCGCGTTCAGCCCGGCCTCGTCATACTGCTTCACCGGGCTGTTGTGGTCGATGTAGCGGTCCGGCAGCACCATCGGACGCAGCTTCAACCCCGTCTCCAGCAGACCCGTCCACGCCAGGTGCTGCATCACCAGCGAGCCAAAGCCCCCCACCGAGCCCTCCTCCACCGTGATCAGCACCGCATGCTCCCGCGCCAGACGCTCCACCAGCTCCACATCCAGCGGCTTCGCGAACCGCGCATCCGCCACCGTGCAGCTCAGCCCACGCGTCCCAAGATCCTCCGCCGCCGTCAGGCATTCCCCCAGCCGCGCCCCGTAGGACAGGATCGCCACGCTCGTCCCCTCCCGCAGCACCCGGCCGCGCCCGATCGCAAGCGGCGTCCCCCGCTCCGGCAGAGCGAGCCCCAGCCCCTCACCCCGCGGGTAGCGCAGCGCGCTCGGGCCGCTGTCCAGCACCGCCTGCGTCGCCACCATGTGCATCAGCTCAAGCTCATCCGCCGCCGCCATCAGCACCATGTTCGGCAGGCATCCCAGATACGCGATGTCGAACGACCCCGCATGCGTCGCGCCATCCGCACCCACCAGGCCCGCCCGGTCCAGCGCGAACCGCACCGGCAGGTTCTGCAGCGCCACGTCATGCACCACCTGGTCATAGGCCCGCTGCAGGAACGTCGAGTAGATCGCGCAGAACGGCTTCATCCCCTCCGTCGCCATCCCCGCCGCAAACGTCACCGCATGCTGCTCCGCGATCCCCACGTCGAAGCTCCGCTTCGGGTACGCCTTGCCGAACGCGTCCAGACCCGTCCCCGACGGCATCGCCGCCGTCACCGCCACGATCCGATCATCCGCCGCCGCTTCCGCGATCAGTGCCTTCGCGAACACCTTCGTGTACGAGGGCGGGCCCGGCGGCGCCTTCACCTGCTCACCCGTCACCACGTTGAACTTCGCCACACCGTGGTACTTGTCCGCGCTCTGCTCCGCCGGCGCGTAGCCCTTGCCCTTCTGCGTCACCACATGCAGCAGGATCGGGCCCTGGTGGTCGGTGTCGCGCAGGTTGCGCAGCACCGGCATCAGGTGGTCCATGTCGTGCCCGTCGATCGGGCCCACATAGTAGAACCCCAGCTCCTCGAACAGCGTGCCACCCGTCAGCAGCCCGCGTGCGAACTCGTCCGCCCGCCGCGCCGCCCGCTCCAGCGGGCGCGGGAACCGACGCGCCATCTTCGCCATCAGCTCCCGGATCGACAGGAACGGCCGCGACGAGATCAGCCGCGACAGATAGGCGCTCATCGCCCCCACCGGCGGCGCGATCGACATGTCGTTGTCGTTCAGCACCACGATCAGGTTGGCCCGGCTCGCCCCGGCATTGTTCATCGCCTCATAGGCCATGCCGGCGCTCATCGCCCCGTCGCCGATCACCGCGATGACGTGCCGCTCCTCGCCCTTCAGCTCGCGTGCCACCGCCATCCCGAGACCCGCCGAGATCGAGGTCGAGGAATGCGCCGCACCGAACGGGTCGTATTCGCTCTCCGACCGCCGCGTGAACCCGGACAAGCCCCCGCCCTGCCGCAAGGTCCGGATCCGCTCCCGCCGACCCGTCAGGATCTTGTGCGGATAGGCCTGGTGACCGACATCCCAGATCAGCCGGTCATGCGGTGTCTCGAACACCGCATGCACCGCAACCGTCAGCTCGACCACACCGAGCGAGGCCCCCAGGTGACCGCCCGTCACCGACACCGCGTCGATCGTCTCCGCGCGCAACTCACCAGCAACCTGCTTCAGCTGCTCCGCCGACAGGTTCCGTAAATCCGCAGGCTCCCGAATACGGTCAAGCAGCGGCGTGACGGGACGGGTCATTCAATTCCTCCGCTCGATCGCGTAGGTGGCGAGCGCACGCAACAGATCGGCGCGTTCCCCGAAACTGTCCAGATGGTGGGCGGCTTGCTGGGCCAGGCGTTCGGCCTGCAGCTTGGCGCGCTCGGGCCCCAGCAGGCCGAGCAGCGTCGCCTTGCCGGCGGCCGCGTCCTTGCCGGTCGCCTTGCCCGCCTGTTCAGGCGTCGCGGTCAGGTCCAGCAGGTCGTCAGCGATCTGGAAGGCGGCGCCGAGATCGCGGCCATAGGCCGATAAGGCGTGACGCAGGGTCGGCGGCGCCTTGCCGAGAATGGCGCCCGCCTCGGCCGCGAATTCGATCAACTTGCCGGTCTTCAGGAGTTGCAGCCGCCCGATGGCCGACTCCTCGAGCGGCGCCGTGGCCTGCTCGGCCAGCATGTCCAGCATCTGCCCGCCGCACATGCCGCGAGGCCCGGCGGCGCGGGCGAGGCAATGGCAGAGCTCGGCGCGCACCGCCGGATCGGCATGCGTCTCCTCATGCGACAGCACGTAGAAGGCATTGGCCTGCAGGGCGTCGCCCGCCAGGACCGCGGTCGCCTCGTCGAAGGCGATGTGCACCGTGGGCTTGCCGCGGCGCAGATCGTCATCGTCCATGGCCGGCAGGTCGTCATGCACCAGCGAATAGGCATGCAGCATCTCGACCGCCGCCGCCGCCCTGAGTGCCGCGCTGCGCCCAACGCCGAACTGCTTCGCCCCTTCCAGCACCAGGAAGCCGCGCAGCCGCTTGCCGCCGCCGATCGCGGCGTAGCGCATGGCCTCAAACAGCCGCGACTCGTCGCCCTCCGATTGTGGGATCACGCGGTCGAGCGCGGCGTCGATCTCGGCCGCCGCCTCGGCCAATGCGGCCGCGAGGTCGGTCACTCCACGTCCCGAAGCGTGGCGCCGCTCGGCCCTTCCACGATCGCCTGCACCTTCTGCTCCGCCTCGGCGAGCTTCGCCTCGCAATGCCGGCGCAGCGCGGCACCGCGCTCATAGGCGCGCACCGATTCCTCGAGCTTCCCCTGCCCGCCTTCCAGCGTCTTCACGATGCCTTCCAGCTCGGCCAGCGCCTCCTCGAAGGACAGGGAAGCAACATCCGGGAGCGGGGCGTCAGCGGCGGCCATGGCGATCAGGTTCCGGTTCCGGCATCTGGTTGGGCCGGACCATACAGGGGGAAAGCCCATGGTCCAGCCCGGATATAGGCTCAGGCTTGGCTCGCGAACAGATTCACGCCTCCCGGCATTCGCCCTACGGCGATCTGCCCAAGTTTGGCTCGCGAACAGATTCACGCCCTTCGGGCATTCGCCCTGCGGCGAATCTGCCCAAGTTTGGCTCGCGAACAGATTCACGCCTTCGGGCATTCGCCCTGCGGCGATCTGCTTCGCGCTCAACTATCCCGCAGGCTCCGCACATGCGCGGCAGCCGAGGCGCCGAGCGCCGCCAGATCGTAGCCCCCTTCCAGCAGGCTCACGACCCGTCCGCCCGCGTGTCGTTCCGCGACCGCGCAGAGAGCCGCGGTCAACCAGGCGAAATCCGGCTCCCGCAGCCGGAGCTGGGCCAGGGGGTCGGCGGCGTGGGCGTCGAAGCCGGCCGAGATGATGAGCAGCCCCGGCGCGAAGGCCTCGACCGCCGGCAGCAGCGCCCGTTCCCACAGCGCCCGGAAGGCGGCGCCGTCCGCACCGGGCGGCAGGGTGCCGTTCACGATATTGCCGACCCCGGTCTCCGTCACCGCCCCGGTGCCCGGATACAGCGGCCATTGATGGGAGGAGACATAGAGCAGGCTCGGCTCGGCCTCGAAACAGGCCTGGGTGCCGTTGCCGTGATGGACGTCGAAATCCACCACCGCCACCCGCGCCACCCCATGCGCCGCCTGGGCATGCCGGGCGGCGATGGCGGCGTTCGAGAACAGGCAGAACCCCATGGGCCGGGCGGGCTCGCAGTGATGGCCAGGCGGCCGCACCGCGCAGAAGGCGCGCCGCACTTCGCCCCCCATCACCGCATCGACCGCGGCGACGGCGGCACCCGCGGCGCGCAGCGCGGCCTCGGCGCTGCCATGCGACATCATGGTGTCACCATCGAGCGGCACCCGCTCATCGGGCTCCGGCCGGATGCCGAGGATCGCCTCCACATAGGACAGCGGATGCACCCGGGTGAGCTGCTCCTCGGTCGCGCGCGGCGCGTCCCCCTGGATCAAGTCCGAGAACTCCTCGGCCTCCAGCGCCGCCACCACCGCCCGCAGCCGGTCCGGGCATTCCGGATGGTAGGGGCCGGGATCATGCCCCAGGCAGGCGCGGTGGGTGAGGAGCAGCAGGCTCATGCCGCCGGCTCTTCCCGCTTCTTCAGGACGAAGCGGAACAGGCCCTGATCCTCGCTGAAGGCGACCAGGGCATGCCCGGTTTCCCGGCAGAAGGCACGGAAATCGGCGACGCTGGCGGGGTCGGTCGCCAGCACGGTCAGCTTGGCGCCGGGGGCCAGACCACGCATCGCCTTGTTCGCCTTGAGCACCGGCAAGGGGCAGCTCAGGCCCTTCACGTCAAGCAATGTCTCGGACATGGGCCCACCGCACCACGGAGCGCGGCCCGGGGCAAGCGGGACCACCAGCAGATCGCGGCGGCAGGCCGCCAACGGAAAGGCCGGGCTGCGAGGCCAGCCGATGCAGACCGAGGCCGCGAATGCGGCCCGCGCGCGACCAACCGCGGCGCCGGGCGCATACCCGACAGCGCGAAAGCCAAGCAGCCGGAGGCTGCGCCGGCGCCTGAGGCTTGAAATAACCATAAGGATCGGGGAACACGATCCTTATGAACATCAGGCTCGGCGTGGACCTCGGCGGCACCAAGGTGGAGATCGTGGCCCTCGGCCCGGATGGCCGCCCCCTGTTGCGGGAGCGCAGCCCCACGCCCGGCGGCTACCGTGCCACCGTCGAGACCATCGCCGGCCTGGTCGAGGCCACGGAGGCGAAGCTCGGCGCCCAGGGCAGCCTCGGCATCGGCATCCCCGGCAGCCTCAGCCCCGCGACCGGCCTGGTGCGGGGCGCCAATTCCCAGGAGCTCAACGGCAAGCCGCTGCGCGAGGACCTGGAGGAGCGGCTGCACCGGCCGGTCCGCATCTCCAACGACGCCAATTGCCTCGCGATGAGCGAGGCGGCGGATGGCGCCGGCGCCGGATATGAGACGGTCTTCGCGGTCATCCTCGGCACCGGCGTCGGCGGCGGCATCGTCTCCCGCGGGCGCATCCTGGAAGGGCGCAACCGGGTCTGCGGCGAATGGGGGCATACGCCGCTGCCCTGGATGTCCGCCGAGGAATTCGCCGGCCCGCGCTGCTGGTGCGGCCGGCCTGCCTGCATGGAGACCTTCCTCTCCGGCCCGGCGCTGGCCGCCGATGCCGACGGCCCCGGCGCCCGCGACGCCAGTGGCCTGCCGGCCCGCGCCGCGGCCGGCGACTGCCGTGCGCAGGCGGCGCTGGACCGGCACACGGACCGGCTGGCCCGCGCGCTGGCGATGGTGGTCAATATCCTCGACCCGGATGTCATCGTGCTGGCCGGCGGCCTCTCCAACATGGAGCATCTCTATGAGGCGATGCCGCGGCTGATGCCGCGCCACGTCTTCAGCGACCATGCCGAGACCCCGGTCGTGCGCGCGAAGCATGGCGATTCCAGCGGCGTCTTCGGCGCCGCCCGCCTCTGGGACAGCGGCGGCTGAGAGGCCGTATGGGAATGGGGCGGAGGCGGGCTGGCGAGGGATTTTTCGCTCCTGTCGGGTCGGCCGACGCAGCCGATGCCGGCTGCATGGGCGAGGAGGCCGGCGCGGCAGGGGCGGAAAAGCCCCGTCAGGACGCTCCGCATCCATTCCCATACGGCCTCTGATCATGCCGAGCCTCTGCCGCGACTGCTTCCACATCGCGGACGAGGCCATGGCATCCTGCGCGCGCTGCGGCCGCCGCCGCATCGCGACGCATCCCGAGCTGCTGACGCTCTCGGTCGCGCATGTCGATTGCGACGCCTTCTACGCGAGCGTCGAGAAGCGCGACCGGCCGGAGCTGCTGACCAGGCCGGTCATCGTCGGCGGCGGCAAGCGCGGCGTCGTCTCGGCCTGCTGCTACATCGCGCGCACCCGCGGCGTGCGCAGCGCCATGCCGATGTTCAAGGCGCTGGCGGCCTGCCCGGACGCCGTCGTCATCAGGCCCGACATGGCGAAGTACGTCTACGAGGCCCGCCGCATCCGCGCCCTGATGGAGGCGCTGACGCCGCTGCTGCAGCCGCTGTCGATCGACGAGGCGGTGATGGACCTGAAGGGCACCGAAGCGCTGCACGGCGCACCGCCCGCCGCCGTGCTGGCGCGCTTCGCCCAGGCCGTCGAGCGCGAAATCGGCGTCACCGTCTCGGTCGGCCTCGCCGCCAACCGCCTGATGGCCAAGCTCGCCGCCGAGCGCGACAAGCCGCGCGGCTTCGCCATGATCGGCGCCGGGGAGGCCGCCGCCTGGCTCGCCCCGCAGCCGGTCTCGCTGCTGCCCGGCATCGGGCCGGCGATGGAGAAGCGGCTCGCGGCCGCCGGCATCACCCGGCTCGGCCAGCTCGCGGTGCTCGATCCGAAGCAGGCGGCGCTGCGCTTCGGGGAGGACGGGCCGTCGCTCACCGCCCGCGCCCGCGGCAAGGATAGCCGGGCCGTGGACCCGGACCGCGAGACCAGGTCGGTCAGCGCCGAGACTACCTTCAACAGCGACCTCCGCGATCCCGCCGCGCTGGAACGCCCGCTCTGGCGGCTCTGCGAGAAGCTGGTGCGCCGTCTCAGGGAGAAGCGGCTCGCCGCCGGCGGCGTCGTGCTGAAGCTGAAGACCGCCGATTTCCGCAACCGCACCCGGCATGCGCGCCTGCCCTCGCCGACGCTGCTGCCCGACACGCTGTTCGCGGCGGCCCGCGCCCTGCTGGCGCGGGAAGCGGATGGCCGTACCGCCTTCCGGCTGATCGGCATCGGCGCGCAGCCGCTCGCCGATGCGGCGGATGCGGATCGCGGCGACCTCGCCGACCCCACCGCGCCGAGGCGCGCGGCCGGCTGGGCGGCGGTCGAGGCGCTCCGCAAGCGGTTCGGCGAGGATGCCATTGCGCGGGGCCGCGCCCTGCCCACCAATCCGGCACCGCCGAAGGGTCCGGCTGCCTTGCCGCCGAAGACCCGCTAGGCTGCGATTCTGGGGAGAGGAGTCCCGTCTTGGAAAGATCAGCGCCGCGTCGCGCCCTGCGCCGGCCCCGTGCCATCCTTCTTCTCACCGCATCACTACTGTCCGTCCTCGCTCTTCCCGCCCGCGCCGCCGACGCGGTCGGGGAATGGGTCGCGGTCGTTGACCGGCTGGATGGCGGGCAGATGCGCCGCTACACCCTCTCCATCCTGTTCCCCGCGATCCATGACGCCCTGAACGCCATCCAGCCGCGCTACACTCGCTGGACGCCGCGGGCAGCGGATGAACCGCGCGGCGCAGCCGCCTCCCCGGAAGCCGCGATCGCGACCGTCGCGCATGAGGTGCTGACGCGGCTCGGCCAGGGGCGCACACCCGACCGCGAAGCACCCTATGCGGCGGCGATGGCCCGCGTCCCGGCGGGACCCGCGCGCGACGCCGGCGTCGCCCTCGGCCGTGCCGTCGCCAACGCCGCGCTGCAGCGGCGGGAGCTCGACGGCTATGCGCCCTATTCCTCCTTTTCCGTCAGCAACCGCCCCTGGCGCTGGCGCCCGACACCGACCGATTTCCAGCGCGACGTGGTGCCGACCACCGCGCCGCTGCTGTTCACGCCCGAGGCCGCGACCGCGCTGATCCCGCCGCCGCCGGCTTTCGGCAGCGACATCTATCGGCGAGACACGGAGCAGGTCCGCCGCGTCGGCCGGCGCGATCAGTCGACCCGCACCGCCGCGCAGACTTCATCCGCGCTGTTCTGGGCCAACCAGGTCTCGCATCGCGGCTTCATGGATGCGGCGGTCACGCTGCTCGAGGAGCGGCGCCCGGCGGACGGGCTCTGGGGCAGCGCCCGGGCGCTGGCCCTGATCGCGATCGCGATGGACGACGCGGCGGTGATCATCTGGCAGGCGAAGGAACGCTACAGCGTCTGGCGTCCGGTCACCGCGATCCAGATCGGCGGCGGCGGCGTCACGCCCGATCCCGACTGGATGCCGCTGATCAACACGCCGCCCTTCCCGGAATACCCCTCCGGCCACGCGACCGACTGCGCCGTCGGCGCCGCGCTGATGGCGAGCTTCTTCGGCGCTTCGACGCCCTTCACCTACCGCTCGCTCGGCGTGCAGCAGATCTATTCGCAGCGCTTCCAGTCCTTCGCGGCGGCATCGCATGATTGCGCCCAGTCCCGCATCTGGGCCGGGGTGCACTGGGCGCACACGGAGGATGTCTCGGAAGAACTCGGCGCCGCGATCGCGCGCCAGGCGCTGACCCATCTGGTACCGCTGGTGCGCCCGGATGCCCAGGGCTTCGCGCCCTCGCGCAGCGCGCAGGGGCGCCCCTGAAATGGCGCGGGTCGGGCGTTGCCGCCCCGACCCGCGCGAAAGCCTCAGCCGCGGGCTTCGATCACCGCCGCCTTGGCGGCGGCCACCATGACGCCGACGTCGTTGGCGATGGTCACCAGCTTGAAACCCATCTTGATCATGCGGTTGGCATAGGCCGCGCTGCCATTGTGCAGCCCCGCCGCGATGCCGCGCTTGCCGGTCTCGGCCAGTAGCTTCTCGTAGATCTTGAGGACGAAGGGATCCTCGACATCGAGCTTCGGCTCCAGCCCATAGGAGAAGGAGAGGTCCGAGGGGCCGACATAGATGCCGTCGATGCCGGGCACGTCGAGGATCGCCTCGATGTTCTCGATCGCCTGCTTGGTCTCGATCATCGGGATGACGAGGATCTCGTCATTCGCGGTCTTCTGATAGCCGCCGGAGGAACCATAGGCGCCGGCGCGGATCGGGCCGTTGCTGCGGGTGCCGGCGGGCGGGTACTTGGAATACTGCACCAGCGCGCGGGCTTCCTCCGGCGTGTTCACCATCGGGCAGATCACGCCATAGGCGCCGGCATCCAGCACCTTGCCGATGATGCCGGGCTCGTTCCAGGGCACCCGGACCATGGGCGTCACGCCGGAGGGCTGCATGCCCTGGAAGCAGGCGACGCAGGAGAGGTAGTCCTGCACGCCGTGCTGCATGTCGACGGTCACGCTGTCCCAGCCGGCCTTGCTGTACATCTCGGCGCTGAAGGCCGAGGGGATGGCGAGCCACCCGTTCACCACTGCCCGGCCCGCTTTCCAGGCTTCCTTGACCTTGTTCGCCACGCTCTTCCTCCGGACGGTTCCGTATCGACGACCCGACGCTAGAGCAGATCGCCGAAGGGCGGAACCCGCCCGAAGGCGTGAATCTGCTCGCAGAACAAATTGGCCCGCGTCCGGAGCGCGTCAAATCAGCGGACTCGATGCTGGACGCTCCCCACGCAGCGCGTCACCCTGCTCTGCATGACGCCCTGGACCGTCGCATCCGAGACCGGCCCGCTGACCGATGTGCTGGTCTGCCCGCCCACGCATTTCCGCTGGCTGCCGACCAACAGCATCGCCCGGCGGACGCTGGCCGAAGCGCGCCAGGCGCCGACCGCGGCCCAGGTCGCGGCCCAGCATGCGGAGCTGGTGGCGGCGCTGGAACAGGGCGGCGCCCGCGTGCATACGCTGACGCCCGAGCCGCATCTGCCCTACATGGTCTATACGCGCGACAGCGTGGTGGTGACGCATCGCGGCCCCGTCCTCTGCCAATTGGAGCGACGCGAGCGGCGCGGCGAATACGCTGGCCTGATCGATTTCCACGCGGGCCGCTTCTGGCGCAAATCCTCGGCCGGCACGCTGGAAGGCGGCGATATCCACATCATCCGCCCCGGCCTCGCGGTGGTCGGCGCTTCCGGCGGCCGCACCGACATGGCGGGGGCCGAACAATTCGCGGATTGGCTGCGAAGCGAAGGCTGGGAGGTGCGGATCGAGCCCTTCGACGAGCATTTCCTGCACCTCGACGTGCTGTTCTGCATGGCCGCCCCCGGCCTCGCCGTCGCCTGCCACGACGTGCTCGACCCGGCCTTCCTCGGCTGGCTCGGGCAGCACGGCATCCGCACCATCCCCGTCCCCTATGCGGCGGCGATGACGCTCGGCTGCAACATCCTTTCGCTCGGGCGGGATCGCGTGATATCGGCGCGCGAAAGCACGGGTTTGAACGCCGCGCTGCGTGCGGAGGGCCTGACCGTCCTCGACCCGGCGCTCAGTCTTTTCACCTTGGGCGGCGGCGGGCCGCATTGCCTGACCTGCCCGCTCTCCCGTGACGACCAGGACGCCATTCCGTGAACACCATCAGCCCCCGCCCCGTCGATGCCGTGATCGCTGCCGCCCGCGATTTCCTCGGCGAGCGCATCAGCACCAACCAGGCGCTGCGCGAGCAACATAGCCGCGGCGAGGACACCACCACGCCGACCTTGCCAGACGCCGTCGCCTTCGCGGGGACGACGGAGGAGGTCAGCCGCCTCATGACCCTCTGCCACCAGCATGGCGTGCCGGTCACCGCCTTCGGCGCCGGCACCTCCCTCGAAGGTCATGTGAACCCGGTGCGCGGCGGCATCTCGCTCGACCTCTCGCGCATGACCGCGGTGCTGGAGGTCAACCAGGAGGACATGGACTGCCTGGTCGAGCCCGGCGTCACGCGCCACCAGCTCAACGACCACCTGCGCGACCAGGGGCTGTTCTTCCCGGTCGATCCCGGCAGCCACTGCACCATCGGCGGCATGTGCGCGACCCGCGCCTCCGGCACCAACGCCGTGCGCTACGGCACCATCCGGGAAAACGTGCTGGGCCTCGAAGTGGTGCTCGCCGATGGCCGCGTCATCCACACCGGCGGCCGCACGCGCAAGGCCGCGAACGGCTACGACCTGACCCGCCTCCTGATCGGCAGCGAAGGCACGCTCGGCATCATCACCAAGGTGCGGCTCCGCCTGCACGGCATCCCGGAGGCGATCTCCGGCGCCGTCTGCCAGTTCCCGACGCTCGCCGCCTGCGTCGAGACCGTCATCGCCACCATGCAGGCCGGCATCCCCGTCGCCCGCATCGAGCTGCTGGACGAGGTGCAGATGGATGCCTGCATCCGCTACTCCAAGCTCGAAGGCTTTTCCGCGCTGCCGACGCTGTTCCTGGAGTTCCACGGCAGCCCGGCCGGCGTCGCCGAGCAGGCGGAGACGGTGGAGGCGATCGCGACCGACATGGGCGGGCTGGGCTTCGCCTGGACCGCGGATGCGGAGGCCAGGAACAAGCTCTGGAAGGCGCGGCACGACGCCTATTGGGCCTGCATCGCGCTCCGCCCCGGCAGCCGCGGCATCGCGACCGATGTCTGCGTGCCGATTTCCCGCCTCGCCGAAGCCCTCCTTGGCGCCAAGGAGGACATCCTCGCCTCCGGCCTGACCGCGCCGATCGTGGGCCATGTCGGCGACGGCAACTTCCACACCGTCATCCTAGTGCCGGAGGATGAGCCGGACGCGCTGGAGCGCGCCTGGGCGCTCGACAAGGCGATCGTCGCCCGCGGCCTGGCGCTCGGCGGCACCTGCTCCGGCGAGCATGGCGTGGGCCTAGGCAAGCGCGAGTTCCTGGAGCAGGAGCATGGGATCGAGGCGCTGGCGGTGATGCGCGGCATCAAGGCCTCGCTCGATCCCAAAGGCATCCTCAACCCGGGCAAGATCTTCCGGAACTAAGACCCCTCAAGCCAACCAGAAACACGCCACTCACACACGCCAATCACAAAAAGGCTCTGATGCTGTGACCGAAGGGACGCGGGAGGCGTCGGCGGCGCTGGTCGTGCCGCTGCTGGTGCTCGCACTCGGGCATGTGCTGTCGAACGCGGTGCGCACCTTGCCCGCGATCGCGGCCGATGTGCTGGCCCGCGACCTCGGCGTGACGGCGGAAGGGCTCGCGACGCTGACCGGCGGCTTCCTCTTCGCCTTCGCCTTCGGGCAGGTGCCGCTCGGCGTGGCACTCGATCGCTGGGGGGTGCGCCCGGTCTCGCTCACCCTCTTCGCGCTGGTCTGCGCGGGCACCGCCGTCGCCGCCATCGCGCCCGGGCCATGGAGCTTCCTGCTGGCGCAGGTCACCATGGGCCTCGGCTGCTCCGGCATGCTGCTCTGCCCCATGACCTATGCCGCACGCATCCTGACGCCGGCCCGCTTCGGCCTCTGGTCGGGGCTGCTCCAGGCGGTCGGCAATACCGGCATGCTGCTCTCGGCGAGCCCGCTCGCCTGGCTGGTCGAAACCCATGGCTGGCGCGCCGGCTTCTGGGCCTCCACCGGCTTCGGCCTGGTCGCCATGGCGCTCGTCTTCGCGACGGTGCGAGAGAGGCCGCCGCCGCGCGACCCGACGCGCACCCTGCTGCGCGACGCACGGGAGACGCTGGCACTCTCCGTCTCGCCGGCGCTGCGGGGGGTGGTGGCGCTCACCTTCGCGTCCTTCGCTGTCGTGATGGGCATCCGCGGGCTGTGGGGCGGGCCCTGGCTGATGGAGGTGAAGGGCCTGACTCGCATCGAGGCCGGGCATGTCCTCTTCGTCGCGACCCTGTCGCTGATCATCGGGCCGGCGATGGCGGGCGTGCTGGACCGCCATCTCGGCCATCGCCGCGCGGTGCTCGCAATCGGGCACCTGGTCGCGGCCGCGCTGATCTTCGCCATGCTGGCCGCGGCGCGGCTGCCGGCCGGCATCGACCTCGCGCTGCTGTTCGCCTTCGGCCTCGCGGTCTCGGTGCAGCCGCTGAGCTTCGCACTGGCACGCGGCGCAGTGCCCACGGCGCAGACCGGCCGGGCGCTGGCGGCCGTGAACCTCTCCTTCTTCGGCGGCGCCGCGGTGCTCCAGGCCGCATCCGGCCCCGCCGCCGCCTGGGGCGGTATCGGCGCCGCCATCGCGGTCTTCGCGGGCGCGGTCGTCATCGGCACCCTGCTGTTCCTCGCGATGCCGGAGCCACGCCCGAACGGCTGACCTCGGCCCGGATGCCGCCCCAGGCAGACGATCGCCAGGGCATGGGTTTTCCGGATACAAGCCCGGCGCCGCGACGCGGCCGGCCTTCCCGGCGAAACGAGCCGCCCGTTTGCGCCTTTCGTCGACCCGTATAGGATGCGGGGCAACGAGGGGAGATGCGGACGTGAACGCGGGCGCACGGGCGCAAGCATCGACGGTGGGGACAATCGCAGCCATGCCGGCCACGCGGATGGCGGCGCTCGTCTGAATACGGTCCCGATGCCGCCCGACGCGCCCCCGCCCGCCAGCCCTCTGCCCGACCGCCCGGAACCGCCGCGCTTCCCGGTGAACCTGGCGGCCCCCGACCTCGCCCCCTGGCAGGACGGCAATGCCGGCATCCCCGGCGTCCACAGCTTCGCCGCCGAGGAGCCCGGCCCGCATCTGCTGGTGATGGCGCTGGTGCATGGCAATGAGATCGCCGGCGCCATCCTGCTCGACCGGCTGCTGCGCACCCGCCCCGTGCCGCTGCGCGGCCGCATCACGCTGGCCTTCGCCAATTTCGACGCCTATGCGCGCTTCACGCCAGAGGACCCGACCGCCAGCCGCTTCATCGACGAAGACATGAACCGGGTCTGGGACGAAGCCACGCTGGCCGGCCCGCGCAAATCGAGCGAACTGAAGCGCGCGCGGCAGCTCCGCCCGGTGATCGATCAAGCCGATGTGGTGCTCGATCTGCATTCCATGCTCTGGCCCTCCGATGCACTGATCCTGGCCGGCCGTTCGCCGCGCGCGGCGCAGCTCGCCGCGCAGATTGGCGTGCCGCCGGTGGTGGTCGCCGATGACGGCCATGCCGCCGGCCGGCGCATCATCGACTATGCCCGCTTCGCCGATGCCGACGGAATCCGTGCCGCCCTGCTGATCGAAGCCGGGCAGCATTGGGAGGAAGCGACAGTCGCCACCATGGAGGCTTCCTTCCGCCGCGCGGCGCGCAAGCTCAGCCTGCTGCCGCCGGCGCGCGGAGAGGCTGCGCTGCCGCGCGGCCGCATCGCGCATGTGACGCGCACGGTGACCGCGACCACCTGCCGCTTCACCTTCCTCCGTGAATTCCGCGGCGGCGAGGTGATTCCGGAGCGCAACACCCTGATCGCGCTCGACGGCGAGGCCGAGATCCGCACGCCGCATGACAACTGCCTGCTGGTCATGCCCTCGCCCCATACGCTTCGGGGCCACACCGCGGTGCGTCTCGCTAAATTTGACTGAGGTTCTGGGGTGTGGCCCCGAAGCGAGTTTTGTTTGGCCTCAAGCGCCGGCGGCCGCATTCGCGGCCTCGGCCTGCATCGGCTGACGCCTCGCAGCCCGGCCTTTCCGGTGGCGGCCTGCGGCCGCGGGGTGGGGGTGAGGCGTCAACCCTCCGAAGCCTTGGCGAAGGAGGGTGGACAGCCGGACCGTGGCGCGCTCCCCTGCGGCCGACCAACCAAGGGAAACGCCCGCATGGCCGCGCTCCGGCTCATCACCTTCACCGATACCTCGGGCCCCCGCCCGGGCCTGATGCTGGAAGGCGGGCGCGTGCTCGACCTGGCGGCGGCAGGCATCCGCTTCACCTCCATGCAGGCGCTGATCGAGGCCGGCCCCGTTGTCGTCCCGGCGATCCGCCCGATCGCGGAGGCGCCGCCGGAAGCCGCCCTGCTCGCTGCCGATGCCGTCACTCTGCTGGCGCCGATCCCGCGTCCGCACCGCAACGTCTTCTGCGTCGGCCGCAACTACCAGGACCATGTCGCCGAGGGCGACCGCACCCGCGGCATCACCCAGTCCGAGGTGCCGAAATACCCGCAATTCTTCACCAAGGCGCCGGATACCGTCATCGCCCCGCATGCCGAGATCCCGAGCCACGGCACGGTCACCAAGTATCTCGACTACGAGGCGGAGCTGACGCTCGTCATCGGCACCGCCGGCCGTGATATCGCCCGCGAGGACGCGCTGAAGCACGTCTTCGGCTACACCATCGCGAACGACGTCACCGGCCGCGACCTGCAGCGCCGCCACGGGCAGTGGTTCAAGGGCAAGTCGCTGGACCGCTCCTGCCCGCTCGGCCCCTGGATCATCCCGGCCGAGGACCTCGACGCCACGGACCTCGCGATCAAGCTCTGGATCAACGGCGAGCAGCGGCAATCGAGCCGCACCAGCAAGATGATCTTCGACATCCCCGAGATCATCCACCAGCTCTCGGCCGGCTTCACCCTGCTGCCGGGCGACGTGATCATGACCGGCACGCCGGAAGGCGTCGGCTACGCCATGGTGCCGCCGCGCATCCTGACCACGGGCGACCGCGTCGAGATCGAGATCGAGGGCATCGGCCGGCTGGAGAATCCGGTCGGCGCCTGAGGCCCCGGGGGGCGGAGCGTCCGCGCGGCGGGCAGCCGCCCTACCCGAGCGACCGCGCCGGCGCGCCCCCCACCCGCGCGCCCGGCGGCACG